>NZ_OY762961.1:1560000-2760000 GCF_963666745.1 uncultured Desulfuromonas sp. | reverse complement strand
TTTCTTCAATAAAAGGAGTAACGATCATGGCAACCAAGATAAAAATTATTTTTTACAGCACGTATGGGCATGTGTATCAAATGGCCAAAGCCGTTGCCGAAGGTGCCTCAGGTGTTGTTGATACGGAAGTGACGCTCTATCGGGTCGCGGAATTGATGGATGACGCTACGGTCGAGCGAATTGGTGGCGCCGAGACACAAAAAGCCGTTGCCGACATTCCCGTCGCGACACCGGATATTTTGGAAGACGCGGATGCCATTATTTTTGGAACGCCAACCCGCTTCGGCAATATGGCGGCACAAATGCGCAATTTCCTTGATCAAACCGGAGGACTTTGGGCAAAAGGCGCCTTGATTGGAAAAGTCGGCAGCGTGTTTGCCTCCACCGGCACCCAGCATGGTGGCCAAGAGACAACCATCACCAGCTTCCATACCACGTTGTTTCATCATGGGATGCTCGTTGTTGGCGTGCCTTATTCCGAGCCGGGCCTGGTCAATATGGATGAAATTACCGGTGGCACACCGTACGGAGCGACAACTCTGGCCGGTTCTGACGGGTCACGACAGCCTTCGGAAAATGAACTGACCATTGCCCGCTTCCAGGGCAAACATGTGGCGGAAATTGCCAAAAAACTGGCCCGATAGCAACAGCGTAAAACGGATAAGACGATGTGTGCCCACGCCGTTGAACCTTTGGGTTCACTGCGTGGGCGTGCGTATTTTATCTGCTTACAACGCGTTATGGGAATGCGGTTCGCGCTGTAACAGCAGGGTTGCCAAGCCACAGACGATGATACCGGGAAGGACAATCAACGGGATCGTCGTATTGTCGAACCACCAGAGCAAGACCGCTATCGCCGCAGGACTGAGGTAGATATAGGCCATTACCCGACGTGGCCCGAGAACGACGGTGCTGCGCTGATAAAGATAAACCGTCATCAACGTCGAGCCGACAACAAGATAGGCCATCGCCGCCCAATGAGGGCGATGAATGGCCGACCACTCCAAGGGGTAACCCAAGGTGAGCAGGGCCATTGCCATCCATCCCGCACCGGTCAACAAAATACAGAAAACGAGTGTTGGCATCGGATCTGAAGGACGATACAGCAGTTTCATGCTCAGTGAATAACCGCAGATCAACAGACAGCCACCTAAAAACAGCCAATCGCCCTGATTGAGACTGAAGGCCAGCAGGCGATCCATCCGGCCCTCAAAAATAACCCAGCAGGCGGACGCTGCCCCGAGAACATAAATCAGCAAGGTCGTTCGGCCAATGGGTTGTCGCATAAAAATCAGGCAAAGCACGGCCGTCATAAAGGGGACTAGAGTGTAAAGCGTACCGGTATTAAGCGAGCTGGTGGTTTTTAGCGCCTCAAACAGACACGCAAAAAACATGGCGTAGAAGAAACTGATGACCGTTGCTCGCGGCAGGATCGGCAAGATACTGCGTCGCCAATGACGACGTGACAAAACCACCGGTAATAGCAAGACAAAAGAGGCAACAAAGCGCATCAGGGTTAAAGAAAACGGGTTGATGACGCCAGCTAACCGTGCTGAGGCAAGAAACGATCCGGCAATCAAAAAGGTGGCAAGCAGTACCATCAGGTGCGATTTTAAACTGTCGTTCATGGCGCGATTGGCATCCGGAATGAGGGGGAAGTTCTGTTGAGGATGCCATGTTGAGGTGATTTTGTCGAATGCCTTTGCGGAAGTCGGGGAGGCTAAATCAGGAGGCCGCGACCGCAGCCAGCGGACAGGTCTGATCCTGAAGATTGGTCTTCAGACGGACGATTTCGTCGGCATTGACCGGCATGCTGTAAAGAAATCCTTGAATTTCATCGCATTGCTGCTCTTTGAGGAAGGCCATTTGACCCAATGTTTCCACCCCCTCAGCGATTACATTTAATTGCAGTGATTTGCCCATTTCAATGATCGATGCGGCAATGGTCGCATAGCGCTCACTCTGTTCAACATCTTTGATAAACGAGCGATCGATCTTGAGAGAGTGAACCGGGAACCGTTTCAGGTAGGCCAGTGAAGAATAGCCGGTGCCGAAGTCGTCGATAGCAAGGTGAATCCCGAGGTTGCGGATCTTTTTCAAGGTGGCAATGGCGACCGAAGGATTCTGCATCAGCACGGACTCGGTAATCTCGATCTCCAGCCATTGAGGATCCAGACCCGTCTCATCCAGAATCGCCGTCAGTTGCGGGATCATGTCATGACTTTGCAGCTGGTGACCTGAGACATTCACTGCCACTCGGATCGGCGGCAGCCCTTGATCCTGCCAGTTAAGAACCTGCAGGCAGGCCTGACGTAAGACCCAGTTGGTCAACTCGCCGATCATGCCGGATTCTTCGGCCATGGGGATAAAGTCACTGGGTGACACCTGGCCCATCGTCGGATGGCTCCAGCGTAACAGAACCTCGACCGAGTGAAATTCGCCACTGCTCAGGTTGACCTTAGGCTGATAGGAGAGCTGCAGCTCGTCACGGATCAACGCATTATGCAAACCATTGATCATGACCAGGCGGTTCTTGATATCTTCATCCATTTCCGGTGTGTAAAACTGAAGTTTGTTGCCGCCGTGGGCGCGGACAAAATAGCGCGCGCTATTGGCCTTTTTGATCAGGTCTTCGACACTCAAGGCATCGCCGGGATAAAGACTCAAGCCGACGCTGGAGGTGACAAACAGTTCTTGGTCGCCGATGATGGCCGGCTGACAGAGCCGTTTGCGCAGTTTACTCATGACCTGTTCAACAATCTGGATCGAGTCAAGGTTGGTCAAGGCAACGGCGAATTGGTTGCCGGCCAGGCGGCCGACCAGGTCGGTTTCACGTACGCCCTGGTTCAAGCGAACACTGAATTCGCGCAGCAGATCATCGCCAACTTCGCTGGATAGCGTCTCGTTAATGACCTTGAGATGGTCGATGGAAATCAACGCCAGAGCCATTTGCTGGTTCAGTCGTTTGGTCAATCGCATGGCGTCGGAAGCTCGCTCTGAAAATTCCTGACGATTGGTCAAGCCGGTCAGCTGGTCGAAGTTTGACAAGTTGTAAAGGCGTTTTTCATTTTCAATCTCTGTCGAGAGATCTCGGCAGATAACCCAGTGTAGTGGTGTCCCACCATCTGCTGCAGTACTAATGCGGCAGTCTACCGGGAGGTCACTCCCGTCACGGGTTTTCAGCCGGAAAACAGTCGGTTCAAATGGCGTTCCGACGGTCAGCAGGCAGGTTTTGCTGTTCCAGCGCGGAAGTTCCGCATCATCAAGAATTTGACCCACATGCAGAGTCTGACTCGCAAAGTCAAGGCCAAGTCGTTGACGGGCCGCTTCATTGAGATAATGGATATTGTTGCCCGCATCAAAGGCAAAAATCATATCCTGAGCACTCTCCATAAAACGTTGCAGCTGGTGCTCCCGAGATAAGGTTTCCTGTGATTCGTCGGACAGGGCAGAATTAAAGAACGTGCCGACAAGCATGGCCGCTCCACCGAGAAATCCCACCCATAGCCATAACAGGATCAGGTCAATCATCTGATGGTTCTTGCTGTCTTCGAGCAGGTGAAGATTGAGTTGAGGCGGCATGCCGTAGTAGCTGGCCAGCAAGGTTGCGCCAAACAGGCCCAGGCACAACAGACCAAGGAGAAAGACATTGCGGTTGCGGCGCAGAATAAAGGTGGCTTCAATCGTGATGATAATATAGAGCGGCCACAGCCAGCTGCGCTCAACGCCGGAAAGATAAATCAGCAAGGTAAGAACCGCAGAGTCACTGACCAGCTGGACGCAGTTAAACCAGTGGGTATGATAATACTTCTGGCTGGCGTAATGGAGTCCGGCATTGTAAAGCGTAAAAAGAATTAAACCCAGGCAGAGTGATGAGATGTGGAGGGGACTCAGGTTGGCGCCAAAGGGGATGGTGGCAACCATAAAAACGCTGCAGACCACGACAAAAATGAGAAGCAGCCAGCGAATGTTCGTGACGACTTCGATTCTTTTTTGCAGCTCCTGATCGGAAGGGAGCCTGGAAGAAAAAGGTTTTTTTGCTGTGGTCATGGAAAAATCAAATAACCTTATTCGGATTTTATGATTTGAGGGCGCGGAAAACAAATTAAAGTAATTTACTATACGTCGCAGCTGTATTTACTGTCAAAAAAAATACAATTCATGACGCATATTGATTTTTGAAAGAGACGTGGTTATTTCTGTAACGTGAGCGTTTCTTTATAGAACTCTCTTAGAGGAGTGTTTTCATGACAGATACTCTACATCTGGTTTGTGTCTCTTGTGGCGGAATCAACCGCATCCCCACCGAAAAAGCTGTGCAAAACCCGAAGTGTGGACGGTGCCATGAGCCTTTGTTTCGTGGAAAACCGTTTAATCTCGGCGCGCAAAACTTCCAGCGCTATATGGAAAAAGAGGATCTCCCGCTGCTTGTGGATTTCTGGGCTCCCTGGTGTGGACCGTGTAAAGCCATGGCTCCTCAGTTCGCTGTGACCGCCGCCGAGCTGGAACCGGTAGTGCGACTGGCAAAGGTGAATACCGAGATTGAGCAATCCCTGGCGGCCCGCTATCAGATCCGCTCCATTCCAACCCTAGTGCTGTTTAAACAGGGCAAAGAGATTAATCGACACAGTGGAGCGATGAGCAGCACGCAGATCATTCAATGGGTTCGCTCCCAGTTGTAAAGCCGTTACATTGTGCGATGGTTGATGACAGGATAAGACCTAACATTTTTACGCAATGCCGTGCAGCACGATCACTTGTCACGGACCGATGACGGGACGGCCTCCCGCAGTAAGGATACAGACTGTTGAACACACCTGCCAATCTTGTGATTGAATGCCGTGACCAGGTGGCCCATGTCACGATTAACCGACCCGATGCCATGAATGCTCTCAACCCGGCGACCGCCGTGGAGCTGACCCAGACCATTAAATCCTTTGAAACATCTCAGGATGCCAAAGTGGTTGTGATTACCGGGCAGGGACAGAAGGCGTTTTGTGCCGGGGGTGATGTAGCCCTGATGCGCACCTTGGGCCCAGCTGAGGCGCGCAAGGTGGCGTTGACCGTCGCCGAACTGTTTCACACCATAGAAACGTCCTCACGTGTGGTGATCGCCGCCGTTAACGGCTATGCCCTAGGGGGCGGTTGTGAGCTGGCTATGGCCTGTGATCTGCGTCTGGCAGCGGAAAAAGCCCAATTGGGGCAACCGGAAATCAACCTGGGAATTTTCCCCGGCTGGGGAGGGACCCAGCGTCTGCCGCGTCTGATTGGGGTCAGTCGTGCCAAGAAACTGATGTTTACCGGAGAACGGATCACGGCCCAGCAAGCCATGGACTTTGGTTTGGTCGATCAGGTTTATCCCGCCGATGAACTTCTTGATGCCGCCCATGCCCTGGCTCAGACCATTGCGTCCAAGCCGCAAGCGGCGATCCGCATGATCAAGCAGGCTGTTCATCAGGGGATGCAAATGGATATGGATAAGGCGATTCAGTATGAAGCCGAATTGTTCGGCATGTGTTTTGCCACCAATGACAAACAGGAAGGGATGGACGCCTTTTTCGAAAAGCGTTCGCCGCAATGGCAGGATCGTTAAATCCAATGTCGGTAATGTGATTTGGGTCACGTTTACTCAATCGGGTTGTTTTATAATTGTAATCGCGATTTACCTTCGTTCTTTGTCCGTTATACTTGGTGCTGCTGTCTGACAGATTACGCCATAACCCCATAACTCCGTTAACCACATGCCCCCAAGGAGGAAGCTGATGCCGGAATTTGGAAATCCTTTCAGTGTATTGAAACAGGATCGCATGCTGACCCATGCTGAACTGGTGCGTGCCATCCGATTTATGGTTGCCGCTGAATACGAGGCGATTCAACTCTATCAGCAATTGGCTGAATCGACTGACAACGTGTTGGCGCAACAAGTTCTCATCGATATTGCCGATGAAGAAAAGGTGCATGCCGGAGAATTTCTCCGTCTGCTCAAAGAATTGGACCCTGATGAAGAGCGCTTTTATCAGGAAGGCGCCCAAGAGGTGGAAGAAGAGTTCCTCAATGGTGCGGTTGCATCAGAAGCGGCACCGCAGGCTCCGGCCAGTGGCCAGGGGCTGGGTATCGGCAGCTTGAAGAAATAATCATCCATTCGGTCCGTTCTTACCCCACAAAGAACGCTCCCCATAGCGACAGGAGAACAATCATGGATTTATTACGACGAGAACTCGCTCCCATTAGTCCGCAAGGATGGAGTGAAATTGATACGATGGCCCGGGAAACTCTGGTGGCCAATCTTTCTGGACGCAAGTTTATTGATTTGGACGGTCCTCACGGCATTGGACACGCGTGTGTCACTCTCGGTCGTCTGGCGGTTGGCAAAGACAGCAGCGACGGCAATGTCGGTTATGGCCTTCATCAGGTGCAACCGCTCATGGAAGCACGCGTTAATTTTACGCTCGAAACCTGGGAACTGGACAATATTGAGCGCGGAGCCAAAGATATTCAGCTTGATGCGTTAGTTCAGGCGTGCCGTGATATTGCCCTGTTTGAAGAAAAAGCGATTTATCAGGGCTTCGAACCGGCAGCCATTGCCGGTTTGCAAGAGACGGTCAAAGGTCAGGAGATCCCTTTGTCGCTGGATATGGATGTGATCGTTGATGCTGTCTCCGAAGGGCAGACCCGCATGCTTAAAGAAGGGGTCGAAGGAGGCGCCAATCTGGTGGTGTCACCGACCATCTGGAAATTTCTCGCCCGCAGCACCCCCGGCGGCACTCTGCGATCCATCATCGAAAAACAGATTGGCGGCCAGGTGATCTATTCCGAACTGGTCAAGGATGCCTTGCTGGTAGCCAGTCGGGGCGGTGATGTGGAGTTGACGGTTGGTCAGGACCTGTCCGTCGGCTATCACAGCCATACCGCCAGCGAAATTCATCTGTTTATCACCGAGTCATTCACCTTCCGTGTCGTTGCACCTGAAGCGATTATCGGTTTTACCCTGGCCTGATCAATGACTCTTTAACACAACCTCAACGCCCCGCAGGCAGCCTGTGGGGCGTTTTTCTATGGAGGGAAGGCATGTTTGTAAGTCAACAAATGGTGGATCAGTGGATTGAAGAAGATGTGCCAGGTCTGGATCTGACTTCTCATTTACTCAAGATGGCTGAGATTGATGCGCGAATGTCTTTTACGACGCGACATGAAACCACCGTGGCCGGTGTTGGCGAGGCTGCTGACGTCTTTCGTCGCCTCGGTGCCGAGGTGGACATCCGTGCCTCCAGCGGTCAGCGCCTTGGCGCTGGAGAAACCGTGATGACCGTTACCGGCAATGCCGAAGTGCTCCATGCCGGGTGGCGCGTGTCCTTAAATCTGCTCGAATATGCCGGTGGCATTGCCACGCGTACCGAACAACTGGTGACGGAGGCACAAAAAGAGGGGATTGCCCGGATCTGTGGCACTCGTAAGGCCTTTCCGGGTGGACGACGCCTCGCGCAACAGGCGTTAATCGCCGGGGGCGGGATTCCCCATCGCCTGGGCTTAGGGGAAAGCGTGCTGATTTTTGCCCATCATTACGACCTGATCGGTTTTGACCGTTTTCTTGAACGTTTCCCTTTCCTCAAGGCAGCAGCTCCAGAGAAAAAAATCGGTGTCGAGGTAACTTCCTTGCAACAGGCGCGTCAGGTTGCCGCCCGTGGTGCGGACAGCGTGCAGATCGATAAGTGCAGCGCGGCAGAATTGAAAGAGATGGTTGTTGCGCTGAAAGGCGATTTTCCCGATCTGCTGGTGATCGCTGCCGGTGGCATCAATAGTGAAAATGTGCGTGCCTATGCGGCAAGCGGAGTTGATCTTCTGGTGACCAGCTGGATGTATTTTGGCAAGCCTGCCGATATTTCAGCGCAGATGACGCGTTGTTGAGGCCGGCAACAGCGGCGTGTTATACTTCCGGTTCACTGATGAGAATCTTATGCCTTGAACCGATGAAAAGAGAGAACCATGTCAAAAATGAATACTGATGCCGGAATGCCCATCTCCCTGACTCTGGAGCCGGGCACCTATTATCGCTGCACGTGTGGCAAATCACAGAACCTGCCTTTTTGTGATGGTCATCATCAGGGTGGCAAGAGCGTTCCCTTGAAGTTTGATGTGGCGGTCAAACAGAAAGTTTATCTGTGCAGCTGCGGAAAAAGCAACAATCAGCCGCTATGTGACGGACATTGTGAGGTCAATCTTTCCAGATCGTAACCGCCTCTGTGTATGGGACTGCGGATCTTTGCTTTTATGGAAAAAATGAACGCTTCATGTTGTTTCACCATTGCTCATCCAGAAGTCTGAACAGGTCTTCGATCACCTGAGGGCTGGAGAGAATGGAAACATGCCCTTCATTGTAGCCGATGATCCGTTCCGCTTCGTGTTGCGCTGGAGTGTAGAGTTGGCTTTTAAGTGGTACTGCCGTGTCGCTGTATCCAAACAGCAGATAATAAGATAAAGAGCGTGGTAGCGTTCTCTCGAAGATCGTTTTTTGATAAGGGCTGTCCGTCGCGACATCGTACCAGGACGGGATCGCCGCCGGTGCGTATTTGACCCCGAGGTTCGCTGCTTCAATCCCCTCCCACGGAGTGGAAATCGACACAAAGACATCGACAAAATTTTTGTGACGAATCGTCTCATCCATAAGAAACCCCCGCCCGATCAGCCCACCCATGCTGTGTGCAACAACCGCCATGTGTTTGAACCCGTATCGCTCCTGAAGATTTCGTGTCATGCCGGACAGCGCCTGCGAGAGCTGCTTTAACGGCAACCCGGATGGATAGAAATAAAACCAGGCCTGATAGCGGGTTTTATCCATGCGTTGGTAGAACGCCTGCCAGTCGAGTGGTGAGCCCGCCGCGCCATTGATAAACAGGACCGGGATTTTGTCCGGATCGTACGCTTCCAGGAAGTAAATGCCGATTCCTGCTTCGCGTAAAAAATCAACAGGTGCCCAGAGTCCTTTGCGGGCAAAACTCTGACCGAACTCAGGACGGTTGAAGTCCGCCACATCACCGACGATGAGTCGGATCTTCATCGGCGTCTCCTCTTGCGGCGGACAGGCTTGCACAAGCTGTGGCGGGAGCATGGAGCTGGGTTGTAGACTCAGGTCTCGTCGTTGATTGCGTTGCTGGGCGGTTAAAAACAGCGCGGGATCATCGCAGGTGGATGCAATGGGCTCTGAGACTTGAACATAACCATCACCGTTAAGATCCTGAAAAGCGACCAGCTGGTAGTCATGCTCCAGAGGGGCAAACAGGGCATACCGGTCGGACGTGAAACGGATGGTATCGATACAAGCCCCCTGACTGTCCAGCAAGCTGAGATAGACGGGTGCATGTTCGTTTGGGCGAATCAGTTGACCGGCAATGACGCCGTGGCTTTCCATGTCGCGTAGATTTCTCTTGAGTCGGCTGAACAGACCGGGCTGACAGGCGCAGAGCAGCAGTAACAGACAGAGACAGAAGGGGAGGCGATGCCCCAAGAGAAAGGTCATAGAGTTTTCTTTCAGCGGATATCGTTGAGCTGCTCAAAGCCGAATGTGACATCAAACAGTTCCGCGTCGATGGTGTCCTGACGGCGACGGTGATAGGTGCGTTGGAGATTCTCCAGTTGTTCCTGAATGTTTTTTTCTGCCCGTTGCATGGCCGTTAAGCGACAGATATTTTCACTGGCCAGGGATTCTGCGCAGGCCTGAAAGAACGAAATAAACAGATACTCCTCGATTAAGGAAGCAAAGGTCGCGTTGAGAGGACCGCAAATTTCCGGCAATGCGGTTGATGGCCAGGAGAGCTGACTGAGTTCTTCCTGCCAGGCGCGGTCCAACGGCAGGATGGTGCGCATCCGTGGCTGATAAGTGGCCCCCAGATGTGGTGCGTTGTAAAACACCAGCAGGCCATGGCGCTGCGGCGTCTGATTCAGGTCGGCATTGTCCAGCTGCAGGTCAATGCCCAGCTCGGTAATGGAATCGACACTGGTCGGGGTGCGATAGATGTGGTCCGCTGCATGGCCGTGGCTTTCCAGCTGCCCGGCGATCCGTTCACCAATGGCGATCAGGCGTTGCGGTTTGTCTCCAGGAAGCTTTTTGATCGCAAAATCCACCAGACTCTCGTTGAACTGGCCGACCAGCCCCTGATCGGAACCAAAAATCAGCACCAGCGTGAGCTCAGGTTCTTTTTGCCCCTGTTTAAAGTGGGCAGGCAGTGCACGCAGGCAGGCACTCAGGCCGAGATCGACGGTCTGGCTGTAATGGCGCAAGGAGGCGACGGCTTCTTCATATTGATTGATGCTGGAAGCCGCCAGCGCCTTCATGGTGCGCACCACACCGGCGAGGTCGGTGGCGCTGTTGATTTTGCGTTGCAGGCCGAGCAGGGTGTCACTCATGACGCCAGCTCCGTCAATGACCGGCGCGCCAGAGCGGTGAGCTCATCCATAACCGCGGTGGTAAATGGCGCTTTGCCGGTCAGCTGTTGATACTCGTGTTCATTCAGGTTGTTCATGGCATCACGCACGATCTGCTCGGCAGCCGTCATTTCTTCTTCATCAATGCCGTCAAACAGGCCGCTGTTGAGCGCCTGCAAGACACCGAGTTGTTGCACGACCGAGACCGGGCTGTACTGAGGTTGCTTCAGGCAGGCGCGGATGCGTCGGCCATGGGTGATGACGGCTTGAGTCGATTCATCAAGCCGGGTGCCGAATCGGGCAAAGGTCTCCAGTTCTTCAAATTGGGCATAGGCCAGCTTCAAATTGCCGGCGATTTTGCGATACGCTTCGAGCTGGGCCTTGCCGCCAACCCGTGAAACGGATTTGCCGACATCAATGGCCGGTAATGCACCGAGTTCAAACAGGGTGGGTGATAGATACAGTTGGCCATCGGTGATGGAGATCAGGTTGGTGGGAATATAGGCCGACATGTTCTGCGCCTCGGTTTCGATGATCGGCAGGGCGGTAAGTGAGCCGCCGCCAAGGTCCGGATGCAGATGCGTCGCGCGTTCCAGCAGGCGCGAATGGATGTAGAAGATATCTCCGGGAAACGCCTCGCGTCCCGGCGGTCGCCGCAGTAACAAAGACAGTTCGCGATAGGCACGGGCATGGTGGGTCAGATCGTCATAGACAATGAGAACATCATCGCCCTGGCGCATGAATTCTTCGGCAATGGTCGTGGCGGCGTAAGGGGCGATGTAGGACAATCCCGGAGGATCATTGCCTTCAGCCACCATGACCACGGTATAGTCCATCGCGCCACGCCGGTCCAGCTCGGCAATAACACGAGCGACGGCGGCGGCGCGTTGGCCGATCGCACAGTAAACACAGCGAACATTCTGCCCCTTCTGGTTGAGGATGGTATCAATGGCAATTGCTGTTTTTCCTGTTTGACGATCTCCCAGGATCAATTCCCGCTGACCGCGGCCGATAGGCACCAGCGCATCCACCACCTTGATGCCGGTATGCAATGGCGTGGTGACCGGTGCCCGTTCCATAATCGCTGGGGCGGGCCGCTCAATGGGCAGCCGGTGCGAACTGTCTAGCGGCCCTTTTTGATCCAGTGGCGCACCCAAAGGGTTGATAACCCGGCCAAGCAACGCCTCTCCGACGGGCACATCCATCACCCTCCCGGAACGGCGGGCTTCGTCTCCGGTGTGCAGATACTGATAATCACCCAGCAGCACCACACCGACCTCATCGGCATCGACATTAAAGGCAATGCCTTCAAGCCCCTGAGGAAACTCAACCCGCTCCTCGGCGCCGACCCCTGGCAGGCCGTTGATTTTTGCAATCCCGGTTGAGACTGTGGTGACGCGGCCGGATTCGCGAAGGGTCAACTGATCCGGCAGGGTCTCTACACCCTCTTTAAGCCGACTGCAAGCACTGTCTACCCATTGGCCAAGGAGGTCACTCATCTTTCCCCTCCTTTTTCTCCGCGCAAAGGGCCGTGTCCGTGTGGGCCTGCCGCAAGTGGTCGGACAGGTCTGAGAGTTGACTGGCCAAGGTCCAGCTGATTTTGTGACCGTCCGTCAGTAATTCGGCACCACAAAGCAGAGCGCTGTCGGTCTCAAAGAGCAGCTCGGTACAGCCCAGATCCTTTTGCAGCGCTGCAGAGAGCCATTCTTTTGCCTCACTATCCAGCGGGGCGCTGGTCAGCAGGCGTGGTGGGGTGGATGCGTTGGCCAAGGCTGACGTCAAAGCCTGTTTCTGTTGGCCGTCCAACTGGTGAATCTTGTCGAGAAACACCTGCAGGATCTGTTGTTCCAGGGTCCGGTTCGCAAGCTTTTCAAGCATGTGTTGCAATGACGACAATAGCTCCTGCTCGATCCGCTGACGGATACGGCGGCTTTCAGCCTTCTGCTCGGAACACAGTTGTTCATGCCAGATTTGCCGTTTGTGATCAACCTCTCGACGCGCCTCTTCACTCAGATGCTGCTTCAGGGTTGCGGCTTTGGTACGGACATCCTCGAGCACCTGGTGACGCTGCTGCTCCAGGGCTTCCTGTTCGGCAATCAGCTTTTGTTGCAATTGTCTGGCCTGCTGCTCGCGCTCTTCGGCCTGTTGCTGTTGGTCGCGCAGGCGTTGTTCCCGCTTGTCAATGGCGGCCAGCAGCGGCTGATAAAGAAAACGCTTGAGCAGCCAGACCAGGATCAGAAAGTTGATCAGCTGGGCAATGATGGTAAAGGTATCCAACAACATGGCGTTACCCTCCCGCAGCCTCCAGGAAATGGTTCCAGAACGGATTGGCAAACAACACAATCATCGAGACGACAAAGCAGTAGATAGCGGTCGATTCGACCATGGCCAGACCGACAAACAGGGTCCGGGTAATGGTCGAGGCGGAGTCCGGCTGCTGCGCCAGTGCCGTCAAGGCGGAGGAGACAGCACGCCCTTCACCGAGTGCCGAGCCGATGGAGCCGATAGCAATGGTGATGCCGGCAGTAAAAATGGAGATCATGGCGATCCAGGTTTGTGCTTCCATAGGTCCTCCAAGTGATGTTATTGGGGATGTACCCGAATGGCCGCGGCAATGTAGACCATGGCCAGAACCGAGAAGATATACGCTTGGACCATGCCGGTGAGCAGACCGAGCAGGTTCATCAGTAACGGGAAAATCAGCGGTGCGATCATCAACAAAATTGCACCGATCATGGCGCCGCTCATCATATTACCGAACAGGCGCACGGCCAGTGCCAGGGTGCGTGACAGCTCGCCGATCAGGTTGAACGGCAACATGATCCACACCGGCTTGAGATACGAGGCCAGGTATTCTTTAAGCCCCTGCGAGCGGATGCCGTAAAAGGGCACGGCAACAAAGACGATCACCGCCAGGGCCGTGGTCGTCGACAGTGAGCCGGTCGGGGCCTGATAGCCGGGGATAATCACCAGCAAATTGGATAAGGCAATAAACAGAAACAATGTGCCGATCAGCGGCAGATAATGGCGCGCCGGTTTCAGCCCCGCATCCTTGAGCAGATCGACCATGGCAATGACGATCATCTCCAATAAGGCTTGCAAGCGGCTGTGGTGGTCGCTTTGCGCCAAGCCGCGTGTCAACAACCAGCTGCCTCCGGCGAGAACCGCCATCAAGACCCAGGTCATGACGATGGTCAGGTTGAGGTTGACCCAGCCGTTGTGCCAGAAAATGACGGCATCGGAACTTAATTGCATGGTTTCCTCCTGCCTGAATCGGGGCGATTGACCGTGCGCGAAACCACCGGTCGGGCGACAATGAAACCGGCGGTGCACAGCAACAACCGCCACCATTGATCGGCGCTGACCCAGTAAAAGCCTGCCAAGGTGACGGCCACCCGCAGCAGCATGCTGCCGATGAACCACAGTGCCGGATATTTCGAGATGACGGCGCGACGCACTGTCCACCACAACCCGGCGAAAAAGAACAGGCCGATCACAAAGCCGACGGTGACGGACAAGACTCCTGGCAGCCACAGATCATTGGTCATCATGGTCCTCCTGCGGATCGTCCGGGTGGTGATGAATCTGCTGCTCTTCGTGGGACACCCATCGCCAGGCTGCCAGACAGCCAAGGCCGATCCCTACGGGAAGTAATGTCAGTGTCCACGATGGTCCGCCCACCACATGGCGATCCAGCCAGATGCCGATGGCAATGGCGACTAACGTCGGTATGGCTACCGACCAGCCGACAATGCCGAACAGGCTGAAACCGCTCCAAAGCGGTTGTTGATTGCGCAACTGCTCCGTGCGTTTGCGCCGTGCCTTGCGATCGACGGTTTCGTGAAAGCGTTCTTGACGCGGCGTCTGATCAGTCATGACGATACTCCGCTAGACGGCGGATAAAGCCGCTCTCAATTTTCGCGAACAGCAAGCGCACATTTTGCTCCCGCTCCGTCAGTTGCAAAAATTCATCGCGAACAATCTGTTGCAACTCCTGCAGATTGTCGCTGGCCACGGCATGACGTACCGACACTGATACCTCAAGTCCGGTTTTGACCAGGATGCCGGTGTCCGTTGCGACATAGCGATTGCCACCCTGCTCGTGGCGATAGGTAAGAATTCCGGCACTGAGCGGCGTGATGCAGTCCCGTCGATGCGGCAGAAAACCCAGGGCGCCATGCGGCGTTTCCACCATGAGATGATGAACCTCCTCGTAGCTGGCAAAAATGCGTGAAGGCAGCAGGATGTTAAGTTTCATCGTCGCCTCCCTGGGCATCACCTTTGAGTGTCTGCCATTTTTCACGGGCCTCATCAATGGTGCCGACCATGTACAAAGCCTGTTCCGGGCAGTCGTCAAAGTCGCCGGCAAGAATCTGGCGACAGCCATCCAGGGCGTCGTCTCGGCTGACCAGCTTGCCTTGCATGCCACTGAATTGCTCGGTGGTGAAAAACGGCTGGGTCAGAAAACGCTCCAGTCGCCGCGCTTTGGAAACAATGGCGCGATCCTTTTGCGACAACTGTTCCAAACCAAGCATGGCAATAATGTCTTTCATCTCTTCATATTGCGCTAAGGTCTGGCGGACCTGGCGGGCTATGGTGTCATGATGACTGCCGACAATCGACGGGTTGGCCATTTTTGAGTTGGACTGCAGTGGGTCAATGGCCGGATAAAGCCCTTCGCTGGCCCTCTTGCGTGACAAAACCACTGAAGCCGACAGGTGCGAGAAGGTATGTACGGCTGCCGGATCGGTAAAGTCGTCGGCCGGGACATACACCGCCTGGATCGAGGTAATGGCCCCGGTCTCGGTGTTGGCGATACGCTCCTGCAATTGCGACAGTTCAGTACTCAGGGTCGGCTGATAGCCCAGGCGCGACGGCATTTGGCCCATCAGTCCCGAAATTTCCGAACCGGCTTGAATAAAACGGAAGATATTATCAATCAGCAGCAAAACGTCGCGATGCTCGTCATCACGGAAGTACTCGGCCATGGTCAAGGCCACATGGCCGACGCGAAAGCGGCTGCCCGGCGGTTCGTTCATCTGGCCGAAGATCATCGCCATGTTGTCGAGCACTCCGGCCTGCTCCATGTCGCGATAGAGTTCTTCCCCTTCGCGGCAGCGTTCACCAATGCCGCAGAACAGGCTGACTCCCTCGTGCTGATGCACCATATTGTGGATCATCTCTGTCAGCAGCACGGTTTTGCCGACCCCGGCACCACCGAACAATCCGGTTTTTCCGCCACGTTCGAGAGGCATCAGCACATCAATGACCTTAATGCCGGTTTCAAAGATTTCCGGTTCTGTGGAACGTTGACTTAACGGCGGCGAGGGTTGATGGACAGAGCGCCAGTGCAGATCTTTGGGCGGCGGTTTGCGATCAATGGGATTGCCGAAAACGTCAAACATGCGCGACAGGGTGGCGTGACCTACAGGAGCCTGGAGTGGCGTGCCGGTATGGGTGACGGTCATCTGTCTCGCCAGCCCCTGCGTCGGGGTAAGTGCCATGGCGCGCACATGCGATGCATCAAGTTGGGACGCAACTTCCAAAACAATATTCTCAAGAACAGGGCAATGCAGAAGCGTGTGGATTTCCGGTAGATGCTCGGCAAAGTACACATCAACGACACTGCCGCGGATGGCTACGATCTGACCTTCAAAGCTGATTTTATTGTCAGTCACTTGTCGTTGTGCATCCATGGTCTCTGCCTCGTGAAAAAAGAGAGAAGAAAAAGAGTCTCTTTGTCTACATTAACGCAAGTCGATGAAAAATCCAGTTTTCCGCGACAGACAATTTTGTAACGGAGACGTTGACGCTAAACCGTATGAAGTTCTGTGAAAACGCACGTTTGAAACTTGATTTAAGAGGTTGTTTTTGGAGTGAAAAATCATTTCTCTGCCCATTGGAAGAGCCCCATTTTTATTGAGATAAGGGTTATAAAATACCTTTTTTATCCTATTTTTTGGCAGTATTCGATAATGCGTATAATGCCAAGTAGTTAGGCAGGAATCGTTCGAATGATCTTTCTAAGGCTTGATAATGGTATACAAGTATATTAACATTCGGTGTCATTCGTTTTACCGAAACGAGTGTTTTCGGTGAGAGATCGTTGTTATTCTTTTATTCGACTAGAGGAGAAGCATCATGAAAAAAATGATCGTACTGATGGCTGCTGCTGCATTTATTGGTGGCCTGAGCTGCACTGCTTTCGCCAGTGTTAAAGGCGAAGTTGTTAAAGTAAAAGGCAGCAAAGTGACTGTAGAAGTCTCCAAGTCTGACGCCAAAGGGATTTCTGAAGGCGACAAAGTTGAGATGGATATCGAAAAAGGCGCTGCTAAAGCTCCCGCCGCCGGCAATGACATGCTGACTGGCTGCTAAACTAGAAGATTTCTAAGCCTTTTTGGGACCCTCGCCCCCAGTGAGGGTCTTTTTTACACGCACATCAATAGGAAAAGACAATGAAATCAATTAAAAACATCAGCCTTTCATTGCTGATCGTGCTCGTCAGCGCGAGCTGCGTCTTCGCCCTCGGCGCTGGCGTTGGCCGTGACGGCACCATCGCAGCAACCAAAGGTAAGGCCAAGACTTTGAATGAGTTGATTCAGATGTATGACTCAACCGCCTGTATTGACTGCCACGAAGAAATTCATAACGACTGGGCGGCGTCCCCCCATGCCCGCCCCATGTACGGTACCGGCCGCACCGCGGCGACCATGATCACCGCGATGAAAAACGGCTTCATGTCCTGGGCCTACTCCGGTGTAAACGGCCCCGAAGACGTTAAGGTCGAGCATCTGATGGGCTGCGCCAAGTGTCACCTGCCGCAACTGGCTGACGCTGAGGACACGGTTGCCGTTGAGCTGGTTCACACCCTGTACGATTGGTATGATGCCGCCAAAGCCGGCAAGAAAGAAGAGCAGGCCAAGTACGAAGAAACTCTGCTGGCCCTCAACATCAACTGCCTGATCTGCCACAACCGCATGGCCATCACCCACAAGTGGACCGACGGCTATCCGCAAAGTGACACGGTTTACGGTTTCAACGAGGGTGAGCACGAAGACGAGCACTTCGGCAAAATGAAGGTCAGCCCGATCATGAACGAGTCGATCTTCTGCGGTCAGTGCCACGGTCTCGGTCCCAACCTTGAGTTGGAGAACCCCACGCAGTGCGCCACTCTGTACGGCAGCTACCTGTGGTCTTACACCGCTCACGGCGGCCACAAGACCTGCCAGGAATGCCACATGGAAGAATCCGGCCTGGGTCACAAGATCCTGAGCTACAGCGATCCTAAAATGCAAGAGATGGCACTCGATTTTGATGTTGAAGCGTACGGCGTTCGCTGGCGTGACGGCAGCAAGATGACCCCGAAAGCCGTTGTTCGCGTTGAGATGAAGAACAAGTCCGGTCACTCCATCCCTGATGGCTGACCGACCCCTAACCGACTGGTTCTGTCGGTACGCGCTGAAACAAAAGAAGAAGGGGAAATTTTCAACCAGGAAATGATTTTCATGCCGACACCTCAGCAGTTTGGTCGCAGCGACGTTATGGGTCGCGGACCTTACGAGAAGAGCGGCATTATTGAAGAAACCGGCTTGCCACCCGGAAAAGAGATCGAGCAGCGCTTTGAGATCTTCTACCCGACTGAGGATGTGAAGAACGACCAAGGCAAAATGGTTCGCAAGACTCTTGAGAAAGAGATGGATGTCACTGTAGAGCTGTGGTATCTGCCTTTCGGCACCAAGCGCACTTCGCCGCAACTGTGGCGTGAGTGGACAGAGACTATCAAGATCAAGTCTGACGGTCTGTAGTCACTGCTGACAATACACAAGCAAACAGCCCCTGCAGGAATTCCTGCAGGGGCTGTTTGTCTTTGTAGTCAATGATCTTGTTCCCGAATGAACAGGAAGAGTCGTCAACGCCTCTTTTTGCCAGCCGAGAAACGGCGCAGAACACCCATATCCAACTGAAAAGACAAACGGCCAACACGTGTGTTGACCGCTTACCTTACGACCATATGGTTTGAATCGGTTTGAATCACTCGACCGGGTGTGTTTCTTTCCAGTGGGCTCTTAAATCTTCGACAACCATGTACAAGACCGGGACCAGGATCAGGGCGATCAGGGTGGCAAACAAAATCCCGAAACCGAGTGAGATAGCCATGGGAATCAGGAAGCGTGCCTGACGTGACGTCTCAAAAATCATCGGCGCCAGACCAAAGAAGGTCGTCAGGGTCGTGAGCATGATCGGCCGGAAACGCTGCATCCCGGCAGCAAGCACGGCATCATGAGGACTGTCGCCATCGTGAAGGCGGCGGTTGGCAAAGTCGATTAATACCAGTGAATCGTTGACCACCACCCCGGACAGCGCGACAACGCCGAGCAGACTCATGATACTCAGACTGTAGCCCATGGCTAAATGCCCAAGGGTAGCTCCGACCATGCCGAACGGGATACTGACCATGATAATGGCGGGCTGGATGTAGCTGCGGAACGGAATGGCCAGCAACAGATAGATCATCATCAACGCCAGCAACAGGCCGGAAACCAAGCCCTGGAAACTCTCCTTCATGTCCGCCTGCTTGCCTTCATAGGATAAACTCAGCCCGGCATAGCGGTTGAGCACTTCCGGGATGGTCTCCTCTTCCAGAGCAGCAATGACCTGACCCGCTTGAGGACGTGGAGTAACATCTGCCGTGACGGTGACAATGCGGCGGCCATTGCGGCGGTCAATGGTAATATAGGCACGGCCTCGTTTAATCTCCACAGCGTCCAGCAGTGGTATCTCAATCCCTTCACTGTTGCGCAGAATCATTTGTTCCAGATTGTATTCGGAAATGCGTTCCTCTTTGGGGAGTCGGACGACAATGGTGATTTCGTTACGACCGCGTTGTTGTTTAAGGACGTCAGCGCCGTCATAGGCGTTACGCACCTGCCGGGCGACATCTGAAGCGGTCAGGCCGAGGCTTTGTGCGGCGGGCTTGAGGGTGAAGTCCAATTGTTGTTTGCCAGGGGCAAAGCCGTCGTCAATATCTTTCACCTGGCTGTAGTTTTCCAGAGCGGCAGCCAACTCTTCACTGGCCTTTTCAAGAACCGACAGATCGCGGTGACTCAATTCCATTGTCAGCGCCGCACCGGAGCCGGGACCTCCGGAGTCGGAAGAGAAACTGAGCGACTCCACGCCGACAAATTCACCACTACGTTCACGCCACAGCTTGGTGAATTGTTCCGTGGAGATTGGTCGAACTTCAGAATCCGTGAGATAAACACGGATGCGAGCCTTGTGGCTGCCATTGCGACCAATCTGACTGAACGTACCGAGAGCCAACTGATCACCGCCATTTTCAGCAATAATACTGTCCGCAGCTGCCATGATCTGGCGGGCGATTCTTTCAGTACTTTCGATAGGGGCGCCATAGGGCAGAGTGAGAGAAGATTCGGCATAGTCCGATTCTATCTTCGGGAACATGCTCATGCCCATACGCCCGCTTTTGACATAGGCACCGGTGGTCATCAGCACGGCGATGGCAATGGCGATGGTGATGTAGCGGGTGTGCAGCACCTTGTCGAGGAATGGCCCGTAATAGTTTTCGATCAATCGGGTGAAAAAAGCGCTGAAGCGTTGTTGCCGGTGATGAAGCCAAGACATGAGCCCCTTGCGCTTGTGGCGATCATTGAGATGGCCAAGATGGGCGGGCAATACAAACAGAGATTCCACCAGAGAAATGGTAAACACGCTGATAACCACCACCGGGATGGTCATCATGATTTTGCCCATGGTGCCGGGGATGAAGTAGAGCGGCAGAAACGCAACAATATTGGTCAGAACGCTGAATGTGACCGGGACGGCGACTTCGCGCACTCCGGCAATCGCCGAGTGGATAAAAGGGAGTCCCTGCTGACGGAATTTATAGATATTTTCACCGACAACAATGGCATCATCGACAACGATACCCAAGGCGATGATAAAGGCAAACATCGACACCATATTGATGCTCACCCCGGCGATTGCCAGCATCAGGAAGGCACCGAGAAAGGAAATCGGAATGCCCATGGTTACCCAAAATGCCAGACGTGCTTCGAGAAAAATACTCAGCAGCACCAACACCAGCGCCAGACCGAGAAAAGCGTTACGTGACAACAGGTCGGCGCGTTGCTTGAAGATCTCTGAACGGTCTTTGACCACATCAAGCGCGATGCCGGGTGGCAGATATTCCTCAAACGCGTCCATCTGGGCAAAGACCGCATTGGCGACATCGATCGGGGTCTGGTTGCCGATACGATAGATCTCGATCATCAACGCGGGTTTACCGTTGTAGACCGCATAGTAGTCGGTGTCTTCAAAACCGTCTTTGATGGTCGCGATTTCGCCGAGACGGACAATACTACCGTCATTATTGGTGATGACCGGCAGACTGGCGAATTGCTCTGCCGTGTCGCGACGCTCTTTCATCCGCACCAGGATTTCACCGGCATCTGTTTTGATGCCGCCACCGGGAAGGTCGATGGAGGCCGCTTCCAGGCGATTGGCGATCTCTGCCAGCGTCAGGCCGTAACGACGCAGGGTCTGCTGAGGGACTTCTATGGAGATCTCCAGGTCGGGCACGTCTTCCAGCTCGACCTGGGTGATGTTTTTGTCCTGAAGCAGAAAATCACGCAGTTGTTCCGCCACATTGCGCAGGACAATTTCGCTCTGATCGCCAAAGACAACAATGGACACCACATCACGCTTACGGGTCTCGATCTCCACTTCCGGCTCTTCGGCATCGTCCGGAAAGGTGCTGATACGATCCACTTCACTTTCGATGTCACGGGCCAGCTTCTGCAGATCCGCACCGAGCAGCAGCTCGACGGTGACCACCCCGGAACCTTCCTGGGCGCTGGAGGTCACCTCATCGACGCCGTCCAGACCTTGAACCGCCTCTTCGATGGCGAGAATAATGCCTTGTTCCACCTCTTCAGGGCTGGCACCGGGATACGACACCGAGATGGTGACAACGTCGGTGTCGAATTCGGGGAACACCTCCTGCTTGATCTGGGTGGCAATCAGAATGCCGCCGATCATCAAAATCAGCATCAGCAGGTTGGCAGCAACCGAGTTGCCTGCCATCCAGGCAATCGGCCCCCGTTCATCATTGGGGGTGTGCGGCAGCTGGCTCATTGGATGACCTCATCCGGGTTGTTTGCGCTGAGCGTCTGATCAAGACGGAGCGGTAACCCCTCCACCGGGGCGGCGAGGTCGTTGGTGACGATCAGTTCTCCGGCGCTGAAGCCGGATGTTAAATAGAAAAACTCCTTGTCGCGCCAGGCAATTTCCACCGGGCGGATGTGTAACAGATTATCCTGCGCCAGCCACAGATAGTTGTTTTCATGGATGACTTCGCGTGGCAGTTTGACGGCCTGATCCAGCGTGCGGCCGAGGATGGTGACCTCGACAAAATCGCCCAGCAACAACGGCGTACGTTGACTGGCCGGATGCTGCACATCAAGAGGGTCTTTGATGCGCACCAGCAGTCGGGCCATGCGGCCCTGGGTTTCAAGATCCGCCAGCAGCCGCAGAACGGATCCCTGGCGGTTACCCGCTGTCGTGGTGACCGTGACAGAAGAACCCTTGTCCGCGTTGTATTCGGGGATGTCAATCCATTCCAAAGCCTGCTGAGGAACGGAGAGCTCCACCCAGAATTCATCGGTGGCCACCAGAGTCGCCACGGTGGACTGGGCACTGAGTTGGCTGCCAAGGTCAACGGCCTTTTCAATCACCAGAGCATCAAACGGCGTGGTGATGATGGTCCGTTGCAGATCAATACGCGCTTTGTCGACACCGGCCTGCGCGGCACGGACATCCGCTTCGGCCTTTTTCAGGTGCGGCTCGCGCAGGGCCAGCGAAGGCGGCGTTGCATTCAGGCTGTCTTGCTCCTGTTCAAACAACTGCCATTCCCGCAAAGCGACTTGCTGCAGTCCCTGCTCAATCGACAGCGCATAACGGGCGTCGGCCAGAACGGCTTCCTTCTCGGCTAGGGCCACTTCATAATCAATCGGATCAAGGGCCAGAAGCTCCTGGTCTTTGACCAAACGTTTACCGAGGTCAAAGTTGTCATTGAGGCGGATCACCTGGCCGGAAACCTGCGCCTGCAAATCAACCTGGCGTGATGCCACAATCTGTCCCGCTGCCGTAATGGCAACCTGATGAGCCTGCGGTTGGGCGGCAATGACCGAGACCAGCACCGGTTTTTTGACTTTGGCTTTTTTCTGCGCTTTGGGGGCTGTTTTGATCAAGTAGCTGGCGGAAAAAAAGCTGACCGTCAGAATCGCGACGATTATTAGAACACGCAGCCACACCCGTTTACGCGGTGTGGGGGTAGAGACAGCAGTGTGATCCGGCATGTTGTCCATCGTATCTATCCTTTATTGTTGTACCAGAGGCGTCTGAGTCATGGCTGCTCCGCCGAGAGCCCGGTGCAGGGCGACTCGTGCCAGCAGTGTATCCCGTTGTTTTTGAACCTGTTCACGCTGTAGCGTATCGACGGAGAGTTTGACGATCAGATAGGAGAGATAATCATCATCGCCGTTCAGGTAACGGATACGGGCATTGTCCAGGGATTGCAGTCGGCGCTCAATCTGTTGTTCCACCGCCTGTAGTTGTTCACCAATCTTGCGCTCGTCGAGCAGGGCGCTGTCCACTTCGTTCACCGCCGTGATCACGGTTTCTTCATACGCCGCCAGTAACTCATCCGCTTCGGCACGAGCCCTGGTGACTTCGGCGCGTCGTGCCCCGGCATCAAAGATCGGGCCGGTGACGCTGGCGGCGAGATTGACCAGCCAGTTGTCAAACAGGTCGCGGCTACGGCTACTGTTGTAACCGGCATCAGCGGTGAGTTTCAGTGCGGGCAGCCGATCGGCGCGCGCCGCAGCGACCAGCCAGTCGCGTTTATTGAGGCGCAGTCCGGCGGCTCGTACATCCGGGCGCTGGGCCAGCAGGTCTGCGGGAACTCCCGGCGAAGGCAGCTCAGGCAGCAGCGGTAATTGGTGTGATGAGATGCTGATCGTGTCGTCAGGTGCCAGGCCGTTAAGCAGGCACAGGTCGTAATGGTATTGGCTCAGCTGTTGTTCGATCTCAAGGCGGGTTTGCTCAAATTGGTGCAGCTCCTGCTGCCGTTCCACCAGGTCACTGCGTGTTGATTGGCCTTTGAGGTAACGCAGTTGCGTCAATTCAACAATGCGTCGCGCCGTTTCAATCTGGCGCAGAACAATGGTCATCTGCTGATGGAGGGCAACCGTGTTGAGCCAGTTGTTGGCAATCTCGCCACTCAAGGTAATGCGCGCCGTGCGCCAGTCCTCTTCGGTGGCCTGTTGCTCGCGCTGTTGCGCCATGTCCTGAGCTTCGATTCTGCCCCACAGGTCGAGCTCGTAACTGCCAACCAGCCCAAGGGCATAACTTTCACTGCGGCTGCGTTGATCATCTTCGTATTGATGACGATGGGCGGCGCTGCCGTCATAATCGAGGCTCGGCCATAATTCGCTGGCGGTGATCCGTGTCGTGGCCCGTGCCTGCTCTACGCGTGACCAAGCTTGCCGCAACGTATAGTTGCCGGAAAAAGCAGTCTTGACCAGCGCATCCAGCTCCGTGCCGCCGATCTGTTGCCACCACGGCTCATCGGGTGCGGCCACCGTCGTTTCATAAAGTGTAAACGTCTGGGGGAGCTGTGCCGGTGAGGGATTGCGCTTGTCCGGCGCAAACGGGGAGCAGCCGGTCAACAGGATAACGCTGACGGTGACAGCCAGCGTCAGGGCAGTGCGCAATGTTGTTGGGAACGTTGTCATTACATGGTCCTTGATGGGAAAAGGTTAAACCGGCAAAGCATAGCATTTCCAACGTTATGAAAGTATTAAACAGACAACCGCAATGGAAAAAATCGGTTAAAATATGTTGAGGCACAGTTTACATTTCTTTACGCCGTCATGGAACCGTTTGCTTTACACTTGCTTTTAATCCTTTTTATTTCCTTTTTTCAGACAGGGCAGGAAACCGCCATGGAAAAGCTATTGATCATCGATGATGACAGTGAACTCTGCGAATTACTGTGCGATTATCTCGGCAACGAAGGGTTTTCGGTGAGCTGTGTCCACGATGGGCCGCGTGGCGCCAGTCAGGCTGTTGAGGGTTATGATCTGGTGATTCTGGATGTGATGCTGCCGGGCATGAACGGATTTGATGTCTTGCGCCAGATCCGCCAGAGCTGTGAGGTGCCGGTGGTGATGCTGACGGCACGTGGTGAAGACATTGATCGTATTGTCGGCCTCGAACTCGGTGCGGACGATTATCTGCCTAAACCATTTAACCCGCGTGAACTGATGGCACGCATCCGCGCTATCCAGCGCCGGATTGAATCGCGTAAAAGCGTCGATGGTCCGTTGCAGATCGGCGATTTGATGCTTGATCCCGGTGGCCGTCAGGTGTGCAATGGGGATGGCGAGGTGACATTGACCTCCGTTGAATTTTCCCTGCTGCATATGCTGCTCGGTCATGCAGGGCAGGTCGTCAGCCGTGAAGATATGGTCAAGCAGGTGCTTGGTCGCCATTTGTCACCCTATGATCGCAGTATTGATGTGCATATCAGCAGCTTGCGTAAAAAGCTGGGCACCGCGCCCACCGGCCAGGAGCGGATCAAAACCATCCGTGGCGTTGGTTATCAGTATGTGGCGGCCCTGGCGGAAGCCTAGAGGAAATCATGTATCGTCTCTACATGCGCATTTTTCTCAGCTTCTGGCTGACCGTCACCCTGGCTGGAGCCATCATGGCGATTATCGCCTATATGAACCGGCCGCCGGAGCGGATGTTTCCGCCCGAGGGGGATCATAACTTTGCCGACCGTGCGTTGGCATCCTATGCTCAGGATGCACGCATGGCCTTGGCGCGCGGTGGACTCGACGGCTGGCGTCATTACGTCACCACCCGCCGTGATCGCAATGCTGAATTGTTTATCGTCGGGCAAGACGGCAAGCCTCTGCTGCAGCGTCCCGTTGATCCGGAGATCGTCCCACTGGTCCAACAGGTTTTTGCTGAGCAACGGATCAAGATCAAGCATCATGACCGCGATATTTACTTTGCCCAGCCGTTTAAAGACCATCTGCAACGTCCGGCGGTGTTGGTCGTTCACCTGCACATGCCACCGCCGCCCGATAAAATGCCTTTTTTCCGCGCCGGTCCTTTGATCTTTCTGGCTGTCTTTCTTTTGATCGGCGGCTTGGTCTGCTGGTGGCTGGCCCGTTCGTTGACTTCACCGATCCAGACATTGCGTAACGTCACTCAGCAATTTGCCGGTGGCGACCTGTCGGTGCGTGTTGGTGATTCCATCACCGGGCAAAGTGAAATCAAAGATCTGGCCAACGATTTTGACACCATGGCGCAACGCATTGAGCAGCAGGTGGAATCACAGCAACGGCTGCAACGCGACATTTCTCACGAGTTGCGTTCACCTCTGGCCCGCCTCAATGTCGCCCTTGAGCTGGCCCGTCAACGCTCCGGGGATCAGGCCGAGTCGGCCTTGAACCGCATTGAACGCGAATCGGATCGCCTTAACGAGATGATTGGCCAGTTGTTGAGTTTGCACCGGCTTGAATCCGAGGTGTTAACGTGTGAACACTCATTGGATCTGTCGGCGTTGCTGGTCGATCTGGTTGCTGACGCCAATTTTGAGGCCCACGCCCGCAACGTTGTCGTTCGCGTAAAAAACGAACCGGGGGTAAGCATTCGTGGCGATGAAAAGCTGCTGTATGGTGCCATTGAAAATGTGTTACGCAATGCCGTGCGCTACACCAAAGAGGACAGCTCCGTTGAAGTGGCCATGCGCAAACTCGCCGATAAGGTGTTGATCACCGTACGTGACCACGGGCCTGGTATTGACGATGCAGCACTTGAAAAAATCTTCCAGCCGTTTTACCGGGTAGACGATTCGCGTGAGCGCAACACTGGCGGCACCGGTATCGGTCTGGCCATTGCGGATCGGACCATTCGCCGCCATGGCGGCACCATCCGGGCGCGTAATGTTGTCGGTGGCGGCCTGGAGGTGGTGATCGAGCTGCCCAACGCGTAACGAATTCTCCTTGTGCGTTCTTCGCAATGCGAGGGGCGTTCCCCTCAACTGACGTGTTTCCCCGCCTTTCAGACATCTGACAGGCGGGGATTTTTTTGCAAGATTCCGTTTGCCAACCGTGCTGAATTCCGCTATCACATCAGGCATGAAACCATCCCCGCAAGCATTAATCGATCTCTACGAAACCCGTATGCCTTACGGCAAATATGCCGGTGTCCGTTTGGTGGACCTGCCGGAACCCTATGTGGTGTGGATGGCCGGTGAAGGCTTCCCCGCCGGACGGCTGGGGCGGCAACTGGCCGAAGTGTACGAGATCAAGGTCAATGGCCTTGAGTTCCTGTTTGAGCCCTTCCGCAATAACACTCCCTAAATTCTGACGTTTATCTGAAATCGTTTGAGTTCCATCTAAAAGAATACGTTTATTTACGAGCTCATGTGTTTCCGGATGTTTGGCCTGGGCACTACCATTCGTGAAGAGACTTCTTTACATTGTCAACGGCTTAAGATAGAACCTTAATATTAGCACTGACTTAGTTATGCTGTGGCATTGTTGACACGGTAATTTATTGCGGTGCTGAGTTTGTGTCTGGCGGGAGTCGATTTCCACCTTTACTGCAAAATATTGTGATAGATGGAAAATATTCCACTTACAACACTGTTAGGCATAAGGCTTTGTATATGAAGAACGATGAAAGTAAAGAAAATAGCGAATTACTACCGGCACTAATTTTTATTGCAATAATATTTGGCTTAGTAATCCCATCGTTTATAACGACAATGATAATTTTCGATTTTTCTATATATCAATTAAATATATTTGTTTGGCTTTTATCTGCTTTTACGATTATCTTGATTCTAATTTTAATTTCATTTGGGTGTATTATATACATCATATCTCCATGTAATATATATCAATATCTATTGAGTAGTAGACTAACAAGGTATCTGTTTTCAGAAATTGATTTATATATAGAAAGAATGATTGGCAGTGGATGTAGTCCTTTTGTGATTTTTCTTTTTACAATTTTTATAACTTTCATAGTAATATCTTTTATTTCGCACATTTTGTTTGGATAATTACATAGTTAACTATTGAAAACAAGTTTACAGTTCTAGCGTTCTTCTGCCATTTATTGCAACAAATATTTTGTCTCTAGGAAAAGGTAAAATATGCTTATTATCAGCATTCTATTGTCAATGCCAATTTTAATATTGTTAGCACGTGTTTTTCTTGTCAAATATAAAGGGGCTTGGGGACAAGTTGATGGAAAAGTAGTAAATTTTTTTGTCGAAAAGAAACACGAGTCAAGCTTTTCAAAAGGTATGGACGATCCTTTCAATAATTACATTTCAATATCTTACGAATATTCCGTGTCTGGGAAAAAATATATATCAAACCGAAAATCACTAGACTTGTTAGAGCGTGGCTACAGGTTGCTAGAAATTGAACATGATCCGTATATTAATAAACTAAAAGAGTTGGACGAGTTTAAGGTTTCGTATTTGATACTCTGGCCTAAAATATCAGTTATCGAAAATAAAGATGAACATATATATTCAAATCTTGTTCTATTATCTATTTATACTTTAACAATAGTAATATCATATGTTGTTATAATTTTAATTAGTTAAATCATTTAAATTTTGATGACTACATATTGTTATAAGTTAATATTGTTATCATTTTATCAATAAATACAGTTGTAATATGGTGTAGGTAATGAATAAAGTAAATATATACAGCAATATAATATCTGGAGATCCATTATTGATAGTGTTTTCTAGTTATCCACCAATGGCTAAATCGAAAATATATTTCATCTATTTTTTATCTTCTGTCCCTGCTTTATGTTTTATTACTTTTGGAGCCGCAATAGGGATCCCGTGGATCGATTGTTTGCCGATCTTTCTTCCAGCCTCAGTTTTTATTTTGTTTGGACATATTATAGTTTCTGAAGCTAAAGAGAGAAAATATGGAATGGTTGTGACGAATGTTGGGGTGTCCATAAGTCCTCGTCATTGTGCTTTATGGAGCGAAATAAAAGCATGGGACTTTAGATCGTATTCATGTTTAGGACGCATTCGTAGCACGAGTGATAATGTTTCTTTATGCCTTTTTGTCGATGACTTAAACATCTGCAGTGGGCAATTTTCAGCAGGGCGCGCAGGGTCAGCCTTTGCCGCTAGAGGTTATTTCTTGGATGAGGACCAGCAAGAGCAATGGAGACAAATTTGCTGCGAAAAAAACATTCCAAGGACCGTGTGAAGTATTCGGTACGCTATTTTTATAAAGAAACTGGAAGGGTAAAAGGGGACAGGCTGGTTTTCTGCGTTCTCAGAGGTAAACACAAAGGAGAAATACCCGACAGCGAAACTCGCGCTCTCTTGTATCTAACTTCCATCATGATTGAATTATCGAAAAGTAAGCCTGTCCCCTTTTACTTCTCGGTGATGCCTTGAGAGAGAAGGGGGTAGATTCAAAGCGCACCATTTAAGCTAAGACTGAGTTTTTTTAAGATTTTTTGGGCTGAAACAGTAGGTTTTCACTGCCAATATAAGAAGGTTAAACTATGGCTTCAGTGGTGATAAATAGTTTCGAGCCTGTTGCAATATTAGCCTTGTTGATATTGTTAGGTTCCTTCTATGAACACTTGAGAAGGGAAAAGATAGATTTAGGTTATAAAAAACTTGGATTTAAGAAGTTTGCAAAAAGTAAATTTAAAGAAAAACTGGGGAAACATAAATTTGCCTGCTTTGCGATGTCAGTTGGTCAAACTTCACCATCGTTGCACTATTTTGGTGCGTATAAAGGATTTAACGTCATTATCTTTTGTGTGACAAAAGAAAGACACACTCAGACAAGATTTGGCCTTTTGATTAAGGACGTTTTTAGTGAACTTCCAAATTTCATAATCAAGCAAAAGACGATTACAAGTGAAGTACGCGATATGCTAAACCCAGCTGGGATAAACCCGGCTTATCCGTCCTCTGTAACCAACGAGTTTGATGTTGTTACAGAAGATAGCGTAACCATAGCTGAAATTTTCACGGCAGAATTTACAGAATTCTTGTTGAATACTGGGGGAATTTTAGTTGAAGTCTTCGATGGTGATCTGATGGTCTATCCAACTGTGCCATTTTCGCCAAAAAACTGTGAGGATGCTTTAGAGCAAGCATATAGGGTCGCTGCTAATCTTAAAAAAAGTATTGAAGCGATTGAATCTACCGAGTCTGCGGTTCTCAGCAATTAGGCTCCTTGCCTAACCGAATTATGATTGCCGATTTTAAAGGAAATCTGGATGCTTTATAGAAAGGGTAAAAGGGGACAGGCTAGTTTTCTGCGTTCTCAGAGGTAAACACAAAGGAGAAATACCCGACAGCGAAACTCGCGCGCTCTTGCATCTAACTTCCATCATGCTTGAATTATCGAAAAGTAGCCTGCCCCTTTTTACTGGGTCGGCAAAGCCGCGCGTGAGCGGGGTGTTAGATAGTAAATATTATGCCATTGATCCCATACGAAAAGTTTTCATTATCCTCAACCAAATCAACAGAAGACTTGGTTGCAACATTGTCACAAAGCGTGGCCTCAATACCTTCATTTAGTGTTTTTCAAAAGGTTCACAAAAAACCCTTTGAAGGTAAGTTTTCTGAGAACGGATTCAGAGTGAAGCGAGTGACTCATTACCTCAATTCTTTCATCCCGATTGTGAAGGGGCGCTTCCGTCAATCGTTGAAAGGGACGACTGTAACTGTACAAATATTTCCGCACCCCATTTCCTGTTTTTTCATTTTTGCTGTTACTATTTTCGGTCTCATTTTTGGAGCTGCAGTGGGTTCTTTTTCCTCAAAACAAACCTCATTAGTCCTCGTACTGCCGGTGATCTTGGGCTTGGTATCGTACATTGCTGTCTGGTGTGGTTTTTGGTTCGAGGCAAAGAAAACAAAAAAAGAATTGCTGCAACTGATCACAGAAACTGGGGGCCACCATTCGTAAATGCCTAACAAAGGACCCAGCGGATTTGCTATACGCTACGCATTTCGCAAACGCGCTAGGCTCGAACGTTCGATGACAATATGGAAAATTTCAAGCCAGAAAAATTAATTTGGGATGAAACTGACTTTGAGAAAATGGGTTGGCATGATTGCCCGATCTATGGAATCCATTTTGCTGACAATGTGGCCCTTGACATTGATTACATTTTTAAATGGGTTCTCAATGACCAAGATGGACGCTATGGATTTTGGATTTCTCCATCAACTCTTGTTTTTGAACAAGCACGAAATCTCCAAATTGATATAGGTTTGGATTTTGTGAATGGTTTGGAAATCGCCGATATTCACCAAGAAAAAATAGAGATGAACGAATATAAATATCACATAGATACTCAGGAAGGTAATATTCGATTAATAGCATCTGGTTATAAACAGTTTATTCAGAAGAGTCCGATTCTAAAGAATTCACAGTGCTTAACTGAGGAAGAAAGAAACGGATATTCCTTCAAAATTAAATAGAAGAGCATCGAACAGTGGGCTTGTGTCGGACTCGGTTCCCTCGCCGCATAGCTCAGGCGTTAATCAGGAGAGCTCATGCCAAAGGATGTTGGAGAAAAATTTCGAGCCTTCGCAATGACTCACAACTATGCGAGGCGAATCAATGCTGCTGAAACTCACTGGTACTTTATTGAGGGAGCTCAGGCGTTCCATCATGGACTTTACTTAGCATCGTCTCTGAGTTTTTTGAACGGAATCGAATCAAGTATTCGAGCTTTATTGATGTATATAGATCAAGGCTTTGAGAACGATGATTTGGTAGGGCCCACATTTAGCAACCGGCTATTACGGGATGCCCAGAAAGTTGGTCTTAATGTCGAGATTCTGGCATTTGACGATGAGCCTGATTTTCTGACCGACATTCAAAGCAACAAGCCAAACGTAAAAATTGTCCAGACTAGGCATAACCTCTGCCATGGGAATGTGTTCGAATATATTGAAGACATTCCGGTTACGAATGACAGGATTTTTACACCTAATTCTCTGTATCCATTGGCTTCAAAATTGCGCGATTTGGGCGAAGCTTGGTCGAAGGAGATAGAACGGTTTAAAAGATGGGCCGGTGATTAACAAAATAAAAGGGTAAAAGGGGAAGGCTAGTTTTCTGCGTTTTCAGAGGTAAACACAAAGGAGAAATACCCGACAGCGAAACTCGCGCACTCTTGCATCTAACTTCCATCATTCTTGAATTATCGGAGAAAAGTTAGGGACGCTCCCCTGTTTAGCTGAACAGGGTCATTCATCGGCAGCATGGAAAGCTGGTAGATACGAAAAACTTGGGTGTGGCCTTGGTGAGATCAAGGTGGCCTGTGAACGTTGATGGGTTTGGAAGAATGAAAGTACGTCGATATAAAGAGGGGGAAGAGCAAAACCTCTGGTCTCTACTTTATGAAACCGTCCATCGGGTAAATTGCAAAGATTATTCTCTTGCGCAACTCAAGGCTTGGGCACCAGCCCAGATGGATCTTGCTCAATGGAAAGAGCGCCTGAGTCAAACCAATCCATTTGTGGCAGAAGAAAACGGTCAATTAATCGGCTTCGCCGAGCTGGAGGAAGACGGGCACATCGACTGTTTTTATTGCGCCCATAATTGTCAGGGGCAAGGTGTGGGCACCGCGTTATTGCGGGCTATCGAACAAGAAGCAGCGAAGCTCGGTATCTCTCGATTGTTTGCGGAAGCCAGCATTACCGCAAAAGGTTTTTTTGAGAGACATGGCTTCTCGGTCGAGGCGGAACAGTCCGTGTCGCTGCGTGGCGAGCAGTTTACCAATTTCGTGGTGGCAAAAACGATTTGAAGTGAACTCCAACCAAACGGGGGAAGCATGGGTGATTGTCTGATTCTGGTGGACCTGCAAAATGATTATTTTGCTGGGGGCACGATGGAACTTGTTGATACGGATAAGGCCGCAGCCAATGCGCAGAGGTTATTGGCCCGGTTCAGAGAAAACAATCTGCCCGTTGTTCATATTCAACATATTGCCGCGCGACCGGGCGCGACCTTTTTTTTGCCGGAAACCCATGGTGCAGAAATCCATGCCGTGGTGGCACCCAAAGAGGGCGAAACTGTGGTGGTGAAAAATTATCCCAACAGCTTTCGCGACACGGCGTTGTTGGATATTTTACAACAGAACAACATCACCAATCTCATCATTTGCGGAGCCATGAGCCACATGTGCATCGACGCAACCACGCGGGCGGCGTTTGACCTGGGCTTCAGCTGTGTTGTTGCTGAAGACGCCTGTGCTACACGAGATCTTGTTTTTAAAGGCCAAACCATCAAGGCCACCGAGGTGCATGCTGCGTTCATGGCGGCACTCGCGGTTCCTTACGCTAAAATCGAAGCGACCGAAGAGATTATTCAGGGCATGGCATAACAACGTCTTTTTCAACAGGCGGACTCAAACACCAGCACGAAACAAGCCCCTGCTGGCTCATTGTGGACGGTGAGGCTGCCGTTGAGGCGTGTTTCCGCCAGTTTCCGTGCCAGCGCCAGCCCGATGCCGAGACCTTGAGCCTGTTTTTTGCTGTAGTGGATGTTGAAGATTTTATCGAGGGCGTCGGCCGCGATGCCACCGGCGTTGTCACGCACTTCGAGTGTGACCCGGCGTTCGCCGGAGCAGGTGATCCACACGCTGGGCTCATCGAGTTGTTTCTCCAGTAATACGCTGACGGTATTTTCCAGCAGGATCAGCAGGATCTGCTTGAGCGCCTTTTCGTCGGCGTGGAGCTGTTGGTCCAGCTCTCCTTTAATCACACGGATATTCCCCGCCTGTACCGACGGATCGAGCATGTCCAGCACATTGTCGATAGCTCGTTGCAGATTGAACGCGCCGAGCTGCGCCTGTTGCGAATAAAAACTGTAAAAGTTGCCGACCAGATCATTCATCCCGCCAATCTGGCTTTCCATATTTCCGAGAATCTCTTCGCTTTGTGCGTCGTCTTGACCGTTTTTGTGGCGCTGCGTGCGCAGCTTTAAAACTTCTGTGCCGAGATACACCAGCGGCTGCTTGAACTGGTGGAGAATCCCGGCGAGCAGGTAGCTGGTTGAATTGAACTTGTTGCTCTCATCAACCAGCAGGGCGTTTTCAGCCCGCTCCGCTTCGATCCGTTTTATTTTCTGCCCCAGAGCCATGGCAAAAAAGATCGCTTCCGCCGCCATGCCGGACGGCAGAACGTAGAGCGCGCCACTGCCGAAATCGACCAGTCCGGTGAAGCACAGCACGTAATTGAGCATGGTGAAGAAGAAGGTCCCCGCGCCGATGAGGAAATATCGACCGGCAAACAGTTTGTGCCAGGCGACGATCAGGGCGGAAAAAAGCATGAACACCAGTGCCAAGGGTAACAACAGCGCTGAAATCTTATTGTGCAGCAGCACCTGTCCGCTCGGATAAAAGTAAAACAGCGAGGCGATCAACGCGCCAAACAGACCGATGTTGGCGAGGTTGAGTTTATACAGCCAGCCGATTTTGTGCTTGAGGTCGAAGAAGGTGATGATGAACAGCGACATCAGGATTACCGTGAGAGAGGGCGTGATCTTGTAGCTGAGATTGAGCCAGGCCAGCGGCAGCAGCGGACTTAAAAATGCGTAGACATGCCCTGAACTGGTCAGGGTGTTGTAGCCATTGGCCAGACTGTGCAGCACGTAGAACAGGAAGGCCACATTACGCAGCGACACGAACATCATGAAATTGTAGATCACCAGTGCCAGCGTGACGCCGATAAACATGCCCCAGACCGTCAGATCCTCAATGGCCAACCATGAATAGCAGCGTTCGCTGAGCACCTTCATCTTGATGCTGATCGGGGTGGTCGAGGCGTAACGGGTCAATACGTCAATGGTTTCATATGGTTGCAGCGTGATGTGGACATTGGCAAAGCGATTGAGGATTTCCGTGGCTCTGACTGGTCGCGTATCGCCGAAGGAGTACTGTTCACTGACCTTGCCGGCTCGGATCAGGTAGATATCCACTTCATCGTGGGCGACAAAGTCGTTGATCAGGTGGAGCTTGACTGGTTGCGTGGAGCTGTTGTGCAGACGGGCCTGGCTCCATATGGCGGCTGTGGAGTAGGGGAAGGAGTTCTTGTCGGCAGGGCGTAATTGCTTGCCCCTCGCACCGAGCAGATCCGTCACGGTGGCTGTTTTATCCGCATCAATCAAGACCTGGAGCGCGCTGTGGTCGAGGGTCAGCTGGTCTAAAGTGGGTAAGATATCGACAGTGGCGAGGTTGTCTGTGGCGTTGGCCGTACCGCTGAACAGGAGCAGGGCCAGGAGAACACGAAGGAAATGTTTCATTGATTAGTCCTGCTCGGCCAGCATGTAGCCGATCTCTCTGACGTTGACAATCCGCTTGGCGGGAATTTTTTTCTTCAGGCGATAGACCAGGTTTTTCAGCGACGTCTCGGAGCATTCCATATTGAAAATCAGGTCTTCCAGGCGCTCTTTGGTCACCAGCTTGTTGCGGTTATTGATCAGCAGGTCGAGGAGCTGTTTTTCCCGCATCGGCAGTGAGGTTTCCGAGCCGTCTGTGGTGATCAGCCTGCCAGAGCGTTTGTTGTAGCTGACGCCCTCGCCGAGTGGGTAGGTCAGGCCGCCGCGTTTATCAAGGTAATCGACACTTTTGATCAGGGCTGTTTTGAGCTGATCGAAGGTTAGCGGCTTGACGAGGTAATCAATCAGCAGCAGTGGAATTGCCTGGTGCAGTTGCTCACTGTCGTTGAATGAGCTGATGATGAAGACTGGTGTCACCTCATCGCAACTTCTGATCTCGCGGGCAACATCGAGACCGCTTTTTCCCGGCATCTTGATATCCAGGATGACGATGTCAGCAACCCCACTGTGGAACTGCTGCAGTGCGGCAACACCATCTTCAACGGCAATCACCCGCTGAACAAACATTTCCAGTGCTTGCGCCGTGCTGTCGCGGACAACCTTGTCGTCTTCTGCCAGCAGAACCGTCATCTCTTTGAGATAGTCACGTTGTTTCATTTTTACATTGCTTCAGGGCGAGTGATCTTCCTTCTACCTTTTGTGTGATTTTTTCACAAAAAAAGAAAAAAATTGTGCGACTTTCGTGCGACTTTTGTGCACTATGATAGAACATTGCAAGAATGACCCATCTGACGGTTGGATGCAATGTATACTTTTCAATAAGTTAACGGCCCATCCCGGCGCGAAGGTTTCATTCTGACCACAGGTATATTCCAAACTTCAAAAAGGGAGGGTTCATGAGGGCTTGTCTTAAAATGAAATGTTTCGTGCCGTTGCTTTTATTACTGAGTGGTCTGTTGTGGAGCTGTAGTGACAGTTCCCACCATTCATCATCGGCAATGACCATTTCCGTCATCGAATTGAGTCCCAACAGCTTTACGCAGGATGGCGAGATTGTCGGTATTGATGTGGATACGGCAACGGCGGCAATGGACGCAGCCGGAGTCGACTATGTCGTTGAAATGGAACAGGCGTGGAGTGATGCCTATGACAAAACCCTCAATGGCACCAATCGAGCTGTGTTAGGCATCGGCTACTCTGCCGAGCGCCGGGACCTCTTTAAATGGGCCGGGCCGACCAGTTCATCCGGCTTTTATGTGTTTGCGAAGAAGGACACCGGATTGGGCTCAACCCTGGGACTGGATGGCACCAAGGCGCTTGAATCCATCGCCGTTGTCACAGGCTGGCTGGAAACCACGTCTTTGGAAGATCTCGGTTTTGAAAATCTGGTCTATTACGCCACCTATGACGAAGCGGTCGCGGCATTGCTTAATGGAGATGTCCAGTCTCTGGCCAGTGACGGGAAGCAGCTTGCCTATAAGGTGCAGGGGCAATTTTCTTTCAGCGATGATTTTGATGTCTGCTTCGGCTATAAGTCGGCTTTTTACTACATCGCCTTTTCAAAAGATGTTGATGATGAGGTGGTTGCTGCCGTGCAGGCCAACCTTGACGCGATGATTAAATCCAAAGAAACTCTGGCCATTTTGCAACGCTACTTTCCCGACGCCAATGAAACCATGCTGCCCGATGTGCTGCAGCTGTTCACTGAAGTCGCGCCCCCCTTCAACTACTACAGCGGTTCCATCGTCGATCCGGATATCCAGGGTTCATCCGTCGAGATCGTGGATGCGATTCAATCTCGAAATGATTACGCCTCAAGCGTCAAAATCACCGGCTGGATTGATGCCTATAGCACGGTGCAATATCTGCCGAACAGTGCCTTGTTTACTACCGCTCGCACGGCAGAACGTGAGGATCTGTTTCAGTGGGTCGGCCCGATTGCGACATTGCGCGGCAGCTTTTATACCCTGAGCGATGCGGGGATTACCATCGATACGCTGGAACAGGCAAAAGCCCTGAGTTCAATCGCTACACCGAGTAACTGGTACACCCATGAGTATCTGCTGGCCCATGATTTTGACAATGTCGTTGCCTCCTCATTTTCCCCCCTGGAAGCGTTCAACCAGCTGTTGAATGGAGACGTTGATGCCCTGTTTATGTATGACGAGGGGATCAACTGGCTGTGTGAGGCGACCTCGACACCGCGAGACACGATCATCAAGCAATTTGAGGAAACCTATGACGAAGGTTATGTCGCATTCAGCCTGACCACGCCAACCTCTGTCGTCGAGCAATGGCAGCAGAATCTGGACGCGATGAAACAGGATGGGACATTTCAGGGGATTTGGGATGCCTGGTTTGAAGGCAGCGAAATGCCCTGAGTTTAACGGAACAAGCGTGTAACTTATCAACTGAAAGGAAAGGACTGCCACGATGAAATTCAACTTAATCTTATGTACTCTTGCCGCTGGTTTACTGTTCATCACCTCGACGGTTCACGCCATGGATGTCGGAACCCTGGCCCCGTCAGAGAAGAAATTTCGTGCTGAGATGTATTACGAACAGTTTGAGCGCGATATTGATCAGGAATATGGCTTTTCCGGCGGCAGCTATGATGGCTTGCAGGAGGAAGACCGCGTCGTGGCGCGTCTGACCTTTAATCCAAAACGCTGGTGGGGCTTGAGCCTCGAGGTTGGTGGTGCGGATTCTGATGGTTCGGAAGATATCGCGCCTATGTTCGGTGTTGGCGCGCACATTGTCCTGGTGGAACGCAATGGTTTTTATGCCAGCGCATTTGGTCGTCTCACCTGGGTGACCGGGATTGAGTATCAGGATCATTATGGCGCGACTGACGGGGTAAATTATTTTGATGAAAGATGGAAGCGCGATGAAGAATATGTCGAGTATGGTCTGGGCGCACAACTCGGCTATGTGTGGCAGCCGTGCTCCAGTGCACGCGTCACCGGTTATGGCGGAGTTCTGGCAAGCTTCCTGGATGATACGAAATCCGAGGAACATGCCTCTGGCACCTACTATATCGAGGGGATGGCTGGGCCTGAGAGTTATGCGGTCAAAGACTCCGCTGTGGATATGGATGAAAGTCAGGTCGCGCAGTTCTTTGCGGGTGTTGAAGTGGCCTTGCTGCCGTTGGATGGTGGTGTTCGTGTCGAAGGGCGGTTTTACGACCGTACCAGTCTGACTGCGTCACTTTTCTGGAACTTTTAATGCGTAACGGCCAGGAGATCGCGATGAAACAGAAGGGATGGGTACACGCTTTTCTGATTTTGCTCATGACGTTGATTCCGCTTGCCGCAATGGCCGACGACTTTCAAGGGCCCTTCGTCGAGGTCGGCCTGACGGGGTCAAAAACGGAAACCGATGTTGATTTTCCCAACTGGTTTCAGGTTTCGATTGATGATACCAGCGTCAACGGCACCATTGCCGCCGGCTATGCCCAGCGTTTCGGTCGGTTTGCGCTGGCCGGACGACTCTATTACACCCTTGGCGAGCAGGACTCCGGCAGCACGACCCAGCGTTATCGGGATACAGAAGAGGTCAGCACCCTTTCGTTCGAGCTGGATAACAGCTGGGGATTTGAAGTGCAACCGGGGTTTGTTGTTAACGACACGACGCTGATCTTTCTGAGCCTTGGTTATGCACGGACAACCGGCGAGTGGCAACTGGACCGCCCGTATTATCAGGATGCTTATTCGGACCGGGTTGATTTTAACGGTTACAGCCTGGGCGCAGGCATCAAACAGAAGCTGCTGCAGACGGTGACTCCTCATCTGTATGGTTTTGCACAGGTTGAGAAAACCTGGTATCAGGAGGAGTCCGTATCGGCAACGATCGCCCAGAGTTCTTTTGTCGATGACTACAAGCCAACGACGGTGACAGTCACCGTTGGCTTAGGCTGGCAGTTTTAATTTACACAACCACTAAGGTATAGGACGTATTTTATCTTTCGTTGTCCCAACTTGTCTGACCGGCTCTTTCATCAGACAGGTTGGGACCGATTCCATATGGGATCTAAGAAGTTAGTCCCCCCCCTAAGTAGAAACTCTCTCCGCTTGAAGTCCGCTATTTAAGATGGCTGATATCCCATCTTTGAATACCCATAAAGAAATGAATGTCCCCGACGGCTTGTCTTGAAGAAGCTGGGAAAATCACTAATGTACAGAAGCCTTTACTTTGCAAACAAGGTTAGGTAAAAAATAATCATTAGCTATGGCTTAAGTTCTGTGCGTTAGGTGGTGAGTTTATTCTCCTGTTAAATCGTAAAACTCGACGGTAAGAGAACCGAAAGCCACGCGTTTAGACCCATTGAGTGGTTAAGAATAGAGAGCTGGTTGGAATTTTATGTTTTTGATTATAACGCTAACTGTTGCGCTAGCCTTGATCCTGTATTTAGCATCGCAGGTCTATCTCGGGAGTCGCTCTCAATGGTGGCCATCAACTCAGGGAAAGTTGCTTGCTTTCAAAATAAATCAATTCACGAGACGGGCAAAGTTTCCGTCTTTGCAGAAAGATGAGCACTATGCTTACGTCAGTTTGAAATATGAGTATTTTGTGGATGGGAAGAAGTTTTTAGGAAAACGCCTTATTTTTGGGAATAATTTATATTATTCCTCACCAGAAGAAATCGCCTTAGACCCCTTTTTAAACCGTATTAAAGATCGGGATTTTGAGGTGTTTTATTGGCCGCAGATGCCAAGCATTTCGACGTTAAAAAAAGGAAGCAACAATAAAAAGGAACATATTTATTCAATCTATTTTATAGCCTTAGTCGCGGGAGGGCTCATTCTCCTTTCTTCCGTTATTTATAAATAAAGTTTTCGAATAAACAACGCTGATCATTACTCAGACGGTGCAGGAAACAATATCGTTAGCGGCTTGCGGGGTGGCTATTTCGATGTTTTACCGAAATACTGTTTGAGCTGTTGATTAAGGGGCGTGTTATCTCATCTGCAGAGGCTTTTTACAGTCGATTAACTCTGATGGCGCATTGGCCCTTGTTGTCGCTGTCATCGCGTGGCTTTTTATCCTCGTGGTTCTGTATTCAGGTTATGGCTATTTAGCCGAAGAAGTCATTTGAAACGGATGGTTGTTTCAGGATTTTTTGTTTAGCTGTAGACAATGCAACGGAACTTTTTCACTGTTTATACAAGGATGTCGATTTATGAATGAGACAAAAGAATGCATCATGTGTTTTAGCAAAATAAATGCGAGAGCAAAAAAATGTCCATATTGCCGTTCGTTGCAGAGCAAATATACCAATTTGGAAAGTAGCCCGATTTTTATTGGCTTGATCAGTGTCTTGATTGTTGTTGTGTTTACCTATGTATATTTTGAGGCAGTGCATCTGTCTCTTTTCAAGAGTGAACCTTATAAAGACCTGGAAGTCTCAGTGAACGACGTGAGCGAAAAACTTGAAGGTAACACACTTTATGTTGCGTGTTTGGGGCGTATCAAAAATATCCATGAAGCCAGGTTTGCCAATCTCCAATTTGAAGCAAATTTTTATGACGCCCAGAACACGCTCATTGACACGATTGTTTTTAGAGATCAGATGATTTCTGTGCCGCCGAATGACGAGGTGTCATTTCGCGTCAGAGGGGTGGGTCAAAAATCGTTAGGGGACTATTCTTCCTGTCAGGTTAAAATTCGTGATGCTTGGGTGAAATAGGAGGGGAACATGCCGTTTATAAAAATATCGTCGTTGCCGAATAACCTCGATAAGGCGTCAATATTATGCAAACTGGAAAAATCCCTCTATGACAAAGGGATCTTGCCGCGGGATATGGCGACGTGCATTTGGTCCACCAACGATTGTGTTGTCCATAGTCAGACAGCGTATGAAAACTTTGAAAACACCAGTGATGGCTTTTCAGATCTTATTTTTGTCGAGTTATATCTCAATACGATCCTGAATGAAGACGCCATCAGGTCTGTGATGGAGACCATCTGGTCTGAACTGGGTGAGAATGACGGCATTAACAGGGATCATATTTTTATCCATGTCCATGTTGGAGCGCCGGGCCGGGTTTTGATTAACAGCAAAATTTGGACCGGGGGAGAGGTTTAGGTTATCCACTCTGTTGTATATGCAGGAGGGGAATAGTGTTCTGCGCTACGGCTTTGAAGTGGCTGCGCCACTTTTCCATAAAGCTCCGTAGCATCAAAATGACCCATATGTCAGCGTTTGCCAAAGAAGTTGGAAAAAGCAGAACACCTGAGTACTTTTCTGGTGTTCTGCTTTTTTGTTATGGAAGAGAGTCTGCTCCGTTTTAGGAGCGTTGTTCGATCACAGCGGAAATTTGTCGTGTTTTCGCGGTTCTGACTACTGGCATGCGAACGTTCACCTCGGATTGTGCATGTGTTAATGCCTGGCTTTCAGAATAAAGAGAGAACTGTTCCAGTCGCTGATGCATGCGCTCGGCCTGACCGGATAGTTCCACCGATGCCGTGGCGCTTTGTTCGGCCAGGCTGGTGTTTTTCTGGGCGACGGTGTCGATTTTTGCCAGACCGGTCGTTATGTGCTCAATATCCTGAGCCTGCTCGCTGGACGCGCTCGCAATTTTGCGGATCAGCTCTGAAACCTCAGCGGTTTCGCTGACGATCTCCGACAGGGCCTCTGCGGTCTGGTGGGCGATTTTAACACCGCGTTGGGCTTTTTCGGTGGAGCCCTGGATCAGCGTGGTTGTTTCCGAAGCGGCTTTGGCGCTGCGCGCAGCAAGGTTGCGGACCTCTTCGGCGACGACGGCAAATCCTTTGCCGTGCTGACCGGCTCTGGCAGCCTCAACCGCAGCATTCAGTGCCAACAGGTTGGTTTGAAAGGCAATCTCGTCAATGACCTTGATGATTTTCGAGACATTCACGCCGGATTCATTGATTTCCTCAATGGCAACCAGCATTTGTTCGATGTGTTCGTTGCCCTGTTCTGCAGAGTTGCGGGTGCGCTCCGAAAGCTCACGGGCCTGTTGAGCATTGTCGGCATTCTGTCGCGTTTGCTGGCTGATGCTCGACATGGAGCGGGTGATCTCCTCAACGGAATGCGCCTGCGACGTCGCGCCTTGCGACAATTGCTGGCTGGAGTCGGCAATCTGTCTGGAACCGCTTTGAATATGGGTGCCCATACTGCGGATTTCGGTCAGCAGCTGGTTGAGTGACCGGTTGACGTTGCGCAGTGGTTCCTGAATGACGCCGGTGGATTCAAAGGTGAAATTGCCTTCTGACAATTGATTGAAGGCGGTGACGATCTCCTGCTCAAGGTGGTCGGCAAAAGCATTAAGGCTGGCCGCCATCTCACCGATTTCATCCTTGCGCGTGAAAGTCAGGCGTTTGCTTAAGCGGCCGGCTTCGAGTTCTTTGATCATGGACATGGTCTCGCGAAGAGGCGATACGATGGAACGGGTGATCCACCATGATGCCAGGGTGCCGATGAGCAGAATCACCAGCGATGTTATGATGATGCGTTGTTTGGTGTTGCTGATTTGCGCGATCACCTGGTTGCGAGCGGTGAGCACATTTTCGGTGCTGTTCGTGTCCTGAAGACTGATTTGCCCCATCCCTTCTTGAAGAATATGACGCAACTGGCCGATGGTGTCAGAGAGTTGTGCTGTGGCCGGTTTGAGCTCTTTGTTGAGCAGGGCGATGGCGTCTTCCTGTTGAAAGAGAATCCGGTTTTCCATTTGCAGAGCAAAATCAAGATCAACGGCAATGGATTTGATGCGTGCCGGGAATTCGTCGCGATACAGTGTGCGGACCTTGTCCCATTTGCCATCAATCATCAATGAATCGAGGGCAAAGCTGGCTTTGCGAAGTTGCTCGTTTTCGTCACTGGCATTTTCGACGGCCTGTTTTAATGGCGGAAACTGCTCAGCATAGCGCTGGTATAGGGTGCCACTGCGAAATTCTTCAAGAGGGGTATCTTCCAACTCTTCGAACAGTAGTTCACCGATAGAACTCTGGACAAAAATCATATTGGTGATTTTCAACGCCCAGTAAATCTGCGTGCGTTTCAACTCGTTGAGGGCCTGAGTCAGGCCTTCATGGCGGGGCTGCCAGGTTTCACTGACTTTTTGAGCATTGGTTTCAATGGCCTTCTGCAGCTGCTCCAGTGTTTTGATCAATGAAGCTGTTTGAGGGAACTGCCTCGTCAACTCTTGGCGTTGTGAACTGCTCAGAAATGTTTTGAGAGGATCTTGTTTATCGGTGAACAAATGAACTTCCGCGTCGTTACGCAAAAAGGATTCTTCCATGGCCAACAGGCTGTTTTTGACGTCGGACTCACACCGTTCAAGCTGGTTCAGCCAGTCCGTAATGCGACCGGTGTGCTGCTGAATCTGGGTTGCCGAATCAAGGGCGCGATTGACGTGCTCGTTGGCCTGTTCAATGTCGCTGATGGAGTAAATTGTTGCACTGCTCATGATCAGAACCAGAAACAAGACGGCTGCAAATCCCGCAGCGAGACGCCAGCCAATGGCCAGCCGTGACAAGGAGCTAAACGGGGAGGTAATCGTGACGTGTTTCTTCATGGTTTAATCCTTTGCAGCAATGTTTTAATAAATACTTTCTACTTTGTAAGATTGTCGTATTTTGTAGATATCTTTGTAATGTTAGACAAGGATTTAGACCGGGTCAGAATTGAGCGATAGGAGAGTGAGTCTAATTTAATGGCATAGATATTTTAATTGGCAGATGGCTTGCATGATTAAGGAAGAAAAGAAGTGGGGGACGTGACTTCTTTTTCTAACTGGCGAATGTCAAATATATTTTTAGGTGGTTGGCGTGTCTTTTAGACAGGCTTCCTTATTAGAAATTTGCCAATTGAATCGGTTGCTCGCCATATCACGTAGTGATTCGGCAGGATTGTTTTTGAAATGGGGATTGTTTTTTTATGGCGGAGTTTGCAAATTTCCTGGTAATTGCAGGTGCCGCAGTGTTGTTGATGGCGTTAGTCCCTGTCAACCAGTTGCGCCGACGCTTGCCCTACAGCCCCTGCCGTGTTGCCTGGATGTTCCTGTCGGTCCTGGTCGGACTCTTTTTTATCGGCTATCTCCTGTATGCGCTGCTTTTCTGGAGTGAAGCGCTGCAATGGCATGACTTGGTGGTGCCGATTATCTTCTTTTTCGGGGCCGTGTTCGTCCTGATCGTTTGTATGCTTTCCGCCCGTACGGCTGATGATGTGACTCGGCTGTGCCACCTTGAATACGAAAATATCCTTGACCCGTTATTGGGGATCTACAACCGGCGGCATATGGATCGTTGCTTGCGTAGCGAGGCAGATAAGTCGCGTAGGTATGGCCTTGATCTGTCGGTGTTGCTGATTGATGTCGATTTTTTCAAGCAGGTCAACGATACCTATGGTCATCTCATTGGTGATCGCGTGCTGCAGGCCTTGGCGCAGATGGTTAAAGGCAGTGTGCGCGATTTTGATATGGTTTTTCGCTATGGTGGTGAAGAGATCATGGTGTTGCTCCCCTATACAAAGGTCCAGGGGGCCGAGGTTCTTGGAAATCGTTTGCGGCAGTGGGTCAGCGAACGTGTGTTGATTGAAGAATTGCACAATGGTTTGCCGGTTAATATTAAAGTGACGATCAGTGTCGGTGTCAGCAGTTTTGATCCGACGTTGGAAAATGAGGGAGAAATGGTTGCGCGGGCGGATATGGCCTTATACCGCGCCAAGAAGAATGGACGCAACCGGGTTGAGATCGCCGACCCCGCAGAAGCTTCAAGGGTCGACTCCGAAGGGCTGATGTGTTGATTCAGGGTGAGTGGCAATGATCAAGATCAAAATTTTCAGTGTCGGCATGGTGTTGCTCTGCCTGGCTCTGATGGTGCTGAGCTATTATCATTATACGGAAAAGACTCAGCAGATCTATGCGCAAATTGATCAGCGTCTGTTCGACGGGGCGACGGCCGCCCATTATGTTGTTGGCGATGCGCTGCATGATCTTCCCGATAACCAGGATGAAGCCGTTATTGCCACAGAAAGTTCCCGGGCCTCCCATCGTTTGACTCAGATGTGTCGAGATCTGCACCTCCACAGCCTGATGACCCTGATCCGAATCGACGAGAAAATCTACTATATGGCCGCCAGCTACAGCGATGAGGAGCTGATCGCCGGTAAGTTTTCTCACCATCTACGTGTTTACCCCTATGTCACCAATTCGCTACGTGCGGCCTTTGACGAGGACAAACCGCTTTATGTTGACGCGGATCAGAATGCGGGGAATTACCGGACTCTCTTGCTGCCATGTCTGACAGAAAAAGGGCAACGCTATGTCTGTGCGGCAAGTATGGAAGCCACCGAAGTAGATCGTGCTCTGGCTGAATCCCTGAATGAGGCGCTGGTAGAATGTCTGGTTTTGCTCCTGGTGTGCGTACCGGTGGCGTTGGGTTTCGTCTGGCCGTTGAGTCGTCGGCTGTTTACTGACGAGTTGACCGGTTTGGGCAACCGTCTGTGTTTGAAGCGTGATCTGCTGCGTTGTCGTTTTCCGCAACTGACCTTGGTTAATATTGACGGCTTCAAGGATATCAACAATTTCTATGGTGGGCATATTGGCGATAAACTGTTGATTCGTGTCGGCGATTATTTGCGCAAGCTTGTACCGTCACAGACCAATATCTATCGAATCTCCGGTGATGAATATGCCCTGATGTGCGATACATCGCCACGATGTGTTTCTGTTGAATACCTCATGGAGCGGATCAATGAACAGCGCTTTGTCATTGATGACAGCGAGTTTCGTCTGTCGCTGACTGCGGGTGTAGCTCAAGGACCGCATAAATTGCTGGAACGGGCGGATCTGGCACTGAAAGAGGCGAAGCGGATTTTTCGTCCGTATGTTCATTACTCCCCCGATCTGCATAGCAGCCAGACCAGCCATGCCAATTTGTTGTGGACATCAAAAATCAAGGAAGGGGTTGAAAACCAACGCTTCCGGGCCTACTTTCAGCCGATTTACGATAACCGGGCCGGGAAAATAAGCCATTATGAATCCCTGATTCGTCTGGTTGAGCGTGATGGCACCATTGTCGGTCCTAACTTCTTCATGGAGGCGGCACGAAAGTCGCGGGTCTCCAGTCGTCTGACCACCTTCATGATTGATCAAGCGTTGGCATGTATTGAACGCCACAATATCGGCTGCACGGTGAATCTGTCTATTGACGATATCGTCGATCACGAGAGTCGCCAGACCATCATTGAACACATTCGCAAAAAAACCGCCCGTGAACAGCTGATCTTCGAGATCATCGAATCACAAGGGGTGGAAAACTACCAGGTGATCAAATCGTTTATTGATCAGGTCCATATTTACGGCATCAAAGTGGCGGTGGATGATTTCGGCACCGGCTATTCCAACTTTGATCACATCTCCCAACTCGACGTCGATTTTCTGAAAATTGACGGCGGCCTGATCGCCCAACTTAACGATTCGGAACGGGCGCAAACCATCATTGAAGCGATCATCCACTTTGCCCGCGAGCTGGGGATTGCCACCATCGCCGAATATGTGTCCAGCGAAGAGTTGCAGGAACGGGTGGTCGCGCTGGGTATTGATTATTCACAAGGCTATCTGTGGGGACGACCACAGGAGCAGATCAAAACCTTGTAAATGCCCTCTGGTCGGCGGAGCAATTCGTTGTAACACCTGACGTCCCGTCCGGGACAACTTCCCAAAAGTTCAGCTTTCCCAACATGACGAAAAAGCACTGTTACAAAACGGCAATACATTTTGCCGCGTAAGTCTCCGACAAATGAGTGTTATCCCGGTGATGGGTCTTATGTTCTGCATTGGGCAAACGTGAGAATTCATCCCCTGATTGAGGAGGTACTCATGTCGATCAGTAGTATTGGAGCAAACAGTTTGAACTGGCTTCAACAGGCGACACGGTCCATGACGAGAAGCAATGTCTCTGGCGATGGCACACAGAGCTTCCAGGATCGTGACAGCACGGTGTCGTCGCCGTCAAAAGCACTTTTCAGCGAGTTGGATCAGGATGTCAGTGGCGCTCTCGATTCAACGGAATTCCAACTGTTTGTTGACAAACTCAATGAACAAACCGGCCAGTCACTGGACAGTGAAACATTATTGACCAGCTATGATGAAGATGGCGACGGGACGCTCAGTGGCATGGAGATGGATGCGTTGTTGGAGGAGAATCTTCCCGAGGCAGAATCCGTGGCACAAACGTCTTTGAGTGATCTGTTCAGTGAATTGGACGAAGATGGCGACGCAACCTTGAGCAGCAGTGAGTTCGAAGCCCTTGTTTCCATGATCAACGAGGCGACAGGATCAGAGCTGGACAGTGACAGTTTGCTCGAAGCCTATGACGAGGATGGTGACGGACTGCTCAGCGAAGCGGAAACCATTGCGGCTCTGGAAGCCAACCGTCCGGATGGGCCTCCACCGCCACCGTCCGAATCGGAAGACCTGCTCAGTGAATTGTTCAATGAACTGGACGAAGATGGTGATGCCACATTGAACAACAGTGAGATTGAAACACTGGTGACCATGATGAATGACGCCAGCGGGTCTGAATTTGACAGTGACAGTTTGTTGGAAGCCTATGACGAAGATGGCGACGGCCTGCTCAGTGAAGCAGAGACCCTGGCGGCCTTGGAAGCCAATCGTCCCCAAGGCCCACCGCCATCCTCCGTGGCGTCTACGGAGGATGATGACGCCATCGATGAAACCAGCGCGACGGATGAGACAACCGAAACCTCAACGGCGCAGAGTGTTCTGCAGAGTCAGCTGGAAGAGCTGATGGTCAGTTATGATGCCGACGGTGACGGTGCGCTGAGTGAAGATGAATTGCTGTCTCTGTTTGATGATGCCATGGCGGCATCCGCCGCACAACGGGCGGATATGGAGCAAAGCAGACAGGTTGCCGAGCATTATCAGACCATGGAGGCGCGGTTTTCCGGTCCCCCACAAGCACCTGTTGGCTCCGCGGGGATGAATGATGCGATCAGTATCGAGGCGTGAGCAAGGTCCAGCGCTGAAACATGAAGCAGGCTCTGTTGTGACGAATAACCGGGCCTGTTTTTGTTTCAACCACCTATGAAAACCGGAAAATCCGTTAACAAAACTTTACACGAAATACACAGCTCTTAACCGCAGGTTTACCTTGGAACTGATAAAGTTTTCCCATCAATCACGACAGATCGGCCGTCTGTTCTACCTCAGGAGTGAACAATGAAGACAAAACTACGCATTATCGTATTGGCAGTGCTGGTCATGGCTGCCAGTCAGACGGCCTGGGCGCGACAAGAGCAAGGGTCGTGGGATGGCCCACCGGGGCCTGGACAAGGCCGCGGTATGGGGATGATGGCTTGTGATATGGCCCCGTTATTTCCTCCCCATTTATTACCCATGATGACTGTGGCACTGGATCTGACCTCAGAGCAGATTGTAAAAATAACAACTCTGGAAGAGGCGATGCGTAACACTTTTCAAAAACAGCACGATTTGAAGGCTGAGCAACGTAAGCTGATGATGCCAGCGGCAGAAAAGAAAGATTTTGATGCAAAAGCGTTGCGTAAAAATCTTGAAGCGTTGCTGGAGCAGGAAGTTGATCTGTTGGTCAAGCGCGCACAACTGCGTGATGACCTGACACATGTCTTGACTGAGGAACAGCAAGGCAAATGCCAGGCGATCATGAAAAGCATGATGCCCCCTGCGCCACGTCGCGATGGGGATGCCGATGAAAAAAGGGACCGTCGCGGTCCTGCGGAACATCGTTAAAGAACCCGGAGATAATCCGGACCACAAGGTCCGGATTATCCCACTTTTTTTTGTCTGAATTGTTGCATTTTGTGCGTGGTTAAAAAGTGATGCTACGCCGTGTGTATTCCTGCAGAGAGTTTGTCGTTCCATCGGGGCGATCACTGTAAACAATAGAAGTTAAAGCTGCGATTGATACAAAAAAACAACAAAGTGTCACATTCGACAGGTCGATAAGAGTGACTCAGAGTGCATTGTTGTTGAAATGAGCCGACACCCATGGATGGGTTGGTACACTAACCTTCTGAAATAAAGAATGGGATGATGTTATGGGGTTTTCGATGGAAACAAAACGAGTGGTGTTGGTGCTGACGGATGAATCTCAGAATTGTGATGCCACGCTGGCCTGCCTGCGTGAGGATGGTTTTTCACCGCTGGTCTATCACACACCTGAAGACGTTCTTGAAGGCTGTGAAGAGTTTGGCCCTGAGCTGGTCATGATTGATATTGCTGAATCCTCTCTGGATGTGGCCAGCAGCTGCCGGGTTTTGCGCGAGAAATATTCCGGCGCACTGGTGGTCCTGGCAGAACATGCCGACGAGATGTTTCAGGTCCTCGGTCTGGAGATGGGAGCGGATGATTTTGTTGTCAAGCCGATCAGCGCCACACTGTTACGCGCTCGGATCCGGGCCGTCCTGCGGCGGCGCAAACTGGCAGAAAGCGGAGAAGACGCGACAATCACGCTGGGTAGCCTAGAAGTGGACTCGGGGCGCCGTGAGGTGTGCTGTGCTGGCAGGAGTATCGACTTGACGTCAAAAGAGTTTGACCTCTTGTGGTATCTGGCACGTCATGCACGAACTGTTCTTAGCCGCGATCAGATTTATGAAGCGCTGTTCGGGCTGGAATACAATGGTGTTGATCGTTCTGTCGATATCTATATCTCGCGGTTACGCAATAAGCTGGGGGAAGATCCTTCACGGCCGCAGTTGTTGAAAACAGTTCGCGGTGTCGGCTATCTGCTCGGAGGCTGAAGCTGTCAGTCCATACCTCCGCGCAATCCGGCTGGAGGAAGATATCGTTTTGTGCCTGAAACGGGCATGTCAAAAACGGGGCGCATTGGGCGCCCTTTTTTTGTGGGATAAAAAACGGGATCAATCAGCGTCATAAAAACGTGCCCAAAAAGATAGACGATGACAGGGTTCGAAAGGATTTTGTCACCCGAATGAAGCGCCCTCGCTGTGGAGGGCGCTTTTTTTTATTCACCATGTATCGTTGTGTATTTCAGCACTACAAAAGAGATGGTAAATCACTCTAGAAATAGAAAAAACTCAAACAAAACAGCTATATAAAGCGCGTCTCAACCTTTCGAAGAGAAGAGGGCAGGACAGTCGTATGGTACGGCGTCCTAATTGAGAAAGGTGAGGCGTATGTCAACCATCACATTTAGTGGCCTGGCCACGGGACTGGATACCGATTCCATCATTGAATCGCTCATGGAGATTGAGCGGGCTCCTATTGATGCCCTGGAAGAGGATATTGAATATCTTGAGGCGCAAAACGAGACCTTCGAGAGCTTTGATACCATTCTCAGTGAGTTGTACAGCGCCATCGGTGCTCTTGATTCCGTCTCTGAATTCAATTCCCTTTCTGCTTCCACCAGCAGCGACAGCTATGTCAAAGCAACCGCGTCCAGCTATACCAAAGCCGGAACCTATCAGGTTGAAGTGGTGTCGTTGGCCCAGCAGCAAAAAGATGTCAGCGAAGAGGGCTTTGCCAGTTCCAGTGAAGAAAATCTCTCTGGCACAATCACCATCGGCGATACCACGCTGACCTATGAAGACGCTTCCCTTTCCAGTCTTGTCGATGTCATCAACGATGCCGATCTCGGTGTTTCGGCCAGCATTGTTGATGACGGAACCGAAGACGGTCTGCGCCTGGTTCTGACGGCGGATGACGCCGAGACCACTCCGGAAATTTACGCCGAAGGCAGCATTACTATTGATACAGCGACCAATGGCCATACGCAGGATGGCTCCATGGCTCATGTGGTCGTCGATGGTCTCGATATCTACTCCTCCACCAATACCATCACCTCGGCCATCTACGGCGTCACGCTGGACCTGGTCGGTGTCAATGACAGCGGTGAAACCACCTATGTTCAGGTGGCTGCCGATACCAGCAGCATTGAGGAAAATGTCAGCTCCTTTGTCACCGCCTACAACGAGATGATTAATTTTATTGATGAAATCGGTGAGGCGGACAGCACAACCGCCGGTGAATTTCGTGGCGTTGAACGCAAAATGCAAAACCTCGTGGCCACCATGGTTGGTGGCGACAGTGTTTATAACAGCCTGGCTGCCCTCGGCTTTGAGACCGACTATCTCACCGGCGAAATTTCCTACGACTCCACCACCTTGAATGACGCTCTGGCCAACAATCTCAGCGACTTGCAGGCCCTGTTTGTCGGCGATGACGACACACCCGGTATCGCCGTGCAGATCAGTAATTACCTGGATGAACTGACCGATAGCAGCGACGGTTTTGTCGCCACCAAAGTGGAAAACAACGAAGACAAGATCGATGGCATGGAAGATCAGATTGAGACCTATGAAGCGCGTCTTGAAAAGCGCGAAGAAACCCTTACTGCCCAGTTTACCGCTCTGGAAACATTGGTTTCCGAGTTGAACTCGCAGGCGGATTACCTCGAATCCTTCTTTGAGGATTACAACTCCGACAGTTAACCGAACTGTCAGACGGCATCGGGAGCCCAGGGATGGGCGACCAAAGCTGCGCGAAGATCATCGCAGTTTTGACGGCAAGTGTCTTGAAGAAGAGTCCCTTGCATCGGTTGGACAACCCCGGATGGGTTGAAAAACCACAGCGTATCCCTTAGGCGCGGGATGTTTATCCCGCAGGAGAGTGAACGATGTCTGTAACGTCGGCAACGGAAACCACCAGCAGTACCGCCACATATACCACCAGCTCGAGCAATACGCTGGGACAGGAAGATTTTCTTGAACTTCTCATTGCCCAGCTTCAGAACCAGGATCCGCTGGATCCGCAGAGCAATACCGAGTTTATTGCCCAGCTGGCAACCTTCAGCTCCCTGGAGCAACAAACCCTGACCAACGACAAATTGGACGAGGTGATCTCATCCACGTCCGACATGCAGCAGCTGGCCGCTATCGACCTGCTGAATCAGGATGTCGTGGCACAGACCGACAGCTTTTATCTCAACGGCGATCAGGTGGATATCGGCTTTTACCTGCCGGAAGATGCCACCTCGGTGACCGTCAGTGTCCTGGACGAAGACAATACCGTGGTTGCCACGCTCGATTACAGCAATGTCTCTGCCGGGGATAAGTTCCTCGACTGGGATGCTACGGACAGCGACGGCAATGCTCTGGCTTCCGGTGAGTACAGCCTGTCCATTGAGGCCTACAGCGGTGATTCAGAAATTGATGATGTTCTGCCTTTAGTCAAAACCACGGTCGACCAAGTGGCCATGAGTAGTTCCGGCAGTGTGTTGAGTACTGACGCCGGCGAAATTCTTTTATCCGACATCTATTCCGTAGCGAGTAACTGATATGGCAACGACAGTATTGCAACAACCAATCCCGATGAGTGGTATCCGGTTTTCCGCACATTCGAGGCAACGCATGATGAAGCGGGGTCTTGATTTCACTGCGGCACAACTGGCGCGAGTTGAACAGGCGCTTGTCACCCTGAAGGCCAAGGGCAGCCGGACCTCCGTCGTCATGCTGGATGATGCCGCACTGGTTGTCAGTGTCCCGCAGTCGACCGTGGTGACGGTGGTCGATCGGGAGCAGTTACGCGAGCAGGTGTTCACCAATATTGACAGCGCGGTTTTTGCCTGAACAACAGAAGAATCAGACATCCGCACCAGGTGGATGAGGAGGACAAGATGGGACTTTCCAGTACATTATACAGCGGTATCAGTGGGTTACAGACCAATGCCGAAGCCATGAGTGTGACCGGCAATAATATCTCCAACAGCAACACTATCGGCTATAAATCTAGCTCAAGTGTTTTTTCCGATATGCTCTCCGCGACAATCTCCAGCTCCAGTACCGGCGTGAATCAGGTCGGGCGTGGTTCGGAGTTGACCACGGTACGCAGCAATTTCAGCCAGGGCTCTTTCCAGAGTACCTCCAGTGATACTGATCTGGCCATCGAAGGGGACGGCTTCTTCATGGTCAGCGCGTCCGATTCGGACGAAGTGCTTTATACCCGTAACGGTGCGTTCAGTTTTGACGCCAATGGCTATCTGGTCAACTCGGAAGGCTACCGGGTGCAAGGGCAACTGTTTGACGCCGATGGCACCCCCGGCGGCGGTGATGCCACGGATATTCAGATCGATCTGCAAAGCCAGGTTCCCGCGCAGGAGACCAGTAATATTGTCCTGACGACCAACTTAAACTCCGGTGAAGAGGTCATCACCGGTGGTTTTGATCTGAGTGATCCGGCGGGTACCTCCAATTATTCCACCTCAACACAGATCTACGATGCATTGGGTGAAACCCATCTGGCGACCACCTATTTCACCAAAACCGATGACCAGACCTGGGAATGGAATACGGTGGTCGACAGTGAGGATCTTGATGCGTCAGTGGCGAGCACCGAAGAATCGACAATTATCGGCAGCGGTACATTGACCTTTGATGACGATGGGCAACTCCTGGCGGATGCGGCTGGAGATGTCGAGAACACCTTTGATTTGGACACCATCGAGCTGGTGTGGGCCAATGGCGCGGATTCCGATCAGAGCATTGCTATTGAATTTGATACCACCCAGTTCAGCAGTTCGTCGGTGGTGTTTGCCCAGAGCCAGGACGGCTATGCCCCTGGCGAGGTGGTTGAGACGACCATCAGTAGCGACGGTGTGGTCAGTGTCAGCTATTCCAACGGCGAAACCATTGATGTGGCGACGATCACTCTGGCGACGTTTTCCAATCCCGGCGGGTTGATTAAAGAGGGCAACAGCCTCTACTCCTCCAGTTCGTATTCCGGTGAACCGCAGATCGGCACCCCCGGCGCGTCACAGGGGACCATCTATACCAACTCTCTGGAACTGTCGAACGTGGATCTGTCGCAGGAGTTCGTCAATATGATCACCATCCAAAATGGGTACTCGGCCAGTTCAAAGGTCATTACCACTACGGATGAGATGCTGCAGGAAGTGATCAATCTGATCCGCTGATGCGCGATCATGATAGCTAAAGGATGAGGCCATGGGCTGTGAACTGAATAACAATCTGGAAAAATTAAAAGCGCTGTTGCAGCAAGAACGCGACTGTGCGATTCGCCTCGATATGGAGGAGCTCAAGCATGTGCTGCAGGAGAAAACCACCTTGTTGACGCATATTGCCAAGCTGCCCGTTGAAGAGAGTGCGCAGCGCCATGAACTGCTTAAACAGATTGCCCACGAAAATCGGCGCAATGCGAAGCTGTTTGAGGTTGCCGGGGCACGAGTACAACGTTGCCTTTCCTTTTACTTTAAGCCGCGTTATCCGCAATACGGCAGCAATGGTCAAGTGAGCCCGAAAAGTGGCCTGCGACCTCTGTTGTCAGGAAGGGTGTAAGTCATGGCAGGACTGATTGGAGCTTTGAATACCGGTAAAACCGGTTTGATGGTCAACCAGAAGGGCATTGAAGTCACCGGTAACAACGTCACCAATGCCAGTACGGAAGGCTATTCCCGTCAAGTGCTGGAGGTGTCCAGTTCACCGGTGCTCGAATACAACGGCATTATCGTTGGGCAGGGTGCCGTCGCAACGGGCATTACCCGCGAAGAGTCGGTGTTTGTTACCAATCAGCTTATCGACAAGTCAGCCGACTACGGCGAACAGGCGGCCATGACCGAGCCTCTTGAGGAGTTGGAGCGGATTGTCAGCATCTCCGACGACAATCTGGCGGCGGATATTGATGCCTATTTCGAAGCGTGGCAGGCGCTGAGCAATGAGCCGTCCGGTACTGTTGAGCGTCAGGAAGTAATCCAGATGGGCGAGAACATCGCGAAAACTTTTTCCGCCATGGATGATGACCTCAACGAATTGACGGAGAATATCAATGTCTCCATTGAAGCGGAAGTGGACACCATTAACCAGATGGTCAGCCAGATTGCCGATCTCAACGTGCGGATCGTGTCAACGGAAGCCGGTGGGGCGTCGGCCAATGGTCTACGCGATGATCGCGATCAACTGTTGCAGGAATTGTCCGAACTGGTCGGTATTGATACCTATGAAAGTGAAAGCGGCATGATTTCGGTACAACTGAGTTCCGGTCTTTCTCTGGTTGAGGGCGGCATCGCCAGCACCATGAGTTCGGCACGTGTTGATGGACTGGTTACGCTGAGTCTGGATATGGGCGCGACCACGGTTGAGCTGGGTCTGGATGATTTCGGTGGTGAGATCAAAGGGTTGATGACGGTGCGCGATGTTGAAATCCCAGAGGCCAAGGACAGTCTCGATCAACTGGCCTACACCTTTGCCAATGAAGTCAATGCCGTGCACGAAGCCGGTGTCGATCTTGACGGCAATACCGGCGTCAGCTTCTTCAGCTACAGCACCTCAACGGCGGCTGATGCCGAAGCCTGGACCGGTGCCGCAGCGACTCTGGCCGTTGCCATCAGTGAGACCAGCCAGGTGGCGGCTGGGGCGACCTCATCGTCCGGCGACAACACCAATACGCTGGCCATGGTCGAATTGCAGGATGCCGAAGTGGTCGATGGCAGCACCTTTAACGAGTTTTACAGCCTCATCGCCGCCAAGGTTGGTCTGGCTGTGGACCAGAACGAATATGAACTGGAAACCGCGCAAGATGCCCTGACCCAGGTGCAGAATATGCGTGATAGTGCTGTCGGAGTGTCCACGGATGAGGAGCTGTTGCTGTTAACTCAGTATCAGACCGGCTACGAGGCCGCAGCTCAATATATCAACGTGATCTCTGAGATGCTCGACACCATGATGACCATAGGAGCCTGATCATGATTATGCGGACGACAACCACAAGCGTTTATCGCAGTATGCAGCTGAACATTGCTAAAACCGAGGATGATCTCAATCAGCTGTACCTGCAATCCTCCACCGGTAAAAAAGTGAGTGTGGCATCGGATGATCCATCGGCAGTGCGTGCTATTGAAAACGCCCGCAGTCAAATCACGATGAGTGATCGTTACGTCGAGAACATTGAAACCGTTCAGGACAGCATGGATATTGTTGATGGCTATCTTGGTACCGTCGAAGATATCATGCAGCGGATTAAGGAAATCACCACGGCCTCGATCAGTTCTTCGCTCTCCGATGCCGACCTGGAAACCTATGCCGAAGAGGTATCGACGCTGAAAGATCAGCTGGTCGATATTGCCAACTCCAAGGTGAATGGCAAATATCTGTTCGCCGGCTTTACCGATGATACCCAGCCTTTTAGCGTGGATGATGTGACCGGAGAGGTGACCTATAACGGCACCACGGATATCAAATATATTGAGGTCGGTCCGGGTGAAACGGTGCAGAGCAATATCACCGGCGATATGCTGTTTACCGATCCGATTGATGTGTTTGCTGTCTTTGATGATCTCGAAGCCAACTTGCGGGCTGCTGACTTGGATGCTTTGCAGGTGTCGCTGGATGAGATTGAACCGGCAACCGACCAGATTCGTACCCAGCGCAGCCTGATGGGCAATGACAATTCACGCCTCGAAGATAACAAGTCGATGCTCGAAGAGGTCAAGCTGCAGATGCAAAGCACCTTGTCACGCTATGAGGATGCTGACCTTACCGTTGTCCTCAGCAATATGACCCAGGCTGAAACGGCTCTGGAAGCAGCATTGACGGTGAGTTCTCGATTGAATAATCTCAGTCTGCTGGACTACATGTAAACTTTTTGAAAAACGCGGGCGGACCGTTCTGGGGGCGTGTCCGCCCATTTCATTTTTACATGTTAGCCCTGATGTCGGGCCAAATCCCAAATTGATTCGGCCAATGTCGGATGGGCATGGACCACCTCTTTAAGTACACCGAGGTTGATATCCTGACTGACGGCCAGGGCCAGTTCATGAATCAGCTCCGTGGCATGGTCGCCAATAATGGTCGCGCCACAGATGGTGTCTGTGTCATTGTCGACGAGAAGTTTGATATGGCCTTCCAGGCGTTGATCGACCAGTGCCTTGGCACTTTCGTTAAACGGTTGAAACAAGGCGCGGTAACTGTCTTCAGTTAATTCCTGTTCGGTCAGGCCCACTGCGGCAACCTGGGGAAACGAGTAGACAACCCGTGGGATGACGGCATTGACCGGCAGCTTCTTTTCATGGCCGAGGAGGTTGGCCACCAGAATATCACTCTCCTGCATGGCCGAATGGGCCAGCATCATGGTGTTGATGACGTCTCCTGCCGCATAGATGTGGGGCTGGCTGGTCTGGAGCTGATTGTTGACGACAATGAACTCACCGTCGCGTGCGATGTCGGCCGCATCAAGGTTCAGCCAATCGGTGTTGGGCTTTCTGCCCACGGCCACCAAAACCTGATCGGCGATCAACGCTTTCGGGTTGCCTTCAAGAAACAGTTCAACCGTCGATTCCAGGCGATTGACTGCGGCGACCATTTTCCCGGTCAACACGCGGATATCACGTTCCTCTAACGCGTTCTGCAATGTTTCTCCGGTATCGCGGTCTTCGCGCGGCAGCAGGTGGTCGGCGTATTCCACCAGTGTCACATCGGAACCAAACGCCTGAAACATACTGGCAAATTCACAGCCGATGGCACCGCCACCAATGATCACCAACCGTTTCGGCAGATGGGTTTGCTGAAGCATCTGATTGCTGTTGAGGATCATACTGCCGTCAATCGGTACACTGTCCAGTTCACGAGGCCGGGAGCCGGTGGCGATGATGATGTTGCGTGCTTCCAGCTCGGCATGCCCTTCAGGACCATCCACCGCAATACAGGTTGGCGAGAGAAACGAGCCATGACCAGGTTGAATGTGAACTCCGGTTTGCAGGGCCATTTGTTGCAGACGGCTATTCAGGGTTTTGAGGTGTTCATTTTTACGCATCACTGTGCAGTGCAGGTCAATGGGCCCCGTACTCGCTTCAATGCCGTATTCGTGAGCCAGTTGAATGCTCTGGTAGAGCTCGGCAGTTTTCAACATGGATTTTGTCGCCATGCACCCTTCATGCAGACAGGTGCCGCCGAGACGTTGCGGTCCTTGTTCGACCAGGCAGACCTTTTTGCCGCTCATGGCCAGTTTTAATGCACTCATAACCCCTGCGGGGCCACCTCCAAGGACAACAATATCCCAGATTTTTTCCATGCAGTTTTCTCCGTCGTGTAAAAGGGACAGCAAAAAGTACCATTGCTGTAACGGGGTGTTTACTGGTAAAACAAAAAGGAAAACGAGCGTTCTTACGATAAAAAACCATCGGAATTCTGACAAGTAGGCACTTTTTGCTACCGACTTTCCTCGCGGAAAGTAGAAAGACGAAACAACATGGCGATAGAAAGTGTGGCAACGACTTTAAGCGTCATGGGCGGGAAATGGAAGCCGCTCATCCTCTGTCGGTTATTTAAGAAACCGCACCGCTTTAACGAGCTGGAGACTATTCCCGGTGTTTCTCCGAAAGTATTGACGCAACAGCTTCGCGAGTTGGAGCAGGATGGTCTGGTACAGAGAATTGTCGTGCAGGTGGTGCCGCCTCATGTTGAATATCGGATGACCGACTACGGCGAAACACTGTGCCCGGTGTTGCGTGCCATGGCGCAATGGGGCGAAGAACATGAGCTTAGGCAGCACGGCAAGGACCTGTAGTGTCGCCATGGTGGATTCCGTTGATTCCGAGGGGCGGGCCGATGAAAAGCGCACCTGTGTCACTGAGCGGATCAGGTTTTCCCTCCGATCCAAACCACTCTTCCCAACATTTTCAAGTTGTTGATTTGTTCTGACCGGGCTGTAAAAGGCGGGTAAAGAGGATTGTCGCAGAACAGCGACAACGTATGATCAAACGGGTTATACTGTGTGCGACGAACCAGGAGCCCGTGTTCGCCTTTAAACACATAAATCCCTTCCCCGGGTGGTGCCGTGTTTTTTTCTACCAATAACATGGCCCCCTCTTTAATCGTCGGTTCCATGCTGTCACCGCGTACGGAAACCAGAGAAAGCTGTTCAGGATTCAGTCCCTGACGTTTTATCCAGGAGCGTTTAAACGCCAGGCAATTGTCCACCTGGGTGGTGTTGCCTGTGACCTCCCTGCTTGCCATGCCGTCGATCTCTTGCATTGAGAGAAAAACGTATTCCTCCTTGCCGTGTCTGTCTTGGTCGTGGTCGTTGATGTGTGTGGCACTGGCGGCAGCGGTTTTTATTCCATTTTGTTTGTCGCGCGTCCCTTCTCCCGTCAGGAGCCAGGTGGGATTAACTTCGGGATATAGCTCAAGAATTCTGTTGAGAAAAGGGGCATCCGGCATGCGGTGGCCGGTTTCGTAATTGGCGATCGTATTGCGGCTTACGCCCAGACGTTGGGCAAACTTCTCACGCGCATCCGGACCACGTAATTCCTTGATGCGTGATCCTAGTGTCGTTATTGACACATTTTTGTTGTCTTTCATGAGTCGCCTCTCCATGTTTTTGGCTGCGCGTGGAAAAATTATTAAAAAGTAGTCCACACATGTGTTTCATGTGATATGTTTTGTGGGTGAAATTAAATAAAAAGTCACTTTTGTGGTTTCATTCGAAGTCTCGAATTTAGCGATTTTAAAAAAAAAGCCGACGATCAGGCTGGTGTACGACTCAATGTGAAAGATTCGGGCATATGTCACGGCAGCGTTCCGTCCGCGCAAGGCGCAAAGTCGCCGAAGTGGCCGATCCACTTCAAGATGTTGCGACGCAGTGGAACGAGTGCGATGCGGGCCCGATCCGAAAAATCCGTGTTGTCTGTGCACTGGGGGAAAGATGCGTTAGATGCCGACTCTTGACAAACGAAATCAACCCGCGGAACAGGACATGCATCCTGCCGACATAAAAGCTGCCCTGCAAAAGCGCGGCTACTCATTTTCGCGCATTGCCAGGGAGTATGGTTATCGCTCCAATTCCCCTTCCAATGTTTTAAGAATGCCGTGGGCACCGATGGAGAAAATCATCGGCGAGATTCTTGGGACCCCACCCAATAAAATCTGGCCGAGTCGCTATGATGCCCAAGGGCGTCCATTACGTTCACGATTTCGCTAAGTTGCTAAATATAACGTGGAAAAAAGGGCTTCGCAATCTCTAGTCTTGATTTGTTTGTGTTCCGTCGGACATTTACGTGAATTGCGCCGAAGGAATTTTTTGACAGCCACAGGGTTCTGTTGTCACATCGACAGGATGTGACGCAGCTGTTTTATTGTGACTCAGGTCACATTGGCGCTTAAGCCGGGGGGAGCGTGTGTCCTCTTTTGTTCGTGAATCTCTCACCTCCACATCGTGGCTTTCGTATACCCTGATCTATGTGATTCTGGTCGTGCTGATCGGCGTGGGCGGGTATTCTGTGGTCTCCATGGTCATGGACCGCCACCTTCAGGCTGATTTCGTTGCCCAGAAAAACCGCCTGAGCGGAGTGTTGGGCGCCCATCGAAAAATTGCCGAACGTTTCGTCGACCAGCAAATCATGACGCCGGTTATTGTTGAGGCACTTGAACTCTCGGGAAAAGGGGCAGGTCACGAGAAGCATGAGCTGCAACAGCGTATCCACCCCATCTATGATGCGATGCGTTGTTACGGGATCAACCTGTTGCGCATCTACGGTCCCGATGGTGCATGTCTTCTTCATTTCAATGGGCCGGCTCACCAAGAGCCGTGTTGTGTCGAGCCGCAACGTGCCCAACTGACCCCCATGTCGATTAGCGCGCCTGTTCACGGCTATCGGACGGATCCGCTTCTAAGTGGATTCCGCTACTTTTTCCCTTTGGTTCACCAGAACCGCACGGTTGGACTGGTGGAGATCGGTCAGCCGATCGCCTCAGTACTGGTCGATATGGAGAGTCATGACTGCTGCAGCACGGCAATCTCCTATGCCTTGATTATCAAAAAAAGGGAAGAGCTGCCCGCTGCGCTCAACACCTCCAGCGAGGTTCAATGTTCATGTCTGCAAGGGGAGGAGGGGTATGTCAACGCAACGGGGCAGTTGGCCTCACGGCCGGATGGCAAACCGAGCCGCCTTTCCCTGATCCCGCCGGAGCTGAGTGCCGCTATCGGCCAGATCGAAGAGCGGCGTCTCAGTCTGCATCGCGGGGAAGATTTCATTCTTTATCCTGTCGGCAGTTCCCCCTCTGCGGTGTTTTTCGAATCGCTTGAGGATATTCAGGGACGGCACACAGCCTACCTGATTATGGCTGTCACGGAGTCCCGTCTCAAAACCCTTCACGTGCAATTTGCCGTCGGTGTCACGGCGGTTTCCGCCGGTTTACTGATACTGATGATCGGAGTCTATCGGCATATGAAGATTCGTCAAGAGCGGCACAGGACCTCCGAACTTCTCGGGATCATCTCGAAAAATATGGGCGAAAGTCTTTATGCGACGGATGTGTACGGAAAGATCACATTTATTAACGACGCCGCCTGTCTTCTGCTGGGCTGTGACAGCGCGAGCGTTGTCGGCAAGAATGCCCATCACCTGTTTCATGTGCAGGCCGGAGGTGAAGATCCCTGCTGTCGGCTGTTGGATGAGTTGGATTCCATTTCTCATGCCCACGAGGATATACAGGTGTTGCGAAAGGCCAACGGCGACGTGTTTCACGCTGAATGTCTATCAACAAAGATGGTTGTACACCGTAAGCCGGTTGGTATTGTGACGGTGTTCAGGGATATCTCCAGGCGGTTGGCACGCGATCAGGAGTTGCGGCAAATGACCAATAAACTGGAACATGCCAACAAAGAGCTGACACGCCTGGCACGCATTGACGGCCTAACCGGTCTGGCCAACCGGCGTTGGTTTGACGAAAGTCTGGACTGTCTGTGGAAAAAGAGTTTACGCAACGGACACGAGTTCGCTGTGTTGATGGTTGATATTGACCATTTCAAGGCGTTTAATGACCATTACGGCCATCTGGCCGGAGACGAGTGTCTTAAATCCGTCGCCAAAACATTGTGTGAGTGTTGCAAGCGTCCCGGCGATGTGGTCGCCCGTTACGGCGGCGAAGAGTTCGCCATTCTTCTTCCGGAAACAAAAGGGCGAGATGCCCTGCATGTGGCTAAACGTATTCAGGTCCGACTGCAAAGTCAGGCCATTGAGCATCAGATGTCTCCGGTGCTTGATCGGCTGACGGTCAGTATCGGTATCAGTAGTAGAAAAGCTGAGCCAGGCGTTGAGGTGGTCGATTTGGTGGGGGAAGCAGACCGCTGTCTCTATCATGCTAAATCCGGTGGCCGTAACCAGGTGGTCGGCTTGTTTGAAGACAGCCATGGGGCTGTTCTCAACTGAACAAGAACAGCCCCGATGGTGATCAGTGTTGCGCGCTTCCCCAGCCCGAGCTGAGCTGAGGAGTCTGTACCGCAGGCGCCGAAGGTGCGAGGCTGGTCCGCTGAGCAGTTTTGCGCAGGCGAAATTGCTTGAGCATCTCCTGCATCTGATTAGCCTGTCCTGAGAGCTCCTCGGATGCTGCGGCACTTTGTTCGGCACTGGCCGTGTTCTGCTGCGTTACCTGGTCAATTTGGGTGATGCCGATATTGATCTGGCTGACGCCTTCAGCCTGTTCTTTGCTGGCTACGGTGATTTCAGAGATAAGCTCGGAAACTTTGCCGATCTCGCCAACGATCTCCTCCAGTGCCGTAGCGGTCTGTTCCGCAATGTCGCTGCCATTATTGGTCTTGGCCACAGAGCTTTCAATCAATTCTGCGGTTTCCTGAGCTGCCTTGGCACTGCGTGCGGCGAGGTTGCGGACTTCTTCAGCAACAACGGCAAAACCTTTTCCGTGCTGGCCGGCACGGGCGGCTTCAACAGCCGCATTGAGAGCCAGCAGATTCGTTTGAAAGGCGATCTCGTCAATCGTTTTGATGATTTTGGAGATATTCTGACTTGAGTCGTTGATCTCCGTCATGGCGGTGACCATGCTTTGCATCTGACGATTGCCTTTTTCAGCCGCCAGTTTTGCGTTGTCTGCCAGGATATTAGCCTGTCCGGAATGCTCCGCATTTGTCTTGGTCTGTGCGGCCAGTTCGTCCAAGGATGAGGAGATCTCTTCCAGAGAACTGGCAGACTCCGTTGCACCTTGAGACAGGGCCTGGCTGGCATCGGCAATTTCGTCCGCTGCCGAGGAGATTTGGGAACTTGCCGTTTGCACCTGCCCCAGGCTGTTGTTAAGACCGTTGACCATTTTTTGCAGCGCAAGTCCCAGCTGATCCTCTGCGGAAGCCAGCTTGACCTCGACGTCAAGATTGCCTTCAGCAATCTGCTCTGCAGCAACCGCATTTTGTGACAGGCTTTCGGCCATATCATTTAGAGCTTGAGTCATCTGGCCGATCTCATCGCGTTGTTCAATGCTCAGACGTTGACTGAAATCGCCATGAGCGATTTTGTTTGCGAGGCCGATGCCGGCAATAATCGGTTTGGTTAGATTGCGGACAATGATAATCGTGGCGGTGATTCCTGCTCCGACGGAGATAAGAACCAGCGTGATGATGATTGTCACCGCCTGCTGATTGTCGTGCTGCAATTGCGGGCCAAGTGTGTCCTGCTCCCCTTTGATATCCAGTTTTACCTGTTCGATCATGTGAGCGATCTCGGGGCCGATCACGTCGAGTTTTTCATGGATGAGTTTATTGCGCTCGCCGATGATGGTGACCACTTTGGTAAATGCATCTTCGTAGCTTGCTTTACCCTGGACAATTTCGCTAAGCAGCTGTCGCCGGTGTGGGTTTTGCAGGTCGTGGTCAAGTTGAGAGAGGACTGAATCCATCTCAGAAAACTCTGTTTTAACGCGTTCAACAGCGCTTTTCTCGTTGGTGTCGAGGTATTCTTCTGCGTAGAATGTTGCCAATAGTAAGTGGCGTAACGCGAGAGCCGCCCCATATGCTGCGATCATATCATTATCCTCCTTGGCGGAAGTAAGGATCGCAGTCAAATTTTGTTCAATGGTCGGCCTTTGTTTCTCCATGATGCCGTGCACCAGCTTGTTGCGATTCTGGATATGCTGGACAACGCTTAAAAACGTCTTGTTGTAGCTTTGCAGTTCCTCGTCAATTTGGTCGATAAGTTGGGCACGTTGAGGTACTTGAATCTCCTTTTGCGCCGCAGCCATGAATTCAGAAGTCTTTTGCCAATATTCTTCATACTCGGAAAAATCTTTTCCGCTGGCGGTAATAATATAATCTTTGACGTTCATGCGAACCATCAATAGATTCGCTTGAACGCGCCCGGCCAGGTTGGTGTCACGGGCCATGGCGCGATATTTTTTAAAACCGAGAGAAGATGTATAGAGTGTGTTGTACGATATTGCCCCGACAATGATCAATAAGACGAGAATCACCCCGAAACCGACAGAGAGCTTTTTTGCGAGACTTAGATTTTTAAACATGGGACCCCTCCTGCATATATTAATATAATTATAACAATCATTAGAGAGTGCATGAGATCGATTATTTGGTCAAATTAGAATATTTTTTGCCTGAAGGGGTGGTTTTTGGTGTGAATATGACAATTTTGAAGTCGTGACAGGGTGGTTTTCCCTTTTTTAACTCGATCTGTTTTGTTTCAATGGATTTCGTTTTGGCAAACTGACCTATAGAAACAGCAGGATATCCGTCAGCCATTTTCAAGAATGAAAATTTAACGCTCGAACACAAGGAGTGATTGTTCGAGCGATCATTGTGTGACTTGTTGAGTTTCTTTCATTTCTTGTTTCTCACGGGATTATTTTTTGATTTGTTTGAACATTTTGTTGCGTTGAGTGAATGATTTTTCTCTTGACGTGTTTGGCTATTTGGCTAAAATGCCAAATAGCCAAACAGTGAAAGGACAACACTAATGGAACAGATCAAAAAAGAACGTTTTGAAGCTCGGGCACGAATTTTAAAGGCACTGGCCCATCCAACCCGGCTGTTTATTGTCGATCAGCTTGAACAACAGGAACACAGTGTCAGCGAGTTAACCTCGATGGTTGGTGTTGATGTCTCAACCATGTCCAAGCATTTGTCACAACTTAAACAGGTCGGCATTATTCGCGATGAAAAGCGGGGCAATCAGGTTTTTTACTCTTTGGCTGTCCCCTGTGTGATGAACTTTTTTGATTGCGTCGAAGCCGTGATTGAAGAGCAACATACGCGCTATCTGCACGTTCTTGGCAGTGGCCGCGATTAACCCCCCAAAGAGAAGAGTCAAGTCATGCAGTGGAATCGTGAATGGAAATCCGTAGGGTTGATCATCGGTGTCTTTTTAGCCTGTTACTATCTGCCCGTTGAGGCGATTAGTGCCTCGCTGTGGCCGAGCAGCCCGCTGTGGGAAGCGTTGTATCTGGCGCGATGGTACGCCCAGGAACATGTATTGTTGTGCCTGATGCCGGCGTTCCTGATCGCCGGTGCGGTGGGTGTATTTGTCAGTCAGGCTTCGGTGATGAAATACCTTGGCCCGAAGGCGAATAAGATTCTCGCCTACGGTGTCGCTTCGGTTTCTGGAACGGTATTGGCGGTTTGCTCCTGTACTATTTTGCCCCTGTTCGCCGGTATTTATCGCATGGGAGCCGGACTTGGACCGGCCAGCGCCTTTCTTTACTCGGGACCGGCGATCAATATACTGGCCATTGTTTTGACCGCATCTGTGCTCGGACCGGAGATGGGCATTGCCCGCGCTGTCGGGGCTGTTACATTCAGCCTGGTCATTGGCCTGCTGATGCACCTGTTCTTCCGTCGCGAAGAGATGGAAAAGGTTGCGGCCGCAGCAGCCATGCCGGAACCGGAGGTGGCACGACCCCTTTGGCAGGTTGGTGTCTACTTTGCCAGCATGGTCGGTATCCTGGTGTTTGCGAACTGGGGCAAGCCGCAGCAGATGGAAGGTCTGTGGGCGGCGATCTGGATGGATAAATGGCTGATTGTCGGCGGATTTGCTCTGTTGCTTGGTCAATGTCTGGTGTGGTGGTTCCGTGTCAAGTTCAGCGCTATTCTCGGTGTTGCGATTCCGGTGGCGTTCTTGTCCATTATGATGCCGGAGCAGCCTGTAGTGGCATTTGTCGTTGGCCTGATCGGTTTGAGTCTGATCCTTAACACCCGCACCGACAACGAAGAGTTGCAGGACTGGTTTGATATGTCATGGGACTTTGCCAAGAAAATTTTGCCTCTGCTATTTTACGGTGTACTGATTGCCGGAGCCCTGCTGGGGCGCCCCGACCATGAAGGATTAATTCCTTCAAGCTGGATCGCTTCCTTGGTGGGGGGGAATGGAATTATGGCCAATGTCATGGCTTCAGTGTTAGGTGCGTTTATGTATTTTGCCACTTTGACGGAAGTGCCGATATTGCAAGGGTTGATCGGTGCAGGAATGGGTAAAGGGCCAGCGCTGGCCTTATTGCTGGCTGGTCCGGCACTCTCTTTGCCGAATATGCTGGTGATTCGCAGTGTCATGGGAACGAAAAAAACCGTCGTCTTTGTCTGTCTGGTGATTGTGATGGCGACCCTCAGTGGGTTGTTGTACGGGGCGATGGCTTGAATTTAGCGAAATAAAGGAGATCACGATGGTAACGATGCAGATTTTGGGAACCGGGTGTAAAAAATGTACTGAGCTGGCAAAAAATGCTGAAGAAGCTGCTGGTGGACTGGGGCTGGAATATACTTTGGAAAAAGTGACCGATCTGAACCAGATTGTGACCTTTGGTTGTATGACGACACCGGGGCTGGTGATCAATGGACAGCTGGTCAGCCAGGGAAAATTGCTTAAACCAGAGCAGATTGGTGCTTTGTTGAAAAAATAACGGACGTCTTAACCGTTTAAAGAGATCCCTGAAAACGCAACAAGGCCACTGCTCCGGCAGTGGCCTTGTTGCGTTTTGTCGTCAAAAAAGGGCTGGTATGCAATTTGCTCTTTTTGAGAAGTAGGTAAATGGGATGAAAGGGTGTTCCAAAAGAGGACAGTTGTTTTTAACATTCTGTAATTACAGATGTTTTAACTCTGCCTTGATGTTGACCGCAACAGGTTTCGACTCGCAAAGCCCTTCTGACTTCGGGAAACAATGGTGCCGAAGTGTCTCATCTCAATGCAAGGTGTGCCAAAACGTGACGGCGAACGCTGCCGAGGAGGTCTGGGATGTCTCAACCGATTATGGAAATCGTCAATGCCGTGGTTGCCCAAGGTGAACGGTTGCTGGAGGTTCACGATTATCCACGCGCGCTGACGTGCTTTATCGAGTCGGCACGTTTATGTCGACAGGTCAGTGAAGATGCCTATGTTCGGCAGATGACCATTGTTGCCAGCTTGCACTTTGAGTTAAACCAGATCGAAGAATGCCTTGATGTCTATCGGACGCTTTACGATGGTTTTGCTGCGGAGCAAAATCTCGCCGCTCAGGCGCGGGTCCTCAACAATATGGGGCTGATCTATCGGCGTAGCGGTCAGCATGATGCCGCACTGGCTCACTACCAGCGGGCGCGTGAATTATTCGAAATTCTCGATGATGTGTACCATATTGCCGAACAGTTCGAAAATATCGGCACCGTTTATCGCGATAAGCAGGACTATCTGCATGGCCTGAAAAACTATCACGATGCCCTGAAGTTATTTTCATTATTAAACCATCGCGGAAAACTTGCCGATTTACATAGTAACGTCGCACACATTACCGCCATTCAGGGGGATACGGATGCCGCCCTGCAATGGTATCTGGCGGCGTTGGATTTGTACGATGACGTCAATGATGGGGAGAGACGTCAACATATCGTGAAGCATGTTGAAGAGCTGCGAGCTGTTGCCGGCTAGAGTGACAGATAACTGCCGGTTTCGAGGCGGTGACACCAGCCGCCGGGAGGTCTACCCGATGAAAACACAGCCCTCACAACTGATCGAACGCATCGTCAAGCGGGAACTGGAGATGTTCTTGACCATGCCCGCCCGCCACCAGCGCCTCTGTCGGGAGGATCCGGAGAGCTTTTGCCTTCATCGCCGGGCGCGTTTCCTCTGCTGGTCGTTGCGTACATTGGCCAGTTATCTCGAAGATCTCGATGTCGCCCACCGTGCCGGAATCAATTTGATGACGGTAAAATACGCCCATCTCGAACACATGTTGCCTTGTCACCAGGATACCGGGCTGGTCGATGCACTGGTCGCCGCGCATTGCGACTGGGAAAAAGACTGTCTGCAACGCTATCCCCATTTTCTCACCTATGGCCAAGCCCCGTTTGTCAACACCGCCACACCTGTCTATTCCTTTGAAATAAAGCTGCGCTCTGAACTGGAAAGTTACTCGTTACAGACCCTCACCTTTCTGTGGCGCGACGTCATGCGTTTGCAACAGCAGGGAACCAACCTGTTGGAAAAAACCTATCAGTACCTCGTGCGCGAATGGGGCCTTGACAGTATTGAGCAACTCGAAGGTTTCATGGCACGCCATCCTGAAAGCATGTTGGCGAACAGAGTCTCATAGGCGCCGAAGCTTTCAGCTCACCATTAATCGTGTCGTGAGATTAGCCTGGACCCATATTTGACAATAAACGCTCAATATGTTTGTTTACTCCCAGAGGTGTGTTTCAGCCTGTCCATCTGTGACAGTTTCTTTATGAAACCACGCTTGGAGCAGTCAAACACGATGTCCCTGTCTGTTCTCAATCGGTTTGTTTAAGCCGTCTCTTTTCGGTATGGACTCCTGTCCAGACTGTCTGTCGAACCGCCTTTGCCCTTCTGCGTGCAAGGTGTGAACAACGAACAACACAATCGTACCTGGTCGTCACTGATCTTTATTTTGATTGTACGGAAGTCGTGCCTCGTCTTCCTCGTGCAGGTCGTTTTGGCCGGGAATCTTTTGAACGAGAAAGCCTTTCTGGCCGAAAATGCCGAAATGAGCTTCAGGGAGAAAGCCATGAGCCATTATGTCAATGAGCAAGAGGCGCACGAAAAACAGCAACTCGCTGAAAAACTGAAAAAAGCCGAACAGGAGGCGCGCCGTAAGGCCGTCGCTGAAAGAGAGCGCTTTACTGGTTTGCAGATTCGACCAACGGCATCCATCTACGATGATGCCGAGCGCAAGGAACCCGGCGAAGATAATTGGGTTGGTTTTGGCTTTGACCTTCATCCACAAGTGACCTTTATGTCTACGGCAGTATTGGTGGCATTCATACTGCTTACCATCATGTTCCGTGAGCAGGCGGCCCAGTTGTTTAGCGCGACCATGGCGTATATCACCACCACCTTTGGCTGGTTTCTGGTGTTGGCTGCAAACATTTTTATTCTTGCTGCGTTGTTTTTTGCTTTTGGTCCGTTCGGGCATATTAGAATCGGTGGCAACAAAGCCAAGCCGGAATTTACCACCGGTGCCTGGTTCGCCATGCTGCTCAGTGCCGGCATGGGGATAGGACTGATGTTTTGGAGCGTCGGCGAGCCTATGTATCATTTTGGTTCTCCGTCTCCCATGTTTTCAGGTGTTGAAGGCGGGACACCGGAAGCCGCTCAGGCCGCCATGGGCATTACCTATTTCCATTGGGGGCTGCATCCGTGGGCGATTTACACCATCGTCGGACTGGGGCTGGCGTTCTTTGCCTACAACCGTGGGCTGCCTCTGACCATCCGCTCCATCTTTTATCCCATCCTCGGCAACCGTATCCACGGCTTCTGGGGCAATTTGATCGATACGCTCTCTGTTCTCGCCACCCTCATGGGGTTGGCGACCTCTCTGGGCCTTGGTGTCAAACAGGTCAATGCCGGGTTGAACTTTCTGTTCGGTATCAACGTCAGTGTCACCACTCAAGTAATTCTCATTGCTGTCATTACCAGTCTTGCCACCTTGTCTGTGGTATCTGGTCTTGATGGCGGGGTGAAACGACTCAGCGAATGGAATATGGGGCTGGCAGCTTTGTTGATGTTGTTTGTCCTCATCGCCGGACCGACAGTGTTTATCCTCAGCGGATTTACCCAGAACCTGGGTTTTTACTTGCGTGAACTTCCTGAACTCAGTTTGTGGACAGAGACTTTTCGCCAAAGCAATTGGCAGGGGTCGTGGACAGTCTTTTACTGGGCGTGGTGGATCTCGTGGTCCCCATTTGTCGGTATGTTTATCGCCCGGATTTCAAAAGGACGTACCGTACGCGAGTTTGTCCTTGGTGTGATGCTGATCCCAACCTTGCTGTCGTTTGTGTGGATGTCGGTGTTCGGTGGCGCCGCCATTGAACTGCAGAGTGCCGGAATCGCCGATCTTATGGGAGCTGTGAAAGACGATGTGGCAACGGCCATGTTTGTCATGTTTCAGCACTTCCCCATGACCCCTGTGTTGTCCTTTGTCGGTATCGTTCTGGTGACAATATTCTTCATCACCTCATCGGATTCCGGTTCGCTGGTAGTGGACCATCTGACCTCCGGCGGAAAACTTGATTCACCGATACCTCAGCGGGTGTTCTGGGCGGTGATGGAAGGAGTGGTCGCTGCCGTGTTGCTGATCGGTGGTGGGCTGGTGACATTGCAGACCGCCGCAGTAAGTACCGGCCTGCCGTTTGCCGTGATTCTGCTGTTGATTATCTATGCGTTGTATATCGGATTTTCTCAGGAGCTGTTTGTCGAGAATGCCGTGAAAAAACGCCTGAAACGGGTTGAAGAGGACCACCGTATGAATGTCGCCATTGAACTGGCCAACACGGATGACGATTAGGAGAGACCATGAAATCTAATGCAATCCACCATAAAACTCGGTGGGGAAAAGTGATGATTAAAATATCTGGCGTTCTTCTTCTGCTCACATGGTCGAGTCCTGTCTTGGCCGTTGATCAGGCCGATTACGATGCCCTGCTGCTGGAGGTGCGACAACTACGCAGCCAGGTGCAACAGATGGCCACCATGGAACAACGGCTGCAACAACTGGAAACCTTGTTGACGGCGCAGCAGACCACACCATCTGAGACGACGGTAGTAGCCAGTGAAGAGAGGAAAACCGCCGTCAAAGAAGTGGTGGAAGAAGTCTTTACCGAAAAACAACCGATCCATTTCGGTGGCGCCATGCGGGTGAATTATGGTTACAAAGACTGGAGCGATACCCAGGATGACAAATACGGTGATGCCGGTTTTGACCTGTTTCGCATTGATGCCAACGGCAGTATCAATGATTGGGTGCTGTCGGCCCAATATCGCTTTTATTCGTACATGAACTGCGTGCATCACGGTTATGTCGGTTACAATGTCAGCGACCAGTGGCAGGTGCAGGCTGGTATTCATCAGGTGCCTTTTGGTCTGCAACCCTATGCGTCACATAACTTCTGGTTCAGCGGCGCCTATTATGTCGGGCTGGAGGATGATTACGATATGGGTGTCAAGGCGTTGTATCATAACGGACCCTGGGGCCTGGCGCTGGCGTTTTATAAAAATGACGAATTGGCCAGTGCCTCCAGTGCAGACCGCTACTCCATCGATGTCAACAGCAGTGCGACTGGAGGCTACGCCGGGGCTCAGGCCGATGGCAATGAGGAGACCAACCAGTTTAATGCCCGGCTGACCTATGCTTTTGATCATGATGATATAGGCAGCACCGAAATCGGTGTTTCAGGACAGTGGGGCCAGCTTTACAACACCAACACCGACGATACCGGTGATCATTGGGCGGCCGGTGTTCATCTCAACGGCAACTACGGGCCAGTGAATGTCCAGCTGGAGTATGCCTCTTATGCGTATGACCCGGAAAACCCCGTGGGTATGGATGACGATATTATCACCATGGGCGCGTTTACCTATTCCTGGGGCGCTCCGGCGCAGGCTGATATCTATATCGCCAATGTCGCTTACACCATTGCGACCGACAACCTGAAATGGCTCGACAGTATCACGCTCTACTCCGACAATACGCTGATCAAACCGGATGCCAGTGATCAGCCGACCAGCTGGCAGAATGTGGTTGGAGCTCTGTTTGCCTGCGGCCCGGTGTACACTTATGTTGATCTGATTTCCGCAGAAAACATGATTTTCAGTGGCGGCAACATGGTGGATGAAACCGTGGCCAACAATGATGAGCGCACCACGCGCCTCAATGTCAATATTGGCTATTATTGGTAAAAACTGTCTGCCGATTCTTGTTTTGGTTGTCCCTCTTTATCACAAAAAAAATCCCCGCCATTGTGCGGGGATTTTTTTGTCTTTTCAGTAAATTTTTTTACCCGGCAAAGTGTATACGGGCTATGGTGAAAAAAAGCCAGTTTCTATACGGAAAAAGGTTGGAGAATAAGGGAGTTATACATTTCTTCCAAGTGAAGCAATGACGTCCACGATGGAGCAGAAAGGACAATGGTCATGAGCGTGAAAGGGATCGTAGAAAAGGAGCAAATGACGCCCAGGGAGCGATTTAATATGGAGTTGCAGACCGGGCACCTGAGCCAGGTGGCGGCCAATTCCTGGCGACGCTGTCTGCAACTCAAGGTCGATCCTGCCCGACACGTGCGTGTGGATATCGGCGCACGGGAGCTGCAAAAGCGCATTGAAGCGCATCAGGATCTGGTGGCTGTGGCCACGCCGACCATGGAGAATATCTACAATTTCGTCAATGATTCAGGGTTTCAGGTGGTGTTATCGGACAATCATGGTTATCTGCTCAAGGTGCTTGGCGAGCGCAAGGCACCATGCCCGTCAACATTGTCGCAACTGTATCCCGGTGCCAACTGGAACGAGTCGTTGCGCGGCACCAATGCGATTGGCACCTGCCTGGTTGAAAAGAAACCACTGAAGATTCATGCTGCCGAGCATTTTTTTGAGGACAATCATACGCTGACCTGCAGCGCCGCGCCGATCTTTTCGCCGGATGGGGAATTGCTGGCGGTTCTCAATCTCAGCGGCGATCATCGTTACGCCAATGACTTAACCCTCGGCATGGTTGTCGCCGGAGCCAATGCCATCGAAAATCAGCTGCAGCTCCATCGGGTTAACACCAAGCTTTACGCGTCCTACAAGTACTCCGATACGATTATCCAATCCATGTCGGAAGGACTGGTTATTGTTGACCCCGAGGGCGAAATCACCAAAATCAATCACGTTGGAGCCCGTATCCTCGGTGTTAGCGCCCGTGATGCCATTGGTCTTCATATCAGTCAGATGTTTGGTGACAGAGCACCGGTCCTTGACCTGCTACGCACCGGAATCGCCTACGAAAACAAGGAAGTTGTGCTGGATGGTGGTCAACGCACCTTTTATTGCTCAGCGACATTGTTGCGTGACGATTTTGGACACATGATCGGCGCGGTATCGGTGTTACGTCCACGCTCGACCAACAAACGACAGCGCCTTGCGGCCGTGACCCAGACGGCACATTATTGTTTTGACGAAATGATCGGCAACAGCGCGGTCATGAAGAAAACCCGCAGCATGGCGGAGATGGCCTCGCGCAGTCTATCGACGGTCCTGATTCAGGGCGAAAGCGGTACGGGAAAAGAACTGATTGCTCAGGGAATTCACAATGCCAGTGCCCGTCATGATCAGCCGTTCGTGGCTGTGAATTGTGCCGCTATCACCGAAACGTTGCTGGAAAGCGAACTGTTCGGGTATGAAGAGGGCTCGTTCACCGGTGCCAAAAAAGGCGGTCAGCCCGGAAAGGTGGAGATGGCCAATGGCGGCACGCTGTTTCTTGATGAAATCGGGGACATGCCGTTACAGATGCAGGTGAAACTGTTGCGCATGTTGCAGGAACGGCGCATTTGCCGCGTTGGCTCCAGTGAAGAGGTGGCGATCGATGTGCGTATTATTGCCGCCACGCACCAGAATCTGAAGCAGGCGGTTCAAGACGGAACCTTCCGTAAAGATTTGTATTATCGACTCAATGTTCTGCCGATCACGATTCCCCCATTGCGGGAACGGATGGATGATCTGCCCGCCCTGACCGAGTTCATGGTGACAAAACTCAGTGAACGTTTCGGAAAAGGCCCAATTGCCATCAGCAGTTTGTTTGTCCGTGCCTGCCAGAGCTATGACTGGCCGGGAAATATTCGTGAGCTGGAAAATGTCATTGAACGGGCCATGAATATGGTGGAAGAGGGCGGTAAGCTGACGGCGGAGATGCTGGATCTTGATCCCGTCGAACTGGTTACCGACCGTGATAGGCAGGATGGCGTACGGCCTCTGAAGGAGGTGGAGATGGAGATGGTGGTTCGTGCCCTGGAGATGGCACGTGGAAATATTGTTCACGCCTCTTCTCTGCTGGGGATCAGTCGCAATACCATTTATCGGAAGATCAAGGAATATGACATTGTGATTTGATGCGTGTCTCCCGATTTAACCCTCAAGATCAAAGTCGAGGTCGCCGGGTTCGTCCCGGCTGCCGACATCCTTTTGACTGGCCGCTCAAATGGATGCAAAAACCGGCTCCACTTATCATCGACCTGCAATGAGTCTGTTCCCGATCTGTGTTACGGATTCGGCTTGCCTCAACGAAGAGAATATTGGATAAACACATCCTGTGTTTCCCCATAACGCAAGTCGAAAATGCGATTTCCGACCAGAGATGCTGGTCGCCCATCCATGGGCTCCACAGACGGTTTTCAACCGCCTGTCAGCTCGACGAATCAAACAGCTCATCATCTCTGGCGTAAAACGTTGCTGACATTCTTTCGTCTTTCTCTAGCTCTGGTGTGGCACCAATCAAGCGGGTGGGACAGCGTCCACCCTGCCGTTGTGAGCGATATAACACTTTAAAGCTTAAAGGAGATAATTCGCCGCCGAGTCGCCAATAGCATGTGACTGCGCTATGATAGGGACGAACACCCACCATAAGGAGGGCATGATGGATACGGTTGATGTGGTGACCGCTTTTATCCGCAGTCACGGCAAGATCCTTTTATTGCAACGCAGCCAGAAGGTCGGCAGTTATCGTGGCTGTTGGGCTGGTGTCAGTGGTTATCTGGAGCAGGAGACCGCCCTGCAACAGGCATTGACGGAGATCCGCGAAGAAACCGGTTTGCGCACCGATCAGGTTGCCTTGGATGTTGAGGCGATAGTGTTGGCGGTTCAGGATAATGATCTGAACCGTTGCTGGCGTGTGCATCCGTTTTTGTTCGAGCTGCGTGATGAGACGGCGGAAATCCGGATTGATTGGGAACACGACCATTATCAGTGGCTGGAACCGGAAAAGATGTGCAGTCTTGAAACAGTGCCGCTGCTGATCGAAGCCTATCAACGTTGCGTCGGGGGTGGCGATGAGCTGTGAACCGTTTGCGAAGTTTCTGCAACGCTTCAAGGAGGATCGCCAGCATGGCGCCAGTGAACTGGCCCGTCGGGCTTTGACGTGGCTGGCGCAATTCACCGCAGACATGGCCGCCTTTGATGACACTACGCGTCAGATGTTGTTGGATCAGGTCGGCCAATTGTGTACGGCGCGGCCAAGTATGAGCGTGGTTGCCCATTTGCTGCTGCGCTGGCAGAACCAGCTTGACGATCTGGATGAGTGTGTAGAGGCTCCGACGCAACTGGCAGCGGCAGCCACACAGCTGGTTGCTCTGTCGCGGCAGGCTGTTGAAGACTGTGCGAACCATGCACGACAACTGATTTCGCCGGGACAAACCGTGTTAACCCACAGTTGCAGCTCAACTCTGATGCGTTTGTTTGCTGCCCTGCGTGGAACGGACTGCCACATTGTGGTCTGTGAATCGCGTCCGCTGTACGAGGGGGTGACGGTGGTGCGCCAACTGAGCGATTGGCGCCTGCCCTGTACCCTGATCACCGATGCCCAGGCCGGTGTTTATACCGCGCAGGCGGATCTGGTAATGGTTGGTGCGGACAGCCTGCTCAGCGATGGTGCCGTGGTCAACAAGGTGGGTACACGCCTGCTTGCCTTGGCGGCACAGCGCGATCAGTGCCCGGTTTACGTGGTGGCGGAATCGTTTAAACAACGTCCCGAGGCAGCCGGTGCCCTTGTCCTGGAACAAATGGATGTCAGCGAACTGGGCCATGATTTGCCAGACGCGCACATGGCCAATAGCTATTTTGATATTACGGAACCAGACCTGATTAGCGCCTGGGTGGATGAGCGTGGTGCCCATCACCGGTTCTGCCCGGTGGTTTGAAGCGTGCGAAAATTATTTCAACCTGTCGAGATCAACGATCCAGTGTTGGGCCGTTGCCCGCACCAGTTCCCGCTGTTGCGGATCAAACACCCGCGCTTCAAACGTTAGCTGCCTCTCCACGCGCTCCATCAGCTGGGCGCGGATGATGAAAAACTCCATGCTCGGTACAATCGGTCGTCGGTATTTCAAGGCCAGATGGCGGGTGTAGTTGGGTGGTGCCACCAGCATGCTCAACGGGCCGATGGTGTTGTCAACGGCGGTGGCGATCATGCCACCCTGAACCGAGCCGTAGGGATTGAGGTGTTGATTCTGAACTGGAAAGCGAATTTCCAGACAGCCGTCTTCGGCATCAAAGTGGATCACTTCACCATTGGTCACATCAAGCACTGGCGGAGGGATCTGTAGGGGCAGGTTGAGGTCTTTCAGGTGATCGTCAAGTAATTGCGCCAAATCAATCGGTTGTGATGAAGTCATAATGGTTCCTGCCGCAGCCGCTTTGAGATCACGAAGTGCGTTGTTCTTAAGCGGGAAATAGGGTAGAGTGCTTGCTGATATTTCGTCTCATGTTTTGGTCGTGAAAGGAACAGAAAAACCATGCAAATTGTGATTGATCCACAAAAATGTATCGCTTCCGGCGAGTGTGTCACCGTCTGCCCGCAGAATGCCATTTCCATTCAAGACGGTGTGGCTGTCGTTGACGACAACCTGTGTGATTATGATGGCATCTGTATCCCGGCCTGTCCTCAGGGGGCGATCAGTTTTTCCGAATAAACGGTAGCAGCCGTTTTTGTTGTCATTAACAGCGCCTTTTCCGCAGGAGAAGGCGCTGTTTGTCGTTGGACTTTATTTAATTCAGATCCGCAGTAAAGCGGGCGCGAACCGTTTCGTCAACCGTGGTGGGTTTTTTCGTCGCATGATCCACCGGGCACCACCAGGTCAGGGCTTGAGCAACGATTTTGTCATCCTGTTTGCGACGAATTTCCGTATGGCGTTCAAAGCGCCGCCGCTGCGCCTTGCCGACCCAGGTGCGGGCGATCAGCTCATCTCCGGCAAACACTTGTCGCAGATAATCAATCTCATGGCGGGTGACCATCCACAGCAAACTGTTTTTTTCCTCGTCGGTCGCGGCATGATTCCAATGGGCCGTCGCCGCATCTTGAACCCAGCGCAGATAGACGATGTTGTTGACGTGACCCATGAGGTCGATATCCTCGGGGAGAATGGTCAGGGTCATTTCAAATGGGGCAACGTTTTGCGACATGTCAGCTCTCCTGATGGGACAATCAAATAGGCCGAGTATAGCACCGTTTGGAAAAAACAGTGCCAGACGTTTTGTATCAATGCTGTCGTCATTGAGGCTTTATAATTTTAATCTTGCGGCCAGCTGTGATACTTATGGGCGTTGATGCTGATGCGTCTAGCGTTGGTCTAAAAGACCGAACTGTGGGAGATGAGTGAATGAAAGACCGAATACTGATCATCCTGTGTGCTGTTGTGGCCATGGTGATTTTGGGCGGCTGCGATCCGCGTGAACATCCGGATATGGGCAGCCCACATAAAAAGGAACTGCTGGTCTACAGTGGCATGACCATGGTTAAGCCGCTGCTGGAGCTGGTGGAGATCATGGAGCGGCAACACGAGTGTGAAATCAAAGTTACCTATGGTGGCAGCGGCCATATTGCTAAATCTGTCCGGATCAATCAGGTGGGTGATCTTTTCTTCCCTGGGGACAGCTCCTTTATTCGTTCCTTGCAGGACGAAGGGCTGGTCAGCGATGTGGTTGAAGTCGGTTACAATCAGGCGGCACTGTTTGTTCAACGGGGTAATCCCCTTCATATCGAAGCATCACTGGATGAACTTGCCGATCCCGGCTACAACGTTGTGCTTGGCAATGAGTTTTCCGGAGCAATTGGCCGGGAAACCAAGAATATTCTTTTAACGGCCGGACTCTATGACCGCGTGGTTGAGAATGTTCTCTATATGGCGACGGATTCTAAAGGGTTGGCTCAGGCTATTCGGCATCAGGATGCGGATTTGGTGATGAACTGGAAGGCGGTCGCTTCGTTACCGGAAAATAAATATGTCATGGAAGTGTTGGCCTTACCTGAAGAGATTGCGGGCAGACACCCTTTGCAGATGGGGCTGTTAAGCTATTCACGCCAACCGGAATTGGCGCGCCTATTTCTTGAGTTGGCCCATTCTGAACGAGGTCGAGACATCTTTCGTCGTTACGGATTTGTCGATTGATCATGAAGCGTTTTTTTGAAAATGTCTGCGGCCAGATTCTGTTGCTGCTTATTTTGAGCATTGTCACTGTCGTCGGTCTCCATTTTGGTCATCGCTATCTCGAAGCACGTCAGAGTTATCTCAACGAACTGGTCGTCAACGAACAGACCAAAGTCGAAATCTCCCACCTGTTGCAAAACAAACTGCTGGCGATCAACACGGGTTTGCAGGATCTGACCCATGCCAACTCGCAGACCGAGATTGTCCAGGTGACGACCCGATTGAAATCTCTTCAGGAGCAGATTCTGTCGTTTCTCCATGTCATTGAAGTGGGGGGCACGGCGGATGAAACATATCCGGTGAACTATAGTGGTGAAGAGAGTGTTCGCCGTCAGTTGCACTATGTCAACTATGCACCGGGAAGGATCAATATCGAAGCCCTGGAACTGCGGGCAAAAATGGCGGAACTCACTGAAATGGTCCAGAAATTTCGTCAGCTTGCCGAACACCGTGTCGTCATTATGGAATTTCGTGATCCGATGATGACGGCCGACACAATCCGCCGGGTCAGCTTCCAATACAAGGGGATCCGTCCTTTTTTTACGCGGATTGTTGAGAATGCCAACCGCCTCCATTTCACCAGCCAGAAAGAAGCACAGCGGCTGCAGGATTACAATCTGCAATTCAGTGAAACCTATCGGCGTGTCGAGTTACTGTCCATTGTGGCGTCTCTGTCTGCACTGATAACAATGGGCAGTGTCATCCTCTATCGCAGTCGGAGGATTTTTCTTGAGCGCCAGCGTTATCAACAGCAGTTGTCTGAAATCAATGAAAACCTTGAGACGATTGTTCAGTCCCGTACCCGTCAATTGCAGCAGGAGGTGACGGAACGACGTAAAACCGAACAGCAGCTTTCTGAACAGGCACGGTTTCTTACCACAACCCTTGAATCTCTGGATCACCCTTTTCTGGTTATCAATACCTCTGATTCAACCGTGGTGATGGCAAATTCCGCGGCGCGCAGGCAATGTCGCAACTGGGACCATCCCACCTGTTATGCTCGGACCCATTGCCTTAAAGACGGCTGCTCCGAAAAAGATCATCCCTGTACGTTGGAACGAATTAAAGCTGAACAGCAGGCGGTCATCATTGAATACGTTCACCAAAATGCCCAGGATGAAACGGTCTATGTAGAAGTTCACGGTTATCCCATCTTCAATGGCGACGGTGAGTTGGTGCAGATCATTGAATATTCTCTGGATGTGACGGAGCGCAAACGGGCTCAACAACAGTTGTTGGCGGCCAAAGACCATCTGGAGTTGCGGGTTGAAGAACGCACCCACGAGCTCAAAAAAGCGCAGAAGATCCTCGCTTCTCGCGAACGGCATTTCCGTCGTTTGATCGAAAACGTCACGGATATCATTACCATCGTTGATGCTGACGGCATTGTGGCCTATACCAGCCCGGCAGCGGAAAAACTGTTTGGGCGGCCCGTCGCCGAGATGATCGGGCATGACATTCGCGAATTTGTGGTACAGGATGACCTGCGTCAGGTTGATCTGCCGACCCTTCATCAGCAGTTTGGTACCACCACACCCGTGGAATATCGGGTCTACGATCATGCCGGTCAGGTTCAGGTCCTGGAATCATTTATTGAACGCTTTGAAGATGAAAACGGCCAGGAGCAATACATTCTCTGTTCCCGCCTGATTACCCAACGTAAAAAAGCGGAAGAGGAAAACCGCATCCTGAGCATGGTGGTGGCCCAAAATCCAAGCAGTATCGTCATTACCGATGTCCATGGCCATATTGAATATGTTAATCCCTACTTTGAACAGGCAACCGGCTACCGGTTTGACGAAGTGGTTGGTAAAAACCCGCGGATTCTTAATGCCGGAAAAACACCTAAACAAGTTTACGCCGAGATGTGGCAGACGGTTCTCGATGGCCGGGTCTGGCAGGGTGAATTCATCAACTGCAAAAAAAATGGTGACCTGTACGATGAAAATGTTCTCGTTTCGCCGATCAAGAATGATCAGGGAGAAATTACCCATTTCGTTGCCTTGAAGGAAAACATTACCGAATTGAAAAAAGCCCGTAAGTTGGCAGAAGAGGCCAATCGCGCCAAATCGGACTTTTTGTCGCGCATGAGCCACGAACTCAGAACGCCGTTGAATGCCATCAATGGTTTCGCAGAGCTGATGCTGTCGAGCCGCAAAAACCCTCTAGGCGATAAACATCGCTCCATGGTGTCGCAGATTGACCGGGCCGGAAAACACCTGCTTGATTTGATCAACGAAGTGCTGGACCTTTCCCGCATTGAAGCGGGCAAATTGTCCTTGTCCATTGAGGCGGTCGATCCGTGCCGGATTGTCGAAGAATGCCTGCCCTTGTTGCACAGCCTTGGTGAGGCCCATCAAGTGACCTTCCACAGCCGTTGCTGTGACCACGATTTTCCCAGTGTGATGGCCGATTATACGCGGATCAAACAGGTTCTGGTCAATCTGTTGTCCAATGCGGCCAAGTACAATCGCCCCGGTGGTGACGTGACGATTGATGTTCTGTTGAATGAGCCTCCAGGTTTTTTGTGTTTCCGTGTCGCCGATAATGGTCTCGGTATTGCTGAAGAAAAGCAGAAAGAGCTGTTTGTACCCTTTGCCCGTTTGTCGACGAATGCCGATAGTGTCGAAGGGACCGGTATCGGAATGACCATTACCAAACAGCTGGTCGAAGCCATGGGAGGTGCCATCGGTTTTGAGAGTCGACTCGGTGAAGGCAGCACGTTCTGGTTTACGCTGCCGCTGGCAGAGCCTCATGCCGAAAGAAAAGAGCGGTACACTCAGGGGGGTACGATGACAACGCAGCCACCGCTTGATGCGAGTAAACCCCTGGTCTTGTATGTCGAAGACAATCCGGGTAACCTGAGCCTCATGACGAGCTTTTTTGATGAATGGGAGGGGGCGGATCTGCTGTGTTGTCCGGATGGCGAAACCGGCCTTGAGCAGGCCCGGCTCGTTTTACCGGCTGTGATTCTGCTTGACCTCAATTTGCCTGGAATCGATGGTTTTGAGGTCTTTGAACGCTTACGTCGGCAACCGGAAACCGCCCATATCCCCATCATTGCCGTCAGTGCTGATGCCATGAAAGAAACATTGCGCCGCGCGGGGAAGCTTGGTTTTGACGGTTTTCTCTCCAAGCCGGTTGACTTTGAACAATTACAATTCCTGTTGGAAGATTTGCTGGAAAAGGGTCGCTAATGCCGTTGCCGTCCATCACCGAAGCGAAGATTCTTATTGTTGATGACAATATCGCCAACATTGCCCTGCTCGAGGCGATTCTTGAAGAGGAAGATTATCAGCACGTCGTTACGACGACAGATCCGCGGCAGGTCCTCGATCTTTATCGTCAACACCAGTTTGATCTGGTTTTGCTTGATATCCGTATGCCATGGCTATCTGGATTTGACGTGCTGGAATTGCTCAAGAACGAGGTGGGAGAAGATTATGTGCCGGTGATTGTCTTGACCGCCCAGACCGACATGGAAACCCGCCAGCAAGCGTTGAAAGGGGGCGCTAAAGACTTTCTCACCAAGCCCTTTCAATCCTGGGAAGTCTTGTTGCGCATTCGCAATTGTCTGGAAACCCGGTTGTACTATACGCGCCAGGTGGTGCGGGCTGAGACCCTGGAAAAAGAGGTCCAGTTGCGGACGGAAGAGATTCGTCAGACCCAGCTGGAGATTGTCCGGCGCCTTGGTGTTGCCGGTGAATTTCGTGATAACGAAACCGGCGCTCATGTCGAGCGGATGAGCCATTTCTCCAGTTTGCTGGCTCAGCTTTCAGGGCAGAGCAGCGAATACGTGAGGATGCTGTTTTATGCCAGTACCATGCACGATGTCGGAAAAATAGGCATTCGCGACAGCGTGTTGCTGAAAGCTGGTCCCCTGACAGCGGAGGAACGCCAGGAGATTAACCGCCATCCGGTGATCGGCAGCCAGATTATTGGCGATCATCCCTCGGAATTAATGACCATGGCCTGGGAAACCACCCGGTTTCATCATGAGAAGTGGGACGGCAGTGGTTATCCGCATGGTCTGGCTGGTGAAGAGATCCCGTTGTGTGCGCGCATTGTCGCCGTGTGTGACGTCTTTGACGCCCTGATCAGCGAGCGACCCTATAAAAAGGCCTGGTCGGTGGAAGAGGCTGTTGCTGAAATCAAACGCCAATCAGGGAGCCATTTTGAACCCCGTCTTGTCGACCAGTTTGTGACCCACCTGGAACGTTTTATCTCCATCAAGCTACGTTACAGTGATGAGGCGTTTCAGGTTTTATCACCGCAAGAGTAGAGCATGAATGGTGCTCTGCTAGCCGATAGTGAGGCGGTTGCGGCCGTTTTTCTTGCTGGTGTAGAGCAGCTGATCGGCGCGTTTGATCAGAGAATCCGGCGTGTCATCCATTTGCGCCAGCGTGCCTCCCAGTGAAATGGTCACGGATAGAGAATGATCTCCCCACTTCAGATAGGAATTTTCGACCAACATGCGCAGACGCTCACCGAAAAACAGCAGTTTTTCAGCATCGAGATTGCGAACAATGGCGACGAATTCTTCCCCGCCCCAACGTCCATACTGATCAAAGGGGCGAGCGTTCTGCAATAAGGTTTTTGACAGAAACCGCAAGACTTCGTCACCCGCGTCATGGCCATGAGTATCGTTAATGCTCTTGAAGTGATCAATATCGAAGAAAAACACCGCAAAGGGCAGGTTGGTACGGCGGAATTCATTGAGATGCTTTTCGAGCTGGTTTTCCATGTAACGGCGGTTGGCCAACTGGGTCAATCGATCAATCAGAGCGAGTTGCTCCAGTTCTTTGACGCGCAGTTCGTTGGCCCGGTGATTGGAAATGTCGGTAAACAGCTCGACGGCTCCGATGACGGCACCGTTGTCCGCCGTCAAAGGGGAGATGCGCACCGATACCGGGACGCGATGGCCCTGTTTATGGTGGAGAAAAACCTGGGCAGCACGAGGTGAACGATCCGTTAAGGTTGCGGCCAGTGGACAATGGTGAAGGCACAGGTTGTTGCCGGCGTCATCCACGTGGGTGAGAATATTGTCGGAACATTTTGAGCCGATCACCTCCTGCGCCGTGAAGCCGGTGATCCGTTCTGCCGCTTTATTCCAAAACGTGATCCTTCGGTCGCGATCCACAAAGTAAAGACCATCATGGAGCTCTTCAAGGATGGTACGAAAGTTATGTTCTTCGAGTTTGGCCATGTGCGCTTCCCTGAGCTTTTCCAATGAAGCTAAAATTGAAAAGTTAGGGAATAATAATATCTTTTTGTCTTCTCTAAAAGCGATTTTTACGCAGGCGCAAATCTGTAAAGATCTCGAGATCCGAAGCCTGCTCCATTTTTAACGCATGGCGCAGGTCTTTATCATGGCAACGCAGAAACGGGTTGCACACTAATTCTTCAGCCAGCGTCACCGGGAGGGTGGATTGGCCTCGATTGCGCTGGAAGTGAACGCGGGACAATTTGTCGTGAATGGCCGCAGAGCCGGGCTCAATCGATGCGGCAAAACGGTAATTGTCCTCGGTGTATTCATGGCCGCAAAAAAGACGGGTGGTTTCGGGGAGCGAGGATAATTTTTTCAGGCTGTGGAAAAGCTGTTCCATGGTGCCTTCAAACACCCGGCCGCAACCACCACTGAATAGGGTGTCGCCACAGAACAGGGCCTCAGCCTCGGGAAAATAATAGCTGCAATCCGCGCCGGTGTGACCGGGAGTCTGTAAAACGGTTACCGGCCATGGGACATCGGGAAGGCTGGAGTCGTCACTGAGAATATGGTCAATTCCGGCAATCCGCTTGTCACCGCCAGCAATATGACAGCCGGTCAATCGTTTCAGAGCCAGGTTGCCTCCGCAATGATCCTGATGCATATGGGTATTGAGGATCAGAGACAGCGTGCGCTTGTTCTGTTCCAGATAGGCGAGAACCGGTTCCGCGTCACCGGGGTCAATGGCAATGGTGATCTCTGCGTGACTGACCATGTAGATATAATTGTCTTCATGCGCCTGAAGCTGGGTGATTTTCATAAGCACCTCCTTTGCAAAGATGTTGAAAAAGTCCCATCCGGTAGGCGACGACGCAAGCTGAACACGCCATTGCCGAGATGCGGGCACTCGCTGACTCAATCTTCTTTCAGACTATAGCGCCTTTAAAGAAATCTCAAGCATTGTCCCGATTGCTCATAAACCATCAAGGTGGAGAGTTTCAATGCGCTTGATGGGATCGAATTCCTCTGGAGGAGGTGACCCCCACTGGGACACCATCAATAAAAGCAGGATGATCAAGGTCAATAACAGGGTTTGCTTCATAGCATCACCTCCTTGTGACAAGAGTTATCTGACGCCATCAGAGCAAAAAAACTGTTTACAAAACAGATACAGAAAACTTAAAAAAAGAGCAGTACAGTTTTTTAAAAAAGGAGTACAGCAGTGACTGAGGGGCAATTCCGTTATCAGCAGGTGGAACAGCATATTCGTACATTGGTGCGCAGTGGCGTCTTGAAGATTGGCCAGCGTTTGCCGTCCCTGCGTCAGATGAGCGTCCAGTTGCATGTGTCGATCGCCACCGTGAATCAGGCCTATCAGGAACTGGAACGGCAGGGCACGGTCGAAGCGCGGCAGCGGTCGGGATTTTTCTGGCAGGGCGATCCCTGCCAATTGCCTCAGCCGCAGGGACTCTGTCGTGTTGATGAGCAGCCGCGCGGCGTGTCGCGACCGGAACTGACCCGGGAGGTGCTCGACACCGTCGGTCGCTTTGATCTTTTGCCGTTAAGTGTTATCAGTCCGGATTTGTCGCTGTTGCCCAGTAAAGCGCTCAGTCGTCTGTTACAGCAGCAGCTGCGTCAGAACAGCGAACAGATGCTGGAATACAGTGAAATCAGTGGCGACCGCGGACTGCGCCAGCAGATTGCCCGCTATGCGCTGGAGATGGGTATCGAGGTGGATGCTGATGACATCATTGTCACCTGTGGTGCCATGGAGGCCCTTTACCTCGCGTTAAGGACCTTGACCCGTCCCGGAGACAGCGTGGTGATTGCCTCGCCAACCTACCATTGTTTTTTGCAACTGATCGAAAATTGTGGCCTACGAGCCATTGAACTGCCTTCGGATCCTCAACAGGGGATTTCACCACAGCAGTTGGATAAAGTGCTGCAGCGACAAGCGGTGAGCGCCTGTATTCTGTGCGGTAATTTCAATAATCCGGACGGCAGCCGTCTTGCTGATGAGGCGAAACAGCAGATTGTCGAGCTGTTGGCGCGTCACGATGTTCCCCTGGTCGAAGATGATGTTGCCGGAGATCTTTTTTTCGGTGGCCAGCGTCCATCAACGTTCAAGTCCTATGATCGTCATCAACGGGTGCTGCATTGCAATTCGTTTTCCAAGACACTGGCGCCGGGATACCGGGTGGGCTGGTTATTGCCGGGGCGTTATTACGATCGGGCGCTTGAATTCAAATACACCACCAACGTGTCCTGCCCGACACCGACCCAACGAACCGTTGCCGCGTATCTCGAAGCTGGTTATCATGTTCGGCATATGCGGCGATTACGTCAGTCACTCGCAACGTCGATGCGCTCCATGCAACAGTATCTGGCGCAAAATTTTCCCGATGGAACACGAGTCACACGGCCTGACGGTGGCAGTGTTTTGTGGCTGCAGCTTCCGCAACAACTGGATGCGGTCGACTATTTTCTGCGTGCAAAGCAACGGGGGATCGCCGTGGCACCGGGGCCGATTTTTACCACGCAGGATTGTTACGGTGATTTTGTCCGCCTGAGTTGCAGTGGCGTCTGGAACGAAACACTTGCCAACGGCGTGAAGCGATTAGGGCTGTTGGCGAAGGAGATGTGTGATGAAAACTGATTCGGACCAAGGCAACCCGTCAGCAGAAAAAAACACGCTTCGGCGTCGCCGCAGCCTGAGACGTTTACTCCTCCTTGGCCTTAGCGTTTTTTTGCTGCTCTCGTTGTTACCGGAGGCCCTGCGTTTTGGCACGATCACCTGGCTCAATCGCCAGCCGGGAATCTCTGCCCATGTGCGTGATATTGACCTGAATCTCTTTTCCGGTTTATTACGCATTGAGGAGGCTCGCCTGCTGTCAAACGGCGAGGAAGCGTTTTCCGTGCAACAAGCCGAAATTCAGATAGACTGGTGGCCGCTGTGGCAACGGCATCTGCAGATAGAGCATTTTTCGGTTGCGCAGATGACCCTGCTCATCGAAACCCTTCCAGAAAAACCGTTACGTATTGCCGGTCTGACCTTGCCGTCGACGCCTGATTACCCTGATGAGGCAGGAGCTGACCTGTTGGATGACCCCTGGGGAATCAATACTGGTCGCGTTCGTCTGGATCAGATCGCTGTTGTTGTACGACAAAGCCAAGGCGATACGCGTATGGTGATTGATCATCTGACCAGTGCACCATTGATTTCATGGCAACCTCAACAGGCCGGAGAATTTGCCATGGATCTCAGTGTTGCCGGCGGTTCGCTCCACTGTCGTGGAGAAAATCGCCCGTTTACACGCCCGGCTCAGACCAATCTGACCGTCCAGCTGGATGCCCTCAGTCTCGATACACTTGAAGCGAGCCTTGCACCCTTGGGCTGGAACCAGGTGCGTGGTCTTGTCCATGGCGAGATAGAGATTGCCGCCGTGGCGCCATTGGATTCTCAGCCCGCACGCATTAAACTGGCAGGGCAACTTGACGCAAAAAATCTGGCGGCGAGCCATGCGGCGCTGTGGATTAAGCAATTAGCGGTTTCCTGGCAGGGAGAGATGGACCTTCGGCTCTCCTCTTCGCCACATCTGGCTGGAAAGAATCATCTGCAACTCAACTCCGCAGCGCTTGAACTGCAGTCTTCCGGAATGGGGCTGGATGCTGAAACGGTCACCTGGGATGGAAATCTTTCTTTGACCGATGAGCTGGGAATCAATGGCCGGTTGAGTGCCAATCATCTGTCCGTAACCGACCTGGCCCGGCAGAATACGTTGCTGGCCGTGGAGAATGGCCGTGCCGGTCCTTTTGAATTTAACCTTCAGAATGGGCTGACGATTTCAGATGTCGCGCTTGAAGGCGTACGCCTGCTTGGTCGATCTGACCCTAAACCCCTGCGGCAGCCTGAAGTGGTTAAAGCGACACAACTGACCGCTCAGCAACTGGTGTGGTCTCCTGAAGGCTCACTGACATTGCAACACGCCACGGCCGGTGGCGTGACGGCCGATCTGGTGTTATTGCCTGGAGGGGGCTTGGAAGCCCGCCAATGGTTGCCGTTTTCTCCCGAGACGGAAGTGGTCACCCCTGAATCGGTCCAAGACGAGGACTCTGATAACTCACCGTTTCTGTTTGCCGCCAATCAGTTAACCATCAATGGGCAGAGTCGGCTGATTTTCGAAGACCAGAGTACCACTCCCGCAAGCCGGTTTTCCGTTTCAGAGCTGAACTGCTCGTTGGCGGAACTCGACATGCGACAGCCGGAACAGTTATCTCCGCTGCAGATACATGGCATGCTCGACGACTATTCGCGCATTTCCGCTCAGGCAAAGGTGGCTCTTCTGGCGGAGGCACCGTTCTTTGAATGTGACGCTGAGCTGCGAGAGTTTCAGTTACCGACGGTGTCACCGTATCTTGAGCGTGGTATCGGTTATCGTCTGGAGCAGGGCCATCTGAATTTGCGCCTGAGCGGCGCGGTGTCCAAGGGTGTTGCTGATTTGACCAGCCGACTTCAGCTGACGCGTTTGCAATTGCGGCCACTGACTGCCGACGATGAACAGGATGTCAGCAAACGGCTTGGGTTGCCGGTAAATATGGCGTTGTCGTTATTACGTGATCGAAATGGTGATATCGCCTTGGATATTCCGGTCCGTGGCGATGTGTCGCGCCCCGATGTGGCCCTGGGCTCCGTCATTCGTAAAGCCGTAGTCGGCGCGATAAAGAATACTGTTTCCTTGACCCTGGCTCCTCTGGGCGTTGTCGCCAAGGCTGGGCAATTGGTCGGAATCGGCGGTCGCCTGACATTTGATCCGCTGGTTTTTGAATCGGGTAGCGATCAACTCACGGCGGGCAGCCTGGATTATCTGACCCGGTTACGCGATCTGTTGGAAAAGCGTCCTCAAGTGGTTGTCTCCCTCTGTGGCCAGGTTGCGCTCAGTGAACAGAAGGACGTCAAGACTGTGGCGGGTTCTTCCTCGCAGGTCTCCGGTGCCGCTCTGAGTGCCGATCAAGTGCGTGAACTGGCGACGCGAAGGGCCGAACGGGTCAAGCAACTCCTGGTCGAGGGGCAACGCGTACAACCCTCTCAGGTGCTGTTGTGTAACCCACCATTGCAACCGGTTGACGGCCCCGCAGCTGTGATGGTGCGCTTTTAGTTGTCTTCTCTTACTTGTCACGAAGACTCTTGGCTTCCGCGCGAGAAAAACGTATAGTCAAAACTTGTCTCAATTGTTTTTCAAGGTAGCGAAATCCTTTTCGTTTACGACACTGTTGTCGCGCACCGCGGATCTGTTCGGCCTCTTTTGACCGCCTGTCTCGATGACCAACAGGAAAGACGTTGGATGCTCTCTTCGACCACCACATGGATGCTGGCCATGATTCCGGCCATCACACTTCTTCTTGCTGCTCTGCTGCTGGGTAGTCGCCGTTATGGTTCGTTACGCCATCTGACCTGGCGGTGGAATCTTCTGTTTATTATTGCTGCTTTGGGGTTTCTCGCGTTCTACAGTTTGCAGACCTATCAACAGCAGGTCTCGCAACGGACTGAGCAGGTTGAACAGGAATTTCTTGGTCAGGCGCAGCAACAGATTCGTCAACGGGCGCTGTTTATTCATGCCTTGGTTCTGGATGAAAAACAGCGCGCCGAGCAGCAATTAAAAGAGGATTTGCGGCAAACGGTGATGCAGGCTGCTCACTTGGCCGAAAACTTCATTGAGCGTTATCGAAACCGTGTCTCCCCTTCTGAGCTGACCGAGATGATTGTCGAGGTCCTGCGCCCGTTGCGCTATAAAAATGGTCGCGGCTATCTGTTTGCCACACGTCTGGATGGTACCGAACTCCTTTTCGCCGATCGCCCGGAATTTGAAGGGCGCAATATGATCGACATGCAGGATCAGGACGGCGTGCTTTATATCCGGGAAATGATTCGTCTGTCCCGTCAACAAGGGGAAGGATTTGTTTCCTACCGCATCAGTCGCCCCGGCACAACCGGCTGGAATCATAAAAAAATTGCTTATATCCATTACGTCCCGGAGCTCGACGCTTTTATCGGCACCGGAGAATATGTTGAAAGCTTTGAGGAAGAACTGCGCCAGAGGATTATCGATAAATTGGATCGTCTGGTTGTTGAAGGGCCGTTAAGTATTTTTGGTGCCACATACGAGGGAATTTCACTGTTTGGTCCGGGCAAGGGCAAGAATGTTCTCGATATTCAGGACCAAAAAGGTGTCTTTGTTGTTCGCGAACTGATTCGCACCGCCCAAAAAGGTGGTGGCTTTGTTCGCTATCAGATGCCTGCCTCACTCGGCCAGGGGCCGTATGAAAAGATCAGTTATTGCCTGCCGTTGAAAATGTGGGACAGCTATGTCGGGGCCGGGATTGATCTCGGTTTTGTCGAACAGAATATTGCCCTCGCCCGTGAGGAGATGTTTGTCGCTATGCGGCAACAACTTATCCAGGGGGCGGCATTCATTTTGTTGCTCGGAACATTATTGTGGGTCGTGGGCCAGCGTCTGTCTCGATCGATCAAGCGCAATGTGGGTATTCTGAATCAGGCTCTGGAGGCTGTTGCCGTCGATGGCCGGGCAATCTCTCTTGAGGAGATTCAATTCGATGAATTTATTGCCATCGGTGAAACGGCCAATCGCATGCTCGATCAGCAGCGTCTTGTTGAAGCGGAACGAGATGAAACCCGACTTCGCTTTCGAACCGCTCTTGATCGTGCCCCAATGCTGGTGGCTCTGGTTGATCCCCAGCGCCGCATTTTATTCAGTAACAGTATGTGGAATCAGGCTCTGCCGACCAATGCCAGCGATGCCGTGCTTGAGAAGGCGTGGTTTAGCCTGGCCTCCTGGACCCGCTTTGAGAAAGTTTTCGATGAACTCGGTCGTGGTCTGGTAGAGCAAGAGCGGTTTGATGTCAGTCTGTTTAACCGTCAGGGGGAAAAGCGCCATTATGACCTGGCTTTGGCCGCGATCCGCAACAGGCAGAATGAGGTAAGTTCTATTCTGGTCATGGCACGGGATATCACTGAACGGCGGCAGGCTGAAGAGAAGTTGACCTGGGTGGCTCATTACGACGCGTTGACGGGATTGGCAAATCGCTATCATGCCAAAGAGGCCTTGGATCAGCTGGCTCAAACGGTTCCCAAGGATGGTCAGCGCTGGTTGTTCATGTTTGATATTAACCGCTTTAAGCGAATTAACGAAATATACGGCCATGTTCTGGCTGATCGCGTTCTGGTTGAATTTGCCACTCGGCTGAAGTCGCTGCAACCGGTACCGCAACTTGCCGCCCGGCTGAGCAGCAACGAGTTTATTCTGGTTGTGGATGTGGCGACAGAAGCGGCTGACGACCTTGCCCGGCGTTTTAAAAAGACCCTTTGTGCCCCGATGCATTTTGAAGAAACCCGACTGGTTGTTGACACGCGTATCAGTGCGGTGAAATGCCAACAGGACGATTCTTCGACAACGTTATTGCACCGGGCGGATATTGCCTTACGTGAGGTCAAAGAACATCCTCATGCCCAGGGTTTTATGAGCTATGACGAGCGGCTTGATAAGATCCATCAGGAAAATGAGCTGCTGGAAAAAGCCCTGCGTCTGGCATTGCAAAGCCCGGAGCAGTTTCAGTTGGAGTTTCAGCCGATCTGGTCTCTCACGAAACAATCCCTCAAAGGCTTTGAAGCGCTGGTGCGCTGGCACCACCCGACCTTTGGCCTGATTTCACCGAGCCGATTTATCCCTCTGGCAGAAAAAAGAGCGATGATCGTGCCACTCGGGCAGATCATTTTCAATCGTGCCTGTGAGACGCTGTCGCAATGGCTGGAGCGCTATCCGGCCGTGCAGCAGGGGATGGTGCGTCTGTCGGTTAACATGGCCCCGCAGCAGTTTGTGACGGAAAACTTTATTGAAGAGATTGAAAGCGCTTTGCAACGCTTGCAACTGCCGCCGGAAACCCTGTGTATAGAAATTACCGAAACCAGTCTGATGGAAGAACCGGAACTGGCGATTCAACGGATACGTGCTCTTAAAGAGAAGGGCATCGCCATTTCCATCGATGACTTTGGGACCGGCTATTCCTCGTTGAGCTATCTGCAGCAATTTGATGTCGATATCATCAAACTCGATCGTTCTCTGGTGGTGAATATTGCCGAAACACGTTCAGCCCAGAGAATCATAGATGCGGTGGTCCGTCTGGGGCATGATCTGGATCTGACGATTGTTGCTGAAGGGGTCGAAACGTTTGAGCAATTGCAGCAATTGCGCGAGCTGGACTGCGATGCCGTTCAAGGGTTTCTTACCGGAAAGCCCAGCGCTGGTGAGAGGGTTGACAGCTGGCTTAACGCTCCGGAACGATTTCCGCTCTCCCGCCTTGATTAGCAGGCCGTTGAAACTGTCCCTTCCGGGGATGTTGCAATGACATAAGCGCTACACGGGTTGTTTTCCACCAGCTTGAAGAAGCTCTCAGCCACCGTCCCTGGCACTATTTAGCGTGCGGAGGAAATCCGGCGCACGTCCCTTCCAGGGCCTGTTGCATCATTTCAAATGCCTGTTCGTCCGATTCGCTGCCCTGACTGACCCGGGCATTGATGGCTAGAGGAAGAAGTCCCAGCATCATGGTTCTCAGGTTGCCGCAGCCATCGCCACCGGCTAGACGTTCACGGAGTTCCAGACTAAGTCCTTTACCGATGGATAAGCCAACCAAATTGGCAAATCGTTTTTCAGATTGCGAACAAAAGGGTGAAGGACTGCGATTGAAACTCGCCGACGCGCTGAGGATTTCCAACGTGTCCGGGCTGGTGGTGACAATGGTTTCGATATCGTGAAGGCGGTCTTTCAGATGGGCTTTGAGAATGAAATGCCCCTGATCATTCTGGGCGATTGAATAGTGAACTGTCCGTTGAAAATCGAGCTGCTTTGCCACCGTCACGATCCTTACTGAAGAGGGATGTGGTTTGTTAAAAAAACAACAGGACGGTTTACAACCGTCCTGTTGTTGTCATCTGTCAGATTTGAGAGGTTACTTGCCCCATTTTGCGCGGATGCGTTTCACCGCTTCTTCAACATTCTCCCGCTCGCCAAAAGCACTCAGGCGGAAGTAGCCTTCACCGCTGGGGCCGAAGCCGCTGCCGGGGGTGCCGACGACAAAGCATTCGTTGAGCAGTTTATCGAAGAAGTCCCAGCTGCTCATGCCTTCCGGTGTTTTCAGCCAGATATAGGGTGCATTGACGCCGCCGTAGCAGGTGATGCCGGCTTCCTGCAGGCCCTCACGGATAATGCGGGCATTTTCCATGTAGAAATCAATGATCTCTTTAACCTGGGCCCAGCCTTCATCGGAGTAGACGGCGGCAGCCGCCTTTTGAACCGGGTAGGACACGCCGTTGAACTTGGTGCACTGACGACGGTTCCACAGCTTGTTGAGAGACACTTTTTCTCCGCTGGCGGTGGAAGCCATCAGAGTTTCAGGAACCACGGTCAGACCACAGCGTACCCCGGTAAAACCGGCGGTTTTAGAGAAACTGCGGAATTCAATGGCACACTGCTTGGCGCCTTCGATCTCATAGATGGAGTGCGGGATGCCCGGCTCAGTGATAAACGCTTCGTAGGCCGCGTCAAACAGGATCACGGCATCATTTTCAAGCGCGTAGTCGACCCAGCCTTTGAGCACGTCCTTGGTGGCAACCGCGCCGGTGGGGTTGTTGGGGAAACACAGATAAATGATGTCCACTTTTTCCGTAGGGAATGCCGGCGCGAAGTTGTTTTCTTCGGTGCAGGGCATGTAGACGATTCCCTCGTAGTAGCCTTTTTCATTGGCTTTGCCGGTGCGGCCCACCATGACGTTGGTGTCATTGTAGACCGGATAAACCGGGTCGCCGATGGCCACTTTGCAGCTCAGGTCGAAGATGTCGAGAATGTTGGCACTGTCGCATTTGGAACCGTCGGAGATGAACATTTCCGATGTGCTCAGATCAACGCCCAACGGCTTGTAGGATTTGTCGATGATCACCTGGCACAGCCAGTCATAGCCCTGTTCCGGACCGTAGCCGTGGAACGAGTCACCACTGGCCAGATCGTCAACGCCTTCATGGAATGCTTTGAGGACCGCAGGAACCAATGGCTTGGTAACGTCGCCAATGCCCAGGCGGATAATTTTATCGTTGGGGTGCGCGGCGGCAAAGGCCGAAACACGACGGCTGATTTCCGGAAACAGGTAGCCGGCTTGCAACTTGAGATAGTTATCGTTTAAACGTGCCATGGAAAGTGTGTTCCTCCTGTGAGCGAATGTAATGAAGTCGAAGAGGATGCGCTCAACTTCCTCTTTGGACGAAATTATTCAGAATCAGTTTGTGTCAGCCACTGACCGGCATGCTGTATGTCGCGATAGAGACCGCGGGAGGTTTCACACCCCCAGAGTGATACCAGCAGCAGGATCAGCAACACGACCCTTAAGCACATCATAGCGCTATTTCAGATCCAGAACATCCTGCATGTCATACATGCCCGGAGCCTGGTCCTTGATCCACTGACAGGCACGTGCAGCACCTCGGGCAAACATCTCGCGGCTCATGGCCCGGTGGGTGATCTCAATCCGTTCACCCATGCCAATGAAGTACACCGTATGCTCGCCGACAATGTCACCGCCACGGACGGTCTGCATGCCGATCTCTTCTTTGCTGCGTTCTCCACACATCCCTTCGCGATGGTAGTTGGCGACCTTGTTATAATCGCGCCCCAGAGCCTCGGCCACCACTTCTCCCATGCGTACAGCGGTGCCAGATGGGGAGTCCTTTTTCTTATTGTGGTGCAACTCCACCACCTCGACATCAAAGCCGTCTCCGAGGATGTTGGCAGCCTCTTTAAGCAGTTTGAAACAGGCGTTTACACCGACACTCATGTTCGGAGCCAGCATGACCGCTATGTTTTCCGTGGTTTTAGCCAGTTGCTCACGCTGTTGCGGGGTGAATCCGGTTGAGCCGATGACCATTTTAGTGTTCACTTTGGCGCAGACCTCAGCATTGGCTAAGGTGACTTCCGGAAAGGTAAAGTCAATGAGCACATCCGCCTGTTGCAGGGAGGTCTCCAGTTGGTCACTGATAGACACGTTAAGCGCACCACAGCCCGCCAGGATGCCGGCATCCTGACCGACCATGGGATGTCCGGGACGCTCAATCGCCGCTGCCAGGGTAATGCCCTCGGCTTCCGTCACTGCTTTGATCAGATGGCTGCCCATCCGACCGGCAGCACCTGTGACCGCAATTTTCAGCATAAAACTCTCTTTCTATATCCAGTAATCGGGTGAATACAGCATATCCGGAGTCGTAAGCGGCTCCGGATATGCGGATGAATCAGTATGTGCTCGTCACGCGCTTTTTAAAGGAGTCCGTATCCTTGCATGACCGCTTTAAGTTTTTCGAGGCTGGCTGGTTGCAGTGCACACAACGGCTGACGAATCGTCGGTTCGCATTTGCCGAGCAGAGAAACGGCTGTCTTAACGGGAACCGGGTTGGATTCAATGAACATGGCATTATGGATGTCGAGCATCTTCAGATGCATGGCGCGGGCATCATCCCAGCGGCCTTCATTGATTGCCGTGACCATCCCTTTAACTTCTTTCGGCATGATGTTGGCGGTGACAGAGATAATCCCTTTGGCACCACAGGCCATCAACGGCAGGGTGAGGAAGTCATCTCCAGACAGCACGTCGATCTTGTCTCCAGCCTTGCTGATGATTTCACTGGCCTGGGTGACATCACCGGATGCTTCCTTGATCGCAACAATGTTGTCGATCTCTGCCAGACGGATCGTCGTGGACGCCAGCATGTTCATGCCGGTACGACCGGGGACATTGTACAGGATCTGTGGCAGCGCCACTTCTTCAGCAATGGTTTTGTAGTGTTGATAAAGACCTTCCTGAGAAGGCTTGTTGTAATAAGGGCTGACCAGCAGCAGACCGTCGGCACCCATCTCTTTGGCATGGCGGCTCAGTTCGATGGCTTCTGCCGTGGAGTTGGAACCGGTACCGGCAATGACGGGGATACGGCCGTTGACCTGCTCGATGCAGGCACGAATAACCAGGTCGTGCTCTTCATAGTTCAGGGTTGCCGATTCACCGGTGGTGCCACAGGGAACAATGACATCGGTGCCGTTTGCGATTTGGAATTCAACCAATTCACGGAATTTGTCTTCATTGACAGAGCCATCACTGTTAAACGGGGTGATGATGGCAACCATAGATCCTTTAAACATGTTGTCCTCCTCCAGACAAACGAGAATGCATAAATAAACAGGCGCAAAAACAACCTGATAACATAACTGACTTGTAAAGTAAAGTTACTCTGCCATGCGGCTCTGCGGTTCTTCGCTTCAATCAGGGCCGCCGTGGTTGCAGGTTGACTGGATGGGATAACGGGCTCTCAACGAGCTGATCATCAAGACGGATCACGCTTCGCACTGCATAGGTATACAGTGTGTCGTTGCTGACCTGGAAATCCTCATAAGCCGTTTCTTTGACCGGATTGTCATTGAGCGGTTCCGCAGCAAAATAGTTGCCACCACTGCGCCGATACACATTGTAGCCGACAACCTCAACACCCTGGCGTCCCTCTTGTGCTGGCGTCCAGTTTAACCGCACCAGTTTGTCCAGCGCTTCGCCACTGATGTCCATCGGCGGGTAAGGGGCGCTGTAGCAGGGGCGATGGATCAGCAGATCGGCACCGGCGTGACCGTCGTCGGTCATCGGGACGATCCGATAGCGGTAGCCAACTTCCTCTTCCACGGCACTGTCCCACAGGTAGACTCGGGTGCTGTTGCGGTTGGTGCTCTGGTAATAGGCCAGATCGATCTGGCGTAACAGATTCTTGGGTGGACGGCACTCCGGGCATCCTTTGGCCAAGTTGTAATCGGAACGGTAGATATCAAACCCTTTGAGATTTTCCAAAGGGGAACCGTCCTGATTGCTGGTGGGGATATCCCAGGCCAACAGCAAGGCATTGCCTTTCTGATCCAGCGTTGCATGATTGACCGCTGAAGGCAGGGCTTTTTGCAACGGCTTCACCGGCCCGACTTTACCACAGGCGGTGACCGAGATCAGGACCATCAAGACAACCAGACTGCGTAACAGCTTCATGATCAGCTCTCCTGGCGTTGTTTGCGAGCCCGGGCAATTTCCGCTTCAACCGCGCTACGGGCTGTTCCGCCTGTGGCGCGACGCGCATTGACCGAGGCCTCCAGGGTAACGAAGTTGTAAATGTCGTCTTCAATGGCATCGCTGAATTGTTTGAATTCGTCGAGAGTCAACTCCGGAATGTCCTTACCGCTTTCAATGCAGTAGCGAACGGTTTTACCGACGATTTCATGCGCATTGCGGAATGGAATCCCTTTGGTGACGCAGTAGTCGGCGACGTCGGTGGCGGTCGAAAAGCCGCGTGCCGCAGCAATGCGCATGTTGTCGGCTTTGACGTTCATTTCGGCGATCATGTCGGCAAAGATTTTCAGGCTGCCTTTGACGGTGTCGATGCTGTCGAACAGCGGCTCTTTGTCCTCCTGCATATCCTTGTTGTAGGCCAGGGGCAGCGACTTCATCAGGGTCAGCAGGCTGATCAGGTTGCCGTAAACGCGACCGGTTTTACCGCGGACCAGTTCAGGTACATCGGGATTTTTCTTTTGCGGCATGATGGAGCTCCCGGTGCAGAAGGCATCTGTCAGCTCAATAAAGTTGAAGTCGGCGCTCGACCACAAAATCAACTCTTCACTCAGCCGTGACAGATGCATCATCAAGGTGGCGGATGCCGCACAGAACTCCAGGGCAAAGTCACGGTCGGACACCGAGTCGAGACTGTTGCGGGTCACACCATCAAAACCGAGATCTTTGGCCACGGATTCGCGGTCAATAGGGAAGGTGGTGCCAGCCAGGGCACCGGCACCGAGAGGCAGCACATTCATCCGTTTCAAACAGTCCGTCATGCGGCCCGTATCGCGCAGGAACATCTCGTAATAGGCCAGCATGTGATGGGCGAATAACACCGGCTGCGCTGTTTGGAGATGGGTGTAGCCCGGCATGATGGTATTCAGATTGGCGTCGGCTTGATCGAGTAGTGCGCCCTGCAATTTGTCGAGATAAACGAGAACCTCTTTCATTTCGTCGCGCAGATAGAGACGAATATCGACGGCCACCTGGTCGTTGCGGGAACGGCCGGTGTGCAGTTTGCCGCCAACAGCGCCGATACGCTCAATCAGGCGCGCTTCGACGTTCATGTGAATATCTTCCAGAGCCACGGAAAACTCAATGTTGCCCGCTTCGATGTCGGCCAGGATGCCCTGCAGACCAGCGCAAATCTGCTCCGCTTCTTCGACGGCAATGATCCCCTGGCGACCGAGCATTCGGGCATGAGCCATGGACCCCTGAATGTCATAGCGGTACATCCGTTGGTCAAAGTCGATGGAAGCGGTGAATTCCTCAACAAATTTATCCGTCGGCTGGGTGAAGCGGCCTCCCCAGAGTTTTTCGCTCATCTGTTTGCTCCTTTATCCTTTGTCGGTATCAACCGGACTGAAATTAATACGTTGCCAGCCACCGGAATCGTCCGGGGCGAAAATACTGTGAACCTTAAGCGGCATGCGCGTCGTGCGCGGATCAAACTCATGGAACACGGGTAAGTTAAAATAATACAAACGGCTGTCGACGCCAAAGCGTAATCGACACACCGGCAGTCCTGAGAAGGTATCTACCGAAAATTCGTCGAGTTTGCGCGGTGCCATTTTATGGTTTTTGTGGATGATTACCGACGAGTGGCCGAAGGTATCCTGCGGCGTGATTTGCGGCAAGCTGTTGCGTGTGCCTTCAGCGCTGTTGCAGAATACCGTAATTGTCTCACGTACACCAGGGGCCGCAGCCAGATATTCGCCGTAAAAACCGTTGACCACATCACGAAAAGTGGCGTGTTCCGGTTTGGGGTTGCATTCCAGAATCGCCAGAAAGTCGAGATGCTGGCGAGTGCTGAAAAACAGCTCATTGGCGTGTTGAATGACCGTGCTGATGTTCGACTGGTAGATAGTCCGGTAGATGTAATCGAAGCAGATCATGGCCATGAAGTTGAATCCGGTTGATTCACTGCGAAACAGTGGAAATACCTTGCCATGATACAGATCACGATTGTCGAGGCTTTCTTCTCCGGCAAACGGATGACTTTTGGCCTGGAGAAAGACGCGCATCCGGCCGCTGGCTTCTTTGACGACAATCGCGGCCCAGTTGACCCTCAAGTTGTCAATCTCACCGCTGTTACGATCTGTCTTGATGGCTTGTAACATCTCAGGATTATCATCGGCATAGCGTTCAACCAGATGATTGAACGCGTGGAGCGACATATGTTCCATGCCGAACATGGTCACGGTGTTGCCGCAGAACTGCTGATTGATGATGGCCAGCGCGTCGTCAAGATGGTTGACCGGCAATGTTGCTTCCGGAAACAACAGAAAATGCAGTTTTTTGAGGTTTCCGGGGCCTGCTGCGACATGGTCGAGTACTGAGCGGACTGAGTGCCACTTTTCTGTGCTGATGCGTTGCGGATCCTGTTCCTGATCAAAGCGAATCTGATTAGGCAGCTGACTGATCATACAGTGGAGATGGTGCCCCAGAGGAAAATCCAGCTGGACTGTTTTGTCGACAATGGTGAACATGAAAGTTAGCCTCTTTCCAGAGGACAAATGCCGGGGATCTCACAGTCCGCCAGGTCGCCGGGCGGCTCAAGGTGTGGCCAGGGCAGTTCCGGATGAAGCATGGCCAGAATATGGCGACAACCAGGGGGGACATCAACGTCGGGAAGCTGAGCAGGAGCAAACCACACCGCCTCACTGAGCTCATCCGGATTGATGGAGAGCTCAAAGCTTTGCGGTGTGGCGCGGTAATAGAGGATAATGTAGTGATCGCGCCGTTCTCCAACGGCAACGTGTTCGTAGACATCAATCAGCGCATCCACGCTGACGTCAAGACCGACCTCTTCGAGAACCTCTCTTTTCAAGGCGCTATGGATCGGTTCTCCGTGATCAATTTTTCCTCCCGGCATCACCCATTGACCGAAAAACGGCGGAATGCTGCGACGGGTTAACAGGATCCGCTGTTGTTTGTCGATAATGCAGGCGACAACGGACGTTTTGATCTGTTTTTGTAACGGATAATCCATGGGGTTTTTCAACCGGAGGTTCGAAGAAAGAAAAAAGCCGGGGCGAATGTCCGCCCCGGCTTACACAGCGGCTGTAAATTAGCCTTTTTTGTTCATCATGCTGCGGATACGCAGACGCAGAGCGTTGAGTTTGATGAACCCTTCGGCATCGGCCTGGTTATAGACCTGGTCCGCTTCGAAGGTGGCAAACTCGACATTGAACAGACTGTCGGTGTCGGATTTGCGGCCGACGACACGGCAGTGCCCTTTGTACAGTTTAACGCGAGCCATACCATTGACGGTTTTCTGAGTGTCGTCAATCAACGCCTGCAGGGCGTCACGCTCCGGAGCAAACCAGTAGCCGTTGTAGACCATTTCCGCATAGCGGGGGATCAGCGAATCGCGCAGGTGCATGACTTCGCGGTCCATGGTGATCGACTCGACACCACGATGGGCTTCTTCGAGGATGGTGCCGCCCGGGGTTTCATAAACGCCGCGGCTCTTCATGCCGACGTAACGGTTTTCCATCAGGTCAACACGGCCGATGCCGTGCTTGCCACCCAATTCATTGAGTTTGGCCAGCAGGTTGGCCGGAGACAGACGCTCACCATTGACGGCGACGGCATTGCCCTGCTCAAATTCAATTTCAACGAATTCAGGTTGATCCGGTGCATCCTCAGGGCGAGTGGTCAGCACATACATCTCTTCCGGCGCTTCGGCCCAGGGGTTTTCGAGGATGTCACCCTCGAAGGAGATGTGCAGCAGGTTACGGTCGCTGCTCCAGGGGAATTTTTTGCTGGTCGGTACGGGGATGCCATGTTTCTTGGCGTATTCTTCCAGTGCGGTACGACTGTTGAGGTCCCATTCACGCCACGGTGCAATGACATGAATGCTCGGGTCAAAGTGGTAATAGCCCAGTTCGAAACGAACCTGGTCGTTGCCTTTACCGGTGGCACCGTGAGAAACGGCATCCGCTCCTTCGGCCAGAGCAATTTCCATCTGTTTTTTGGCGATCAGCGGACGGGCAATGGACGTGCCGAGGAAGTAGCGGCCTTCGTAGATGGCATTGGCGCGGAACATGGGGAAAACGAAGTCGCGGACAAACTCTTCACGCAGATCTTCGATAAAGCATTTACTGGCGCCGGTTTTCTTGGCTTTTTCAGGGATGAAATCCAGTTCCTCACCCTGACCGAGGTCGGCCGAAAAAGCAATGACTTCACAACCATATTCCTCCACCAACCATTTAAGGATGATTGAGGTGTCCAGGCCCCCGGAATAGGCGAGGACCGCTTTTTTTACAGTGCCTTTTTTTTGCATGAGCGTCTCCTTGTGACACAAAACAGTGACGGTGACAGTCACCGCCAGCGGAATTACAGTTTAACAACCCGAGTACTGGCAACAAGATCGTGCAGCCCGCGTTTATCGGAACGGAAGGCAACCATCAAATAGCCGATACCTAAAATCAGACTGGATAAAAATTTACCGATGACTTCGCGAACAAACGCCTGTCCATAGCCCACAGGACCGCCGTCATTATGAATCACTTTAATACGCAGGGCCATTTTCCCCGGTGTTTGGCCACAGTATCCGGTGAAGAAAACGTAGTAGGCGAATGAGAGTGTCCAACTCATGCCCACCGCAGACATGATCATCATTGGGTCCGACTCGAAATCAACATTGCTGACCACCATGCCGATGCCGAACATCATGGCATAAAACAGGGCTTGCAACAGGACGGAATCAATGATGACAGCGAGAACACGCACCCAAAAACCGGCGGGAGCAGCGTCAGTCAACGGAGCCGCCGTTGCCTGAGAGGGCGAAGGGATCGGTGGCGTCGGCATCGGAGGCGGCATGACCGGTTCCGCTGTCAGTAGTGGTTCTCCCTTGATGGCGAAGTCCTCAGCTTCAAGGGGGAACTGTTCAGCGCATTGCGGACAGGTCACGTTGGCCGGTAACGGCGGCAGTTTGTCGTCGGCAATCTCTTTACTGAACTGACAGTGGGGGCATTCAATTTTCATTGCTTACTCCTTGTTCATCAGGGTGGCCATAATCGCTTTCTGTACGTGCAGACGATTTTCCGCTTCATCAAACACCACCGAATGAGCACCTTCGATGACGTCGTCGGTGATTTCTTCGCCACGATGTGCCGGTAGGCAATGGAGGACCAGGCAGTCGCCATCAGCAGCGTCAATCACTTCTGCGTTAATCTGGAAACCGACAAAGTCTTTTTCGCGCTGAAGCTGTTCCTGCTCCTGCCCCATGCTTGCCCAGACATCGGTATTGAGCACGTCAGCACCCCAGGCGGCCTGGAGCGGATCGTTGGAGTAGATGATGTTGGCACCCATCTGTTTGGCGCGGTCCATCACCGCAGCATCGGGTTCATAGCCTTTGGGGGTGGCGATGCGCAGTTCAAATCCGAAGACCGCTGCGGCATTGATCCAGGAGTGAGCCATGTTGTTGCCATCGCCGATCCAGCAGTAGACCTGGTCGGCATAGCTGCCTTTGTGCTCCAGCACTGTGAACAGGTCGGCCATCACCTGACAGGGGTGATAGCTGTCGGTCAGGGCGTTGATCACCGGAACGTCGGCATAACGGGCCAGTTCCTCGATACCTTCTTGAGAAAAGGTACGGATCATGATGCCGTCGACATAGCGCGACATGACGCGGGCGGTATCCTTGATCGGCTCACCGCGGCCCAACTGGGTGTTGCTGGAGGACAAAAACAACGCATGGCCTCCCAGCTGATACATGCCCACTTCAAACGAGATGCGGGTGCGGGTGGAACTTTTTTCGAAGATCATGCCCAGGGTTTTCCCAGCCAGCAAAGGGTGAGGGATTCCCTGTTTCTGTTTGTCTTTAAGTTCTTTGGTCAAAGCAAAAATGGCATCAAGCTCTGTGGCCGTCCAGTCGGTCAGACAGAGAAAATGGTTTTTCACAATTACACTCCTGTTTCAGGGCCAGCAGTACACACCTGCCCGGTTGGTGAACCGTTTAACGGTTGTAGTTAGGACGATCTCCCTCGTAATACTTATACGGTGCATGGTACTTGCCGCGACTCGGTGCAAAATGATTCCAAATCAGGGCGGCAATCACCAACGAAAGGATAATGATCGTTCCGATGATGGCTTCTCTGGATGGTTTCATTGACTCCTCACGTGCTAAAAGTCATGTCCCTAAGGGGGCTATCCCCTGTTATACGGTTTGTCCGATCTCTTCCATGACCTCACTCAAAATTGCCATCGCTTGATCAATCTCCTCGCGAGTGACAATCAATGGCGGTACAAAGCGCAGAACGCTGCCGGCAGTGCAGTTGATCAGCAGCCCCTTGGCCATGGCCTTTTTAACAATCTCTGCACCGGGGATTTCCAATTGCATGCCGAGAATCAGACCACGGCCACGTACCGCACCGGCAAAGGAAAACCGATGGCTCAATGCATCAAGCTGCTCACGCAAATAGTTGCCCATGGCCACGCAATTGTCGAGAATGCCGTCGTCGATCATGCAACGCATGGCTGCCACCGCCGCACTGGTCATCAGCGGGTTGCCGCCAAAGGTGGAACCGTGGGTGCCGGGGACAAAACTCGCCGCAACCTCTTCTTTGGCGACCATGGCACCAATGGGCGGGCCACCGGCAAGGGCTTTGGCCAGGGTCATAATGTCGGGGGCGACATCATCGTGCTGATACGCAAACAAGGTGCCGGTCCGGCCACAGCCAACCTGAACCTCGTCGAATACCAGCAGCAGGCCTTGCTCATCGCATAACTGGCGTACGGCTTTGAGGTAGCCAGCAGGGGGCACATTGACGCCGCCTTCGCCTTGAACCGGCTCCAGCATCACGGCGCAGGTATTGGGGCTGATGGCGCTGCGCATGGCATCAATGTCGCCGAACGGCACATATTTGAAGCCGGGTACCACCGGAGTAAAACCTTTACGCACCGCATCTTGACCCGTTGCGCTGATGGTGCCGATGGTGCGACCGTGGAACGACGCCAGCGCTGTGATCACTTCAAAGCGGTTTTCACCGTGTTTTTCAGCACTGTATTTGCGTACCAGTTTCATGGCCGCTTCGTTGGCTTCAGCACCGGAGTTGCAGAAAAACACCCGGTCGCCGAAAGAGTTCTCGCAGAGGATCTCCGCCAGCTCGATCTGCGTTGGAATATGATAGTAGTTGGAGCAGTGGATCAATGTGGCGGCCTGCTGTTGCAGGGCCGCAACCACCTTGGGATGACAGTGCCCCAAGTTGTTGACCGCGACTCCGGCGAGAAAGTCGAGATATTTGTTGCCGTCGGCATCCCACAGCCAGCAGCCTTCGCCTTTGACGGCGACCAGCGGATAGCGGCCATAGGTGGTGGCAATATGGTGATCACCGCGGGTGATCCAATCTTGTGAAGCGCTCATCGTTTAAACCTCGCTACAGCGGTACCGATCCCTTTGTCGGTGAAAATTTCCAGCAGACAGGCATGTTCCATACGGCCGTCAATGATATGGGCTTTTTTGACCCCTTCCATCACCGCATCGACGCAGCAGGTGACTTTGGGGATCATGCCGCCGCCAATGGTGCCATCGTCTATTAAGCCGGGAACTTCGTCAATGTCAATGGTTGAAATCAGCTCACCCTGTTTATCTTTGACCCCTTCAATGTCGGTCAGAAGAATGAGCTTCTCGGCATGCAGTGCTCCGGCCACGCGACCGGCGACCAAATCGGCGTTGATGTTATACGTCTCACCGTTGATACCGACACCCACCGGAGCGATGACCGGGATAAAGCTACTTTCCTCCAGGGCTGTCAGTACGGCCGGATTGATGGTGGATACTTCGCCGACCATACCGACGTCGATGATCTCTGGAGTCAAGGTTTCCGGGTTGATCCGTTTCATCTCCAGTTTATGGGCGGTGATCAGGTTGCCGTCTTTTCCGGACAGACCGACGGCTTTACCACCAAAGCGGTTGATATTGCCGACAATTTCTTTATTGACCTTGCCGCCCAGGACCATCTCAACAACGTTCATGGTTTCGCTGTCGGTGACGCGCATCCCTTGAACAAAGTCCGTTTCACGGCCCATCTCTTTAAGAACTTTACCGATTTGCGGTCCGCCACCATGGACAATCACCGGATTGATGCCGATCAGCTTGAGCAGAATGATGTCGTTGGCAAAACTTTCTTTGAGCCGTTCTTCGACCATGGCATTGCCGCCGTATTTGATGACGACGGTTTTATTATTGAAGCGCTGGATGTAAGGCAGGGCTTCAACCAGAACTTTCGCTTTATTGATAATTTCCTGCATGGAGGTACGCCTTTCATGCGAGCGTTTTTAACGCTCGCGCAGCCCTGAAAGGGGCGACTAAAACAAACGGGCATGTTGTCACCCGATTTTTTTCATAGCCTCATTCGCTAGAGAATGAAGCGGGAGAGATCCTCATTACCGGCGATATCACCGAGACTCTGTTGAACCTGTGCGACATCGATGGCAATGGTCTTCTCATTCATTTCCGGGGCGTCGAAGGAGATCTCTTCAAGCAACTTTTCCATGATGGTGTGCAGCCGTCGCGCTCCGATGTTTTCAGTCTGTTCGTTGACCTGGGCAGCTGTTCGGGCAATTTCGTGAATCGCCTCATCCGAGAAACTCAGGGTGATGCTTTCCGTGGCCATCAACGCCTGATACTGATTGACCAGCGAGTTTTTCGGCTCCGTGAGGATGCGAACGAATTCCTCTTCGCCCAGATTGTCCAGCTCGACGCGAATCGGAAAACGACCCTGCAGTTCCGGGATCAGATCCGATGGTTTAGCCACGTGAAAGGCTCCGGCCGCAATGAACAAAATATGGTCGGTTTTTACCGCGCCGTATTTGGTGTTGACGGTACTGCCTTCGACAATCGGCAGAATGTCACGCTGCACCCCTTCGCGGGAGACTTCCGGCCCTTGGGCCCCGTCGCGGCTGGCGACTTTGTCGATTTCATCAATAAAGATGATACCACTTTGCTCGGTGAGGTCACGGGCCAGCTGCTGAACATTGTCCATATCGACCAGTTTTTCCGCTTCCTGATCAATGAGGACCTGACGTGCTTCACTGACGGCAATGCGACGACGCTTGGTTTTTTTCGGAAACATATTGCCGAACATCTCTTTGATGTTCAGGCCCATGTCTTCAGCGCCCGGCGGCGTCAGCACTTCCATGGCCGGAATGGTGCTCTCCTCCGTTTCGAGCTCAACGAAGCGGTTATCCAGCTCGCCCATGCGTAACAGTCGGCGTAGCTTGTCACGGGTAGAGCTGCCGCTGCTGTCGTCATCGTTGTCGAGGTTTTTGCGCTCACCGGGCAGTAACAGGTCGAGCAGTTTTTCCTCGGCGCGTTCTTCGGCTTTGAGGCGCACTTTTTTCGCTTCCTGCTCGCGGACCATGATAATGGCCAGTTCCACCAGGTCGCGCACCATACTTTCGACGTCACGGCCAACGTAGCCGACTTCAGTGAATTTGCTCGCTTCCACCTTGATAAACGGTGCTTCGGCCAGTTTGGCCAGACGGCGGGCAATTTCTGTTTTGCCGACACCGGTCGCGCCGATCATGATGATGTTCTTCGGTGAGATTTCATCACGTAATTCTACGGGAACCTGCTGGCGGCGCCAGCGGTTACGCAAAGCAACAGCGACAGCACGCTTGGCACCACGCTGGCCGATAATATAACGGTCAAGCTCGGAGACAATTTCACGAGGGGTAAAATTGGTCATGACAGTGTTTCCATACTGATATGGTCGTTGGTGTAAATACAGATCTCCGCAGCAATGGTCAGCGCCTGCTGAGCAATGTGCTCAGGGGCCATGTCGGTATTGCGCAGCAGGGCCCGAGCTGCCGCCTGGGCATAGGCGCCGCCGGAACCGATGGCGGCAACACCGTCATCGCTCTCAATGACATCACCAACCCCAGAGATCACCAGGGTTTTTTCGTGGTCGGCAACCAGAAGCAAGGCTTCAAGTCGGCGCAAGACGCGATCACTGCGCCAGTCCTTGGCCAGTGCCACGGCGGCGCGTGCCAGTTGGCCGCGAAATTCCTGGAGCTTGGCCTCGAATTTTTCAAACAGGGTGAACGCATCCGCTGTGCTACCGGCAAAGCCGGCAATGATTTGATCATTGTGCATGCGTCTGATTTTGCACGCGCCGTGCTTCATGACGGTATGGCCCAGCGTCACCTGGCCGTCTCCGGCCAGTGTCACCTGATTATCCCGGCGAACACAGACGATGGTAGTTCCTCGAAACATGACTGGTATCCTGTCTGCACCTGCTCATGAAAGAGCATTATTGGTGCGCTAACCGCCCAAAGTCAGGCGTTTTGTTGTCTTCAGGGAAAGATTTCACTTATACCATCTGCTCCCCGTGGGAAGCAAAAAGAAAAAACAGCCGCCGCTGCTGGGAGGGAGGCTGTTTTACGTTCTTTCAAAATGTACTGCGTCACCACGGTCAGGTCAAGGGGGGTGTGAACACCACCAGCAGTTCCACCGGCTGGTCGCCGATGTTTTTCAGACCACGCAAGGCATTCGATTCGATCACCAGGCAGGTGCCGCTACAGAGTTCGTAGACCTCATCATCCAGGCTGCAGGCCACATCACCAGAAAGGATGTAAATCGTTTCCGTGTGTTGCTGCCGGTGTGGTGTAATCTCCCCGCCCGGCTCAATGCGACCACGGTGCAGGGAGAGATGGGCAGAATGCTCCTTGGTCACCACGTCACGAACGAAGAACAATGGATGATCAGCGAGATGGTATTCGTCCTGTTCTGCGGTACGGATAATGGTTGACGCCATGGTTCACTCCATTGGGTTAAAGGGCTGCGCTGACAATGCCGGCAGCAGCCTCAAGGGCACTGTTCAACTGCTCCGGCTGGGAACCGCCAGCCTGGGCCATGTCGGGACGACCGCCACCGCGGCCGCCGACCATTTCGGCCAGAGGCTTGATCAGCTCACCGGCTTTGACGGTGCCGACGAGGTCTTTGGTGACACTGACCAGCAAGGCCACTTTGCCCTCACTGACGCCGCCAAGGATGATGATGCCCGATTGCAGTTGGTCGCGCAGTTTGTCCGCCTGTTCACGTAACTGTTTGCCGTCGAGATTGTCAATGCGCACAGCCAGCAGCTTGACGTTACCGATGGTTTGCACTTGGTCCATCAAATTACCGGCGCGATCCGCGTTGAGGCGATCTTCCAAGGTAGAGACCTGGCGTTCCAGCTCTTTTTGGTGTTCCATCAGCTTTTTCAGACGGGTCGTCAGCTGGCTGGGATCACTTTTGACCAGGGCGGCGAGGTCACCGATCATCTGCTCCTGCTCACGGACGGTATTCAGAGCGCCGGCACCCGTGACCGCTTCGATACGACGTACGCCGGCGGCAATGCCCGACTCCTGAATAATTTTGAACAGGCCGATGTTACCGGTGGCGTCAACGTGGGTGCCGCCGCACAGTTCCATGCTGAACTCGCCCATGCGCACGACACGGACACTATCACCGTATTTTTCGCCGAACAGCGCCGTAGCTCCGGCTTTGACGGCATCATCGGTATCCATCACCTGTGTCATAACACCGGCATTCTGACGGATGCGCCGATTGACCTTGTCCTCCACCAGCTGAATCTCTTCCGGCGTCATGGCGGAGAAGTGGATAAAGTCAAAACGCAGTCGGTCCGGTGTCACTAATGAACCCGCCTGTTTGACGTGATCTCCCAAAACGTCACATAACACGGCTTGGAGAATATGTGTCGCACTGTGGTTAAGGGCACAGGCCGTACGTTTTTCTACATCGACATGCAGCTCAGCCGCCTGGCCAACGCTGAGCGTGCCTGACTCAATCGTCGCAACATGGACATGCAGATTGGGCACCGGTTTCAGGGTGTTGCTGATAGCGGCCTGGACCCCTTCACCCGTCAGGCTGCCGCAATCGCCACTCTGGCCACCGGACTCGCCGTAAAACGGGGTAATCGAGGTGACGATCTCCACATGCTCACCGGCTGATGCTGAATCGACCCGTTGACCGTCCTTGATCAGAGCCAGAACTGTCCCAAAATCATCGAGTTTGTCATAACCGGTGAACTCGCAGCTCACGCCTTGTTCTGCCAGTTGCTTATAGATGGCACCGATACCCTCTTCGCCGGAACCTTTCCAGTTTTCACGGGCTTTCTGGCGTTGTTGCTCCATGCACGCCTCAAAGCCCTCTTCGTCAAGCGTGAACTGGTGGCCTTCGACGATGTCGGCAGTCAGGTCAACCGGGAAGCCGAACGTATCATAGAGGCGGAACACGGTGTCGCCGGGAATGACGGTCTGGCCTTTGGCCTTAAGACTGTCGATTTCGTCGTTGAGGATGCGCAGGCCGTTGCCAAGAGTCTGAATGAAGCGTTCCTCTTCGTTCTTAACCACTTTGGCCACATAATCAAGACGCTCTTCCAGCTCAGGATAGGCGTCTTTCATCGACTCCATCACGAACATGGCGGTTTTGAACAGCACCGGTTCGTCAAAGCCGAGCATTTTGGCGTGGCGGGCGGCGCGGCGCATGATACGACGCAGTACATAACCACGACCTTCATTGCTCGGCAGCACACCGTCGGCGATCAGAAACGCGGTGGCGCGACTGTGATCGGCGATAACACGCATGGAGACATCCGCCTCGTCGTTGTCACCGTAGGTTTTGCCGGCCAATTGCTCGATGTGGCCGATAATGGAGCGCAACAGGTCCGTGTCGTAGTTGCTTTTGACGCCCTGGACGACAGCGGTGATTCGCTCCAGACCCATGCCGGTATCAATCGAGGGTTTAGGCAGCGGGCTCAGCGTGCCGTCAGCACTGCGCTCGAATTGCATGAACACCAGGTTCCACAACTCGAGAAAACGGTCGCAATCGCAGACGCCGAGGGCACAGTCGGGACCGCAGGCCATCTCTTCACCCTGGTCAATATGGATCTCACTGCAGGGACCGCAGGGGCCGGTATCGCCCATGGCCCAGAAATTATCTTTTTCTCCGAGGCGCAGGATGCGCTCTTCGCGTACGCCGACTTCGTCACGCCAGATGTTGAACGCTTCGTCATCATCTTCAAAAACCGACACCCACAGGTCTGCGACGGGCAGCTTCATCTCCTCGGTGAGAAACTCCCAGCCGAAGCGGATGGCATCCTGCTTGAAGTAATCGCCGAACGAGAAGTTGCCAAGCATTTCAAAGAAGGTGTGGTGACGGGCCGTGCGGCCGACATTTTCCAGGTCATTGTGTTTGCCGCCGGCGCGGACACATTTTTGTGCCGAGGTTGCACGCACGTAGTCGCGGGTTTCCGCACCGAGAAACAGGTCTTTAAACTGATTCATCCCGGCATTGGTAAACAACAGCGTCGGATCGTTGTGAGGAATCAGGGACGAAGAGGGGACGGAGCGGTGGCCGTTTTTTTCAAAGTACTGAATAAAGCGAGCGCGGATTTCGTTGGCGGTTAACATGTCAGTCGTTCTGCCTTTCTTTCTCTCTAAGATGGTCCAATATCATGGCAAGGGGAAATCCCCGGCGTTGCAAGTACGAAATAATGCGTCGTTTGTCACGATCTTCCAGTGACGTGAAGTCGAGATTGGAATAGCGACGTTCCACCAGGTCCGCCAATAATTCCGTTTCACTGAACTGCTCACGGCAGGCCTCTATGGCGTCGAGAGCCAGAGTTTCCGGAAGACCTGTTTTTTTGAGTTCCATCATCAGCCGTGGACCGACAGCGCGCCCCTGACGCATCAGTTGCGAAGCGCGCTCCATCGCAAAGCGAGGGTCGTCAATATAGCCGAGTTCGCGACAACGTTGCAATGCCTGTTCAATGTTCTCCCTATCACAGCCGCGTTGTTGCAGTCGGCGGCGCAGGTCCGACTCGCTACGGGCGCTACGGGTCAGCCAGCGCAGGCACAGAGCATAGGCGTCGGGAGTCGTCACGACGCGTTGTTTTCTCCTTCTTCCTCATTTTCGCCACTGAACTGATCCCAGCTGAGATCGGACGAGGAGGAGATACCGGAAACCTTGAGTTTGAAGTCGTCGGGATTGGAGCTTTGCCGCAACGCTTCTTCAAAGGTAATGAGCTTTTTATTCATCAGTCCCATCAGCGACTGGTCAAAGGTCTGCATGCCATATGAATCGTAGCCCTGCTGGATGGTGTCGCGCAGCAGCTTGGTTTTTTCTTTGTCGTCGATCAATTCACGGACACGCGCGGTGGAAACCATGACTTCGACTGCAGGGACACGACCTTTGCCGTCGGCGCGCGGAATCAGGCGTTGGGAGACAACCCCTTTGAGGATAGCCGACAGCTGCAAACGAATCTGGCGCTGTTGATACGGTGGAAAGGCGCCGACGATCCGGTTGATACTTTCCTGTGCATCGACGGTATGCAGCGTTGACAGAACCAGGTGGCCGGTTTCCGCGGCCGTCAATGCGGTTTCAATCGTTTCATAATCGCGCATCTCGCCGACGAGAATAACGTCGGGGTCCTGACGCAGAGCGGACTTAAGGGCTTGGGCGAATGTGTCTGTATCGACACCGATCTCCCGCTGGTTGATGATACTTTTCTTGTCACGATGAAGAAACTCGATAGGGTCCTCAATGGTGATGATGTGCGCGGTGTGATTGGCGTTGATGGCATCGATCATGCTGGCCAGCGTGGTTGATTTACCGGAACCGGTGGTACCGGTGACCAGAATCAGGCCACGCGTTTCGTTGGTCAGCTTTTTGATGACCGGCGGCAACATCAGCTCTTCGATCGTCTGTACATTGAACGGGATGGTACGTAAGACCATGGAGATGGAGCCGCGCTGGGTAAACAAGTTAACACGAAAACGACCCATGCCCTGCACGCCGTAAGACAAGTCGACTTCGCGAGTTTCCTCAAACTTTTTACGCTGCAGTTCGCTCATCATGGCATAAGCCATTTTACGAATATCTTCCGGTGATAGACGCGGTGCCTTGGGCAGCGGACGCAGCATGCCGTCGATACGGTAGACGGGTGGCAGGCCGGCTTTAATGTGAACGTCCGAGGCATTGGCTTTGATGGCCATGCCGAGAATTTCGTTCAGCTCCATGGATTATTCCTCCGCAGCGGGTTCGTCAATGCTGGACAGACCGTACAATTCAAGTACCTGTTGTTCGATGGCCAGTGCCACCTCCGGATTGTCCTTGAGATATTGTTTGGAGTTTTCCCGGCCCTGGCCGATGCGCTCATCCCCGTAGGAAAACCAGGCTCCACTCTTGTTGACGATATCATTTGCTACGCCCAAATCAACCAGTTCGCCCACTTTTGAGATGCCTTCACCATACATGATGTCGAATTCGGCTTCTTTGAAAGGCGGTGCCGTTTTGTTCTTAACCACTTTAACGCGGGTACGGCTGCCGATCACATCCTGACCCTGCTTGAGGGTGGCAATTTTACGAATGTCCATGCGTACCGAAGCATAGAATTTAAGAGCATTACCGCCCGTTGTGGTTTCCGGGTTGCCGAACATGACGCCGATCTTCATGCGGATCTGATTGATGAAAATCACGCAGCAGTTGGACTTGCTGATGGTCGCTGTCAGCTTACGCAACGCTTGCGACATCAGCCGTGCCTGCAGGCCCATGTGGGAATCGCCCATCTCCCCTTCAATCTCAGCACGTGGCACCAACGCAGCAACCGAGTCGATGACCAGCACGTCAATGGCGCCGCTGCGGACCAGTACTTCAACAATCTCCAGCGCCTGTTCACCGGTGTCTGGTTGTGAAACCAGCAGGTCGTCGGCATTGACCCCAAGTTTACGGGCGTAAGTGATGTCGAGAGCGTGCTCGGCATCGACAAATGCCGCAATGCCACCTTTTTTTTGCGCTTCAGCGACAATATGCAGAGCGAGAGTCGTTTTACCGGAAGACTCCGGACCGTAGATTTCGATAATCCGTCCACGTGGCACACCGCCGATACCGAGAGCAATATCCAGTCCCAGGGACCCGGTAGGGATGGTGGAGATGTCACGCATGACGTTATCTTCACCCAGTCGCATGATGCTGCCTTTGCCGAATTGTTTTTCAATCTGGCCCATCGCCAGATCAATGGCCTGCTTACGATTGTCGGTCGCCATGGTGATGCGTTCTCCTGTCTAAAGTGTGAACCGGTCTCCGGTGAAAAAACGGGGAGAACGGGTGTGTTACGAACAATTCTGAATTGTAACCGATAGCATAGAAAAGGCGCTGTAATCAACCGTTTCTTGGTGGAGCTGCGTTGTGGTTCTTTTCACTGTTGAACGGGTTCAGTCTGAACTCAGGGTACGGCGTAACCAGTCAAGAGCCGTGTAGGCCGTTTTGATGCGTACCTGTTGACGATCACCACTGAAATGACACTCTTTAATCTCAGTTCTCTGTGGTGTCGCCAAAGCAATAAAGACGGTGCCACAGGGCTTTTCTGCCGTGCCGCCACCGGGTCCGGCAATGCCGGTGACAGCAATCGCATAATCCGTACGGGCACGTTGGCGAATGCCGGTGACCATGCCCTGCGCGCATTCCCGGCTTACCGCTCCTTTTTCCAGCAAAAGTTCATTGGAAATGCCCAGCCAGTCGTGTTTCGCCGAATTGGCGTAGGTCACGGCCCCGCGTTCAAGATAAGCCGAGCTGCCTGGCTGATCGGTGAGCAGTTTTGCAATCAGCCCTCCCGTGCAGGATTCCGCCAGAGACAGTGTGACCTCAGCATCACACAGCAACTGGTGGACGACCTCGGGCAAGGTCTCCTCACCCGAGGCGACGACATGATGCCTGAGGCGGTTACGGACAATCTCTTCTGCTTGGTCGAGTTCTGTTTCCAGTTTGCCGTTGGTGTTGAGCTTGACTAAAACCAAAGGATATTCCAGGCGAAACGCAACACTCACCGACTCGGGGAACAAGGTTGCGGGCAACTGGCGCTCAATGTCGTTTTCGGGTAAGCCAAAGACTTTGAGAATCCGTTCACCGCAAAACAGGGTGGGGGGGAGCAGACGACGCAGGGCCGGAATCACCTGCTGCCGAAGCATGGCCATCATTTCGTGCGGCACACCGGGCATAAAAAAGGCCGGGCAATTGTTTTGGGTGATAATGAAGCCCGGTGCCGTTCCACAGCGGTTTTCCATAATCTGTGCTTTATGGGAAATCAGGGCCTGTTTCTCATTGCCCGGCGGAAAGGCCCTCCCGGACTTTTTAAAAAAAGCCTCAATTTGACGTAACGCCTGATCGTTCAATGCCAGCGTAAGATGAAACGCATGCGCTGCCGCTCGGGCGGTAACATCATCACGGGTTGGGCCGAGCCCGCCGCTGACCAGAGTAAGACATTGGTCCTGATTCAATTGCTGAAGGGTTGTCGCAATAAGCTGGGGCTGATCCGGCAAGGTAATGGCCTGGTCGATGACGTAGCCTTCGCAACGCAGGGCGCGGGCGATCTCGGCTGTGTTGGTGTCGACGACTTCGCCGTTAAGCAGTTCATCGCCAATGGTTACGACAGCAATTCTCATGTTCTAATCCCTGTTGAGGTGGTTGCAAACGCCTCTATTGCCTACTAACTTAAAAGAGGTTTGGAAAAAAGTGCATCAGGGCGTAGAGACTTATCCAGGCATAGGCACCCGCCACAACATCGTCGAGAACCACTCCGAGCCCGTTTTTAACGTTGTTGTCAAACCAGTTCGCTGGCCACAGTTTGACGATGTCGAAGAGCCGGAACAGAAAGAAGGCAACGATAGCCGTTGTCCAACTGAACGGCATCAGGGCAATCGCGGTCAAATAACCGATCAGTTCGTCAATGACAATGCGACCGTCATCGACCACGCCGTATATCTCACCTGCCCGGTGGGCGCTCCAAAATGAAACCAGTAAAATAAACACCCAGGCCAGGACAAATTCCTGTTGTTCCAATCGGGAGAGCAGCCAGAAAAAAGGGATCCCCATCAGGGTTCCGAACGTACCCGAAGCGACAGGAGCGTATCCGAGGCCGGCATTGGAAGCGAGAAACAAAACAACAAACTTCATGGTGTAAATGTCCTAAGGTTGAGGTGTGAACTGATCGCCTTGCTGTTCGGCGTCAAGAAGGTAAAGATTCTCAATGGCTTCGGCAATGCGCCCCAGCGCCGGGTCTTCACTGAGCAATAGTTCACAACGGACTAAACGTGGATCAGCCAACTGCAATCCTTCCGGCGAGCGTTGCTCAAAGGCAAGATTGTTCGCAAACTGGCGGATGATCGTGATTGGCCCATTCTCACATGGCGTCAGGCGCAATTGCAACATCTGCTTGAGCGCCGTGCGCTGAGGCAAGTGAAGCGTGGCTCTGTTTGGCGTGACGTTTTCGCAATAAAAAGAGGCTGCCAGCTCTCCACCGATCAGGACATGGTCTTCGAGATGTTGTTCACGGATCAACAGCGGGAGGCTGTCCAGTTTCCATGGGGAACTTAGTTTGCAACGGTCGACCTCCAGTTTGGGACGAAGACGACTTGTGTAAGCTGTTTCCCATAGGTGTCGCAGGGCGGTCAAGTCATTGATCATTGAGATGCGGTCTGCCGTGGTGATGATGAGGTTTTTGGCTTTGAGTTCATTGATCACCGGTCCCACAGCTCCCAGCGCGACCTGAGCCTGTTCGGCAATAATGCGATAGGTCTGTCGACACAGTTGCGGGTCACGGAGTAATTGAAAAAGGATTTTTGCTCCTGTGCTCTGTTGACTGCGGTTGGGCGGCAACTTGGGCGCTTTTTTGCGGCGTCCGCTGACCTCGTAAAACAAGGGCGGGGCACAGATGAAGCCGTTGCCGATCGTATCAAGAAAATCAATGCCGTGCTGTTGCAGTTGCGTGGAGAGGCTTTCCGGGATGTAGTCAGCCAACAGGATGGGCTGCTGATGTTTGAGTGTGTCCAGTTGGAACACCAACAGCTGGGCCTGCTGTGGACTGATGCGCCATGACAAGCGAACCGGGCGGGTAATACTGCCCCAATCGCCAAACAGGCGTAGTGACCCGCAAAATGGTGGCGGTGTGTCATCCGGGATAAATTCAGCATCCAGACCAGGGCGTTTATGCAAAATTTCCATAATCGCCTGGATCAATTTTTTTTCACGAGACGTCGGCTGAGGCATGGCAAAAACTCACAACGAAAAAATGGCGTGGCTCTGATGTGTGTTCGGTATTTTAGACTGTCCAGAAACTTATGCACAAGATAAAAAAATGAACATAGTTGAATTTATAGGGGTAGATGAGCCGGTCAAAAAAAGCGGGAAGAGGATATTTTAGACTGAAATTATTCTGCTGCAGGGTTGAATTTTTGACGCATCATTTCGATCCGCTTGCGATTGACACCAAAATCACTGTGCCCCAATCTGGATGCCGAGCGGACATCAATACGACCCGGTGCGGAAAAATAGAACTCCACGTCATCGACAAACCCCATCAGCGCACTGGCACATTCACAGCGGATGTAGTCGTCACGTTGCGCGACAATCGAGACGCGTGGCCACTCTTTAAGTAGGGTTAAAAGAGCGTGGTGGGCTTGTTGTTGTGTTGTTGCATAGGTCAAAGGTGCAATGCCATGACGCTCATCTTTCTCGGGACTCTGGCTGTTGACGCAGTTGGGAGAATCGGGGCAGGTGCGCAGGTGCCCATTGTTCACACCGAGGTTTTCGGGAGGAGTGCCTGCGCAGCTCCAGACCATGCCGGTAAGAAAAAGCAGAGAAAGGCGTGCCAGGGTTTTATGTTGGTTCATGGCCGGACTCCTGAAGTGGTGTGATACCAATGATAGCAGAACGAAGAGAAGAAACCAGTTTTCAGTCACGGCGTGAATGTGGTTTCTGGCTCCTCGTGTTTAGAAAGACGCCCATGAATAAACAAGGATTATGGGCGTCTCTGGGGGGTTACCAACTGATAACGACACCTGTTTGCAGAGATGTGCTGTCAGTACTGAAAGCACTGCTGATCGCAGCATTCAGCAGAACGGTATCAGACAGGTAGTGAAATATGCCACCAGCAATGGCATTTGAGCCGCTGTAATGACCCAGCCCGAGTGACACTTGTGTCGTGCCTTGAGAGCGAATGTTGGGCAGTAGGGCAGAGAGCGCCATCATCATTGCGCCACTTTCATCCAGTCGGTCGTCCGCCTTACCGACCTGTTCGACCAGTTGGGAAAGGCTGTTTTGGAACTGATTGGATAACTGCATCAGCTGAGAGAAGTTGACAGCATCGTGGTCCTGTTGCGCTGCAGCGACATTCGTGATGCGCCGTTGATTTGTTGCTGATCCCACAGAAACAGTCTGTGCTTCGTTGGCAACAGACTGTTGGCCGATGGCGACAGCTCCGCCGGCACCGGAAGAAACCTGCGCCGCTTGTCCCAGGGCAACACCACCAGCTGTCTCTGCTGCAACATGGCTATCTGCCCCCAATGCCACACTGTTTTCAGACTCTACGAAGCTGTCCGCGCCAACGCCAACGCTGCCATCTGCGGTGACCGTTGCCTGGTAGCCGACCGCAGTGTCGCGCGTGCGCGCCGAGGCGCCGCTGCCTAAAGCGGTGCTGCCCACACCCTCTGTAGAAGACACAACAAGCGTTCCGTTGCCTGTCGCGGAGATTGCACCGGCAGATGTTGCAAGTGCTGAGATTTGTTCTGTGTTGCTGGTAGCACGAGTCGTTGTGTCGGCGATTCCTGTGGCCAGGGCTTCCTGGGCCGCGCTATTGGTTGCAAGGTCACCAGCAATGTTGTCGAGGTTTGATTGAAGCGCCGTGACATCGGATTGCAACTGATCGATTTGGTTGCCTTGGTCGGCAAGGGTTGTTTCGGCGCTTTCAACGCCGGCAGTGATGGTGGACAGTTGGGATTCAACGCCCTCCAGTCGCGCCTCCTGAGGAGCAATGGTGCTTTCAACCTCATCTAACCGGGTTGCCAGGGCGTCTGCACCCGCTACGGGGTCGTTGCCGAGGGCAATGACAGAAGCCAGGGTGTCTTCTGCCGTCGTAAGTTGGCCAACGGTGATCACGTCGTTGTCTTCGATACCATCACTGACATTGACCAGACGGCGTGGTGCCGCCTCTGTACCGACAAAGACAGTGTTTTCGGTTATGTGGAAACTGTTGCTGGACGGGTCAATCCAGAAATCCTGAGCTTCTACAGGGTAGTAGACAGTGTGCGTTATATTTGTCTCCGTTGTACCGACGGGGCATGCTGTTGGATTGAGGGTAGGAAAATCCGTGCAACTGGTGATGCTTCCGCCAATGAATGTGACGAGTGTAGTGTCAACGAGCACGTTACCATCGCCTGTTGCGGCGATATATTCGTCCAGGGTATAAAAAAGTTGCTCTTCAACGGGGTGATCACTGATGCCGAAGAAGTTGGCACCGCCGTTGGCTGCCTCATTGGTGATGATCCACCAGTCTGTCGCGCCGACGGTTGTATCGTCAAACAGAATGCGCAGATTGTTTTCTTTTAGTTTCAAAGTGGTGTCATCAAACACCTCACCATTGCTGCAGTCAAAGCCGATGCCGGTTTTTCCTGTAACAATCAGGTTGTCCGTAATGACGTGATCGGCCCAGGCAGAGGCTGTCAAAACGCAGGTGATGAGAAGTACTGTTAAGAGTCCGATTCTTTGCATGATCATCACCTCTACCAACCAAAGGTGATTCCGGCCCGACCGGCCGTGGTATTGGTGTCGAATGCAGTGCTGATACCCGTATTGAGCAAGATGGTATCAGACGGTGAATGGAAAACACCGGCGGCCAGCGCCGTTGCTCCGCTGTAATGGCCAAGCCCCAAAGAGATTTGGGTCGGGCTGGGGTCGCGTGGATTGGGAACCAGTGCTGAAAAAGCGGAAGAAACAGCGCCAACCTGATCCAGGCGTTGTTCGAGGTGTTTGATTTTGCGGTCAACCTGCAGAATATGGCTGCTCAGTTCAGCTTCTACGTTACGCAGTTGGCCAAGGTTGACGGCATCGGTGTCATTGACGCCATCGGCGACACTGGTGATGCGGCGTTCGCTACCGACTGAACCAACCGAAACCGTGTTGGCTTCGCTGGCGACGGAATCTTGTCCGATGGCGACACTACCGCTGGCGTCGTCGGTGACCGTGGCATTCTGGCCTATAGCAACCCCGCCAGCGGCGTTGGTGGAAACCTGACTGTCTGCACCGACAGCGACACTGTTTTCAGACTCAACGAGACTGTCGGCACCCAATGCGACGCTACCGTCTGCCGTGACTGTTGCGTTGTAGCCGATGGCCGTGTCTCTGGTGTGCGCGGAAGCACCCGCGCCAACGGCAGTGCTGCCCGTCCCGGTTGCCGAGGCGGTGTCGCCTTCACCGTCACCTGTCGCACTGAAGGGGCCAATGGTTGATTGCAGTGCTGAAATGGCCTCGCTGTTGGCGCTGACCTGGGTGTCAAGACCTTCAAGGGTTGCGGCCTGAGAGGCGAGGGTTGTCGATGTGGCATCTGATTGTGCGACCAGGGTGGAAACCGTTGTATCGAGTGTGGCGAGATCCTCTTGAGCGCTACTCAGGGCGATACCCTGGGTTGTCAAGTCTTGCTGGATGGTGTCGAGTCGGTTGGATAAATTGGTTCCCTGGGTTTCTGCCGTATCAAGGCGGGAGGAAATATTGTTAATGGATGCTTCCATCGTGTCTGCCTGGGTTTGCAGATTGTTGACGACAACGCCGGCATTGGTTCCCGCATCCAGGAGGGCATCGAGGGTGTCTTGAACGGGTTGGAGTTGGCCGACAGTCGCTGCGTCGGTGGCATCAATGCCGTCAGCGACATTGCTCAACAGGCGCGTGTCGGCAGCCGTTCCGACCTCAATGCGATCCTCCATGATATGGAAGCTGTTTGTGCCGGGATCCACGATGAAATCATAGCCATCAGGGTCGTTGCCGTCGCTGATGGCAAAAAAGTCGTCACCACCGTCTTCGCAGGAGTTGATGATCATTTCCCAGTCCTGAGTTGGGAATGACCCGGTGGCGCTGGTGTCTTGAAATTCAATGCGAATATCTTCTTCCTTTAAAATTAGCGTATTGGAGCCGAAGTCTTCGCCTGGCTCGCAGTCTTCTCCGATGCAGGTGCTTCCAGTAACGATGAGGTCGTCGAGGATTACAGCATCTGCCCATGTCGTGGTTGAGAAACTGCCGAGCAGCGTTGAGATGATAAAGGGCGCGCAGAATAGAAACCTTTTCACAGTTATCTCCATTTCCAATGGGAATAAAATAAAAGCATAAGCTTTATTGATATGATTCCAATGGGTATTTGTCAACATTATGCAGATGCTTGAATTAAATATGGGATATCGCTGTGAAGAGGCGTGTTGAGAGTGGAGGGCAGTATTCTAACTTGAGTCGTTTTTGTTGTTTAGTTTTGGTCTCAGGCTGGTCCAGCTAGAAGGGGATTTCATTATCCGGATTGAAGACCGGTTTTTCGTAAGTCGGCTCAGGGTGTTATGCTGCGGGTTGTCTGTGTCTGCTGGCGAGCGTTACCATTGCACGGCCCTTGCTGACCAGAAAGAGGTCTAGAGCTTTTTCATCCTGCTTGTAGAAGGTCTTACTGGTCCCTCTTGAAAGAGGGTGTTGAGTCGAGAGTGTTATCTGCGAGCACAGCTCGATTTCTCCCCGCCCGTTTGGCTGAATACAGCGCTTCATCGACATTGTGCAGGAGTTCAGGAATGGTCTGGTTGGCCTGGGGAGCTGCAATGCCAAAACTGGCTGTGAGCTGATAGCCGTGACTGGCCGCATAATGCTCAATTTCAGAGCGTAGTTTTTCGGCGAGATGACATGCCCCCTCGGTGCTGGTGTCGCGACAGATAATCATGAACTCTTCGCCGCCCCAACGACCGACAATGTCTGCTGTTCTGGAGTGTTGTTGCAACAATGAAGAAATACTTTGCAAAACCTGGTCTCCCACCTGGTGACCGTATCGGTCGTTAATCGCTTTAAAGTAATCAAGGTCCGCCATAATGAGAGAAAATGGACGATTGTAACTTTGAAACATGCCGAAAGCGGCGTCCAGCTCTTCATCAAGTTTGAGCCGGTTGTGGAGTTGGGTTAATGGGTCTGTGATGGAGCGTTTGGATTGGTCGAGATACAGACCATGAACATGTTGGTACTCACGGTTTTTCAGCTTTAGTTCGCGGATGTAGGCATAGATAATCGGCAAGATGGCGAGGGAGAAGATGATAAAACTGAGGACGGTTTTTAAGGTGTTGTTGCGTAAGAGCGTCGTGACGTACGAGATGTCAAGGTCAGTGCCGAGGACATAAGTGTTTCCAGAGGCCGTTTGTATCGGGACGAAAATCGAGCGATACGTTCCCCAGCGGTCACTGAACACCGGCACATAGAGCGCATGGTAGGCTTCGTTGCGCTGGCTGAAGTTGATGTGTGACTCCTCAAAACTTTGTTTCAATGTCGTGCTGACATCAGGGTAGGCGGTGTAATAGCGTACTTCATTACCGTTCTGCAGCTCTTCATCGAGTGCACTTGAACTGGTCAGCAGGTAGGTACCGTGACGGTCACGCACTATGGTGTAGAGAAATTTCATGCCGAGACGGTTGTTAAGTTTGGACAGATTCTCAATGTTGCGGCGATCCTCTGCCGCGCTGATGCTGTGCTTATCCCTTGCGCGATCATGGAAGTCATCTTCGAGAACGAAGGGGATGGCAACTGCAGCCGCATAAAGTTTTTCATCAATCTGCGCCAAAAGGCGTTTTCTCTCGTGAACATAACCCCAGAAGCAATACGCGGCTAAAACGCAGATCGCAAAACCAACGGCTATCAGCATTTTTATTTTTTCGCGTGTCTTCATGCAGTGGGCTGCTTTCGCAAAGAGGAACGGGTGCAGACAAGTTGACCGAACGCTTACTGAGCTTTTATAATAGTTATTATTTTATTTAATGTCTATTTTGACAATGTGAATTCTTTTTTGAGTTCTGATAAACAAAAAGCCTCAGTCCTTTGTTCGATCTTGGGACTGAGGCTTTTTGTTTGTAAAGCAGTCAGAAATAGGGTCCATCTAGAATGGGATTTCATCATCCGGATTGAAGACCGGTTCTTCGTAAACCGGCGCAGGACGTTGTTGCTGCGGGCGCTGCTGTTGCGGCCGTTGTTGCTGCGGTTGGGCTGGGGAGCTGTTATAGCCTTGCTGTGGTTGCCCACCATATTGCTGGCTGGGGTTGCTGTCATAGTCGTTCTGATAGCCACCGCCACCGTTTTCGTCCGAACGGCCAAGCATCTGCATTTGGTTGGCGAGGATTTCGGTCGTGTAACGATCATTGCCGTCACGGTCCTGCCATTTGCGGGTTTGCAGTGATCCCTCAATATAGACCTGTTTTCCTTTATGCAAATATTTCCCGCAAATCTCAGCCAGTTGTCGCCAAGCCACAATGTTATGCCACTCGGTTTTGGTCTGGCGATTGCCGTCGCGGTCTTTATAGGTTTCGCTGGTGGCCAGTGAGAAGTTGACCACTGCGGCTCCCGAAGGGGTGTAACGCAATTCAGGATCTTTACCGAGATTACCGACCAGAATCACCTTGTTTACCGACATAACGTATGTTCCTCCAGCATGGATTGTTTCGTCTCAAATGTCCTTCGTTTGAAGGATCGGTTCGTGTGGATTGGTTAGTGTACACGTTTGCCAATGTGACATAAAGGCAATTTTCTTGAAGGACTCTGGGGAAAAGAAGGTCATGTTTTAAATTTGAAATCCCATATGTGGCAAAAAATCGCCTACATGTGCCAAGTCGAGGCGAAGTGTAACAAAAAGTAACAGTGGGCGACGTGGTGAATCGACTGAAGCGACTACGGGTTGACGGCTCACAGCAGGCAGTTGCGTGGTTTAACGAAAAAGATTGATTTAATAAAAAATGGTATCAGCTTTGCAGTTGTCTGGACTCCATCATTACTTTATCGGGAGGCCCCCTATGCAATTTAAGTCGATTCAACTGAAAATCGCTTTGTTAGCTGGAACCTGTCTGCTGTTATGTGCGGCCATTCTTGTCGGCTACAGTTTGACGGCAACGCGCAACGCCCAGTCCTTTGTTGATGAAAAGGTTTCCGGCCTGTTGGATGACACTGCCAAGCTGCGTTTGGAAGAATCGGCCAAAATTGCGGCTCTGAGTATTCAGCAGGAGTTTGATGTGGCATTGAATGCTGCTCGGACGATGGCGCAAAGTTTTGAAATGGCCAAAGAGATGGATGCTGATGGCCGTCCATTGCTTGCCCTTGATCGCAAAGCCGTGAATGCCATTCTGTTGAATGTTCTTAAACATAATGAAAGTTTTAACGGGACCTACAGTTGTTGGGAACCCAATGCCATTGATGGCAATGATAATGATTTTCGCAATAATCAGGATGGGAATAACGCGAAAACGGGTCGATTTACTCCCTATTGGACACGTGATGATCAGGGGAGAGTCGATGTGCAGGCTCTGGTGGAATATGATACGGATGCCGTGCATCCCAATGGGGTTCCCAAAGGGGGATGGTATCGAGGTCCTCAGGCAAATCATAAAGAAAGCGTTTCGGGCCCGTTGCCCTATATTGTTCAGGGTAAGAAGGTCTGGCTGGCAACGCTGTCGGTGCCAATTCTCAAGAATGGCATTTTCTACGGTGTCGCCGGAACCGATTATGTGCTTGATTTTGTGCAGAAACTGAGCGTTGAAGTTGATCACAAACTGTATGATGGCAAAGGTGAAGTGGCGATTGTCAGTAACCAGGGATTGATCATTGCTCACAGTGAGCAACCTCAATGGATTGGCCAGAGCTTTACCGTGTTCAATGATGATGCCGCCAGTGATCTGAAAATTATTCAGGAAGGGCGCATTCGGGTTGAGCAAAACAGTGAGACCGGTGAAGTCGAAGCGATTGCTCCGATCAAACTCGGCGAAACCGGCAAGCCGTGGGCCGTTATTATTCGAATTCATTCCGATGTGATTCTGGCTGAAGCACATGCCCTGAATCAGCAATTGACGGAACATGCTGACAGCAACAGTCATTGGCTGTTGCTGATCGGAGGAGCGGTCACGGTTGTTTCAATTGTTTTATTGTGGTTTTTTTCAGCCAGTCTGGTGAAACCGATCCTGCGTGGCGTGCAGTTAGCTAAAGAGATTGCTGAGGGTCGATTTACCGGTCGCCTGCATATGACGAGTCGCGATGAGATCGGTCAGTTGGGTCAGGCGTTGGACAGTATGGCGGACAGTTTGCAGGAAAAAGCTGAACTTGCCGAAGAAATTGCTCACGGAAATCTGAATGTCGATGTTCATTTGTCCTCTGAGCAGGATCAGCTTGGATTGGCTTTGCAACATACGACCGACAGTCTTAATGATTTGCTTGGGCAGATTTCTCTCAGTGTCGAGCAAGTGGCATCTGGAAGCTATCAGGTCTCTGATTCAAGCCAGACCCTTTCCCAGGGGGCGACAGAGCAGGCCAGTTCTTTGGAGCAGGTGACCAGTTCCATGCAACAGGTTGCCGCCCAGACGGAACAGAACACGGAGCACGCCCGTGAAGCCAGCCGCTTGTCTGAAGATGCCAAGAAAAGTGCTGAAAATGGTAATGGCCAGATGAGAGAGATGGTTGCTGCCATGGGCGATATTTATGAGTCGGGTCAGAATATCTCGAAAATCATCAAGGTCATTGATGAAATTGCATTTCAAACGAACCTGTTGGCATTGAATGCCGCTGTTGAAGCGGCTCGCGCCGGTCAGCATGGCAAAGGATTTGCCGTTGTCGCCGAAGAGGTGCGGAATCTTGCCGCGCGAAGTGCGAAAGCTGCCGGAGAAACGGCTGAATTGATTGAGGGTTCCGTATCGAACACGGAGAAGGGTACTGAAATCGCCGAGAAGACCGCCCAGGCTCTTGATGAGATCATGAATGATGTTAACAAGGTCAGTGCTCTGGTCGGGGATATTGCCATTGCTGCGGATGAGCAGGCACAGGGGATCGGCCAGATCAATCTGGGCTTGGGGCAGATCGACCAGGTCACCCAACAAAATACCGCAACCGCTGAAGAAAGTGCTTCGGCGTCGGAGGAATTGTCTGCTCAGGCCCAGCAGCTTAAAGAGATGCTGGCACGCTTCACATTGCGCACGGATAACGGGAAAAAGAAAGCGTTGGGCCACTTGGTGCAGCGCGAATTTGCCCAAATCGGTATGGATTGATTCGACCCTTTTCGTTTCTCTTAAAAGCCCTCCGGCCAACAAGTCGGGGGGCTTTTTTTGTGCTGTGGACGGCGCCCGAAAGCGTGGATAAAGCCATTGACTGTTTGATGACGGCTGACCTAAACTGATAAATTGATTTAAATTGTGACGTTTCATGAATAATCAAGGCGTTATCTGGCTCCGCCTCTTATCTTGACAAAGACTGTGATGCATAATTTTTCCGACAATCCTGACCATGTCACCTTATTGCCTTTAGGCGGTTTTGGTGAAATCGGCCTCAATATGATGGCTCTGGAACATGGCGGAAAAATAATCTTGATTGATTGCGGCCTGATGTTTCCTGAAGCGCACATGCTGGGCATTGATCTTGTTTTGCCTGATGTGTCCTGTCTCAAAGGGCGTCTCGATGATATTTGTGGCCTGGTGATTACACATGGCCACGAAGATCATATCGGAGCGATCCCTTTTCTCCACGAACAACTCGGTCGACCGCCGCTTTATGCCACCGGTTTTACCTTAGCTCTGTTAAAGAAGAAACTGGAAGAATTCGAGCTGAACCTGAATCAGTCGATGACCCAGATCGCTCCGCGTGAAATCTTTGAAGTCGGGCCGTTTTCCATCGAACCGTTTCGGGTTGCCCATTCGGTTCCGGACGGGGTGGGGCTGGCGATCCGTTGTCCGGCCGGGCTGATCGTACATAGCGGAGATTTCAAGCTTGACGCCACGCCTCTTGATGGTCAGACCACCGATGTTGCCCGCCTGGCACAGTATGGTGAGGAGGGCGTGCTGTTGTTGCTGGCCGACTCCACCAACATTGAAACGCCGGGTTTCTCGGGATCGGAATGCGAGGTGGGACCGCGCTTTCACGAGATTATGAAACAGGCGCGAGGGCGGGTGTTTGTCGCCACCTTTTCCTCCAATATCCATCGCGTGCAGCAGGCGGTGGATGCCGCGCTGGCCTGCGGCCGCAAAATCGCTCTCTATGGGCGCAGTATGGTCAGTAACTGTGGGGTGGCCCGTGTTTATGATGCCTTGAACATCCCCGAAAAAGACCTGATTGATGTTCGGCAATTGGCGGATTATCCGCGTCACCAGATCACGGTGATTACCACCGGCAGTCAGGGCGAACCACGCAGTGCTCTGGCGCGGCTTGCGGCAGGTGATCATCCTCAGTTTGCGATTGAAGAAGAGGATTGTGTGATCTTGTCTTCACGCTTTATTCCCGGCAATGAAAAAGCCATTACCTCGGTGATCAACCAACTCTATCGTCAGGGTGCCGAGGTACATTATCAACGCACCAGCGGTGTCCATGTGTCAGGGCATGCCAGTCGTGAAGAGCTCAAGCAGTTGCAGGCATTGGTGCGACCACGCCATTTTGTGCCAATCCATGGCGAATTTCGTCATTTGATCCAGCATGCGCGACTGGCACACCAGATGGGCGTGTTGCCGGAACACAGTCCGGTTGTCGAAAATGGTCAACCGGTTTTGGTCAGCTCACATGGCATCACCCTGCTCGACCCGGTCGAATGCGGTCGTGTTCTGGTTGACGGCAAAGGGGTCGGAGATGTCGGTATGATGGAGCTGCGCGACCGTCACCGCCTTGCCCGCCATGGCACGGTCATGGCCGTGTTGGCTGTGAGTCGTAGCAAGGGCGCAGTGGTGCAGGGGCCGGAGCTGGTCAGCCGCGGCTGTTTGCCGGAACCCGATGGTGAGGCCCTGCTGGCTGAGGCCGCCGATCAGGTACGCGCCATGCTGGCCGAGCACCACCTGTCCTCGTTGACCGATTGGGACGATGTGCGGATCGAGATCCGTCAGACGTTGACGCGTTTTTTTAAACGCCGTCTGCAGCGGCGTCCGCTGGTACTGCCGATTATCATTCAACTCTAACGAGGTTGTTGCATTCATGACGTTGATCCATGCGATATTGCTGGGTTTGTTGCAGGGCGCTACGGAGTTTTTGCCCGTGTCCTCTTCGGGTCATCTGGCGATCGCCCAATATTTCATCCACGGCTTTGAGCAACCGGGTGTCCTGTTTGATGTCGTCCTTCATTGTGGGACGCTGTGTGCGGTTATGATCTACTTCTGGAAAGACGTGAAGTCACTGATAACCGCTCCTTGGGCCTCGGGTGACGAGGGCATTGAGCGGCGCCGTTTGCTGTGGCTGATTGTGGCTGGGTCCGTACCAACAGCGCTCATTGGCCTGACGTTTAAAGATGCTTTGACGGCTGTTTTTCACAATATTCCACTGGTGTGCGCCATGTTGTTGGTGACCGGCACGGTGTTGTTCGTCGCCGAACGCTGGCGTAAAGGGGAACGCCGCCTCGACCAGCTGACACTGGCCGATACTCTGATCACCGGGGTGGTTCAGGGCTGTGCCATTTTGCCGGGGATCTCCCGTTCCGGATCGACCATTGCCGCTCTGCTTTTTCGTGGCGTCGATGGTGCAGCTGCGGCGCGCTTTTCGTTTTTGTTATCCATGCCCGCCGTGGGAGGCGCGGCACTGCTTTCTCTCAAAGATGTCGATCAGCTGGCGGACGGTCAATTGGCCCTTTATCTGGCCGGTGGCGCCATGGCCTTTGTCAGTGGTTTGCTGTCAATTCATTTGCTGATGGCGGTTTTACGCAAGCGTCGACTGGCGGCATTTGCCGTGTATTGCTGGGGTGCCGGAGCGCTGTTTTTTATGTTATCGTAGGCCGTGGATAAAATACTGCCCAAGTGCGCGTTTTTAAAGGTATTGAAAACGCGCTGTTTCGCTTTAGGTATTCTCAACGCTGGTCTGGAGTCAAAGGATTCAAACCTCTATGGATGATGATCAACAACGCAGTCGCCGTGAACATTTAAAAAAAGAGATCTCCGCCCTGTTTTGGGCGGCAATCGGCGCGTACCTGTGTATCTGCCTGCTCTCTTTTGATAACGGCGATCCGTCATTCAATAATAATCTGCATCCGGAGATGATCCGTAATCTTGGTGGCCCTATTGGCGCTCATCTCGCGGATTTGCTCTACCAGCTGTTTGGTCTGGCCTCGTTGCTGCTGCCGCCGGCCTGTTTCTTTTTTGCCTGGCGGCTGTTTCGATTTCGCGATTTGCACCCTCGCTGGTACAAAATTGGCGCTTTTTTGTCGATGATCTTTGCCCTGGACGGGCTGATTTCGCTGAAAGTGGCTGAAGTAAACGTCATGGGACAGGCGATTTCCGAAGCCGGAGGCGCGATCGGCCGTCTGCTGGTGGATATTCTGGTCGGCGCGCTTAATACCGGTGGTGCCGCTCTGGTTTTGGCGGTGTTCTTTCTTGTCTCCATCATGCTGTTGACCCGCTTTTCTCTGGTGTTGTTTCTTGACGGCCTCAGTGCGCGTATGGCCGCCCGCCTGGAGCGGCGTCGTGAGCAGAAAGAGCAGAAAAAGGTTTCTTCCGGTAAAAAGAAAACTGAAGGGCCGGTGATCGCTGCGCCGAGTGCACCGATTACCAAAGCGCCAACGCCAGCGAAACCGGTGCGCAAGAAAAAACCGGCGACCACGGTGCCTGCCGAACAGGAAGCCTTCGATTTTCTCGAAATTACCGGCAACTACCAGTTGCCACCGATGTCGTTGCTGGACTACGAAGGTGAGCCTGCCCCGCCGGTAGACCGTGATGCACTCATGGCCATGGCACGCATTCTTGAAGCCAAACTCAAAGATTTCAACGTGCATGGTGAAGTGGTGGAGGTCAAACCCGGCCCGGTGGTCACCATGTTTGAATTCTCTCCGGCTCCCGGTATCAAAGTCAACAAGATTGCCGGTTTGTCCGATGACCTGTCCATGGCGCTACGCGCCACGTCGATTCGCATTGTTGCGCCCATTCCCGGTCGTGGTGTGGTCGGCATCGAGATTCCCAACAACAATCGCGAAACCGTCTACCTCAAAGATATCCTTGAATCGGATCAGTTTCGTAAAAGTGGTGGTCGCTTGCCCATGGCTTTGGGCAAGGATATTTTCGGCCAAACCTGCGTCAGTGATCTGGCCAAAATGCCCCACCTGCTGGTGGCCGGATCTACGGGTAGTGGTAAATCGGTGTCGATCAACACCATGATTCTGTCGTTGCTCTATCGGGCCAATCCGGAAGATGTGCGCATCATTATGGTTGACCCGAAAATGCTTGAACTGTCGATCTATGAAGGCATTCCCCATCTGTTGCTGCCAGTGGTCACCGATCCGAAAAAAGCCTCACTGGCTCTGGGCTGGGCTGTGCGCGAGATGGAGCGTCGCTATCGACAGATGGCGGACAAGGGTGTGCGAAATATTGACGGCTACAACAAAAAGGTCGCCAAGGAGCAGAAGGATAAGGAACGACTTGCCCGTCTCGAAGCAGCCACGGTTGCCAGTGAACTGAGCGGCGAAGAATTGCCGTTTGAAGAAGAAGCACAGGCGCCTCTCGATCTGCCACCTGCTCCGCAGGAGGAACTGGACCACGGTCACCTGCCGTATATCGTCGTCATTGTCGATGAGCTGGCGGACCTGATGCTGGTGGCTGGCCGCGAAATTGAAGAACATATCGCCCGTCTGGCCCAGATGGCGCGTGCTGCCGGTATCCACCTGATCCTGGCCACCCAACGGCCGAGTGTCGACGTTATCACCGGCCTGATCAAAGCGAACTTCCCGACACGGATTTCTTTCAAAGTGTTTTCTCGAATTGACTCGCGGACCATTCTTGATACCAGTGGTGCAGAGAGTCTGCTGGGGATGGGGGATATGTTGTTTCTACCACCGGGCACCAGCAGCTTGCAGCGGGTTCACGGTGCGTTTGTCTCCGAGCTGGAAGTGCAGAAAGTCGTCGACTTTCTCACCAAGCAGGGCAGCCCCGATTATGACACGACCATTTTGACGCCGCCGCCTTCCTCCTCTGGAGACAGCGATGATGACCTGGAATATGATGAGCGTTGGGATGAAGCCGTCGCTTTGGTCGCCCAGGCGCAACAGGCCTCTATCTCCATGATTCAGCGTCGTCTGCGCATCGGTTACAACCGCGCCGCGCGCATTATCGAAAAAATGGAGCAGGAAGGGATTGTCGGCCCGTCGGACGGGACCAGTAAGGGGCGTGAAGTCCTCATCCAATCGCACGATAGCGATTGATTCCTGACTGACTTATTTAATTTCCTATGATGTGGTGTCGTACTTGACGTGCCACCTGTCTATAAATACTCTTTCATTGTTGTGTTTTCTGGTGCCTTGCCTGCCGAAGTACTCAACCTGTCGGCAGAGTGCGTGTCAGTCCCTAAGAAAGGAGCAACACCTTGGAGAGTTTGTTGACCCCGTGGTTGCTGTGGTTTGTTGCCGGTGTGGCTCTGGCGTTATTTGAACTGGCAGTGCCGGGTTTTATTCTGATCTTTTTCGGCGTCGGCTGTCTTGTTGTGTCCGGCGTCTTGCTGGTGGTGGACTTAACAATCACCGAGCAGGTGTGGTTGTTTGTCGCGGCGACCATCATCAGTCTGCTGGCTTTGCGGCGCTACGCCATGCGCGTGTTTGCCGGTTCTCAGGAAATTAATCCCGAAGATCAACTCGTCGAACAGCCACAGGGCACCGGCAAGGTGGTGGATCGCATCACCCCAAATACACCGGGTCGCGTTGCCTATCGCGGTTCGTTCTGGGATGCCGTGTCCACGGCCACGTTGGAGCCGGATGTTATGGTGAAAATAAACGGCTATGCGGAAAATTCGCGCACGGTTCTCAAGGTAGAACCTCTGGCCGACGCGAAAGAAGAATAATTTCAGTCGAAGCCCCCTCACGTCAATCTGTCTGTGCTAACGCAAGGAGATTTCTATGAGTCCGTCGCTGGTTGCCGTCATTATCTTTGCCGTTCTGGTCATTGTCGTTCTGGTCAAAACGGCAGTCATTGTCCCGCAAAAAAACGAGTACATCATTGAACGCTTGGGTAAATACAGTCGTACGTTAGGGGCTGGATTTCATATCCTGCTGCCGTTCATCGACCGGGTGGCCTATCGCTTCATGCTCAAGGAAGAGGTGGTGAACATTGCCAGTCAGACCTGTATCACCAAGGACAACGTCACCGTAGAAGTGGACGGCCTGATCTATTTACAGGTGCAGGACAGCAAGTTGGCCGCTTACGGTATCAACGATTACCGGCTGGCCGCCGCACAGCTGGCTCAGACCACCCTGCGGTCCTGTATTGGCCGTATCGATCTCGACAAGACCTTTGAAGAGCGGGAAAACATCAACGCCCAAGTGGTACAAGCCATTGACGAGGCGGCCCAGAGTTGGGGCCTTTATGAATATACACCAAAAATGTTACCGATTTATTGAATGTTTGAAAAAATATGTAGTTATAGTCGGTATGTTACCACAAGAGTGGACCCTGTGTTACTGAAATGAAAGAAATAGTAAATGGCGATGAGCTATGTTTTTGTCATTAAGGTGAGCCTTCTTTATGTAAGTGTGTAATGCCGTGTTACGGTTAGAGGCTACTTTTAGCTTGGAAGGGACCTCTGGAATAGACTATCTCTTGACCCGCAGTGCGGGCTATCACTCTGCAATAATCCAAAGCAAGGTGAGAATAGTGGGATAGCTTCCAAGTTTCATTGACTGCTCATAGACCTCAAAGCCTCTTTTGTCACTTACCCAAGGGAACCATGCTTCGGTTGGCACTTTTACCATCCTTGACGCCAGCTTTTTGCCACATAAAATTTCATTGGCCTCGCTTTCAACATGCAACGGATGATTCTTTTCAATTCGGGGAACATTCGAAAACGGCTTCCCTTTACGCCACCATTTCACAATTCCATTATTGGAAAATATCGCAAGGCAGTCCTCTTTTGTTAATTCTATAAGCCGAAGGACTGATGCAGTAAGTGAAGTGTTAAATGTTTCAGCAAGTTCTTTGGCGAGTTCTAGAGACGGTGGAGCTGTTCCCAATATTTGTCTAGAAATCTGAGGCGGCATAAGTAGCTCGGCAGCAAAAACATTTGCTTCGATTTCCATGGGGCTGTGCTGGTAATCGGACAAATTATCTTCTGTGCAAAAGTTTAATTGGCTCTGATCTGTATGCATTTCCCAATGGCCGAGTTCATGGGCAATGGCAAATCGTTTCCTTCCTAGTTCCGGTATACTATTCCTTACTCTAACAATTCCCCTGTTATTCGCTCTAAGCAAGTACGCATCCGAATTTTTCAGATCACCTTCTTTAACAAAGACATTTCTGTCCATAGCTATATCTTCAAGCCTGATATCACTAGGACTTGAAATCGCATAATATTTAATAAGATCATTTGCGATTCGCATTGCCCTTGCCTCATTCGGCTTCGAACCACTATTCAGAATCATTTTGTTGCACTAAGATCTGAAGATCTTCAAGCATAGAAGATAAATCTTCGTCGCTAACATCTTCAAGTTTTCTAAAATATGCTGAAGCTAATTGAGGATTAGCTTTATTGATTCCTTGAAAAATTGAAACTAGCTTTTCTCTTATCCCATCGGAGGATTCACTAGCTTTTAAGGATGAAAGCTGAGACAAAGCTTCTCTTTTTGCTTTTGCAGATGCCAGCCTTCTATCTGCCCTCTTTTTGGCGACCATCTGCTGAACAGATGAAACCATTGAAGCAATATTTACGTTTTCCTTTTTAAGCTCCTCATTTATCTTATCGCTACCAAGACTTTCAAAGTCTTCGAGTTCATCACATAAGATTCCATGAAGGAGTTTAATGATGTCGGAATATTTTTCAGGTGATTTTATTGTCATTGATTCTCTCCTGAATTTTTTCCTTGAAATAACTGCAAGCGTCTTCTCAATTGCTTTTTTAGATTATCAAATTCTTTAACGGTTATCCCAATATTCTCTGCGATATCAGCTCTTTTGATATGCCCTTCGAAAATACTATCAAGCACCATCTGTAGCTTTGGTGAATCTTGCACACTTTCGTAAAATTCTTGAAAGAACGTTTCACTTTTTTCTTCAATTTCCTGATTTATTAATTTTGTCTCTATCGTTGGATTCCGGTCAGGAACTGCTTGCCAAAAATCTTTCGTTTCCTCACCATTACAATCCCCCGCAAGAGCTTCTTCTCTCAAAAAATATCTATTTTCCCAACTTTCGACGAGATGGCTGACTTCACTATCAATAACACCCAGTAAAAACCTATAAAGATCGGGACACTTCTCCGGCTCCCAGCACCGTTGCCCGTCTAGAACCTTTTTAATGCATTTCATGACGATATCTTCAGCTTCAGTTGCGGCAGGCGTTGGCCCTCCAAAAACTCCAAGCCAATAGCGTCTCTTGATTTTTTTAAGAGCATAGTAGGTAAGCTTAGGAATTGTTTCTTCCCACGGATGATTTTCAACCAAGGCCAAAACTTCATCTGAAATATCAGCCATCAACATTAACCTCCTAGATATAGATGCCAACCAATTTCATAAAATTGCCATCAGCAAAAAAACATTTTTCAACACGGCAACCACATTCCACGGACAGACTGGCAAAAAGCACCACAAAGGTCAATATATTCTAATTTTTCAACTGGAAAAAATTATCCTTGCGTGGCAATTTTTCCCAATTGCTCGGCAAGAAACAATAACAACAACTTTTAACAGAAAGGAACCAACAAAAATGGCTAAAAACCCTCCTATTGGTGACGGACATCGAATTGGAGCAGTACGCGATCGATCCCAAACCTACAATCCGCAAAATGACCGTTGGGTGAAACGCGACTCAACCACAGGAAAGTTCATGGATCAAAAGGCTGACGGCACCCCTTTCAAAGGGGTTCGCAAAGAAAAGTAAACTTCTAAAAAAAGGACTGAAATCATGGCAGAAAGACGTGTAACGCACACAGGGAAAGATCGTGATGGCGACATCACAAAATTATGCAACCCAACAAGTATCTGGGGCCCGAGATCCAAGAGCGATGCCATTCGAGACATCGAAAACAAGTTGCATACCTACTATGTTCAATGGCCTGAGAGAAGAACCGAAATTCATGTTGTTAATGGAAGAACCGGGAAATACCTCAGGACAGATCGGGATGCAACAACAAAAAACAATTTGGACGACCTGCCAGACTGTTAACAATCTAGCACTTGGCTCTCTTGGTGGAATTCATGCCAGAAGAGCCAAGTGCTTCACGATTCCCACCTCGTCTAGGGTCTTCCTAGACGAGGTGGGAATCGTGAAGAGATATTATGCAACTTGAGGATTAAAATGACATTTATCTTTGAATAAAAAAAAGTAGTAGCATAACCGATCAGAACTGACTGCTAACGCTCAATTTTTTTGTTTTTCTTTCAATAAAAAAACTGCACCAATTGTCTTCCCATATTGATGTTGTAATCCTCCAATCCTTTTTTCTTATATATATTCTTCATGGCGGATGGGTAGCGCTTCTTCACTGTTCGTATTGTTTTCCGACCACTAAGCTGGGTATTTTTCGTTTGTCAGGAAGTGGTTTAAGGTTGAATTTAAACAGAATTTGCTCTTTAATGTGAATCAGAATTCACATGGTGTTGTGTACTCATTGGGAGCTGTTCTGGCGGATTAGAGAGGCATCTGTATGGCTGAAAAAGTGAAAGATACTCAAACGCATTCATTTGTAGGGATTCGTACAATTTTATTGGGGCTGGTTGGTCTTGCTGTTTTAACGGCAATTGGAATAAGCAGTATGTCGATGTATTTTTTGGCCACCCAAAAAAAAGATGCTCCGGTAATTAACATTGCCGGCCGTCAGAGGATGCTTAGCCAGAAGATGAGCAAAGAAGTGCTCATGGTTGCGGCATCTTCAAATGCATCAGCCGCAAAGGAGCAGCTTAGGGACACCAAGATTTTGTTTGATCGTTCTCTCAAGGCACTGATTGATGGAGACTCTGACATGGGATTGCCAGCGACGTCAGAAGGTCCGATTCATGAGCAACTTTTGGTGGTTAAATCAATATGGGAACAATTTTCCCCGAAAATCAAGCAGATATTGACTCACACCACAGATACCGTTGAGTTCCAAAATGCATTAAAGCACATATTATCGGAGAATATTGCTCTGCTTACTGAGATGAACAAGGCGGTGCAAATGTTTGAGGCAAATGCCCGTGAAAAGGTACAGACCCTGGAAATGATTCTCTTTAGCGGAATCGCTTTGGCTGTTCTTGTCTTTGTGGTCTGTGCAATTGTCCTCAATGGCCTGATCTTACGTCCGGTAAGGCAGTTGATAATCATGATTAAGGCCTTGGAACGCGGGGATTTAACTCAGCGGCTGAAAATGAAGCGCTGTGACGAAATTGGTGAGATGGCGAAAACCATGGATGGCTTTGCCGATAATCTTGAGCATGAAATCCTCAGTGCCTTCGAACATCTGGCTCAAGGTGATTTTACCTTCCAGGCCCAGGGCTTGATTCGTGAACCGCTGGCTAAAGCAAATACCGCTCTTAACGATAGTATGGGACAGGTTCAGTTAGCTGCCGAGCAAATCGCTGCCGGATCAGAGCAGATTTCCGAAACCAGTCAGACCTTGTCGCAGGCTGCAACTGAGCAAGCCAGTTCCCTTGAACAGATCACCAGTTCAATGGCTGATATGGGCTCACGGACCAAGCAAAATGCCGACAATGCCGTACAGGTGAACCAGTTAGCGGAAAAGGCTCGTGACGTGGCGGGACACGGGAACAGTCAAATGCAGGATATGGTAGCGGCGATGGCCGAAATTAACGAATCGGCTCAAGATATTTCCCGAATCATCAAGGTGATTGATGAGATTGCATTTCAGACAAATTTGCTGGCTTTGAATGCAGCGGTGGAAGCAGCACGTGCAGGTCAACATGGAAAAGGTTTTGCCGTGGTGGCGGAAGAAGTCCGTAATCTTGCTGCACGAAGCGCTAAGGCTGCCAGCGAAACGGCCGCTCTGATTGATGGCGCCGTCAGCAAGGCCGGGAATGGCACTCAGATTGCTCAAAGCACTGCTGATGCATTGACCGATATTGTTCAGAGTATCACCAAGGTGACGGATTTAGTCGGAGAGATTACAGCTTCATCCGATGAGCAATCCCAAGGAATCGCCCAGATTCATATCGGTTTGGAAGAGATTGACAAGGTGACTCAGCAGAACACCAGCAACGCTGTCCAAAGCGCTGCTACTGGAGAGCAACTTGCTGCCCAATCAGCCCAGATGAGAGAAATGCTGGCCGGTTTTAAATTGCATAATGGGCTCAGTCGTCTCAGCTTTCCATGTTAACTGAAAAATGAAGCCCCCCTGTCGCATGCGAGACAGGGAGGCTGTTCAGTCAGAACCCTGATTGGGATTATGGTTTGCCAAATAGAACCGGTGGTCGGGTTGTGTCCCCAGTGGCATTGGGGAAGTCTTTAAAGATATAGGCTTTTTCGCCTGTCTCAATCAGGTGTCGAGCTTCTTGCATAAACCCATTATACCGGTGTTTGCACTCATAGAAACCATGCCACCAAGCATAATCTGGTGCCATCATTGCCGTCCCCATGCGTGCTCGACGACCTTCGTGGTGCCACAGCTCGTAGAATTCGACCTCAAGATGCTCATCGAAAAATTTACTCTTATCGAGAAGACCTTTGCTGTAAAGATCATCAAGCATGGCTTTTGCCGGTTTGTAATACACTTCGTTGTACTCGTTGATCACGGCATCGGTTTTGGTGTAATGGTCTTCAACCCAGTTTTTGGCGTGGCATTGTTTACACACGTCTTTCATCTTGTTGCGCTCGGTAACCCAGTTACTCTTGGCTGGGAATGGTTTGAAATCCTCTGGGCGGACCGTGAGCGGTGCCTGCAACTCCCAGCTTAACCGTTCTGTGACATCGTGGGTTGTCATTTGATTCCCGGAACCACTCATGTGACAAGATGCGCACGTGGGTCCTCGATAATCAATGCCTGGTGTCCAGGTCCCTGGTGCGGCATCCCAATTGTAATCGTCACCAAAGGCGGCATAGATATCACCGTGCTTGGATTCGGTAAAGATTTCAATCTGTGGATGATCCGGACCTAAATGGCATTGTCCGCAAGCCTCTGGCTTGCGAGCTTCAGCTACAGAAAAACGATGGCGCGTATGGCAACTTGTGCAGCTTCCCTTGCTGCCGTCAAGGTTGATGCGTCCCACTCCGACATTCGGCCAGGTTTCTGATGAAAGCCGCCCTTGGTCATCCATCTCCAGAATCGTGCCGTGGCAGTAATAGCACCCTGCCTGGCGTTCGATATCGGAGTTCATTCCCTTGTTCAGCCACGGATCGACCTTCCACATGATTTCAATCGTATTGGCATGTTTGCTGACGCTGTACTCTTTGACTTCGTCGGGATGACAGCGAGAACAGTCTTTTGGGGTGACGACTTCAGCGATGGGCACGCGGTATTCAGAACGGCCCCACGGGGTGTCATTGCGTTGATATTGCTTAAAATGGGTCTGGCTGATATCCGAGTCTGTCTCATCGGCTAAGTGGCAATCAAGACAGGTAATGTTAGCGCTTGCATGGCGGCTCTCCGCCCAGTCCGAGAAAATGCCCGGATGCTCCTGTTTATGGCATTCCAGACAAGCTTGTGCTTGTTTGGACATGCTGCGTTCCAGGCGAAAATCTTTGAGTTTAACTTGGTTAGCAGCAAATGTTGTTCCTGCCAGAACCAAACCGAGAATTACAGAGACAACAACAGTTATTGACGTTTTCATGGCAGTTCCTTTCTCCCTAGAATGGCATCACGCTGTGTTGTTACAATTTTTGACTATAGGAATAGCTGGATTTGGGTTTATGCACTAAATATCTGTGACAGTCGGTACACAATTTTTCGTAACCTTCTCGGGCATAGACGACAGTTCTATGAGCCATCATGGCACCACGCTTATCAGGCATATAGAGCAGGTTTCGATGGCATTTCATGCATTGATCATTGCTGATGTCTGCCCAAGCATGGTGACGATTTTTTTCGCGATCATATTCATCAAGAAACAGATGCGCGACAACATCCTTGACGCCATGATAGGCCTTAGCATAGAAAAAATCGAAAGTGTCATGCGGTGCTGGAAGGTGACAGTCCATGCAATCCGCTACAACGCCCTGAGTGTTAAACCCATGACTGGAGGTTTGCCAGTCCCGGTAGGCAGGTCTTATTTCGTGACACATGGCGCAGAATTGCGGGGTGGATGTGCGTACCATGGTGTAATAACCCATACTCATAAGCGGCACACCAAGAATAATCCCGGTTGCCACCAGCAGTACGGCTTTCATCCATCTTTTCATGCAAACACCTCCTTTCAGTACAAAGTTGCTACCTCTTGCAATTTCGGTGTTGTAACGGGGGCTATTTCGATCCGCTGCACCTCCTTTCGCACTTAGGTGTTTGACGACTGAGAAAATTTGTTAAGTTTGCATCATGTCACCAGTTTTCTGATGCCAATATTTTTGGCAATAAACTAAAACTATTCTGGTTGAGCTTTGAGTTGTTTGATCTGATTCTTCAGCTCTTTTTCTTTGTTTTTTTGCTCGCTCGAATCTCTCATGATGGCGGCGACACCTTGCATCACGCCGTTATTATCTTTAATCATAATGATTGAAAAATCGCTGAATAACGCGTGTCCATCCTTGGGTAAGGCTGGAACCGAAAGGAGGTCATCGCAGTACTTGCTTATCCCCTCTGAGATGACTCTGATATAGCCGTCGTTGTGTCGTTGACGAAGTTTCTCCGGGATGATCAGGTCAAGTTGTTTGCCGATGGCCTCCTCTTTGGTGTAGCCAAAAATCATCTCCGCCCCGCGATTCCATAACTGGATATTTCCGGCACGGTCTGCAAACAAAATAGCATCTGGTGCCTGGTCGCAAATCATGGCCTGGATATACTGTTCAATCTTAGCTTCCATTACCATCCTTTCGCTACGTAAGTTAATGGGTCTTTTTATTCAGTTAGACCATCGTGGTGGCAAATTTAGTGCGTGCTTTTTTTGTCCTGCCTGCCGATGAGCCAGTAAGCAGCGGCGAGCGCAACGATTACGCCGCCGATAATAATGAGCTCATGAGATTTTTCAGCAGATAAAGAGTATATCAGTACTTTGCGAATAAGCGCGGCCATGGCCAGCATAATAAAGGTGCCGATGTCGAAAATTTTTCCCTGCAGGTGTTTTATTTCTTCATGGATCAACTCTATCGCTGCCCATAAAACCAGCAAACTGCCGAGAATGGTTAGAATTCCTTTTTCTACCCCTATATCCGAATAGAAAAGGAGGTAGATATCGTAACCAAATAGGCTGATAGAAAAAATTGCCACAAATGCCAGAGCTATGGCCAAAAATAGATTTATATAGGAGTTGAACTTTTTTAACCCGATTAGAATTGTTTTTTCAAAACCAGAGAGTGATAAAAACTTACCTAGCTCCTCTTCGCGGTAGGAGCTGGTTAGTACATCGAGGTTCATGTCGATTATTTTTTCTATAGCAGCCAGTTCGGCAATGCGCTGCTTTTTGTCAACTTTTTCGTCGACAGAATTTTTAATTATAAAGGTTCTGGTGAAAGTGAATGCCGAGTTGACGTAGTGGGTAGGCAATCCAATCTTCACATGAATCTCGCCTATTTTGTACAGATTGGTGAAATAAGTGAGATCGTAGTCGCCGCAAAATAGATTAAGAAACCACTGCTTAATTTTTACCCGATGGTGCGAAATGATATCTTTGTTTTTTAAAAATTGCGCAGTTTTGCCAAATCCCCAGATGTAGTCATAAAATTCACTGATAAACTTTTCGGCGAGGGCTTCCATGCGCGGTTGCAGCTTGTGTAAAATATCCGCTTCTTCCTCGGTAAATTGATAGTCCTCTTTTAAATCGCGATACAACAACATATTGTTTCCTTTTGATATGCCAAGCTGAACACCGGTAACAATCTAATGTTTTGGAGAAATCTGTGCGCAAATTAGACAAAGCCCTGCTCTTTGTGTTTAGCCGCTATCGTTTTCGCCAAAGTCTCAAGGGCGGCAAGATCCTCCTCGGTTGGAACCCCTTTTACCTGTACCGGTTCAATAATTTCGACTTTGAGGTTGGGAACCATTCCAGCCAACACTTCTACTGTTTTACCGCCCCAACCATAGGAGCCGATAATCGATAAATATTTGCTTCGCGGACGTAAGGCGTTGGCTAAAAAGGCGCAGTAAGCGGCGGCGGGATGGGGGCCGGCAAGCACCGTTGGGGTGCCAACAACGATTGTTCCAGCATCGACTAAAGCTATCGCCAGTTTGCCAATGTCGGTAACTGATAAGTTAAACAGCTCGACGCGAACACCCTGCTCAGTAAGCATGGCGGTGAGGTGGTCTACCATTTTTTTAGTGCTTTTGTGCATGGAAACGTAGGGCAAAATGACCACATTTTTCAGTTGTCCATCGACCCAGTCTTTATGGGCATCAATGATAAAAGATGGTCGTTTATGCAGTGGACCGTGGCTGGGAGCGATGATGTCAATTGCATAAGGTGCAAGTTTTTGTAGATGCTTTTTGATGCTATTGCCAAAAGGCATCATGACTTCGGCGTAGTAGCGTTTTGCCGCTTCGTAAACACGCGCTTCATCACTGGCGAATAGCTCAGTCGTCGCAATATGGGAGCCGAAAAAGTCGCAGCTGAAGAGAATCTTATCCTCTTGAAGGTAGGCCACCATGGTTTCTGGCCAATGCACCCATGGGGTATGGATGAACTCCAGCGTTTTATCCCCCAGGCAGAGGATTTCTCCGTCTGCGACAGTGATAATGGCGTCTGCGGCGATATCGAGTATATCCATGAGTATCCCTTTAGCCTTGGGGCTCGTTACTAGTTTGGCTTCGGGATATTTAGCCAGGATTTTAGGAATGCTGCCGGAGTGATCTTGTTCAGCATGCAATGATACTAGATAATCAAGCTTGGTAACATCCTTGAGCTGAGCCTCAAGGTCTGAGAAAAACTCTGACTCTACGCTGTCTATCAGAGCTGTCTTTTTGCTGCCTGCAATAAGGTAAGCATTGTAACTAGTTCCATCTGGCAGGGGGATAAGCTCATCAAAGAGGCGTGCTTCCCAATCGATATACCCCATCCAGTAAATATCGTCTTTAATTTTGCGCGGATTCATAAACCTCTCCTGAGTGCGGTTGTATCACCTGCCCAACTTAATCGACTATTATTGCCTGCCTCTTGAGTGTTGAATATGTGATGGCCGCCCCTGAATGGGGCGGCCTAATTCTTTTGTCATTTACTTCTGCTGGTCAGCACGCAGTTGTTGAGCCAGATGTTTTATCTCACCTAAATCCTGAGTCATCATGTTCCAGCCGTACCAATAGGCATAATCCGGATTGACATGGAAGAAGGCTTGATAAGCGCGCATACGATGCTTGAAATACATCTGCAGAAGAACCTGATCAATGTAGGAAAGCTCATCAAGTTTCTCATTCCAGTTGGCACCGTTGGTATGCATTAATGCGAGAATGAACGGATAATTGTAGGGGTAACCTTCAGGCTTCTTGATAATCCCGTCTTTGTAAAGAGCCGCCACCGTTTCAATTGCATCGGCCATGAGGCGATCCGCTTTTGTCAAAATTGCATCACCCATGTCAAGCTGCTCTTTGGCGTAGGTGCGGGAATGGCATTTAGTGCAGGTATCGAGCATCTTGTTGCGTTCTTTTTCCCATGAAGCTTGATCCAGTCGTGCCATGTCGACAGCCTTGACGGCATCAAAAACGGCTGTCGGTTCACCCGTCTCGGGATGTAAAACGCCGAGGGCTTTGAGGATTGTAACGCGATCAGCTGCGGCCTGTGGGTCTTCCGGCAACGGTAAGCGAACACCGAGGAATCCCCAAGCAGTATGATTTTCATGGGTGCCATCGGGTAAGTGGCAGTCCTGGCATGTTGGTGCCGCTGCCCCTTCAGGAAGATCTCCATCTTTTTTGGCAAAGTAACGCGCACCATGTTTCGAACTCGACCACATTTCCCACTGTGGATGGTCGTATCCCATGTGACATTGCTGGCAGGCTTTAGGGTTCTGGGCTTCTTTCAGGGAAAAGGCATGACGGGTATGACATTCGTCGCAAGAATTGTTCTGATAGCGATAGCCTTTGGCCAATTGGTCAGCCTTTTGCTCTTCACTCTTGATCCCCATGTTATGACAACCGCCACAGCCGCGGCCCCCTTCAATCAGTTCATCTGGGGCCATGTGAGTTGCCGGAATGGCATTCAGTACGGTCCAGCCATAGTTGTGTTTGCCGTGTGAGAACGAGGTGAACTGTTCTTCGTGGCACTGGGCACAGACCGCTTCATCGGGCAGTACAGCATTTTTGTAGTCGTCAGCAGAGGTATGCGCATCTCCATGGCAGGTGTCACAAGTGACGCCGACGTGTGAATGTTGACTTGCTTGCCAGTCGGCAACTTGGCCGGGAGATGTTTTGCTGTGGCAATCAATACAGAGATCTCCAGCAAAAGCTACTCCAGCAGTCATCAACAGAGTGGTACAGATGAGTAAAAACGTTAAACGATTATCCATAGACAGCCTCCTTTGGTTGAAAGTAAACGCTATCTCATCTTTTTAAATATGCAAGATAGCGGCAGAACTTTTTAGACAAGCTGTGAATTTAAGTTCACATAAAATGTAAAAAATTTTATATTGTACTTTGTTTACAAATCCATAGTGTTTCCTTAGGGCCTTGGTTGACCGCTTTGTGAAGTAACCGAAATTGTCTTGGAAAATATCTCCCAAGCTGCTTCAACGTGAGATTCTATGTCAAACTCTCCATCACTCATCTGTTGCAGAAGAATTCCTGGTTGAATGAGGCCAAGATACATGTAGGACAAGACGTCAGGATCCAGTTCAGGACGAATTTTCCCCACTTGTTGTCCATCATAAAAAAGAGTCGCGACTTTTTTTAAGTAGAGTTCAACAGCTTTAAAGAGCCGTAACTTTCTTGTCGATTGAACACCTTCCGAGCCCGTGGCAAACACATAACGAGGAATGCCGCTGCCCTTGAGCACAAGGTTGAGATGAGACTGTAATAACAGGTGCAAACGTTTGAGCGGATCGTCTGTTTCTGCACAAACCCTCCTGACATTGCCTAAAAGGCGGTCTTGAAGTAAGCCGCTAACAGACTCAAGGATTTCTTCTTTGCCGGAGAAATGGCGATAGATCGCAGAAGGAGCAAGTCCGATATCTTCTGCTATAGCCACGATATTTAAAGCTTCCAGTCCATGCAGGCTGATCAACTTTAAAGACGTTTCAGCAATCTGTTCACGTCTGATAGCTGTGGCAAGGCGCTTGGTAAGAGGGGTTGTTTTTTGTGAATCGTTATTCGCAATCATGCCCAAATATTATCTGATCGCACGTTTTTTTCAAGCACGTTTGATTTTTGTTAGCTTCTTGGGATTGACATGTCTAAGTGCAACTACAGTTAACTTTTTGATTGAAAGAAAAGGATTGACGCTATTATCCGTATTTTCTACTTTCCACATGCAGTATCCCAGTAGTCCGCTCCCGCCCTTGAAACGGTGATGATCCGGGATGTTTACTTTTAAGGCCAGCTTTTTTCTGACCTGAGCCCCCATCTTCCTAATTGTCTCAATCGGTAGAATCCTATTAAGGACAACTTCCGTTCATTACAAGAAACATCCTTAAACAGAAAAAAATTACCACCAAAGAATACCTCGACAGTCTTAAAATTTATGTGCTAGAGCCAAACCAACGTTAAATTCCGCACCACTTCAATGGCAACAATATTGTTTTTTTCACGAGCAAGAGAAGGTGTAAAACACGATAGCAATGGCACTTTTGTCTGCGGAAAGTGGATGCTTCCATGCTATGCAAACATACTTCTAATGGGACGAGCAGCTAGTTTAATAGCCAGGCTGGCAGCGCTGATTGTTTAGTCTATGGCGCTGACCACTTTTATAAATTAGTTGACTAATCGTTTTTGCAGAGCAAAGATAGTAATTGATTACTATTTTTCTTTGGAGGGCTATATGAATTTATCAAGCAAATATCTTCCGGCTGAGGAACGACGGGCGGTGACGGTAGAGGCGGTAATCGAGTTGGCGGGAGAGCAGAATCCGAGCGAAATTACTACGGCTTCCATAGCTAAACGAATGGGGGTGACTCAGGGGGCACTTTTTCGTCATTTTTCAAACAAGGATGCCATCTTACAGGCTGTTATGGAATGGGTGAGCGAACGATTGATGTCACGTATCGAAAAAGCAGTTTATGAAAAGCCCTCTCCTCTTGCCGCACTCGAAAGTATGTTTATGGCGCATGTGGACTTTATAATAGAGCATCCCGGTATTCCTCGTATGTTGTTTGGTGAATTACAACGCTCTGAAGAAACCGTACCCAAACGAATGGTGCATGCACTCATCCGTCGTTATGGGGAGCGTCTCAACCGTTTATTTGAACAAGGAAAGGTCTCTGGTGAATTTGATGTAAGGCTTGATAATGAGGCTGCGGCTACGCTTTTCATCGGAACTATTCAAGGATTGGTCATGCAATCATTGATAGCTGGAGATGTTAGCCATATGCGTCGCGATGCACCGAAAGTTTTTGCAATATATCAACGGGGTATCGGGAGCGTATCATGAAAAGATTGCCTTTCCAAAAACGTACATTGGCCCTTATAGCTGTACTTGTTCCTCTGCTTGCGCTTTTTGTCTATGTGGCCTTGAGTTCGGGGCCACTTGCTCCGGTATCGGTTGTATTGACCACGGTCGAGAACAAGAGCATCTCACCGAAACTATTTGGCATCGGAACCATTGAGGCTCGTTACACCTACAAAATTGGCCCAACGTTTGCGGGGCGGGTCATACGTTTGGACGTACACGTAGGTGAACGTGTCAAGGCCGGGCAAGTGCTTGGCGAAATGGACCCGGTGGATCTTGATGAACGTCTCAGGGCTCAGGATGCCACGTTGAAACGAGCAAACGCTCAATTAAAGGAAGCGCAGGCGCGTAAGGATTATGCGCAGACACAGGCTTTACGCTACGAGCAGTTACTTAAAGTGCGTTCCTCAAGTGAGGAAGTGGTAGCCACTAAACAACAAGATCTGTTGGTTGCGAAAGCAGGGCTGACTGCGGCACGAGAGGAACTATCTCGTGTACGAGCGGAACGAGAGGCGTTAGAGGCGCAGCGCAATAATTTGTCTCTGATTGCGCCAGTTGACAGCTTGGTCGTTTCGCGTGATGCCGATCCGGGAACCACCGTGGTTGCAGGTCAGTCTGTCGTGGAGCTGATAGACCCGAGTACTCTGTGGGTCAATGTCCGTTTCGATCAAATTCGTGCGCGAGGTCTCGCAGCAGGCTTATCAGCCCAGATCACATTACGTTCGCAGGCAGGTGAGCTGCAGGCTGGACGAGTACTGAGAGTCGAACCCCTGGCAGACGCGGTAACGGAGGAAACACTAGCCAAGGTTGTCTTTGATCAAATCCCTGATCCGTTGCCACCTGTCGGTGAATTGGCCGAAATCACGATTACCTTACCGACTCTTGCGGCAACACCGGTTGTCCCAAATGCCGCTATCCATCATATAGGTAGCAAATTGGGCGTGTGGCAGGTCACTAATGGCGATCTTCACTTTACAGCAGTTTCACTGGGGATTGCCGATTTGGAGGGTCGTGTTCAAATACGAGAAGGGCTCAAGGTTGGTGACCAAGTTGTGGCCTACAGCGAAAACGCCCTGAATGAGCATAGCCGAATTCACGTCGTTGACCATATCCCCGGGGTGACGCAATGATCAGCTTGGCAGGACGCGACATCTTGCACTCCTGGGGTAAGTTTGTCTTTACCGGTATAGGTCTTGGGCTACTCATTGGCATCACACTGTCTATGGCAGGAATTTATCGTGGCATGGTGGATGATGCCAAAGTGTTGCTCGACAATAGCGGTGCTGATCTCTGGGTTGTACAGAAGGACACTCTTGGTCCCTACGCTGAGTCATCAAGTCTCTACGATGATATCTGGCGAGGGATGCAAGGCATGCCGGGAGTGGAGCGGGCAGCGAACATCACTTATCTCACCATGCAGGTGAGCAAACAAGATGGTGACGTACGTGCCATGGTCACTGGCGTCACTTCTGGAGAACCTGGGACACCCGGGTGGCCGCCCTATCTAGTCGCGGGTCGCCAGATTACTCGGAGCCATTACGAGGCCGTCGCCGACATCGCTTCCGGATTTAAACTTGGCGACCGTATCCAGATCCGCCGCAATCACTATACTATAGTCGGCCTGACCAGAAGGATGGTCTCTTCCAATGGCGACCCAATGGTGTTCATTCCTCTTAAAGATGCCCAGGAAGCACAGTTTCTCAAGGATAATGACGCCATCCGAGAGCAGCGTCGACGCACGGCCGAAAACCCTGCTTTCAACCGGCCCGGAGTGCCAGGTTTGCTCGATGCGGTTATTGCTTCGCAAGGCACCAACCCATATGTCAATGCGGTTTTGGTGCGGGTTGAACCAGGTCATGCCCCGGAAGAAGTCGCTGAGTCGATCCGCCGCTGGAAGCGCTTAACCGTCTATACCCGCAGCCAGATGGAGGAGATTTTGGTTGGTAAGCTGATCGCGACCTCCGCCAGACAGATCTTCATGTTTCTGGTGATCCTTTCGATTGTCAGCTCCGCCATTGTGGCCTTCATCATCTACACCCTGACACTCGGGAAAATTCGTGAAATTGCTGTCTTGAAACTGATCGGCACTAAAAATCGCACCATTGTCGGTTTGATCATGCAACAGTCCATCGCTTTAGGTTTGATCGGCTTTGTGGTGGGTAAGATTTCGGCAACGTTATTGATGGCGCCAATCTTTCCCAAATATGTGCTGCTGCAACCACTCGACTCCGTTATGGGTTTTATCGCCGTGGTTATGATCTGCGTACTGTCGAGCATTATCGCCATTCGTGCCGCGCTCAGAGTCGATCCGGCCGAAGCCATAGGGGGCTGACATGACTGCTAAAGGTATTCGTATCCAGGGGTTAAAAAAACGTTATGGAAGTGGCGATACCGCCGTTGATGCCCTAAAGACCGTCGACATGCACGTTGCGCCGGGCGAGGTCGTTGGACTGATAGGTCCTTCTGGATCTGGCAAAACCACGCTCCTTAAATGTTTGGGAGCGGTGATCGAGCCGACCGCCGGAAAAATGATACTCGGAGATGACGTCATTTATGATGACGGCTGGAAGGTCAAAGATCTTCGTGCCTTGCGGCGGGACCGGATAGGCTTTGTATTCCAAGCACCTTATCTGATTCCTTTCCTCGATGTCACCGACAACGTAGCCCTTCTGCCCATGTTGGCGGGAATGCCAAATGCCGAGGCGCGTAAACGGGCAATAGGATTGTTTAAAGCGCTTGATGTGGAGCATCGCGCCAAGGCCATGCCATCTCAACTCTCTGGTGGAGAACAGCAACGAGTGGCTATTGCACGTGGCTTGGTGAATCGTCCCCCGGTAATACTGGCCGATGAACCGACCGCTCCGCTTGATAGTGAGCGCGCCCTGGCCGTAATCCGGATCTTGAACGATATGGCCAAAAAATTCGAGACCGCCATTATTGTCGTCACCCACGATGAAAAAATCATTCCCACCTTCAAACGCATATATCACATCCGTGACGGGGTAACCTATGAAGAAGAAGGCGAAGGACGTGGTTTCGAATGAGATCAATACAGAAAGGTATTCAAAATGACAAAAGACGTCTGGCTTAAACGAGTCGCATTGGTTGTACTCATGACTATTTTAACCGCAATCAGTTCTGCAACGTGGGCCGAAGAGAACGATAGTGCAGTCAAAGCGCTCTCGCTGAGAAATATCATGCAGGAATTGAGCAATAGCATGCAGATAGTGATTGATGCCATTTACAGAGAGGACTGGGAACAGGTGGCGGGAACTGCGCCTCAGTTTGCCAATCATCCACAGCCGCCGATAGCAGAGAAGATGCGCATTTTAGGTTTTGCAGGTTCCAATGTGAGCAACTTCAAAGGTTTTGACAAGCAGACACATCAAGCCGCAAAGGAATTAGAAGAAATCGCCATGAGAAAAGACGGTAAAGGGGTGATAGCACAGTTCGCAACACTCCAAAAAAGTTGTCTCGCTTGTCACCAGAGTTTTAGAAAAACCTTCAAGGAGCATTTTTATGGGAAATAATAATATGGTTGTTCATTATGCTCTGATAGGAATGTGTCTTCTGACGTTGACAGGATGTGCTGTTGGGCCTGACTTCCAGCGCCCGGCACCCCCTGATGTGATTGGTTATACTCCCACCCCGCTGGCTACAAGTTTGAATTCCTCCCCCACCACGCTGGGTGATCCACAAAACATTATTAAGGCAGAACGACTAACAAAACATTGGTGGCGAGCGATGGGTGCCGACAAACTAGACATGCTCATCAGCGAGGCCCTGGAACGTAATCCAACCCTGATGGCGGCAGAGGCTAATTTGCGTCAGGCTCAGGAACTTTACGCGGCGAGGGCTGGTTCGACGCTTTATCCACAATTAGAGGGCAACTTGGGTGGCCAGCGCCAACGCTTCAATCCTGGAACATTAGGACAAACCGGAGAAGCACGGGAATTCAGTCTCTACAACGCTGGCGTGGGTGTTCGCTATACATTTGATCTGGCCGGGGGAAATCGTAGGGCGTTGGAAGCTCTGGCTGCCCGGAGCGATTATCAGCAGTTTCAATTGGAAGGTGCTCGTTTGACATTGGTGGCAAATATCGTCACAACGGCCATCACTCAGGCAAGCCTGAAAAGGCAGACTGAAATTATAGAAAACATCTTGAAGTCGCAGGAAAACCAACTCGAACTAACCCGGGAACGCATTCGTCTTGGTCATGGAGAACCGGACGATGCGTTAGCCCTGCAGACACAGTTGGAGCAAACGCGCGCCAAACTGCCGCCGTTACGTTATCAACTTCAACAAAACGAACATTTTTTGGCCGTTCTTGTGGGTAAAGCTCCAGGAGAGAGTTTGTTGCCGTCGTTTACCTTGGAGGATTTCACCTTGCCGCCGGAGTTGCCATTGTTAATCCCCTCTGAACTGGTGCGTGCAAGGCCGGATATTCTCGGTGCTGAAGCGTTGCTGCATGCCTCTAATGCAGAATACGGGGTCGCAATATCGAAACTATATCCCCAACTCAACCTTAGTGCCGATCTTGGATCGCAGGCACTGACGACCGGTGCGTTGTTCGGCGGCGGTTCTGCTGTTTGGAGTCTGGTGGGGCAGCTGACACAACCCCTGTTCAATCCAGGCTTGCCCGCTGAAAAGAGAGCAGCTCTCGCCGCTTTCGATGCGGCTGCGGCAAACTACCAATCCGTTGTTCTGGAAGCTCTTCGCAACGTAGCTGATGTACTGAGGGCATTGGAGAATGATTCAAAAAGGCTGGAGGCTCTTTCTGTCGCTGATTCCGCTTCAGGGAAGTCCCTAGAGTCGACACAGCGCCGGTATAAGCTTGGAACTGTAAGCTATTACGATTTGCTTATCGCACAGCAGCAACGGCTTCAAACTGAGCTCGATTTGACTAAAGTCCAGGCAAAACGATTGGTTAACACTGTTGTTTTTTGCCAAGCAATGGGTGGCGGATTAAATGGCATTACCGAATACACAGGACGGGTGGCGGAGGATCAAAGCGCCGAGTCGGTCGCCTCGCGATAGTTTAGAGGACCTACTGCTATCTCACGGAATGAAAAGCAGGTCTGAGAAGATAACTGGAAGGCTATACATTCTGTCTTTTTATAACGATATTTAGTTCGTTGTGGGTTGTTTCTAAAAAATAATCCAATGGGTGCTACCAATATCTTGATTAAGCGGGCAACCTAGGCTGCCCGCTTAATCAAGATTTATGTTAACTATGTTCGCTTAAGTTTCATTTTCCAGCCATGATTGCGGCGACATCGGCTTTAACTTCACCGATCGGCTTGATATCAAAATTTTCGACCAGCACTTTAGCGACATTGGGCGACAGGAACGCCGGCAATGTCGGTCCGAGGCGGATGTGTTTCACACCGAGATGAAGCAGCGCCAGCAACACGACGACGGCTTTTTGTTCATACCAGGCGATGTCGTAGGAAATGGGCAGGTCATTGATGTCGTCGAGTTCGAAGACCTCTTTAAGCTTCAGTGCGATGTAGGCCAGAGAGTATGAGTCATTGCACTGACCGGCATCAAGCACACGGGGAATGCCGCCAATATCCCCGAGATCAAGCTTGTTGTAACGGTATTTTGCACACCCGGCGGTTAGGATAACCGCGTCTTGTGGTAGCTCTTGGGCAACTTCGGTAAAATAGCTGCGGCTGGTATGGCGACCATCACATCCCGCCATGACGACAAAACGCTTGATGGCTCCCGATTTAACCGCGTCAACAACTTTGTCTGCCAGAGCCATGACCTGGGCGTGAGCAAACCCTCCGACAATTTCCCCGGTTTCAATCTCCACCGGAGCCGGACAGCTTTTCGCTTTCTCGATGATCTCGGAGAAATCTTTGTTGCCACCATCAGGGCGTTCCGCGATATGGGTGACTCCAGGCCAGCCGGCCATGCCGGTGGTGTAGATCCGGTCTCGGTAGGCGTCCTTGACCGGAGTGATGCAGTTGGTTGTCATCAGAATCGGTCCGTTGAAAGAAGTGAACTCCTTGTCCTGCTGCCACCAGGCATTGCCATAGTTACCGACAAAGTGATCGTATTTCTTGAATTCTGGATAGTAGTTTGCCGGCAGCATCTCACTGTGCGTATAGACATCAACGCCGGTACCTTCGGTCTGCTTAAGCAGCTCTTCCATGTCTTTAAGGTCGTGGCCGGAAATGAGAATGCCGGGGTTGTTGCGCACCCCGATATTGACCTTGGTGATCTCCGGATTGCCATAGGTTGACGTGTTGGCTTCGTCCAGTAAGGCCATGGCTGTCACGGCTACTTCTCCGCATTTAAGAACCTGGCCAATCATTTCTTCGACACTTAGCTCGCGTGTTGTGCCGGCCAGTGCTGAAATCATGAATTCATAAATATCACGGTTCTGGAAACCCAACATGGCCGCATGATCCGTGTAGGCGGCCATGCCCTTCAGGCCGTAAATGAGCAATTCACGCAATGAGCGTACGTCTTCGTTGGGCTGTGAAAGGACGCCGACCTGCGCCGCTTTTGCAGCGTACTCGGATTCAGTTCCGTTCCAGTTGGTGACGTTGGCATCACTATTGAAGCCAATGGCCAGTTTCAGGGCATCCCGCTTGGCAATGGTGGCCTTGATGAGTTCTTTGATGCGCTGGTTGTCAAAGTTGGCGTTGGTAATTGTGGCGAACAGGGCTTGGCAGATGAACAAGCCGATGGACTCATCCAGTTTGTTCTGTGATTTTGCCTCTTCGGCGACAACGGCCAAACCCTTCAAGTTGTAGACTAATAGGTCCTGCAGTCCTGCGGTGTCCTCTTTTTTTCCGCAGACGCCGGCGATGGTGCAACCGGTTCCTTTCGCGGCTTCCTGACATTGAAAACAAAACATACTCATGTGATTCTCTCCTGGTTTGATTGAGTGTTAAGGATACGTTTTGTTGTTACGTGTTATCCGTCATCGGCGTTTCTTGAGGCCACTATGACGCAAATAGGAAAAGAAGAAATTGATACAAATCAAAAAAATTACATATGGATGATGGCGGACAGTTTATTCAAACTCTCCCCAAAGAATCGTATATCCAAACCTAATCGTGTCAATTCGTGAGGTATCCCCAACGACGTGGGGATACCTTTTCTAAAATTAGGTGTCTTAGTTTTTTTACTGTGGCAATGCAGCGTTCGCAGACGGAAGTTTTATTTGATGGGGCTCTTCCGACAGACTATCGGGATAATGAGGTGTCTGTGGCAGTACAATTTCCATGTCGGGGTTGAAGTTCAGTTTCTTATTTCCACGGTTATACAGGTACTGGTCCAACTCCAAATCAACAATCTCTGGAATCGTTATTCCTGATGTGATGATGGCCTCACGGAGTAAGCGTTCTGCAGTATTTGTGTACTTTTCGGTATCGTTCAGGATGCGAGTAGCTTCCGGCGGGTTGTGAAATCCGGTGGAGTTTTCGTTTTGGATAAACATCAAGCGGTAAAAAGCCTGTTCATAGGCCTCTTTTGCCTGCTGATAGAAAGAAGTGGTGGTAATGGTTCCTGCTGCGGAGCTGTGATGAGCCAGCTCAAAAAGCTTTGCCACCCCAGCCAGGGCGTAGCCTGTGTTGATCATTGCCGTTGCCGTGTTGTCCTGAATGGCAAAAACCATTTCCCGCAGGCTATTGGGGTCTTCAGTGTGACAGGCCGCACAAGCTGTTAGGTCGTTTTTTAACGGACTCATGATCCGATGGTCGGAAATTGTTTGGTCCGCTGCATCTGTACTCGGCATGTGGCAGTCTGCACAGGATAAACCCGCTTGCCAGTGTGGACTGTCTTTGGAGAAAAATTCAAACTCCGGGTGACGCACAAAGCCGAGTTTGAATCCCGTCACGCTTTGTGTCCACTCTTTATAGGTGGGATCGGATTTGATCGTGGCAATAATGTTTTCAACACTGATGTTTCCCCACTGGCTCCCGGACCATGGGAAAAGAACATCTGTTGTCTTCATTTGCGCATTTTTCGGCATGGTGTAGGTGACGTGACACTGTGCACACACTAGAGATCGTTTATCCTGATTGGATAAATCGGACGGTTGCTTTCCAATCTGGGGCAGGGCTTTGCCCAGAGTAAAACCGCGAGAGATTTTGAGAGACAGATCGTCCGTGTTATGACAATCAACACAAGTCACTCCCAATAATTGGTCTTGAGCCGGGATATCATCACGTAATTCAGCATACGATTTTTTGAAGTAGTCCTCACCCAATTCAGTCTGCAAATCTTGGGCATATGGTGTTTTACAGCTTAAACACGAGCCGCCTGCTTTGAGACGGGTTGGCTCAATATCCACTTGGTCTTCAATCATGTACACATGCCCACGTGGTTCGGTAAATTCAGCTCCGTACCCCCAGCCATTCAGTAACAAAGCCAAGTAGGGGTACTCATCAATTTTGCTGTAAAGGATGCCGTCTGTGTCATAGCCACGCTTATATTTACTTTTGTCCGCAGGCGTTGGCTCGGCTGTCGCTTTCCAAGACTCATATTGTGCTGGGTAGGTTTTGCCAAGCTCAATAGTTGTTAGGCCTTTTGTTGGAATTCCACGAGCATTATGGGCTGACGTTATTGTGTTGCCATTCACAGCAATCATGATGGCAGAGAGCAGAAACAAAAGGAATAGCGATACGCGTAATCTGGCACTGAAAAAATGTTTCTTAGGCATGCTTCCGGACCTTTCTTGATGGGCAAGGGTGACAGCAAACGTGGTGGTTCTCTCCACGTGCAGCTTGTTTCTGTTGTCGGTCCCACTGGCATAGGGCGTGCCAAAACTAAGGTCGGTAAGGAATGTTGTTGAAAATTAAACGTTTTTTTTCTTGCGGTTGAGGAAAGGTTGAGTCTGTTGCTGGTTGTGGAATGTTACGAGAACGTAACGTGGTGGGTGGAGATCGTTACGTTTCTTGCCATTTTTTCAGTTTTTCCCACAATGTTTTTCGCGATATTTTTAACAGCTTTGCCGCCTCATTTTTTCTGCCGTTCGCTCGGCGTATAGCGTCGCTAACGATCTGCTGTTCTAGGTGTTGCATAGTCACTGTCAGTCCCTCGTCCATAAGGGCTGCCCCCTGTGAAACAGTGGCGGCGGTCCGCGTGATTTCATCCGGTAAATCTTCAGGAGCGAGGTCGCCATCCTGACAAAGCGCTACTGCGCGTTCTAAAACATTTTCAAGTTCACGGATGTTGCCAGGGAAAGGGTAGCGCAAAAGTGCCTGGATGGTTTCTTTACGCATCTTTTTCAGGGGTTTATGCATCGCGGTGGAGAATTTAGCGAGAAAAAGATTGGCTAGCGGCAAAATATCTTCACGTCGTTCCCGAAGCGGGGGTAGTTGAACCGGTATGACATTGAGTCGGAAAAACAAATCCTCTCTGAAATGGCCTTTTTCCATCTCTTCACGCAAATCTCTGTTGGTGGCCGCAACAATACGAACATTGATACGGATCTCTTTTTCTCCCCCGATCCGTTGCACCTTCTTTTCTTGTAACACCCGCAGTAGTTTTGTTTGGGCGGACAAGGACATTTCGCCAATTTCATCCAGAAAGAGGGTGCCACCATCGGCTTGTTCAAATTTACCAGAACGCGCCTGACCTGCTCCAGTAAACGAGCCTTTTTCATAGCCGAAGAGTTCTGCCTCAAGGAGGTTCTCTGGAAGCGCGGCACAGTTGATGTTAATCATGGGTCCGCTTTTTCTGGTGCTTAATTCATGTAACGCCCGGGCAACCAGTTCTTTGCCGGTACCACTTTCGCCGGTAATTAACATGGTAGAATCGAGTTTGGCTGTCGCCAAAATGGTCTTGAAGACGGTTTTCATTGCAGCGCTTTTGCCCATCATTCCGGCAAGGCCTTCTCCAGCCAGAAGCTGGCGACGTAATTTCTCGTTTTCATCTTTTAGTTGGCTTTTTTCAGTGACATCTCGGCTGACCATCAAAGTGCCGGTATAAACTCCAGAGCTATTACGGATTGGGTAGTAGGTATTTTCAAAGAATTTTTTTTTCACTCGAATTGTACGCGTGGAATGATTGAGTTCGCCTTTCTTCAACTTGATTAACAATTGGGATAGGGGCGCTCTGGCTCGCGGGGTGTGCATATCCAAAAGTTGTCGACCAAGAAATTTGTGCGCGCGGATACCGCGGATCTTTTCGGCTGCGGCATTGATGAAGCGGATCGTGTCATCCTGATCAGCAAAAACCAGCCCCTCTCCCATGCTTGCTAAAATGGTCTGAAAAACAGAAATATCCATCATCTCAAAAGAGTCCAAAGAATCCTCCGCAAAATTTTCTTTTAAAGGTTACGGATTCGTAACGTTTTAGGCATCGTGACATATCTATGTGATTGAGATCAAGCTTTTATATAATACGTAAATATTTTTTCTTTCGTTGTAAGTTGCCGTATTCATGAGGGAAAAAGTAGGAAGCTTTAAATTTCTGCAGAGGTGAGCTGTTTCTTTACAGATCGGTATGGTTGTCGCAAAGGATCTAAACGCACGCGCAAACACTTCACTGTGAAAGGAACAACCGTGACGAAAAGACATGACGCAATTTTGATGAAACGCCACATGCTGGTACCGAATTGCTTGAAGCGTCTTCCTAAGCGTTGCCATGCGCCTCTGGTGGGGCCACGCTCTTCGATGACATTTCACGATTCCTTGTGGAGCTTCCTTAGTGGGACGTTCGGTATTTTGGTCATTTTTTGGCTTACCGAGCTGTTGGATTTTCCGTTGCTGATTGGTTCCTTTGGAGCTTCTGCTGTTCTTTTATTCGGCGCTGCAGACTCACCTTTGGCGCAACCACGTAACGTGATTGCCGGACATGTTGTTTCCGCTGTGGTTGCCGTCTGTGTGGTAGCGCTTTTGGGTACCGGCCAACTTGCCATTGCCGTGGCCGTTGGGCTAGCTATTTTTGTCATGAACGTAACCCACACAACGCATCCTCCGGGAGGTGCCACGGCTTTGATCGGTGTGCAAGGAGGCGCAGGGCCGGAATATATTGTTATTCCCGTGCTCCTCGGAGCGTTAATCCTGCTGTTGACGGCTCTCATAACAAACAATCTGGTTTATCACCGGAAATATCCGAAACACTGGTTTTGAAAATTTGTCACGAAGATAAAGGAAAAGAGAAAAAATGACCGAGATCAAGGAAAAGACATATCTGGTGATTGTACAGTGCCACATCGTTCAAGAGCGTTGTTCAGGTTTTCATTGCGAAAAGGCTCTGCATGATCGAACCGGTGGTTTTGCCGTATATCCCGAAACCATAAATTTTCGCAGTCTCTCATTGACGTGTGGCGGCTGCTGCGGCCGAGCACTTCATCGAAAACTGACGAACTTGATACATCAGGCACAAAAGCGTGACGGGATCAGTAAAGAGGACATTGTTGTGCATCTTTCTTCTTGTATCACTAAAGATAATTATCATGCGCCAACATGCCCCCATCTCGATTACCTGAAAACTCTGATCGGCAAGCTTGGGCTTGATCTGGTCGAAGATACCTGGATCAGTAAAACGGCTGAAAAGAGGCGCCAGGAAGGCCTTTACCGTAACAATCAATGCATGAAGGAGACGCCCCATGGTTAAAAGAGGCCTTTTTTGTCTTTTAATGGTTTTGCTTTTCCCTTTTTCAGTAACAGCCATACCAACGATTACATGTCATTGCTTTCAGGACATGAGCTATAACCCTGATCAACCGGCCGCCGCTGATGAGTATTATTTGGCGTCAGTGCAAAATTCCTTTTTTGCCGCAGTGTTTAATACGGACAGAAAGTCGGTTGTAAAACAGAAAAGAAATGGAGTGTCCTCCGATGATCTTTGGATTGCTTCTTGGATTGGAAAGATAGCTGATATCCCAGCGCAACGTCTTTTAGCTCAAAAAAGGGCGCAGGGAGAATGGAGCGCCATTCTGAGCTCTTTATCACCAACAATTGAAACACAACGAAATTCCCTGGCTCGGGCTTTGAAAGCCTGTGTCTCAAATGAATTTATGGCCCAAGCTGTTGTTGAGGATGTTTTTGTTCATTATTCCATCCTCGACCAGAGGGCTTTGCGAGACCTTCGGAACGCGGGTGCTTCCAATCAGGAGCTGGTTATAGCGACCTTGCTCTCGAAAAAGACTGGTGAAATTCCACAAAGAATCTATCTGAATGTGAAAAACGGCATGAAAACCTGGGGTGAATACATCAGCTTGACACAGCTGTCAATGGACGCCTTGAGAGATGAGTTTTTCAGCATGTTGAACGGCGCTCAAAGTTAAAGGAGAAATGACATGCAAATTAAGTTGAACATTGAAAAAATGACGGTTGTACGCTCGATTGTGCAATGGAGCTTCTTTGTCTGGATTTTGATTATTGGAATCCAGTTTGGTTTTTTTGTCAGACATTTTGCGATGAAGGGAGAGTCCTTCTTTATCAATAGACCTGCAGGCGTTGAAGGGTTTTTACCCATTGGCGCGCTGGCAAGTTTAAAACACTGGCTGTATACGGGGCAGGTTGACCGGATTCATCCGGCCGCCTTGGTTCTTTTTCTCACATTTTTAGCAATGAGTTTGTTGGCAAAAAAATCATTTTGCTCCTGGCTCTGTCCGGTCGGTACCGTTTCCGAGGGACTCTGGAAGTTTGGCAAGTGGCTCTTCGGGCGCAGTTTTCATATGTGGGGATGGTTGGATTTTTTGTTACGCGGGGGGAAATATCTCCTGTTGCTGTTTTTCGTCAAAATCCTGCTACTTGATATGCCTGTTTATGCTCTTGAACAGTTTTTGCAAACACCCTACTGGGCGATCAGTGATGTCAAAATGCTTTACTTTTTTACTAATATGTCGCTGACGACCATATTTGTTCTTCTTCTATTGGCGGGGCTCTCTCTTTTCTATAAAAATTTCTGGTGTCGCTACCTGTGCCCTTATGGTGCCTTGCTGGGATTGATCAGTTTTTTCAGTCCGTTGAAAATCCGTCGCAATGTTTTGACTTGTACTGATTGTGGTCTTTGCAGTCGCGCCTGCCCGTCTCGATTGAGCGTTCACCGTCTTAAAACCGTCAGTAGTCCTGAATGCTCTGGCTGTCTTTCCTGTGTTGATGCCTGCCCGACTGCGGCCGTACAAATGAAACTTTCACTCTGGTCAGCTTCACTGCCGCGTTGGACTTTTCCTGTTGTTGTTTTGGTTGTTTATGCCGGTGGAGTCACTCTAGGAATGGTAACGGGGCACTGGGATAGTTCGTTAGGTTACGAGGACTATCAGCGCTTGATTCCGATGACGAATTTTTTGAGCCATTGATTTTAACGAGCTGAAATCTCGGAGTTTGTGTTTCTGTTTGCAAAGTCGGCTGATGGCCCTTCTGGGAGGCACCATGCACGAATTAGAAGTAAATGCATCCAAAATAGTTAGGGAGGTCCCTGTCAGGTCCTCGCTGTCCGCGGTAACCTGGGGATTGCTGTCGTCCGCAAGCTTAAGAATGATCTGCTTGCACTATTGAAAAACAATGATTCTGTCGTGATTGATTTAACTGAAGTTCGTGATATCGATTACAGCATTTTACAACTGATGTGCTCTGTCAATAAATACGCCCAGAAGCACGGTAAAACCTTTAAACTGACAGGACAAAATGCTCACGTTGTTATGGTCGAAGCGCAATCCGTCGGGTATTTTCGCGCCCAAAGCTGCAACGACGCCAAAGATCCGACACGATGTTTGTGGTTAGCGGAAACCTCCGCTTATTCTATGTCAGTTTAGCCCTGGCTCCTATCGCGATATGGGTACTTGCCTAGCTGACTACTGAGATTGCCTGCCAAGGGCATTAGGGAGCTTTTTCAATTTTTTGTACCGATAAGTGGATAACCCCTTCAGCGGAGCAAACGACAAGATGGACAGAACAATCTTACGAAACGATCAGTGAGAACGTATCTCACAATTGCTTCCCGGTAAAAGCACTGATCGCGGTGTTACCGCAAAAGGTAATCGGCTGTCTGATGAGTCGTTTACAGGGAGTGCAGTCAAAGTAAATGCCGTCCTCGTGTTTCTCAACATGGTGAGGGGACTAAATTAGCTGTGGACAGGTAGGGCTTTGGCATTTGATTGGGAGAAGATGAAGCATAAGCTTGAATTCAGCCTGATATGAAAGGATAATAGCTATTGTCTTTTGATGACATCAAAGGCGACTTTTGTGACTAACTGTAACTACTTAATAAATAATCATATTTTTAAAAAGTATGATACTTTTTTGTCAATTTACAACCAGTAGGTCAGATTTTCCTTTTGCAGCTGCAATCGGAGAGTTTAGATAATTCTCCACTTGGGCATTAATATCTTGAGGTAGATATGCGGTTATTCCATTTGGGGTCATTGTTGACTCCTTCATTTAAATGTTGAGCCCATATTATCAAAAAAGAATCGCAATATGTAGACTATAGTCCGTGGACAATTTGTCGCGACAAAAACAGGATTCCTATAAGGGGAATTCTATGCAACTTGAGGAAATGTTTGGCAAAATCCTAAAACGCTACCGGACTGAAAAAAGTTATCCCAAGAGTCCCTGGCACTGGAATGTGGCCTAGATAGGACGTATATTTCATCACTTGCAAGGGGCCTTCGCCAACCGTCCCTCAAAAGTCTCTTTAAAATTTGCAAGGTCCCAAAAGTTTCACCATTACAGATTATTCCCGATCTCGAAAAAGCAATCAGAGAAACAACGAGCAACTAAGCTTCAGTTCCTTGCATTTTTAATTTCGCTTCTGAAATCGCAACTTCTTTTTCTAAGAGAAACTTTTCTCGAGTTAGTTTATCGATTTTCTTTTGCAAGGCATCCATTTTCGACTCCGCGCGCATCACAGCCTTCTCTGAAGAATCAGCCACCTGCCTCAATTCAGCATTATTGACCTGAAGATCCTCAACAAGCTTTGACCTCTCTGAAATCTCAATTATAAGCTCAGCGATTCTTGTATTCGCCCCACTGAGTTTTTCGCCTAATAATGCGGATTGTGTTTCTAGCTGCTTAACTTGATTTTGATGTGTTTCCTCGCTTGCGCTCAACAGCTTTTCAAGTTCTTCTACTTTCTTTTCGGAATCGCACAACGCTTTGACGGCCTCCGTTTCTCTTTCAATAAGTGCCTGCAATTCTTTATTTGAATGTGCCATACCATCCTTTAGCGCTTGCCACAAGGCATGCTTTATCCCTTTAGTTAAAGAATCGGGTATCTCAGGCGTAGAAACTTCGCTGCCGCCTTCCTCTCGCCATTGTTTTATGTATTTTAAAACAGTTCCAAAATCTCCACCGGTTATAGCCAAAACCGACCGTCCGGTTATCTTTTCCCCTTCAGACTTAAGGCTTGCACAGGCAAAAGCAACATTTTCGTAAGAAACAACTTTCTGCATAAATACCTCCTGATTGGATAAATTAATTTTGATATCATATCATATCAATGTAATAAATATTAAGCTGACGACACTCACCCAAACATGAAAAACACACGGCCTCATTCGCTTTCAGCCAGCCGCCGTATTTGATACTATTCAGTTCCTCTGCAACGAATTGGATATTTCCCTCGAAGAGATTTTTACCACACCCATAACGAACACGGCCCATCTCTTTGAGTTTGTTACCCAGAATGTATTCACAATAAAACATTGGATCTGCCCCCCCCCTAGCCTTCGTCAAGGCTGCTTGGAGAGAAATACATTATCGCCACAGGCAGCCAAACAACTCGAAGTTAGAAAGCCAAACATATCCATGTTGAAATCGATCGCAAAATTACCGAGAGTGCGAAATCACCACGCAGAAAGTTACTTGAGAACTGCTTATTATGACGTCTAGCTCGTCGCATCCACAACCGAAACTTCCTTTTTATCCGCCAAGGTTTCATGATTTCTGGTTGCCGAGAGAACCAACAAGGAGAGAATCACCAAAACAATGGGGATCAAGTAAAAATTTCGCAGGGTTTTTGACCACATGACAGTCCATTCAGATTCCATCCTGCCTGTATTTTTATTCTTTAATTGATTTTTAAATCGATGAGGATTGAGGCTGTACATGTTCTCATTATTCAACTTTGGACGTTCATCGATCACCCATTCGTACATTTTTCTGTACAGTCTTTCCGTGTAAAGAAAAAAGGCGTCGAGATACCAGAAGCTGATAAGCGGTACAAGCACAACCACGCCAAGAAAATAAGGGTTCACATTTTTCCCAGACAGGGCTAGTACGCCAGCTATGAGTGAAATTGCCCACCCCTTTATAAGGAAAGAATTCTTAGCCATCCGCTTAATGCAATCTTGGATAAGATCGATTTCTTTATGCAAGTTTTCTTTGTCCGTCTTATTCATCATCTCTCTCCTGGCTAACTGCTTTTACGACGTTATAATTATCAATATTTTGATTTATGTAAGTTGCAACAGAGAGACAATTATTTGGATCATCCTTGAATTCACCCCATGTAACGATGTGGATATAAGAAGAGTATCCTCGAAACATTGTTTCTCCAGATGTGCATGCCATGTGAATTGGCACCTTAGCATTAAACATATTTCTGGCTAATACTCGAAAAACAATATCTAGATTAAATAATCGACAACCGGTTTCGCAACAGCCTTTTTCATCTATGAAATAATTATATGCATTGTTTCTGTTCGGAAGAACAATTGCAAGCATTGCATTAGCCTTACTCCTTCGACCATTCCGTGAAAGCTCTTTCAAAGAATATGATATTTCCCACGGTATCCACTGATCTGATTCTCGAGTATAGCACTCCTTCATATTGGGAGAAATCATCACAATGGTGATACTGCTGTCATGAATTTTTGCACGCAATCTTGACTCAATGGTAGAATCCTTAAAATGGCTTAAATCCTCTCCGTCACACTCCCCTTTGTTGACATGATCATCGAAAGCAAGCAGGTCCTGAAGCTCATCAACATAATGGCGTACTGTCGTTTGCATGCATCCAGCAAGAAGACCCAATCCTTGCCCTGCATTCACCCGAACAAGTGGATAGACATCGCTGTCGCCATATTTATAAGAGACAAAAATTTTTCGCCCCACGATCCTTTTCTCCCTTAGCGAATATTTGAATTTGAAATTGCATATCCTGAAGTCTCACCGGGCTTGGACATGAAATATCCTGGCCGACCATCGATTTTGTAAGTCCCTGAATCAATGTGAGAGTAAAGTTCTAGGTACTCATTTCCATAGGTCCCATATCCATCAGTTGTGGGAATAATATAAATCCCTTTCTGGCTGGAATCAGCAAAACCTATTTCCCACGGACACCAGCGTGAGGCTTTGGAACTGGCTGTTGCTAAAAACAAAAACACATCAGAGGATTTAATTTTCTCTTGAATTTTTCGAGCGGTTTCGCCGTTGGGAGTTTCTGGCATAGAATGATCTCGCCAATCAACATAGAGATCGAGACCGGACTCCTCTAGAATGACAAGCAAGCCCTTTACAAGCTCTTCATCTTTATGGCTATGGCAAAGAAAAGCACTTTTTGCCTGGTTGAAGTTATAACTTTCGCAAGCCGCCTTAATTTGAGAGCGAGAGTAGTTTGACGCCTTGCTTCTTAGTATCGATTGACTTATAGCCATAAAATCACTCCTTTTTTGTCTTTGAGTGGGCACGGGTCATTTCGCAGCGACTGCAAGCCCGGATCTTTCCGTCCACACCATGAATTTTGGTATCCAATTTTTGGTTTCTGGCAATATTCTCTACATTTTGAACGGCCTCCATCTGTGTACGGGTGACCTTGTCCACATCACTGTGCATTCGCCCTTAACCGCCCAGCCATCTGGATGCTTTAAAGCATGCCGATTTTTACCTTGACGCTATTTGATAAAAACAATAGCATAGGCCTAGTTTTTAGAACAATCTATTTTTTAGACTAGGGGAAATTTTGACAAATCAGGATCAAAAAGAAAATGTGAAGTGGGGTGTTAGGCAACGCTTGGAGTTCATGGAACGCCATCTGTACTGGCAAGGTCAGATCAATCGTAAAACAATCATGGACAAAACAGGCGTTTCAAAAGCCCAGGCGAGCCTTGATTTGGCTTTGTATAAAGATCAAGCTCCAGAGAACATGACTTATTCTCTATCAGACAAAACCTACTATCTTTCTAGCAACTTCAAGCCTCTCTACATTAATACATCCCCGGAAAAATTCCTGAGATCGTTGCCGGATAGACAGATAGAACAAATTTCATTACCCACTCGTAGCATCAACTCGAATCACCTGAGAATTCTCCATAAAGCCATTGAGACTCAAAGTTGGATATCAATTGAGTATCAATCGCTATCAAACAATCCAAAATCCAAACGCACCATAGCTCCGCATCACTATGTTTCAGATGGCCGGCGCTGGCATATAAGAGCTTATGATTTTTCAGTGAGCGAGTTTCGTGACTTTGTTCTTGGCCGGATAATCCATGTTGAGGAAATTATCGTTGAAGAGCCGTTAGCCAACCAAGGTTGGAAATGTCAAGACGACGAAGCCTGGAGTGAGTACGTTGAATTAATCTTGTGCCCCCATCCATCATTATCAAAAGAGCACCGAGCTATCATTGAAACGGATTACGGTATGGAAGGCGGTCAGGCCCGATTTGAGGTCCGCAAAGCCTGCCTTTTTTACGTCGTTGCACAAATGCATCTTTTTGATGAATTACCAAACCCTCGGATACAGCAAATCATCTTAAAAAACAAACTTGAGATTGAAAAAATCCTACAAGTAGACAAACGCTCCTAAGGTGAGGAAATGGCGAGAAGACAGACATCTGAAGATCAGACCTTAGACTTGTTTTCTTACGAGTTTGACGATATTGAGAATGACTACAATTTTGAACAAGTCGAGCAGTCAGAGGAAGACAGGGATATGTTTGACAGAGCCAGTGCCCTTCTGGCTTATACACCACTTGTCAATACAGGCGTCGATGCTCGTCGGCACCCCTTCAACCTTTTGGATCAGCAATCCCTATCCCTAACAGCGCTGCACTTCTCAATTCACAGTGTAGGGCTCGGTGATATTTCAGAAGGAGGAGTCCAAAGAGAAACGATGATTGACAATCTTGTTTCTCCTATCAACGAACAGCTTAGAGCGCATCCAGACATCACTGAATATCCAAATCTCAAAGAAATTGAGCAGTATGCCTTAGATCTTATCAAACAACTGATGGAGCCTGTCTCACGTACGATCTATCACCCTCACAGCAAAACATTTAAAGCAATCTCAATGCAGGTTCTCAAAGAGGTCGATGATCAGCAAGGAAACTTTTATCTTCGACCATCTGTTCAGAGTACAAACCTCTTCTTGGGGTCCCTGAAGATGTCTCTGACCGACGATCAGTTTATGTTACAAGCTCTTTTGGAACATCAAATTGAGCGTGGGTTGATCAGAAACGCCTTCCAAACAGCTCGTAAACTACAAAAGCGGACACTATTCTACAAAGAAGAAATCTTGGACAAAAAGAGACGAATGAGCCTGAACGTCAGGTTTATGAACTGGGAAGAGCATGTCGAGTCAAAAATCAAAGAAATCAAGGAAACCCTACCAGCGCTTTTGGACACCAACCGCAAAATCCTCAGGAGCGTACAAGACAATTTCGAGTTGAGGCACAGTGATCGGGGCCCATTAGTTGCAGCTCTGATAAGAGAAATTAAAGACTGTATTGACATCCATAAACAACTGCAAAATGAGCTACAGACATTGGATAGCCACTACCAAAAGGAACAATCAAAGCAATCTTTCTATTCACAACATGGTCAAACCCTGCCGAACATGATCAACGATGTCCTCGTTCCACTTATGAGTCTAAAACAAAGCTATTTAGAAGACGCCAGCGAATCGCTTCTTGGTGTGTTTTTACCACCGGGAGCAACCAATGTTTACGACCTTACGTCTGTAGTCATGAACTCGCTGCGGGAAAAAAGAGTGGTCGAAACCCACGCCAAGGGAAACGACGCCCTAGACCTGCAAGCCGCCCAGGAAGAAGAGAGGCCAAACTTTTCTAAAAAGGACTCGGATAACGCCTTGAAGTTCATTTCCGACGCGCTTATAGAGGGACCTTTACGGCTTTCCGAAATCATGAGCTTGGGCCAAGAAGCAAATCTTAAACGCTCCGAACTGCACGCTATGGCACTAATCACAACGATTTACTGGCCAGAGAAAGAATATCTCGGCTACTGGACCATCCAAAAAACAGACGAAAATTTTACTAACAATATCTGCAGTAGCGATGATTTCCTCCTTACTGCCATTAAAGGGAAATAGATGGATTACGGTGATATCCGAAATGCCGCTGAATTAATTGGCTTCGCACTGAGAAAGCCCGTTGTGAATCCAAACCGTAGTGGCGGGTCGTATAGCGAACTAATCAATTCTTTTCATGCGAGCAGTGAATTCGCTGAAATTGTTCAATCAATTGCGGCTGGACTCGGGCTTAAGATTTTGGACGCGAATGACAATGGTTTATTCCTTGCTGCAACAAGCGAAGACTCTCCCTTCCGCGCAAAACTTGAATCAATCAACACGAGTCTTCTATCGGCAGATTTACGGCAGATTTTCGGTCTAGCCCTGACGACAATTGCAGCGATCTATTATCAGACCAGCACATCACTTCTGGAGGATATGGCTCCAAGTACTACAGTTTATCAGGTCCGTGAAGAGCTATTAAATATAGCCCGTGCTCGGCTGGAGGACATTCAAAATGGCGACGAAGACTATTCAGACATTGATGAAGCGTGCAGGGTAATCCTTAACCTGCCAGTGACTAGTTCCACGGAGAAAGGTGGGCAAAAGAACAACACGTTAACTCGATGGATTCAAAAGGCTTTCGACTTTTTGAAAGATGAAGGTTTTGTCAAGGATCGGGGGAGCGGCGAATATACAGCTTATAGTCGATTTCGGGTACATATGCGTGAATTTATGGCTCTTGAAGCTTATGAGACAGTCTCGAATCTTTTGAAAAGACAAGAATTGCAGCGACTCGAAAAGCAAGGAGAAGACCATGCCCCGGCTTAAATCTATCCACCTGTCACGTGTAGGCCATCCATCGGCAAGGCTCGATGGTGTTTCTATCTATTTTACGGCCAAAGGTAATCCTGACGGAAAACCTGAAGAAAGCACAATTGTAGGTCTGCGAAATGGCGGTGGGAAAACTAGCCTACTTCAGCTCATGTTCTCAACATTTGTTCCAGACAAAAGAGAGTTTTCCGGTCGGACCAGTGAAGGTGGTGAACGGACATTTGATCAATATTTCCAGCCTAACGATCTAGGAATGATTGTTACAGAATGGGATCTTGGTGAAGGAATGCCGATCCGCATAGTCGGGCAGTGTGTTGTAAAAACCAATATTTCCGACACAAGCCCCCAACAATGTTTTTTCAGTTTTCTCGTCACCGATCAGCAATCCGATTTTCAGGTCACCGATCTACCTATGCGTCAATTTGAAAGTCGTGACAACCCAGGCAACGCTTCGTCCTTTAGTGCTTTTAAACAGTTGTTACGCTCCGCATTCGTGATGCAGCCACATCAACAACTTATGATAACTGAGACACAAAAAGAATGGCTTCGCTCTTTAAGATCCTGGGGGTATGAGCCTGATCTTTTCCGCCTGCTGATTGCGTTAAATAAATCAGAAGGCGGCTCAAAAGAAATGGCCAAAAATAACTTTGGAACAACTGAAAAAATGATTGGCCTGATTGCCATGCTATCAATTTCAGAACAGGACAGAAAAAAAGGTAAGGATACTGGGAATATATATGACCTAATCTCAAAGTATCGCGAAGACCTGTTACACCTCCCGGAAAAAGAAACAGAAAAAAAGATGTGGGAGCAGTTATCCGAAGCCCTCACCAGCTTAATTAGCCCGGGTCAGGAGCTGGTACAGGCACAACATAAAAAGAGCGAAGCATTCTCGAAACTTAATGACATCGGCCAAGCTGTAATCGCAACCCCAGCTGCTTTAGAGAACAAAATTGCTGCAAAAATTGAAGAAATGTCCTTATTGGATAATTTGAAAAAAGAAAAGGCTCAACGCATTCGAACATTGGAAAAAGAGCAAAACTGGATCGACAGGGAAATTCTAAAGCTCAAGCTAACTTCAGCCCAAAACACATATGAGAACGCTGTTGGTGTCAGCAATATTTCTGGTCAGCACCACACGGCTTTAAAGGCCCACAATATAAGGATGGATATCAAATCTTTAGATAGCCAACGTAAAGGGCATTTAGCTTCAATCAGCGAACAAACTGAACCAACCCGAGACATTGAAGACACTCTACATGCTCTTGGCCATCGGCTGAATGCACTTTTAACAAACGAACTGTCAGACGCCAAGGGCAGGAAAAAACTTGCTGACGAACGATATCAGCTTGCAGACACACAACTTACGATGCTCCGAGAGGAAGAAAACAACAAAAACATTGCTCTAGGTGAGGTTAAAACGCGTCTCGATAGCCTGAACGAATGGTTTGAGAAGGCAGAGCTGGAGCGCATAAGCCTCGACTTGGATGAGCGCTCGGCAGAGGATTATTTTTCTGAGGTTGATGCTCAGAGAAAAAAACATGAATCCAGATTGTCTCTTCTCAAAACAGAAGAAACACAGCTTCAAGACCGCAAACTGCTTCTGCATGGGGCCCAAATAAAAGCTGAAACCGATCTAAACACAGCCAATAGCAATTTGAAACAACACGAAGAAAAGATAGAACACTTTGATGAGGCATATAAAAAAATTGCAACCGACGAAAACCTCTGCCTACTCATTGAAGACGAAGAGATTGATCCTTATTCGCCAGGGTTAAACGGAGTTCTCAACGAAAAAGAAAGCCGGCTAGAGAACGAAAAGTTTAATCTGACAATAGAGCAACGTCGAAGCCGTGAATCACTGAATTTTCTAGAGAGCGACTATAAATTAATGCCTCCACCTGAGGATATCTGGTGTGTCTGCGAAGCTTTAAAGAATGAAGAGATTCAGGCGCATCCCTATGTGAAATATCTAAGTGAAATAAATCTTGATTCAGTTCAAATCCGCGACCTTCTTGTAAAGGATCCAGGTCGTTATGGTGGTGTTTGTATTGTGAGCAGCAAGGACTTACCACGAGCAATGAGTATTGTCGGCAAGCTTGAATCGTTGCGTGGTCCAGTGCAGATCTACCCACTCGACAAGCATTCCAATGAAACATTTTCCTCTTCAATCACTGAGTCAGGCGTTGCGTTACCATCGTCGAATGCAACCTTTGACCTTGCTGAGGCTTCATCAGAACTGCACAAGCTGACCGATCAAATATCAAATAGAAAAGGTGCACTTAATAAAATCGAAGAACGAATTGATTCAATAAAGTCGGCCACAAAACAGCTAAATATGTTCCTAGACCGGTATCCAGACGGTACGGAGAACGAACTCAGCCTTAAAAAGGAACACCTGTACTCCTTAGTTGAATCACAAACTGAAAAACTGGCTGAAGCTACACACAAAGTTGAAAACCACGGTACTTTAATGGAAAGCAACGTGCAAGAACAACAGACCATTCAGGATAAGATCAATACAGAGCAAAGACTTTGTCAGAAACTTGAGACATACATCTCGAGCTTTGAATCATTGATAGATATCAAGGTGAAAGAACAGCTATGTCTTAAAAATGAGCTAAAAACGATAAAATCACGACTCGCCGCTATTGGCGATGAAAACAATACGCAAAAACGTCAGAAAGAAAGTGCTGAAAGAGATGGGCGAGCAATCCAGGAAATTATCAACGACTTTGGCGACCGCAAAAACACTCTGGAGCATACAGAGAGCAATCGTGGAAAAGTTCCCTCCGATATAGATACGAAGAGTCTCGAAAATCTGCAATCCCGTTATGAATCTTTCAAAGAAATTTATGAAGAGCGGAACAAGAGTGTCGAAGTTCTGATGGTGATGGTTCAGTCTTTGAAGGAAAGAATTGAAGAAAAAAGGCAAGAGTTGAGAGGTGGCCAGATTGAGACGATCCCAGAATGCATCTTCAAAAAAATTATATATAAGTATGGAGAAAACAAAATTGCCGAGACCGTCATAACGTCAGCTTCAGAAGATTTTGAAAAGAAAAAAAAAGGTACACATTTCGCTGAAAGCGCCCTCAATGAGGCTAAATCAAATCTTGAAAAATTCTGTCATAGTCCATCAGAGCTCCTTGACCCTGAAGACATTCAATGTCTGACTACGATAGATGCCTGTACCTCTAGAAAGACAGAGAACTCCGAAAAGCTTCGGATTCTGAAAGATGAGACAATAAAACAAATGGATGAAATCAAGAGTTTGAAGACAGGTATAGACTCGATTGGGAATGAGATTAGATACCTCAACACACTTATCCAAACCGTTAGAGGGAGGATAACAGTGGTTGATGAGCCAACACCTTCATTCTCTGGGCATGGCAGCTACCAAGAAGCTTTAGATGCATGGATTGAGGCAGAGCGACTTTATAACCAGGCTAACGATTCAGAACAATCTAAGCTTGCCAATGTGAACAAAACCAAGAAGATAGTCTCTCAAATTCTCGGGGACGAAAGATTCAGCAAAATTGCAACAATTATTCGACAGCGCATCAATTCCCAGATGGAGACGTTACATCTTGACGCTGCTGAATTTACTCAAGAATCTCAGAATGCACTTAGCTCAGTTGAATATACCCTTTCAAAGACCAAAGAACAGCTGAAAGAAATCGTCGACTATCTTCTTGACGATGTCCGTACAGTAAAATCAAACTTGGATGCACTCGACCGGATGTCTGAAATTCCTGAAACAGACACAAAATGGGCGAAGTGGAGTGGGCGCAAATTTTTCAGAGTGAAAGTCGATGGGAAACGTCTTGAAGATGGTTACGGTTGGACAAAAATTGAAGAATACATTCAAAAACTTGTGAACGGAAATGAGAAAAGCTTCCCAACCTGTGCACAAGATATCATTGAAGGCGTTGCAAAATTTTCTCTTAAAGATATTACCACGATTACAACTATGAAGCCTGACCACTTTATGAGTACTAATCCGGAAACACTGGAAGAAGCCGCACGTTGGTCGGGAGGAGAAGGGTTCACTTATGCGGCATTGTCGCTAATGGTTCTTAATCAATTAATCTGTCACATCAATGCCTCTGTGAATTCATCAGGAGGAATCCTAGTTGTAGACAATCCAATTGGAATTTGCAATCACCTCGAATTTATAAAACTACAGCAAATCATGGCAAAAATTTTGGACAATCAGTTGATCTATCCCACTGCCGTTAAAGATTTTGATGCATTAAGCTTATTCCCGAACGTTGTCACCTTGTCTAACAATCGCGTTGATGCCAGAACCGGCTTTAAACATGTTCAGGTCGAGGACCATACACACAATTTCCCTGAGATTACAACCGCCCACATGACTTTTTCTCCTGAGGTATAAATGCTCTCGCCTGAACAGATTGAACGTTACGAAGAAGCTCTTCCAAAAGAAAAGACAACGATTGACTTGCAGACCCTCTGGCATATTTTTGGACAGTGTTTCCCTTCGGAAGTTGGATCAGGGCATGCCCGTGAGATTTTAGATGGACTGATTAACCATTTGCAAAAAAATGGCTATCGTCTTCCTGCGACAAAAAAATTATATGATCGGTCGGCGGTCCCCCACCTTCCTCATTGGATAAAACAACCGGCAAAAGAAAAGAGCACTTCTTTTATTCCAAATAAGCATCTATGGGCTCCAGAACTTGTCTTTTTAGGCTCGTGTCTACACCTACAGAACCATGACGCGTGGTTAAAAATTGACCAATGGTTAAAACAAACGAAATCAAAGGAGAGGCACCGCATACCACTCAAAGAGCGCTCTTATGAAATTTTCAGAGATGAAAAAATTCTCGATAGCTTGCGTAAAACAAAACCATTTCAGAAAAAATCAATCACGCTTGATCAGTTGGCCTGTTTTGTCATTCACGAACCTCTTCCGACAGAAATTGGTCCTGACTTTGCCGCAGGGAAACCTGCTCTTGTCATTGAAAATCCAACGACATACTGGACTATTGCAACTTGGAACAAAATTTCTGGTCATTACTCATGTGTAATTTATGGAGGAGGAAACAAGATCTCTGCGGCTTGGGAGTGGTTGGTTTGGAAACAGGAAGACTTTAACTACTCGGAAATTAGGTACTTCGGAGATATTGACATCGCTGGGTTTGAGATTCCCTTGCGAGTTAAGGAAAGTATTTCAGCCATATCCGAACTGCCTTTTTCTCTTGAGGTTGAACTGTATCAACTTGCACTACAGCTAGAAAAGGGCAAGGTATTACCTGAATGCAAAGGGAAAAAAACTACAAAAATGAGCCTTTTTTCTGATTTCCCTGATTTTATTGCTTCAGAAATCAATAAAATTCTCCAGAGTGGTAAACGAATACCTCAAGAAGTTGTTTCACTACATGCTTTAACTGAATTTTTTGGGCGATAAATCATGAGACAATACCATGCTCAATTCGCTCTAATTCGCAAAGGATCTGATTTTTTCCAGAAGAACTATTTAACAAAGAGATGGGGGGGGTATTTCCCAACGGGATAGATTCTCGATAAAGCCATTTCATGGCTGTTTCTTTATCACCAAAGGTTTCTGTTGCCTTTCTGACAACATCGTCAAAAAACTCTGACGATACAGATTGATTTTCAACACACTTCATAAACTCATCCTGAGGCTATTACGACACACTTGTTGATTATACATTTAAACACCCTATCCATTAAATCCCCAATTGAAAATCGAGATACCGAGAAACTTTTGCGATGCCGATCAGACCTTCTTCTTTCATCAATTCCAGTGGAGTCAAATTGTTAAATGCTTTGTTCCTCCGGCTAACCCAACTGAATCGCAATTCTGGATTATGGGGGTACAACAAGCGTAATGCCTTATGGATGGACAATAACCATCCTGCCCGATCCTGCATATCGCGTGATGGAGAAAGGGAATCTCCATTTCGATACTTACTCAACATAGCTCGGCTGGTAGGGCTTAGTCCAAGCAGGTTAAGTTGATCATTTGTATTCAGGTTCCATCGCTTAAAAAGACGGGTAATTAATAATGACTGCCTACTACGGCTGTCTTTTGTTGTTAAATCGATGGAAGAAAATCCTTGCTGCCTACGCGTCATTGTCCCTCCAGTTTGCCTGTCAAATATCATTGGTTCAAATTACAACAAAGATGGAGAAAGATATCAATGATTGGCTTGAAAAGTCATTGTCTTGTTTCGGCCATGCAATAACTTGTCAGCTTGTCCAGCTTTTCTTATAGTGACGGATTAGGAAATATAATCAGGAACACCTCTTACGTCTTCTTTAGGCAATTTACGGAGCCCAACAATGAAGCCAAAACGAATCATTCTGGTACGGCATGGTGAATCATTCGCCAATGCCGACCCGAACCATTATGAAACTATCCCTGATTATGCCCTGGATTTAACCGATGCAGGCCGCAAACAGGCGGAAGAGGCCGGAAAGCAAATTTCCAAATTGATCGGGAAAGAATCCATTTTTGCCTACGTTTCTCCATGGTATCGTACCCGCCAAACCTGCCAAGAGATTGCAGCCGTATTAGGCGAGCGAATTGTAAGAACCATTGAAGATCCCCGTATCCGTGAGCAGGAGTGGGGACATTTGCGTCCAGCTGCTGAAATGGAGGAATTAAGCAAAGAGCGGATTGCCTTTAGCCCATTTTATTATCGTCTTCCGGATGGTGAGTCCGGTGCGGATGTGTATGACCGAGTGAGCACCTTTCTTGAAACTCTCCATCGAGATTTTGCCAAGCCTGATTTTCCTGAAAATGCACTGATCGTTACTCATGGTATGACCTTGAGGATTTTTCTCATGCGATGGTTTCACTGGTCAGTTGAGTATTTCGAAAGGGTTGAAAATCCACATAATGCTGCTGTAGTGGTGATGGAGTTAGACGATAAAAACCTTTATCGATTAAACATGCCTCTATCCCTGCGGGATTGATCATAAAAACGGGGTAATATGCGTTGTTGCACCTCCAATGTCTCTCGGCGTGTGTCACGACTAAGCAAAAGCTTGTCAACTGAGTCAAGTTTTCTTATGGTGATGCCATGAAAAGAAAATCGAGACATCTTCCATCAGCCCAAGAGGCCTTGTCGATAGAGCTTACTCAAAAGGCAATTAGACAGCTTACTTACAGCAAAAGAGTCAAACTAAAGGCTTCCGTACCGGTCGACAATAAGTCAAACAGCGGAATTGAAAAAGGCGGCATTCTGGTTATCAATGTCCCTGGGGCAACTCTTCGCATACGAAATTCTTCATCTAAATTCAAAAGACAAAAATCATCAGGCTCATAACACGAGTCATATTTAGTCTATATTATCGAATTATTTTTCTTGGAGACATTTCCAGGAATTAAGATATATTTAGACAGTTAAACCACTCCGCATTAAATAAAATAATCGATGGAGGTTTCTTTGGGATTCACAGTCCTATACTGGCATTGGCTTGCATTTGGAATGATTCTCATTTTCTCTGAGTTATTTATTCCCTCTTTCACAATTATTTGGTTTGGACTGGGCGCGATCGTGGTCGGCCTTTTGGCATGGCTTGGATTTCATCCTGAACTAGAATGGCAACTTTTGCTTTGGATTTTATTTTCCATCGCCTTCACTTTTGCCTGGTTCCGATGGATTAAACCATTATCTCAAGATAAAACGAAAGCAGGTCTAGCCCGTGAAACTTTCTTAGGAGAACGAGGACTTCTAACAAAAACTCCTGCAGAAAGTGGTGCACGTGGAGAATGCCGCTTTAGCGTGCCCATTCTTGGAAGTGATACTTGGCCATGTGTTCTTATTGGCGAGGCAAATGTTGGCGATACAGTAATCGTCACCGACGTTCTGGGGAACACAATTCAGGTCCGTCTTGCTGAGAACAAAAACATGAATAATGTTGACAACAAACAAGGAGAATAAATCATGCCAGGGTTAATTCTAGTCAGCATCTTCGGAGTGTTAGTCATTGTAACGATAGCACTTGGTGTGCGACTCGTACCCCAAGGCACAAAATTCGTTGTCCAGCGCCTAGGCAAATACCATACAACACTCGGCCCAGGTCTAAATATTGTCATCCCATATATCGATTCTGTTGCCTTTAAGGTCTCGACAAAAGATCAAATTATCGACACTGCTCGCCAAGAAGTCATTTCCAAAGACAATGCAGTCCTGGAAGTAAATGCCGTTGCCTTTATCAATGTGGTCACTCCTGAAAAAGCCGTTTACGGAATTGAAGATTATCGCCTAGGTATTCAAAATCTGGTACAGACAACTCTTCGCAGTATCATCGGTGAAATGAATTTAGACGAAGCGCTGTCTTCTCGCGACCATATCAAAACAAAATTAAAAGCCGGAATAAGTGACGACCTCTCAGATTGGGGAATAACCCTTAGAGGTGTGGAAATTCAGGACATCGCTCCGTCTGCAACTATGGCGGCAGCGATGGAGGCACAGGCCGCGGCAGAACGGCAGCGTCGAGCGACAGTAACTAAAGCGGAAGGGGACAAGGCCGCTGTCGTTCTTGAGGCCGAAGGTCGGCTAGAAGCGGCGGAACGAGACGCAAAGGCTAAAGAGGTCCAAGCTGCAGCATCAAAGAACGCAATCCAACTGGTGCTCAGCGCGGCAGGACCTGAAAATGCCAACTTAGCCGTTGGCTACTTGCTTGGCGAAAACTATATAAAAGCGATCCATGCTCAAGCTAATAGCAATAACGCCAAAGTTATTTTACTTCCAGCTGATTTACAAAACTCCATCCAAGGAATCCTCGGCGGAAAAGTTGAAAAACCATGACACGGTAGATCTGACAGAACGGGATTCGCATTTTGAGCGCGGCATTCTCGCTATACTGTTCGGGAAAAATTAATCGCTTGTCGGCACAGTTTATGGTTCCACCTCTTCAATTGTGCTTACAAACGCTTGCCATTGCTTTGGACTTAGAATCATAACCGTGCCGCTTACGTCATCATCATAGACGAGCGCCCCTTGGTCATTTAGTTGTAAGTAGGGCAACTCTCTATTTGTTGGAATTCGGCAAATAGCCCTTATTGCATCTATCAAATGGTGAAGATGTTTGTTGTGAACCGAACTGTTCATGGAAATAGTTTGTAAGCTCATGGGGCTTTTATCAGTCGGTCCTTTTGAGATTGCTCCAGCAAAATCTACTCCACCAACCTCTCTTGATAATTGTTTTACCTGCTCTTGTAGAAAATCACAGGATTTTTTTTCAAGTTCAAACTCACCAATTAGTTGTTTAACCCACGTCCTCGTATCCATGTCAGAAATTCCGTTTGCAAGATCCAGATAGCTAGGAGCTGATATGTTCTTTGCTTTTATGGAGTTAAGAGCTCCTCGGCGATTCTCCCCGTCCCTTAATCGAAGATAATCAAGGTAGACATGCACTTTGTTTCCAGATTCGTCTAGTGCCGTCATATTTGAGATGGTTTGAGAAGCTGGCGGACCGTAGTGTTCTTTGCAATACTTTCCAACTGAGGCTGCATTCATTCTGATGTGAGAGCCAATTTCTACTATTTCGTTGCAAGCTTTCTGGATGTTTTCTAGACTTTTTGCCTGCTTAGGGGAAAGGCGAGGATGCCAGAAGGTATAGAAGTCTTGGGCCTTTTTCAGCCGAGCAATTTGATTCATATCGACTTTCCCTCCAATGCGGAATTGTTAGTTTTCTCTATGATCGCTTCTATGGCGAGATCCCCATTTCCTGAACTAGATACAATGGCTTCAACTAAATTATCTATTTGTACCTTATCGTGATGATTGATTGATAGAGGGACTTGTCTATTTGCAGCTTGCTCAATGGCTTCTGCACCAAATTTATCACGCAAAAAGTTGTAAAGCATGGAAGCTGCCCGACCAACTTGCTTATCATCGATATCAAGGAGAAGGTGGGGCGCATTTGATGATCGTAAAATTACATCTACGGCTTTCTGTAGCATCCTGGACTTATCTTCAGGAATAACTACTCCACGACCTTCCAGCATTCTTGCGTTTTCAACGGTTAAAGCAATTAAATCCAAATCTGTTGTATTTATATGTTCTACTTTTAAATCATCCGCTGTCAGACCAATTGAGGGGCCGAAAACAGAAACCATAGCGATTTCGGTTTGGTTTTCGGAATGATCATCAATTTGTTTTTGGCAGTCCTGAAGCATAAGATAACGGTTTATCCATTCGGTAATCAGTGGGATCATCGATTGGTTTAAGTCTTCCAGTTTTGCTTTATGGTGGGATCTTTTATTTTCCAATGCATGCTTCATTTTTATGTCCGTACAGTCGGCGGCCTCAATATCTAGATCAGAAATCCTGTTCCGGAGATCTCTGCGCTGTCGAGCCATAGCTCGTAGATCGGACATGATGTTGTCCAAATAAAATGTTTGTTCCACAATGAGGAAAGGCGCAGTTCTAAAAAAACGGCAGTTTCCGCAACCTCCCTGCACAGGACCAGTTTCAATTACGGAGTCTGATTCTTTATTTTTTTTTCTACTATTCTCATTCTTTGCTCTCTCGTAAAGACCACCTTCCAAACAGGAGTCTCCCATGCCACCCATAATGCAGAGTCCCCCGTTGGTGGGGGTAATGCTTGCTTGATCTTCAGTCAGATGGCGTACGTGTTCACGAAAACGAGGAGCTGAAACAAAATTAAAGACTGTGTTTTCCGTGCTTTTGGTTCGGGAGACGTTTTCTGCCCAAGTGTCCATGGCAGACCTCAGGCTGCCGTTGATGACCGCTTCGATTATTTTTTCACGCACATGCCATGGTTGAAGTTTTATGTAGCGATGAGTCATGGCTGGGGTTAAGTGACCAGCTATAAATTCCTGCACTATAGCTGGGTCTATATCCATTTCAATAAGCCTCGAAATCCCAGCTACTCGTAGACAGTGAACATCGAACTTTGATTTAATTGCTGAAAGGGAGTCGTCTGACGACCTTTGTCCTATTTGCGTTTCGGAAGGCTCGGTTAGTACGACGGTTTCAAAGCCATCAGCCCTGAGGAGTTTTTCAACTTCTCGACAGAGCGCAGTGAATGCCATATCAATCTTGCTGCTGCTAACGGGTAGATAAGCATAGTCAACAACATCTCCGCGTTGAATAGTCACTTTCTCTCTATAATCGCGAAAAACAGGCACAAAGTGGGGCATAGCTCGAAGAGTATCAGGATCGTGTGAAATGGAGCCTCTGTCCTCGGTTACATCATAAAAAGTTACTGGTCTGGGATATGGATCGTTTTCTTGGACGAATTTCAATTGAAACGCCAGTACCTCGTAGACTTGGCGTAGCCAGCGTCCTTGTTCCACAACTTCCGGGTCGTCTGAAGACAACAGTTCCGAGCCGTCCGGCCAAGGTAGCTCAAATCCATTACGCTTAGTCGGGTTCCAGAGTTGAGTCTTGTTGGTGGAAATGAAAAGACCTAGATAATCTGTTCTTCCCATAAAAGAGTCTGTTATTGGCTGAACGACTCCTGATGGGCGACTGTATTTTTGAAGATGAGAAGAACCATCTTCGTAGCGGTAGGTGCGCAATTTATGCGTATTTTCTACCATTGTAAACGTCTCTGGATCGAAGATTAAGTCGTCCATCAATCCTTGATCTAGCCAACGAACATTTTTTTTGCGAGGGGGCAAGAGAAGAAGAAAAGCTAAGGCTGTCCATCGAGATGGGCACCAAGTCCTTTCATCTGTAAAATCATGTTTGTAAAAATGCTTTTTAGAAATTTCATGAGCCCAGCGGAATGTGGGAGTGCCATTTTTATCGGGGCTCAAAAGAACCTTTATCATCTTATCATGTAGGACTGATGAAATTCGGGATCGGTGGGTCTTGTTGCCCGGTCTGCTTTTTCCGACAAATGGATTGGGGATATTTTCAAACGGCGACTTTCGAACTACCCCTTTTCTATATCCGGGATACCCTAAAATATTAAGTTGGTTTGCTACTGCCTTGAACATCTTGCCCGAATTGCTCCAATTCTCGCTTTTCTTTTGCCACTTTTCTTTGATAAATGCAAACCAGGTGTCTTCCTTATTCGGTTTGCTGGGATCACGCAGATCTGTAGGTATAATGTCCCAAGGAGACTTGAATCGTGGGCAGGCCCATTCAGCAAATCGCGTCAATTCGCGCTTTTTCATCGTGTCACTAGCTCTGGACGTGTTTATATAGATATCGCTGAATTCGGCCCATTCGTTGCCATATCCTTTTTCGATAAACCAATCAGGAGAACCGGTATGTTTCCTCCTTTTTGCCAAGGCATGTTGTTCATAATGTGTCAGATTGATTCGTTTATAACCTTTTTTATCGGAAGGGTATTTCATTAAGAGGTTGCGAACGTGTCTATGGTAACTAAATCCCTCACTGTATTTTAAATGTTGCGGTAGATCCTCTGGGAAATCTTCAATGCAGCGAATATTCGTTGACGTGAGAATCGGAAATAGTATGCCTCTAGCGGTTGATTCTACATTGAATATGTCAAACATTCCTTGTGCGCTGCATTCTTTTGGCAGTCTTGCGCTGATCCCCTGACCCCTGGAAAGTGGAGTTAGCATTATTAGCTCATTTTTTAACAAGAGAGCCAAGACATAGCATGCGGTTTTCGGGAGTGAAAAAAATTGTCTTAGTTTTGGGTAGGCATATTTGCCTTCAATGTAGTGAGAGATCCCGAGGATGCTCAGTGCCTGCCATTCGATCTCTGTCAATTTAGACACGATCATCTCAAAATTTTCTTTCAAATATAAATGTCGTTTTTCTTTTTTTTGACCCAAGAATCTTTCGGTAGTAATGCATAGATCTGCGATGATCCAGATAGATTTCAGAAAATCTCCTACCGTCGAAGACCTATCTAAATTCGCCCAATCGATTAAATAATATGCTGCGTCAGCTGTTGCACAGCAAGAAGCCGCTATCCCTGAAGGTGGATTATCTTGATACTCTTCTAACCAAGCATCCGTGAGAAAGGAATGTATCTCATCGTCCGTCTTGCCTTTTGAGCGAAGTGAAGAAATAACTCCGGGCCACCCTGGACGATTGCTCCCATTGACATAAAATTCAGGTTGATCTAACGATGGGATCTTTGAGAACCGAAAATTAGGTATGGCCACGCTAATCCCACTTTCATAAAGCTGCATTTTATTACGATAGTCTTCTTTGACAGTCTTACGAAGCTTAGGACCCAAATGACCCCAAATTGTCTCAATTAGGTCCTTGGTTGTTAAAGTCTCATTTAATAGGTGGATTGTCGGCTGACCCTCTTGACTGATTAGTATTTCTTTGTTGGACCAAAACCCATGACTCTTCGTCAGTTCTTCTTTACCGGTGATAACTCTGGGAGGGGGGGTAGAAAAGGTCATCTTAGACATTGTTTTTTCCTTTACTGCAGCATGTTGTTTTTAAGCGCCAGCATTTTAATTTTCAATTGTCTACTAACCCAATCCTGTGGCCAATCAATTTCAAAAGTTCTCGGAGCTATTATCAAATCAATATCTTCCTTTTCTATTCCAAGGCGTTTTAGAGCTGCTTCATTTATTTTATTGCGAGCAACATCTTCTGACATTTTATAATAATAGGAAGTAGCCTCTTCCGAACTATGGTGCATCATTGCTTTCGTCAAGGAGATGTCAATTTGAAGGCAGGATGCACAATACCACCCGTAAAAATGGCGCAATGAGTGCCAACCAAGACCTTTTCCAATCAAATTGATTCCATACCTTCTATTGAGCTTGACCAGTAATTTTTCCCAGATTTTTTGCAGGGCATTATAGGAAAGTGGGTTGCCATAACCTTCACGTGATATATTGATGAACAGCCATGGGTGTCGTAACCATCCAGAGGGCGTCCGTTTTCCGTGTGCATCCCTGGTTAAATACTGCTCTCTGTATTTCTTGTAGATCTCCGTAGCGCGGTTTCCTATTCGTGGATCAAGCCAAAACATATAGTTTTTGTCATAAGCGCGGCAATATGGGTCTAAGCCCAACATGTCTCCTCCGTCAGAATCACTGAATGTCATCCCTTTGAAACCTACCATCAAAGGATGTTTGCCGTAGGTGTCTCTGGATTGAAGGTGATATAATAGATGACCTGATGAAAGATCATCATTTTTCCACTCCTGTTGTAGATATTCCTGACGCGCTGCTTTTCTTATTTTCCCACCAGAATCTGTCCATTCGACCATTCCCGTTCGAGGGTCAGCAAGTCTTACCTTTAGCTCTCCAAAGTCATTTACTCCTTCTATGTCTGAACGATATAAATGTAGGGGTTCTCCTTTGCGTAGAGATCCACCGAGCATTGTGAGAAGTAATAACTCATCTCGTGAATTACTTGCACAATCTAAAAGCTTCAGGATGTGTCTCATCGGAAAAGATTTTTTGTATGTTCTCGTAGGGGCGTTGAGTCTTTTGTGCTGTAAAGGCGGATTTACCTGGACCTGGTGTTCCTTGCGCTCATGAGTTCTTGTTGGATGAAGATGTAAAAGCGGGTCCCAATCTGTCCGATTTAAAAAATCCTTGTAGATCTCCCAAGCAGTGAGAAATTTTTTCTCAAAAGGATTTATCCTGGTAGCTTTATGAAAGGTAGCTTGCCATAAATCAAAATCATTGATCGCCCTGATGTCACGCTTTATCGAGGTGTCGGATGTCTTTTCCCAGTGTAGACCAAGTTTTTTAAGGTACTGTAGATGAGTTTTGTTAGTTGCGCAGAAGTTGTCAGTTCCATGCCGTCTGGCGTCTATAAACCCTGCGAGCAAAGCTCCACCTTGCTCAATTGTTGTAGCTGCTTTTTCGCCCAGCGCCATCGTAAATGCGTAAAGATATTCCAGCGCACGCACATTGAATTCTAGCTTGCTGTCTGTGATACCTCCTTGCAAAAGGTAGAATATATACTGGTTGAGAATATAACCGGGACGACCATCAGAAAGAAGGACAAGCGGAACGTTTCGCAAGCCTTCAACTCCAGAGGCTGGGTTTTTAATGTGGACATAAATTCGTTTGTACCACCTTGAGGTTTTTCGCATGCGGATTCTTTCTGGTTTTTTAGCCATATAGGGCTAAATTGTTTTTAGTAAGGTATATATATGATATTTTGGTACCGAAAAAATACCCTGAAAGTAGATTTATTTTTTGGAATCTGGTCAAAAATAGTAATCTCAGTATGGTATATATAAATCAAGCTGCTGCGTTACGAGGTCAGCGATATCGTGCCGCCGCAGTCAGTCAAGCAGGCCATGGAGGCACAGATGACCGCCGAGCGTGCCAAACGTGCCGAGATCGCTAAGTCGGAAGGGGAGCGCCAGTCAACCATCAACCGTGCCGAGGGCGAACGGCAAGATGCCATCCTGCGTTCCGAAGGGGAGAAACAGCGCATGATCAACGAGGCCGAAGGGCGCGCTGCGCAGATTCTCGCCGTAGCCGAGGCCACGGCCAATGGCTTGAAAATGATCGCTGAAGAACTGAAAGCCCCCGGCGGCCTGGATGCGGCCAACTTGCGGGTTGCCGAGCAGTATGTGGTGGAATTCGGCAAGCTGGCCAAGGAATCCAATACCCTGATCGTGCCGAGTTCTGCCAGCGATGTGTCGTCCATGGTCAGTCATGCCATGGCGACATTGAATACCTTGAAAAAACCATAACAACACGAGGCTGTGATGGTGACTCCGCAAACCCTGTGGCGCGATATTGACGCCATTCGTCAGCAGGCACCCCTGGTGCACAATATCACCAATTTCGTTGTCATGAACTCCACGGCCAATGCTTTGTTGTCGTTGGGGGCCTCACCGGTGATGGCCCATGCCGCCGAAGAGGTGGAAGAGATGGTTGGGCTGGCCTCGGCACTGGTGGTGAACATCGGCACCTTGAGCCAAACCTGGATCGACAGTATGGCCCAGGCGATTCCTGCTGCCGCTGCCCGCCAGATCCCGATTGTCTTTGATCCGGTAGGGGCCGGAGCCACCCGGTTTCGCACCGAGAGTTGCTTACGGCTGATGGGCTTGGCGCAGCCGAGCGTGATTCGCGGCAATGCCTCTGAGATTATGGCCCTGGCCGGTGCCCAGGCGCAAACGCGCGGCGTGGACAGCGTTGCCGGGGTGGATGCCGCTCAATCCGCTGCCCGGCAACTGGCACAGCACTGGCAGTGTGTGGTTGTTGTCAGTGGGGCGAGTGATCTGATCACCGATGGCGAAACACAGGTGTGGGTCGATAATGGTCATGCCATGATGCCCCGTGTCACCGGACTGGGCTGTACCGCTTCGGCGTTGGTGGGCGCCTTCTGCGCGGTTAACTACCAACCATTGCAGGCCTCTGCTCATGCCATGGTCACTCTGGGGATTTGTGGTGAACTGGCGGCCGAAGTCAGTGCCGGGCCTGGGTCGTTACAGCTGGCGATTCTTGATGCGCTGTATGGTCTGGAGTTGGCTGAGGTGGGGCCGAGGGTCCGTGTACGTCAGGATGCAATGTCTTGCCCCTGATGGTGCGCCATTGAGATTGTGGAGGTAATGATGGTGTTTCGGCAATATGCAGTCCTTTTTTTTTGTGTCCTGTCGTTTTTTTTTAGCGCAATGCCGGCCTGCGCGGATTCTTCTATCGCCTTATCCACGGGGCAGACCCTGTATGTTCCCGTTTATTCGCATGTCTATAGTGGGTCGAACGGTCAGCCTTTTCAACTCGCGGCAATGCTCAGTCTGCGCAACACCGATCTGCATCGATCTATGACATTGACGGTCGTCGATTATTACGACAATGACGGCCATTTGGTGCGTCATTATTTGACCAAGCCGATCGTCCTGGCCCCGTTGGCTTCTCATGATGTGTTTATCAAAGAAGATGATCAGCAAGGCGGCTTTGGTGCCAATTTTATTGTCCGTTGGACTGCTGACAAGCCGATTAATCTACCCCTGGTAGAGAGTGTCATGATCGGTGCCCGTTCCGGTCAGGGCATCTCTTTTGTGTGTCCGGCTCGCCCGATAGCGGAATAGGCGCTCGTCAAAAAGAGTCAGTGATTTGTCAGCTCTTCAAATGGTTGCGGCTGGTGGAAGTGGTAGCCCTGCGAGAAAGTGATGCCGACATTCCGCACCTGTTCGTAGATCTCTGCAGATGAGACAAATTCGGCGATGGTTTCCATGTTGAGGTCTTCAGCAAGTTGGTGGATGTGGCGCACCAGCACCTGAGCGTTGTGGTCGTGGACAATATTTTGAATCAGGCTGCCGTCAATTTTCAGATAATCGACCTGCAGGTTAAGCAGATGCTCAAAGTTGGAATAGCCGGAACCAAAATCATCAATGGCAATCTGGCATCCCAACGCCTTGAATTCGCGAATGAATGCTGCAACGGTCTCGTAGTCGCGAATCCCTTCACTTTCCAGAATTTCAAAAATGACTCGCCCGCCCATATGGTGCTGCAAAACCTTTTGCCGCAGCGTCTCGACCACCTGGTCGTTGACGATGTCTTCCAGCGAGATATTAATGCCGATGGGAATGGTTGAATCGGCAAACGCCTGAAAGGCTTTGTCGACCATGATGGAGGTCAGCTCGGGATAGAGCCGGGTCTTTTTGGCGATGGCCAGAAAGTGAAACGGTGTGACGATCTTTCCGTTGGGCAACTGAAGGCGCATCAGGGTTTCATATTTGCAAATGGTCCCGGTTTGGTTATCAATAATCGCCTGAAAGTGAGGGACAATCCGCCGATCCTGAATCGCTTTATGCACGGTGTAATACCATTGCATATTGTTCTGGTGCTCTTCGATCATCAGTTGCTCGGGGTCAAAGATCCCCAGTTTCTTTTTCTGCGCTTTTGCTGATTTTAAGGCCAGTTCGGCTCGTTCCACCACTTGCTCGCGGGAGCGGGCATAACCGGAAGTGATTTGAGGAACAATTTCGATGCCGAAACAGGTGTAAGGATGGTTCTCCAGTGCGGTGACCAGCCCGTCAGCGAAGCTGTTGATTTCCAGACGGTGCCCCTCACTGAACAATAGGGCAAAATTGTCCACACCGAGGCTGTACAGATGGAGCTGGTTGTGTCCTGTGAGGTACGCTTCCAGCACTTTGCAGAATTCCTGAATGAAACAGTCGCCGAACTCAAAACCGTACACCTCATTGATGTTTTTAAAGTCGTTGATATTCAGCACCATGACCTCTGGTTCGTCAATGCGTTTGATGCGGTCAAGCAACACCGAGCGGTTGGGCAGTCCCGTCAGTGCATCTGTGGTTAGATATGCTTTGAATTCGCGCTCTTTATTGAAGGCATTGGTGGCAAAGCCAATATCCCCAGCCAGCTCGTTGAGCATTTCAACCTCTTTGGGGTCAAAACCACGCCGGTTACGGCTGAAAATGACCATGACACCAAAAGGTGAGCTAAAGCTGTCCGCGCAGAGCGGCAGGGAAATAAGCGTTTTAAAGCCTGCATCGAGAGCTTTTTGACAGCAGGAGGTGATGGAGGTTTCTTTCTCCAGATTGTTGATGACTCTGGTCTGGTTGGTCAGGACACTCTGGGCAATAGGCGCCTGCGACGGTGCGTCGTCCTCATGCAAAGGGATCTTAAAATCGTGGCAGAGAAATTCTTCGCAGGTCGTCGATTGTGCTAACACTGAGATGGTGTTGTCCCTGATTTCACCGATCCAGGCAAACGCGTAATCGCCATGTTCGGCCAGCCGTTCGCAACTGCGTTGTAACAGTTCTTCGGCAGACTTGGTCGCAATCAACAGCTTGTTAATGTCGGCAACGGTCTGCAGAATGGCTTCCAGATAGCACTCGTACTCATAGGCTTCCTGAATCTGCTGATTTTGTCGCGATAAGGTCGAAAAGCTGCGCTGCACGTATTGCATCAGGCGGCTGAAATCTTTAATCAGAAAATGCTCTTTGCGACTGGTCCCCTCGTTGACAAACTGGATGATATTGCTGATGGGCGAGACCAGAAAATGATGGAAGAGCAGAAAACTCAAGGCGAGGACTGCCGACGCGATGATTAAAATGCGTCCTGATGTTCTCAGCGCGTGGGCTTTGATCTCTTCAAATACGTAGTCACGGTCAATGATCATTAACAATTCGGCATGTTGCGCCACGCCGTGTCGATAATAGGTAATGGGATAGCGGAAATGCGTCACTCCGTCGGCGATCTGTTGCTCAAGGCGACCATTGACATCCTGGAAAATTGTTTCAACCACTTTGCCTTGCAGACTGCGATCCGAAGAGATGGTGTAATGCGTTGTGTCGAGAGAGATTGAAATGGAGTCCAGAAACGGTCGGGAGACAAACGCCTTGTCGAGCAGTTTTTGCACGGAAGAAACATTGCCCTGATTGAGCATCTCAACGACCGGTGCTTCTGTTTGGACCAGGGCACTGTTGCCCCAATCGCTCAAATAACAAAGGATAAGTTCCTTGCCGCTGCGGTAGACACCGTAGTTGACGCCCAGAATGGCGACCAAAGTCAGCACAAACAGAACAATGAAAAAATTGCGTAGCTTCATAACACTCTGCCTGTTGTTATTCCCTGTTTCTGCAGAGAGTCTTTAGCGCGAGCGGATTGCTCCGGGGTGTTGAGCCATTCAATGCCGTCAAGGCTGGCTTTGAACTCGTCGAAACTCTGATTTTCGAGATAGCCCTGAACGGTCTGGTAGTATTCCCGTGGATTGGTATGGAGCGCGGCAATGGCTCGATCAATTGCTTTTTTAAAGTGTTGTACGGTCTCGAGATCGTTATCGCTTAACTGAGCAGACAGCCATAACGCATCAATGACCAGTGTTTCCGTCAATGTTCGGGTTGATGCAACACGTTGGAATCCATTTTTTTCCACCTGGGTGGCATACGGTTCATAAGCAATAAGGACTGCGGGCTCTGTTGGGACCTTGAGGGCGCTTAAATGCTCTGGATCGCTGGGTTCAAGAATGAATTGCTTTGAATCCAGCTGATATTTTTTAATAAAGGCTTCCAGCAAGTCCTGGTTCAGACTCGTCACTTCAAGAATTGCCTTGATCCGTGGGCTGGATTTTAATTCGTCAGGGGTCCGGTTGCTGAGAATAACATCGGCACCGCATGACCGGTCGAAAAGCATGTAGGGCTGAAGCTTTTGCGGTTCCGAAAGTTTCAGGTATTCATACTGGGTGGCGACAAAGCCGTCGGAAAGGCCCTGGCGATACAATTTGACATTCTCTTCTAGGCCGACGACCCACAGCAGTCGAATCGGACAGTCGTCAAGCCATCCTTTTTGCTGGGCATAGGCTACCGGGGTAAAGCCTACCCATGGATTGATGGAAATACTGATTTCCTGACGATGTGTCGTCTCACAACAGCATAAAGTGCATACGATCAGCGGCACAATCAGGACCCGGCAACACTTCCGGCTTAGATGAGCCATCCGTCCCTCCTACCGACCTGAATAAGAAAAAGAAGCTTGGTTGTAAGTCTTTAAAAATTAAAGTAATTTCAGGTTTTAAAACTATAAGTCGCAGTTTTATACAACTCTAGCCAAGCCCTTTTATTTGTCAAATGTAGAGGCGGGAAACATTGTGTTACGGGGTGGAATTTTTTAAGGGCATGGAGGGGCAGGTGTTAGGCTGATAATGTTCGCCCGACCGGGTTTTTGGGTCCGAGTCGGGTGAACATGGAGAGGCTGGAGCAACGTTTATCGCCTTTTTTTGGGGATAAACTTTTTTGAACTCTTTTTAGGTCTGTGCGCTGTTCCTTTGATACCGCTGCTGTGCTCTTGGCGGGGTAAAACTTTGTTTTTTGCTTTGCCCTTACGTTCTTCAGGCAGTGCATCTTCGATGCGCTGTAATTTAATGTCGTGGTGGCGCAGCTGGATTTTTTTGAGCTTTTCGATGGATTTGGCCGGCAGGCTCTGTGCCAGTTCCACCGTGCTGTGCTCCGTGTAAAGATTAATGCGACCAATGGCGCGCAGATTGACACGCCCTTCGTTGGAGAACGCCCCAACGATATCACGCGGAGTGATATTATGGCGACGACCGACACTGAGTCGGTAACGATGCATGGGAGGAATATCCTCCGTGCGTCGCGGTGAGGATTCACGGTTTTTACGTTGGTCCAGTGAAGGGACTTCGATGTCGGCAAGTTTGGGGAACAATGTTTTGCCACGTTGCATGTCGTACGCCAGTGCCGTGGCGATGTCGGCCATGGACAGGGACTCCTCCGCACACAGCTCATCGAGCAGCGTTCGAATATCATCCAGATTGGTGTTGTCAAGCGTCTGACGGATCGTTTCTTTGAAGGCTGCGATACGTCGAGCACCGATTTCCGCACCGGATGGCACGGGAATCAGACTGATTTCACGACCTGTTGCACGTTCGATCGCCTTGAGTTGGCGACGTTCCTGCGGGGCGACAAACAGGATAGCTGTGCCAGCACGACCAGCACGGCCCGTTCGGCCGATTCGGTGGATATATGCTTCGGTGTCAAATGGGATGTCGTAGTTAAAGACATGGCTGATGCGGTCCACATCCAGACCTCGTGCCGCAACATCTGTCGCAATGACGATGTCAAGGCTGCCGTTCTTCAGGCGCTCGATCGTGCGCTCACGAACCTGTTGACTGAGGTCGCCATTGAGTGGTGCTGCGTTGTAGCCACGTCCTTCAAGGCGTTCCGCCAGTTCCGTGGTCGCTGTTTTAGTGCGGACAAAAATCAGCGTTCCGTCAATCGGTTGTGCTTCAATCAGGCGAGTCAGAACATCAAATTTCTGATTGATACGCAAGAGCAGGTAATGCTGGTTGATCAGATCGACTGTTGCCGTTCGTGAGGCGATCTGTACTTCTTTGGCATCACCCAGATACTTGTTGGCAACGCGGCGAATCGCCGGGGGCATGGTTGCGGAAAAAAGGGCACGCTGGCACTCTTCCGGGGCTGCACCCAGAATAGTTTCAACATCTTCAATGAAGCCCATGCGCAGCATCTCATCGGCTTCATCAAGCACCATGGCACGGATGTTTTCCAGCGAAAGGCTGCCCCGTTCCATGTGGTCCATGACCCGTCCCGGTGTGCCGACAACAACCTGAACACCGTCGTGCAAGGCTTTGAGCTGCTGATAGATGGGCTGTCCACCGTAAATGGCGACCACCTTGATCTGGGGTTGGTATTTTGTAAAACTCTGCAAGGCTTCGGCAACCTGAATCGCCAGCTCTCGCGTTGGCGCGAGCACCAGAAGCTGCGGGTGTTTGCGTTTGACATCAATTTTTCCAAGCAGTGGCAGGCCGAAGGCAGCTGTCTTTCCTGTGCCGGTCTGAGCGGTGCCGAGCAGGTTGTCTCCCTGGAGGAGGATGGGAATGCTTTGTTCCTGAATGGGTGACGGGTGCTGATAGCCGAGATCACTGAGCGCCTGCAGTATGGGGGCGGCGATCCCGAGGGAGGAAAAATCGGATGCTGTCATAGGTCGTGGTGCTTTCATTAGTTAGCTGCGCCCATCAGCGAGCGCGAATTTTTCAGTATCGCTGAGATGTTTGTTGTGACGCAAGTAAAAAGATGTGATTGTACGTGTTTTTTTAAGCTGGGGCAGCGAACGGAGATGTACACGGACAGATTCGTCGGGGACGGTTGGCATCGTCCCTTTCAGGCGGTATAGTTAGAAGCTGTAACGGCATTGACTGGATAGGGAAACGAGGTCGTCGAAAGGTGTTGGACCGTCGGCCTGAAATTTTGCTGGAGAGAATTTTTCTGACAATGGGGGGTTCATGAAGATTCACGAGTACCAGGCCAAAGAGATTCTTGGCGCTTTTGACATTCCCGTTCCGCGTGGACGGGTGGCGGTCACCGCTGATCAGGTTGAGCGGGCGGCCAAAATGATGGGCGGCCGTTGTGTGGTCAAAGCCCAGATTTATGCTGGAGGGCGTGGCAAGGCCGGTGGGGTGCAGGTGGCGCATCACCCGGAACAGGCCCATGAAATCGCCAAGGAGTTGTTCGGCAAGCGACTGGTGACCCATCAGACAGGGCCTGAAGGACTCAAGGTGCGGCGCATTCTGGTGGAGGAAACGGTTGAAGTCGGGCAGGAATATTATCTGTCCATTACCCTGGATCGCAAAACCTCCCGTTATTGCCTGATCGCCTCAGCAGAGGGTGGTGTCAATATTGAAGAGGTTGCGGCAAACGCGCCGGAAAAAATTCATACGCTGACGATTGATCCTTACACGGGTCTGCGTTCCTACCAGGCGCGGCAAATTGTCCATAAGATCGGAATGACCGGTGGTGTTGCCGAGGATTGTGTCAAACTTATCCTCGACATGTACCGTTGCTGCCTCGACAAGGACTGTTCTCTGGTGGAGATCAATCCTCTGGTGGTGACCAAGGCCGGGTGGTTGTTGGCGCTGGATGCCAAAATCAATTTTGATGACAATGCCGTGTTCCGTCATTGGGAATATCACGAGATGCAGGATTATTCGCAAATGGATCCGCTGGAGATCAGCGCAGGGAAGTTTGACTTGTCCTACATCAAACTCGACGGCAACATCGGCTGCATGGTCAATGGCGCCGGTCTGGCGATGGCCACCCTTGATGTGCTGAAAGAGAACGGTGGCGATCCGGCCAATTTCCTCGATGTCGGTGGCGGTGCCACCCGCGAGAAAGTGGCCGAGGCGTTTAAAATTATTTTGCAGGATAGAGATGTGGAAGCGGTGTTCGTCAATATCTTTGGTGGCATCATGCGTTGCGATGTCATTGCTCACGGTATCATCGAAGCGGCCGGTGAAATGGCGTGTCAGTTACCCATCGTGGTGCGCATGGACGGCTCTCAGGTTGAAGAGGGCAAGGCCCTGCTGACCGAATCGCCCCTCAATGTGCAATGCGCCGATTTTCTCGGTGAAGGGGCCAAAATGATCGTGGCGATGATGAAACAGGAAGAACCTTAACGGTCGAACCGCTCAGTTTGCGACTGATGGAAGACCAAGGACTCTGACAACGGAGAAAAACACCCATGTCCATATTGATCAATAAAGAGACTAAAGTGATTGTCCAGGGCATGACCGGCAAGACCGGCATGTTCCATACCCGTGAATGTCGTGATTACGGTACCAATATTGTCGCCGGTGTGACGCCGGGTAAAGGCGGCATCCATGTCGAAGGCATTCCCGTTTTTGACACCATGGAAGAGGCTGTCCGGATTACCGGCGGTAACGTGTCCATGATTTTCGTGCCGCCGCCGGGCGCGGCCGATGCCATCCTCGAGGCCTGTGAAGCTGGCGTGGATCTGGTGGTGTGCATCACCGAAGGCGTGCCGGTGCGCGATATGGTGATGGCCCGCCAGGTGGTGGCCGACAGCCCCACCAAGCTGATCGGCCCCAACTGCCCCGGTCTGATCACTCCCGGCGCCTGCAAAATCGGCATTATGCCGGGTTACATCCACAAACCGGGCAAGATCGGCGTGGTGTCGCGCAGCGGCACGTTGACCTATGAAGCGGTCAAGCAGTTGACCGATGTCGGTCTCGGCCAATCGACCTGTGTCGGTATCGGTGGTGACCCGATTATCGGTCTGAAATTTATCGATGTTCTGGAGCTGTTCAACAACGATCCGGACACCGAAGGGGTATTGATGATCGGTGAGATCGGTGGCAGCGCGGAAGAGGAAGCCGCTGCCTGGGTGCAGGAACATATGACCAAGCCCGTTGCCGCATTTATTGCCGGACAAACGGCTCCTCCGGGAAAACGGATGGGTCATGCCGGGGCGATTATCAGCGGCGGTAAAGGGCGTGCCGAAGATAAAATTGCGGCACTGACCGAATGCGGGGTGACGGTTTCGACCAGCCCGACTGGTATGGGACAGGCCATGTTGAAAGCATTAGGTCGCGAAGCCTGATCCTGTGTTATGAAGAAGCAAAAGCCCTCTGGCGTCGTGGACAGAGGGCTTTTGCTTTTTAACTGTATGGCTTTTGGTGTTACTCGCCGCGTTCGGCACGAATGGCCGCGAGGATCTCGGCACCACCCTGTTCCAGAGTCAGTTGCGCCATTCTGTCGCCGAGTTGTTCGGCATCGCTGCGTGCTCCTGTGAGAACATTTTTGATCAGGGTCTGGCCGTCGAGGCTGATCATGCCGCCGGTGACTTTAAGTTGGTCGTCACCTTCGAGTTCTGCCATGCAGAAGGCGGGAATGCTGCAGCCCCCTTTCAGGGTTTTGAGAAATGCCCGCTCCGCGAGCAGACGATATTCCGTATCCGGGTGGTTAACGGCCTGGCGGATGATGTCGCGTTTTTTCGGATCGAGTGAGGTCGCTGATTCGACAGCAACACTGCCCTGACCAACCGGTGGAATAAACTGTTCCAAAGGCAGGGTTTCAACAATCAGGTCGTTATATTCCATGCGATTCACCCCGGCATAGGCCAGAAGAATGGCATCGCATTGGCCGTCATCCATTTTGCCGATGCGGGTTTGCAGGTTGCCGCGCATCTCAATGACGTTAAGGTGGGGATAGTAGGCTTTAAGCATGGCGCGACGGCGTACGGAGGAGGAGCCGATCGTCAGGGCACGACTGGTGTCGCCGAGACGGATCGTTGTATCGCGGCTGACGACGACGTCGTTGACTTTTTCGCGGACGGTAAAGGCGATGATTTCAAAACCTTCGGGGAGTTCCGATTGCATGTCCTTGGCGCTATGCACGGCAATGTCAATATCCCCGCTGCGCAACTGATCTTCGAGCTCTTCGGTAAAAACCCCTTTGCTGCCGATTTTGGCAATGGAGACGTCCAAGACCTGATCGCCTCGTGTGTCGATTTCGACGATCTCGGTGTCCATGCCGGCATCCTGAAGTAATTGCTCCACATAGTAGGCTTGCCACAGGGCAAGTTTGCTGCGACGGGTGCCGATTTTGATTTTCGTGCTCATAGATTTATCACCTTGGCTGAATGGTCTTGGTTGAATGGATGGCGTGTCAAAACAACGTCACTGCAGTGTCGCATGACACGACACCCTTTCGGGTGAAAGTATTAAAATTCGAAGTTGGCGCATTTTTTCAGGTATTATCCGCCCTGTCAAGGCGGTTTTCCCGAAGATTATTTCAACGTGGGTTCGCCATTTTGATGGGTTTCCGGCCGAGATGTGATACCTTTTGAGAAATTCGTTTTTTAAGTGCATCTCATATGATAATGAATCGTTTATTTGTTTTAATAATCTGTTTGGCTTTTATGTTGGCATCGTGCCTGGGGCCGGATTCTGCCGTTCAACAGGCCGATGAGGTGTCCTATCGCATTATCGCCGAGAAACAGGCCGAATTGCAGATCGATTATCCTTTTACGTTGCAGCGTCCCGAAGATCGGCTTCGCCAACGACTGTTGCTCCAACAACCGAGCGCGGCACCTGCAGATCATGGCACAATTCAGGATGAGACAGTGCAGCTGCCGCTGACGGAGGCGTTGCAGGTGGCTGCGCATAACAGCCGGACGTTTCAGGACAACAAAGAGTCGGTCTATCGTGCGGCTTTGGCACTCGACCTCGAGCGGGATGCCTTTCGCGGCACCTGGAGTTCTGTCCTCTCTTCTGAGTGGCTGACCGATAAAACTACCGGCAGCCGGGTCAGTGGCCTGGAGCACGGCGGTGATCTTGGCGTCAGTCGTCTGTTTAAGAGTGGTGCTGAGTTTGCGCTGTCGGTTGGTGTCGATCTGGTGCAACTGCTGACGGCCAATCGCGTTTCCGCGCGAGGTATTGTCGCAGATGCCAGTCTCAGTATTCCATTGTTACGCGGAGCCGGACGAGAGATTGTCACCGAGCCGTTGCAGCAGGCTGAACGCGAAGTGATTTATGCACTGTGGGATTTTGAACGTTTTCGGCGCACGTTTGCCGTTGATGTCGCCAGTGAATATTTGCGGGTCCTGGAACGGATGAATCGGGTGGATACCGCCTACGATAATTATCAACGGCTGGTGGCGTCACGCCAACGGGCCCGGCGGCTGGCTGATGCCGGGCGCATCACGGAAATCGAGGTGGACCAGGCGTTGCAGAATGAGCTGACGGCTCGTAGCAACTGGGTAAGCGCCCAGCAAACCAGTGCTTCCGCTTTGGATAACTTCAAGATTCTCCTCGGCTTGCCGCCAGACAGCCCGATTGAACTGGATCGTTCTGTGTTGACAGAGCTCGGAGGACAGCAGCAGATTGATCTCGATCAGGTGGATAGGCTCAGCGGATTGACCGCAGTGGCGCTGCGGCAACGGCGCGATCTGCGTGTCGCACAGGGCCGGGTGGTGGATGAAAAGCGGGCGATTCGTGTGGCCGAAGATAATTTGCGTGCAGAGGTGACGCTGTTTGCAACGGGACACGATGGCAGTTCTCGCAGCCTGGCCAGCGCGGGCAGTGATGATGCGTCACTCGATCCCGATGAAGGGCAATATTCGGCTTTATTGAATCTAGATTTGCCCTTTGAACGCACGGCCGAGCGTAATGCGCTGAGAAGCGCCTGGCTGGATTACGAGGCACAACAGCGTTCCTTGGAGGCGATTGAGGATAACATCAAGCTTCAAGTGCGGACGGCATGGCGACAACTCAAGGAAGCCCATGAGACGATTGATATTCAGACCATGGCACTGCATGTTGCCGAGCGCCGTGTGGAAAGCACCAATCTCTTCCTGCGCGCCGGTCGTATTCAAATTCGTGATTTGCTGGAAGCGGAGGATGATTTGGTTTCTGCGCGCAACGCTTTGGTGCAGGCTCAGGTGCAATACCGTATCACGGCGTTGGAATTGCTGCGCGACCTCGGTACCTTGACAATTGATGCTCAAGGGGGCTGGCTGGAGGATATATCCATTGAAATTGACGAATAAACAGACGGTTGTGCTGGTTGCGGCGCTGGTTGTCGTGGCCGTGATCTGGTGGAGCTTTCCTGATGAAGAGGTGCGTCCGCAGATGGCCAGTGAACCGGTTCATTTGATCACAGTCGAGCGGCAGACGCTGGATGTGACCGTTGAGGCTGCGGGGAGTTTACGGGCGCGCGACCAGGTGGTGATCAGTAATACGCTGGAGGGGCGTACGACCATTCTCTCTTTGGTGGATGAGGGAACACGGGTCTCCAAGGGCGATCAGTTGATTGAATTGGACGCCAGCTCCCTGCAGGATCGGCTGATTGATCAGCAGATTACGGTCCAGAATGCGGAAGCAGCTTTTGTCCAGGCGCGGGAAAATCTCGAAGTGGTCAAGAACCAGGCGCAACGTGACATTGATGAAGCGGTCCTGGCAGTGACCTATGCTGAAGACGATTTGAAAAAGTATCAACAAGGGGAATTTCCTAACGAGAAAAAGGAGCAGTTGGCGCAAATAGCCGTCAACGAAGAAGAACTACGGCGTGCTGAAGAGAAGCTGGAGTGGTCAAAGGTTCTGTTTAAGGAAAAGTTTATTTCGCAAACGGAATTACAGGCTGATGAATTAGCCGCCCAGAAAGCGCGTATTGACCTCGAACTGAGCCGCAGCAATCTTGATTTGTTACTCCAATTCACCCATGTCCGGCGTCAGACGGAACTCAATGCCGAAGTGGAGAAAACCCGCATGGCGTTGGAACGCATTCAGCGAAAAGCAAAAGCGGATGTGATTCAGGCTGAAGCTGATTTTAATGCTAAACAAGCGCTGCTGGAACGGGAGCGGGGGCGGCTGACAAAAACAAATGATGAGCTGGATAAAACGGTTCTCGTCGCACCTCAGGACGGTATTGTTGTCTATGCGACCTCCTTTCAACGCACCTGGCGCGGCAGTGTCGAACCGTTGGCTGCGGGTCAGGAAGTGCGTGAGCGTCAGGAACTCATCTACCTGCCGTCCTCGGGAAGCATGGTGGCTCAGACCCAGATTCATGAGTCAAATCTGGAAAAAGTCAAACTGGGGCAAAAAGCACGCGTTTATGTGGATTCCATGCCGGGGAAATCCTTTTCTGCTGTGGTGAAGTCTGTCGCGGTGTTTCCCGATGCAACAAGCAGTTGGCTGAATCCGGATCTGAAATTGTATCGGACAGATCTGGAACTGGTCGAGCACGATGAAGCGCTGCGCAGTGGTTTGAACTGCCGTGTAGAAATTGATGTGGACCATCTTCAGGATGTGGTGACCATTCCGGTTCAGACTGTTGTGATCGAGGGCGGACGGAGCTTTGTTTTTCTCCAGAAAAACGGACGACTGCAGAAGCAGGAGGTGCGACTGGGGCAGAGCGATGAAAGTTTCGTTGAGGTTGTTGAAGGATTACAGCAGGGAGACCGGATCCGGTTGAATCCGCCGCTCACCGGAACGGGGAAATGATGTCGTCAACCCGTAGCGTGATCCGCCTTCAATCGGCCCGACGCAGCTATACTGTCGGGGATAGTTTCGTTCATGCACTGAACGGCATTGACTGGTCCGTGGATGCGGGATCCTCCTGGGCGATTCTTGGTGCCAGTGGCTCCGGTAAAAGTACCCTGCTTAATATCCTCGGTTGCCTTGATCGTCTGACTGCTGGGGACTATTTCTTGCTCGGAAAGAATGTTCAGCACCTCGATGATGACCAGCTCAGTGATTTGCGACTGAAAAATTTCGGGTTTATTTTCCAGAGTTTCAATCTGATCAATCAACTGACGGTGTTGGAAAATATTGAAATGCCACTCTATTATGCCGGTGTTGAGCCGGTTCAGGCCCGGCGCCGCGCCAGAGAATTAGCGGCCCGGGTCGGACTGGATGCGCGTGAGGCACATCGTCCGGCGGAACTGTCGGGGGGGCAGCAACAGCGTGTAGCCATTGCTCGCGCTCTTGCCAATGACCCACCTGTCCTGTTGGCGGATGAACCGACCGGCAATCTTGATTCGACCACCGGAAACCAGATCCTCGAATTGCTTCACGAGCTTTCCTCCCAGGGGAAAACCCTGATTACCGTGACCCACGATCAGGAGATTGCCCGTCAAATGGATGATCAGCTTTATCTGTCCGATGGACGTGTGGCCACCGCAGGGGGAGGGCATGACTAAGTTCAGCGTCGGGCGAGATATTCGCCTGGGCATCAATAATCTGCTGTTGCATGGTTTGCGCTCGCTGTTGACCATGCTGGGTATGGTGTTCGGTGTCGCCAGTGTGATTGCCATGCTTGCCGTTGGCAAAGGGGCCGGCCAGGAGACCCTGGAGCAGATTCGCGAGCTGGGCAGTGATGTGATCATCATGAATTCTGTCAAGCCGGTCGCACAGGATAAACAACAGCAGACGAATAATGTCCTCAATGTTTATGGTTTGACCTATCGCGATGTGAACCAGTTGCAGCGCACGATTCCCGATGTGGAGATCGTGGTGCCGGTTAAAATCCGTCGCGAACAGGCATTAATGGGTTCACAACCTGTTGCCGTGCGCATGGTCGGGACCACGCCAGAGTGGTTCAGTCTCGTGCGTCGTCCGCTGGTGGCGGGGCGACTCCTCTCTCCACTCGACGAGACGCGACGTAGCGCAGTCGCTGTGATTGCCGAGCAATTGGCGCGCGAGTTGTTCCCCTTGAAAACGGTAATTGGTGGTTTTGTGCGGGTTGGCGGCGACAGTTATCGCGTGGTTGGCGTTGTTCAGAGCGCTACGGTCTCCGGTGGCGAAGTGCAGTCTCTGGATGAAGATCATGACCTTTACCTGCCGCTGTCAACGTTACGTGAGCGCCAGGGAGATGTCTTTGTCAAACGGAGTACGGGGTCGCGTATTCAGGAACGGGTGGAACTACATCAGGTGCTGGTGCGGATGCGTTCAGAGCGCATTGTCGAAAAAACAGCCTCCTCATTGCAGCGTTTGGTCGACCACTTCCATAAACAGGAGGATGTTTCGCTGCAGGTCCCTCTGGCCTTGTTGAGGCAGGCGGAGAAAACCCAGCGTCGGTTTAATATTGTTCTCGGAGCCATTGCCGGTATCAGCCTGCTGGTCGGGGGTATTGGCATTATGAACATCATGCTGGCCTCAGTGACCGAGCGTACCCGCGAAATTGGTATTCGACGGGCGATTGGCGCACGGCGCAAACAGATTGTCCTGCAGTTTTTGATCGAAACCGTGGTACTGTCGTGCTGTGGTGGGGCTTTGGGAATTGCCTTGGGTTTGTTCCTGCCCTGGATTATTACCCGCTTGACCGGATTGAATACGGTCGTGACCTCCACCAGTCTGATCCTGTCATTGTTCATCAGTGTGACGGTGGGAATCGTCTTTGGTCTTTATCCGGCCATTCGAGCCTCCCGTCTTGACCCGATTGTTGCCTTACGCCATGAATAAACCCCACGAAAATGATCAGCTTCGTCGATTTATTCCCACCAGCCGTGCCGAAATGGCAGCGCGTGGCTGGGATGAACTTGATGTGTTGTTTGTCAGTGGTGATGCCTATGTTGACCACCCGGCCTTCGGCGTACCGTTACTGGCGCGTTGGCTGGAATCATTAGGTTGCCGGGTTGGCATTGTTGCGCAGCCGGACTGGCGTAACGCGGATGATTTTCTGGTGATGGGGCAACCTCGATTGTGTGTGGCTATCGCCTCCGGGGCAATGGATTCGATGGTCAATCATTATACGGCGGCGAAGAAGAAACGCCGTGATGACGCCTATACACCGGGAGGGCGCAGTGGTGCACGACCCAATCGGGCGATTATTGCTTATACGGCCGCCGTCAAAGGCGCCTTTAAAGGGGTTCCGGTTGTTATCGGTGGCATTGAAGCGAGTTTGCGTCGGTTGGCCCATTATGATTATTGGAGTGATCAGGTTCGCCGGTCAATTCTGGTGGACAGTAAAGCCGATCTGCTGGTCTATGGCATGGGCGAACATGCTCTTGCGACGATTGTGCAACGACTTGATGCGGGTCAGACGATTTCTGAACTGACCGATATTCCGGGGACGGCGACTCTCTTGAATTCACCACCCGCTGATGCCGTGGTGCTGCCGGATTATCACACGGTTGAACAAGATCGAACGGCCTATGCCAAGGCGTTTGCTCTGTCTGAGCAGGCCGGGAGCAAGACGCTGTCGCAACAGCATGATCGTCGCTGGGTGATTGTCAATCCTCCGGCCGCAGCTTTGAAGGAAGCGGAACTGGATGCGCTTTATGCCCTGCCGTTTAGCCGTCGGCCTCATTTTTCCTATGCGGAAGAAATTCCCGCCTTTGAACAGATTCGCTGGTCGGTCACCAGCCATCGTGGCTGCCAGGGGGGCTGTGCCTTTTGTGCCATTGCCCGTCATCAGGGGCGGCGTGTTCAGTCCCGTTCAGAAGCCTCGGTGGTGGATGAGGTCAAACGTCTTCGTGCGGACGATGCGTTTCGCGGTACCATCAGTGATGTCGGCGGCCCCACGGCCAATATGTATGGCATTGAAGTGGTCGATTCCGAGCGATGTGTCATCTGTTCGAGAACGAGTTGCCTGTTTCCGCACGTGTGCCGCAATCTTCGTGTTCGCAATGGCCGGGCTGCACGTTTATTACATCGAGTACGTCAGATAGACGGCGTCAAGCATGTTTTTGTTGCTTCGGGGGTGCGCTATGATCTGCTTGAGCAGCAGGACGATTATCTCAAAGCGTTGCTGGAACACCATGTTGGCGGGCTGCTCAAAGTGGCGCCGGAAGCGCTCAGTGATCCGTTGCTGAAAATTATGCGCAAGCCACCGGCCGAAGCTTTTGGCCGTTTTGTTGAGGTGTTTCGTGCCGACAATCGTCGTCGTAATAAACGTCGCGGGATTGTGCCTTATCTGATGGCCGGCCATCCCGGCTCAACCCTTGAAGATATGGTTGACACGGCACTGTTTCTTAAACGCTACAATCTACGGGTTGAGCAGGTGCAGGAATTCACTCCGACGCCCGGTACTCTGGCGACCTGTATGTATCATACCGGACTGGACCCTTATAGCCTTAAGCCTGTTGATATTTGTCATTCTGAAAAACAGCGGCGCTGGCAGAAAGCCTTGCTGCTGTATCACCTTCCGGCCAGCCGCAAAGCTATTTTTGAAGCCCTTCATGCTTGTGGCCGCGATCAGGATATTGCCAGGCTGTTGGGACATTCCCCGGCTCCGCCTGCCGTTGAACGGCAAACGCACAAGCGACACGACGCGCGCCGTCGGTCACAAAAAAAAGGACCAAGGCGGCCCTTAACGCGCTGATTTTTCAAATGTGAATGGTTGTTCTTGTCGATTCAATGAGTGATGTGCTAGAAATTAGGTTGGAAAACTCCATGACCTGTTCATGAAGAATAGCGAGCGATAATGGCCGATGAGCCTCTTACCATAACCATCCTTGGATCAGGAACCAGCAGTGGTGTGCCGGTGATCGGTTGCGACTGTTCAGTGTGCCGTTCAACACATGCCCGAAATAAAAGGATGCGCTGTAGTGCCCTGTTGTCCTGGGGGGAATATCGGGTTCTGATTGATACGGCTACGGACCTGCGTCAGCAGGCTCTCGTTTATGAGATGGATCGGGTTGATGCTGTGCTTTATACCCATTGTCATGCGGACCATGTCAATGGTATTGACGACTTACGTTGTTTTAATGCGTTGTCTGGAAAAGACATTCCTGTTTATGGCTCTTCGGGGATGATTGCCCAGCTGCAGCACTGTTTTGGCTATGTTTTTCTTGAGCATAACAGTGGCTTTCGACCGCGTCTGACACCTGTTGTCGTTTCCGGTCCCTTTGAGTTGTTCGGTCGCTGCATTGTCCCGGTTGTGCTGCATCATGGCCGTGACCAGGTCATTGGTTACAGAATTGGACGGCTGGCCTATCTGACGGATTGTAACGAGATTCCGGAACAGGCACGTCAGCAGCTTCAGGGGCTGGATGTGGTCGTGATTGATGGTCTGCGTTTCCGCCATCATCCAACCCATTTTACCATTGACGAAGCGATCACTATGGCGCAGGTGCTTCAGGTTAAACGGGTGATTCTGACGCACTTGAGCCACGATGTGGACTACGCCCGGGACAGCCAGCAGTTGCCCGGACATGTAGAATTTGCCTATGACGGTCTCTCTGTTACCCTTGAGGAAGAGTGACTTATTGAAAGAACCGCCGGTATCCTTTGGGATTCCGAGACCTTGTGTGCGCTAACCAGAGAGTGCCCATGCATCAGGAACTGCGACTTCACGGCCATATTGATGATACGATTGAGTATTATGTCACTGTGGCTGCACATCAGGCCGAAGGGTGTCACTTCTACGAACGTGATGAAGAGGTCTTGCGCGTTTTCTCTCCTGGAAACGAAGTGCGTCTCGATCGTACCGGGCTGAGTCATTGGGGCAATGGCGGCACTTTTTGTGAATACATGTATGGCATTGATCAGCCGCTGCCGGATCTGCTCAAGCGCGAGGTGAAAAACCGTCTGGTGATGTATGGTGCCTGTTATCGTGAAAACGGTGAGCTGGAGTTTGGCGATAACACGGCCGGGCGCGTGCCTTATGATACGATTTTTGAAGAAGGCCATGCGATTACAAACTGTTTTTTCTTTGTGACCGGATCCATCTACGGGGCATTGAAAACACAGCAGGAAGGCTTGTTGTGCCTGCTGGGAAAAGTTTTGAAACGTACCCACCATGTGGCGGCTTCAGATGATGCCAGGCTTGTCGATGAGCTGTTTGGTTTGCTCGGGCATAAAAGCCATTTTTATCTGATTCGACTTCTGAATAAGAAGCACCTGGCTTATGCCGAATTGTTTCGTAACCTGTACTTCAAGTATCGCTCTATTCCGGATGAAGAGTTTGAGAATTTAACCGTTCTTGCCCAACGGCTTGGAATCAGTGCCGTCCAGCAGAAACGGATTCGGATTGCCGTCATGTATGCCCACCGCGACAACCGCATGGTTGTCGATGAATATCGCGATATCCTCGTCGGTTGTCATTTGCGTGGCACAATCAGTCGTCAGGAAAATGCTCGTCTCACGCGGCTGAAAACCCTGGCAACGCGCAACAAAATTCCACCTGCCCTGTTTGCGCCTTTGGAAAACAAGCTGAAGTACGACAAGCTTGTTGATCAGGAGCAGGATTACATTGCAGAAACGCGTGAGATCCTGTCTGGATTGTTGTTGAACCGGTTGCGTCTTGATCAGGCAATTACGCGTGATGACATGGTGCGTTTGCTGGAAGCCAAACGGCAAGCGATGAACAACAGGGATTATCTGTTTGACCAGATTCTTCTCGAGACCAGCAAAGCCTGTGATGAGATGGTGTTCGCTGGTGCTGACGTGGCTTCCGTCGAGAAGCTGGCCTCGATTATTGATTATTTCGAGCACTATGAACGCAGCGTGACTGAGATCAATAATTTGTCCTTTATGGTCGGTGTGCGGATAGAAGAGCAGATTCTGCGGGGCTTACTGCGCAGTTGCAAAGCGATTGATCGTTTGGAGAAAGGCTTGTTTGAACGGTTGTTGTTCAAAGATCTGCTGACGAATCAATTTCTTGGTTTTTATGGTCGGCGTAAAGTGTTGGTTTTGCGTCAGGCATTGCGTGAAAACTGGGGGATTGACGCCATGATGGTGGCTCTACGGAAGGTTTCCCGTGATGAAGAAATTTATGGCCGCTTGTTGATCATTATCAAAGAGCAATTGCGCATCAAGTACACTCGGGCTGTTTCCTGGCAGGATCGTTCGGCTCTCCAGAGGGAAGTGGCGGCGATTTTCTCACGTCAGGACGAGGATAAGGGACCTTTCCCCGAGCAGATTTTCTATGATGCCATGGTTAATGTTGAGAAAGAATTTTTCTATCTTCAGGAGTTGTTGCCCCGCATCATCAGCGATAACGACATTCAGATGCGTGAAGATTTTCTGCTCAATAGCGGTTTAGATCGTTTTTATATTGAAGAACTCGAAAATAGCTATCTATTACGCCATGGTCTTGATGAGCAGGTGCTGGCCCCGGTACGCAAGGGGATGGACGGGCGCTGATCCCGTCTTGTTCGTTGTCGAAAAATCACGCTAGAGAGGATTGCTGAAGTGGCAGAAAATAAAGGAAAATCAGGTGTTTGCCCGTTCATGAAAGCGCCAATGGCAGACTGTTATTGTCGCAGTCTGAGTAGCGAGAATATTGAAAAAGCCTACGATTTCTGTAGTGGTGATTACAAAGCCTGTACGATTTTTCAGAATGTTTTTCGCGCGAAAGAGGTCGTCGATGCGCAACTGGCGCGTGAATTTTGCCCGGTTGTCGGCTTGGCGACAGGCACAGCCCGGTTACATCAGCTCCAGGCTCGCGAGGAACTCAGTCTTCAGGTCATGGAACTTCTCGAAAGTAATCCATCCGCGCGCAATATGTTTCGTGATTTTATTTTCATGCTGCGCAGCTTTTGCAATGTCAATGATATTACCCTGTATATTTTGGACGGTGATAACCATTTACATCAGGAGATCGTTGGTTGCCAGGGCGATGAGGTGACGGAGCTGGTGGTACAGAGAAAGCTCGAATGTCTTTGTGGGCAGATTCTTGATGGGGAGATGACAGACCAGACGCTGAACTGTAACGAGAACGGTGTCTATTGGACAAATGATCGGACGGCGCTTTCCGAAGAGGCTGCCAGTGGGCTCAATGCCTGTATCAATACCTGTTGTCCTGAACAGAACAGTGGATCTCTGGTCTTGGTTCCTGTCCGTTATCAGGGGCGTACGGTCGGTGTTGTGCGTATCAATGATCCCCGTCCAGAGCTTTTCACCCGTGATGATATCCGCTTTCTTGACGGGATCTGTTCTGCGTTGAGTGTGATCGTCGGTCGGGCGCGTGCTGAACGCAATCGTGAATATGCTGAAATGATCGTTGATACACTGAAGTCCCCCCTTGCCGTCATTGATGGGGACTATGTTTTTCGCAAGGCAAATCAGGAGTATTTGCGCTGGATCGGTTTTTCCGAAAATGGTGTTGAGGGAAAAACGCTGGCAGATGTACTGGGGGGGCCTGTTTTCGAGTCAGCTTATCAGCCGTTGATTGATCGCGCTCTGGGGGGAGAAAGTGTCAGAGAAAAAGTGGCTCTTGATTTCGCAGGGCGGCCACAGCAGCTTTGCCTTGTCCGTTGTCTTCCCCATTTTAATGCCGAAGGTAGCGTCGATGCCGTCATTATGGATATTCATGCGATGGAATAATGTTTTATAGATAAGATATGGGATAAAATAACGGTCCTTTTATTTTAAAAGGTCCGTTTTTTTATGCCTTTGCTCAAAGTCGTTGACTTGTTCTAATCAGCTATAATAGGCTGAATGTATGAGTGATGAGCCTTTAACACTAAAACAGCGTTATTCTGAACCGATGAGTCGTGCTCGTGCACAGATCGGTTTGCGCATTTTTGTGATTTATCTGGGTCTTTATGGCTTATTTGTGCTTTGCCATGTCCTCTATCCGGAGCTGACAGGGTATACAGTCGCTGGCGTTGGCCTTGGTCTGATTGGCTGTGTTGTGCTGATGGTTGCCACCTGCGCTTGTGCGTTGTTGTTCCATTTGTTGTGTGCCCGCCTCGAGAGAAAAGCCCGTCTGCGAGGTCTGCCATGATTGGCGCCCAAGATCCGTTGGCTGTTGCACTGTTCTTGTGTGTTGTCGCCGTTGGTATCGGTCTCTCCACGCAGATGGTCCGCCGGACCTCCTCCCCTTCTGAATATTTTGTCGCTGGCGGCAATATCCATTGGAGTGTCAATGGGCTGGCGTTTATCGGCGACTACCTGTCTGCGGCTTCCTTTCTTGGTGTTGGTGGTTTGATTGCCACCGTCGGCTACGACGGTTTTCTCTACTCGATCGGCTTTCTGGCCGGTTGGGCTTTTGCCTTGCTGGTTGTGGCTGAACCGTTTCGTCGGTTTGGCCGGGTGACGTTCACCGATGTGATTGATGCACGCTTTCGTTCTCGTGGGGTGCGACTGACTGCAGCTGTGAGCACTCTGGTGATTTGCCTGTGCTATCTCATCCCGCAAATGGTCGGTGTTGGAACACTGGTTACGCCGCTGCTCGGTATCCCCTATTATCTCGGCATCCTCCTTATTGGAGCCGTTGTCACGATTATTGTTGCCACTTCCGGGATGGCCTCAACAACGTATGTTCAGTGTCTTAAAGGAGTTGCGTTGCTGACGGTTTCCGCCTGGCTGGCTTATGCCGTGCTTGATCGTGGTTTGCCTGAGTTGCCGGCGCCAGATGGGGAAGAGATGGTGGTGCCTCTTGACCAGGGACGTGTTGTTTTGCCTGAAGGGCTGTCTCTCGAACCTGGATGGCAGGAGTCTGAAGCCGGGATGGCGGGATTTCTTCCTGTTGTCGCAGCGGATGGCCGGCGACTGTTGTGGCAAGTCGAGTCCGCTGGAGATGCGCAAGCTCATTTTGTCCGCAGTCATTATACGGTTTTGATCGATGATGAGGCTGTTGTCGACGGGGTTAGCCCGCCACCGCCGGTGCCGCTGTCTGTCGGTCGACTGGCTGAACGATCTGATGCCTGTGCAGAGGGGGCGTTGGGTCCTTTGTCCTTTTTGCGCTGTTTCTCCGAAAGTGACCTTTATTTCTGGAAGCGTGTAACCTTTGTTGAGCAGGATAGTCTGGTCACTGCGTTTCGGCGGGAGCGGACCTCTGGGCGTAATCTGTTGAGCACGGGGGGGCTGTTTGCTCTGCCTTCAGGAAGTTGCGTCGCCCGACTGGACTTTATCTCGTTAATGATTGCATTGTTGTGTGGAACCGCCGCATTGCCACACATCCTGATTCGTTACTATACGGTTGGCAACCACGCTGCCGCGCGCAAGTCCACCGTGTTGGCAATTGTCGGCATTTGTATTTTTTACTGTGCCTGCCTGATTATGAGCCTGGGGGCCATGTCTGGACAGGCGGTCAACCTGCTTGACAGCAATATGACGATTCCTCTGTTGGCGCGTACTTTCGGGACGGCGGCTTTTGCGGTGGTGACGGCTGTGGCCTTTGCTGCTGTGTTGGGGAGTGTCAGTGGTCTCATTATTGCGGCTTCCGGTGCTGTCGCGCATGATTTGATGGACTGTTTTCTCGGTATCACCATGAATGAAAAAGAGAAAGTGGTGGTGGGGAGAATGTCTGCCTTTGTCGTTGGTTGTGGGGCGATTTATTTTGGTCTGATCTTTGAAGGGATGAATGTTTCCTATCTTGCCGGTCTGACCTTCGCTTTAGCTGCTGCTGCGAATCTGCCGGCGTTATTGATGGCCCTGTTTTGGAGCAAGACAACGGGCCGTGGTGTCGTCTGCTCTATGCTTACCGGGTTGTTTAGCTCTCTCGTCCTGATTCTGCTTTCTCCAGAAATGTATGTCCGTTACGGTCATCTGGCCTCTGATGCCCCCTTTGCTCTTAATAATCCGGTCCTGGTGGCATTGCCGCTGTCTCTTTTGGTCCTGATTGTCGTTTCAAAGCGTTATCCAGATTCCCCTTCCGTATAGAGCCCGCTCGCATCCTGGAGCATTTTCTTGCGACTGAAATATGCACTGATCATGCGCTGTCCTGGTGCGATATGGCAATAAAGAGCCAGCTGTTGCATGAGAATAATTTTATGCCATACTTGGTAAGAAATAACCGGTTCCACTGTTTTATGTGCCGTTTGTATAATATGGTTATAGATGCGAGATTTTTTTCGTAAAAACGGTTTTTTTATGGTTTGAGTGATTGCGGTTTTATTTTTTTTGTTCTTTGTGTTTTATACATTTTATTGACATAAGTAGCTGAAAATAATCGATATTTATTCTTAATTTATTAACACGTGAAAGATTTGACCGATTTTTTTTTGATGCATTTTTTCTTTGATGCGTTATTTTTATAACAACATTTTACTTGACTGAATATTTGACCCTATGTCATAAATTGAAAAAAAAGAAACAGTATTTGATCCGGCGGGTGATCTGCCGGGGAAAGGAAGGCGACGATGGATGACACGTTATATTACATTCTCGGCGGTATCATTACCGGTGGCGCCCTGATCTGTTTCTTGTTTGCGTATTTTCAGGATTATCGCGAACGGGGGCCACGTAAAAGGCGGTCACTTTATTCGATGATCAATCGTGACTGACAGACTCCCGGAGCGTTTTGAGTTGCACTGTCAATGAAATCAACAAACTTACTTTTTTGTCGGAAAGGAGGAGGCGAAAAGAACACGCAGATTGGTAACACACACTCGGTTTAAAGTTTATGTGGTTTGTGGGGGTGGTGCCCTGCAGGCTTTTACACCAAGGAGGTATGGGTATGAATAAAGATATCAACATCAATTTCTTTAAGCCCGTCGGCGATTTTATGAAAAAAGACGTGGCGATGAAAAAGAAACTGCTCGTCATCTGGTTCGTAGCAGTTTACGGCTTTCTCTTTCTCTTGAAGCTTGTTGCTGATCCCGCTGAAACAGTTCAGTTGACTCTGAACACGGGTGAGGTTGTTACGCAGGTGGCCGGGAAAAGTTTCCTGACCGAAACACAGTTCCTCGGCTTCCCGTTTCACTACTGGTATTCCGCGCAGTTCCTGATCGCACTGTTTATCTTCCTGTGCTACGTGTACTGCAAGTTTATCGACAAGCTTGAGTCTGAATACAACAAGTAAAAGAAAGGGAGAAAGCGCTATGAAAAAAATAATGCATTGGGGCTTGTCCCTGTTCTTTGTGCTGATGTCGACCAACGCGTTTGCGGTGGCTGACCTCAACCCGGAAGGCAAGTTTAAAGTCATTCCTGCGATTATGATGATCGCGCTGCTGATTTTGTTCGTCATGGTCGGTGTCTTTGCCAAGGCGCAGAACACCGAGGATTACTGGGCTGCCGGACGTGGTGTCGGTCAGATCGGTGGTGGTATGGCGATCGCATCTAACTGGATGTCAGCTGCTTCCTACTTGGGTATGGCGGGTCTGATCTACCTTAAAGGGTACTTCGCCATCTCTTATGTTCTCGGCTGGACCGGTGGTTACGTTCTGCTGCTGGTACTTATGGCCGGCCAAGTACGTCGCTATGGGAAATACACCGCGCCTGACTTTATCGGTGACCGTTACTATTCCACGACGGCTCGTCTGATGTCTGCGTTGATCGTTATCACCATTTCCTTTGTGTACTCCGTTGGTCAGTACAAAGGTATCGGTATGATGTTTAACTGGATCTTCGGCATTAACTATCAGATGTCCGTATTCGTCGGTACCGGTGTCGTTCTGGCCTACGTTCTGATCTCCGGTATGCTCGGCGCAACCAAGAACATGCAGGTTCAGTACGTGGTTATCGTTATCACCTTCTTCTTGCCGCTGTTCTTTATCGCGTCGAAACTGGGTTACTTCTCTGCGGTACCGCAAATCGGTTACGGTGCGGCTATTTACGACATCGGTCACGGTGGTAACGGAATCTCTGCTGCTGCGACAGATGCCAGCTACTACTTGCCATTCGCTAAGTACACGGCCTATCACTGGTTCGCACTGTGTATCACTCTGATGCTCGGTACTGCTGGACTGCCTCACGTTATCGGTCGCTTCTACGTCGTACCTCGTGTTAGCGATGCTCGCTGGCAGGTTGTTTGGGGTCTGTTCTGTATCGCTCTGGTGTACTGGACTGCTCCGGCATATGCTGCATTTGCCAAGTTCTCCAACCTGCTCGGTACGGCTGGTACGACCATCACGCCTGACGCCATCGTTGTTAACGCGGCGGAACTCGCAGGTTTGCCTGAATGGTTTGCCGGCTTCCTGGCTGCTGGTGGTGTTTCTGCAGCATTCTCCACGGTAGGTGGTCTGTTGATGGCAGGTTCTTCAGCCTTTGCCCACGATATCTACTTCCGTGTTCTGAATCCGAATGCAAGTGAAGAGAGCAAGATGAAGATTGCCCGTGTAGGTACGATCATCCTCGGCGTTTCCATCATCATCGTTGCTCTGAATCCTCCGGCATTGATCGCCCAGATTACTGCGGTCGCCTTTGCCCTTGGTGCCAACACCTTCTTCCCGCTGTTCCTGTTGGGTCTGTGGTGGAGCCGTACGACAAAAGAAGCATCGATTGCCGGTATGATTGTCGGTCTGGCCGTTACCTTCGGTGCGATGCTGATCCCGAAAACTTCTGTCTTGGCGTACTACATTCCGTTTACGTCCAGTGCGGTCGTTGGTGTTCCGGCTGTAATTATCACCATGATCGTGGTCTCCCTGATGACCCCCGAGCCTTCTCAGGAGATCAAGGAACTGCTCTACAAAGTACATAACGACGAGTAATCTGCGTGATTCTTCGTCCCTTGCCCCCTTCGCTCCCTCGCGAAGGGGGCTTTTTTTTGCCCGTCGTCATTGGCGTAGACGTTTTTTTCGCAAGTAACCTGTTTTTATCCCGGAAGAATAGTCGTGGAAATTTGTTTTGATCTGGCGCGGACTTGTCGTTGTTGTGCCGTTCTCTATCCCGGCTTGAGGCGAAGGTGTCGGTGTATACGGAATAACAAAATCTCACCTGATCGGTTGTCATCTCCGGCAGACTGCTATAATTCAAGAGAAGAGCTGCACGAATTTTAATCCGTATAAACCAGACTGATTCTGATCGATACAACGGAGGGACTCATGGCAACGAGAAGGAAACCATCTGCACTGTTGCAGCATGTTGCAAGTGTGAAAGCCGGAGAACGCCGCTTTGAAAATGCTTTTCAAGGCGTAGCACGCATGATTCTGGAAGCAGGCGTGGAGAAGGTCGTGGTTAATGGCAAAACCACTTACGACTTTCCCATTTTTCGTACCGGAGGGAAACACACCATCGGCATGTATGACGAAATCAACAGTTTTGTTTCCTTTGTCAAAGATGCCTCAGAAGGTGGTTCCTCAAAAGAGATGGCCTTTGTCTTGGTCGGTGAACCGGGGAACGGCAAAACCTTTTTTGTCGAAAACCTGTGTGCGCAGTATCGGCAGTTTTTGAGTCGGCCGGAGAATCGCAAATACACATTTAAATTCGTCGGTCTCGACAAGCTGGGCAGCTATGGGCAGATTCGTGAAATCGAGTCTCAGACGTATGAAGATCCAATGGTCTTGGCCATGAACCTGTTTGAAGGCCGAGAAGAGAGCATGGAGTTTCTGGCTAAGCAAGGCAGCCTCTCGGATGGTGAATTGAGAGATTATTACGAGAGCTATCGTCCGATGGGGGCGTGCAGCGGTTATATCTGGAACGATATCCGTAACTATACCGGCGGCGACATCAACGCCATGCTCGACTTTGTCGAAATTTTGCCGGTGCCTTTAGTGGAAAGCCTTGGCACCGTGACCGGTAAATATGCGGCAAAAGACAAAATTACCTCGTCTGCGGTGGACTTGCTCGGTGAAGAGTCGATTCAACGACTGCTCCATATCAGTGACACCAATAATCCTTACCGTTTTGACCTGCGCCGAGGGGCATTGGCGCGTGTCGCTGGTGGCGGGATCCATTTCAGCGATGAGATCTATAAAAACAAAAAAGACCTGGTGCAGGTTTATCTGGGCGTGATCCAGAACCGGGTGATTGAGATGGATGGCTACAAGTGGCCGATTGATACGTTGATTGTCGCCACCAGTAATAACTCTGAATTCAACCGTTTCCTGTCGGAAAAGGAGGAAGCGCCGATTATCGACCGGTGCCGCATCTGCTACGTCTCCCATAATACCAGTTACAAAATGCAGGAGCAGTTGACCGACTATGCTATCGGTGGTGAGCGTAAGACAACCTTGATGCGCGAGCAACTCCATCAGGACCCGAACCTTAATTACGCCGCTTCTGTCGCCGTGGTGCTCACCCGGCTGCCACGCACGGAAAAGCTGACCATGATTGAGACCATGAAACTGGCTGCCGGTGAAGTGGCCGGTGAAAAGAGTATTAAAACTCTTGCGGAAGTGATCGACACCCTCAATCAAGAACCGGACATCACCCGGCGTTTTGGTCAGAAGGGTCTGGGCCAACGTAATCTCGGTCGTGCCATGCAGTTGCTCATGGAAAGCTCGGAAACCAACGAGGGTCAGTGCATGTTCGCTTACGATGTCTTTAAGACTTTGGAGCGGGTGATCCTTGATTATGTTTCCGACGCCGGTGATCGTGCCAAGTATCTCGAAGATCTTAAGATCGCCCAAGGGCTCTATCGCGAACGGATCATGACCGAAATGTTCAACGCCTACATGGATGAACCCCATGCAGTGCGTACTGATGTGATGAGCTACGTCAACATGGTGATCGGCATTGATGCGGAGAATCTCGGCCCGGACAAAATGTGGAAATATCGTGATCCGCAGACCGGCGAGTTGAAGGCGCTGAAGATCGATCAGCGTTATGTGCAGAGCATTGAGGAAAGACTTGGTTTGAAAACCGCCGAACAGCGTGAATCGTTCCGCACCTCGATTCGCAAGATTTACGGGCAGAAGATCACCCTCGATCCGGGCTACGATTTTATGGATAACCTCGAACTGGTCAAGGCTGTTACCGATGTCCGCTTGAAGTCCGATATCGCCGGAGCCGGCAGTTTGATCGGAGCGTTAGCCAACCGTACCAACGAGGATAATCAGAAACTCTATGATCGCATGGTAGACACCATGTTCAACAAGCTCAACTACTGTAAAACCTGCGCTCAAAAGACCATTGAGTATTTCTGCACCCAGCAGGATGAGCGCTGATCCGTTAGACGGGTTGGAAAGGTGAACAGTTGATGAAAAAAACAACGCAACCACCAACACTGCGTGTTCCGGCGGATTTGAATCTGTCGCCGGAACAGCGTGCCGCAATGGAAGCTGAGTGCCTCGGGGATCAGACACATCGCCCCTTTGCCGTGCGTCCTCCTGAACCGAGCCTTGGGCCATTCGCCAGCCTGTATGCTTCCAATGATCTCAACATGCTTCAGGCCATGAGTGCTCCGAAGTCCAGCTATACCACCCACATCCGGACACTGGATGAATTACTGGAACGCGACCGCCAGCGGGATAAAGATGGTTTTCCGCGCAAGATACAGGTTGGCCGTCTGATCAAGCCGCAGCAAGGTGCTGGTGACAAGGTGATTGTCGTGCCGACCACTGTTGAAGAAAAACTGATTCACGATAATCAGTTTAGTGATCCGGACGAAGGCAGTGGTGGACAAGGTGGCAGTGGCGAAGGGGATGAAGGCGATGTGATCGGCGAAGCACCGGTTCGTCCAGAAGGACAGGGCGAAGGTCAGGGGGCTGGCGAAGGCAAAGAAGCGGCCCATGAAGTGGAGTCCAGTGCTTATGACCTGGGACGCATCCTCACCGAACAGTTCGAATTACCCAATCTGCAGAATAAGGGTAAAAAGAGTTCTTTGACCCGTTTTACCTATGATCTGACGGATCAGAATCGCGGTTTTGGCCAGCTCCTTGATAAAAAAGCGACCCTGCGCCGGGTGTTGGAAACCAATATTGCCCTCGGCAATGTCGATGAGCATGGCGTTAAAGATCCCTCCCGCCTGCTCATTGCGCCGCGTGACAAGGTGTACCGTGTTCTGTCGAAGGAAAAAGACTACGAATCCCAGGCCATGGTGTTTTTTGTCCGCGATTACTCCGGGTCCATGCACGGTAAAGCCACCGAGCTGGTGGTGTCGCAACATGTGATGATTTACAGCTGGTTGCTTTATCAATTTGCCCGCCGGGTGGAAACGCGATTCATTCTCCACGATACCGAGGCACGCGAGGTTCCGGATTTCCACACCTACTACAACATGCAGGTGGCGGGTGGCACCCGGGTGATGTCGGCGTACAAGATGGTCAATGATATCGTCGAGCAGGAGAGTTTGGCACGCGACTATAACATCTATGTCTTCCATGGCACTGATGGTGATGATTGGGACAGCCGTGGCAAGGAAACCCTGCCAGAGCTCAAAAAGATGCTCACCTATGCCAGCCGTGTCGGCATCACCATTGCCGAGCACCTCTACAGCGGTGACCGCAAAACTCAGGTGGAAACCTATATCAACCAGTCCGGTCTGCTCGACACCCATGGCAACCTGCTGCGTCTCGACAGTATGGGCGAAGATGCGCCGGAAGAGCGGATTATTGAAGGGATTAAGAAGCTGATTGCGCCGTCCTGATTGGAAACGGCGCTGAGGATACGGTATGGAACTGATTAATCAGCACAGCAAAAAAATTATGGAAGGGTGCAAAGAGCGGGCACGCGATGCCGGTTTGCGTTTTGACGAACAGACTCTGGAATATGTCGTCACCAACCGCGATATGCTCGAATTGTCACCCAAGATCATGATTCCCACTCTGTATGATTATTGGGTGCATGATGTCGAAGTGCTCAAGGAGAAGGGCAAGTACGAGCTTTATCCGGGCAACCCGTATGAGACCGTTATCAACACCCGTCCGGCCATTTCGTTTTACAACGACAATAACCCCGACTGGCTCAACGTGATGATCTTTTATCACGTGATCGGCCACATTGATTTCTTTCAGAACAACCTGTTTTTCCGGCATACCTGGGATTACGACCTCGCAGGGCAGGCCCTGGCAGACAAGCGGTTGATTGCGCGACTTCGTTCCGAAAAGGGGCGCTGGGTTGATTATGTCATTGAGTTTACCCGCGGCATCGACAATCTGGTTGGCTATTACGACACGTTGGCCGCCGTGGAGCGCAGTAAGGCCAGGCGGGAATCGCGTCGATTCAATTACTTTTTCGATGTGTTTCTGCAGCAGCAACGCAAGGTCACACCCACCGAGTATATGGAAGAGGTGAAACGCTACAACGACTTCCAGAAAAAATTCGAGTCGCGTGGTGAGGCGCACTTTTTTGCCGAGGTGGCCAAGCAGTATCCTGAGTTTGAAGGTGCCTACCGGGCCTATCGTCAGAAAGGCGAGCGGCCGAAAATGGACCTGATCGAATATCTTATGGCGCATTCACCGTTTCTCAATAAGCCAGAAAACCAGTGGATGAAATCGGTCATGCAAGTGGTGCGCAGCACGTCAGTTTATTTTCAGCCGCAGATTCGCACCAAAATCATGAATGAAGGTTGGGCCAGTTATTGGCATGAAACCCTCTTTCTTCAAGATGAGCGGATCAAAGGTCATGAGGTTGATTTTGCGCGGATTCACGCCAATGTCACTTCCATGCCGCGTGTTGGACTCAACCCGTACGCGCTCGGCTTGCGCCTGTTCCATACCATCGAGCAGTTTGAAAACAAAGGACGTTATTCACTGGAATTTGAGCGGCTTCGGAACACCAGCGAACGACAGCATTTTGACCGCCATAAAGGGAGCGGACGTAACCTGATTTTTGAAGTGCGGGAGAATTACAACGATTTCAATTTTATCAACGACTTTGTTGATCAGGATTTTATAGACCAGCATCAGTTATTCGTTGCCGATAAGCGTCTCGATGAAGAACGGATGGTGTGGCAATACTATGTCAAGAGTCGCAGCGCCAAAGACTATCGGGCCATGCTGATGGACTCACTCTATCATCCGCCGACGATTGAAATTGAGGAGCGCACGTCCGGCAACGATTTGTCGTTAAGCCATGTCTTTGAAGGAAAGCCTCTGGTGCGTGATTTTATCAGCAATACATTAATCGGTATCGAATATCTGTGGGGTGCTCCGGTTGTTTTGGAAACCCATGAACCCGCCCCAAATTCCACTTTGCCGGCAGAGTCCCGTGGCCATGATGCCGAGGGGAAGCCAAAACCGATTCAGTGGAATAAAGTGATCTACCGTATGGAAAATCGCCAGTTGAGCCGAACGCTGGTCTGATTAATCTATAGTGCAACGCCGCAGACTCCCCGGCAAGAATACGCACGGGGAAAGGAGCGATGATGGATAAAATTGATGAAGCCCTGAAGCGGATTATCCTCACCCAGGAGGATCTCGATCGTTACGAGCCGCAGGCCTATCGGGATTTTCTTCACAAGGTGTCCCTGCAGCCGACACGCATTTTGCGCAGCATCTTTCAAGTGTTCCACGATATGGTTTCCAGTCATATCCTGCCGATGGAAGATGACAGCAAGTTTGATCCCGAATCAATCCATTATGTCGGCTACGACTGTTCGCCGCTGTTTGTCGCTGATTCCGATAATCCGTTTTTTGCTGATCGCCTGTTTGCCAACCGGCTGGTAAACCTTGTCGATGCTCTGCGTCGGGGGGCTCAGCAAAACAAGATCTACGTTTTTGAAGGCCCGCCGGGAAGCGGTAAAAGCACCTTTCTCAACAATCTTCTGATGAAGTTTGAGCACTATGTCAACACCGAACAGGGAGCCATGTACGAGACGGTGTGGCGCCTTGATCGCGAAGTGCTCGGTCATCTGTCTGACCCTGAAGCCTCCAAGATTCTCGAAGAACTGTCGCGTTTTTCCAACAGCTTCTCGCAGATGTATCAAGATGTACAGAAAGAGAATCGCAAGAGCAGCGAAGGGCTGGCCCCGCAAGGCTATGTCGAGGTGCCGTGCCCGAGTCATGATCATCCGATCCTGATGATTCCAAAAGAATCGCGCCGCCAGGTATTTGATGACCTGTTTCAAAATGATCAGTCCAAATGGGAGCTGTTTACCGAAAAAGAATACGAGTGGGTCTTCCGCAACACCCCCTGTACGATCTGCAGCTCTCTCTATCAGGCGCTGCTCAATCTGGTCAAGGACCCGCGCGAAGTGTTGAAGATGGTTTATGCGCGGCCGTACCGTTTTAACCGTCGGCTCGGTGAAGGGATCAGCGTCTTTACCCCCGGTGACAAGCCGATTAAACAGACCATTCTTACCAATGAACTGCTGCAGAAACGGATCAATGATTTGCTGCGCGACAGCAATCAGGTGCGCTACATCTTTTCGCGTCATGCCAAGACCAATAACGGCATCTACGCGTTAATGGACGTCAAGTCGCACAACACCGAGCGGATGATCGAGCTGCACAATATTGTCAGTGAGGGCGTGCATAAACTTGAAGACATCGAAGAGAATGTCAACTCGTTGTTCCTGGCGCTGATGAACCCGGAAGACAAGGGCAACATCGGTAATATTCAGTCTTTCTCTGACCGGATTGAATACATCAAGGTGCCGTATGTTCTCGATCTCAATACCGAAGTGCAGATCTATCGCAATATTTTCGGACGAAGTATTGATGAACACTTTTTGCCGCGCGTGCTGCACAACTTCGCCCGGGTAATCATCTCAACGCGGATGAAGCAGACATCGGATGCCTTGACCGAATGGATCGATTATCCCAGCAAATACAACCTCTATTGCGACGCCCATCTGCAACTGCTCAAGATGGAGATTTACACCGGTAATATTCCTAAATGGCTGACCGAGGAGGACTACCGTAAGCTGACTGCCAAACGACGGGGTCGTATTATTGCCGAGTCGGAGCAGGAAGGGGATAAGGGCTTCTCCGGCCGTGATTCAATCCGTATTTTCAACCTATTTTTCTCCACCTACGGCCATCGCGAGCGCTTGATTAATATGACGGTGCTCAAAGAATTTTTCACCAAGGCGCATAAGGAATTAGCCACATCCATTCCACCGGGATTTCTCGATTCACTGCAGCGGATGTATGACTATACCGTCTTGCAGGAGGTCAAGGAATCGTTGTACAGCTACAACGAAGAGGGCATTGTCCGCGAACTGAAGAATTACCTGTTTGCCGTTAATTACGAGCCGGGCACCGAGGTTGTCTGCAGCTATACCCGTGACCCTTTGAAGATTGATGAGGCGTTTTTCAAGCGGGTCGAACAGCGCCTACTCGGAGATGATGCCACGGATGAACAGCGTCGTCAGCTGCGTTCCGATGTCCAGAAACAATACGCCGGAACCACCTTGACGCAGGAGGTGCTGGCGGCCGGATTGCCGTTGGAGAAAACCCGTCTTTTCAAGGATCTCTACCAACGCTATGTTTATTATCTCAAAGACCGGGTGCTGGAGCCGTTCCTTGACAACGAAAACTTCCGTCGCGCCATCAAGGATTACGCCAGTGAAAGCTTTAAAACCTACGACAAGAAGATTCGTACAGACGTGGCGTTTCTCATCGACAACTTGCGCCGACGCTACAATTATTCTCAGGCTGGGGCTAAAGAGATGTGTATGTACGTGATTGATAACAATCTGGCACGCACGTTTGCGACCAAAAAGCCTTCCGCCGCTCCTGGGAAAACAGCGTAGTTCTTTGTGAATTCTTTTTGACGAGATAAAAGTAGTGGGATCTTACGGGGAACAAAACATGAATCAAGCAGAAGGGTAACTTAATACCAGTCGGGTTGATGCCGCAGGTATTGGCTGATAAAAATCAGTGTCGCCAAAGGCAGGGTGATCAGGAGCCCTAATCCGAAGAACAACGCACCAAGACTGAACAGAAAAGAACAACTGATCAAAACAATGGCCCAGTTCAGCGGATCGCTACGCAGGGTTTCCGTACTCCATTGAAATGCCGTGGTCACATCCATGCGGTTTTCCACCACCGCCACATAGCCGGGCAGGCAGATCAGCAACAGGATTGTCGCCAGTAGAACACCAAAAAACGGCAGCAGACTGACGAGAAAATAGCCAATAGAAAGAACCACAGCGTAAAGCAGGGTTGGTAAAAAACAGTCCCAGCTGCGGAATAATTCTCCCAAATCCGTCTGTTCGCCACGACTGAGTTTCAAAAGATAGCGTACATACCCCGCACTCAACGCAATATTGAGCAGTGGAATCCAGCCGAGAATACAAAACAGAATGGTCAGCAGAGTCAGAGGTCCGACGTTGTTACGCCAACGTAGAAAACTGATTTCGAACAGGTCACTGACTATGGCGAATCTGGGCGGAAGCATCGGGTGTGTGGATTCTCCTTTGGGGTTTTTCTTTTGAAATTGACCTTAATACAGAGACATCATTAAGTCTATGGAGAAGCGAAGAGGGTATTTTTTATCGTCAAAATTGATATGGACGAGATAGTGCCGACTGCAATACGCAGCCAGCGCAGTACACGCGCTGGCTGCTGCAATATGAAGCTGAGAAAGTCGGGATGGATTTAATTGTCACCATCGAGCAGATTGCCGAGGGAACCCAGGATAGAGCCTTCACCCTGGCTGCCGCCGCGCTGTGGTGCGGCCTGCAGCATCCGTCCTGCCAGGCGGGAGAACGGCAGCGATTGTAACCAGATCTTGCCCGGACCGCGCAGGCGGGCGAAAAACAGACCTTCACCGCCAAACAATGATGTTTTTATGCCGCCTGCCTGTTGAATATCAAAATCCACCTTAGGCTCATAAGCCACAACGCAGCCGGTATCAACATGCAGTTCTTCTCCTGCTTCCAGCTGCCGCTCAACAATGGTGCCGCCGGCGTGGAGAAACGCCATGCCGTCTCCGTCGAGCTTTTGCATAATAAAACCCTCACCACCAAACAGGCCGGTGAGAATCCGTTTCTGAAAATGAACGCCAATCGAGACGCCGCGCGCCGCACACAGGAAGGCATCTTTTTGACAAATGAGGCTGCCGCCCATGGCATCCAGCGCCACGGGGATGATATTGCCGGGATAGGGAGCACCGAACGCGACATGGCCTTTGCCTTGACCTTGATAGGTGAACACGGTGGTAAACAGACTCTCCCCGGTCACCAGACGCTTACCGGCGCCGAGCAGTTTGCCCATAAAGCCACCTTCCTGAGGGGAACCGTCACCAAAAACCGTTTCCATGGCAATGGTGCTGTCTTTGTACATCATGGCTCCGGCCTCAGCCACAGCGCTTTCCCCTGGATCAAGCTCAATTTCAACAAACTGCATCTCTGTTCCGTAGATGGTGAAATCGATCTCGTCGGAGCGGCGGTGCGCTGACGAAGCCAATGGACTGGGCGGCGGAGCGACACTGGTCGATGGCGCTGCAAGCTCGGCAATCTGAGTGATGGGCAGCCAGGTGGAAAAGCCCTCTTTCCAGGCAAAGCCGTTTGGGTTCTGCCGTGCCTGCTGCTGGGCTTCGGCTTCATCAAAAGGACCACTTTGTTCACCATTGTAGCTTAAATACCAATGGGCCATGCTCATCTCCCTGTTGTGTGAATGATTTGAGTCAATGAAAAAAGAAAAAGCCCCGATGCCGGGGCTTTTTCTTGCCGTAAATCAATGCTGTTTCAGTTCGTTTTCGCCAGCTTCAATGTAAGGCTTGGGGTTGATGTCCAGCATTTTCAGCGAACGTTCCGCATTGCCGTTTTTCGGGTTGCGCAGCAGAGACTGGGAAAAGGCAGCGACCGCTTCATCGGTTTTTCCAGCGTATTTCAGGGCGACGCCGAGGTTGGCATAGCTCTCTGAAATGGCTTTGGAATACCGCTCGTAATCATCGGGATTGTGTTTGTACCAACGGTTATAAAAATCAATGGCGCTTTGCAGGGCTTGCGAAGCTGTCTGCAACTCCTGCTGATCAATGTTGGCCATGTCGATCTGGGTGCGCTCCGTATCCAGATCTTTTCCGTACAACGCCCAACCCAGGTGGATGACGCCAATGTCATTCATAACAAAGCCGTAGTTGATGTAAACATCCTCCCCTTTGTCCGCGCCGACATTGGCATGCTCCATTTCACGGCGGGCCATCTCATAATAGTTAAGCGCCTCCTGCTGTTTACCTTCTTTCAGCAGTTTTTGCGCACTGACCGCTGTCAGGTGAGCGTTTTTGTATTTCGGATCAACAGACTGATGCTCGGCCCCATATTCGCAGTTCCGCAGTTGCATAATGAGTGAAAATATAATGACAAGAACAAAAATTGGTTTTAAATTCATAGTCGTACGGCTCCTCTGAGTTATAATAGTGCCAAGTATAGTCGCTCAGTAGACGAAACACTAGTTTATTTTGGATTTGTTCCTGCTCTGTTATGTAGAGGGCCTGCTGTCATTTCACGGGGTTGCCCGGAGAGGTCGGCGGAGAGGTTGGGGGCTGAAAAGCAATGGTGTGGCGATCACTGCTCAAAAACATTACCCCGCGCAAAAAAGACTCCTCACTGGATGTGGTGGAGGACTATGTTGCGGGATTGTGTGAAACGATTCGCTCCACAGCCGGGCTGAAACGCGATCTGCGTGACGCCACCTTCTGTATTGTCGATCTTGAAACTACCGGTCTTGATTTGACCTCCGACACCATCATCAATGCGGCTGCCGTCAAAATCAAAAAAGGTCGCATCACCAAGATCTACGAGACCTACGTCAAACCGCCCACGCCGATTCCACCCGAATCCATTCAGTTTCACGGTATTACCGACGATATGCTGGTGGACAAGCCGAGTATCGCTGAGGTGCTTCCCGAATTCATGACCTTTATCGGTGACAGCATGATCACCGGGCATCACATCAATTTCGATCTGAAGATGCTGGATCGTCATCTGCGGGAAAACTACGACTGCTCTGTCGATGGCGCACCCTGGCTTGATACCATGTTGCTGCATAAATTGGTGATGGAAAACAACACCAGCACCCAGCTTGATGATTTGCTCAATGTGTATTGTATTGACTGCGAACAGCGCCACCGGGCGCTGGGAGACTCGATTGCTACGGCAAAAGTGTTTCTGCGCATTCTTCACGAACTGTCCAACTCGTATCAGACGCTGAATGATCTGTACCGGGCGCAACAGGACATGTCACGGAAGGAAAACATGTAATGGTCCATCCCAAGCTCAGTTATGAGCGGAGAAAAATTTCCGCCGAACAATATGATGACTATAAAAATCAGTCGCCGGCCGCGTTGTTTGACGCTCTGGCCCAGAAATATCTCGACTGGCAGGAGCCGTATCGCAAGGTCCTTGACGATATGGCTCCGCCTTATTACCGCTGGTATACCGGTGGCAAGCTCAATGTGTTTCACAATATCCTCGGCAAGCATCTGGAAACGGAGCGCCGCAACAAGGCGGCCCTGCTCTGGAGAGGCTCCAATTTTGAAGAACGCACGTATACCTACCAGACGCTGGCCCATGAGGTGCTGGCGCTGATTAATGGTCTGGTCCATCTTGGCGTCAAAAAAGGGGATCGGGTGCTGCTGTTTATGCCGGATGTTCCCGAAACCGTGATTGCCATGCTGGCCTGCGCCAGTATTGGTGCGATTCATGTTGCGTATCATATGGCCTATTCCGCCGAGGCGCTCGCTCAACGACTCAACCATTGTCAGGCCAAATTTATCATCACCTGTGACGGTGCTCATCAGCGCACCCGCTCATTGAAAGGCGTGGTCAATGAAGCTCTCGAACGGCTCGATTACGAGATCAATCATTGCATTGTCGTCAATCATACCCATAAGCAGGTGTTGATGCGTCCGCAGCGCGATATCTGGTATCACGACCTGATTACCGATCCCGAGTTTTCGCGGGGTGCGACGGTGGATCTTGTCCGCCATGCCGACGAACCGTTATTCATGATCTACACCTCCACCAAATCCAAAAAGCCGCGTGCTGCAGTACACAGTCTGGCCGGCTATCTGGTGTGGGCACAGTTCACTACCGAACTGCTGTTTGATCTTGATGATATGGATATTTTCTGGAATACCGCTGATCTGGTGTGGGTTAATGGCCATACCTACAGTGTCTACGGCCCTCTGGCCTTGGGCGCGACCCTGTTTTTGTATGAAGGGACCATCTCCTACGAAAATACCCAGTTTTTCTTCGACTATCTCGACAAGTTTCATGTCACCGTGCTGTACACCACGCCAACGATTTTGCGCAGCGTCATGCGCGCCAAGAGCACCAAGCGCTACCTGAACCGTTCGAGCAACTCACTGCGCCTGATCGGCTGTGGCGGTGAAAAAATCAGCGAAGATCTGTACGACTGGACCCAGTACGAGCTGACCAATACCCGCAATCTGCCGATTACCCAGATCTGGGGGCAGACGGAAACCGGTGGTTGTCTGATCGCCGGGGTGCCCGGCGTCCATGGTTTTGAAGACGATACCATGATGGCGCCTTTGCCCGGTGTCCAGGCTCGGCTCATTGACGGGCAGGGGCATGTTCTTGATCAGCCGGGAGAGCCTGGACGGCTCGTACTGGCCACGCCGCTGCCGTCCATGCTGCAGGATCTCTATAAAGACGACGTCGGCTATCAGCAGACATTTTGGAAAAAGTACCCCGAGCGCACCTACTTCAGTACCGGCGATGGTGCCGTCTATGATGACAAGGGTAACCTCAATCTCACCGGTCGTCTTGACGATATCCTCAGCACCGGCGCAGGGCGACGCAGTATTGATGAAATCGAAGAGACGGTCCTGACCATGAAACGGGTGCGTGAGTGCGCGGCCATTGTTATCGACCATCCGTCGCAGGGTTATATTCTCGTCACCTATTGCGTGCTCAAGGACTTTCGTGACGAAAGCTATCGTGAAAAAACCCTGCGCGAGATTCGCGAACATATCATTGAAGAGATGGGCGAACTCAATCTGCCGGACAAGATTCGTTTTACCAAGTATCTGCCCAAAACACCGGACAACCGGATTAACCGCGATCTGCTCAAAGAGATCGCTTTACAGATGGAGGGCATTTGATGTCCTCGTAGCCTGATCGCGAAAGGAGAACAATGGCGTTCTTTTTCCCCGACGAAGCACAGCGGCCCCACTACCGCCAGCTTTATGGACGGTTATCCGCCGTCGAGCGTGGCATGGTGCTGCGTGAATTCGTCGGGGTAACATATCGGCGACGTTTTCACTTTTTCGCCGAAACCGCTATGCCCATCCGCAACAGGCCTTCAAGCACAATCTCAAAGAAGCGGCTCGCCGTCAGCACCGTCGTTTTTGCATTCCCCGACGCATCTGGCGCAAAGGTTCCCTTGTTCGCGCCTACCTGCCGTTGATTTTTCGTCATTACATTCTTGGATTTCTCGTTCAGCGCCTGCGCAAACAGTATGGCGATCAATTGCCTGCGGAGCAGGGATGTTATCCCGATGCACCGCTGGTATTAGCGGCACTGGAGTGGCTGGTCGCTCACGAATCGTTGGTTGACGCCCTGGTGGCCGAGCAGGTGGAACAGGTGCTGGAAGAGGGCAGCCGCCATCTCTATCTTTATTGCTTGCGTGCCTATGTGCTGGTGCGTGCCTGGGCCAGAGACGACGAGCTTGTTCAGGCTGTTGAGCAAACACTGGCCTGCCGTTGCGGCGGCAGCATCGCTCTCGGTGCGGAGTTGGAATTCAGTAACCTTGGCCATCGGGCGGCGTTTGAACACTCCTTCGGGCGTCATTACCAAGATCCGTTGTTTCACAATTTTATCTATTTCCACCACTTCTATCTCGAAGATATCACCTGGCGCCTCGGCGGTTATCTTGATCACCATGTGCGCCTGCGGCGCTATCTGCCGGTACCGTGGATCGGCGGGTTCTTTGAATACAATCTGGTGCGAATGGATTATCCGCGCAATTTTTCCATGCCCTTGACCCGAGATGCCGGATTTCTTGCCCGCTATATCCAGCGCGTGATGGATTTTAATCATCACGTGGCCCCGCACAGTCTTCATCTCAATGTCGAATGTGTGGACACTGAGTCCCTGCGGGTGCCGGAGTTTGGCGATTACCTGTGCCTGTTATTACTCGGCGGCGATCTGGTCGTGACGGATGACGGCCAGGTGCAGGAGCGGCGTTTTGCCCGCAATGAATTGATCAAAATGATTCAGCAACGCGATCACCTGTCGTTGTTTGACGATCGGCGCCACCGGGTCAGCGAGTTTGCCTTTTTGCGTCTGAAACGTGATCGGTCACACGAAGATTGGCAGACGATGATTCTGGTTTTGACTGGCTTCAACCGGGTCAGTGATCTGGAGCGCTACTGCCTCGAAGCCCTGGGAGAATTACTGCATTGGGCGCATCGGCCAATACCGGTGGAGCAGGAGCAGATAGAGGTCTTTCTTGGCAAGGTTGAGGCTGGCTTGCGGGCGGATAAAACGTTGCCGGATGCCTTGGTCTCCCCGCAGATGCAGCGAGTACGTGAGTGGTTAGAGTGGAAGAACCAGTGGTTGAAGGAGACATGTTGAGACTTCATGATTCGAGACAAATTGCTCGACTGAACGGGAGAGCTGGGTGCTAAATAACAGACTGAAGAAGGGTGGGCACTGTCCCACCCGTTAGATCGTGCCACGGAAGAAATAAAACAAGACGGAAGATGGTTATCAACGTTTTATGCCAAAGATGATGAGACGCAGGATTTGCCGAGCCAGCAGACGGTTGAAAACCGTCTGTGGAGCTCATGGACGGGCGACCACCATCTCTGATGGTGTAAGCAAGACGGAAATAGCATTTTTGGCTTGCGTTATTGGGAAACACAGGATGTGTTTATCCAATATTCATCATTGATGAGGCAAGCCGAATCCCGGCGACCTTGATCTTGATTTTGACTTTTTAAGGTCTACACCAGACCACTACGCCTCCTCAACCTCCCGAGTAAACAACACAAACGCCATCCCCGGCCGCTTACTCCCCTCATACATGGCAAACTGAATCCGCTCAAATTCCCAACCTTGTTGCACCCATTCATTGATGATGCGTTCCAGCGTTTCATCGGTTACAATAGATGTCTCTGCAACCTTGTATTCAACCATGTGATGTCCTTTCTTGTTTCTATGATGAGGTAAAATTATGGCCATTGCCGGTAGCCCGAAAAAACTTGCCCAGGATCTAGCCGATGGTTTCATGAGCATGAGCCCGCAGATGTTGCGTCAATACACGGCGGCAGACATGAAAACCATCTTGAATAATATCGCCATTGTTCAGCGCGAACTACGTCAGGAAACAATTCCTGCCGAGGATGTTATGGCCATCAAACAGCGCAACACCAAGATGTCGCGTTTGAATCAGGCGTCAGTTGTCATTCGCAGTTTTTGTAAGAAGCGGCGGATTCCTGTTTAACAAAATCTAGCAAAACCGGGACTGTCCCCGCACGGGGGCTGTCCCAGGTTTTTGCGGCGCGAACCTCCATCGTATCTTGGTCCGTAAACTCTTTGGTTGCAAAGGTCTTCAACTGCTTGCTTTCTTGAGCGACATCCGTACTCGATCTTGGTGCCCACGTGACGTGGGCTTCCTTTTGCGTCGTCAAAAGGAACCGAAAAACGACTCCCAAGGGGCTGTCATCAATCAGAATTCACGGAGTTGTTGCCGGTCTTTTTCACGTCTGCTGCGTTATCGGTTGTCGCCATAGAACCACTATGGCTCCTTCTTCTGCCTTGCTGACGCAAAAAATCTCAAGCAACAGCTCTCGTTCATCTAATTCATAACAACCCCGGTGCGCCCTACAGGTTCCATCACTCCATTCACTTACATCGCAATGGGTTGCTCGCGTATGGCAGACTGTTGCACTTCAATGCCCGTGGGGTGGGCGTAGCCCGCTCCCTGTTTGCCAGGGTGCCAGCACAACTGGGTTGAGCAGCTCAACGACAATTATCACCGTCAACGCCACCGCTGATGACATGCACAATTCGTTGACTTAAAAGGCAACGAGCCGAATTCCTGAAGCATCACGGAAAAGGACTCGTTGCAAGTAAGTCAAGAAGTCCGGCGACAGCCCAGCCGGTTTTTGCTTCCTTTTGGGCGGCCATCCAAAAGGGAGTCGCCTGCCGGGGCGAAACCCGGCGACCTTGATCTTGCCTTTGACCTTGCTCTTAGTGGACAAAACGCCAAGAGGAACTAAAACTCCGCATGCCCCGGAGTCCGAGGAAACGGAATCACATCACGAATATTTTCCATGCCGCTCAGGTACATAATCAGCCGCTCAAAACCGAGGCCAAACCCGGCGTGAGGGCAGCTGCCCCAGCGGCGGATGTCGAGATACCAGTCGAGGCTTTCCGGGGCCATGTTCAGCTCTTCCATGCGTGCTGTCAGCACATCAAGCCGCTCTTCACGTTGGCTGCCGCCGATGATTTCACCGACACGCGGCACCAGCAGATCCATGGCCGCCACGGTTTTGCCATCCTCGTTGGCGCGCATGTAAAACGCCTTGATCTCCTTGGGGTAATCGGTGACAAACAGTGGGCCGTTAACCACCTGCTCGCACAGATAGCGCTCGTGCTCCGATTGCAAATCCAATCCCCATTCCACCGGAAACTCAAACGTCTGACCGCTGTTTTTCAGCTGCTCAATGGCTTCGCTGTAGGTCATGGTGCTGAACGTGGCGTCGGCCAATGCAGTGAGTTTGTCGAGCAACCCCTTTTCAATGCGGTCGTTGAAAAACTGCAGATCCTCCGCGCAGTGTTCCAGGGCGTACTTGACCAGAAAACGTAAGAAATCTTCGGCCAGCTGGCAGTCATCGGCCAGATTGGCAAAAGCAATCTCCGGCTCAATCATCCAGAATTCCGAGGCATGACGGCTGGTGTTGGAGTTTTCGGCGCGAAAGGTCGGGCCAAAGGTGTAAATGTCGCGAAACGCTGTGGCAAACAGCTCGCCCTGTAACTGGCCGCTGACCGTCAGGCCAGTGCGCGCGCCAAAGAAATCCTTCTGCCAGTCGATGGTGCCGTTATTTTTCGGCGGATTGGCCGGGTCAAGGGTGGTGACGCGAAACAGTTCACCGGCCCCTTCACAGTCGCTGGCCGTGATGATCGGTGTGTGCACATAGAGAAAGTCGCGCTGCTGGAAAAACTGATGCACCGCATAGGAAAGCGCGTTGCGCAGGCGAAACACCGCGCCAAAGGTGTTGGATCGCGGTCGCAGATGGGCGATGCTGCGCAGGTATTCAAAGGTATGGCGTTTCTTCTGCAGCGGATAGCTTGGGTCGGCGTTGCCAACTACGGTCAGCTCTTTAACATGCAATTCCCAGCGCTGACCGTTGGCCGGTGAATCCACCAAATCACCACGGGCCTTGATGCAGGCTCCGGTGCCGATGTGGGCCAGTTCGCTGAAGTTCTCTACGCTTCGATCCGCGACTAACTGTAATGAGGCAAAGCAGGAGCCGTCATTCAGCTCAATAAAGCACACCTCTTTACCGGCACGCAGGGTGCGCACCCAGCCGCGCACGTCAACATTCTGTTGCGCCTGATCGGCAGTGAGCAGTTTTTTTACTCGCATGGTGTATCTCCATCATTAAAAAGCATCGTTGTAAAACTGTGTCTCATATTTTTACATATCAGCTAACCAGTTGATGCCAAAGATTTTTTGATTGTTTTTGTCCTGAAAAGAGTTTTGTCTTTTAGATGCTGAATGATAAACTGTTTGAACACCCCAGACATCTGACTGCCGGAGGCTTTTATGTCCGACCTCAGCACCTTGCGTAATAACGAACCCTTCAGTCATCTGCCCGATGATTTGTTTGAGCAGCTCCGTTCTGCTGCCAGTATAAAAAAATTCCCTCAACACTACCATGTTTTCAATCAAAACGACCCTTTTGACGGCAATTTGTATGTGATCAAAGAAGGGCTGGTCGAAATTACCGTGTTGACACCGGGCGGTGAAGAGATCGTCGTCGATTATCGCCATCCCGGCGGCACATTTGGCTGTACACCGTTGTTCACCGGCGATCCGTACACTGGTGGGGCGCGCACAGTAAAAAACACGGAATGCTTTCTGCTACCGCAACCGCTGGTGGTCGAAATCTCCGACAAAATTCCAAAGTTCAAGGCCTATTTCAACCACATGGTGGTCGACCGCGTGCGCCACCTTTATGCCGATATCGTGGCTGAGCACAGTCAAAAAGCCCTGACACAGATGGAGTCCTATCCGTTTAAAAAGCGTCTGTCCGAGATTATGAGCACGCCGGTGGTGCAGTGCTCAACTACCTCTTCCGCCAGAGAGGTGGCGGAGCTGATGACCAATCACCAGATCCGTTCCGTGGTGGTGATTAACGACCTTGGCAATATGGTCGGTATGGTCACCTGCCGTGATGTGATCGGCAAAGTGCTGGCGGTCAAAGGTGCTGATGCTGAAACCATTACCGCCAGTGAACTCATGGCTGAAAACCCCATCTCCATGTCGCCGCAGACCTACATGTACGAGGCCATGGCCTACATGTCCGGCCATAAGCTCAAGCATCTGCCCATTGTTGATGGTGGCGAGCTGGTCGGCATGGTGTCGATGAGTGATCTGTTGCGCTACCGCAGCCAAAAAGCCATGATCATGATCGGCAGCGTCGAGGAGACCGACACCATTGACGGTTTGCATGCCATTCACCGCACGCTGGTGCGGGTGGCGTCATCACTGCTGTCGGAAACGCGTAGCGCGCCCGAAGTAATGGAAATTCTGTCGTATATCCATCATGCCCTGATCAAGCGCACCTTTGAGCTGTGCTGGCAGCAGATGTTGGACGAAGGCCATACGCCGCCCAATATCCGCTATTGTTTTTTGATCATGGGCAGTGGTGGCCGCCGCGAAATGTTGTTGGGGCCGGATCAGGATAACGGCTTTATCTTTGAGAACTTCCCCGACTGGCAGCAAAAAGAGGTCGATGATTTCTTTATCCCTCTGTCCGATAAGCTGGTGCATGCTCTTGATCGGGTCGGTTATCCGCTCTGTGAAGGCGATGTTATGGCCAGCAATGAGGCCTGGCGCGGTCGTCTCATCGACTGGCGCGAGCGCATTGATGACTGGGCATCCAACCCTGAGCCGCACAAGGTGCGTTACTCATCGATCTTCTTCGACTTTACGCCGTTGGTTGGTGATGCGTCGCTGGCGCACTCGCTGCAAAGCATCGTCTTTCAGTCGGTGCGCGAATATCCCGGTTTCCTCTACCATGTCATGCAGTTGAACCTGACCCACAAGGTGCCGACCGGTCTGTGGGGGCGTTTTACCGTTGAGAAGAGTGGTGACAATAAAGGCAAGTTGTCTCTGAAAAAGGGCGGCTTGGTGTATATTGTCGATTGCTTGCGCATGTTTGCCTTGGAGCATGAGGTGCGCGCGCTGACGACCTTGGATCGGTTGCGGCACTTGACCGAAGAACACGTGTTTGCCGAAGAGACGGCCGAGCATATTCGGGTGGCCTTTGAGGCGTTGTCGTTTCTGCGTCTGCGTAATGAAATCAGTCTTCTGCAAAATGGCCAGCCGGCCAGCAATTATATTGATCCCAATACGTTGAGTAAGACGGAGCAGGATTTGTTGCGGAGTTCGTTTGATGCGGTGAGTAAGTTGCAGAGTGCGACGCGGAGTCATTTTGGTAAAGGGTTGTCATGAACCGGTTTGTGATTGAATGCACCTTTTCTGGAAGGTTCTCCTAGAAATATGGATTTCAGGATGTTCAGGTTTTATCCGAAGTTATCGAGGCCTTTATCGTGAGGCAAAGAAAGAGGGTTTGCCTTGTGTTTTTTACCACTGAGACGCGGAGACACGGAGAAGGTCAAAACCTTTTCGCTTCACGATGACTTCACGATCAAATCGGATAAAAGCCAAGATTTTTTAGAGATTCAAAAGAAATAGAGAGCTTTCAGAACGTTATTCACCGTTGAATTTGAGCTTTGTAGGAGCGAATTTATTCGCGAATGTTTGTTGATGGGACAGCTCTTCTTTTAATGGTGGAAAATCGCGGCTTAAGCCGCTCCTACAGTGTGCAATGTCAAAAAGGTTCCTAAATGCTATCATCATTAAATAAACGCTGGCGAGAAGCCAACGCGCTTCGCGTTCGCGATGTGGCTGACTGCGACACATTCTTTTTTTATGGCAGCCTGATGGAGCGGTTCAGCAACTTTAACCGCTATATCAAAAAGCGCGTTAACACCATCCGTATCGGCTACTGCCGTGGCTATCTCTATAATCTGCCCCTCGGTTTTCCCGGCCTCATTGTGCCGGAAGATCCCTGTTCCACCCTGGTGGCCGGTGAGCTGATGACCTTTGACGATCCGCTCAAAGTGATCAAAGTACTCGACCGGCTCGAAGATTATTTCCCCACCCGCGAACATCGCAGCATCTACCTGCGCCGCAAGATGTCGCTGATCTGTGAAGACCCGGCCCAACCCGGCCAGCTCAGTAAAGTCGATGCCTGGGTGTACACCTATCCCGAATCCCACCTGAGTAACCAGCACCACCGCGAGGTGCGTATCCAATGCGGTCAATGGAAAGCTTTCAACGGTCCGGCCCGCCCCGAGTCCGAGCTTGATCAGATGTATGAACGCCTCAGTTATTGCGATGTGAATCAGAAGGTGATGATTGATCCGTTACTTCGTGAGGAAGCGTTGTTGCAGGAGGTATTGACCCATCATCCGTGTCATGAATTTTGTGAGAATCGTGATCAGTGTGGGTGGAGTAAAAGAGGAATATCTTAATTTATGTGTCCAAGTACGCAGCTTGTAACTTCATTTTTTTATAGAAAATATAAATGAAAGATAAGGCCATGCTTTTCATAAATAGCATGGCCTTTTTATATTTTATATTGTTGCAAATTGCAGGTCTTTAATTCTATCCTCAAGATTTGAGTCTATAGCGTAATAGTTTTCTCTTTTAACTGTTAATTTAGTAAATATTCTTTCTGGCCACCTTGAGTCTATTGTTTTTGAAATTAAAGAAAGAAATAATATAAACAAACTTAATAGAGGTATAATTGTTGTTCTTAAGAATTTTGTATTAGCTATAAAAGCTTTTCTTGACACGTAAAAATATTTTTTAGCAATTATAGATAGTTCTGGGTTTTTGTGCTCTTTTAAGTTTTTAACCATATGCTCTATTTCGTCTTGTACCTTTTGCTGAGTTGTTAATACGTACATTACTTTTAGGTATCTTAATATGCTAAAATCGTCCATCGCTTTTATTGATGTGTTTAGGAGCTTTAACATTAATTTGTAGTCTTTATCTTCTTCGCTTATTTGCTTCTTCATGGCCATTATGGCCAATTGGTCTCTTAACGCAAAAAGCTCAAATCGATTTTTATTCACCTTGGCAGGGCGTAAATAATAATGATTAAGCCATAAGCCTATCCATAAACAAAGTAGTGTAATTATTATATTAAAGTAGATCATTGTTTTACCTAAACATCCTCGATTGTTAGATCGCATGAAGTATGGTTTTCTAAGGGTATAAGGGCCCCACTTTCCCTTCCGTGCATGAGGTTTTTTCGCACATCCTTTAACCTCTTAATGTCTTTTTGATAAACTTTTCTTTGAAAAATATTAATTGATATGCTGAACATTGATAGCGTTGTTAACGGGAAAAGATAAAACTGATCTCTACTGAAAACGTTTAAAACAAATTTTAGGTTCTCATTGAGAGCAGTGTTCGGAAGTCTATATGTTACAAGCATAACCCAGAAGAAAAAAACGAAAAGAGCTGCCCCTATAATGTTACCTGTAGAGAAAAGGTCATATATTATGTCCATGAATCTGATTAGGGCGTCCCAACCATTTGTGGGAGTTTCTGTCGTTCCAGTGTTTTTCTTTTTGCTTTTCTTTGCCACGTGCTCTCCGCAATCCATTGCAAAACAGAAGAGCAACAAACTTCATATCGGAAGTTGTTGCCAAAATTTTAGAAAATCACATTCAAAAAATATATAAGATGATAAGGGTGGAGATGGAAAGTGAAAAATTTATACAATAAATAGCTAAAATATCGACGGTCTGTCAATGGTTTTAATGATTACGTTAGGTCTGGCATGTTATTGTGTTCAAATTTTATATCCAAGGAATTCCCAAGGAATTCCAGGGACAGTATACTTATCTTTGACAACCGATCTTCACTTGTTATCCTCTCTTTATGGCCAGAATCGCACGCGTAGTAGCTCCGGGCTACCCTCACCATATCACCCAACGTGGAAACCATCGACAGACAACATTTTTTTGTGAAGACGATTATCACGCCTATATCAAACTCATGTCGGAATCGCTCAGCAAGCATCAGGTTGAGATATGGGCTTGGTGTTTGATGCCCAATCATGTCCATTTGATTGCTGTGCCTCAAACGGAAGAAGGATTGGCGCGGGCGATTGGTGAAGCTCACCGTCGCTACACCCGCCGGATCAACTTCCGCGAGAACTGGCGGGGTCATTTATGGCAGGAGCGCTTTGCTTCTTTTCCCATGGATGAGAGCCACCTACTGGCCGCTGTGCGATATGTTGAAATGAACCCTGTGACGGCAAATATGGTTGAGCGACCAGAAGATTACCTTTGGAGCAGTGCGCGTGCGCACCTTTCAGAGCAAGATGATGTTTTAGTCAAGGTGCAGCCATTGCTTGAAATGGTCGGTAACTGGCACAATTTTCTTTCGCCCCTGTCCGAGCAGGATCGAGAATTGATGCAAAAGCACGAAAGGACAGGAAGACCACTCGGAAAAGCGTCTTTTGTTGATCGCCTTGAACAAGAGACTGGTCGGATGCTTCGCCCGCAAAAGCCTGGCCCGAAAAAAGAAAGAAACTGATAGTTTAGTATACTGTCCCCGTAATTCGACTGTCCCCGTAATTCGACTGTCCCCGTAATTCGACTGTCCCCGTAATTCGTCTGTCCCCGTAATTCGTCTGTCCCCGTAATTCGTCTAATTCCGTAATTCTAATTCATTCTTGTCTGGGTCAATCAGGGGCGTCGTGACGTTTCTTTAGCCTTGCGCCGTTTTCGGATCTCTAGAAATTCCTCCCGGCGATAATTGCTTTTCAGTAGAAGCAAATCATGTTGATACACCTCGTCTTGCTGTTCTGTGAGATGTAGGTTGTGGTCATTTGTCTTGTGGTTGATAGTGGCGAACTCGCTGCCGATGAGTTCTGAGTCTGTTTGCTGGGCAACCATTTTTTTGATGCCACGTAAACCGTCTTTTGGCATAGGCAGGTCGCAGTAAAAGTCTCCAACACTATTGACGCCCCAGTAGATAAGTCCCAACGCCAGATAAAAGTTGAGTGATTGCGAAATGCAGGTGAGGTTGAAGCGGGTCATTTTGTGGGCAATGGCATGATCAAAGACCAGCTTCAGAAGAATGTGCGCATAGCCAAGTCTGCGGTGGGCATCAGGGGTGAAAATGTTGTGAATGGTTAAATAGTCGGTGCTTTTATTGATTTTGAAAAAGATATAACAGAGGTGAAGTTTCTGTTCATCGGTCAAGGCGAAACAGCCTTGACTGTACCAGCCGTGTTTTTTATCCCACCAGACCAGCGACATTTCGGCAAAGCCATTTGATTTATCATTTTTGAGCTGACCTATAGATTTGACGTACTCTGATCGATCTAAAGCTATCAGTTCGTATTGATTCATGTTTTTTGCCTTTTAGTATGCATACTATCAGAGCAAAAAAGTTTGAATCACAAACTTGATCAGTCAAATACTATGTTAGTTATTATTGTATATGTCGTTTTCCCTCGGGATTGTTAATGGCTCTTCAAACAAAAATATGGAATAAGCATAGCACAGAAAATGTTATAAGTATTTTTTGTCCGTAGTGTTTACAAAATTAAATACGATTAGAATATCTGTGCAGCGACGGAAGGATGGAAAACGTCGCCGATATTTTGACATTCTTTTAGAACCATGCCGTACACAAAAGCGCTATTCCCTCAATAATCTCCGCTTCTTCCAACCCACTAAACCCTAGTTGAATCAAACTGTCCGTTGCCGTCTCCGGCTGCAACCAATATTGCCGAGTCGGATAAACCTTGACTCGATGCGCGGCGGCTTTGTGGATCAAAACTTCTTGCGGTGTTTTATCCAAAACTTCGACAAGCAGATGCAGCCCGCCACCAGCGCCATGAATTTTGACGCGCTCGCCCATCATTTCACGAATCGCTCGGACTAACACGTCGTGCCTTCTTTTATTCTGTAAGCACATTTTTCGTAGATGTTTTTCCCAATACCCTTGGGCCATGAACAGAGTCATGACCTGTTGTTGCAGCCATGGCACACTGGGGTTGTAGCGGGCAAAGGTGTTTTGGTACTTGGCCAGAAGGCGTTGCGGAAGGATCAGGTAGCTGGTGCGCAATGCAGGCGACAGGGCTTTGGAAAAGGTGCCGAGATAAATCACCCGCCCATGTCGATCAATGGATTGCAGCGCCGGGATGGGGCGGGTGTGGTAACGCAGCTCGCTGTCGTAATCATCTTCGAGGATGATGCCGTCCACCTGTTCCGCCCAGCGTAATAACTCCATACGCTGATTGATCGGCATAACGCATCCGGTGGGGAATTGGTGCGACGGGGTGATGTACACCATCCTGGCAGGGCTGTGTTGCAGATCGTCCAGACTGATACCGGAGGCGTTCACCGGGATGGGCGCGATAGCATAACCATGATTTTGAAAGACGATGCGGGTAAAGTCATAGCCCGGATCTTCCATGGCCAGGATGCGGTTGTCATCACTGAACAAGGTACAGATGAGGCCGAGTGCATCCTGCAGGCCGTTGCACAGCACGACTTGGTCCGGCGTGCAGACGATCCCGCGCGAATCATGCAGATAATCGATCAGTTCACAGCGCAGCGCCAACTCGCCTTGCTTGTTGCCGTAGGCGCAAATGTTTTCCGACTCAAAAGAGGCCAGAGCTTCAGCGGTTAAGCGCCGCCAGATCTGGCGGGGGAATGATTTCGGTGGCAGGTTGCCGTACTGAAAATCAAACTTGTAGTTTGCGGTCTTTTCTGGTGATCCACTTGGCTGAGTCTGTTGTTCCTGCCGTGCTGAGTTGGCAATCCTGGCCATGGTTTTGTAGGGACGATCCAGCACGGTCTCTTGAATATCCTGCACGATAAACCCGCAGCCTTGTTTGCTGACGGCATAGCCTTCAACGCACAGCTGCCCATAGGCGTTTTCAACTGTATTGCGGCTGATGCACAGTTCCTTGGCCAGCACACGCATGGCGGGCAGGCGTTTTCCTTTGCTCCACTCCCCGGCGATAATTTTTTGTTTCAGTTGCTCGTAGAGTTGGTGATAGAGCGGTTCGTTAAGGCTTTGGTTGAGATAGATCATGACAACTCCATAAAAATTGTCCCTATAAAATATCTAAAAATTGGCTCTTCTGAAAGTGACAATTCTGCAATAGGATTCACAAGAAATCGTATTGATATGTATTCCCGAACTTTGCTGAACCCAAATAGGAGGAGTGGACATGCGTAGAAAAGATTTGAAAATCACATCAACTGAAGAGGTGGACGCCATTATCAAACAATCCAACGTCTGTCGCCTGGGGCTGTGTGACGGTGATACGCCTTATGTGGTGCCGTTGAATTTTGGCTATGAGGATGGGAAGTTCTATTTCCACTCAGCGGCAGAAGGCCGAAAGGTCGATCTGCTCAAGGCCAACCCAAAGGTGTGCCTTGAATTCGACATGGACCTCGGCATGATTACCGACGAAAAAGCCTGCAACTGGGGCATTCGCTACAAAAGCGTGATCGTCACCGGTCGTGCAACCGTGCTCAACACGCTTGAGGAGAAGGTGCAGGCGCTGAATATTATTATGAAAAACTATACGGAGGATGCCTATACCTTTCCCGGAAAAGTCGTAGGAAGCACCTTTGTCTTTGTTGTCGATGCGCAGGAGATCTCCGGCAAACAGACTGATGAATCGACGATTGTCGATTGATAGAATGAAATATCTCCAGGCTTTGTCCTTCCTCTTTCCAGTGATGTCTATATAGTGGTCAAGGAGTTACATTGACGACATTGAGGGGCATAATGTTTTTCTTGCCTATTTTGTAGAAGAAAGGTGAATGGAACATGTTTAGCGCGGAGTTTTTGCTGACGTCACTTGTCGTGGTTTTGATCCCGGGTACCGGTGTTCTTTATACCATTTCAACGGGGCTTTTTAATGGCCGGCGTGCGAGCATCGCAGCCGCTTTTGGCTGTACCGCAGGGATCATTCCCCATTTAACGGTAAGTATCTTGGGGCTGTCAGCGATTATCCACATGAGCGCTGTCGCGTTTCAGGCGGTAAAATATGCCGGGGTTCTCTATCTTCTGTATCTTTCATGGTCGATGTGGCGGGAGACTGGTTTGCTACAGGTCAACGCGCCGGAATCGCCAAAAAGTTTGCGGCATGTCGCCATCAAAGGATTTCTGATTAATATTTTGAATCCCAAACTGTCGATATTTTTCCTGGCTTTCCTGCCGCTGTTTGTTGCACCGGATAGCGCATCACCGGCGCTGCAGATGTTAATCCTGAGTGGTCTTTTTATGCTCATGACGTTGGTTGTTTTTATTCTGTACGGACTCCTGGCGACGTCCGTGCGCAGATATATTGTCAATTCGGAAAAAATCACGGGTTTTCTACAAAAATCATTCGCGGCTATTTTTGCCGCCCTGGGTTTAAAGTTGGCTTTGACCGAGCGATAGCAGGTAATTGAAAAATGCTTGCGAGATGAAAAACTAAGGGGAACCACCATGGTTATTCGTTCCGCACAACTTTCCGACACGCAAAAAATCGCGGCAACGCACAAAGCCTCGATTGAAGGACTCTGCGCGGATTCTTATGATACGCAGTCTATTGCCGGCTGGGTGGCAATCCTCTTACCTGCGATCTATGAAAGCGCCATCAAGGACAAAGTCATGATTGTGGCGGAAGAACAGGGTGACATCCTTGGCTTGGGCATTCTCGATGTTGAACAAGCGACCATCGGCGCCATTTATATCCATCCGAAAGCCAAAGGCACAGGATGTGGCCGGAAGCTGTTGTTGGAATTGGAAGCCATCGCGATGAAAAACGAGGTCACTGAGCTGACCCTCTTCTCGACAATTAATGCGTTGGGTTTTTACCAACACCATGGTTATGTCGGCCTAGAAAAGAGCTTCCATAAACTACCCAATGGCATAGAGCTGGAGTGCATTAAGATGCACAAGATGCTCTAAGGTCGTACTGAGTACGGGGAATCGAGAAATCGGTTCCCCTTTTTTGTCGGTGGCAAACAATCTTTAACGCGCTCCGATTCTTGAAAATGAACCCATGGCTGTTACTCTAGTTAACATGACGAACCCAAACCAAAAGGATACGCTATGGCAACTCGAAACGAAGTCTATAAATGTGCAACCTGCGGTAATATCCTCGCTGTTTTGACGGGTGGGCAAGGTGATCTGGTCTGCTGTGGCGCCCCGATGGAACGGATGGTTGAAAACAGCACGGATGGTGCCCATGAAAAGCATGTGCCGATGGTTGTCGGTATCCTGGACGACATTGAGGTTTCCGTGGGGAGTGTCGCTCATCCCATGCAACCGGAGCATTACATTGAGTGGATTGAACTGCTGACGGATCGTGTCAGCTATCGGGAATTTCTGAAACCCGGAGACACGCCTGATGTTAACTTTTCAATCGATACTGAGGACGTCACGGCGCGTGCTTACTGCAATCTGCATGGGTTATGGAAAAGTAAGCCCTAGCGTTATCACGCGGAACTATTCACAACGGGGAACCGAAATATCGGTTCCCCGTTTTTATTCTGAGCTTTTGGCTTTGCTTGTTTTAAAAATGAATGATATGTTCATTTTTAAATATTGAGTATCTGGAGGCATGTCATGGTTCAGGTTTTAAAAGATCATGTGAAACAACAGATTTCCGACGCAGCTGAGCGATTATTTGCCCGCGTCGGCTATCAAAAAGCCACCATGGGCATGATTGCCGATGAAGCCGGGGTGGCCACTGGAACGATCTATAAATACTACAAAAACAAACAGGTGTTGTTTGAGTCGATCATTAGCGAGGCGTTTGTCACGGAGTTTAAACAACTGACGCACGAGCGGGTAGCGTCGTTGATTGATCCTGCCCAGACGGAACAGTCCGCGTCCATCGAAAACGGAGCGGCAGGGGAGTTGTTGCGCTTTTGGATCGATAATCGCCTGAAAGTGATCATTGTTTTAGCGCGCGCCGAAGGATCGCGTTACGCATCCTTTGAGCACGACTACATTGAGGCCATGACTCAACAGGCGCTGGTCCATCTTCCCCTGACGCATCCCGACTTTAACGACAGCAAAATTTTCCGTTTTGTCTTTAATGCGCGACTGGCAGACACGGTAAAAGGGATCGTCTCTATCTTAGAGACTTTCGATCAGGAGGAGGAGATCCGGGGCGCCTTTGCCTTGGGATGGACCTATCATTTTGCCGGAATCAATGCTGTGATTGCTCAGTGCCACCAAGGAGGAGCGCAATGAGCCTGTTTAGTGTCATTTGCGAAGCGAAGATTCAAGACTGGTTTAAAAGAAAGCAGGTCGGCGAGATTCAACCCGTTGAAAATCCGCTGACCATCGATCAGGTCAAATCGTCAGAAAGCTATCTGCTGGAGGACATTTTAAGGCTCATTGAACAGGCGCGATTTGAAAATGGCAACGCGAGAGAAATCATGTTGCGCAAAGCGAAAGAGATGGAAATCCAATTGCTGATGAGTCTTGAAAATGAAGGCTATACGCTCATGGCGCAAATGACAGCGGAAACGATTCGCCAGCATAAGGTGGAAAACGCGCCGCAGAAATGAACGACCCCTGGAGCGAAGACGGCATGGAAAGAGAAAGAAAAGGCAAAAAGGAAGCCGCTGATGTCATGACTTCCTTGATGCCCTTTTGGTGAACGAAAAAACTGTCGCTTGTCAGACCCTGTTACTGGAAACGGACACGAGCCAGATCGGCCTGGTAATCCTTGAACAACTCTTCAAACATCTTCACCCAATGACCCGCGGTCATCAGGCCGAAACCGTGCAGCGCTGTTCCGGAAACGTCATAGCGCCCAGAGCCGTTTGGCCCTTTAACCTTGAGAACGGTCTTGATCTGGCCAGCCATTTTAGGCAACGAGCCGCCCCAGCCACCCCCCTTGACTTCGATGTATCCCCACAACTTATCAATGTCAACGTCAATGCGCAGAGCATTTTTACCGGCACTGTTTTTGTCCACCACTTTGTAGCCGAGTCCGGTGAGGCTTTTGGTCAGCAGCTCACGCACCACCTGATCTACGGGTTGAGCGGGATCAAGAAAGATGTTGTTGCGCGCTTTGCCATAGCCATCCCTGACTCTGGCGATGTAATAAAGCCGCTCCTCAGCCGAGAGCGAGGCCGCGCCGCCCTGAGCAACAGAAGGGGTCGAGGCCACCGCCGGTCGATCCTCAAAGTGGCGCAGGTCAGTGATCTTGCCGAGAACAACAACTCCGCCCTGAGATCCTCCGGTCGCGGACATGGCAGGGATTTGCAGGTGGATTTCAGAGCGACGCCCGGCCATGGCGGTAGAAGGGAGCAGCAGAGAGATCAACAGTAGAGAACACAGAAAATGTCGCATAGTCACCTCATAAAGGCAGCTTGATGGCTGCAACGTTTGTTGGGGAAAATTCCCGAAAATATAAAGAATAAAGGGTCATCACACTTGCGTAGCACTTGCTTTGTGCTGCCATTCCTGCTGGATAACGTCCCTCAATCGTTCGCCGTTCTGCGAGTTGACGACCATCCCGGCAAAAGGATCACCGGGCAGATTGAGGTATTGCAGGACAACAGCATCGTGATCCACAAAGGCGTCTGGCGCAATGCCGGAAAAAACAAAACCCATGTGCGACGCCTGCTCGACGATCAGGGCCGCGCCCTGTTCTTCAAGATTGATGTTGAGATAAATGACATCGAGCTTTTCACTGCACAAACGACGGCATTGTCCGGCAATCCAGTCCGCCACCATCTGTGGTTGTGAGCCGTTGCTCTCCACATCGAGTAGACCGACATTGAGGACCGGAATTTTTTGCACCCTGAGTTTCGGCACGTTATTTTGGGCCGGGTCAGGTGGGCTGATAAACGCGAGGCCGGTCTGTTGATAGAGGGTTGTAATGATGTCGCGGTAAGACGGCGGCAGATCAACGGACCTCTGCCGTGGTGGCACCAAGGCTTTCCATTGCAGCATACCGCTCATCTTGGTTGCCAACGTGCCACCCAGTTGCTTGAGATCCACATTGCTGGGGAACAGCGCCAGATACAGACAACAATCGGAAAAGCCCATCTTGCCGGTAATTCTCTGCGAAGCAGGGTGTCCGGTAACCGCTCGGGTAAAGACACTTTTCAATCCCAGTTTTTCAGCCTGCTCCAGTAACGCGACAGTGAGTCGCGATGCAAGGTGATGCTTACGATACGTCGGGTTGACAAACAGCACGCCCATCTCGGCACTGTCGGTGCGTCCTGGCATAAACTTCAATGCGCAATGCCCCATGACGTCGTTTTTCGCTGTCACCGCAACGAGCGAATACAGCTCCTTATTGCGGTTCATTTCTCGGATGCGTTCCGGGTAATAAATATAGTCTTCGTAGGTGTGGCCATAGGTCAAGTAGGCACAGCGTGAGATTTCCAGCGCTTCCTCGTCCCGCGCCGGTCGGATGGTGTCGTCAAATTGCTCCGGCGGCGGGTCGTTAGCGACCTCCGGCTCGGTTGCTTGGATCAGGCTCGAAACATGAGCCGTGGCACAGCGTTTAAGCAATTCGACTCGAATACCATCGCGACCGTGGTTGGCAATTTCAATTGAATCCATGCTTTTCTGGGCCAGAAACAGACTCAGGGCGTTGAAATCCGTGTCATCACCACTGAGCTCCGGTGAGAAAGACGGCAGGTGATCGACATCGACCGGCAGGCTTTTCACCGTCATACAAATCAGCAGACCGTCTGCGCGTGGGGTGAACACCAGCGAGACCGGCTGCGACGAATCGGGCGAGGCGGTCAGGTCGCAAAAAAAGTTGAATGTCTCTTCCACAGCCAGGCGGATTTTCATCTGCTCTTGCCCATCGAAACCGAGCCCCTGAGCCAGCGATTCGCAAAAGTCGAGGGCGGCGAGAAGATAACGAGGATGGGGAGGGATGGCGATAACCGCCTGATTCGATGGGGCAATCTCATCTGAAAGCAGTGAATGGGTCATCATAATCCACGAATAAAATTGAATGGCATGGGGTCATTGCGTCCCTGAAAAAGATGGCACACATGATGGAAACAGATAAGAATTATAATACACCATGATGAAAGAGCCGAAAATCATTAAAACATATTTGCAATTTTGTTGGCGAAACATATAACATGTTCTCCATCTATTCTTTTGAGAATTGTTCTTTTTAACATACTGAAATTATATAAATTTTATGGATTGTGCATGATGGCAATAGCCGCTTTGTGTCCTAAATATCTTTCTCTGCGGTGTGTTGCCTGCCTGTTGATGGCGCTTTGTCTGAGTGGTTGTGCTGCTGCGCCGACTGACGTGCCCGAGGCCCGTCAGGGGACGTTCAATCTGCGTGACTGGAATTTTGTCCAACAGGGTGCCATCCCACTTAATGGACAATGGGATTTTTACTGGGACCGTTTGCTCACTCCGGCGGACTTTAAGGGGGATGGAGCCCCGGAACAGACAGGTGTTCTCGATCTTCCCACCTTGTGGCAAGGGAAAAGCATCAACGGTGTCGTGCAGGGCAAGACCGGCATGGCCACCCTGCGCCTAACTGTGCAGGTGGATACCGACCAACCCTTGCTGGCGTTGGAAATCACCTCCATGACCGCTGCCTTTCGCTTATGGCTCAATGATCGTTTACTCGTCGAGCAGGGCGTTGTTGCTAGCAACAATCAGGACGAGTGTCCCGCATTTGGGCGCAAAACTGTCAGCTTTCAGCCTGCCGGTGACAGCTTTGATCTGACCTTGCAGCTCTCCAATCATAACCTGATCGGCGGGGTTGCCTCCCATCCCCGGCTGCTGTTGGGCGACGCGGTGCAACTCAGCGCCGCCGCTGAAACACAGCGCCGCCACGCGGCGATTCTGCTGTGTGTGTCTTTGTTCATGGTCGTGTACCATCTGGCGCTGTTTCTGTTCTATCGTCGCGATCGCTCCACCCTTTATTTTGCCTTGTTTTGTTCGTTGTGGCTGCTCAACGGGCTCGTCACCTATGTGAGTTCCTGGCTGCTGTCATTCACTGAAATCCACAATTTGGTGTGGATCGCCTATCGCTGTGACCTGATCAGCTATTATTTGACGATTCCTCTGCTGGTGCTGTTTTTGCGCTCCATGTTTCGCGATGAAATGCCTGCGACCATGCCCAGGCTGGCCCTGATACCTGCCCTTGGTTTCAGCGGTTATGTGCTGCTGCCCGATTCCGTGGGCCTGAATCCGTTGCAGGGCAGTAGTCCACAGCTGTACCATCTGTTCTCCGTGTTGTTTATTCTCTGGTCTGCCTATGGACTCATCAAGGCTTGGCGACACAAACGCAGTGGTGCTGCGCTGATACTGGTTGGATTTATTCTCATGACCATGGTCGGTGTCAACGACATGCTGTTCGATATTAAAGCGATCAACACCGGCTTTTTTATGCCGTTCGGTATGCTGCTGTTCATTGTCTTTCAGGCACTAGCCCTGGCGCAGCGTTTTTCCAGTGCGTTTGTCACCACGGAACGGCTGTCGGTGGAATTGCAGGAGAAAAACATTGCTCTGTCGCACATGGACCAGCTCAAGGATGAGTTTCTCGCCAATACCTCGCATGAATTGCGCACACCGCTGGCAGGCATTATCGGCATCTCCGAATCCCTCCTCGCCGGTAGCAGCGGTGAGCTTTCGGCCTCGGCACGTCATAATGTGCAGATGGTGGTGAGTAGCAGCCAACGCTTAACCTCCCTGATCAACGATATCCTTGACTTCACCCGATTACGTAACAGTGATTTGCCCCTGAACCTGAAACGGGTCGATGTTCGGGCGATTGCCGATCTGGTGCTGAGCCTGCTGGCGCCCATGGCGCAGGCCAAACAGCTGGTCCTGGTCAACGAAGTGCCCCAAGGTCTGCCCTGTGTGCGTGCCGACGAAGATCGATTGCAGCAGATTTTTTACAACCTGCTCGGCAACGCCATCAAATTCAGCGATCAGGGGCGAATCCGTATCACTGCGCAGCCACGAGGCGACGCTCTCCAGCTCAGTGTCCATGATCAGGGGATCGGCATTGACCCGCAGAGCCTTAAAAGCATCTTTGAACCTTTTGAACAGGCGGATTCCGGGGCCGAACGGGCGCGGCAGGGTTCAGGGCTTGGTCTGGCCATCACCCGAAATCTGGTACAACTGCATGGCGGCGAGCTGAGTGTCGAATCGCAACCGGGCCACGGCAGCGTCTTTCGTTTTACCCTGCCTCAATGCCATGCGACCTCCGGCATTGGCACCGCTAACGCCTCACAGCGTATTGCTCTGCCGGAAATACTGCCCGATCTGCACGTCTTGTCACCGGACATAACGGCCAACTCCAAAGAGGAGGGCGACACCTGCGGCAGCAGGCAGGTTTCAGGCCGTATTCTGGTGGTGGACGACGAGCCGGTCAACCTGCAGGTGCTGGTCAATCAACTCCATCTTGAGCACTATCATGTCCGCGTTGCCGAAAGCGGTGAACAGGCGTTACGGCTGATTGCCGAAGAAACGCCCGACCTGATCCTGCTCGATATCATGATGCCGCATATGACCGGCTACGAGGTGTGTCAACGGCTGCGACAAAACCATTCGGCCGCGCAATTGCCGGTGATCATGCTCACCGCCCGCAGCCGGGTTGCCGATATCGTCTGCGGCTTTGAATGCGGCGCCAACGACTATGTGGCCAAACCGTTTTCACGCGAAGAACTGATGGCGCGCGTCGATACCCAGCTGCGGCTTGGCCGGGCCTATCAGACCCTGGCTGAAAACGTGCGCCTCAAGCGGGAACTGGCGCAACGGCAGCAGACCGAACTCGAATTGCGTCAAACCCAGCGGCAATTGGGCCAGCTGCTTTATCGCGTTGAGGACATGGTTATTGCGGTTAACAGCAGTCGTGAGATCTCTTTTTGCAACAAGTCTGCGGCTACGTTTTTACACATTGAGAGTGAGGCCCTGCTTGGTTGTGCGCTCGGCGACCTGTTTGATCGCCCCTGGCTTGACACCCTCAATGCCCTGACCGAAGAAGAGACGGAATTGTTATCGCCTGATGAGGCGGTCAGTCGTGTGCAACCGCTTCAGGGCGTGACGCTGAAGACCGCTCAGGGCAATGTTGCCGTTGACCTCTTCGTCACGCTGCTTAGCGTCGATGAGGAACAACAACAAACGTTGATAATTCGTCCCGTTCAGGCAGACACTGTTGAAGAGAGCTCCGCCGGACACACCACCTTGAGCGTCATTGATGCCGTCAACCGTCATCAAAAACGCCTACGCGGCTTGGAAAATGCTCTCAATAGTCTGCTGCCCCGCCTGCAATCCGATGCTCCCGAGGTGGTCAACGAAATTCGCAGCCTCGATCAGGCTTTGGCCGATGTCGAGAAAAATCTGCTCACCAATGCCGAAAGCGACCGCCGTCGCCTGGCCGTGCAGGTGATGCAACTTAGCCTTGATTACTGGTACGAGGCCACCGATCTGGACAAAGTCGATCTGGCGCGTGAATCCGGCATCTGGAAACTCTACACCGACCGCAACGGTTACACCCGCGCCCAAACCCTTGACAAATACCTCAACGAAGACACCTTCCCCCGCCGACCGCGCTGGAAGTCGATCAGCAATACTGCCGTCTATGTGCTGTCTGCTTGCACCACACCTTCAACCTTGCGTGATCAACTGGAAAATGCGCTCTCCGCCCTGCGCCTGCAGGAGTAGTCGCTTTTTCACGACACTTTCTTTCCTTGATTAAAATGCAAACTTATCAAATGGTTACAACCTATTTTCACAGTTTTTAACAGTAGCTTTTTGTCCTTTTTTGCCGCCGAACTGCTAGCGTGGCGTCGTGATGTATCTAACGGAAAAGGAGAGAAAAGATGACGCGTTGTGTGAAGCTGTGGGGTTGGTTTGTGATGGTGGTTTTGTTGGTGGTGCTGCTCAAACCACAGAACTGTTTCGCCCTGGCTGTGGGGGGGGAATGGGGCTGATAATACCGTTGTAAGCGATGGTGCGGATGATCATGGATATGACAACAACACGGCCATTGGTCGTGGCGCGGATGCGGGGAATGATAATCCTTATGTCGCAGTAAACTCTACAGCTGTGGGCTATTACGCCAACGCCACCGGCGATTGCGCTACGAGCACCGGCGTTTACAGCACCGCAACAGGAAGTGAGTCGACCGGTATGGGCTATGACGCCAACGCCACCGAGACCAATAGCACCGCCCTCGGCGCTTCCTCTGATGCCACGCAACAAGGGAGCACGGCCACCGGCGCTAACGCACAAGCAACCGGAAAATACAGTACCGCTATCGGTGCGGCATCTGAGGCCAGTGAGGAATCGACGACAGCCCTGGGTAACGCCGCCACTGCGACCGGCACGTATAGTACCGCCACCGGTTTTAACAGCGATGCGACAGCAGAGTATGCCACGGCTAATGGTTACAATGCGTACGCCTCCGGCACCAATAGCACCGCCCTTGGTGCTGAGGCTGATGCCACGCAACAAGGGAGCACGGCCACCGGCTACAACAGCGCTGCGACAGCAGAATATGCCACGGCCCTTGGTGCTGAAGCCGATGCCACGCAAGAAGGGAGCACGGCCACCGGCTACAACAGCGACGCGACGGCAGAGTACGCCACTGCAAATGGTTATGAAAGTCAAGCAACAGGTAGGTATTCCACGGCGTTAGGCTCTAACGCTTATGCAACCAGCTCATTTACGACAGCCGTTGGAGCACGAAGTGTTGCGTCGGATTTAGGTGCAACGGCCTTTGGCGAAGAGAGTGAAGCGAGCGGCTATCTTAGTTGCGCCCTCGGTGCCGGGGCTGAGGCCACCGCTGACTATGCCACGGCAACGGGTGATCGTAGTGCCGCGACCGGCACCAATAGCACGGCCAACGGCTACTATGCGACTGCCTCCGGCACCAATAGCACCGCCCTTGGTGCTGAGGCTGATGCTACGCAACAAGGGAGTACGGCCAGCGGCTATAATGCCGATGCCACAGGGAAATACAGTACCGCCATCGGCGCGCAATCCGAGGCAAGTCAGGAAGATGCCACGGCACTGGGCAACGCTTCCACGGCTTCCGCCACGCGGAGCACGGCTTTGGGGAAAGACGCCACAGCCACGGCCACCAACTCCGTGGCTCTTGGGGCTGACTCCGTCGCCGATGAGGAAAACACCGTGTCCGTCGGCTCCGATGGCAACGAGCGGCGCATCACCAATGTCGCCGATGGCGTCAACGACACCGATGCCGTCAACATGAGCCAACTCAACACCGTGCAAAACCAGGTCAATGAAAACGCCTCAAACATCGCCGCCAATACCTCTAAAATTGCCACCAATGCGGCAAAAATAGTCGCCAACTCGGAAGAGATTGCCGCCATCAAAGCCCAGTCGGCGATGATTTCCTCCAGCGAAAGCGACAGTGCCAGCAGTAGCGGCAGTAACAGCCTTGCCGTCGGCTCCGGCGCATCCGCCAAGGATTACGATACCGCCATCGGCGCCAATGCCACGGTGACTGCCGACAGCTCCACCGCCGTTGGCTCCAACACCCTGATTGAATCGGAACAGGCCGTGGCCTTAGGTGCCGATGCCATGGTCAGCAGTGAGGCTGTTGGCGGCGTGGCCCTCGGTCAGAATGCGGTCGTGGAACAGGGGGCGAGCAACGCCGTTGCCTTGGGCAAGGACTCGGTGGCCGATGAAGCCAATACCGTGTCTGTCGGCAGCAGCGACAATCAGCGGCGCGTTACCAATGTCGCCGATGGCGAGAACGACGGGGATGCGGTCAATGTCAGTCAGCTCAATACGGTGAAAAGCGCTGTCAGCAGCAACAGCACGGCGATTGCCGACAACACGACAACAATCACCCGCAACAGCAGTGATATTGCCGCCAACACACAGAGCATTGCCGCAAACAGCAGCTCTATTACGCAAAATGTCAGTGACATTTCTGAAAATCGCAGTGCCATCGCCGCAAATCGTCACGATATTCACCAACTAAGTAAGGATGTCGAGGATAACCGGGCCGGTATTGCCGCAGCCGCCGCGTTAGTGGAGATCACGCCGTCGGCACCGGGCAAAACGACGATCAATCTTGGTTTGGCCTCTTTCAAGGATCAGGTGGCGGTAGGCATGACCAGCATGCATCGCTTTGAAGCTTTCGATAACCTCATGATTAACGCCGGGGTTGCAGTAGCGAACGATAACGTTCTGGTTCGAGCAGGAGGCAGCTTTGAGTTTTAAGCGCCATGGGGGAGCCATGGCTAATCACTCGTCCGTAACTGTCGAGGATGAGCGCTGTCGCCTAGGTATGTTGGTGATGCAGCTGAGTCTGGCCTGTTGGCGCGAAGCGACGAATGGAGATCGCACAAGTCTGGCGTTTGAGTCGCGGCTGTGGAACGTATATGAAGACGCAGGTGGTTATCTGCGGACTCAAACACTGGATCGCTATTTGAGTGAGACCTCTTTTCCCTGCCGTCCACGCTGGAATCGGATCTACGCGACGGCGCGTTATGTGTTGTCCACCTGCGGCCAGTCGTCTCACTTGTGTGATGAGCTGCAGCTGGCCATGAATCGCCTTGGGCGTGACATCTGCTGAATGAACCGCCGAAAGGTGGCCAATCGCGACCGCGCTGGTGTACAGTGTCTGTTATGAGGCAGTGCTTTGCGGAGGTGGCCATGGAACTTTTCAATTCTTATCTGGAGCTGGGCGAAGGTTTTTATGAAAAAACACGTCCGACCACTGTCGCTGCTCCGCAGCTGTTGTTGTGGAATCAGGCCCTGGCCGAAGATCTTGGGCTGCCACCGACGTTAACGACTGATCCAACTACGGTTGCCGAAATTTTTTCCGGTAATCGTCTCCTTCCCAACGTGCAACCCATTGCACTCGCTTATGCCGGACATCAATTCGGCTATTTTGTTCCGCAGCTTGGCGATGGTCGTGCCCATCTGCTGGGCGAGGTGATTGATCAGGACGGTGTCCGGCGCGATATTCAGTTGAAAGGTTCCGGTCAAACCCGATATTCCCGTAATGGCGACGGTCGCTGCGCGCTTGGCCCGGCGGTGCGCGAGTTTATCATGAGCGAGGCGCTGCATGCGTTGCGGGTGCCGACATCGCGGTGTCTGGCTGTTGTGACCACAGGGGAAAACGTGTCTCGGGAGACGCCTCAGCCGGGGGCGGTGGTCACGCGGGTGGCGTCAAGTCATTTGCGGGTTGGCACGTTTGAATATTTTGCGGCGCGGCGCGATGTTGCGGCATTGCTTAAACTGGCCAACTACGCCATCGAGCGTCATTACCCGCACGTGCAAGGTGACGGGCCGCAGCGCTTTGTTGCGCTGCTTGAGCAGGTGGTGGCCCGGCAGATCCGCTTGATCGTTGAATGGATGCGCGTCGGTTTTATTCATGGCGTGATGAATACCGACAATACGGCACTGTCCGGTGAAACCATTGATTTTGGCCCATGCGCCATGCTCGGCATTTACGATCCGCAGACGGTGTACAGCTCCATCGACACCTTTGGCCGCTATGCCTTCGGCAATCAACCGAAAATCCTCCAGTGGAATATGGCTCGTTTCGCCGAGTGCCTGTTGCCGCTGATCGATGACGAGCCGCGTCAGGCCATGACCTGGGTTGAACCGATTATCGAGGCGATTCCCAAACGGTTTGAAGATGCTTTTCTGGCCATGATGGCCAAGAAACTTGGTTTGGTTGCCTGCGGCGGTGAGGATAAAGAGTTGATCGTCGGCGTGTTGCAGCGACTTGAAGATCAAGCGCTGGATTACACTCTGATTTTTAACCGCCTGCCCCAATCGGTAGTCAACGACGAGGCCGACGAACGGTTGAAGAAAGACCTTGGCCCGTGGTTTGAGCGCTGGCAAACGCGGCTGCAGGAGCAGGGGGATGCTGCGCTTACCGTGCAACAACGGATGCGCCAGTCCAATCCAGTGGTGATTCCGAGAAACCATCATGTCGAAGCGGCGATTCGCGAATGTGAGCAGACCGGCAAGACGACGCTGACGGAGACGTTTCTCCAGGTGTTGCGCGCGCCTTATGAAGAACAGGAACATACTGCGGAGTTTCAAGATCCGCCGGCCGATGGTGACCGTTTTTATCAGACATTTTGCGGGACGTAAATTAGCCACAGACAAGGGCAGACAACGGTGGACAAGGCTCGGACCTTTTGTCATCTAAAAGTGCAAAATTAGCCTCACGATAAAGGCCTCGATAAGTTCGGATAACTACTTAAATCAAGGCCGTTGCCTTTAGATTTTTATCGCGGATTTTATCCGATGTTATCGGGAAGGCATCGCGAAGCTAAAAGCCTTGTCAATATTGGGGGAACTGTCTAAGTTAGACAAATCTTTTTTATCGCTGAGCTCCCGACGAAGGCCGAGGCATGAGACTGCTGGAAACAGAAATACACATCAACGCACGACCCGAAACCGTCTGGTCGATTCTGACCGATTTTGACAGCTACCCCGAATGGAACCCTTTTATTACCCACATCCACGGCAACGCTGCCGTTGGCGAAACGCTAGAGGTGAACGTCTCGCCGCCCGGCGGCAAGGCGATGGCGTTTAAACCGGTGGTCCTGGCGGCGACGGAAAATGAGGAGTTTCGCTGGCTCGGGCGCTTTTTAGTCTCTGCCCTTTTCGAAGGCGAGCACAGTTTCATACTCACACCCCACGAAGGGGGCTGTCGTCTGATTCAGAAAGAACAGTTTAAAGGGATACTGGTGCCATTGATGTGGCGCTCTCTGGATCAAGGTACTCGCGCCGGTTTTGAGCTGATGAATCAAGCGTTGAAGGAGCGGGCGGAGAGGGCCGAGCTGTAACGTCCAGGTTCTTTTTTTGCCACAGACAAATGCAGATAACGGCAGATAAAGCTAAGACATTCTGTCATCTAAAAGCCAAAATCACTAAATTAGCCTCAAGATAAAGGCCACGACAAGTTCGGATAACTACTTAGATCAAGGCTTTTGTCTTTAGGTCTTTATCGTGGATTTTATCCGAATTTATCGGGAGGTCATCGCGAAGCTAAAAACGAAAAGAAGTTGTCTTGGATGTATCCGCTCTTGTCTGTGGCAAAAAAAATTTTGACCCACTACATGTCGGGTCGAGATTTTTCAGGATATCGTTAGAGACTGACCACGAAAGAAACGCGGCTTCATGGCGAAGGAATCTCAAAACATTGTGAACAGGTCAACCGTTAGAACCGCTGCTGTCGGCTGGTTGATCAGTGCCAGCGCCTTTACCTACCTGCTGAGTCTGAAATTTCCACTCACACTTGTCGCCGCCGTATTGGCCTGGCTGGCGATGATCATCTGCTGGCCGCAGCTCAGCCGGTCAGCCCGGCAGCAGTCTTCAACGTTGCTTGCGGCAGGGCTGATTCTTATCGGCTGGTCATTGGTCAAAGGAACCGCCATCGACACGGTAGCACTGCTGGGCAAAAATCTGCCGCTGCTGTCGATGTTTGTTGCGGTGTCGTTTCTCTCCCTCACCAATCCTCTGGTTGCCGACAGCACGCATCCGCGTGGCGGGAAGGGCATTTTGTCAACACTGCTCACCAGCCACTTGCTTGCCTCGGTGATCAATATCTCCATTATCTTTGTCGTCGGCGACCGCCTGGCGCGTCATGGGAAGTTAAAGCCCGCCCAGGCCCAGGTGATGATGCGCAGCTTCTGCTCCGCCGCCTTCTGGTCGCCGTTTTTCGTGGCCATCGGCGTGGCCATGACCTACGCGCCCGGCTCCGAGTGGCGGCATACGGTGGTGCCAGGGCTGATCATGACGCTGCCCATGTTTGCCATCAGCTTTTTCGACGCCCTGCGCCAAAGCGGCGAAGACTTTGAAGGGTATCCTTTAAGCGTGGAAAGTCTCTTTATCCCTTTCGCGCTAGCCGTCGCCGTGCTCGTCGGCCATGCCTTGATTCACTCCGTCAGCATTCTCACCATTATCACCATCATGGCGCCCATCGGCGCTCTGCTGTTTATGCGTGAACGGCCCCGCCTGGGTAAAACCAGAGACTATGTGGAAACCCGTTTGGCTAATATCTCCAGTCAGTTCGCCCTGTTTCTCACCGCAGGCGTTTTCTCAACCGGCATCTCTTCGCTTATTGCCAGCTATCCAGAACTTCTCTCGTTTGAAATTTCGCGGTTTTCCCCCCTGCTGTTCCTCGTCTGCAGCGGGGTAATGATGATTGTCGCGCTGTTCGGCATCCATCCGGTGGTCAGCATCGCGCTGGTCAGCCCATTTCTGGCGCCTGTCGTCGCCAATCCCAGCCAGCTCGCCTTTCTCTATCTCACGGTGTGGGGCATTTCTACGGGAGCCAGTCCGTTGTCAGGAGTCGGCTTAGCCATTGTCGGTCGCTATCACGTGCCCAGCAGCACCGTATTGAAAATGCATCTGAACTATATGGTGCTGATGTGGCTGATCTCCGGGCTGCTCAACATGCTCTGGTTTTGGTGATGGCGGTTTGGAGTGGTGTATGTCCGTTTCAACGCGCAATGCCAATCTATTAACCTTTCTCGATTCTTTCAGATAAAGCCTTGATTATTAATTGTGGTTTAAGTAAGTTGGATTTTGGTGAGGCCGAGGCTGATGCCCGGTCTGTGGTGTTTTCCACCTTTGCTTCATAATGTCGTGATAAATGGACAATATTGAAATGGCAAACATGGAAAATTGGTTTCCATGTTTAGCGTTAAATATCTCAATAAGTGAAAAATAGTCCATCCTATAGAGTGTGATAGATAGAAAATTTTCCACCTGTCAACACTGTTGTGCGGCAAGGAAATCACATGAACGGAAAACTCGTAACCCGTTTGGACCTTGTCCGTAAGCTTGAGGCTTGGCATCAAGGAGAATTGACGTCAGTGGAGTTGTGGCACTGGGCTGAGAACATCTATGTCCCTGGATCGACAGAGTTCGAAGATTGGGAAGAAGACTATTCTGCCAGCAACGAAATCCTTGCATACCTCGACAACTTACCTATGAATCTTATGCTTCCTGAAGATGCACCGATTCATATCAAGTTTCTATGCACCCCTCCGTCTCACTTCGGCACCGCTTTCCACGCGTGGCAGAAAGCCCTTGATGCAATTGACTTCGAGAAAAGACGGAATGAACTCACAGGGCATGAACTTTATGCTCCGTTCTGCAAATAGTAGAACACATTCACTCTAATTGCTTACAGCGCTGCGCGCTTTAAGCGATCAGTGATGCAAACGTTAGCTTGTGAGTGAAAAATGAAATTTAAGGGCATCTATCACATAGGCGATGAGATTAACCTGAAAACTAAAGTTCAGTCGGGTGTACTGTCTATTACAAACGAGCAGATCAAAATTGAAGGCACTGCTCCGAGAATAATTGATCTTTCATCTTGTAATTCAGTTGAAATGTTTCGCCTAAATGGTTTGGGTCGAATGATAAAACTTGTTTCAAAGAGAGAGACCTTTTTTCTGTCAGTGGTTCGTCTCAATATCCTAGGTTTGTTTGTAATTGTTAATTTTAAAAAAACAGGCAAGTTGTTCAACGAATTACAAAACAAGTTAACCACTATAAAGGCAAGCTAATCAAAGCATCGAGGCGGATTGCCAAAACGCTAGCGCGTTCCGGCAACCACTCATGCAAGACCGTTAGGAGCATATGAAGTTATGTTACGTGTCAGACAATCTTTGACCTATGTAGGTTTGTTTGTTTTGCTCTTTATTTTTTTCATATTTGTACGTGCTCCCTTAGGGCTTAACAGCGGCACTCTAAATTCAATTATCGGTGCTGCAATGGCTTTAGGTCTTTACTATTTCGTAACCAAGCCCTATGTATCGCTTTCAAACAAAATACAAACAACAGTCCTGCTATCGTCATATGCATTGTCTGGTGTGGCCTATTTTGTACTTTTTGGAACAAAAGGGTAAAAGGGGACAGGATACTTTTCGATAATTCAAGCATGATGGAAGTTAGATGCAAGAGTGCGCGAGTTCCGCTATCGGGTATTTCTCCTTTGTGTTTACCTCTGAGAACGCAGAAAACTAGCCTGTCCCCTTTTACGCTCCGAGAGTTGGTGCAAGCGCAAGCGCTCAATTGACCATTAGAGAACAGTGGATGGCTAATCAAAAAATGATCTTGGTACTGAACGATGATGATCTAGAGGCAATGCTCTTAGCCAAATCAGCCGGCGGTGAACCTGAGAAGGTTATTGGTCAGTCAATAGAGAGATTTAGGCTGTCAATGTGAAAACCAAAGCGCTAACAATGGGCTCCAAGGGACGCTCCGCTTCGCTGCGCGCCCCTGAGCCCGGGCGTTATGAATCCTAAGGGAAGTTGAGTGGAAGATTTACATCAAAGTTTTTTGACGACACTCAATAAAATGATTGAGGAAAATCCGGAAATAGCAGAAGAAATAGACATTGCGCAGATAATAGCTGACGTTACGCCTGAAGCGGTTCGGCTAATAAAAAACACGCTTGTTAAATCTGCAAAGAAGATGCTTAAGGAGCGGAGGAAACTAGCTAGAGGCTTCGAAAAACGTAATTTAAAGCGTTGGGCTAAGGCGTTTGATTTACTAGAAACCCACATTGTTATTTGTACAGAGTCAGGAGAAGAGTTTAACTCTTCCTATCGCCCAACTGCAGTAGATGGAAATGATTTAGTGTTTGATATCGTCGTTAGGCATCATGCAAGAGCTTGCCATATCGCTCAGGAGGTTTTGAGCCTCCTAAAGTCCGGATTTGCTGACGCCGCTCATGCAAGATGGCGAGCACTCCACGAAGTGAATGTGACAGCAATGTTTATAGCTAAATACGGTCAGGATTGCGCTGAGAGATTCTATTTTCATGACATTGTTGATTCTTATGATGGAATGGTTGAACACAAAAAATACGAAGATCGTCTTCAGGAAAAGGCAGCCTCCCAAGAAGTGATAGATAGCTGTAAAGTAAAATATGACGAACTGATTGCACGTTACGGAAAGAAATTTGGCGACCATTATGGTTGGGCTTCATACTTGTTTCCCAATCACAGGCGAGTGAGTTTTACAGCAATAGAAAAAGATGTCGGCTTAGATCACATGCGTCCCTACTACAAGTGGGCTAGCCAAAATATACATGCGGGGTCTAAAGGGATGAGAAACCGCCTGGGACTGTGTGAGGCAAAAGAGGATATCCTACTGGTTGGGCAAAGTAATTCAGGAATGACGGACCCCGCCCATGCAACAGCAATTAGCCTAAGTCAAATCACCTGTACTCTTTTGATGCTTCAACCAACATTGGATCATATTGTGATCATAAAAATATCTGATGAATTTCAAGAGGATGTAGGTAGAGCATTCCTAGAGTCAGAGCAAAAATGATTCATAACAAGGCAATTAACCGAGTTTGGGGCAGGTCTTGAATTGCCATATTTTGCACAAGACATAAAGGAAAGTTGCCCACCACCTTGAATAAACAAGCGGGGAATCAAGAATTTGATTCCCCGCTTTGCTTTTCTCCGTGTCCCCGTGACTCCGTGGTTTACCCTTTACCCTTACGATTACCCCATCTTCGCAGGCCGGACAACGGCCCCTGTTTTGCCTCCTGCTCGTTGAGCAGCTTGCGGATACGCGGGGCGGCGGCAATCTGTTTTTCCTGTGAATAGGCCTCAATGTTGTCCTTGATGTCATCCAGCGCATACAGGTAATTGACCATCAGGCCGCAGGATTCACGCATCCCCTTGCTGGACACATCCCCCAGCCAGTTGAGCTGCTCAATCCGCGCACCGTTGCCGAGATGGAAGCGAGCCACGGGATCGAGGGGCGCGCTGTCGCGTTCGCGGCGTTCGTGCAGGTAGCGGGCGCACAGGGTAAGCAGCGGCTCTTTGAGTAGATCGCAAACTTCTGAATTTTCCATCCAACGTGGATCATCAATGACATTCGCCAACGTAGGTTCGACGCCAAGCAGCTGGGCGGCTTCGGCCAACACGGTGGCGAAAGAATCTTTATCCTGTTGTGAGCCGTTTTCCGCCAGCCGTTTTTCCAGCCAACGCCGGAAGCCGGGGATGGGCGACAGCGTGGAAAAGGTCTTGAGGTTGGGCAGGCTGTGGCTGAGAGAATCGACCACTTTCTTGATCAGAAACGGCCCGAAGCTGATCCCCTTGAGCCCGCTCTGGGCATTGGAGATGGAGTAGAAAATCGCGGTGTCAGCTTGGTGCGGATCAACATCTTCACGCTGATCATCAAGCAGGCTCTGGATGCTGGAGGCCAGCCCTTGGACCAGCGCCACCTCGATAAAGATCAGCGGCTCGCCGGGCAGCACCGGGTGAAAAAAGGCATAACACTGGCGATCCCATTCGAGGCGGTGGCGCATGTCTCGCCAGGAGCTGATGGCGTGGACAGCTTCGTAGGCCATGAGTTTTTCGAGCAGGGCGGCCGGGCTTTGCCAGTCGAGCTGGGTGACGCGCAGGAAGCCGACGTCAAACCAGGTGGCGAGGAGCTGTTGCAGATCGTAGTCGAGCCGTTTGAGGTTGGGGGAGTCGTGGAGAAATCCCAACAATTCGGCGCGCATGTCGATGAGAAATTTTACCCCTTGGGGCAGAGCATTGAACTGTTGCAGCAGTTGCTGGCGCGGCGAAATCAGCGCCTCGCGTAACTCCAGCACCTGCTGACGAAAGGTTTCTTCATCGTCGCTGTGTGCCAAGCGGTGGGATACCTCGCGCACGCGATCTTGATCAACGGCAAATTGATCGGCGAGAATTTCGAGAAAATGGCGTCTGCCGGTAGGATTGAGGGTCAGGTACAGTTCACCGATACCGGCGGCATGTTGGCGCGCGGTGACCGCGCCATGGCGGGCGGCAACACATTCGTTCAACAGGGTGACGACGGTGTCTCGTTCATCCTCCGGCAGGTCCGGTGAGATACCGGGCAACCCATCGCTGCCGCGCCAGTCGCTCCAGGTGCGTTGCAGGGTTTTCCAACTGAAAATAAAGCGGCTGTTCATGACATCTCTCCCGAAAAGATTATTTTTCTATGGTGCAGTAACAATAATAATAGCAGCCATTTGCGCGGATGGTAGCGAGTAACACAATTCAAACGGTGTTGAGATCTGTTATGCTTGCAGTGTCCCTCTTGCGAAAGGATCACTATCATGAAAACACGCATGTTTCTGACGCTCCTGTTGTGCTGTCTGTTCAGCTGGACAGCTACGGCACAGGAGTTTGAACGCGATACCATTGACACCAATGCCGGGCCGGTAGAGATCACCTTTATCGGCCATGCCACGCTGATGCTGACCTTTGCCGGTCAAACTATTCACATCGACCCATGGACACAGCTTGCGGACTACAGCCAACTGCCCAAAGCGGATCTGATTCTCATTACCCATGAACATCGTGATCATCTGGACACCAAGGCGGTCGAAGCGATTCGAACACCGGAGACTACGGTGGTGCTGACCGATGTGTGCGCCGAGCAGGTGAGCGGCGGTATCGTCATGCACAACGGCGATGTGCAACAGGTGAAAGGGATCACCATCGCAGCGGTCCCGGCGTACAACAACGTTCACATGCGCAGCCCCGGTGAGCCGTATCATCCGAAAGGTCGTGGCAACGGTTATGTGCTGACATTTGGCGACACGAAAATCTATATCGGTGGTGATACCGAAGATATTGTTGAAATGAAGGAGTTGAAAGATATCGCCGTGGCGTTTCTGCCGATGAATCTGCCTTACACCATGACCCCGGCCATGGTGGCGAATGCGGCGCGCTTATTTAAACCGGCAGTGCTCTATCCGTATCATTACGGTGAAACGGACACCGCGGAAATTGTGGAACTGTTGAAAGGGGATAGCGAGATCGAGGTGCGGATTCGCAAGATGAATTGATAACCCTTTTGCCTCGCGATAACCTCATGATCAAATCGGATAAAGGCCACGATGTGAACCCCATTTTTTTGACTTCATCGGGAAGTCATCGAGGAATTTATCGCGAGGCTAAAAAGGTTTTAAACGAAAAAGCGGGAAATCAAATCATTGATTTCCCGCTTTTGTATTTTCGTCGCATTTTCTGCTTAAGAAAGCAATCGAGGGCCAGTGGTGTTTTTCTCTGAAAGCTGCTCCAATTGTTGTTGGGCAATAGTTTGAAAACCTGCTGAAATTCTAGGATCGCTGCTTACGTTGCTCCAAAATGTGATCGCCCAAAGTGTCGCGTCAGCCCAATATGGAAAGAGCTTCGCATCGGGAGTTGGCAGATCGTAAGGTCGGTCGATGAGTTCGCCAGATGTTGCTGGGCGGTAATGCATTGGTAGCATGTCATAGGCCGGGCAGAGACGAAAAGGTAGAGCGTCTGTGAAGAACGAGATGTTGCCAAAATGGCGATCCGTGTTGGCAATGAGTCTGCCAAATGCTTCCAGCCAGCAAACATGTTCGACATCATCATTGATGATGAGCTCTGCGCTGTTTAACCTCAAAGCCGATAAATGCCAGCGGTCCCGTGAGTCACCGCTGAATTCATCTTCCAGTATGCCCAAATGCGTTATTCCTTTTCGACCAATGGTGCCGATACGGTCAAAACGTTGGACTTCCAGAAAGGCTCGTGTACCGAAAAAAAACAGCTGGCTCTGTGCTGCCGGGTGTCCAGCCTCAGTGATCGTTTGCAAAGCAAGGTGCTCGCAAACGAGCAAATCAGCCCAGCGTTGTCCTTCGATGGTGTGGGTAGGGGGCGTGAATTTAACTAACACCTGACCTGGGGCCTCGTTGTCAATGCAGATGCAGAATTTCGGTTGTTCGCCACCTGCGGAAGACCCCGGCGGATCGCCTGCCATGGCTTTATCCGCCAATTGCGGGTAACGTACTTCTCGGTCAATGGATTTAATCCTGATTGTCGGTTTCCCTTGTGTGCCCAGGTAGGCAGCAAGGGCTGTTTCACCGACAATCAGATTTCCTGGCAAATCTGAACCGCCCTGGGCTAGTGCAAGGAGAAGGTGGTGATCTGACCAGTCGTTAAGGCGCTCGGGGAGGTTAAGCGCCTGACATCGTCTGGCAAAGGCGTGACCTAGAAAACCTTCCGGGCGCAGATTCTCAATGAACCAGGGTAGGTGGTTGTAGAGTTGTCCGCGCTCTTCCGTCGGCTGCCAGTAATATTGTCTATTCGCCAGAGTGGATAGTGTTCCATACTTGCTGACATCGCCACTGGGCTGTACCTGGTAAATGGGAATGACGTGCCCTAAATCGCCCATCGGGCGCGCCAGTGCGTAACGGGTAGCACGTGCCTGCCCCAACCTCACAACCTGGTGGCGATTACGCTGAATGAGGCGCGATAGCGTTGGTTGGCTGACGCCGAGTTGCTGCAGTAATTCAGCGGCGTCCTTCGCGCCCGAGCTCAGTATTGTTTTGAGACGGCTGTCTTGTTCGCTCTGTGTCATTTATTTTTCTTCGTGAATAGATTTATGAATAAAAGATTATCTGTCTATATTCTATAAATCAAGTAGTTATTTATTTCTTGTGGAAATTTATGAATAGATATTTGAATTTGTATTTTGAGGTGGTGATGAAAGGTGACCATAGGCTTTGAGGAGAAACACATCATTTGCTTCTCGATAACTTCACGATCAGATCGGATAACGGCCACGATGTGAACTCCAATTTTTTTGACTTCATCGCGAAGTCATCGAGGAATTTATCGTGAGGCTAAAAAAGGTTTTGAACTAAAAAGCGGGAAATCAAATCATTGATTTCCCGCTTTTACATCTTGGTTTGCTGAATTTTCTAGTAAGCAATCCCCGATTTCTTACGCACCTTGCGCATCACTTTAGAGGCAGCATAACGTGCCTTTTGCGCACCAAGTTCCAAGGTCTTGTGCAGAGTTTCCTTGTCTTCGAGAATCGCGTTACGTCGTTCGGTGAACGGGGTGAAGTAATCGCGCACCGTCTCGAACAGTTCCTGTTTTACGTCGCCGTAGCCGAGACCACCGGCCAGGTAGCGCTGGCGCAGCGCCTCCTGCTGCTCTTTGTCGAGGAACAGGCGGTAGATCTGGAACACGTTGCACTTGTCCGGATCTTTGGGATCTTCCACCGGGGTCGGGTCGGTGACGATGCGCATGATCTGCTTGCGCAGCTGCTTTTCGTTCTGGAACAGGTCGATAGTGTTGCCGTAGCTTTTGCTCATCTTCTGACCGTCGAGGCCGGGAACCGTGGCCACGTCATCGTCGATGTCCGGCTCGGGCACGGTGAAGATCTCGCCATAGACGTTGTTGACCTTGATGGCGATGTCGCGGGTGACTTCGACGTGTTGTTTCTGATCCTTACCGACCGGCACCTTGTCGCTGTTGAACAGCAGAATGTCGGCGCTCATCAGTACCGGATAGGCGAACAGGCCGTGGTTGGCGGCAATGCCTTTGGCGATTTTATCCTTGTAGCTGTGGCAGCGTTCTAGCAGCCCCATGGGGGTGAAGTTGGACAGAAACCAGGCCAGCTCCTGCACTTCGGGCACGTCGGACTGCACCCAGAAGGTGCTGCGCTCCGGGTCCATGCCTAGGGCGAGAAAGTTGGCCGCCGCTTCCAGGGTGCCGGTGGCCAGAGCCTTGCCATCGGAAACGCTGGTCATGGCGTGGTAGTTGGCAATGAAGCAAAACAGTTCGCCCTGTTCCTGATAGTCGATCATTTTTTTCATCATGCCGAAGTAGTTACCCAAGTGCAGGGAACCCGACGGCTGGATACCGGAAAGAATGCGCATGGTGTTGTCCTTGTGCTGAAAGTTAAGGTTATCGTTACGTAAAAAGGTCCAAAAACAAAACAAGCCGCGATACGATCATCGCGGCTTGTGTGATTTTCAATGTTGCCGCGCCGTGCCCGGCGCAGTCTGTGATGTCAAAAAAGCGAAAGGCACGCGATCAGTCCATAAAGGCTGAACGCCACCACCATCGCTGTAATGTCATCGTTTGTGTTTTCATAGCGGGCAGAGTAGCAGGTTCGGGGTGCGCGGTCAATGGCCTTACTCAACATCGGGAAGGTTGTGAAAGACCTCTTCGACCGTTGGGTAGCCGGTGGTCAATACCTTCACCACCTGAGGCAGCGGTTCGGCATGACGCTCTGGTAGGTCGTATTCACCACCGGCAATGGTGGGAAAGGCCAGTTGCTCGACGGGCGGACAGAACTGGGCATTCACACCGGGCTTGTTGCCGCGCGGGTCGATTCGATACCAGCCGTAGTCGTCTAACCATACCGAAGTCAAACCATGCAGACAAAACGATGGTGGCTGTTGTGTTTCATCAAGGATCAGGCGTTGGTAGCATAGGGCTGCCGGAATACCGTTGGCGCGCAGCAGCGCCGCGAGCAGATGGCTCTTGGCATAGCAGTAGCCGGTGCCGTGCTCCAGCACCTCCGAAGCAATGCAGGTGACCGGATTCAGACGGTAATCCCAGCTGTGTTTGATGGCGTCGCGGACAAATTCAAAGCAGTTTTTGGCGGTCTGCTGTTGATCGTCGGCTACGCGCAACGCGGCGGCCTTGGCCTGAATAGCCGGATGGTGAAAATTGATGATGCTTGTCTGTGCCAGATACTCTTCCATAGCGTGACTCCGTGCAGTCGAGGAAACCGTGACTTCGACACATACCATGGTGGTTGTGGCCGGTAAACGGAAATCGTGTTCAGCCGAATTACCAAGCGCTCTGGGATTGGTTGCGGATGTGAGTGACTTCCTGGGCATCGAGTCCCAGAGAACGGAGAAAATCTTCGTGGGCCTGGGGCGAGCGGTGTTCAAAGGCCGCATGCCAGCGTTGCATGGCGGCTTCATCCATACCGGCGGCGGCGAGCATTTCGACCCACTGATTTTTGGTGACGACGGCAATGCTGGGTTGGTGGGCCATAGCTGCCAGCAAACGGGTGATTTCGTGCTGCTGCTGGCGTAGTCGTACAATGTCTTCGTTGATTTGACGTAAGCGTTTTTCCAGCAACTCCTGAGCTGGAGCGTGGGGCTCGTCCAGCAGGGTTTGAATTTCCTCCAGCGGCAAACCGGCCTCGCGATAGCGGCAGATCCGTTCCAGGCGTTGGTCGTCCGCCGGACCATAGCTGCGGTAGCCGTTGGCGGCACGCTGGGCATGAAGCAGGCCGATCCGCTCATAATAGAGCAGGGTGCTGCGAGACAGGTGGTGGCGTTTGGCCAGTTGAGAGATGGTGTAGGACATGGTGCCATCCGGGCGGCTGGCCGCACAGGACCAGCCGCAGGAAAGAGGGTTAACAGCTTTGTTGACGGATCGTAGCGATTTCCTCTTCGGCCAGCCCCAGCCAGCTGAGGAACGACTGATGCGCGAGCGGGTGGCGTTGTTCAAACAGCTGATGCCAGCGTTGCAGATCCTTGTCGGTTAAACCAAGTTCTTTAAGCAGGGCGATCCATTGTTCCTTGGTGATGTGTGAAGCCATGATGTTTTCTCCTTGTTGAAAGATGGTGAAAAATCACGTCGTGGCCACAACGTCACATCAATCTAAAGTGTGAAGCCGTAGACGGGTCAACAGGAAAAAATAGAAATTATAACGGCACCTGCTGCCGGTTACGTTTACCTTGCTCGAGATCAAAACTGAACATGTCCATGGAGATCTTGGCGATCTGTTGTCCTTTGTTGCCGATGATCTCATTGGCGAAGACGGTGGTTTCACCCGGGGCCATGGTACGGCAGCCCTTGGGTGGCTTGATCACTTTTCGCCCACTGGTGAGAATGTAGACCTGCCTGCCGATTTCTGAGCAGTAGACCGCTTGTTCAGAGCGGTTGGTAGCGCGCCACTGAACCCGAGGAGGAAAACTTGAAGAATAAAACGTGCGCACTTCAAGGGTGATGAATGGCTTTTCCTGCGTTGTGATGGTGGTGTATTCCTGCCAGCCGGACCAGTTGGCCTGTGCCGGAGCGGAGAAGACCAGAACGATAAACAGCACCAGGAGGGCACCGAGATGTCTCATCGTGTGCTCCTTTCGTGGAGGGACAGAATCATCAATGATGGCTCATGTCTTTATCGGCACCCGGTACAGAAATGTTAAGTCTGTTGCAGAATATGGGACAAGGACGAATCTTTGTTGCTGATCCGACAATTTCCTCAGTGCGGAAGCGTTCAGGCGCCGCGGCGCGGAACGAGAAAATAGTAGCCCTGATAACTGAAGATCGCACCTTCTGACGTGATTTCTTCAAGACGGTAGCGATCATCCAGATAGCTGCCGGCACGCATGATGCGATCATTGAGGCGGATCAGGCTGGTGTTTTGATCTCCAGTAAACGCATGAACCGACATGTGCAGCCGCGGGAGTTGCTGTTGCATATTGCCGGGCAACTGCGTTAACGCCAGCACCTTGCGGGCCGGTGGCTGAGGTGCCTGGACCGGCTGAACGATTCGGGCAGGTTGTGGTGTCACGGCCTGCTGTGGTGCTGGCGGCGCAACCGCTGGTATGGGCACTTGAGGGGCTGCTGTGGTGACGGCTGGTTCCGGGGGGGTAAGGGGAACCTCGTCAACACGTTGCTGGCTGACAGTGGTTTGTACGACTGGCGCATCAGCTGCAACGGCTGGCAATGGCTCTTCAGCAACCTGAGGCTCCGGCATAACCTGAGCCGGTATTGCCGGTGCTGAGGTTGTTGGTGCATTTGACGGTGGCACGGGTGGAGTGACCGGTGCTACCGGTTGAACTGCGGCAGTCTTTGCTGTGCTGGTCTTTTGATCGGCTGGTGTCGCACTGCTGGCCAGGGGCTTTTCGTCGTTGCTGTGCCACGGGCCGAACAACCACAATAAAATTCCGGCGTTAATCACGAGAACGGCAACCAGGACGATTGGCCAGACGGCGCGCTTCTGTGGGGCAGACGGAGGCGTGTCGTGTTGACTGTCCAGTGTTGGCGTGGTGTTTTCCTGACGATTTTTTTCTGATTTTTTCAGGGCTTCGAGAATGAAAGACATGGTCGGTTAGCCCTCCGTCGGTGCCGTCAACTGCGGGTGCTGACCGGCTAGATGATTATTGAGGTGAATCAGGGTGATCGGTCCGATGATGCCGTCAGCGGCCAGACCTTCGGATTGCTGAAACTGTTGCAGCTCATCGAGCAGCATCCCGTTCAGACGCAAGGTGGCATCCGGTCGTGGTTCACGCTGCATCAGGTGCGCCAGTTGTTGTTCCAGCCACAAGACCAAGGGACCGCCCTCCCCGGGTTGAATGGCACCAGTGTAGGTATTGGGCGGTTGCCACAGCAGGGCAAACTCACCATACCATTGTTCCATCAGATCGCTGGTGGCGACGGTTCGGATCTGGTCACCAATGACAAAGGTCGCGACATCGGCATTGAGAGCCGATAGCGTGGCATAAAAGCGCTGGCCATGCTGATTTTGCAACGTCAGAACCGCGGGTCGGTTCAACTGACGCAGACTGCCGAGACTGCCGCGTTTTGAAAGCAGGCGTAAACCCTGTTGCAGGGCAAATTCACCGGCGAGCATCTGTTCCGGCTGATAGTCTTTTCCCCACAGGCGGAACAGGGCCTGATAGGCCATGGGTCGGCTCTTGTCCAGCGGCAGTTCCTCGGGCCAGGACAAAGCCTCTGTTTTTGCCACCGGAGCCTCCGGAGCTGTTGTGGTCACGACCGGAAGCTGGATGACGGTCGGCTCGGCGACTTGCGCCGGGGGGATCGGCTGGGTAGTGACTTGTGTGTCGGGTTGGCCGGGGTGCCAAGCGGTTGCCACGACAACGGCAACACTGATAACCGCCAGTGTGCCGAGAATCCAGTTCCAACGCAGATTGGATTGTTGTTTTTTGGCCTCTGCCGATGGGTCACCAAACACTTCGCGGGCCGTCGCCGTCATCAGTTGACGACTGACCGTATTTTGTTCCTTCACGTAAGCGCCGAGCAGAGCGCGGTCACACAGTAGGTTGATCAGACGTGGTACGCCACCACTGAGGCGGTAGAGTCGGCGGATGGTCGCAGCCGGAAACAACGGCCGTTCCACTCCGGCGACTTTAAGACGGTGGCTGATGTAACCGACCATCTCCTGTTGTGAGAGCGGCTCAAGATGATAGCGGGCGGTGATACGTTGGGCCAGTTGACGCAGTTCCGGGCGTTCGAGGATGGTTTTGAGCTCCGGCTGGCCGAGCATAATGACCTGAAGCAGCTTTTGTTTGTTGGTTTCCAGATTGGTCAGCAGACGGATCTGTTCGAGAACATCAACGGAAAGATTCTGCGCTTCGTCGATGATCAGCACCGTCTTTCGTCCTTTGGCATGGGTGTCGAGCAGGTAGCGATTGATGCCGTCGACAAAGACTTTGATGCTTTGATTGTCTTGCGGATACTGAATGCCCAGTTCGTCACAAATGGTCGCCAGCAGCTCCACCGCCGTGACCTTCGGATTCAGGACGAAGGCGATTTCAGCGTCTTCAGGCACCTGTTCGAGCAGGCAGCGACAGACCGTGGTTTTGCCGGTACCGACTTCACCGGTGAGCAGCACGAAACCGCCATCGGATTGCAGACCGTAGATCAAATGCGCCAGCGCTTCACGATGGCGCTCACTCATGTACAGAAATTGGGGGTCCGGTGCGATGGAGAACGGTTTGTCTTTGAGACCGAAATAGTCTTTGTACATGGCAATCCTGTCACGCAAGTGATCGAAACACGGTGAGTTGATCGAAAACAGATTGGCCTATCATAGTCAATTAGAACGGCTATTCCCAGTTTTTTATTGGCAAAAGCCCCTAGCGGAAAAACGGATTTTTGCGCCCTTCATTGCGCGCGGTTTCGAGTTGTTCCAGTTCTTCAAGGGTCTGCAGATAGAGCTGGTAGCGTTCGTTGCTGAGAGTGCCCTGATCGACCGCCTGTTTAACACTGCAGCCCGGTTCCTGACGATGGCGGCAGTTGCGGAAACGGCAGGGGTGCTCTTCAAGAACACTCATCACGCCCGGAAACCAATGGGACAGGTCTTCACTGTTGACATCCACCGGGGCGAAGTCTCGAAAGCCGGGGGTATCGACCAGCTCGCCACCTGAGGGCAGGGGCAGCAGAGTGGAGACGCTGGTGGTATGGCGACCGTGATCCTCCTCGTTGAGATCGCCGGTTTCCAGCTCGATGCCGGGGCACAGGGCATTGAGCAGCGAGCTTTTGCCACTGCCGGAGACGCCGACCAGGGCGCTGCGCCCCGCCTCGGCCAGTTCATGACGCAGCTCTTCAAGCCCACTGCCCTGCTTGGCGCTGACGGCCAGACGACTCATGGCTGGAAAGTCGCGATGCAGTGACGCATCAAATTCCCAGGTGCCGGGCAGGTCCTGTTTGTTGACGATCAGCAGCGGCTCGATGTCGGCGGCACGGGCCGCGACCACGACGCGCTCAATGAAACCAGGTGGTGTTTGCGGACGCACGGCAACGACAATGCCGAGCAGTTCAAGATTGGCGGCCAGGGTCCGTACTTTGCCGAAGGGATCACGACGGCGCAGGGCGTTGCGGCGTTGCAGGGAGGTGACCCGCTCGCCAGTGACCATCACCCGATCACCAACAACGTGGTCGGAGTTGCGCTTGACTTTGACCGGTTGCTCGTCGCCGTCGTCAAAACGCACCAACACCGCCACGCCGAAATGGCTGACGATCAAGCCCGGTTTGCCTGCCGGGCGTTGTGGTTTTTGCTGTCGTGGAGTGCGTGTCATTGTTGTGTTTTATTCCTGTGGTCGGTGGTGTTCGCTCTGGGCTTCAAGTTGCTGGATGCGCCATAAGTGCGCGTAGCGGCCATCCGCCGCCAGCAGTTGCTTATGAGTGCCCTGCTCGCAGACCCGGCCCTGGTGGAGGACGACAATGTGATCCGCCTCGGCGGCAAGGCGCAGATGGTGAACGATCATCAGCGTGGTGCGGCCACCGGCCACGGTGCGCATGCCCGCATAGACCAGTTCTTCACTATCGCCGTCAAGATGGCTGGTCGCCTCATCGAGAATGATCACCGGCGGGTTGAGGATCTGTGCGCGGGCCAGACACAGCAGTTGCCGCTCGCCGCTGGACAGATTCTTGCCGTGTTCAACCAGTTTGCCTTCCAGACCGCCCAGTCGTTTGACCACCTGTCCGGCTCCGGTGGCCTCAATGGCGTGCAGAAGCGCCGCATCATCCAGTGCGTGCTGGGGATCAAGATTATCGCGCACGCTGCCGGAAAACAGAAACGGTTCCTGAGACACCCAGCCGACCATGCGGCGCAGGACGGTTTTGTCCAAGGTGGTCACATCGTAGCCGTTAAGGCGTACCTGCCCCTGATCGGCGGCATAAAAGCCCAACAGGAGTTGCGTCAGAGTGCTTTTGCCGCTGCCGGTTTCACCAACCAGGGCCACACGCTGGCCGGGCTCAAGGGTGAAGCTGACCTGTTTGAGGACCGGCTCGTCCGCCTGATAGGCGAAGCTGACGCTGTCGAATTCGACCCGACCGTTACCGGGCGCCTCGTGACGCTCGCCCTGCGGTTCATCGTTCTGATCGAGCAGGTCAAAGATCCGTTCCAATGACGCGTTACTGGTTTGCAACACCGAAAACTTGGAAGCCAGATCGGTCAACGGCATAAAAAACTTACGCGAGTATTCGATAAACGCCACCAGCGTACCGAAGGTCGCCGCCTGGTGAATAACTTCACCGCCGCCCTTCCACAGGATAGCGGCCACCGCAAGACTGCCAAAGATATGAACGCTGGCGTAGAACAGCGCTTCCAGGGTGACCCAGTTGAGGGCGCTGTGTCGGTAGCTATCCTGCAAGGTGTCGAATTCGTCGTCACTACGCTGCTGTTGGCTGAAAATCTGCACTTCGGCAATGCCGCTGGTGCGTTCGGAAATAAAGGCGTTGAGGGTGGCCTGACGGGCGCGTAGCTGCCGCATCACACGGCGCATGGGCCGCCGCAGGCTGACAATCACCGCAATCATCAGCGGCACCACAGCAAAGGCCACCAGCGATAGCGGCACGTTAATGGTCAGCATGATGATGAAAATCATCACCAGCGTGGCAATATCACCAATGGCTGAGACAATGCCGGAACCGAACAGGTCGCCGACGTGCTCAATGTCGCTGGTCAGACGCGTGAGGATGCGGCCTGATGGCTGCCAGTCGTACCAGGAGCGCGGCAGTCGCATCAGTTTGGCAAAGCTGACGCGGCGCAGGTCAGCCATGATGTATTGACCCACGACCTGCACACACCACGATTGACCGAACACCAGTAAGCCTTCAACGCAGAGGATGGCAATCAGCAGACCGGCAATGGGCAGCAGGCCGGTCAGGTCGCCGGGCAGGATGTTTTCATCAATCGCTTTTTTAATCAGCAATGGCGGCACAATGCGTACCAGAGAGATAAACGGCAGCAGCACCAGGCTGGTGACAGCCAGACGGCGATAGGGACGGACAAACGGCAAAAAGCGCTTGAGAATGCGACCGTCGAAGTGGCGGCCTTTGATTTCGTCGCCAAGCACCGGTCTCATAGCCCCTCCATTTCGCGATGCAGTTGTTCGCGTTCCATCAGTCGGGCATATTCGCCGTGTTGCGCCATGAGAGAGGTGTGATCACCCTGCTCAAGGATGCGCCCTTGATCAAGAACAAGGATGTGGTCGGCGCCCTGCAGAATGGACACCCGGCTGGAAGCGAACAACACCGTGCGTCCTTTCAGAGCTTGGCGGACTTCGTCCCACACCTTGCGGGCGGTGACTGTGTCCAAGTGGCTGAACGGGTCATCGAGCAACCACAGTCCGCGATTGCGTGCCAGAGCGCGGCCGACACCAACCCGCTGGCGCTGGCCGCCGGACAGGGTCAGGCCGCCTTCGCCGATCAGGGTGTCGAAGCCGTTGCTGAACTGATTGATTTCGTTCTCCAGCGCGACCTTTCGGGCGACCTCGTGCAGCGCATCCTCCTCCAGATTTGGGGCGGCAAAGCGGAAATTCTCGGCCAGGGTGCCGCTGAACAGTTTTCCTTCCTGAAGCACGGCACACAGCCGCTGGCTGTGACGTTGCACATCGAGGTCGGTCAGATCCTGATTGTCGATCCACACCTGCCCAGAGTGAACGGGATAGCGTCCGGTCAACAGATGGAGCAGGGTGCTTTTGCCACTGGCCACGGCTCCGGTGATGCCGATGGTGGTGCCGGAAGGGATCTCAAGGGTCAGATCATTTAACACGGGCTTGTCTGCGTGATAGCCGAATGTCAGGGCATTGAGACGAATGTGGGGCGCTTTGTCCGCTTCGGGTGGGATCTTTTCCGGTTCCGGCAGGGCCATGGATGGAGCGGTCAGGTCGAGCAGCAAACTGATGCGTTCCATGCCGACGGCGGCGCGTTGTATCAGGGTAAGAATCCAGCCCAGTAACATGGTCGGCATGGTTAGCTGAACCAGATAGGCATTGAAGGCGACCATATCGCCAAGCTGCAGCGTGCCGGCGATCACCTGGCGGCCACCGAAATAGAGCACCATGAGAATGCCCAGCGGTGTGACGACACTCATCACCGGGCCCATCAGTGAGCGCATGCGGGCCATGCCGACCGCCGCTTCAAGGTAATGGTCATTTTGGGCATCAAACTGGCGACAGCGCACCTGTTGAAAACCACTGCTGCGCAAGCTGAGCTGGCCGCGGACGGATTCCTCGACCATATCACTGATGTCACCAAGGCGTTCCTGGACTTGGGACGAATAGAGCAGCAGGCGGCGGCTGATTTTTTTTACGGCCAGCAGCATGATGGGGAACGGCACCAGCGCCGCGATTGTCAGGGTGGGAGACATCCACACCATCAGGCTTATGGCAATGGTGTAGACGACCACGGCATTGATCAACGACACCAGACCGAACCCGGCAACCATGCGCACATTGGTCAGGTCATTGGTAAAACGGGAGATCAAATCGCCAATGCGATGATTATTAAAGAATGGTCCCGGCTGATAAAGCAGGCGGTGAAACATGGCCTGGCGCAGGTCTACTTCGACTTTGCGACCGGCATGCAGAAAATGAAGGCGCGAGATGACCCGAATGCCGCCGCCGAGCAGAGTGACCACCACCATGGTGACGGCATAAAACTGCACGTCAGCCCAATGGCCCTGCTCGATAGCGGCAATGCCCAGACGCAGCATTTGCGGAATCATCAGGATCAATCCGTTGGTGATGATAACCCAGAACAGGCCAATGAGCAGCGAGGTGCGATAGGGACGCAACCATGGCCACAGGCGGTGCAGAGATTTCATGATGGCACCTCAGCGGTGCCCTGTTGGGGGGGAGTTGAAACGCGCATCCGCCTATCTCACCTTATTTGGTCGCGTCATGTCCAGTAATAAAATCGTTGATGATGTGGAGGCTGTTATCACTGCGCGGGCTGAGAGATGCGCTTCTCCAGCAATCTGTCGCGAACGCTTTTCGGCTGATGCCTTTTTTCCACCACCAGCAGGTATGGAGCACTTTCACTGAGAAAGGGACGCATGGTGATGATATGCCAGTGGCGGGGATGAAGCTGTTTGAGATACGTGGTGATCACTGTCGATTCTTCTGGTGCTCCGCTGTGACCGGTGTAGACCACCAGAATAAGCCGTCCTTGAGGTTGTAGCTCTTCGAGGGCGGCTTTGAGCATATGCAGCGAACTGTGTGCCTGAGTGGTGATGGTGTGGTCGCCACCCGGCAGGTAGCCAAGATTGCCAAGAATCACTTTGGGAGGGCGTGGCAGAAACAGAGAGAGTCGCTCGTGGCTGGCGTTGATCAGAAAAACACCGGATTCTTCGATCTGTTGTGGTCGGCTGATACGGCTGGCGCGGATTTCGTTGGTCTCCAGGCGCTCATAGGTGCTGTCAATGGCTTCGGCTTGGATGTCAAAGGCCAGGACACAGCCATGGTGATTACTGTCGACGCAGCGGGATAGAAACAGACAGTCGTAGCCGCGACCGGCCGTCAGGTCAACAGCCAGATCACCGGGGATCAGAATCTCTGCGGCAAAATGATGGGACCATTCTGCCATGTCTATCAGTTGTGTCGTTGGAGGAGTCATTAGTCTGTCTGCAGAGAGTGAATTCATCTGTCGCCTGTTTTCATTGTGGAAAACAGGCGACAGAATGGTAACCGATTCCGCGTGACCGGGCAATGGTGCTTTCGCCATAGGCCGTTTGAGAAACGTCTGCGCTAATTGCCACGCTGGATAGCGACCTGCTCTGCGGCCATCATAATCTGATAGGCTGAAGGGGACGCGGTGAGCAGCGGGTGGGTCGCATACTGCATCGTTGCCAGCTGTTCTGCTGTCAGACCCGCCTGAATTGCTACCGCTAGAATGTTGACAATTTCTGCCGTGGCATCAGTGCCGCGGATGTGTCCGCCCACCAGAACGCCATCCTCTTTGCGAAAATGAAGAATGGCTTTCATATCCGCAATGCCACCAGGCAGATGCGCTGGGTGCCGATTTGGACCTGCTGCTGCACCGGTTAAGATGTCCAGACCGTGTTGTTGAGCGGCGTGGCTGGTAAAACCGGCAGAGCCAATACAGATCGAGCCGACAACGGTTGCAAAAGCGCCAACCGCACCAGGCGTGGTCCGGCACTGGCCAAACAGGTTGCTGGCGGCAATCATCCCTTCGCTGCACGCCGTAGAGCCGAGTCGGACCATCGACGGCTGTTTGGTCAACGGAGAAAACTTGCTGGCGCAGTCGCCAGCGGCAAAAACATCAGGAAGGCTGGTCTGCATCCACTCATCCACCAGAATGCCGTCGCGGGGGGTGCATGACAATCCCATCTGCTGCGCCAGGTCAATATTGGGCGTCGCACCGAGCCCGATGAGAACCAGATCCGCATCAAGCACCTCACCACTCGCCAGGCGGACAGACGTGACGCTGTCTTCCCCTTCCAGCGCATCGACTTTGCTACCGGTTTGGAGAATGATTCCGGCATTACGTAGCTGGTTTTCGGCATCACAGCAGAATTCCTCCTCAACCGCCTGCATTAGGCAATGGGGCAGAGCTTCAACGAGAGTCAGTTTGCGTGGGGTTTCATCCATACGCGCCAGTTGTTCTGTGACTTCAACGCCGATAAAGCCACCACCGACGACGACAATGTTGCGCGCCTGGCGAAAAGCACAGTATAACTGTTCAAGGTAATCCGGGTCTTTGCGGATCGCATGAACATTTTTCAGGGAAATTCCCGGCATGTCCGGCAGAAGCGGCTTTGAGCCCGTGGCGAGGATCAGTTTGCTGTAACTGACCTGTTCACCGTTTTGCAGGGCAATGCGTTTGCCTTGCGCATCGACGCTGGCGACGTTTTGATTGATAATGGGAATGCCCATCTGTTCAAACATGCTGTCGGGGATAATGTTTTTCTCAACGGCTTTCATTGTGCCGAAAATATACGGGATGCCGCAGGGGACAACTGTATTGCGGACGTTGCGAATGACCAGAACGGATTTCTCCGGAGAACGCATTTTCAGGTTGATCGCTGCGGTGAGACCGGCAGCTGATCCGCCGATGATGGCAATTTCGGGTGTGTGCATAATCAAAAATCTCCTGTATGCATAAATATAGAAAGAATATTCGTTACGTAACTTATGTGAATAATCATATGTCGTCAAGGCTCGATTTTGCGGTTGTGACAGAGCCTGATTCGCTGACAATCATGAACACAGAACTCTAACCGCTTTGGTTGGTTAAGCGGGTTGCCAATCCGCTGTAGACGGGGTACAGTTGCGCCCATGAAAACGATAAATAACCACACTTCTCAGAAGTCGCCTGTTGTTGCTCCCGAGCTATTGGAAAAATACTCCTCGGCAATCACGCTTTCCGATATGGAAATTTTCATCTATCCGGACCTGCTTTACAGTCTGGTGTTGGCTAATATCATGTCACCCGTGGTCTGGCGATGGCGCGATGATCCGTGGTTTGCCAAAATTGACAAGATGAATCCCTATCGACGGATTCTGCGTCTTAAACAGTTTATTATGGATCATTACGACTTCAATCTCGATCTGGATACCTGGGGCCTGACCCATAAGGATACCGAGTTGAATCGTTTCAAAGATGTGATGGATCCCGAGATTATTGCCGAGAGTAATGCGTTGTTTGGTTATACCGGGGATCGTTATTACTTTGATATGAACATCCGCAAGCATTTTGGCCTGGACAAATACGACAGTGAGTTCATTCCGTACTGGAAGACAGAGACGGTTGAGGCGATGGATGCGTTCTGCTATCGCGAAGGCTATCCGAACGGTGCCGGCGAATGTGTGTCTTTGTCAACGCTGTATGCGGCGGCGATGTTCGTGATCTGCAAGATTCCGCTGGAGGATATTTTCCTGATGGCGACCCCGTTACATTCGCAGAATTTTGTTGATGTCAAAGAGGGACTGGTCACCAATAACCGACGCATTGTCACGAAGAACATGTGGTTTAACGGTACGGAGCTTTCCGCGCGCGCCCAGCGTGCATTGCGCAATGAACAGGTGACTATGGTCGCGCATTGCAGCGGCAATATTCATGCGGTGTATCCCGAAGTGAGTATTGATCCGCAAGCCTATCAGCGGTTTTCCGAGAAATTGGTGCGCTATCTCAAAGTGGGACTCGATCAGGAGATTCTCTGCAATTTTCTGCGAGAACACAGCTCCATGCAGAAATGTTTCCAGGTCAGTCAGCTGCGGCATGGTAAAAAACGCTGGATCGCTGCGGAAAAAGTTTACAGCTACGAACACGGCAGTTCCTTCAAAGCGAGTGACAATACGCGTGAGAAGTTGCTTGATGAGATCGATTCCTATGATTATTCGCCGGAACCAATCGAAGGAAGGATCGATCTGGAACGATTTGAAGATTTTTTCAAAAAAAATCCCAACGTCAATCTCGATAAAGAAAAGATGCGCAGTGCTCTGGTGGCGGAGTTTAATTGCCCGCAACAAAATGCCTGCGAACTGATCGACAAACTGCGTGAGTTTATCGAAATTGTGCCAAGGCTTCCCCACTATGATGAGAAGACGACGGTGGACGTGGCGCCGATTGTCTTAACGGCGGAGATGGATCGTCAGCAGGTGGTTGATGCTCTGCTGCAGATTCGCGAGAAAAATCCGGTGGTGGACCTTGGTTTCTATGCGTTACGTGATATGCGCTGTTGTGATTGGCGTCCTTTTATCAAAGCGGCGATGGAACGCAACCCGGTCGTTGTTGAAGCGACAAAACAGTTCAATGATGAAGATGTGATTGCCTGCCTGAGCTCCTTGGAAAATGACTCTGTTTATTCTGAGGGGCGTCTGGCTCAGCCTGATGAGGTGTGGAATTTTCAGCGTGGCGATGGCGTTGAACGCGCCATCTGCCTAGCCGATGTGTGGCGCGCACGTCATCCGGAAGACGAAATTGTTCTCGATGTCCAATCGACAGCCGTGCAGTTGGCTTTCGGTGGCCGCACGGTTGAATGGCCCTCGGCAAAAGGACTGGAGCAGCGTCTGACGCTCTGATTTGCTGGTAGAGCGGTATCAGTTTTATACTTGAGCAGTTCGATCAGCTATGTTGACGGGCTGCTCTTTTTCGTCTATGGTAGGCAAAGGTAAACCTTTGAGGTCATATTTAGCTCAAAAGGTCTGACGACGACACAATGGCGTGCCGCATGGAAGCGCGTTTTTTCTTTTTTGATTTAAAGGCGGACAGTTTATGGAACGAATCTATCTTGATAACAATGCCACGACCATTGTCGATCCGGCAGTGCGTGAAGCCATGGACCCTTTCTATTGCCACATGTATGGCAATCCCAATTCATTGCACGCGTACGGTATTGAAGTGCGTCCCTATCTTCATCAGGCGATGGAACAGATGTATTCGGCCATCAACGCCGGCGATGAAGACGACATTATTATTAACTCCTGTGCGACCGAGGGCAATAATACGGTGATCATGGGCATGTATTTCAGCCTGCTCAAGGAAACCCGCAAGAAGCGGATCGTCACCACGCAGCTGGAGCACCCATGCATCCGTGAGGCCTGCCGTTTTCTGGAGACCCAGGGGGTTAAGGTGACCTATCTGGCGCCGGACCGCCAGGGCATGATCACGCCGCAGATGGTTAAAGAGGCGATCAGCGATAAAACCGCTCTGGTCTCAGTCATGTGGGCCAACAATGAAACCGGGCTGATTCTTCCGGTCAAGGAGATCGCCGAAGTCTGTAAAGAAAAAGGCGTGTATTTCCATACGGATGCGGTTCAGGCCATTGGTAAGGTAAGGGTTGATCTTCAGGATGTCCCTGCGGATTTTCTGACGTTCAGTGCCCATAAATTCCATGGTCCGAAAGGGGCGGGCGGCTTGTTTGTGCGCAAAGGCGCCATGTTGCCGCCGTTGTTGCATGGTGGTGAGCAGATGGGCGGACATCGTGCCGGAACCGTCGATGTCGCCGGGATGGTTGGCATGGGCAAGGCCATGGAAATTGCCGTGGAAAGTCTCGAATACGAGAACATCCATGTACGCCGTCTGCGTGATAAGTTAGAGGACGCTCTGTTGCAGATCAATGACGTGCTGGTGGTGGGTGATCGCGATTTGCGCACGCCGAATACCGTGTATGTGAGTATCCGTGGTGTTGAAGGTGAGGCGATGATCTGGGACCTGAACCAGAACGGTATTGCCGCGTCGACTGGTAGTGCCTGTGCGTCGGAATCCCTCGAAGCCAGTCCGATTTTGACCGCCATCGGAGCTGATAAGGAATTGGCTCATACCGGCGTTCGTTTTAGTCTGTCCCGTTTCACCACGGAAAAAGAGATTGATTTCACGATTGACGTGATTAAAAAAGCCGTCGTTCGTCTGCGTCAACTGTCCACTTCATATTAATCCTGCTTGATCAGGGTTCGCGAATACAGGAGTTACCGACATGGGTAAAAATGATCTGATTGGAGGCTCTCTCTGGGAGCAGTATTCACAAAAAGTTTCTGAACGTATGAACAACCCCCGCTTTTTCGGCGAGTTGACCGAAGAGGATGCCACGCGCCTTGGTGGTCGTCTGGTGATTGCCAACGAGGGCGCTGAGTCCTGTGGTGACACCGTGCGTTTGTATTGGGTTGTTGGTGACGCCGATGAAGTGATTAAGGCGGCGACCTTTAAATCCTTTGGTTGCGGAACGGCGATTGCATCGACGGACATGATGGCTGAAATGTGTATCGGTAAGACCGTTGAAGAGGCCACTAAAATCACCAACCTGGATGTTGAAATGGCCCTGCGTGATACTGAGGACAAGGCTGCGGTTCCGCCGCAGAAGATGCACTGTAGTGTCATGGCCTATGAGGTCATTAAACAGGCGGCGGCTATTTATCGCAACGTTGACGTTGAGACGCTGAAAGATAAGGATATTGTCTGTGAATGTGCCCGTGTCTCGCTGCAGATGGTGGAAGATGCCATCCGTATCAATGATTTGACCACCATTGAAGAGGTGACGGATTACACCAAGGCTGGCGCGTTCTGTAAATCCTGTATTGAACCTGGCGGTCACGAAAAACGGGATGTCTATCTGGTCGATATTCTGGCACGGGTTCGGGCTGAAATGGAAGCAGAGCGCAATCCCGAAGGCGCTAAAGTTGATGACTTTGTCAACCTGTCTATTGTCAAGCAGCTCAAGGAAATTGAAACTGTTCTTGATCGCTATGTGCGGCCAGCTTTAGCCGGTGATGGTGGTGGCATCGAACTGGATGATATTCAGCCGAGTGAAAATGATGATCTGGTTTATGTTCACGTAAAATATAAAGGGGCCTGTAAAGGGTGCGCCGGGAGTGTTGCCGGTACCTTGGGCTTTGTGCAAAGCATGCTTCAGGAGCATATCAGCGAAGCTATTCGGGTGGTTGTTGCCTGAGGCTGAGCACAGGACCAGAGCATGAAGTAAAAAGGGAGAGGGCAACCTCTCCCTTTTTTTGTGGGGGATATGGCGACCTACTGCTGAAACTACCCCACATGAAACGGGAGATAACATTAGAAAATAAGGCCATGGAAAATGATGATGTGTAATTTTTTGTGATTTTAGTGAGTTGTAAGGTTTTTCTGCGTATGTGAATGCGGTCTTAACTCTTGGCCTGCCTTTTGCTAAACCCTGTTAACCATCTGATTGATGTGCGTTTGATGTAGAGGGTTGTATGCGTGGGATTCTTATTTTATGTCTTGTGCTGCTTGGGGCGGACACAGTCTGGGGGATGGTGTCTGGGCCCTGCTCAAATTGTCATACCATGCACAACAGCCAAAATGACTCGGCGGTCTATGCCGATGGACCGTCGAGTCATTTGCTCTCTAACAGTTGCGTCGGCTGTCACAGCCATGCCACCGATACCATTGTCGACCTCGGCGAAACGCGCATTCCCATTGTCTTTACCCACAGTGAACCGACCTATCCTGCTGTCGGTACGCCCAATTCAACTCTGGCCGGCGGCAATTTTTATTGGGTTGCTCAGGAGGGTGGCGACGGCTACGGTCATAATGTCTTTGGCATCAGTGAAGGAGATAAGATCCTGAGCACGGCACCTGGAACCTCGCTTGGAGCCAGTGGCGGTGGTGCTGGAGGATGCGCCGACTGTCATGCGACCTTGGCCAGCAGTAATCCGGTCAGCGGCTGTACGGGGTGCCACGTGCCGCACCATCATGCCGACGATTCCGCAGAAGTGGTCGGAAGTGCTGGCGGCTGGTATCGCTTTCTTGGAGAGAATGTGGCCATGGTTGGAGATGCCGGCACCTATGGCGTAATGGGCATTGAAGAAGAGGATTGGGAACAGAATCCCTCCTCAACCCGTCACAACAGTTATATGGGCACCACCGAGCCCTATGTGAAAAGTGTCAACTCCTATATGCGGACAGAAGCGATAGGCCAGTTCTGTGCCGGTTGCCACGGCAATTTCCACCATGAAATGAATGAAGATTCCGTTGGGCTCACTGGTGCTTGGATACGCCACCCGTCCGATGTCCTTCTCCCCGGTTCTGGTGAGTATCAGAACTATACCGTTTATAATCCTCTGGTACCTGTGGCCAAGCCCTCTTTGGATGGCAAGAAAAACAGTGCCGAAGTTAAGCCGGGCACCGATGTGGTGACCTGCATCTCCTGCCATCGTCCTCATGGCTCCCCTTTTCCTGACATGCTTCGCTGGGATTATTCGGCGATGGTGGCGGGGGGAGGAAATAACGAAAGTGGTTGTTTTGTGTGTCATAGCAGCAAAGATGAGTAACCGACATTGTTGTCATCTTCGTGTTCGCTTTGAAAAATGATGTTCATTTTGTACTGAAATGAGGGAGAAGCCAGGCTTCTCCTTTTTTTATGTCCAAGAGCACAAGTTGACTTGGCTAGAGGCGCGTATTATCATGACCAGATTGTTTAACTTTTTGATCTGCGGAAAGGAGCCTGAACGTTATGGGCCTGTTGAAAATATATCATTACCCCGATCCGGTTCTGAGCAAGATTGCCGAACCGATCACGGTGGTCGACGATGAGATTCGTCAATTGGCTGCCGACATGGCGGAAACCATGTATGCGGCCCCTGGAGTTGGACTGGCGGCACCGCAAGTAGGGATTTCCCGGCGTTTGATTGTGCTTGATTGCGGTGGCGAAGACGATCCTGAACTGATCAAGGCCGTCAATCCGGAAATTATCGACACTGACGGCGAGTCTTTTGAAGAGGAGGGCTGTCTGTCCGTTCCCGGTTATTTTGCCAGTGTCAAACGCAGTGCCTGGGTGACGGTTCGTTATCTGGATATGGACGGCAAGGTGGTTGAACGCGAAGCCGATGGATTGCTGGCCATCTGTTTTCAGCACGAGATCGATCATTTGGATGGCAAGTTGTTTGTGGATCGTCTGTCGTCGTTGAAAAAAGGGATGTTTCGCAAGAAATACCCAAAAATTCTTGAACAACAGCAGGAGCAGTTGTGATTAATATTCAAACCATTCGGACTGTTTTTATGGGAACCCCGGATTTTGCCCTCGATACGTTGAGAGGCCTGATTGAATCCGGCGTGCAGATGGTTGGCGTTTATACCCAACCGGACCGTCCTAAAGGGCGCGGGAAAAAGTTGGCCGCCCCTCCGGTCAAGGAACTGGCTCTTGAACATGATATTCCTGTTTTTCAGCCGCAGAAGCTGCGTGATGAAGAGGCCGTCAAGCAGTTGCGCAGCCTGTCACCGGACTTGATCGTGGTGGTAGCCTATGGCCAGATCTTGCCTCAGGCTGTTCTTGATATTCCCAAACACGGCTGCATCAATGTTCACGCATCATTGTTGCCGCGCCACCGTGGGGCGGCTCCGATCAACAAGGCGATCATTGACGGTGATCCGACGACCGGAGTGACGACCATGATGATGGATATTGGTCTGGATACCGGTGACATGCTGGTCAAGAAATCATTATCGATTCATCCGAGTGAAACCGCCGGTCAGCTTCATGACCGGCTGGCTCCTTTAGGTCGCGAGGCCATGGAAGAGACCCTGGCCCGTTTATGTGCCGGAACTCTGGTGCGTGAAAAGCAGGATGATAGCCTCAGCACCTATGCGTCGATGATGAAAAAAGAAGACGGGCTGATCGATTGGAGCAAGGACGCCCGGCAGATTCATAATCTCGTGCGCGGTCTTGATCCGTGGCCGGGAGCCTATACGCTCCTCGATGGCCAGACTCTGAAAGTGACGAAGACGCGTTGTGCCGAAGGTAAGGGGGAGCCGGGTCAGGTCCTCGAAGCCAATGGTGATACGGTGATTGTCGCTTGTGGCCAGGGTGCTTTGCTGCTGGGGGCCTTGCAGCTTCCAGGGAAAAAGATGCTCGATGCTGCCGATTTTCTGCGCGGTCGTAGTCTGGAAAAAGGCAGTTGCCTCGGCAGTTAAAGAAGTAAACAGCTATTTGCACAGTTCGTATTCCGGGACATCTCCCTTGAAATGTGCTTTAGGGATGGTTAGATTGTCGCTCACATGGGGGCGCTGACGCCGAATCTATCTAACCGGACCTATAAAAAAGAGGAAACAATGCTGAACAATTTGAAGACCGTTGGCCTGATGGCCTTGTTGACCATCATCCTGATGGTGATTGGTGGTGCCATTGGTGGCCGTGGCGGTGCCATCGTGGCTTTGATTTTAGCTGGTGTGATGAATATCGGTTCCTACTGGTTTTCCGATAAAATCGTCATCCGTATGTACAAAGGGCAGGAAGTCAATAGCGGTGTGCTCTACGACGTGGTGCGTGAGTTGTGTGAGCGTAATAACCTGATCATGCCGCGGGTGTACATGATTCCTCAGGATACGCCGAATGCGTTTGCCACCGGACGCAATCCGCAACATGCGGTCGTGGCCGCGACTCAGGGGATTGTCTACCTGCTCAGTCGCGAAGAACTGATGGGTGTCATGGCCCATGAACTCAGCCATGTCCGTCACCGCGATATTCTGATCGGTTCTGTGGCGGCTACCATTGCCGGGGCCATCTCTTTCCTGGCACATTGGGGTATTCTGTTGGGCGGAGGAGGCGACGATGAAGAAGGTGGCGGCAATTTTGTCGTCATGCTGATCACCATGATCTTTGCGCCGATGGCTGCCATGCTGGTGCAGATGGCCGTATCCCGGTCACGTGAATATGCGGCGGATCGTGGCGGTGCCGAGTTGTGTGGCAATCCGCATTATCTGGCCAGTGCTCTGCGCAAGCTCGAAATGGCCAATCACCAACGGCCCATGCATGATGTCAATGACGCGACCGCACATATGTTTATTGTCAATCCGCTCAGTGGCAAAGGGCTGCAGAGTTTATTCTCTACCCATCCGCCCATGGATGAGCGGGTCCGACGTCTTGAAGCGATGGCCTAGCGGATGACGTTGAAGCTTAGCAGGAATGAGTAACGCAAGCTGCGGGGGGATGCCGATGAGCATTCCCCCGTTTTATTATTCGAGGTAGGTGTGGCAAAAACAGAGAACTCCAGGAACAAAGATGCCCGGCGTCTTGCCTATGATGTGCTGACACGCGTGGATGAGGGCGCTTATTCCGATTTGGTGCTGGATGCGGCATTGGAGGCGGTGCCTGATCTTGATCCCCGTGATCGGGCGTTGGCGACTGAACTGGTCTATGGGGTGCTGCGTCGCCGTGGCAGTCTCGATTTTATCCTCAAGTCCTTCTGTCGCCAGCCCCTGAAGAAATTACAGCCCAACGTGTTGCGCTTGTTGCGTTTGGGGGTGTATCAACTGCGTTATCTGGATCGAATTCCCGAACGAGCCGTGGTTCACAGTATGGTGGAGCTGAGTCGTCGCTGTGGCCTGGATCGTGCCAGTGGTTTGGTGAATGGCGTCTTGCGCAGTTATCTGCGTGAACCGCAGCGGGTGGTGTGGCCGGATCCTGATCAGGATCCCTTGGGTTGGATGGAGCATGGTCTGTCGTTGCCACGCTGGTTGGCTCAGCGCTGGCTGGAACAGTATGGTCCTGACGACGCTCTGGCGCTGGCGGAGAGCCAGTTAACTGCCGCGCCGGTGACGCTGCGAGTCAATACGTTGAAGCTGTCCCGTGAAGCGTTTATGACCCATCTTGAACAGGTGGGAATCGTGGCTGAACCCACCCGATTTGCACCTGAGGGCGTCATGTTGCCCCATGCGGGGGACCTACCGCGCCTACCGGGTCGGCAAGAGGGCTGGTATCAGGTTCAGGATGAAGCCAGTATGTTCATGGCGCACCTGCTGTCGGTAGAACCCGGTCAGCAGGTGCTGGATGCCTGTGCCGCTCCTGGCGGCAAGACAACACATATTTCTGCGTTGACGGAAAATCGTGCGGACATTCTTGCTGCTGATCTCCATCCCCAGCGCCTGGAGGTGTTACAACGCGGGGCTGCTCGGCTCGGCTGCGAACATATTCGGACGCTGGCCTGTGATATGACCAACCGTTGTGAGACGCTGAAACCGCACCGTTTTGACCGCGTTCTGGTCGATGCACCCTGTAGTGGTCTGGGGGTGTTGCGACGCAATCCCGAGTCGCGCTGGCGTCGTCAGCCGAGCGATATCAAGGCACTTGCCGAAACACAGCGACAAATTTTACATCAGGTGGCGGAATTGGTTGTTCCCGGAGGGCTGTTGCTTTACTCTCTGTGTACTACGACGCCGGAAGAATCGACGCAGGTGGTGGCCGACTTTTTGGCGCGTCATCCCGGCTACGTCCAAATCAATCTGGCCAACCGTGTTCCAGAGCTCTGGGCGCCTTTATTTGATGACTGTGGACAGTTGGTCACACGCACCGGCGTTCATGGCCAGATGGACTGTTTTTTTGCCGCCGGGTTTTACCGTCAGCCCGAGTGCGCGTTTTAATTGCCAAATCACACCGCTTTGTTTTTGCGTTAAACTTCCCACTTGGGAAGCGATAAACGGGAAGGAGTTATAACCATGATCAAGATCTCTCCCTCGATTTTGTCGGCCGATTTCGCCCGCCTGGGTGCGGAAATCCGCACCGTCGAACAGGCTGGGGCCGACTATATCCATGTTGATGTCATGGATGGCCATTTTGTGCCGAATATCACCATTGGTGCGCCGGTCGTCAGTGCGTTGCGCCAAGTGACGGAGTTGCCGCTGGATGTCCATCTGATGATTGAGAATCCGGACCTGTATATTCCTGATTTCGCTAAAGCCGGTTCCGACATTATTACCGTCCATCAAGAGGCCGTTCCTCATCTGCATCGGACCATTCAGTTGATCCATAGCCTTGGCAAAAAAGCCGGCGTGTCGATCAACCCCGCGACGCCAGCCAGTACGTTGGAAATTATTCTCGCCGAAGTCGACCTGGTTTTGGTGATGACGGTCAACCCCGGTTTTGGCGGTCAAAGCTTTATTCCCTCAACGCTGAATAAAATTACCCAACTGCGCGAAATGATCGACCGTAGCGGACGCGATATTGAGCTGGAAATTGATGGTGGGGTTAAAGCGGATAATATCGGCGAGATTGCCGCCGCGGGTGCTAATGTCTTTGTCGCCGGTAGTGCCGTGTTTAATGCGCCGGATTATCCCCAGGCCATCCAGGCGCTTCGCGATCACGTCAAGTAGGGGCAGAATGGCAACCTCACGTTTGCTACAACGGCTTCAGGAGAGTGTTCTTATTGGCGATGGCGCTATGGGTACCCAGCTTTACAGCCGGGGGGTCCCGGCGGACAGCTGTTTTGAGCGTCTAAATCTGACCCGTCCTGAATTGGTTGTGTCTGTGCATGAGGCCTACGTCGAAGCCGGTGCGCAATTGCTCGAAACCAATACCTTTACGGCCAATGGACTGCGACTTGGCGGTGTGGGATTGGAAAAGAAAGTACGTCAGATCAATGAGGCCGGAGCACGTCTTGCCCGCCAGGCTATCGGCAGCAGGGAGTGTTTTGTTGCGGGTTCCGTCGGCCCGCTTGGGGCGCGTGACTGTGACGAGTCGATCAGTGTTGATGACCAGAAGGTTCTATTCCGTGAGCAGATGACCGGCCTGGTGGATGGCGGTGTTGATCTGCTGTTGCTGGAAACCTTTGCCAGTCTCGCCCAGTTGCAATTGGCCGCCGTCGTCGCGGCAGAATTTGGTTTGCCGGTAGTTGCCCAAATGGCTTTTTTTGCCGAGGGGCGGACGCGGGAAGGGCTGGATGGTGGCCAGTTTGTGTCGGCCTTGAATTGTGATGTGGCTGTCGTTGGCGCAAACTGCGGTGTCGGCCCCCATGAAATGCTGCAGTTGGTGCGACAGATGGCGGCAGAGACCTCAAAGCCTGTTTCAGCATTTGCCAATTCCGGATTTCCCCAGTATGTCAACGGCCGCCATGTTTATCTGGCGACACCGGATTACTTTGCTGCCCGTGGTCGGGAAATGGCGGCTTCCGGTGCCTCTCTGATCGGTGGGTGTTGTGGAACTACGCCGGAACACATTGCGGCACTCGCCACGCAAATCCAAGGACTGAAACCGTGTCGTAGTGTCATCGCCACTACATCGGAGAAAAAAGAAAGATCGGTCACGATAGGCGAAGACAGAAAAGCCGCCGAGTCCGTTTTGCTGGACCCGACCCGTAAAGAAGTGCCGATTACCGTTGAACTTGATCCTCCCCGTGGTCTGGATTGTGCCGAGACGATTGCCCGTGCCCGTTTGCTGGCGCAAAATGGCGTCGATGCCATCAATCTGGCCGAAAATCCTCTGGCACGTATTCGTATGGGCAACCTGGCTCTTGCCGCGAAAATTCAGGACGCCACCGGTATTCCGGTTATCGCGCATGTCACCTGCCGTGATCGTAATCTGATCGGTTTACATTCTGATCTGATGGGGGCACATCTGCTTGGTTTGCGTCACATTCTTGCCGTGACGGGCGATCCGGTATCTGTGGGTGAGGCCAGTGGCGCAACCAGCGTGTTTGATCTTAACTCCGTCGGCCTGTTGCAATTACTCAGCGGTTTGAACCAGGGTCGCAATATGTTGGGTGCTGATCTTGGTGGCGGCACAAGTTTTTGTCTCGGAGCTGCCTTTAATCCGAATGTGACGAATCTTCAGGGGCAAGTGAACAAATTGAAAAAAAAGCTGGCCGCCGGAGCGCGCTTTTTTCAAACACAACCGGTTTATTCTGCGGCAATTTTTCAAAACATGATCCAGTCGTTGCAAGGGATCGCGGCACCGGTTTTTTTGGGGTTGCTGCCTTTGGTGAGTGAGCGCAATGCCGAGTTTCTTCACAATGAAGTTCCGGGAATTGTTTTGCCTGATCCGGTGAGAAAAAAGATGCGCGGAACCAGTGGCAGCGAAGGGGTCGCGGCCGGCATGGATGTCGCTTCGGAATTGATCCATGAATGTGCCTCACAGGTTGACGGATACTATATCATGCCGCCCTTTGGCAAGGTTGATCTGGCATTGCAACTGATTGAAATTATAAAGTCAAAATCCTCTTGATCTCGTCATGGTTGCCGCAATGTTCAAAGCGGTGCGGTTTCCATGCCTTGGCCCGTCCATCTGCCATTCCCGGCAGGACCTGTGGGCTAAATTTATCCTTGATTTGCGACAGGCAATTGTGGTATTTAGCTGCATACTGTATACAAAATGTCAGTGGTGATTTACGACAAAAAGGGCGGCTAGTCGCTCTTTTTTGTGCGGAATAAGGGCTCTCTTGCTGGCGAGGGCGTGGGTATAACAGGAGGTCATATTGTCTGATATAGTTTTTTCCAGCTGGGGAAGAGAGATCGTTGATAACCGCAACGGCGGTGATGCCGATATGGCTTCACTGAAGCTGAAACTTCCTACAGCGTATCTGGACGGCAAAGTCGGCGCCTTTATGGGCTGGGATGGTGTTGTACTGCTCGACGGCGAAACCGATGTCGTGGCGATGGCCGCTGAATACATGAAGCGGGTTCAGGAAAAGCACTGCTGTGGCAAGTGTACCCCCGGTAAAAAGGGCACACGTGTTATGCAGGATACGCTGGCCCGGATTCTCCAGGGGCACGGTGAAGAGCGTGACCTGAAGATTATCGAGGACCTGAAGTCATTGCTCGAAAGCTGCAAATGTACGCTGTGCATGACCTCGGCCATTCCGGTTCTTGATACCGTCAAGTATTTCCGTGATGACTACATGGCCTACATCAGCGGTGGCAAAAAGCCAAAGCTGGCTGCCAGCTATCACGATAAGCTGACCGCGCCTTGTATTGATCGTTGTCCGGCCCATATTGATATTCCCGCCTACATTGAAGAAATCAAAAATTACCGCTTTGAAGATTCGTTGTCGGTCATTCGTGAGCGGATGGCGATTCCCGCGGTTTGTGGTCGTGTTTGCCCTCATCCCTGTGAGACGGCCTGTCGCCGTGCCCTGGTTGATGAGCCGGTCAGCATCATGGTCATGAAGCGTGTCGCTTCTGACCACGAATGGATGCACCATAAAACACCGCCGATGCTTCCTGCCGCACCGACTGGTAAAAAAGTCATGGTCGTTGGTGCCGGGCCTGCCGGTTTGACCTGTGCCTTCTATCTGGCGCAAAAAGGCCATAAAGTCAAAATTATCGACATGCTGTCCGAGCCGGGTGGTACGGTTGCTGTCGGTATCCCTGATTATCGTATGCCGCGTCATCTGTTGCGCCGTGAAGCCGAGATTGTCGAGGCTCTGGGTGTTGAGATCGAGTATGGCGTCAAGCTGGGTCGCGATGTTTCTCTGCGTGAACTCAAAGAGAATTATGATGCCGTGTTCCTTGGCACCGGTGCTTTCAAATCGAAGCCGATGGGTGTTGAAGGTGAAGATGCCGGTTACGAAGGCTTCTCCGAAGGTGGTATCCACTACCTGCGTGCCGTCGCACTGGGACAGGGCATGGTCACACCGAAGCGCGTTGTTGTTGTCGGTGGTGGTAACACCGCGATTGACTGTGTGCGTGTTGCCTTGCGTGAAGGTGCTGAAGAGTCGATTCTGGTTTATCGTCGTACCCGTAACGAGATGCCTGCTGAATCTTACGAGGTCGATGACGCTGATGAGGAAAATGTACGTTTTGAGTTCCTCGTCAATCCGACCCGTTTGATTACCGAGAACAACAAGATCACCGGTGTTGAAGTGATCAAGATGGCACTGGGTGAGCCGGATGAATCCGGCCGTCGTCGCCCTGCGCCGGTTGAAGGTTCTGAGTATGTCATCCCTTGTGACATGGTTATTCCGGCCATCGGTCAGGATCCGGATTTGAGCTATCTTCAAGATGGCGATTACGGCATTGAGCAGACGCGCTGGAATAGTATCGTCACTCACGGTGGTACTATGATGACGGATAACGCTGGCGTGTTTGCCGGAGGTGACTGTGAATACGGGGCGATGACCGTTGTTCTGGCCGTTGGCCATGGTAAGCGTGCTGCCAGCGTCATGCATCGTTACCTGATGGAAGGCAAAGCCATCCTCGACGATGAAGAGGCTCTGGAAGATGTCGTCAACCGTCTTGGCGTGTTCAACGATAAAGAAAAGGTTGCCGCTGCCGTTGGTGGTTTGCACCGTGAGCATCAGCCCAAAATCGATGGTGCTGAGCGTGCCACGAACTACGAGGAAATTGAATTGGCCATGCCTGAAAGTCAGGCGGTGGTTGAAGCAGATCGTTGTTTACGTTGCTACCGGGTGGCAATGGTTGCCGTCGAACAGTAGTCGGTATCAGACCTGCACAAGAGCTGAAAACGGACACTAGCGTTAGGATTTTCATATGAGTCATAAAGGTGAAAAGTCATTGGTCAACCTCACAATTGATGGTCAACAGGTTCAGGTAGAACAAGGCCAAACCATCATTGCTGCTGCTGAAAAACTCGGTATCAAGATTCCGACGATGTGTTACCTGAAAAAGGTATCCACTACCGGGGCTTGCCGCGTATGTCTGGTCGATGTTGAAGGTGTCGAAGGTCCGGTCACTGCATGTAACACGGTGGCCACTGAAGGCATTGTTGTGACGACGACAGGCGAAGAGCTGGTCAACAAGCGTAAGGACATGATTCGCCTGATGCTGGTGAACCATCCTTTGGATTGCCCGGTGTGTGATGCGGCAGGTGAGTGTGATTTGCAGGATATCTGCTACGAGCACGGGATTCTTGACCAGCCGTTCTCCGCCGAAGATGTTGCGGCGGCAAAAATCACCGACTGGCCGTTAATTGAGAATGTTCCTTCACGCTGCATCCTGTGTGAAAAATGTGTCAAGGTCGGTCACGAGTTGACCGGGGTTGGAGATTTTACAGTCGTTGAGCGTGGTGACATGGCCTTCATCGGTCGCAAGCCCGGCAACGACATCGATCCCTACATTGAAGGCAATGCCGTTGAAGTCTGCCCGGTTGGAGCGATGATTTCCAAACCGTTCAAACACTCTGCGCGCAGCTGGACTCTGGATAAAGTACCTTCCATCGGGTTTGCCTCTGGCAGCCTGGAGCAGGTGGATCTGAACGTCAAACAGGACAAACTGTTCCGTATCACCTCACAGGATGATGCAACGATTAACAATGGCTTGCTCAGCTTCGATTCGAGCTTTGGCTATGGATTCGTTAATTCTGACAAACGTTTGCTTAAAGCGACGGTTAACGGTGACGAAACCACCGTAGATGCCGCTCTTAAAGTCGTTGCAGAGAAAGCCGTTGAGCTCGGCGGCGCTGCGGTTGCGGGTTTGTCTTCTGCCCGTCTGACGGTTGAGGAAAACTATCTGTTTCAGAAATTGTTCCGCGCAGGCTTCAAGAGCAACAATATCGACAGTGAAGCACGTTTTGGTATGCTGCGTGCCTCTGATACGCTTGCACAAACTCTCGGACTGCGTGGTGCCAGTGCTGCTGCTGAAAAGATTGCCGGTGCAGATGCTGTTCTGGTTTTCGGCTCTGACATTACTTCTGAACAGCCACAGATTAATTATCTGATTCAAAAGGCGTATCGTGGAAATGATGCCAAGCTACTGGTTGCCAATATGCGCAAAGTGCGTATCGCTAAGGAATCACATTGTTTCCTCAATTACGCACCGGGTAGCGAAGCGGCACTTGCCTCTGCTTTGACCAAGTTGATCGTGGAAAACGGTCAGTCTGATGATGCCTTCCTCAAGCAATTTGTTAAAAATAGCGCGGATGTGAAAAAAGCGTTGGCTAAGGTTGACATCGCTAAAGTTGCTGAGGCCTGTGGTGTTGAGGTTGGCTTGATTTCCGAAGCGGCTGAAATGCTTGGTAGCGCCAAAAATGTAGCGATTGTTTTCGGTGGTGACGTGACGAAGTCTGCAACATGTGAGGACACCGTCAAGGCACTCGCAAACCTGGCTATGGTAAGCGGTGCTTTTGGTTGCGAATCTGGTGGACTCTATCCTGTCGATGAGAAACCGAATATGCAGGGTTTATTGGATGCCGGTGTTGCTCCAGAATATCTGCCTGGCTATGTCGCTAACAGTGACGCAGGCTTAAATGCTCTGCAGATTCTCGAAGGGATTGAATCCGGTGCGGTGAAAATGCTGTATGTGGCCGGAACGAACCCGCTGGTCAGCTATCCGGAAAGTGCCCGCTGGAAGGCGGCTCTGGCAAAAGTAGAACTGCTCGTTGTTCAGGATATTCTGGCATCTGAATTGACCGAGATGGCAACCGTTGTTCTGCCAGCGGCAGCATATTCTGAAAAATCAGGCACTTATATTGCGTGTGATCATACCTCAGGTGTTCTCACCAAGGCTGTTGCACCGAAAGGTGATGCGCAAAGTGATAAAGCACTCTTTGCTCAGCTGCTTGAGGCAACAACCGGAACAGCTCAGACACTGTGCAATGAGAAGATCCTTGCTGAGCTCGCGGCCAGCTGTGATCTGTTCAGTTCTGTTGGGCTGAGCGGCGTACGTTATCAGAGTAGTTGTGTCAAAAAAGGCTATGCACCTGCTGCTGCCGCGCTGACTTACTCTGATTGTGGTGGACTGGTTGCGATGAAAGGGTTAACACTGATTGCTGGTAAAATGCACGCGCATACGGGGGTTACCTCGACTTACGCTGCAGGTGCATTGGAAATTGCACCGGAGGGTTATATCGAAATCAGTCATGCAGATGCGCAAAAACTTGGCGTAGCAGACGGTGCTGCTGTGACTGTTACCTCAGCCCAGGGCAGTGCTAACGGCAAGGCTCGGGTGAGTACCTTCATTCCTGAAGGTGTTCTTTTTGCTCCTTACCATTTCGCTTCGTTAAACATTCAGCAGGTCATGCCTGTCGGGGCGAATTATGTCAGCGTTGAGCTGAGCAAATAGGCACATAGCGACCTGTTTTAAATTGAAAAGGCCCCGGTTTGAACCGGGGCCTTTTTGCTTGTAGTGAGCGAAATGAGGCAGAGAATTAGTGCTCGTGGTAATGAAGGACAACAAGAAGGCAGCTGCCATCGGCAATGACATTAATGCCATTTTTACGACAGAGAGTGATTGCCTCATCGCATTCCGCTCCTGGTTGCATCCAGATGTTTTTAATTCCCTTTTCGATGGCTTGTTTCACTACCTCAACAGTAATTTTTGGCGGAGTGATGACAGACAAGCTTTCAACTGACTCGTCGAGATCAGAAACGCTCGCAACACAAACAAGACCCTCTATTTCGTCAGCCCGGGGATTGATCGGGGTGACCTTTTTGTTGTTTTGAAGATAGCAGCGCAGGACTTTGTTGCCATATTTATCTCGGTTTGTTGAAGCTCCGGCGACGGCATAGTATTCAGCGGCAAGAAATGTTTCAATTGCGTCCATTTTTCCTCCTTGATGTCATTACATGCTTTCAGCTTGGTCGATGGCAGAACGCGCCAGTTCATCACAGCGTTCATTCTCTTCGTGCCCCGCATGACCTTTAACCCATTTCCAGGTGACTTCATGGTCCTGAGCGGCCATGTCAAGCCGCTCCCAAAGATCACGGTTGAGAACGTCTTTTTTTTGAGAGTTTTTCCAGCCCTTCTTTTTCCAGCCGGAGAGCCATTCAGTCATGCCCTTGAATACATACTGAGAATCCGTCGTTACCGTAACTTTGCACGGCTTTTTCAGCGCCTCAAGGCCGACAATGGCACCTAAAAGTTCCATACGGTTATTGGTTGTCTGTGGATCATAACCGCTCAGTTCTTTGATGTGCTTTCCAGATCGCAGTAACGTTCCGTAGCCTCCGGGTCCAGGGTTTCCTCGACAGGCACCATCACTAAAAATTTCAACATATGGTTTTTCAATCATGTGAGCATCATATCAATGTCGCGATCACAGGGCCAGCAATGAATCGTAAAATAACAGGCACATGTCTATTTGCACACATATATGGAGGAAGGGGCCGTGTCGATGGTGAACGGTTAGATTGCTTGAATGTTTGACCGTTCGGTGTTTTATTTGCCACCTATGGTGAAATGTCGTCTGAAATAATTATAATAACGAGGGGCCAGAATAATCTGTCTGGCGGGTGGAAATATTATGACGGGACAACCAACTCAAGGACTGGTGTGTTTGATTGATCTTAAACTGACTTATGAAGATAGTGAATCTGGTCAACAACAGGCCAATTCAATTACTTTGTCAGTTGATATAGCTGGGCTGACACGTCACCAGCGCACAGAGTTGCATTTGATGAAAGAGGAGGGAGCTCAGATCAATCAGCTTCGTGTTGATTTGAAAGTTTATGACTGGCTAGAAAAGCATCCGATAAAGAACGAAATGATTGAAGCATCCACGGTTTATGGGCAGGGGACGGAGGAACGGCTTCATAATATCTTGGCAACTTTTCTAGATTTAAGGCATGAATTTCGACGTAAAAAAGAAAAAGAGCATCATGCGGTACGGGAGAAATTTTATCAAAAGCCGCCTGTAGAGCTGGTCTGCTATAGTGATTCGATCGGAGTTGGTCCCTTTGTTAAGGTTTGTCTGGGTGAAAGAGAGGGGGAGGCACGTCTTAACCGGCACATCTTGAATGAAGTGCGCCCCTACTTTACAGATCAATCAAGGTTTTTAGCTAAATTTCAACAGGCACGCCTGTTGGCAGAACAGCATAATGAGTCTCTTGCGGAAAAGATAACAGGTCTGTGGGGTCGTTATAAAACTGAGGATAACGGACCTGTAAACGAACAATGCCCTTTTGAGGATATTGAACTCGAGATTGCATTTGAAGAAGGGGTGACAACGAAATACCCTGTTTGAGATGTGCAATATCAAGATTTCTACCTGTTTGGGCGATAATATTAGTTCCATGAACTCAATCATTGCATTCGAGCTCTAAAATAGAATGAATGACGTTAGCAGGTAAGATCATATCAACAGATTGAAACCGCATGGCTGAGGCCCTGCGGTTTTTTTATATCAATGCCACCGAGTAAAATGATGTGGCCAGATAAATCAGAAATTATCGCTAAAGTGATCTTTTAAATAATGAAAATCGCGGTAGTATGTCGAGAGAGTTGTTCAATAAAAAAGGAGATCACGTGTCTATACGGGGAAGAATCATCACCATGGTGGTGCTTCTGGAAGTTATTTTGATGATAACGGCTGGAGTGCTTGTTTTCCAAGAGCATCTTAAAAGAGAAGATGAGGTTCTCTTTTATATTGAAACCAGTTTGAAAAATCATTTTCTCCGCAGCGCCAATGAAATCGACAAAAGATATTCAAGCCGAATTGCCGGATTCGTCAGGTCAAATCCAAACATTGTCACGGCATTTATTCATGGTGACAGAGAAACGCTGGATCGTTTGCTCAGTGAGAAAATAAAAACCCTGCATAAGGAAGATGCCTTCTTTGAAGGCATTTCTTTCGCGTATAAAGATGGGACAATTTTTTACCATAGCGGGAATCCGGCAAGAATAGGGCGAAATGTTCTACATGTACCATTCGCCCGCCAAAGCTTGGAAGCGCAAAAACCGTTAGGTGGTTTGGTTCTCTCTCTTTCCGGTTTGGCCTATCGATACAGCTACCCGGTGTTTAGTGAAAATGGCTATGTCGGTATCATTGTGTTAATCATTCAGCCAACAAAGGCCATGAGCCTTTTACGGGATGATTTTAACGCAGAGAGTGGCATTTTGGTTGAAAAGGGATTTGTTGATCGCTTTGAAAACAGAGAAGTGACTTACGTTGGCAACCAAATTTTGATCGCAGCGCAGGGCGATTCATTTAATGACCAGGATTTCCTTGAAAAGCTGCCTCAAGGGACAGCCGTTGAGGAGTTCAAGGTTCATGGACAAACGTATCGAAAGTTTACCACGTTGCCGTTACGAAATTATCGAGGTAACGGCATTGGTAATGTCGTAACTGTTCTGAACATTACAGAAAGGTGCCAAGAATTCAGGCGCTCCTGGATAAAAGCCTTGATCATTTTTGGCAGTGTTTTCTTGCTGACAGTACTTGTCCTGTTTATGGGGATAAATTTCTTCCTCAAACAGGTCAAAAGACTGCAGTCCGGTCTTGAAAGCAAGGTTGCTCAGAGAACTGCTGCATTGCAAGATTTGAACGAGAAATTATCAGAGGAGATTCTCGAGCGAGAACGGGCTCAGCAGTTATTACAGGAATTAAGTGAGAGAGATGTCCTTACGGGGATATACAATCGAAGAAAGTTCAATGATTATTATGACGTCGAATGGAGTGCTGCAAAACGAGAAAGGCGGCCCTTGTCGCTATTGATGATCGATATTGATTTTTTCAAAATATACAATGATCGTTACGGTCATCTGGCAGGAGACGAAGCGCTGACGATGGTAGCTAAAGGGATAGATGCCTGTGTCCGGCGCCCACGGGACTTTGTTGCCCGTTATGGTGGTGAAGAGTTTGTCTGCCTCCTTCCAGAGATGTGTCAAGACGCCGCTCATGCTATGGCAGAGAAGATTCGTCAACATATTGAAGAGCTACACTATATTCATGAATTCTCTCAGGCTGCGAATGTGATTACAGTAAGTATTGGTGTTGCCAGCCTGATTCCGACTGAGCAGCAGGCGAAAGAGGAGTTGATTGATCAGGCTGACAAGGCACTTTATTTGGCAAAAAAGAAAGGGAGAAACTGTTCCGAGGTAATTTAAGTTATTTGAACTGGTTGGCTTGTAACAAAGAAGCCCTGCTGAAAGGATTCAGCAGGGCTTTATATCTTTGGCGTCCCCAGGGGGATTCGAACCCCCGTCGCCGCCGTGAAAGGGCGGTGTCCTGGGCCAGGCTAGACGATAGGGACTTTTGTATAAAAATGGTGAGCCGGGGGGGGATCGAACCCACGACCATCTGATTAAAAGTCAGATGCTCTACCAACTGAGCTACCGGCTCACAACGAGGAGTGTTATACGTGATGCCCCTATCTAAGTCAACCCTTTTTTCTAACCTAAAATAAATTATCAGGCAAATGGGTTGCGCAGTTGAATGGTTTGATCACGACGCGGTCCAACGGATGCCAGAACAACCGGACAGCCGGTGATTTCCTCAATTTTCTTCAGATAGTCTTTAACCTTCGCGGGTAGCTCCTCGTAGGTCGTTGCTGAGTTGATCGAACATTTCCAGCCTTCAACTTCTTCATAAACCGGCTTGCATTCTTTGAGAACATTTGCGTCCTGGGGGAATTCCTCAAGAAGTTCACCTTGATAGGAATACGCTGTACACACTTTGATGGCATCAAGTTCGTCAAGAACGTCTAGCTTGGTGATGGCCAGTCCAGTAAGACCATTGGTGCGAACAGCTTCTCTCAAGGCAACGGCATCAAACCAGCCAGTACGACGCGGACGGCCAGTCGTGGCACCAAACTCTGATCCGGCTTTGCGCAGGGTCTCACCCATTTCATCATGCAGCTCTGTTGGAAAAGGTCCTTCGCCAACGCGAGTGACATAGGCTTTGGAGATGCCAATTACTTCATTGATGAAACGGGGGCCGAAACCACTACCGGTAGCAGCACCACCAGCACAGGTGGACGAGGATGTAACGTATGGATACGTACCATGATCAACATCCAGCAAACTTCCCTGGGCACCCTCGAACAGGATATTTTGTCCGTTTTTGCGACAGGAATCGAGCAGCAAAGACGAGTTGCCCATATATTTTTTGAGGACTTCGCCATAGGCGTTGTATTCGTCAAGAATCTGCTGCTCATCGAGAGGAGCGTCTTTGAGGAAATGCTCCAGTAAGAAGTTCTTCTCCGGCAGGATCTCTTTGACTTTCTGAGCAAAGATAGTTGGGCAAACCAGGTCCGACAAACGAATTCCGCGGCGACCGACTTTGTCTTCATAGGTGGGGCCGATGCCACGACCTGTTGTGCCGATACGGCGCTCACCCGGCTTGCTCTCACGCGCAATATCAATTTTTTTGTGGTAAGGCATGATGATGTGCACATTACGGTCAATGATCAGCTGAGAATCATCGGTCATATAGCCTTTTTTCTTCAACCCTTCGATCTCTTCAATGAAAACTTTGGGGTCAAGAACGACGCCGTTGCCGATAATACAGCGTTTCCCTTCGTGAAGGATGCCGGAAGGGATCAGATGGAGAACTGTTTTTTGATCGCCAACCACGAGTGTGTGGCCAGCATTGTTGCCTCCCTGGTAGCGGACGACGGCATCAGCATTTTCAGTGTAAATGTCAACAACCTTGCCTTTGCCTTCATCGCCCCATTGGGCACCAACAATTACTACGTTAGCCATGCGTTTTCTCCTTGTTTGTTACAGCTTGATTTGACCACTGGCCAGACTGTCCAAAGAGATGAAACTCTGTTGGTCGTTGCCCAGCTTGTTCACTTCGACTTGGGCGGAAGTGGCTGTAACGGTCATTAAATATGTAAAGTTCATTTTTACAGCATACATCTGGGCTTCCTCTTTGCTGCGAGAAGCTTCAATGCTCACTGAAAAACCCTGTTTGCGTAGTTTGCGTGCCAACTGATGGGCTGGAGCAGCGTCATTATCGGCACAATAAATCAGAATGTCCGTTGCCGGTTTTACCTGCTGGCTGAGTTGATCTGACATGGAAAAAAGAAGGTTAAGCAGATTGAACGCGAAACCGGTTGCAGGGGCTCTCATGCCATATCCTGCCGTCAGATTATCATAGCGCCCACCCAGGCAAACCGCTTGTCCATAGCCGCTCAAAAAACCTTGAAACGTGATGCCGGTATAATAGTCCAGGCCACGCAGCTCACCCAAATCAACTGTGATACGGTGGTCTACATCATAAATCTCCAGTGTTTTCAAAACACTGTGAAGATCGTCCAGGGCACGTTTGGATCGATCATTCGTAACCACTGCCGCTGCCTGGTCAAGAATCTCTCGATTGCCGAACAGCCGAGGTAAAGCCAGGATCTCTTCCTTCTGTGCATCGCTGATTGCCAAGGTTTCCAAGTGCTGTTTCAACCCTGAGCTGTCTTTACGCAAGATGTCCTGTTGGACCTGAATCAGCCTTTGGGGCTCCAGATCCAATGCACTCAAAGCACCACGGTAAAATTCAACCTGACCAATGTCAATCGTGTATTCGGACGCAGAAAGGCGCTCAAAACATTCCAGGGCGATGGCGATCATTTCGGCATCGGCCTGTGGACCCTCTTGACCAATCAACTCAACGCCCGATTGGAAAATTTCTCGATCTTTTCCGGCTTGTTCCTCGGTGTGCCGCAGTACGCGACACGAGTAACATAGTCGTTGAGGCAGTGGGGCTTCCTTGAGCCGTGTCGCAAAGATGCGCGCAACTTGCGGGGTGATGTCCGGGGGGAACGCGAGGAGTTTACCGCTTTGTCTGTCATCAAAACGAAGTGTGGTCTCCTTGAGATCGTTGCCGAGTCCCTGCTCAAGAACATCCAGAAATTCAAGAGACGGTGGGGTGATTGGCTGGAATCCCCATTGTTTAAACACGTCATGCAGACAGCTTTTAAGGTGTTCGATTTTTACGGCATTGAGGGGGAGAAAATCTTTAACCCCTTTGGGGATCATTGCTTCAATCGGTACTGTTGGTTTCATGATGCTCTCTTTTCGACAGACGACCACAGTGTGTCTGTCGTATGGTAGTAAACGCTTTACGGGAGATCAATTTGCACAGCAGACAGAATGCTGTCGCTTTGTCGCAACTCTTCCATGACTTGTTCCGGGATCTTATGATCAACGGTTACCAGGCACATGGCGTCTCCGCTTGTCTTACGTCGTGATAGATTCATCAACGCGACATTGATTCCCGCATCTGCCAGTAAGCGGCCTAACAGGGCAATGACTCCCGGGCGATCCTGGTTGCGTACGACCAGAAGATGGCCGCTTGGAATCGTTTCTATCGCGTAATCATCGACACCGATAATCCGGCATTCCTGATTGTTAAATATGGCTCCTCGGACCGATTGCTGGCCCTGGTCGCCCGAAACGGTCAACTGTATCATGTTCGAGAAGCCGTCGGCAACATTTCTCCGCGTTTCAGTCACCGTGATGCCACGCTCACGAACGACATGGGGAGCGTTGACATAATTAACCCGTGCACCAATGATGGGTGTCAACAATCCTTTGAGGATGGTCATGGTGAGCGGTTCCATCGGATGGGTTGTCAAATCTCCACTGTATTCAATCATGATGGAATTAAACGGCATTCTCAGCATTTGAGCGAGAAATAATCCCATCCGCTCAGCCATGTCAAGGTACGGACGCATGGCTTCAAGATGGTCAACGCTGATTGATGGAACATTCAAGGCGTTACGTACTGTTGAATCCGTAAGAAAGTCTATAACTTGTTGAGCGGCTTGAACAGTGACATTGGTTTGGGCATCAACAGTCGCGGCACGGAGATGTGGTGTGCAGATAACGTTTTCCATGTGGAGCAATGGATTGTCTGGCGCCGGGGGCTCGGTTGCAAAGGTATCCAGCGCTGCTCCGGCTAACGTACCGTTGTTCAGAGCTTCAACCAGGTCGCTTTCGTTGATCAGGCCACCAAGGGCACAGTTGATAAGGCGACAGCCCGGTTTAACCCTGGAGAACGTGTCTGCGTTAAGGATGTGTTCCGTCTCCAGGGTCAACGGTAAATGAAGTGAGATGAAGTCTGCCGCGGCGAGAAGCTCTTCAAGTGAAACCTTACTGGCTCCTAAGCGGGTAATCACCTCTTCGGACAGGTACGGGTCGTAGAGGTTGACATGCATATGTAAACCGCGGGCATATTCAATAACCCGGCGACCGATTTTCCCTCCACCGATAACGCCGAGGGTTTTGCCGTTGATATCTGAACCAAGAAAATTACCCGGAAGCCATTTGCCCTGCGACATGGATTGGTGCGCTGGCGGGATCAGACGAGCCAGGGACAACATCATGGCGATCGCATGTTCTGCAATAGTTGTTGTACTTCCCAGTGGTGTATTGGTGATGACGATTCCCTGGGAATTGGCTGCTTCCATGTCGATATTTTCAACACCAATACCGGCCCGAGCAATGATTTTTAGCCGTTGTCCAGCTTCAATAATCGCTTTACTGACGGTTGTACCGCCCCGCACAACGAGAGCATCATAATGGGGAATAATTTCCAAAAGTTTGTCACGAGTGATTCCGGGCTGGTAGTCTGCAGATATCCCTTCAGCCTCTTCGAAAAGCTTTAACCCTGCTGAAGAAAAGTTGTCGGAAATGAGAACTTGCAAGAGGTCACCTTGACGCGTTTCGACGTCGTCGCTATGAGCGTTGGTGTTTGTGTAAACAACTCAAACATAAGCAAACTAGCAACAGGTTGTAGCAGTGTCAAGGTCAAAGAGAGGTGATGATCAGCAACTAAAAAAGGCTCTGCCGCGGCGGCAGAGCCTTTGGAAATTCTAATTCGATTTTCTTACAGCTTGATGACGTTAGCTGCTTGAGGACCTTTCTGGCCATCAGTGATTTCGAATTCGACACGATCACCTTCGGCAAGAGACTTAAAGCCCTCAGATTGAATCGCTGAAAAGTGAACAAAAACGTCGGGACCCCCGTCCTGCTCAATGAAACCAAAACCTTTTGCATCATTGAACCATTTAACTGAACCTTGTGCCATTGTGAGCTACTCCTTTTTTTGCCGGCAGTGCCGGTCTGTCTGTGTGCCGACAGCCGGAATTCTCTGGTTCGCTTTCTCGTACCGTTACATCAAAAGAAATTCCGTACTAAACTGCAGGCATAAGCTCACGCTAACATGACGGCAAGCGGCACGGCAAGGAAAAAGTGTTTTGCTTTGTTGTAAAGTACTAAATCTACACAATAAAAAAGCGCCGACGTTGCCGCCGACGCTTTTTTATTGTGTAGATTTGGCGATTAGCCTTCGATGATTGCGCCTACCGGGCAAGCATCAGCACAAGCACCACAGTCAGTGCAGGTGTCTGCGTCGATTACGTAGCGATCAGAACCCTCAGAGATAGCTTCTACCGGGCAAGAGTCTTCACATGCACCGCAGCTGGTGCAATCGTCATTAATTTCGTAAGCCATTTTTGATCTCCTTTGACATAGTTTAATCATGGGCTGCCACTGCAGCCCGATTGGATAAGCTGACTCTCAATATACAGAGTTTTGCTCTCATGTCTAGCAAAAAAATGGCGAGAAGGTATAACCCGCCAAAGGCCTGTTTATCTGGCTTTCCAGACTTTTTAAGTCAGAAAAAGAACCTGTCCGACCTGATAGACAAGGGTGGCAAAAGCGAATGCAACGCCCGTGTTAAAAAACAGGGCAAAGCAGGCCCAGCGCCATGATGTCTCGCGAGCCATGACGACAATGGTGACAAAACAGGGTGCATAAAGCAGAACAAACAGAATGGCACTGACGGCGCCAACACGGTTCCAGTCACCGTCTTTGGCAATGCGGTCAACAAGGCTTGATGGTGAGTCAGAGTCGATTTCCCCCAGTGAATAGGCTGTTCCCAGTGTTGAAACAATCACTTCTTTTGCTGCAACACCACCGATCAGAGCAATATTGGTACGCCAGTTGAACCCCGCCCAAGAGCTTACCGGTTCGAGCATTTGGCCCAATTGACCTGCAGCGGAGGACTTGAGTGCTTCAAGGCTTTTGTTGTGCTCAAGCTGGCGAATCTGTTCGTGAAGGTGAGCCCTTTGTTCGGGGGTGTCAGCTGTCGCTAATTGGCTGACAAGCTGTTTATGCTGTGTCTCGTATGCTTGAATTTGTGCCGCTGGCGGTGTCGGAAACGTCATGGCCAACCATAGTAAGATAGAAATCGCCAGGATGACGGTGCCCGCCTTTTTGATGTACTCCCAAGTGCGTTCCCACGTGTGGATGACGATCCCCTGCAAGGTTGGCCAGCGGTATGGAGGTAATTCCATGACGAATGGTGTCGATTCTCCACGGATTAACGTGGAACGTAGCAGACGGGCGACGAGTAGGGCCATGGTCCAGGCGGTAAGTGTAATGGCAAACATGATGAGTGGCCGGTATTCTGAGAAGAAGGCACCGATCAAGAGTAAAAATACAGGTATTTTTGCGCCACAAGGCATAAATGGCGCCGTGAGAATCGTTGCCAGCTTTTCTCTCGGGCTGCGGAGCGTTCTGGCGGCCATAACGCCAGGAACGGCGCAGCCGCCAGCGATGCCACCGGAAATGATAAACGGCATCACCGAACTACCGTGTAAACCAAACGTGCGGAAAATCTTGTCCATCATATAGGCAACGCGAGCCATGTAACCGCAGTCTTCGAGAAAAGCGATCATTATAAACATGATGACGATCAGCGGAACAAAACTCAGAACACCGCCAACGCCGTCGATAACACCGGAGACGATGAGGGACTGCAGGTAGCCATCAGGCAGCCAGCTCGCAACTGTATTGCCGAGCCAGGAAAATAAAAACTCCAGGGCGCGTAGCGGATAATCTCCGAGAGTGAAGGTAACCTGGAACATCAGGTACAGTAAGGCCATCATGAGGAGGGGGCCAAAGACTTTATGTGTCAAAACCTTATCCATGTTGTCCGTCAGATCAAGACGCTCAACATCTTCTGGATAGGTAACGATTCCCTGTTTGAGCAGGGAGTGGATAAAGCCATAACGGTAGTCGGCAATGATGGCTTCAGGAAAAGAATTCAGTGTTTTGGTGCAGTGATCTCGAAGTGAGTCAACAATTGAGGAGATTTCATCGGCGAGAACTTTATTGGCCTGCTGGCCATGATCGACAATCTGTTCATCGTCCTCAAGATATTTGATCGCCAGCCAGCGTGCCGGATAACGGTCTGTCAGAAAATGATGTTGCTCGATCAGGGCGACCAGTTGGTCAAGAGCCGGATCAATATCCGGGCCGTAGGAAATTTGCAGTGACTGCCAGTTGGCATGATTGCTCGCTGCCAGTGTGATTTTGTCCAGCAGCTCCGGTTTGCCTTCTCCGGTACGGGCAACCGTGCCGACGACAGGACAGCCCAGGCCTTGGGACAATTTTTCCAGATCAATGGACATCCCCTTATGGCGGACATCGTCCATCATGTTTAATGCCAGAAGAATCGGGGCGCCGAGTTCCATGAATTGAAGGGTCAGATAAAGATGACGTTCCAGCTTGGTTGCGTCGACAACATTCACCACAAGATCGGGGCGTTCTTCAACCAGCACCTGTCGAGCAACCAACTCCTCCTGGGTGTAGGCCGTCAATGAATAACAACCCGGGAGATCGACAATGTTGAGCTGGGTGTTCTGATGGAGAAAAACGCCCTCTTTGCGTTCGACCGTGATGCCCGGATAATTGCCGACATGCTGGCGTGAACCGGTCACGTTATTGAAAAGCGTTGTTTTGCCGGCATTGGGATTGCCTGCGAAGGCGACATGACACGCGTTCATCAGTCCGAATCTTTCTTGACGACATGGATATAATCAGCTTCATTGTTGCGTAGCGTTAACGTGAAGCCGCGTAATCGCAAGGCAACGGGGTCTTTCAACGGTGCGCGACCAATGATTTGGATTTCAGTGCCTGGGACAAGGCCCATGTCGCGAAGCCGACGCCCCATTTCTCCTGGTGCCGTGACGGAGGTGATGGTTGCTTTGTCGTGAACATTTAACAATCGTATGGATAAACTCATAAAGAAGCCGTACTGAAATGGTTTGCTTTGATTTTGAAAGTGTATTTCATTATAGGTTTGCCGCAGCTTGAGTCAAGGACAAACGCATGGTGATATGTTAATGTTTTTCTGCTTTTCAAGCGTTTATGCAATGCCAAAACGCTTTGAAGTCAGACAATTCTTGGAGAGATAACGGCGATGAAAAAACGGCTTATTTTGTTTCCTGGGTTAGCAGCAGATGAGCGCATGTATCAAGACGTCTCGTGTTCGGTGTGTGAACTGGTTACGCCTCGATTATTGGTGCCCAAGAAAAAAGAAAGCATGCAAGACTACGCCCGGCGCTGCCGAATTCAATTGTCGATTGGCGATGATGATATCATTGGTGGCTGCTCCTTCGGGAGTCTCGTCGCCAGTGAGATTGTGCGCCAGCAGCCTTGTCGTGGCCTGATTCTCCTTAGTGGAGCACACTCATCACAAAGTCTGGTCAGCCATGCCGGAAAGCTCAATCAATGGGCAAAGTGGATTCCCTATCCCGTCATTCGGCAGATCCTTGTCAGTCGTCCATTTCTTGAACGGGTTTTTGGCGGCGGGCTCGAAGCGCATTTGCAGCTGGGACGATCGATGCTGATCGATGCGCCGGCGCGATTAGTTCGTGAAGGCGGCCGACTCGCTGTGAGTTATTTTCCCGATGAAGAGATTCGCGTGCCGATCTTTGCCTTGCATGGTGCGCTGGATCAGGTGATCAATGTACCAATGCTTCCTTCGACGACAATTGTTGAGGATGCTGGACATGGACTGGTTGTCAGCCATGCGAGGAAGGTGTCGCAATTTCTTGACGCGTGTTGCCTTGCCTTGAGGTGAATGCGTGTCAGTAAAAATTGAAGATAAAAAAACCCGGTTGCATACGCAACCGGGTTTTTTTGTTGTCTTCCTGAAACGAGTTAGAAGCTGTAACCAACAGCGACATAGCCCGCATAGGAGTCACCATCTTCGTCACCATAGACATACATCTCGTCAGACTCGAAAATGTCGTAGGTACCGGAGATTTTCGTATAGAAAGCCTCGGTGAAGTTGTAGGTGGCGCCCAGAGTGAACTCGTATTGCTCATAAGAGAGATCAGAGTACTCATCGATCAGGTTGTTTTGCTCGTAGGAATCGTAGTTATAAGCACCGCTACCCATGACGAGGGAAGCACGCTCATAGAAATCCCAATCCCACTCGTCGTCAGCTTTGTTGTACACAACGCTGGCGGTCAGATTGAGCTTGTCAGTGGCTTGATAATCAGCCGTAAAAGAAACAGTGTGTACTTGGGACTCATACTCAACGATGTCACAGATCGACCCAAACTGGGCCGAAGAAACTGCGTTCGCTCAGCCATGGTACCAACCAACACAGGCACGGTTTTCAGTATCCTGGTTGTTGAATGTGTAGGACATGGTGAGGTTGAGTTTGTCGCTCGGGGCATACCAGAAAGTGATGCCGGGAACGTAGGTCATTTGCTCGTATTCAACGTCATCATTTTCTTCATAACGTACACGGGCAAACAGTGTAGCTGCCATGTTGGCAGACGGAGCCCAAGTTGTGCTCAGCTTGGCTTCGTGAACGGTGTCAGGCTCAGTTGTCGCATCCATGGTACGGTTGGGATAAACACTGTTCCAGTACCAGACAGCAGTCGCACTGTTGTTTTCAATGCCGAAGTAATCTGCTGTATCAAGATACCACAAGCCGGAGCCCAGAGGGTCCTCAGTGCCGATGCCTTGAGCAATACCGGTGACATCGTCACCGCCAAACGGATCGTCGATGTCCTGATAGGTGTAGCTGATGCGACCAGAAAGCTGGTTGTTGATGCGGGTTTTCAGGGCGGCCTTGAAACTGTGGGTTTCAGTTTCGCCGAGCTCTTCTTCCTCACGATCAACTTCTTCGTACTCGTAACCGAGACGCAGAGTGGTCGCTTTGGCCAGGCGGACAACAACGTCAGCACCGGCTTCTGTTACTTCGCGCTCTTCCGCAGACTCGTATTCGTCAGTGGTGCCGAAAGGCAGCAGAGACAGAGCCGGGTCAACATTGTAGCGGGTAGAATCTTCACGAGCTTGATAGTAGATCTCATTGTCGTCTGCTTCGATTTCATAATAGGAACCGCGCAGGGACAGGCTGATCATTTTGTTAAACTTCGTGGCCACTTTAGCACCGAAAGACTCGTACTCAGTGGTCAGTGTGTTACCGTCAAGCAGTTCGTAGTCGGTTTGGGTCTCTGATTTAGAGCTGTTAACCTCAGACTTGACGTAGCTGGCAGTAATGCTGGTATTGCGAGGCAGATCAAGGCGCGCTTTAACCATGTGGGTTTCTTTTTCAGAATCCGGTGTGCGCGCAAACTCCATATCGCCTGCTTCGTAGATCAGCTGGTCCGCAGCGGAGCTGTTTTGAGCGTCTTCGTAGTAGCGAGTAGGAGTGGTGCTGTCCTCATCAAAATAACGGGTGAGGTACTCATAGTCCACGGTCAGGATACCAAATTTACCGGTAGCGCCGAAAGTGTACTCTTCGGTGATCTCATCGATGTCTTTACCAACGGCAGAAACGTGGCAACCATCACATTTGGACAGGCCGATGGCTTGCTCCATGCCCTCGCGGGTCTCAATGCGAACGCCAGCCTTGAAGGTGACGTTGGGCAGTTGGGGCAGGGTCAGCTCTGCTTCGTTTTTCCACTCTTTACGGGTCACGATATAGTCGTTGTCCAGCTCTTGAGCGTAAGCTTCAGCAGCATCGTAATTAAGTGTAGCGCCACCAACGGAGGTGACACCCAGCTCTGCCAAGTCGGCAAAGATCTTGTCGGTTGTTACAGAAGGTTGGGAGCCGCCAGTGTCCTCACGGGCGGTGGCGCCCATCTGGTCCAACGTTTCATGATCCTTCCAATGTTGCATAACACTGTACTCGCTGCCGAGCTTGAAGATCCGTCCGGCATCGATTTCCAGAGAGTGCTGCTGGTCACGAGCGCCATTGACGTCACTCTCAACTTCCAGCAGGAAAGAGCCTTTTTCAAATTCCAGGTCCAGTTTCGGAGCCAGGGCAATTCCGTCATCTTTGTGGACGGTTGCGAATTCATTTACACGTGCTGCATTGTCCTTGGTGGTGACAGCACTCATGCCCAGTTCCCATGAACCAGACAGGTGGGCTTCGTCACCTTCAGCTGCTGCCACAGTGGCAGTAACCAGCATCGCCAGGACGGACATCACTGCAAGCAGCCACAATCGGCTTTGCTTCATAGTCTTGCCTCCTATTAATACGAGCTGTTAACGAGTCAGGCCGTGGCCACTGAGTGGCTGGGACGGATAGTCACTGCCGTGAACAACCTTGTGACAGGTCGAACACTTGGTGCCGAATGAAGTTTGGAACCCTTCTGTACCATGAGGATTGGCGGTAGCCGTGATCTCATCAGTGGTAGAGATGGTTCCAGCCGGGCTTCCAGCCGCCTGGGCAGAGTTGCGCAGGATATGGAAGTGGCCTTCATGGCATTGCAGACACAGGAACGGCTCGTTTTGTACCAACAGGTTATTTGCAACACTGCCGTGGGGGTCGTGGCAGATGGTGCAATCATCTTCAACCGGAGCATGGCCGAAAACAAAAGGACCTTGGTAGCGCGTATGGCAGTTCAGGCACAGATCATTCAGGCGCTCATCTGTGTTCAGTGACTCACCAACGGCACCGTGAGTATTGTGGCAGCTGGAGCAGTTCATTTTGCCTTCAGCCAGAGGATGGCTGGAGGGGAAGTGCGATTTTGCCTGCTCTTCTTTGTGACAGCTGTAGCACAGCTCAGGGTCTTCCATCTTCAGGCTGAATTTGCCTTCGCCATCGTGGATGCTGTGGCAATCAACACAACCGACATCGCTCAGGGCGTGAGCACTGTGGGTGTAATCCATCAGCTTGCCGTCGGTGTGACATTTGGCGCAGATTGCTGAGGCTTCGTCGGAAACCAGTTCTGCAGGGCGCAGAATCTTTTCCGTGTCTCCTTCACCTTCAACATGCAGACTGCCAGCTCCGTGGCAGGACTCGCAGCCTTTTTCTGCACCCATCAGCTCCCAGTTTGCCAGACGACCATGGATGGTCTTGGCAAAACCTTCGGCTGACGTGGTTGTGGCGAACGTGTCGCCGGCCATGTCGTCGTGGCAGTCTGCGCAGGACTCTTGACCCACGTAGCATGCACCTTCGATCGCAGGCAGGGTCAGTACTTTTTCCCGGATACTTCCTGTGGCGCAAGCGCCCAGGATGAGTAGCAGGGGAAGAGACTTCACCAGCCATGAGGCCTTGGTGTTGAACTTCCTTCGCATGTTTTCTCCTTTCGTTCTTCCTCCAATGATGTGCCCCGACCTTCGATTCTGTCCGTATACCCATTAACGCTGTGTTTTTGGCAGACAGAGGAAGGTCAAGAAAAACAGGGAGTTATGGATAGTGTGACTGTCCAATCACGTTTACACATAACACCCGCGTTTGATATCACTGTGTACAATACTTTTACGAGCTGGTAGTGTAAAACGAATCATTTTAATGGCTACATAAGATTGACTTATAGATTTTCATTTTTATATTCGGAATACCCTATGGAAACACAATATCTAAAGACATTACTTATAGCTGCAGAGGAGGGAAGTTTCTCTCGGGCTGCGGCAAAGCTGCACCTCACGCAATCAGCTGTTTCACAGCGGACCAAGAGTCTTGAAGCCTGCTGTGGGATGCAGCTTCTTGATCGTTCCGGGGCCGTTCTTGAGCCAACTGTGGCGGGACGAATTGTGCTGGAAGGGGCTCGCCGTATTTTGGATATGGAAGAGCAGATGATGCAGGAGTTGCGTTCTTTGGGAGAGCGACAGCATTTATATATATGTTGTACGCCGGCATTCGGCATGTCGCACCTACCGCAAATCCTCAAGCGCTTCATGCAGGAATATGGTGAGGTTGAGGACATTAAGTTTTTGTTCGGTGCTCCCTTGCAGGCACTTGACGGCGTCAGGAATGGCGAGTTTGATGTGGCGGTGATCGAACATCTTCCGGATATGGATTTTGGTACTATGCGCCATATGGATCTTCCCCAGGATGAAATGATCTTTGTCAGCTCCCCGACCTATGGTCCCACTGCGCATGATATTGGCCTTGAAGATATCCAGCAGTGTAACTTTATTACCCGCCGGGATGGTTGCAGCTGCCGTGATCTGTTGAGCTTTAACCTCAAGGGAACCGGGGTCGATCTGGGAGATTTCCGTCGGGTCATGGTGCTTGATGATTTTGGCCTGATCATCAAAGAAGTGATCGCCGGACAGGGGGTGACCTTTATTTCTCGCTCTGCGGTTCAAGAGTATCTGGATGATGGTCGTCTGCTCGAACACCATATCCCCGGATTCCATTGCTACAGACATCGCAGTATTGTCGCCAGAGAATGTGAGTCCTCGACGTCATTGAAGCGTGCGTTTATGGAAAGTGTCTGTCGGCATTTCGATCTGACTCCCAGCGCGTAATGACGCCGGAGCCCCCGGTGTTGCGGGTTGTTTTTGGCCGTTTGCTTGACAGCTTTGGTCCTCAGCACTGGTGGCCCGCAGAAGGTCCGTTTGAGATGATGGTCGGGGCGGTCCTGACGCAAAATACCGCCTGGCGTAATGTGGAGCTGTCCATTGCAGCATTACGTCGTGCCGGTGCTCTGACGCCTCAGACTCTTTACGCTTTGTCGGATCAGCAGCTGCAGGAATTAATTCGTAGTTCCGGATTCTTTCAGCGTAAAAGTCATTGCCTCAAGAGGTTGTCCGAAGAGATTTGTTGCCATTATCAGGGGCGTCTTGAATTGTTTCTAGACGGCGAACTCCCCGTCTTGCGACAACGCCTTCTCACTCTTGCCGGAATTGGACCGGAAACCGCGGACTGCATTGTTCTTTATGCGGCAGGGTTACCGATCTTTGTTGTTGATGCCTATACGCGCAGGATTTTTTCCCGACTGGGATTACTTGATGCCAACTCAAGCTATGATCTGATCCAGCGCTACGCCATGAGTGTTCTTCCGTCTGATTGTCAGCTATTTAATGAGTTTCACGCTCTGATCGTGGCATTGGCCAAACGCAATTGTTTGAGCCGTCTTCCGAAGTGCGCTACCTGTCCGTTGCTTGAACTGTGTCTTTATGGGCAGAGCGATAGAAATCTGAACGTGTGATACGCCGTCACGTGTTCTGATGTCTTGTAGCGGCTGCCGCCGTTTTTCTTGACTTCCTATTCCATTCTGATAACTTGATTTGCTTATTTTCAACCAGTTTTCTCGCCCGATACACTGTCGGACGGGAGCTTGCCATATATTATATATGTGAATCAGTCAAAGGCGAGGACACTATGGACTACAAAGATACCTTGAATCTGCCGAAAACAGACTTCCCGATGCGCGGCAACCTGCCCAAGCGGGAGCCTGAAATGCTGCAGCAGTGGCAGGAGATGGATCTCAACGGCGAGATCCGTAAAGCAACTGCCGGCCGCCCGCGTTTTACTTTGCACGACGGCCCTCCGTATGCCAACGGTCACACCCATATTGGTCATGCGTTGAACAAGATTCTCAAGGATATTGTCCTCAAAAGTCGTCGTATGCAGGGCTTTGACGTGCCCTATGTCCCAGGTTGGGATTGCCACGGACTGCCGATTGAACTGATGGTTGATAAAAAACTCGGCAAAAAGAAGCGCGATATGAGCAAGGCCGAGATCCGTCGTGAATGTCGGGAGTATGCCCTTGAGTGGGTGGAGACTCAGGCACGTGAATTCAAGCGTCTGGGCATCTTCGGCGAATGGGACGATCCCTACCTGACCATGCACGACAGCTATGAAGCGGCAACCGCACGTGAACTGGCGCGTTTTGCCGAGCGCGGTGGACTGTATAAGGGCAAGAAACCGGTGCACTGGTGTTCCTCGTGTGTTACCGCACTGGCCGAAGCCGAAGTGGAATATGCTGATCACGTGTCGCCGTCCATCTTCGTCAAGTTCCCTTATGTGGACACGTTGCCCGCTGAAATGAGTGCCCTCGAAGGCAAGTCACTGTATTTTGTTATTTGGACCACTACGCCGTGGACGATTCCGGCCAACCTGGGTATTTGCCTGAATCCCGAGCTCGACTATGTCGCCGTGGAAGTGACCGGCGGCGATGTCTTAGTTTTGGCTGAGGGACTGTATCAGGGCGTGTTGCAGCAGCTTGAGCTGGAGGGACAGGTCATTGCCAGCTTTGAGGCGCCACTGTTTGAAAACAAACGCTGCCAGCATCCATTTTACCAGCGCGACTCACTGATCATCCTTGGTGACCATGTCACTCTCGAAGCCGGTACCGGCTGCGTTCATACGGCGCCCGGTCATGGCCATGATGACTACGTCGTTGGTCTCAAGTACGGCCTGGATATTTATAATCCGGTGGATGATTACGGCCGCTATCGCAAAGACGTTGAGCTGTTCGGCGGGATGAAACTGGCGGATGCCAACGATGCGGTGTGTGACAAACTCACCGAAGTGGGCGCGTTGCTCAAGGTCAGCAAGGTGGAACACAGTTATCCGCACTGCTGGCGCTGTAAAAAACCGGTCATCTTCCGTGCGACAGCGCAGTGGTTTATCTCCATGGAGAAAAATGATCTGCGCACCCAGGCTCTCAAGCACATCAACGATGTGCAGTGGATTCCCAGCTGGGGGCGTGAGCGTATCTACGGCATGATCGAGAAACGCCCGGACTGGTGCATCAGCCGTCAGCGCACTTGGGGCGTGCCCATCACCGTCTTCTACTGTGCTGAGTGTGGTGAAGCGCTGGCTGATGGGAAGATTATGCATCATGTCGCTGATCTGTTTGAAAATGGTGGCAGCGACCAGTGGTACGAGAAAGAGGCTGGTGAACTGTTGCCGGAAGGGACTGTGTGCCCGTCCTGCGGTCATAGCCACTTTACCAAAGAATCTGACATCCTGGATGTATGGTTTGACTCCGGTGTCTCTCACGCCGCTGTCGTCGAGCACCGCGATTATCTTGATTCACCGGCTGATCTTTATCTGGAAGGCAGTGATCAGCATCGTGGCTGGTTCCACTCCAGCCTTCTCGCTGCAGTGGGCACCCGTGGCGTTGCGCCTTACAAAGCAGTTTTGACCCACGGTTTCGTCGTTGACGGCAATGGCCGTAAAATGTCCAAGTCGCAGGGCAACGTTGTTGCGCCGGATGCGGTGATCGACAAGTTTGGTGCCGAAGTGCTGCGCCTGTGGGTGGCGGCTCAGGATTATCAGGATGACATCCGTATCAGTCAGGAAATTCTCCAACGGTTGTCGGATGCCTATCGGCGTATTCGCAATACGGCACGTTATATCCTCAGTAATATCTACGATTTTGATCCGGCGACGGATAGTGTTGCCGACGCTGATCTGCTGGAATTGGATCGTTGGGCTCTGTCACGCCTTGAGAGCCTGGTCGGTCGCGTGGAAAAAGCATACAACGATTATGAATTCCATATGCTTTACCATGCGGTCCATAATTTCTGCAGTGTTGAATTGAGTGCCATCTATCTCGATATCCTCAAGGATCGGGTGTATACGGCCGCTCCGAACAGTGTGGCCCGTCGCAGTGCGCAAACAGCGATGTACCGCATCCTCGATGCTCTGACCCGACTGATTGCGCCTGTTCTGTCATTTACTGCCGATGAAATTTGGGCGGAGATGCCGGGTGAGCGTGAGGTCAGTGTCCATTTGGCCGGATTCCCCCGTTTCGAAACCAGCCTGCTTGACAGTCGTCTCGATGATGTCTACCAGCAATTATGGGCGGTACGCTCAGAGGTCTCCAAGGCGCTGGAGTTGGCGCGTGATGCAAAACTGATCGGCAACTCTCTCGAAGCCAAGGTCACCGTCTCTGTTAGTGATGAAGCTTGTCGCACTTTGCTTGCACGCTATGAGGAGGATTTGGCAACGCTGTGGATTGTTTCTCAGGCTGGTCTGACAGCATCGATCGACGGCGGATATGCTTCCGAAAAGTTGAGTGGTCTGAAGATTCTTGTTGAGAAAGCCGACGGGGAGAAATGTGAGCGCTGCTGGAATTATTCGACGCAGATCGGTGCCGACGCTGTTTATCCTGACGCCTGTCCTAAATGCCTGGCAGCATTAAAAGAGCGAGGCCAAGACTGAACATGATCGTGCGCTACCGTTTGCTGATGCTGGTAAGCGTGCTCGTGCTGGTGGGTGATCAGTGGACAAAATGGTATATTGATCACACCATGGCCCTGCATCAGAGTCGTACGGTGATAGAGCATTTCTTTAATATCACCTACGTCCACAATAGTGGTGCGGCGTTTGGGATTCTTGCCGACAGCAGTTTAAGGATTCCTTTGCTCTCAGGCATAGCACTGCTTGCATGTGCGGTGATTGGCTGGATGTTTCGTCGTCTGCCAATGACAGCAGTGTGGCAACGCCTGGGCTTGGCACTGGTTTTTTCCGGGGCGTTGGGCAATTTGATTGATCGGCTACGCCTCGGAGTGGTGATCGATTTTATTGATGTGCACTGGTATCAACATCATTGGCCGGCATTCAATGTGGCGGACTCTGCCATTACTGTTGGTGTGGGTCTTTTGCTGATCGATTTGTGGTTCGAGGAACATCGACGTAAGAAGATGAAAACCTGATGAACAATTTGGGAGGAACAATGAGATCTCTAATCGCGATAGCGCTGTTGATTGTAACGCTGACCTTGGTTGGTTGTGAATGTGTCGGCGGTCTGGGACGCGATATTCAATATGCCGGACACTGGTTGGAAGACACCTCTGAAAGCGTCCGAAAATAATTTGTGATTGGTACGAAAAAGAGGGTGAAAACCCTTGCCTTTTTCATGACCCCGTGGTACTACATTGAGCCGTTAAAATGATGTCGGGGCGTAGCGCAGCCTGGTAGCGCACCTGCTTCGGGAGCAGGGGGCCGGAGGTTCAAATCCTCTCGCCCCGACCATTTCTCTGAATAAAATTGTTGTCATTTATAAAGAAGCGCCTCACATCCTTTCAGGATGTGAGGCGCTTGTGCGTTGAGCGGATGGTCCTCGCATTCTCTTCTCTCTTCTTCTGTTTACTGATCACGCGTTTGGAGCCCAGGTTGTGTTAGGATTCTGTCATGGCCGTGCTTGACGTAGCCAGATGATTTATTCATGAATAAGTTGCAACTTCCTGATATTGTGAATTTTTATCCCCTTATTTTTTCAATTGATGTAATATGTCATGATTCGTGTGAAAAACTGCGATAAATGACTATTGCCAAAGCATGCAATGACGCATGCTTCTGGACGCGATAAAGGTAACGGCGCCTTTTTCTTCCTTTGAACTTGTTCGAAGGGAGTGAAGGCGCCGTTTTTTTTGTTCACATTCAGAGAGAAAGAGGGAGGCATGAAAAAAATCGATTGTATTATCAAACCCTTTAAGCTGGATGACGTAAAGACGGCCCTGACCGAGATGGGCATAGCCGGTATGACCGTAAGTGAGGTCCGAGGCTTTGGCCGCCAGAAAGGTCATATGGAACTCTATCGCGGCGCCGAGTACCAGACGGATTTTATTCCGAAGGTCAAGATCGAACTCGTCGTTGATGATGAGCTGGTGGCTGATGTCGTCTCCACGTTGCAGAAGGAGGCCAGTACCGGTCGCATTGGTGATGGCAAGATTTTTGTGACCCCTGTTGAAGAAGCGATTCGTATTCGAACCGGAGAAACCGGAAAAGATTCCCTTTAAACCCATGGCATGATTCACAAGGAGGTTATGTATGAAACGGTTCCTGTTGTTTTTAATGGTGGGTGCGCTGTTGACCCTGCCTGTTCTGGCTCTGGCCGAAGATGCGCCGCCACTGACGCCGGATGATGTTCAGAACAACCTGAACTTTGTCTGGACTCTGGTTGCTGCATTTCTGGTTTTTCTTATGCAGGCCGGATTTGCCATGGTTGAGGCCGGATTCACCCGCGCTAAAAACGCTTGTAATATCATGATGAAAAACATGATGGACTTCTCCGTCGGTGCGTTGGCTTTCTGGGCGGTTGGTTTTGGTCTGATGTTCGGTACCACCAACGGTTTTTTTGGTACCAGTGACTTTTTCTTCAGCGGCGCCAGTGGCGATGGTGAAGCATGGAACTATGCCTTCTGGATGTTCCAAGTGGTGTTTGCCGCGACGGCAGCAACCATTATTTCAGGTGCTGTTGCTGAACGGACCAAATTCAGTGCCTATCTGGTGTATTCTTTCTTTGTTTCCGCATTGATCTATCCGGTTTTCGGTTCCTGGGCTTGGGGCAGTCTGTTTAACGGTAGCGGCTGGCTGGAAGGCATGGGCTTCATCGACTTTGCCGGTTCCACGGTTGTTCACTCAGTTGGTGGCTGGTTGGCACTTGCCGGTGCGATCGTTGTCGGTCCTCGTCAAGGCAAATTTACCAAAGACGGCAAGGTTAAGCCGATCCCCGGTCACAATATTCCATTGGCGTCTCTGGGGGTCTTTTTGCTCTGGTTCGGTTGGTACGGGTTTAACCCCGGTTCAACAACGACCGGTGATACCTCCATCGCCATTATTGCTGTAACGACAACTCTGGCTGCGGCAGCAGGTGCGTTCTCTGCGATGCTCTTTACCTGGATGAAATTTGGTAAGAGCGATATCGGTATGACCCTGAATGGTGCGTTGGCTGGTCTGGTTGGTATTACTGCCGGTTGTGCCAATGTTACAGCGATCTCTTCTGTCATCATTGGTCTGATTGCCGGTGTGCTGGTTGTGCTGTCAGTTCTGTTCTTTGACAAGATCAAAGTGGACGATCCTGTTGGTGCGGTTTCCGTTCACGGTGTGTGCGGTGCCTGGGGAACCCTGGCTGCTGGCCTGTTTGACAGTGCCGGTTTCTCCATGCATACCATCGGTGTCCAGTTGATCGGTATTGCGGCCTGCTTTATCTGGGCTCTGGGTGCCGGTTTGATTCTGTTTAAAGCCATTGACCTGGTGATTGGCATGCGCGTAACTCCGGAAGAGGAGATGGTTGGCCTCGACTTCAGCGAGCATGGTGCTAATGCCTATGCTGATTTCCAAACGGTTCATCTCGGCGGTAGCGGAAAAACAGGTGGTCAGATGTAACGGTTTGATCAGCGGTCCACTGGATCGTTGAGAACATCTTTCAGCCCCTTCAGGTTTGTTCCTGAAGGGGCTGTTTTTTTATGGCTGGAGCTGGCGTGAACACTGGCAGGCTTAAGCTGTTGTTGCTGATTGGACAGGGGCTTTTGGTTAAAGAGGATGTCCATGCAAGAGTTCACAGACTTGTGCAACTTCTTCATTGCTACCGAGTAGCATCAGAGTGTCTCCCAGTTCGAGACGAAATGAGCCCGAAGGGCTGTAGATGGTCTGGTTGTGGCGGATGACACCGACGACAGTGACTCCGGTTTGCCTGCGGAGATCCATCTCGGCCAGACTGCTTCCAAGACAAGGGGAATCGTCTGGAACGGCCTGATAAGCGAGCCGTCCCCCTTTGAGAACCGATAAGCCTTGAGTCGGGATGTCGGCATCGACCATGGAGGTGTAATGTTCTTTACGAAGTTCGGAGATGACGTGAAGAATATGTCCTTCACTGAACTCAAAGCGATGCATGAGATTTGCTCCGAGCTGCAGGCTGGCTTCAAACTCATCCGGAACAACTTCGTTGGCGCCTAACGCACATAAGTGTTGCAGTTCAGCGACATAACGCGTCCGAGCCAGGATGTACAGGTCGGGATTGTGATGGCGCGCGGTGGGGATTGCCCGTGCCAGTGCCGCAGGGTCGTTGATGGATAACACCAGCGCTTTGGCACGCTGAACACCTAGCTCGTGGAGCACCTCCGCAGAAGTCGCATCACCGTAAATCACAAAATCGCCTTTTTGACGACCCGTGTTGACATTGTCGGCGTTCAGTTCGATAAAAACATGTGGGATGTGAAAACGGCGCAGGATTCTTCCAATGTTGCGACCAGAAAGGCCGTATCCGGCAACGATGACATGCCCGGTCAGGTTGCCAGTCTGCTCGCGGATTTCCGGATGGATTTCCGTTCTCGGCTTGCCAAGTAATCCGGCCAGAGCTGCGGCCCATTTTTCTGCTTGTCCAGCGATAAACGGTGTCAGGATCATGGTCAGGGCAATAACGGCCAAGGTGATTTGGTAGATCTGATCTGTGATCAATTCCAATGATGTTGCCGCCTTCATAAAAACAAACGAGAATTCGCCGGCCTGAAACAATAAGAATCCTGTCAAAAGAACAATCCGTAATGGAAAACGACAGATTGTTGCAGCGACGGCTGCCGCAAAAAATTTAATGGCAAATACCAGCACTGTGATGGCCAGAACCTGCGTCCAGTTGTCAATGACCAGATGGAGATTGACGAGCATACCGATGGACACAAAGAAAATGGCGAGAAACGTATCGCGAAACGGCAGGATGTCGGACAGGGCCTGATGGGCATAGGGCGATTCCGCCAGAGCCAGACCGGCAAGAAACGCGCCTAACTCCAGAGACAGGCCGACAGCACTGGTCAACCATGCGGTCACCAGGATCAGGGCGAGGATGGTCAGTCGAAACAGTTCCTGAGATCGGGATTTGAGAATGGACAACAGAAACGGTTGCAGCAGGAAACGGGAGAAAACCAAGAGTCCGGCCATGAGCAAAGCAACCTTGCCGATCTCTTTGATGGAAAACGTCAGGTCCTGACCGGCCAGCAGTGGTAATGCGACAAGAAAGAAGACAACGGCCAGGTCTTGCGCCAGCAGGATGCCCAGCGACATGCGACCATGGCTGGTGTCGATTTCTCCCCGTTCGCTAAGTAATTTTAGGACGATGGCCGTAGAAGACAGCGCCAGGGCCATGGCCAGAGGGAGACTTGTCGTCAATGGCAGACCAAACAGGCTTCCAGCTCCGGTAAAGAGGGCGCCGCACAGCAGTATTTGCGATAATCCACCTGCTAACAACAGCTTTTTCAAGCGCAATAGTCTGGAGATGGAAAATTCCAGACCGATGGTAAACAGCAATAAAATAACGCCGAATTCAGCGATCACTTCAACTTCATGGATGTTTTTGATCAGGTAAAAACCGTAAGGGCCGGCAATAACCCCTGAAATCAGATAACCGATAATGGGTGATAACTTCAGCCGGGTAAAAATGAGGGCACTGCCGAGAGCCAGGGCCAATAAAATCAACATATCAAGCAGAAATAAATGATCAGGCATGAAGTCGCTTTCTATCATCGTCTCCCAAGAGAGGACGGTTAAAAGGATATCTTTCGCTGTCTATTCTGGCATATGGTCTACTCCCTCGCAATCATTACCGTGTTTGATCGCCACGCTGCCCTAAGAGATAACGGTTCTGTTCAGAGGCAAATTGTGGTATTAAACGCAAACGAAAATCGTTAGCTGTTCAATGGTGAAACCGCTGGCTCAGTCGCTGTTTCCACAAAGAAAAGGGTTAAAGAGAATGATGGAACTGACCATGATACTGTTGGTGTCCTATCTCGTGGGCGCAATTCCCAGCGGTGTGGTTTTGACACGATTAAGCGGGGCTGGCGATGTGCGTAAGGCCGGCAGTGGGAATATCGGTGCGACTAATGTATACCGGGTCGCCGGTAAACGTCTCGGTATTCTGACTTTATTGGCGGATATGCTTAAAGGTGTTCTGCCGTTGCTGGCCGTTCAATGGTGGTATAGTTCTGACCCCCACGTTCTGGCTTTGGTTGCCGTGGCTCTGTTTGTTGGCCATTGTTATCCGGTTTACCTGATGTTTAAAGGGGGTAAAGGGGTGGCAACGGCTCTAGGAATTTATCTGGTTCTGTCTCCAGCCTCTGTGGGGATTGCTTTGGTTGTTTTTGCTGCTGTTCTGTGGTTCTGGCGCTATGTTTCACTGGCGTCGATCTCTGCCGCTGCAATCATCCCTTTTCTGGTTTACGGTTTTGAACGCTCTTTGCCGATTTTTTTCGCCACATTGGTGATCGCTGGCGGAGTGATCTTCCGTCATCGTTCCAATATCTCCCGTTTGCTCAATGGCACAGAAAACCGTTTCAAAGGATAACGGTCCGGACGATGGGTCGTCTGGAACGCCCGCTGGAGCTTGCCGACCTTTGCGTGTACGCAGCCTGCTGGTCGCCGGTCTTCTGGTCGCCATGGTCCTTTTGGGCTTCGGGGTGTTCTCTTTACGCCCCTGCCGGCTGGATGCGGAACAGTTCATTACGGTATCCAGCGGGCAATCCCTCTCTGCCGTTTCTCATACCCTCTATACTCACGGCTTGATCACACATCCATTACCGTTCAGAGCGTTGGCTCGTTGGCGAGGAGACGCGCGTAGAATTCAGGCTGGCAGCTATCGTTTTGCTCCCGGAAGTTACCGTCCCGGCGATGTTTTGCGTATTCTGGTTGAAGGCCGTGTCGAACTGATCTCATGTACCATTCCAGAGGGACTCACCGCACAGGAAGTGGTCAAGCGCTGTAGTGATGCAGGAATCGGCGACTATCAGCGTTATGAAGTACTGCTCACGGACAAAAAGTTTTTGCAGCACCTCAAGATACCGATGGTGGAGGGTTACCTGTTCCCTGAAACCTATCGTTTTGCTCCGGGGATTAGCGAGTCTTCCGTTTTAAGTACCATGGTGCAACAGATGCGGCATTATCTGGATACTTCTTTACTCACGGCCGCCAAAGAGCAGGGCCTCAATGAGTTGCAACTTCTGACGTTGGCGTCGATTATCCAGAAAGAGGCCGGTAATCGCGAAGAGATGCCATTGATTTCTGCCGTGTTTCATAATCGCCTCAAACGCGGCATGCTTCTGCAGGCAGATCCAACCGTTATTTACGGATTAGGGGAGTTTGACGGCAACCTGACCCGTCAGCATTTGCGGACGCCAACCCCTTATAACACCTATGTTCATCGCGGACTGCCGCCCGGCCCCATTGCCAACCCGGGTCTTGATGCGCTCAAAGCGGCGGTGTTGCCTGCCGATGAAAGCTATCTCTATTTTGTGGCTACGGGAGCCGGTGGCCACTATTTTTCCAACACCCTTCAAGAGCACAATCGCGCGGTGCGACGGTATCAATTGCACCGCTAAAATGTGAATATTTGCGAGATGTTGTCTCGCTTTAAGCCTTTTCACATTTTTTTTTGTTCCCGCCTTGCATCGCTTGATGAAAAGTCTTAGAGTAGCCACCAGCCAGACGGTGTCCAGAGGTGGACATCGCCTAACGAGACTTGGACCTGAAATCTTTTCAGGTTGAAATTGAAGGTTCGTAAGGTACCTATCACCTGGCCCCGCCTTTACCCTGTCCCTCGCCTCGTGTAAAGACCATGACCATCTGATATCTACCTGACGACGAACTTATCAGGAGGATGCTGATGACTTCGCGTTTGGTGCCAGAGCTGTGGTGTTGCCTCAAAGAGGGCTACAATCGCAAACGTCTGGTGGAAGATTTATTGTCCGGCATGATCGTTGGTATTGTTGCCTTGCCATTGGCGATTGCCTTTGCCATTGCCTCGGGAGTGAAACCGGAACAGGGCCTTTATACGGCAGTTATTGCTGGATTTCTGATCTCCTTGCTCAGTGGCAGTCGCGTACAGATTGGTGGGCCGACTGGGGCCTTCATTGTCGTGGTGTTCTCCATCGTTCAGCAGTACGGCTATGGCGGTCTTGCCGTGGCCACGATTATGGCGGGTGCGCTGTTAGTGGTGATGGGGCTCTGCCGCTTGGGTGGGGCGATTAAGTTTATTCCCTACCCGATGACGATTGGTTTCACCAGTGGCATTGCCCTGATTATTGCCATCACTCAAGTTAAAGATCTCCTTGGCCTTTCTCTGACTCGGTCAGCAGAGGGAATCGTCGATAGGATCAAGCTCTATGCGGAAGGCATTAATACATTAAATATTCATGCCGTCATTGTTGCTGGTTTGGCCATGGCGATCTTACTATTGTGGCCGAAAGTGACGAAGAAATTTCCCGGCTCCATTGTGGCTCTCCTTGTCACAACGGTTCTCGTGCAGGTTCTGGACTGGCCGGTTGCCACCATCGGCAGTGCTTTTGGTGATGTGCCGTCCACGTTGCCCATGCCTCAGCTGCCGGAGATTGATTTGGCAATGATTCCGCAACTGGTATCACCGGCCTTAACGATTGCCTTACTGGCGGCGATTGAGTCACTTTTATCTGCGGTAGTTGCTGATGGGATGACCGGGCGGCGGCACAAATCCAATATGGAATTGGTTGCACAGGGAGTCGCAAACATTGCATCACCCCTGTTTGGCGGCATTCCGGCAACGGGTGCTATTGCCCGCACCGCGACGAATGTGAAGAGTGGTGGCACGACGCCACTCTCAGGCATGATTCATGCGGTGACATTACTTCTGATCATGATGCTGTTTGGTCGATGGGCCAGGCTGATCCCCATGGCAACATTGGCCGCTATTCTGTTGATTGTCGCCTACCACATGAGTGAATGGCGGCACTTCATCAAACTGTTTCGCTCGCCCCGTAACGACATTGTCGTCATGTTGACAACGTTTGTTCTGACCGTTTTTGTTGATTTGACGGTTGCCATTGAAACCGGCGTGGTGTTGTCAGCGCTGTTATTTATGCAACGGATGGCTAATGCAACGGAAGTGAGACACATCAGCCGCGAGATCAATGATGAAGTTTATGATGAAGAAGATGATCGGCCTATTTGTGGTCGCCAGATTCCGACCTGTGTGGAAGTGTTTGAAATTCATGGGCCGTTTTTCTTTGGTGCCACCAATCAGTTTAAAGATACGTTGAGTATTGTCAAAAAAACACCACAGATTCTGATTTTGCGTATGCGGCATATTTTTACCATTGATGCCACGGCGATCCGAGTCCTTGAAGATGTCCTGGAAAAAACACAGCGGGACGGGACTCAGTTGATGTTGTCAGGTGTCCGACCGCATCTGTTAAAAAAGTTGCAGAAGACCCATCTCTATGAGCGTATTGGTGAGGAAAATATCTTTCCCGAGATAGACTCCGCTCTCAATGTTGCACGAAGTTTATGCCGTAAAGATGATGACTAGAGGGAATTCTAGATATGGAGACATTGTCTTTTGATGACAATCCCATTCAATAGCGGACAAAAGAGAAGGCGGCAGGTTATCCTGCCGCCTTCTCTTTTGCGTGATAGTAGTGGTTATTTGATCCATGCCGGCAGGGTGCCGATGACAATATTGAACACAGGAATAACCAACAGATAGGTGAGGATTGTTGTCAGAATGATGCCGACAAGATTAAGCCCAAAGCCACTGCGGACCATTTGTGGGATGGTCACATAGCCGGAGCCAAAAACAATCGCGTTCGGTGGTGTGGCCACTGGCAGCATAAACGCGCAGGATGCTGCAATCGCTGCCGGGATTACCAGCAGCAAAGGACTTTGGTTAATACCGATAGCGACGGCGCTGAGGATCGGCATAACCATGGCGGCTGTTGCCGTATTGGACGTCAGCTCGGTCAGGAAGATGATCAGCGTGGTGACGGCGACAATCAGTACCAGAATCGGTGCGTTGTTGAGTAGGCTGACCTGAGAACCGATCCAGGCCGCGAGGCCGGTTTGCTTGAAACCGGCAGCCATCGCCAGTCCACCACCAAACAGCAGCAGGACACCCCAAGGCATCTTGGACGCCCAGTGCCAGTCCATAACAAAGATGTTTTTCTTCATGTTGACCGGAATCATAAACAGTACCAAAGCGCCGGTCATGGCAATTGTGGCATCGGTGACCAGGGTCGGATCAGGGAATAGGAATCCGAGTTGTTTACGGAAAATCCAGCCGAGAGCAGTGGCAAAGAATACGGCTGCGGTCCATTTTTCTCCTGCGGACATACGACCCATTTGCTTCAGTTCCGCAAGAATCATATCCCGACCACCGGGGACCTTTTTCAGTTTCATCGGATTGGCGATACGTGTCAGCCACAGCCAGCAACATGGCAGCATAACGATGACCAGTGGAACACCAACCTTTAACCAGTCCACGTAGCTGATTTCAAAACCGTAGGTTTTATTGAGGTAGCCAGCCAAAACCGTGTTGGGCGGGGTGCCGATGAGGGTGGCCATGCCACCGATAGAGGCGGCATAAGCAATGCCGAGCATCAAGTTGAGGCCAAATGAGAAGTGTTCTGGAGAGAAGTCGATCTCTTTGTCGAGACCCTCTTTTTTCCCTTCATCAATAACGTGGCTGATAATCGCCAGGCCAATAGGCATCATCATGACGGCAGTCGCAGTATTGGAAACGAACGCTGATAAGGTTGCTGTTGCCGCCATGAAACCAAAAATAAGACGACTGGGAGAAAATCCGACCAGTTTGACGATGGTCATGGCAATGCGACGATGGAGGTCCCAGCGTTGCATGGATAGGGCAATAATAAAGCCGCCCATAAAGAGAAAGATAAGGTGGCTGGCATAAGGTGCCGCTGCACTTTTGGTGTGCATGATGCCAAGCAGGGGGAACAACATCAAAGGCAAAAGGCTCGTCGCTGGAATGGGGATGGATTCACACATCCACCAGGTCGCCATCAACAAGGCAACCGCCGCCATTTTCTGCGCGGAGGGCTCCATACCGGCAGGAGTAGGAAGAAGCAGCATGGCAATAAATAGGATCGGTCCTAACCATAATCCAATTTTTTGTCGCGTCGTGTAGCTGCTGGGGTCATCTTCGTGCATGCCGTCCGGAGAGGTGCGTAGTCGTTCCAGATGTTCAGCCGGTGCATCCTCGATCTCATGGACAAGATCGGCATCTTTCTCCTGCATCCCTTCTTTAAAATGGAGGTGTTTCTTAAGGGTGTCTTTCGGGTTGAACAGAACGAGAGATTTCACTTCACCGTGCATCTCCCACAAGCGGTTCCAGACTGCAGTGATCATAAAATAGTTCCCCTTTCAAGCGTGAACCTGTTCATGAAATGGGCAGCGAAAGTCACCTGCAACCGTCTGGGGTGGCGCCAGGATAAATCTGCAGGACACTTGTGGTGTACGTTGATTCCTGGGGGCTTTGGTATTCCAAAAGGTTGAGCGTTTAATGGCTGTCCATATGTCATTTCAGGTTTAATGATTGTCGGGGAGAAAAGAGCAACCTTAGTGCCAACTTTGTAGCGTGTCTAACGACTTATTTTAGTCTGTAGAACATTGTTATTTCACGCTTTTTCCGTTTACGGCGAAATTCAAAAAGAAAGGCCAAAAACCACCAGTGGCGGATTTCGGCCTTTAAGGGCGAAAAACGGTCTTTATTGTTTTGGTCAGTCGTGGATTTTATGGCGTTGTTTAAATTGGACCAGCCACTCCTGCAGTTCTTTTTCCTCGTGTTCGAGCTCGAACGAATTGATTAACCCTCGGTGGATCGCGACGGAAACGGCACGGTTGCGGGGATTAAATGCTTCACCGACTTTTTCGGCCTGAAACTGTTCCTGGTCAATGCTGAGCTTGTTGTAGAGGGAGTTCAGACGACTTTGCACGCCGCGACGTGACAGATAGCGGCGCTGGGCGATCAGGTTGTCGGTCAGACCCAGGGAGATGTCAATCAACGCTTCGAATTCGATATCGGATAATGCTGTCTGGCTGTGTCCGGTCCGACCCTGCACTTTGCGTACTTCAGGATCTATCCAGCATTGTTCATCTATCAGCACAGTGACAACAGCACCGGCGATGCGCTCTTTGGTGTTGGATTTGAGGATGTAGCCATAGACTGTTTCAGGGGGAACAATGCGCAACAGGGAGCGGACATACATTTCGTCCTTGAATTGACTCCAGAAAATGATGCGCGCCTGAGGTTTCTGATCCCACAGAGATTTGGCAAAATCAATACCGTTCATTTCTGGCATCTGGATATCGCTGATGACCAGCGGCTGGTCGCAGGCCAGCGCCATCTTCAGGGCATCCTGACCATTCGCTGCCCGCGACACTTGAAATGCTGCCTGAGGGTGCTCTGAAAGCAGCAGTTCAAGAAACTCAAAATCTTTGGGATTATCTTCAGCGATAATGATTTTAACGGGTTCCATGACCTTTTCTCCTGTATTTTTCAAGCCGGGGCGTCATCGCGGTTACGCCGCCCTATCTGTCTTCTGGTGTTGTGAGACCGGCATCGTGAGTTCAAACCGGGTCCCGGAGGAAAAACGTGAAGGTTTCCAGCAGACCTCTGCGCCAACTGTCCGAGCGCGTTCCTGAATGTTGTGCAGGCCACGGCCCAAGGCATCTTTGGACGGCGTAAATCCGTTACCATTGTCCTCGACAGCCAACAAGACCTGGCCGTTGCAAAAATCAAAGTTGACTTCATAACGGGTAGCACCGGAATGTTTATAGACGTTGTGAACGGCTTCGACAACAATGCGGTAGAGGTGAAGTTGCTGTGCCTTGGGAAGAGTCAGTTCTTCTGCCGCTTCTGTTGCGTAATAGTGGCATTCCATCTGTTTGCCATTATGGCTGTTGCGGTGCGTTTCAATGTGTGATTGCAATGCCGCATTAAGGCCGAGGACGTCAAGTGTCTGCGGATGCAGGTCGTCCATGACGGCACGTAGATTGTTGATGGCGCTTTGCAGTTCCGTTTCGAGAGTCGAGGCAACTTCAACGCAGCTGCCGTTCTTCAGCTCCTGAATGCCGCGTAGCACGGATGACAGATCCGACAGTGTCTGGTCATGCAGGTCGCGTGCTATCCGGCTACGCTCTTCTTCGACGCCTTCCAGCAGTTTTTCAGCACCGACGACACGCACCAGTTTGTCCGCCATGTTAAACAGGGAAACGGTCAGGTCATCCAGTTCGTCACTGATGGTCTCCGGGGCACTGACCATGTCGCGTTCTCCACGAACCAGGCTGCTGGCACCGTTGGAAATCCGCTGGATGCGACGCAGAATGCGACGTGAAAAAAACAGAGACAGTAGAATGCCGAGAACGATCGCCGCACTGAGAACAACCAGCGAGACCAGAGCCGTACGGGCCACCAGTTCGTCCATGTATTCGTTTTTGAGGTTGTTCAGTTTGCCCCGTTGGCTGCGAGCCGTTTCTATCAGGGTGATCAACTGCGGGCGCAAGATCGATAACGCTTCGATAAAACGTTCGGTGTCGATACCGTCTGCGGGATCAAGGTCGGCTACGGCCTGGTTGAGCAGGGTGACCGTTTCTTTCGGGACTTCCAGATATTCCAAAGTGCGGTCGATGGCGCTGGATAGATGCTCATACAGCTGGTCCATCTCTTCAAGTTTCGGAGCATTGAGGATGAAATTGCGCCGTAACGAGGTGGAGAGAGCATGTATCCGCTTTGCTGCAAGATCGGCTTCTGCGAGTGAAATGAAGACTTTACCCAGGTTGGCTGCCTGACGACGCTCTACCGAGAGATCCCAGTAGGTATATTGCAGGAAGACCAACAGTAGGCTCATAATCAGCAAAACCGCTGCGGGAGCCATTAAAATCTGGTGTTTAAGTTTTATGCGCATAAGATTAAAGCTAGCATAGCGTCGCCTCTAAAACACTGTGCAAATGCACAGAAGCTGGATAGTCCCAGAGTTTATAGCCGCAAGGGAGATGCAGGTTAAAATAACGATAAATGCATGGCCCTTTGTGTGGGCCATGCATCTGACGCCTGTTATTTTTCTGTTTTGATTGCGATGAAGAACAGTCCTTTGCCGCGTTGAATGAGTAAACGCTGGATCTCTTTGTCGTCAGCCTTGGACAACGCCGCTTTGAATTCATCCGGTGAGACAATTTCCTGGTTGTTGAATTCAATGATAACGTCACCAGGGCGTAATCCCGCTTCTGCCGCGGGGCTGTTGGTGGCAACAGCCGTGATGACAACCCCCTGTTCCGCCTGGATATTCAGGCGGCGGCGCAATTCCGGGGAGATTTCCATCACGGACAGCCCCAACGAGTTGGAGCGGCTGGAAATTTTAGTTGCCCCCTCGTCATCATCCATTTTGCCAACTTCGACGTTCAGCGTCTTTTCTTCACCCTGACGGAATACGGTGACTTTGGCCGTTTCTCCCACGGGAATTTCTGCAACCAGACGTGGCAGATCCGTCATAGAAACAATTTTGTTATCGTTCAGACGCAGGATGATGTCTCCTCGTTTCAGGCCAGCCTGCTCCGCTGGAGAGCCTTCGGCAACAGAGGAGACCAACGCCCCTTCAGCCGTGTCGAGGCCGAAAGAATCGGCCAATTCCTCTGAGACGTGTTGAATGGTCACACCCAGCCAGCCACGGGTAACATGGCCGGTTTCCTTGAGTTGCGGCAGAATGTTTTTTGCCGCGTTAATCGGGATGGCAAAGCCAATGCCCTGGCCTCCGGCGACAATGGCCGTATTGATACCGACCACTTCACCGCGAGTGTTGAACAGGGGACCACCGGAGTTTCCAGGATTAATGGACGCGTCTGTCTGGATAAAGTTATCGTAAGGACCAGCGCCGATCACGCGCCCTTTGGCCGATACAATGCCGACAGTGACGGTCTGTTCAAGGCCAAACGGGTTGCCGATAGCCATGACCCACTCGCCGATTTCAAGTTGTTCACTGTTGCCGAGCTTAACGGTCGGAAGCGTTTCGCTGCTATCGATTTTGAGTAATGCAAGGTCGAGTTTCTGGTCAATGCCCTTGACGGTAGCCGAGTATGTTTTGCCTCCAGCCAGCTGTACAGTGATTTCGTCGGCGTCATCAACGACATGGTCATTGGTCAGGATATAGCCGTCTTCTGAAATGATGAATCCTGAGCCCAGTGATTTTTGTTTGTGCTGAGGGATCTCTCTGCCCTGGAAAAAGTTTTCAAAAAAATCTTCAAAAAAGTCACGATGTTGAGAATCAAATTGATTCAGCATCGAGCTGTGGGCGTCTGCTGTTTTCGAGGTGCTTATATTGACAACTGCAGGTTTGAGCTGTTTGGTCAGTTTGACAAAATCAGGAGTTCCCGCCCAGCAGGCCAGGGGGAGGAAGAATAAAAGGGTGATCATGGTCATGAGGCTAAAAGAACGCTTCATTGGATTTCCTCCATACCGTTAGGTTGAAAGTTGTTCAAAACGGGCAAAAGGACTTTGCACGCCCTCCTTGAAAAACTGTCATGTATTTTAAGAGCAGCCAGCGACAACATGAAAGGCGTTTTTTGTGGTTTTTTCAAGAACAATTGATGGGGTGATATACTGTGCAAATGCACAGTATCAGTTGGTTTCTCTGGAATCATTATCAATTGGGGTGGGGCCGGCGACTGGCAGGTGTACTTCAAAGCGACTTCCCTGGTCAACTGTGGAATTCACATGGATGGTGCCGTCGTGAGCTTCTGTGATCCATTTAACAATGGCCAGACCCAAACCCGTTCCGCCGTCGGCGCGGTTTCGCGCTTCATCAGTGCGGTAAAAACGTTCGAAAATATGTGGCAAGTGCTCGGCTGAAATGCCGATTCCGCTGTCAATCACGGCAACCGTCACGTTGTCTCCCTCTCGGGAAATATCGATGTCAACCGTACCACCGTCAGGCGTGTAGCGTATCGCATTGCTGAGCAGGTTGAGAAACAGCTGACGCAAGCGCAAATCATCGCCACGGATTGAAACTTCGGAATCGGCACCGTGATGCAGAGAGACTTTGATGTTTTTCGGTTCGGCCAAGGTTGTTCCCTGCAGATAGAGTTCTTGAAGCAGGTCGCTGAGGCTGAGTTGCCGAATGGACAATGGCAGGTCACCTGATTCGCTTTTGGCCAGAGTAAGAAGGTCTTCCAGGATGCGACCCATGCGGTCAATCTCTTCCATGTTGGATTGCAATGCCGCACGGAACTCTTCAGGCGTTTTTGCCCAATGCAGGGTCACTTCCGTTTCTCCCCGCAGAATCGTCAGCGGGGTGCGCAGTTCGTGGGACGCATCGCCGGAAAATTGCCGTACACGTTGTACAGCTATCTCCAGTCGGTCAAGCATAGCGTTGTATTCATCGCGCAAAGTCGCTAGTTCAACACAGTTTGTCGAAAAATCGGCACGTGTTGACAGGTGGTCAATGGTCATGTTGCGAAAGCTGTCGACCAGTTGTAAAAGGGTTTTGCGGTGGATATTTAGTGCAAAGTGGAAGGCCAGGGTGAATAGAACGGTCAAGGCCAGAAACGCGGCCATGATGGTGGACACGCGTAGAGGCAAAGACCAGCCGCTGGTCCGAATCAGACAAATGATGCTGGCGCTGACGATCATGGTGACCGCCAGCGCCAGAGAAAAGAGCAGAGTCAGACGACTTCGTGCTGTCTTCAGCAACTAGTCCTCCTTGAGAACGTAACCGACACCGCGAATGGTGTGGATCAGCTTTTTGCTGTAATCCTTGTCGATTTTCTTACGCAGATAATTCACGTAGACATCAATGATGTTGGTAAAAGAATCAAAGGTGTAATCCCAGACATGCTCGGCAATCATGGTACGGGTAAGTACCTGATTGGGGTTGCGCATGAAATATTCGAGTAGGCCGTATTCTTTTGCCGTCAGGTCGATCTCTTTGTCGGCACGCCATACTTTATGGGTCACCGGATCAAGGCGCAGATCCGCAAAGTAGATTTCTGCACCGCGATCTTTAGCACCACGACGGACCAGCGCTTTCACTCTTGCCAGAAGCTCGGCAAAAGCGAACGGCTTGGTCAGGTAATCATCACTGCCGCTATCAAGACCAGCAACAATGTCTTCGACACTGTCTTTCGCTGTCAGGCACAGAACAGGGGTGGTGACCTCTTTGGTACGCAACTCTTTAATGACAGTCAGGCCGTCTTTTTTCGGCAGCATAATATCCATCAGGATCAGGTCATAATGGTTGCTTTCCGCCATATAAAGACCTTCTTCGCCGTTAGCAGCAATATCGACAGTGAAATTTTCTTCTTCCAGGCCACGCTTGATAAAGCTGGCGACCTTTTTCTCATCTTCAACAACGAGAATTTTCATGGTTGATCTCCTTTATTTTTACAGTAGGGCAGCTGTGTGCCGCCGCAGTGTGAATCAGCTGGGTGCTGAAAGTTTATTTGAGTTTTAATTTGACCAAGACTTCGTTGGCTGTTTCTTCAACCGCTTTCCCCGTGACATTGACGGTTGCCCATTTTTGGCGACGGAAAAAGTTACGAGCCTGTTTGAGTTCCTGTTCGATCTGTTCGAAATCGGCGTAGGCCGTTTTGGGGTCTTGCCCCAAATTGCGTAAGCGCGAAGCGCGAAGTTCCACAAGTCGTTCCGGATTAATCAGCAAACCTACAACGCGTTTGTGATCGATAGTTAACAACTCCTTTGGTGGATCAATGCCGTGGACCAAAGGGATGTTGGCGACTTTCCAGCCCCGGTGTGCCAGATAAATGGACAACGGGGTTTTGCTGGTGCGGGAGACTCCCACAAGTACGATGTCGGCATTGTTAAGAAAGCGAACTTCCTGGCCGTCATCGTTGCGAACGGTAAATTCTACGGCCTCTATCCGGCGAAAATATTCTTCATCCACACTGTGCAGCAACCCGGGCGTTTCATTCGGGGAGGCACCCAGGAATTCCGAACATTTCATCAGCAGAGGCGTCATGATATCCAGACTGGTCAGGCCGAGAGCTTCGCATTCGTCATGGACCAGGCGGGAGAGCTCACAGTTAACCATGGTGTAAATCACCATGGCGCGTTGTTCCGCTGCGGCATCCAGGGCCTCATAGACCAGATTTTTAGTGCGAACGTTGCCTATTCTGTTAAGTTGTACTGACTGTCCTCTGAACTGGGTTAATGCCGCGGTCACAATATTTTCTGCGGTTTCACCGGTGGCATCGGAAAGTAGAAAGACTGTCAGATTATGTTTCATAGGCGACTCATTAGACCTCTGTTATGCTTTATATCAGGTCTTACCTGATCTGCAAGCACATTCTGTGATCTTCTCATAAAAAAACTTTTTTACATGATGGTATTTCTATATCACACTTGTTATATGCCTCATTAGGCTGGGGTAAAATTTAAGCGTACCCGCTACGACTCTGTCAAGGTTTTTTATTGCCTTTAAAAGTCAGCTTTGTTACATAAGCGAAATGACTGATAAATGGATAGAAATCAAGATGGCTGTTCCTGTTGCCAGTGCCGATGTGCTCTGTCAGGAACTTTATGAGCTCGGAAGTGTCGGGGTCGTTGTCGAAGAACGGCAGTTGGATACGTTTATTCCACCTGATCCTGACGAGACGGACAGCGACCAGTTTTCGATTAAAGCGTATTTCGATGCTGAAGCGGCAATGACTGATACCGTTGAGTCCGTACGACAGTGTCTTGCCCGGCTGAGCGCATTTTTCCCAGCTCTGGAAACGGTCGAGGTTGTTGTCACTGATGTTGGGCAACAGGACTGGGCCGAAGGCTGGAAACAGCATTTTCAAGCCACCCGAATCGGATCTCGTCTGGTCATTAAACCAAGCTGGGAAACATTCTCGGCGCAACAGGATGATGTTGTCGTCACACTGGATCCCGGGATGGCTTTTGGCACTGGCACCCATGGGACGACACGGTTGTGCCTCGAAACAATGGCCGCTTTGTTCGATGATGGCGAAGAGATTCAACGGGTTCTTGACGTGGGAACAGGTTCGGGGATTCTTGCCATTGCCGCAGCCGCACTTGGCGCCCAAGAGGTTGTGGCCTGCGATATCGATCCGGTTGCCTGTGACACCGCCAGAGAGAATTGCGCCTTGAATCAGGTGTTGGATCGGGTCGTTGTGACGGATATGCTCGTCGAAGAGATCGCGGGCACTTATGATGTTGTTCTGGCCAATATTCTTGCCGAAGAAAACATTCGTCTGGCCCAAGCCTTGATTGATCGGGTGGCCCCCGGAGGCGTTTTGATTCTTTCCGGCATCCTTGAAGAAAAGGTTCCTCTGGTCACATCCGCCTTTTCAACCCTGGGGCTTTCTGCTCCCGACCTGTTCTATGAAGAAGAATGGGCCTGTATTCAGTATCGACTCGGCGACTGATGCGGCGTTTTTTTATCCCTCAATTTTCGTTTGTCCAAAACAGTGAAAATCTGCCCCGCGATGTTGCTCATCACATCAGCGCTGTGTTGCGTTTGCGCCAGAATGATCATGTGATTCTGTGTGATGGCGCCGGAGGGTGTTTTGAATGTCGCATTGATGTCATTTCGGCAAAAAAATGTCAGGTGACACTTGTACGGCAGTGGCAGGAACAGGAAACTGTTTTACCTGTGACCCTGATTCAGGGAGTGCCGCACAGCGACAAATTGGATCTGATTCTCCAGAAGACGACGGAGTTGGGTGTGACACGGATTGTGCCGGTGCATTGTTCACGCTGCCAGTACCCTGTGCCTGCTGAGAAAGCCCCACGTAAATTGGAGCGCTGGCAAAAAATCGTCGCCGAGGCCGCACGCCAGTCAGAACGTGCCAGGCTTCCCGATGTTCTGCCGGTAACGTCTTTTGCACAGGCCGTTCGTGAAAGCACAGACGATTTAAAACTGATTTTATGGGAAGAAGCCGACCAGCCTCTTGACAGCGCTTTGCCGCAGGAAATTCCGCAACAGGTTACGGTGGTTGTAGGTCCTGAAGGAGGCCTGACTCAAGACGAGGTTGCTCTAGCCAAAGAGTGCGGTTTTGTCGCTGTTGGTCTTGGACCACGAATTTTGCGAACGGAAACGGCCGGGATGGCTTTGATGGCCATTCTCCAGTTCAAGTATGGAGACTTAAACCTCATTCCACGCGAACTGAGTTCTCAGGGTTGATCTGATGCGTTGTCCCCACTGTGGCTATCATAGCTTCGATGACTTGAGCGCCTGTAAAAAATGCGGCAAACCTTTGTTGGCTCGCTACAGTGCAGGAAAGCCGAAAAGCGCAGTGGAGGGAGAGCTGTTTCGTCCTGAGGAGTTGAAAAAACGCGCGGAAATTTTTTCCAATCACGTCTCGGGCTTGTCCGGAGTATCCCCTTTATTGCGGGCAGAAAAAAAACGTAAAATCGATTCCACCACCGAGCAGATGGTTCTGCCGTCATTTCTCCTTGATGATCCTCATGTGACGACCAATAACTGGTCCGGCTGGACTGTCGCGGATTCTGGGCAACCACCGGTCCACTTGCTGTGGAAACGTTTTCTGGCAACGCTGATTGATCTTATTATTCTGTGCATTCTTCTGATGTCATTTGCGGCCGTGGCAGGACAGCTGCTTGACTGGACAACCTTGCAATGGCTGGAAAATATTCGCCAAAATGAGCTGTTGCGTCTGGCGGCTTATCTGCTCGTCATGGTTACTGTGTTCAGTTATTTTTTTATCGGCCATTACGGATCAGGGCAGACGTTTGGCAAAGTGGTGTGTGGTCTGCAGCTGGTTTCCGTGGATGGTTCGGACGTCACGTTGTCGCAAGTCATACTTCGTTCTACGGCAACTGTGGTATCGTTGTTGTGTCTGGGCGCGGGATTTTTCTCTCTCTGGCGTGACGAACAGCAACGGGGCTGGAGCGATCGTTTTGCGGGAACCCGGATTGTCGATGTGCGTAGCGATGACATGAATATGAGCGAAGAACCCATAACGGAGGTGACGCAGTGAAATTTATCAAAATGCATGGAGCCGGAAACGATTACGTGTATATCGACGGATTTCAGCAGGTGATCCCTCGTCCTGAAGAGTTGGCGGTGCGGATCAGTGATCGTCATTTCGGTGTTGGCTCGGACGGCCTGATCCTGATTCTGCCGTCAGAATTAGCCGATGCCCGGATGCGCATGTTCAATGCCGACGGCAGTGAAGCGCAGATGTGTGGTAACGGGATCCGTTGCGTGGCCAAATATCTTTATGATCAACAGCCGCAACGTGGCTCGCGATTAAGCATCGAAACTTTGGCCGGGGTTTTGACGGTGGATGTTTTGAGCGATGACGTTGACCCTCTGGTTAGCCAAGTCACCGTGGATATGGGAAAGCCGCGTCTGCAACGCGAATTGATTCCGATGAGCGGACCAGGGCAAGAAAAAGCCCTTGATGTTGCCGTTGAAGTGGAAGGCCGCACTTTTACCGTCAGTTGTGTTTCCATGGGCAATCCTCATTGTGTGGTGTATGTGGATGATGTTGAGACGTTTGATGTTGCTTATTGGGGGCCGTTGCTTGAGACGCATCCGCTGTTTCCAGAGCGGATCAATGTCGAGTTTGTCGAAATTGTTTCCCCGACGGAAGTACGCCAACGGACCTGGGAGCGTGGTGCCGGTGAAACCCTGGCCTGTGGAACGGGTGCTTCGGCGGTGACTGTGGCCGGATTTCTCACCGGGCGTACCCACCGAGCCATTCGCAATCATCTGCGCGGCGGCGTACTGACTCTGGAATATCGTGAGGATGAAACTGTTATGATGACCGGTCCGGCAGAGCGCGTCTTTACCGGAGACTTTCCCTGGCCGGAGGCATGATGGACGCGGTTTTTTTTGATCTCGATAACACCCTCTACAGCGCTGAACATAATCTGTTCAATTTGATTGACGTGCGAATTAACCGCTATATGCATGAAGTTGTGGGGATCGCTCCGGAACGTGTCGATGGGTTGCGGCGTCATTACTGGGCGGTCTACGGTGTGACCCTGCAGGGGTTGATTCAGGAATACGGCGCCGATCCCGAGCATTATCTCGATTATGTGCATGATATTGACGTGCCGAGTCGTTTAAGTGCCGATCCGCTTTTGGAACAGGAATTGAAGAAAATTCGCTCGCGGAAGTTTGTTTTCACCAACGGCAGTCACGATCACGCCGAACGGGTTCTGAAATGTCTCGGCATCGAAGGGTGTTTTGAAGCGATTTACGATATCCGGGTGAGCAACTATATCCCCAAACCGAAGGAGTCGCCTTATCAGGCGGTGCTCAAAGCCAGTGATGTTGCTGCCTGCGATAGCATTATGGTGGAAGATTCTCCGGCCAATCTAGATACGGCTGCCCGGCTGGGCATGAAAACCATTCTGGTTGGCTCTCGTGGCGATGACGGCTTGCCCTATGATGCCGTGACGTCCTCGGCGTGTGAAGCCGCCCGGGTCGTACAGCAGTGGCAGGAGGAACGATGAGAGCTGTTCTGCAGCGGGTTCTCCAGGCCGATGTGCGCGTTGATGGCGAGCTGACCGGAGCCATTGAGCAGGGTATTCTGGTTTTGTTGGGTGTCGCCCATGGTGACAGCGCGTCGGATGTTGACTATCTGGTCGACAAGGTGGTCAACCTGCGTATTTTTGAAGATGATGCCGGCAAAATGAATTTATCTCTTGAGCAGATCGGCGGCAACGTGCTGGCCGTGTCTCAGTTCACTTTGCTGGCGGATTGCCGCAAAGGGCGCCGGCCGGGATTTTCCGCAGCGGCCCCTCCAGATGTTGCAGATGCCCTCTATCGGGAATTTGTTACTCGGCTGCAGCAACGGGGTATCTCGGTGGAATGTGGTGTTTTTCAGGCAGATATGAAGGTGTCGTTGGTGAATGATGGGCCGGTGACATTAATGCTCGACAGTCGTAAGGAGTTTTGATGTGGATGAGGTGATGCCGCCCAGTCGGTCCGCTAAAAAAAGAGCGGCGAAAGAAGTGGAAGAGCTGGCGCAAGAACTGGCTGATTTACCGGAAACAGATCTGACTTCTTTGCCATTATCTGCAGAACTGGCCAGCAGTCTTGCCGAGCTGCGACAAACACGTGGACACAGTTCACGTAAGCGTCAGCTGAAGTATTTTTCGGGGCTGTTACGTCGCGACCCGGATCAGTGCGAAGAACTGCGGGCTTTTCTTGCCGGGGAACATCAGCGACAGCTGGACCAGAATCGTCGTACTCATCAGCTGGAACAGTTGCGTGAACGTTTATGTGATGGTCCGCAACGTCATGAAGCGATGCAAGAGGCACACGCCCTGTTGCCGCAACTGGATATGGCGGAGTTGACTAAATGGCTTAATGGCTATCGTGGCCCACAGGATAAACGCGCCTATCGCCAGATTTTTCGCCTGCTACGTAGTGCCAGTGATGCTCAGCACGATTCCTGAATATAAAAAAACCCGGAGAGGACTCCGGGTTTTTGAGTTGTTTTGGCTGTTCTGGTTGCTTACAGAGCTTTGTTGATGAACTCTTCAAGCTGATTTTTGGGGATAGCGCCAACAAGTTGGTCTACCACTTCACCGTTTTTGAACAAGACCAGAGTCGGAATGCCGCGCACGCCGTATTGTCCCGGGGTGTTGGGGTTTTCATCGACATTGACTTTGCCGATTTTTACTTTGCCACTGAACTGGTCAGCCAGCTCATCGATCACCGGGGAAATTGCTTTACACGGGGCACACCACGTTGCCCAGAAGTCGACCAGCACAGGTTGGTCTGCCTTGAGAACTTCGCTTTCAAAATTATCATCGGTAAACTGTACAACATTATCATTAGCCATGAGATTGTTTTCCTCCTCTACTGAGTAATATAACGCACTCAATGATAGGAACACACGGGGCAAAAAGCAAGGCTTTATTCTTTTTCACATGAGTAAATCCGTTGGTTTTCGAAGGTTTTATCCCGATGGTCTCCTATGCTAAAGTGGGGCAATTGCACGGATATACGTGACTCTTTGCTGAATGGTTTGATCGTTGTTTTTTCTAAGGAGTGCTTGATGTCTGAAAGCAAACTTTTTACCTTGTTTCAGGAACATAATCAGTGTCTCGAAGAGGGCCTTGCTCTCTGTGCCGACTTGCTGGATCCTTTGGCCGTGACCTTGGCGGAATCATTTGCCCAGGGCCAGAGACTGTTGATTGTAGGCAGTGGGACAATGGTGCCGATTGCCGAAGCGGTGGCTCAGGCGTTTTCTTACCAGCTCAATATGGAACGTCCCCCTTTGCCGGTCGTTTTTGTTGAACCAGGTGTCGGGGTGCGTTCGGCGGTTGCCGCGAGTGATGACGCCAGTCAGCTTTATCATGGGGTATTACAGGCTCTGGCCCGGGAAGATGACCAGCTGTGGATTTTTGATGGCACGTCCGACGCAGCTGTTATCGGCGCGGCGCAGACGGCACGAGAGCTGGAATGCAGTGTGACCGTTTTTTGTGCTGGCGATAGTGGACGTTGGGCGGATGTCGAAACTCAGGCCTTGGTGCCCTTGCCGCAGGCCAGTATGGGCCGTCGGGCTGAGCTGCTGCTGTTTTTAGGCCATGTGCTCTGCCAGATGGTCGAAGCGGAGTTGTTCGGTCTGTGACCAACACGGTGCGGGAAAGCTTGACGTGGTTTCCTCCCGCGCCTACTATGAACGGCTGGACACGATGAGCCGACCTGCGGTCGGTTTGGTATTTTATTTTGAGGGATGAGACGCGAGGGATGTGATGAGCTTGAATATTCTGTTGTTTAAGCTGACGTTGGTTGCTTATGGGGTTGCGACGGCCTTGTACCTGTTCAGTGCTGTTACGAATAGGAAAGGGCTCGATCGGTGGGGGCGTTTTGCCTTGCTGGGAGCGTTTGCCCTGCACACCGTGACTCTTGTCGCCCGTTATGTTGAAATCGGTTATACCCCGGTCACCAATCTCCATGAGTCTCTGTCGTTTTTTGCCTGGGCATTGGCCGGGACTTTTCTGATTGTGGATTGGAAACTGCGCATGGTGGTCCTGGCGGCGACGACCAGCACCCTTGTGCTGGTGATGATGCTGTTTGGCAGTTTGGTGCCGATGCATGCGCAGGAACTTAATCCCGCTCTCGACAGTTTCTGGCTACCGATCCATGTCGCTCTGGCGTTTCTCGGCAATGCGGTCTTTACGGTCGCGTTCGTGGCCGCGATTTTTTACCTGTTGCAGGAGCGGATGCTCAAAAGTAAAAAATTCTCGGCTCTGTACTACCGGCTGCCGTCACTGGAAACCCTCGATATGATCAATTATCGCTGCCTGACCTTCGGCTTTCCTCTGATGACCATGGGGATTATCTCGGGAGCCGTTTGGGCTGAGGCCGCTTGGGGAACCTACTGGAGTTGGGACCCAAAAGAGTCTTGGGCGCTGATCACCTGGTTTTTGTATGCCGCTCTGTTGCACGGTCGTTTGACGACCGGTTGGCGCGGACGGCGGGCAGCGATCTTTGCCATTATCGGTTTTGCTTTTGTGCTGTTTACCTTTCTTGGCGTCAACTTGTTGCTGCCAGGGTTACACAGCTACAGCTCCATGAACGGTTAACAGACTGCTGAAAAAATTCCGTCACGGCCAGATGGGCTGAAGCGGAAACCTTTCACGGATTTTATATGGATATCTTTGTTGTTGGATTAAGTCATAAAACGGCTCCTGTCGCAGTGCGAGAAAAAGTGGCGTTTGCTCCTGAAAAGATGCAGACACCTCTTGAGCAGTTACTCGACTTGCCGGGGATTGCCGAGGCTGTCATTGTTTCCACCTGCAACCGGGTCGAACTCTATGCGGCAGGACCCGACGCACTGGTCGGGATCAACCAGCTTAAGCGCTTCATGGCGACCTATCATCAACTGGATGAAAGTGACCTTGAGGATCATCTTTACAGTCATAGCGGCGATGACGCGATTCGCCACGTCTTTAAAGTAGCTTCGAGTCTTGATTCCATGGTGATTGGTGAGCCGCAGATTCTTGGTCAGATCAAAACGGCCTATGGCTATGCCGTTGAATTCAAGACCGTCGGTCTGATCCTTAACCGCTTTCTACACAAGGCCTTCTCAGTGGCCAAGCGGGTGCGTACTGAAACCAACATTGCTGGCAATGCCGTTTCGGTGTCGTTTGCGGCTGTGGAACTGGCGCGTAAAATCTTCGGCACCATCGAGGGTAAGACCGTCATGCTGGTCGGTGCCGGAGAGATGTGTGAGCTGGCGGCCAAACATTTTATGAACAACGGTGTCGATCGTGTTCTGGTCACCAACCGGACCTTTGCCCGTGCCGAAAAGTTGGCTGGAGAATTCTCCGGCCAAGCCATTTTGTTCGAGAATTTCCATGACCACCTCCATCAGGTGGACATCCTGCTGTCTTCGACCGGGGCGACCAGCTTTATCATCAGCCCGGATCAGGTCAATAGTGCCTTGCGTCAGCGCAAGCAGCGACCGATGTTCTTTATTGATATTGCCGTACCGCGCGATATCGATCCTCGGGTCAATGATATCAACAACGCCTATCTTTACGATGTCGATGACCTGCAGGGCGTCGTCAACGCCAATCTCAAAGAACGCCAGAAGGAAGCAGCGGCAGCAGAAGAGATCATCGAGCACGAAATTGGTCAGTTCCGTCATTGGCTGGGTGGCTTGGATGTGGTACCGACGATTGTTGCCCTGCGCCAGAAGATTGATGAGATGCGCCAGGCCGAGGTCGAGAAAACCTTTGCCAATCTCAAGCACCTCAGTGACAAAGACCGCAAAGCAATTGCCGCCATGAGCAATGCCCTGATCAACAAGATTCTCCATCCTCCCACCCGGGTCTTGAAACAGGCGCAAAAAGAGAATGATGCCCAGCCCTATGTCGATGCGTTGCAGACGCTGTTTGATCTTGACGTTTCGGCGCCGGAGGGCGAAATGAAGCAGATGGACAGCGAATAGCGTATGCAGGCGTCTTTGCCGTTAACCGGAAAACGGGTTCTGGTGACCCGCGCCGCCCATCAGGCGCAGAGTTTTGTCCGACTGCTTGAAACACAGGGTGCAACAGCTGTTACCTGCCCACTGATAGAGATTGTTCCGCCGTCGAATTGGCAAGCATTGGATGGCTGCCTGCGCCGATTGTCTGACTATGATGACCTCATCCTGACTTCGGTCAACGCGGTCGAGATGGTGTTCCAGCGCTTGACAGCCCTAGACGTTTCCACCGCTGAGCTTAACAAGGTGCGCTGGATTTGTGTTGGGCCGAAGACCGCGAAAGCGCTGCAACGCTATGGTCGAACCCCCGATCTGCAACCGGATGAATACCGGGCCGAAGCGGTGGTTGCAGCGTTGATTGCTGAAAATGTCCAAGGGCGCAAGGTGCTTTATCCGCGTGCCGAATTGGCGCGAGACCTGATCCCGGCTAGCCTGTCTGAGGCGGGTGCGTCGGTTGATGCCCCCGTGGCCTACCGCACCTTGCCGGCACAAGGCAGCGCAGAACACATCCGTACGTTGCTTGAAAAACAGAGCGTTGACGTGGTGACGTTCAGCTCTTCTTCCAGTGTGGATAACTTTATTGATTTACTCGGAGAAGAGGCGTTGTCGTTGAGCCGCCATGTGGTGCTGGCCTCCATTGGTCCGCTGACCACAGCCACCGCACAAAAGCACGGTTTAACCATTGCTGTAGAGCCCGAAGAATATACCCTGGATGGTTTGGTCCAGGCGTTGATCGATTATTTTAACCCCTCCGGATTGCCCGGATAAACAAGGAGAATGACCCATGCTTTTTCCTGAATACCGTGCCCGTCGTCTGCGGCGTAGTGATGTGATGCGTCGAATGGTGCGTGAAACCCATCTGCGGATTGATGATCTGATTTATCCCATGTTCAGTGCCTTCGGTACTGGCATCAAGCAGGAGATCCCCTCCATGCCGGGAATTTATCAGCAATCCATCGAGTATATTGTTGAAGAAGCCAAAGAGGTTTATGCCCTGGGTATTCCTGCGGTGATTCTGTTTGGTATTCCTGAGGAGAAGGATCCGCTGGGACGGGATGCTTACTGCGATAGCGGCATTATTCAGGAAACCATCCGTGCCATTAAAAAAGAGGTTCCGGGCCTGATGGTGATCACCGACGTGTGTATGTGTGAGTACACCAACCATGGCCATTGTGGCGTGATCAAAGATGGCGATGTCGATAATGACGAGACCCTCAAGCTGCTGGCTGCTGAAGCCTTGTCCCATGCGCAGGCCGGGGCGGATATCGTCGCACCCAGTGACATGATGGATGGTCGTATTGCTGCATTGCGGACGATTCTCGACGAAAACGATTTCAGCCATATTCCCATCATGAGCTACTCCGTTAAATATGCCAGTGCCTACTATGGCCCGTTTCGCGATGCCGCGGATTCCACGCCGCAGTTCGGAGATCGCCGCAGCTATCAGATGGACCCGGCCAACCGCATTGAGGCTTTTCGTGAGGCTGCCCTGGATGTCGATGAGTGTGCCGACTTCCTGATGGTCAAGCCGGCTCTGGCGTATCTGGATATCCTGCGTGACATCAAAGAGCGCTTTGATCTGCCGCTGGTGGCGTACAACGTTTCCGGCGAATATTCCATGGTCAAAGCGGCTGCTGAAAAGGGCTGGATCGATTATGACCGCGTGATGATGGAAACTCTGGTTGGTATGAAACGTGCCGGGGCTGATCTGATTATCACCTATCATGCGAAAGATGCGGCTCGGCTGCTTAAAGGCTGATTCCAATCCACATCGCAACATTTTGAACAGGGCTTTCGCACATGCGGAAGCCCTGTCTTTATCCGGGATGAATTTAACAGACCATGAGCCATGAGTTTGAGCGTTTTGTTTTCGATAACGGTGTCCGCCTGTTGGTGACGGAGTGCCCTCATCTGCATCGTGTTGAAATGGTGTGCTATGTCGGTGTCGGCAGCCGCTACGAAAGTCCGTCACAGGCCGGACTTTCCCATTTCCTTGAGCATATGATGTTTCGCGGTAATGACCGTTATGCCACAGGCCCTCAGATTGAACAGGCTTTTGAGGCTATCGGCGGCACTGTTAATGCGGCAACCGATGCTGAAACCACCAGTTATTATGCCAGTGTTCACCCTGATCATGTGGCTGACGGCGTGCAACTGTTTGCCGATTTGTTGCAAACGCCCCGCTTTGAAGGACTGGAAACGGAACGCGCCATTGTTCTTGAAGAGGCGTTGAGCGATTTCAATGAGCAAGGCGATGATATCTGCCCGGATAATTTAATGGGACGGATGATGTGGGGCGAGCATCCTCTGGCGTTGCCGGTGATCGGTTTTCCCGAAACGATTCGTGCCTTTACGCGCGATGATCTTACCCGCTGGTATCAAGACCATTATACCCCGGATAATCTGGTGATCAGTGTCGCCGGCCCTGTTGCTCCTGAGCGGGTTGCTGAAGCTGTCCAGCGTATCTTTGGCCCGTGGTCGGGGCAGAGGCAGGGCGGTTTTACCACCTTCTCCGAGCACGATGTGCCTGGGGCCAATCCTCACAGCTGTTGGGTCAAAGATTCTGATTCTCAGGTGACAATTCAGCTGGCCTGGCGCACCGATGGTCGCCATAGCGTCACCTCGCTGGGGCTGCGCGCTTTAAGACAGGTATTGGGCGATGGCGGTGCCTGTCGGCTGATGCAGAGCCTGCGTGAAGATACCGGCTTGACGTACAATGTCGATGCCACCCTTGAGGAGTATGCGGATTGCGGCACCTTCTCCATTGACCTGTCAACGGATCCCGACAATCTGCTATCTGTTGTGGAAATTCTTCTCAACGAAGCGGCGCTGATTCATCAGGCCATGGATCCTGAGGAGCTGCAGCGTGTCGTACGTCGCGTACAATATCGCTTGCAGTTCAGTCGTGACAACGTTGAAGATCTGGCGTCACGCTATGGCTGGGGCGAGCTGACCGGGTGCATGCGAACCCTGGCTGATGAGGCCATGTCCTGGGATCAGCTCGATGCGGCCCAGGTGCTCAATGCGGCACGAGCGTGTCTGATTCCCGACAAGATGTATTTCGTCTGTGTCGGTCCTTGGCGGGCCAAGGACCGACAGCGTGTTGAACAGTTGCTTGAGCGTTATACGCTTTGATCAATCGTTTTAGGTAATCCGGATGGTCTTGTAGAGAAAATTCTTGAACTTGTAAAAAGTCTTGCGCTCATTATCATCCTCACTGCGCGCATCGCAGGCTTTCAGCATGGCTGCGATGCGTGGCATGGTCGAGGCTCCCTGCTCCCGGGCCAGCTGAACCACGGTGGCCACCACATCACGCGAGATCTGATGGGCGGAATAGGGCGCGTACACGGCTGACCAGAAATCCCCCTGCTCATTGACAATGGCGTGAAAAATTTTGGTGGCGGTTTTTTCCGCAAGATCTCCCATTGGCAACGTTGTTTCAGCGCTTGGGGCACTGTCGAGGGCGCGACGGATATCTTCCGGGCCGATGACCCTGCCTTGGCGGAAGAATAACGCGCGTAATAAGATGGAACGCAGCTCGCGCATATTCCCCTGATAATAGTGCTCCTTGAGAACCTGTTGCGCGGCGATACTCAGTACCGGCGCGTCATTCGGATCATCCCCCCGTTTGTACACCCGATATAACTTACCGAGAAAATGGATGCTGAGGTCGGCAATGTCGTCACGTCGTTCATTGAGGGAGGGAACTTCGACGGTCAGCTCCGAGAGACGATGGTAAAGGTCTTCGCGAAACAACCCTTCCTGAATGAGCTGATGAAGATTTTTGTTGGTCGCGGCAACGAGTAAGACCCGAGAGTAGCGCGTGGTATTGTCGCCGAGTCGGACAAATCCGCCATTGTCGAGAAAGCGCAAGAGCTGAACCTGGGTTTTGGGATCGGCGTCACCGATTTCATCGAGAAAAACCACACCGCCATGGGCCTCTTCGAGAATCCCTTTACGGTCCGTATGGGCCCCGGTAAATGCTCCTCGTTTGTGGCCGAACAGCTCGGAATAGGTTAACTCGCCACTGTACGCGGCGATATTGCTTTTCTTGACCGGCAGCTCGCGACGTGGATTGAGCTGAGCTTGATACATTTCGTTGAGGCGCGAGTAGATGTTGTTGAACAGAAATTCTTTACCACTGCCGGTTTCACCGGTAATGAGAATCGACGGCAGACCGAGGGTCGCTTCTTCAATGTTTTTTTGATTCCACGAGGCTAGGCGGTAAAAGATCGGTGGCGTTACCGTCTGAATGAATTTGACGACGCCTTTGGCCTTTTGCGAGTTACCGATGATATTGCCCAGCTTGTACGAGGAGATGTTCGGATCCTTGTAACCGACATCGGAGCGCAGGTGCTTGACTTCTCCGGTAAGCGCTTCGATTTGCTGCAGATCGGCGAGGTATCGCGAAATCATCCGGCCGACGATTTGCAGAATCCGCTTATGCTCTTCGGTGAAGTAGTAACTGCGAAAGCTATTGAGGCAGATGACCGCTAATACCTTCTCTTCGCTGATGACCGGCACGGCCAATTCGCTTTTGATGTTGTTGGCCAGATCGAGATAAAATCCCCCCTGGTCCTTGATGTCGTCTGTATTGACGATGAGCTGGGTATGACTGCTGTGCGCGGCATAACCGGTCAGGCTGCGCTGATCCGGGGGCAGTTCATAACCGCCAATCCGGATGGGTGGAATGTTCTTTTTGCGCCATTCTTTGCTCTTGGCACCGATCAGCGTTCCTGAAGATTCCTCAACCACCAGCCAGCGACCATCTTCCTGTTCACGCACAACGGCAATGCTGCCGGTGTCGGCACCAATCAGTTCAGTGGCTTTGGAGAGGACCCGGCTTAAAAACGGTTGCAGCCCCTCGAAACGTTCCTGAAGCAGATCATTGATCTCGGCCAGGACCTGAATCTCCATGTGCTCGCCGCCGATCTCCTGGATAACTCGTTCCGCCATTTCGGCGTGCGCTTCGAGTAGGCGCTGTTCAAATTCGTTAAACGTATAGCTCTTGTCTGTATAATAATTGACGACGCACAGAATCCGCTTGGTGCTGGCTTCGTAGCGGGGGACGACATAGAGAGATTTGAGGCCCAGCTCTTCAGTCAAGTAGCGTTTCTGGAGATCTTCCTCCTGCAGGTTGGGGATATACATGGGGGCGAGAAAACGGTCGTCGATTATAATGCCGTTATTGGCGATGTAACGCGACAGCAGTGATTCCCCTTTGCTCAGGCTGATCAACTGCTCATCTTCATAGATTTTCCGGTCGTCCCTCTCTTGCGAATAGGAGGCGAGGATCTGTAAGCCCTCTTCATCGCTATCGGCACTTTTGGCCGATGGGATTAACACGGAAGCCAGCGACAGGTTGTCCACCAGGCGCACCGCCGATTTCATCATGGAAAAAGCCGCTTCACGTTTCTTTTGCTCATCCACCTGTCGGGCGAGAAGCAGCTGTTGGTGATACTTACGGGCCTGGTCGAGAGTTGTCGCCACTTGTGCCAGGAAATCGACAAGTTCACGCCGTTGCTGTTCTGAAGGGAGCTGATGGCGGCCACTGTCGACACACAAAACACCCATGGCACGATTGTCTCGTAAGATCGGCAGAAGGTAGCTTGAAGCAATCTGAAAACGGCATTCGAGCTCGCAGTCAAAACGTCGTGACAGGGTGGTGTCTTCGACAACCGTTTCCTGCTGACTAGCGAAGACACTTGAGACAGGATATGAGCTGCTGTTAATTGGAAAGTTGTTTTCAAGAAGTTCGTTGCTGCTGACACCTGTTGCCATGGCACAGGAGAGACTGCCATTGGTCAGATCTTCCAGATAGATGCGACAGCGGTTTTGCTGAGTCAGTCGATTAACGGCTTCAGCGATGACATGGAGGATCTCTTCGAGATTCTCTTTGCCGTAACTATTGATTTTGTGGACGTCGGCCAGGTGTCCAAAGGGAGCAGGAGGCATAGGGAATCCTCGTATTTATTATAGAGTATAAGTGAGTAGTAAACAGAGTATAGGAAGTGAGACGGGTAAAGTCAAAGCCAATATAGCCCGCTGTTTCTGATTGGAGAAAATTATAAAAAAGTATGGCCAAGCGAACAACAATCCGCTAAATTAACGTCAATTTTTTATGAGATTAGCGGTGGAACGCATGAGTGAATTTGATGAATTAACAGAGCTGGCAAAAACAGTGGATTGCCCGTGTGGCTTTTCCTGTTTGAAAAAAGGATATTGCTGTAGTGCGGTTTCTGAACGGGTCATTGATGGCCGGATTGTCGCCATTGAGGCGAGCAAAAAGTCGCATGAAGTGAATTGTGGCTATTATATCGATTTCGGCGGTGGGTGCTATTGCAGCTGTCCGCTGCATGTTGAAATGTTACGCCGTGGCCTGCTCAAAAATCCGCAGAATCCTCATCAAGAGGATCCAGAACACGCGTCTCAAAAAGATAAGAACGAGGATGCCAGTCACTAAGCCGATCCGTGATCAGATCTCCGGCCGTGCCACGCACATCCTGATCAAGAACCAACCAGATTTTCCCCTGCCATCGCGACCATTGCCCCTGAATCTGCGCCTGCCCCTGATCGGTTGTCACTAACCGGGCGATGATATAGCCTTTACCCGTCCGGGTGTTGTTGTGCTGGACCAGCGCATAGTTCTGCTTTTTCTGCAGCCCCGTCGCCTCTAAATCAAAATAACCGCTTTGAAGATCGTAATGCAGCTGTGCTGTTCCCTGGTCGGGAACAGCGTGCCAACTCCCCGGTTGTTTGGCAACCAGGTTCAGAGTGGCAGCGTTTGATGGCGCTGCCAGCAAAATGACGAAGAGCAGAAGTGCCCACGAGGCGTTAAGGATTTTCACGGCGCTTGGCCTGCTTTCTCTTCCACAGAATAGGCAGCAGGGACAAGACCACCACAAGAGTGATGCCGATGATGAATTCACGCGAAATCTGGCCTTTGATCAATTCACCAAGTGAACTTGACAATGAAATGAATGCAATAGTCGCTGGCAGCATGCAAATAAACGAGGTAATGGCGTAGTGGCTGAAGCGGATATTTGTTAACCCGAACGCATAATTAAGCAGATTGAACGGGAACAGGGGAATCAGCCGGGTAAAGGCGACGACTTTCCAGCCATTGCGCGCGACATCTTCATCAAGCTTTTGCCAACGGGGAGCGGTTAGTTTGGCGCGGATCCAGTCACGCCCCAGGTAACGGGCCACGAGAAAAGCGACGCAGGCACCCGCTGTTGCGCCGGTGATGGTGTAGACAACGCCCCAGATTGGGCCAAATAAAATTCCTCCGAGAATGGTTAACGGCAAACCGGGGAGAAACAGGGCGGGTGCGGCCGTGTACAGCACGATGAAAATTACCGGTGCCCAGTAGCCGGTTGAAGCGATCCAGTCACGAAGCTTTTCCGGTTGCAGGTAGTCGGCTGCGCCGGTCATTTTCAAGGTGACAATCGCTGCCAGCAAGAGGGTAAAAACAGCGATTTGTCCAAGACGATTTTTCGATTTCTTTTCGGTGGTCATGCGACGATCTCCACGGATATGGCAGTCTATCTGTTTTTTTGCGCGTTTTTTAAGTTGCAGGCGATTGAGGTAGCGCTTTACGGAGCCAGGGCTTTTTTGTTCCCGATCCAGAGCGGTAAGAGGATCAAATACCAGATCCAGGACATGCGTTGCGGTGGATTCGCCACGCAGAGAATCAACGCATCCTGCACAATAGCTGACAATGAGGTTGTCGCCAGCCTGGTCTGCACGGCGGCGACGCCAACTCACTGCCAGCTCAGCATCTTCAGCCATGACACAGCCGCCCTCGCCACAACACAGTGCGGTTTTTCGGCTGTTCTTCATCTCGCGGCATTCCAGGCCGACGTGCGTCACCAGTGAACGCACGGAATCATGAACAGCCGCTTCATGACGACTGACGCAGGGGTCATGGAGGGTTATCGTGCCGTGCATTTCAGGAGCCGCAGGGAGCTCCCCTTCGTTAAGGACCTGATAAACCGAACGGCATTCCATGCTGGGGGCATAGCGCTTGAAAACCTGAAAACAGTTCGGGCAGGCGGTAATCACTGTTTTGACCTGATGGGTTTCAAGAAAAGAGCGTAGCGGAAAGAATTTGTCGTTGAAACGCTCGACATCACCAAGGTCATGGGAAGGCTTTGTACAGCAATCAAGAACAAGGCCGAGAGTCGGCTGAGCTGTTTTCAGATGCTGATACAACTCCCAGGTGCGTTGTGGACGGCTGCCGGCTAACGCGCAGCCGGGGAAGAATACGGTCGTGCAATTTTCCGGCAAGGCATAGTGGCTGAATAGCGTGGAGGTGCCGACCGATTCATAAAAACGCAGCCCGCCATATTTTTTTAGCTGTTGCGGATGGCCGTTGACATAGTGGCGGCGCATGGAAAGAAAATATTCGTCCAACGGCAGATCGGCGGGACAAACCGCATTACACAGTCCACACAGGCTGCAGGAAAAAGCGATGCGTCCCTGTTCCGGATCCTGTTCATACAGCTTTTGAATCGCGGCAGGAGAACCGTAACGCTCGAGAAACGCACATTGGCGCAGGCAGGCACCGCAGTCGGTACAACCATCGACAAGAATATGCAGGTCGCTGTGGTCCGCCGCGGGTTCAGGTAATCGTATCATGACGTGTAGGTCCGTTTATAAAGCGATGTCTCCACCGCGTTTTGGTGGCAATCAGTGCGTTTTTTTATAGGCGTTCCACTCTTCAGTGCCGCCTTCAAAATTAATGGCTGTGGGTAGTCCGGCCAGCTCGTGAACCATCCAGGCATACCCGGAACGGATACCGCCCGTGCAGTAATAAACCACCGGCTTTTTCAGATCGATTCCTTTGTCCGCCAGCAATTGCTTTAATGCTGCCGCATCAATGGCGCGGTTGTTGGGGCCTGCGTAGAGGTCTTTCCAGTCCAGATGTATAGCGGTGGGCAGATGACCGGGAATCCATTCCATCCAGTAGTTGCGTGTATCGACCAGGTTCAGTTCGTCCTGACGCGAGGCGATCTCTTGAGCAGAAATCAGCAACTGGGGTTGTTGGGTCGCCGTATAAGTTGTCGAGACGGTGGTTGCCGGAGCATTGGTGATGGGCAGGTTGGCGGCTTGCCAGGCCTGAATACCGCCGTCAAGGATATAGACAGGACCCTGATGACCCAGCCATGCCAGCAGCCACGCCACCCAACCTTCGCCACCCCAGCTGGTATCGGCGTCACCGTAAATCAGCACGGCAGATGTTTCCGAAATCCCGAGGCGCCCCAGAGCTGCCGTCAGTTCGTCATCAGGGAGCATTCGGTAGTTGACGCCATCACTGCCGGGTCTGGTATAGTCCTCCCAGCTAAATGAGCTGGCAGAGGGCAGGTGGCCCTGTTGATATTGAGTCAGTGGACGGGCATCAAGTATGGCCATCTCCTGCAGACGCTGAGAGCCCTGGTCGATTGTCAGTCTTTGCAGGCTAAAAGCCGAGACATTTTGGATGGATAGTGTGAGCATAACAAGCATCAATAATAGAATGGGGCGGAGTGATAAACTACTTTTAGCCGGTTTGATTGTTGCTGGCATCATCGTTGGTATCTCCTATAGCCTTCTGGCCAAGACGGTAGATCTCCGTCTGTTTATGCCGGAAATGATCGGTTTAAGTGGCGTGATTCTCGCCACGGTTTGTGTGTTGCTTTGTTTCCCTTGCCCAGTTCAGAAGCGAAAGATCACCTTTGTGCTTATGACTCTGGCCATTTTCTTCAGGCTGTTATTCATCCTGTCGCCGCCGCAACTCTCAGATGATGTGTATCGTTATTTGTGGGATGGTGCCCAACTGTTCCATGGACACAATCCCTACGCTCAGGCTCCCCAACAGGTTGTTGCACCATCTGCAGAGTTGACGAAGCTGCAGGGGCAGATCAACCATGCCCATCTGGTCACCATTTATCCGCCCGCCGCCCAGCTGTTTTTTGCGCTGTCAGGCGGGTCTCTGCTGGTCTATAAACTTGTTTGCAGCCTGGTTGATCTTGGTAGCTGCCTGCTCTTGTTGCATCTGTTACAGCGGATGAACCGTTCACCCCTGTGGCTGGCTGTGTATGCCTGGCATCCACTGGTGATTCTCGAAGGTACCGGTTCCGGCCATATCGACATTCTGGCCGTTTTTTTTCTGCTCGGTGCTTTGACGCTGGCCATCTCTCCAAAAGTGCAGACCGGTGCAGGGTGTGGTCTGTTGTGGATGCTGGCAGTCATGACCAAAGTCTTTCCGCTGATTTTTGGGCCCTTTTTATGGCTGGCCCTGCCAGTATCTCAGCGACGCGCTTTTTTCGTCAGTGCCACCGCAACCGCGCTGGTCTTGGTTTTGCCCTTCTCTCCCGAGATTCTCAACGCGTTGGATACGTTGGGAACCTATTCACGCCATTGGGAGTTCTCCGGCTTTACCTTTCAGCAGCTGCGCCGTTGGCTAGGCTCCGGTGATCTGACCCGTCTTCTGCTGGCTGCCGTTTTTATTCTGATCCTTTGCGGCAGCTGGCTGCACTTGCGGTCCCACTGTGGGGAGAGGACGTTTCCAGAACGACTATTGCGCGTCCTGTTGTTTATCCTCCTGGCTTTTCTTCTCCTGACTCCGACGTTGCATCCCTGGTATGCTCTTTATCTGGTGGCCTTTGTTGCCCTGACTCCTCATGTCGCGGGGTTGGTCCTGAGTTGGAGCGTCTTACTCAGTTACCAGGTGGTGACCGTCTATCATCTCAGCGGTGTCTGGCAGGAACAAGGCGCTCTAGCGTTTTATATCTGGTCGGCTCCTTTACTCGCTTTAGCTCTGAGTGCGTTGCTCGGTCGCTTCAAGGCTCGACGGAGAAGTTGAGAACGACTGCGCCAGGCCTCACGGGCGACAACCCAAAGAATTTTAGTCCCGGCCTGTATCACCCCTTTGGCGGTGCGGCTGATTTTTGATTCTCCGGCAATCCGTGGCAGATACGTTACGGGAATTTCTCGAATGCTTAACTCCTGTTGTAATGCTTTGATCTGCATTTCAATGGTCCAGCCAAAATTACAATCCCGCATGTCCAGATTCATCAGCGACTGCCAACGGATGACGCGCATCGGCCCGAGATCCTGATAGCTTCCTCCCCAGATCAGGCTGATGAGTAATGTCGCCAGGCCATTGCCAAAGCGCTGTTGCGGGCTGAGGGCTTGACGACTTTGGGGGATGCGCTGTGCCAGAACCATGTCGCGTTGTTCTGTTTCGAGAATCGAGATCAATCGGCTCAACTCCTTGTGATTGTCACTGCCGTCGCCATCAGCAAAGGCGACAATGTCGGGAGGATCCTGTTTTAGAAACGCAATTCCCGCCAGGCAGGCCTGTCCATAACCGGGGCGAGGTTCGGAGACGACCGTCGCGCCATGATAACGGGCAATCTGGGCGGTTGAATCCGTTGAGCCGTTATCAACGACAATGACCTGTTGGATGCTCTGCGGAATGTTTTTGAGAACCAGAGGGAGTGATTCAGCCTCGTTGCGGGCCGGAATGATTAATGCGGTTGTGCCGTTGTGAGTGTGCAGCATGATGTTTTGTGTCCGGAGTGCCCTGTGGCACTCCGGACGATCCATTTAGAACAGGGTGGTTGCAATGGCCAAAGACCAGGTGTCACCCTTTGTTGTGCTGGCACCATAAAGCTCTTTGAAATAGCTGGCTTCAAGGGCGAAGCGTGACGTAATTTTATAACCCAAGGTGACTTCCAGTTTGCCCAGATCCACTTCGTAAGGATTGGAATCTACTTCTGTAAAGGCACCTGAGGGACCGTCATCACCATTACCGATGTTGGCTGTGCCGTCAAGTTTTGTTCGGGCATAAAAGGCTTTGGTGATATCGACGCCCGCTTCGATGAGGTAACGGAACTCATCGCCATATTGTTGGGTTCGCCAGTTGTAACCGGCCTCGACGTTGAAATAGCCGGGAACGACCGGATACAGGGATTGTCCGTATTGCAGACGCAGTTCGAAGTCGTCCTGTCCATCGCCCAACTGGATGTCCGTTGCCAGGTTCTGGTCTTTCTCATCATAGGCTTCTCCGGTTTTGTACATGGCCTGTACCGAGAGGACGCCATTACTGGTTTGAAGCAGGCGGTAACGCAAGCCGAAATTGATGTCGGCCAGTCCTGATGCTTTGGCGGTTTTGTCGACACCGCTGTCAAATGCAACGAGTTCGCCGTCAACCAGTTTACGGCCATTACTTTGGTAGGTCCATTCCGTTTCTTTATAGTCAAAAGAACCAATCAGGGTCAGGTTGTCCAACAGGCCGTATTCGGCATAAACAGACCAGGTTTGTTCATCATAATCAAAGTCGCGACGTTTATTTTTATAGAGATCGTTGGGAGCATAGGCTTCAGTGCTGCCATCCTGATAAAAATAACGGTTGGCCTCATATTCACTGTACGCCAGGCGGGTGTAAAGTTTACCTTGAGGCATGGTCCATGCGCCGGCCCACAGGGATGTGGTGCCACACAGCAAAATGGCTGCTGCAATCATTGCAATTGCGGTCAGGCGTGCGTAGTTCATCGTGTCTTCCTCCTCAAAAAAATGAAAATCCATGGTCTCCGGACAGATCAATCGTGGCAGGTCCAGAGATAAAAAACGTGATGGCTACAGCTTTTACGATGATTTATATTGGGAAGTCCAATAGATATAGATAATGTCTATTTTGAAAAATATAAGAAAAATCGATTATCCATCTATCAAAAACTGTGATAAAAACACGCGTTATGAAAATTTTGACTGATATTTTAACGACTTTGCACTTTGTCGCCATGGCAGGGCTCGCCTGTTATGGCTTGCACCGTTTATGGATGCTGCGCCACTGGTTGGCGTTGTCGCGCCATCACAATACCACTTTATTTTGGCAGGATGATGCAACATGCCCGGTGGTAACTGTTCAGTTGCCTTTGTATAATGAGCGTTTTGTCGCTCGTCGTCTTATTGATGCCACGGCGCAGCTTGACTGGCCGAAAGAGTGTTTGCAGATTCAGGTTCTGGATGATTCCAACGACGAAACCTGTGGTGTTGTCGATGAAGGCGTTGCATATTGGCAGACGCAGGGAATTGATATTGTCGTGTTGCGTCGCGATAATCGTCAGGGGTATAAGGCTGGAGCACTGGCCGTTGCTACACCGGAAGCCCGTGGAGAATTCCTGGCACTGTTTGATGCGGATTTTATTCCAGAGCAGGATTTTCTGCGGCGGATCATGGGCCATTTTGATCAGCCTGAAGTGGGGATGGTTCAGGCGCGTTGGGGCTTTTTGAACCGTAATCAAAGCTGGTTGACGCAGCTCCAGGCCATTTTACTTGGTCCTCATTTTGGGGTCGAACACCGTGTACGTTGTCAGCAGGGGTTGTTTTTCAACTTTAACGGCACGGCAGGGGTCTGGCGCCGCCAAACGATTGCTGACGGTGGTGGCTGGCAGGCGGACACGGTGACTGAAGATCTTGATCTGAGCTACCGTTGTCAGATGAAGGGATGGAAATTCCGCTACGTTGACGATATCGTTGTTCCTTCGGAATTGCCGGTCACTCTGGGAGACTTTAGAGGTCAGCAACAACGCTGGGCCAAAGGTTCCATGCAGACAGCCCGCAAGATTCTTCCGCTGGTCTTGCGTTCTGGGCAACCAAACGGCGTTAAAATTGAAGCCATGGCGCATTTGTTGGCCAATCTGGGTTGGTTATGTGCGGCGTTAGCCAGTTTGACCCTTTATCCCGCTCTGTTATCCCGCTCGACATTCCATCTCTGGCAGATTCTGACCATCGATGTTCCGTTATTTCTCCTCGCCAGTCTGGCAATCCTCAGCTATTTCTTTCTTTATGCCTATCGGGAGATTGGCTGGAAAGCAGCCCTGTGGGTTCCCATTTTACCACTGTTGACTCTGGGCATGGCACCGAGTCTGGCTTGGGCAGCATTGTGCGGCTTGTTTCAGAATGGTGGCGTGTTTAACCGCACCGCCAAATATGGTGCCTCGGAACAGGGGCCTGTCAAACGACTTCTGCCGGTGTATAGCCATAAATCGCATCGCGTGCTGTGGGTTAATGGCAGTTTGGGAATTTATTCCATCTTTCCGGTTGTCCTGACCATTCAGCAGCATCACTGGCTGGCTTTGCCTCTGGTTGCTCTGTTCCCTTTAGGCTTCTTTCTTGTTTTCGTCAAAGATTTTCTCGAAGTACGGCACAATCTTTAAACCGAATTGGGGATGTTGAACGCGTTCCTCTCTCGGCCTTTTCAAGGCCAAGCTCCGAACAGTCGAGTTTGTTATGCGTTTTGAATCAGGTATCTGAACGTATTTATTCGTCCGTCTATTGCTAACGGCTGGTGGATAACAGTTTTGCCGCCAGTGCGACAAAAACGATGGCGGTGAGGCGGTCCATGATCCGTTGGGTTGCGCTGTGACGTTGCAGGTAGCGGCCGATACTGCCGGACAAACTGGCAATGATGCCGAAGATGATAATTGTCGTCATAATAAACAGTCCACCGAAGATGAACATCTGCTGACGGAGCGGTCCGATCTGAGGTTGGGCAAATTGCGGTAAGAAGGCCAGAAAAAACAGCGACACCTTGGGGTTGGTTAAATTCATGATCACCCCGCGACGATAAAGTTTTGCGGAGCTTAGGCGGGGCGTGGACGATGTCTGCGCGTCACTGTAGTTGTTTCGCACTGTCAGCCAAGCCAGGTAGAGCAAATAAACCACACCGGCGATTTTCAACAGATTAAACGCCAGCGCCGACTGTTCAAAGAGAACCGCCACGCCAAACGCGACGGCTGCCGTGTGACCGAGAAGCCCCGTGCATAACCCGGCGGTAACCAGCCAGCCGGCTCTTGCTCCGTGGCGCATGGATTGGGTCAGAACGAACAGGTTGTCTGGTCCCGGTGCCAGACCGAGGAGCGTTGCGGCGATGAAAAAAGATAAAAGAGTGTCCGGACTGGGCATTTCCCCTCCATAGAAACAATTTTCTGCCAGTGGACTGATGCACTGGCGTCAAAGATTATTCCCCGTTTAGCGAACATTGTCCAGTTTTGAACAGAGACTGCTTGGCCTCATCTTGCATAAGCGTATAACGGACTGTTTTTTATCACACAATACGATAGAGGGTTCGCAACAGTTATGCCTTTCTGTTATGATGCCCGCCATTCAATAGTCCTGTTTTTTCAGTGATTAAAGCCAAGTGAGGAGAGTACTCATGTCCAGCAGTTTTGGCACCCTGTTTAAAGTGTCGACCTTTGGTGAATCCCATTGCCCTGCCGTCGGCGCAATTGTTGACGGTGTTCCTCCCCGTATGGAGTTGACAGAAGCGGATATTCAGGTTCAGCTTGATCGCCGTCGCCCCGGTCAGAACAAGCTGGGCACGGATCGCGACGAAGCCGACCAGGTCAAGATCCTTTCCGGTGTTGAGTTTGGCAAAACCCTGGGTTCCCCCATTGGCCTGATGGTGGCGAACAAGGACCAACGCCCGGGTGATTATGGGTCCATGAGTCAGATTCCCCGTCCCTCTCACGCGGACTATACCTATCGTGCCAAGTACGGAACACATGCTTCCAGTGGCGGTGGACGCTCCAGTGCGCGGGAGACCATTGGCCGTGTTGCCGCTGGTGCGATCGCCGAAAAGTTTCTCCTCGAAGAATATGGAATTGAAATTGTTTCCTGGGTCAGTTCTGTCGGGCCTGTTGATGCCGGTGCCGTTGACATGGAGACGTTAACCCGTGCGCAGGTGGATGCCTGTGATGTGCGTTGTCCGGATGCTGCTGCTGCAGAGCAGATGACCGCTGAGATTTTGGCTGCGCGCGAAGCACGTGATTCTGTTGGTGGTGTGCTGAGTTGTGTCTGCCGTCATGTTCCCGCTGGCTGGGGAGAGCCTGCCTTTGATCGTTTCGAAGCGCTGCTCGCTCATGCCATGTTATCGTTGCCCGCATCGAAAGGCTTTGAAATTGGTTCCGGTTTTTCCGGTGCGCGCCAGCGTGGTTCGCTGCACAACGATGCATTTGTCATGAAAAACGGCCGACTCGGGACGGTTACCAATCGTAGTGGCGGCGTCCAGGGTGGTATTTCCAATGGGGAATCGGTTTATTTCCGTGTGGCCTTCAAACCGCCGGCGACCATTGGTCAGGAACAGCAGACCGTTGACTATGAAGGCAACCCTGCGGTTTTGGCTGCGAAAGGGCGTCACGACCCCTGTGTTGTTGCCCGTGCTGTGCCCATCGTTGAAACCATGACCGCCTTGGTCTTGGCTGATCTCGCGTTGATTCAGCGCATGCGGGCCTAACGATCTTGTTTTGGATAGAAAAAGGCGGTTTCCTTGAGCGGAAACCGCCTTTTTTATTTGTTTCGAGAGCTTCGGCTGTTACTGATCAAGCAGAGGAGCCGGAAACTCTTTGAGAACCTGCTCAACTCCGTATTCAGATAACTCTTCAGCGGAAAGCCATTTCACGCCACCTGTCTTGAAAAACAATTTGGCATTTAACAGATTGTCGCTCAATGCCGACTGGGTCTTATCAAAGCGTTCTTCCCAAATCAGCTGTTTATCGGCAACACGAATCAGATAGCTGTTAAAAGCCACGGAGGCGGGTTTTTCCGCTGACAGACTTTCGCCCACCCTTTGTTGAAAACGCCAGATGATTCCAACCATGACGTATTTGGCTTCGATACTCTCACCAAAGCGTTGCGCCAGGTCGCGCGGTGTTTCTTCGGGTTGCTTGAGCAGGCCAAGAAAACGGTTGGTGACCTCTTGCTGCGGCAGCAGCTCGTTGGCCAGCCGTTCGGTCAGAGCTTCATACATCTGTCGAGTCAGGGTTTCTTCGCCATGCGTCAGCACGCTGCCGGGGAGAGTACACAGTCCGCTGAGTTCACAGTCGAGAGTCTGGGTGAGCTCTTTGCTTTGTTGTGCGGAACTGCCTGCCGTCAGAAACGGCATGACGGCAACCTGAGTGAATGGCGAGGTTCCTTGGGCTGCAGCCGGGCAGGGCAGAAAAGGCAAGACCACTGCCAACAGTAGGATTGCCGATAGTGTGCGGATGAGGTTTAGAGTGCGGGACATGATTTCTCCTGGTGAGTTAATAGTTTTCAGAGCGTCGCTGCGCCAGTTTTCATAAGCCGCTTTTATTCACTGTCAATACAGGCGACTGGGCAGACGTCTGCACAGGCACCACAATCGATGCAGCGCTCGCCATCAATACGACGCTTATCCTCTTCAGTGACCGAGATGCAAGACACCGGGCAAACCGGCTCGCAGGCACCACAACTGATACACTCTTCTTCGTTAATCAAGTAAGCCATGTAATTTCTCCTTTATGGCCGACTGGATGTTGTCTCAGCTCGGGTAGACGCCCTCCAGACGGCGTTGCTGTGCTGTGTTGCTGATCCACGTATCCTCAACAATGTCGAGGTCCAGCCGGGAAATTAACTCCTTCAGATAGTCCAAATGGGGGCAGATCGGGCCATGGTGACTGGCTTTGGTGATACAGGTGGATAAATGAACCCTGATTCGTGACCTCTCCAGCTGCTCTTTTTTATGACTCAAGTGTAGCAGATTGATCAGCTTGCGTTGTAAGGATCGACCACAGCAGCCGCCACAGGTCATGGTCAATAACCGCAGAGGTTGATGGTGCTCATATACAGCAAAGCCTCCACGGCGGTCATGAAAGGCTTTTTCACAGTGAAACCCTGAACAGCGCTCTTTGACCAGATGGCATTGGACGACGACCAGGTAATCTTTTGATGTGTCTGTCATGATGGCTCCGTAAGTGAACGCTCTGCTCTGGGATGAGCGATTGGTACAATTCATTATCAATGGTTTTTGATTCCTTGTCCACGCTTGAGAACGCAGGTAGAAAGACTGCCTGCATGTAGAGACTATTTTCCCTTTGTCAAACCGGGACAGCAGAGTTATCTTCTTCGGGTTTGTCCGTTAGCAAATTTTTTAAACTTTTTGAGGTTGGCCTCGTCGTGTTTTTGCAGGCGACCTCCAACAGGAGTTCAACGATTTATGGGATTGCTTTCCAATACGGTCAGTATCAGTCAGTTTGATGTGGTGGGGGAGTTCCCCGAAGGGGATTTGGCCCAATGGATTGGAGAACAACTGGCCGCACATGCTTTTTCTTCTATTGAGCATTCTGCCGAGGAACTTGCTCTGGGATGGGTTGAGCTGGATGATTTTCAATCCGCAGATTTCAGTGATCCATCCTCCTGGTGGCGTGAGGATTATGTCACTTTTACCTTGCGCCGGGATCAACGGCGTTTGCCCTCGGCACTGGTAAAGGGTGAGTTGCAGCGTGAACAGCAGCGCTTTTTGGCTGAGAACCCCGGCTATCAACGTGTACCGAAGGATAAAAATGACGAGCTGAAAGAGTTGGTGCGCAATCGGTTGCTGGTCAGAGTGTTGCCCAGCCCAAGTTTGATGGACGTGGTGTGGAATCTGCGCACCGGACGCTTGACCTTCGCCAGTGTCAGTACCCGGGCCATGGATGATTTGACCGATCTGTTTCAAAAAACCTTTGTCGGATCGCGTCTTGTCAGTGTCTATCCGATGGAGCGAGCCCGCCAGGTGGTCGCTGAATCCCTGTTGGAAGCTCTAAATGCTGAAAATCCTTCGGCAGAAGGTTCCGTCATGGAGCAGATTCGCGACAACCAGTGGCTGGGGAGTGAATTTCTGATGTGGTTGCTCTATGGCACGACGAACGGACGCAGCGACTACCGTGTCTGCTCGGATGGCCCAGCTGCCGAAGGGGAGAGCTTCATCGCGTATCTCGATAATCGCTTTCTTCTCACCGGCCAAGGCAATGAGGGGGCGCAAAAGGTCACTGTCATTGGGCCTCAGGACCGTTTCGAAGAAGTACGTGTTGCCCTGCGGCAGGGCAAAGAGATTGGTGAAGCCACCATCCATATGGAAAAACTTGAACATCAATGGCGTATGACCCTGAAGGGCGAACTGTTTTTGTTTGGCTCATTCAAGTGCCCTACTGTGCGGATCGAAAAGGGAGCGGAGCTCGAAGATGAACGGCTGGCTGTTTTTTTTGAGCGCATGCATGTTGTCGAGGAAGGTGTACAGCTGTTTAACAGTTTACTTGCCGCCTTTCTTGGCGAGCGTCTCGGCCCGCAATGGGGACAACGCTGTCAACAGATTACGGCATGGTTGGAACCCTAGCTAGGGGGGCGTTCTCATTCTTCTGATTGAGAACGCCCCCCTAGGGCTGTTTTTTCTGAAGCAAAAAATTCTTCAAAAAAAATACTCTGTGCTCTTTACAACGTGGCGAGAGATGGTACAGTTTAATCAACCTAACTGATGACCTTAACAGCTTGTTGGCAGCGAGGTTCCCCGTTCGTTAAGCACGTGATCAAACATCGTAAAACAAGGATTAACGCTCTGTAGTAAAAAGGAACAGCAACGTAACTCCATACGGGGGACAAGCATTAAGGTTATCCACGCAGACCGACAGGAGGAAGGCAGTATGACAGTCTCTGAGCCACCCGGTCAGGTAAGGGTAAGACATTAATTGAAGCAAGTGCCAACGTATTCCGAAAACAAACGAAAATGATTCCCTCAGGGGGATCCTGACTGCAAGGTTGAGTCAGATCATAACCGAAAAAGCCCCGCCATGATAAAACGATGGTCGGGGCTTTTTATTGCTGATTTACCAATTTTCTGGCTGAATGCTTTCAAAAATCGAAAAAAATAACGCCGGCTCGGGGAGGCATCCGAACCGGCGTTACGTTTTTGCTTCAAAGTAGGAAGAAAGGAGAATCAAAGGTTGCCTGCCACAACAACGTCTGATGGTGTCAACTTTAGCAAGGCAAATCACCATGTACCACGGTGAGATCCGTAAAAAAATGAATGTCGATCCACAACGTGGAGCTGTGCGAATGCACATCAGATCATGCTACTTCGTTGAAACCGTTTCCCTCCTTGTGGTCGGCCACTGTTTCATGACATTGTGAAGACGGTACTTGTTGCGTTGACAAGTAACGTTTTTGACACGATGCGCTGTTTCTGCGAGGAGTCTATGCAAACATTTGAGCAGATGGTTCAGTCGGTTCTCGATGTCCAGGAGTATTTTTCTCCTGCGCTGTTCGGTTATGCCGATCTGAATGATGTCCTGTTTGAGCGCTTCAAAAAGATCATCGGTCCCGACCATATGACGCCACGTGAAGTGCTTGCCTGCCGTTATGGTGCTGCGGCAGAGCAGGGAACTGTTATCGTCTGGATTTTGCCGATCATTAAAGACACGATTCTTGCCAATCGGCAGCAACGCCAGTATCCGTCGCAACAGTGGGCTCACACCCGTCACTTTGGCGAACAGATCAATCAGGACCTTCGTCGCAGGGCGCAACGGTTTTTTTCAGATCAGGGCTTTCAGGCTGCTGCACCATTGCTGTTGGAACAATGGCAGGCGGATTATGATACCTGTACCTCGAACTGGTCGGAACGTCATGCGGCATTTGTCGCCGGTATGGGCAGCTTTGGTCTGAGTGATGCGTTTATCAGTGATGCGGGTGTCGCTCACCGCGTCGGTAGCGTTGTGACCAGTGCGGTGTTACCCCGCACACGGCGGATCAGTGATGATCCTTATGCACGGTGCTCTTTTTATCAGGATGGGAGCTGTGGGGTGTGTATCAAGCGCTGTCCTGCAGCGGCCATCTCTTCTCAGGGGCACGATAAACGAATGTGTCACGACTATACGCGCACGGAGGTCAATCCCCAGTGTAATGAACGTTTTGGTGTTGATATTTCCGGCTGTGGTTTATGTACGACGGCAGTTCCTTGTGAGCAGAAAGCACCAAAGAGAAGACGGGTGTGATCTGGCAGAGCGAAGGCGGCACGCATCATGATATGTACTGATGCATGCCGCCGATGGATGTTTAGCACGATTTGTCGATGGTAATGTCCAAACCGGTGACCCGACTGAGTTCTTCGAGGGTCGCATCATCCAGGCCGGTGCACGTGGTTGTGTCCGGCCATTCCTGCAACGCACCTTGAGCCAGATTGTCCAAGGTCGCGCAGACGGTCTCTTCTGCGCGATAGACCTTGAAACCTTGTTGACGAAGGCGATCCAGTGCGCCCTGGCCGATCCCTGCCAGGGCAATGCCGTCAGGTGCGATGGCTTTGAGAGAGCTGATCACTTTATTGAGGCCGCCTTCCTCTTCCGGTGTGTGAACTGCAACGACGTCTAATTCCTGTGTTTCCGTATTGACGACCAGTATATTGGGGGTCACGCCAAAATGGCTGAAGACGCGACTGTCGAGACCGTTATCTTCGGTGATAGGAAAGCATAGTTTCATTGATGGGCTCCTTGATGAAAAGAATGGGGTTTCTTTCTAAAGACACCATGTAAAAACCATCGCTGTTTGTCAAGCGTGTCTGGCTAGCTTCTCTATGAGGTGAACCCATTGGAGTTGTATTGACACCAGTCTGTTAGGCGCTGAGGAACGTTTCTGCAGCCGTTTTTGGGTCTTGCTGACCGATGATGGCTGAAATGACGGCGCATCCTTGTGCACCGGCGGTTTTCACGTCATGCCATCGCTGGGCCGTGATGCCCCCGAGAGCAAAGACCGGAATGGTACTACGACGGCAGACTTCGCGTAATCTTTCGAGTCCTTGCGGCGGGCCGTAGTGTAATTTGGATGGCGTGTCGTAGATGGGGCTAAAGGTGATAAAGTCGGCGCCCTGTTGTGCACAGGACAAGGCTTTATCAAGGTGGTGAGTGGAGACCGCCAGCAGCCTGTCCGGACCGATGAGTTGGCGCGCGATGTTCACCGGCAGTGATTGTTCTGTCAAATGGACACCGTCGGCGTTTGCAGCCAGCGCAATATCGATGCGGTCATTGATCAGAAGTTTTGCCTGATGACGGGAGGTTAACCGTCGCAGAGAAACAGCGAGATCGTAGAGCTCGACGGACGACAGGTCTTTTTCCCGTAACTGAACGGCCCGCACCCCTCCCTGCAAGGCCGCTTCCACAGCGTCCTGCAAGGTGGGGGTGGTCACTTTGTGACGATCCGTGATCAGATAGAGGGAGAAATCGACCGTCATCATTACATGGACGATGCATTGAGAAAGGCACTATCCCAGTCTTTCCACACCGCTTCATAGCCTTTGGCCCGGATCACTTCACTCATTTGTTCCGGAGTGCGGTCATCGTCAATGACAAATTGTTCCTTGTTCTTACCCTGCTCGGCATGACCACCGGGAGCGGTACAGGACCCGGCACTCATATGGGTGATGCCCAGCGGCATGAGGCTGTCACGGAATTGAGCGCTTTCACGGGTGGACAGGAACAGGGCGGCATCCGGAATCAGCAGGCGTGAGGCACACACCGCCTGAACCAGCTGTTTGTCGTTGACCGGATTGATCGGGGCAAAGCCGCCATCCGCCGGACGGATGCGGGGAAACGAGATGCTGACATGGCTGCGCCAGTAGCGGTGCGCCAGGTAATAGGCGTGCAGACCGGTATAAAAGGCCTCGCTTTCAAAGGGGCCGAGTCCGAGCAGGGCGCCGACGCCGATGCGACGGAGACCGGCTTCACCGGCACGGTCCGGCGCTTCAAGGCGATAGCGGTAATCGCGTTTTTTGCCAAACGGATGCAGTTGTTCGTAGAGCACCGGGTCGTAGGTCTCTTGATAGAGCGTCAGTCCATCCACCCCGGCAGCCACCATCTGTTTGTAGCCGTCCGTATCCATCGGGTAGACCTCGATACTGATGGAACTGAACAGCGGTTTGATCCGTTCTACCGCTGTGGCCAAGTAACTGTTGTCGGCCATCGTGGTGTGCTCGCCGGTAAGCAGTAAAATGGCGCGAAAGCCGTAGTCGTGGATGATCTGAGCCTCCTGCTCAACCTGATCAAAAGTAAGAGTGGCCCGGGGGATTTTGTTGCTGGCGTTAAACCCGCAGTATTTACACCCGTTACTGCATTCGTTAGAAAGATAGAGCGGCGTATAGAGCTGGATGATGTTGCCGAAACGCTGGCGGGTGACTTGATGCGCTCTTTGAGCCATGGGCTCAAGATAATCAAGTGCCGCGGGTGACAGTAGCGTCAGGTAGTCGTTGGGCGTCAGACGTTCAGCAGCCAAGGCCTGTTCAACCTGAAGGCTCGTGGTTTTGTCCATCTGTTCACGAATCTGTTCGGCCGGATAGTTCAGTATTTCGTCGGCAAAGCTCATGATGATTATTCCTCCCGTAAAAATCCGGTGAGAGGGCTGGAGGCTTCGGCCTGATTGCGCTGTTTGCCGAGGCCAGCCAGATAGCCCATGCGTCCGGCTTCCACGGCTTTGCCGAAGGCTTCTGCCATCATGATTGGATTACCGGCAACCGCCATGGCCGTGTTAACCAGAACCGCATCCGCTCCAAGTTCCATGGCTTCCGCAGCATGGGACGGAGCGCCAAGCCCGGCATCCACGACGACGGGAACGATGGCCTGCTCAATGATGATGGCGACGTTATCACGGGTTTTTAAACCTTTGTTGGTCCCGATCGGTGCTCCAAGAGGCATGACGGTTGCGACCCCGACCTCTTGAAGGTGCTTGGCCAGCACCGGGTCGGCATTGATATAAGGCAGGACGATAAAACCTTCTTTGACGAGAACCTCGGCGGCCTTCAGCGTTTCGATGGGATCGGGCAGCAAATAATAAGGATCCGGAGTGACTTCCAGCTTGACCCACGGCTCACATCCGGCGGCGCGTGCCAGACGGGCAAGGCGGATCGCTTCTTCGGCATCGCGGGCACCGCTGGTGTTGGGCAGCAGCAGGTACTTGTCGCGGTCGATATGGTTGAGCAGGTCGTCCTGTTGATCTTCGACATTGACGCGGCGAAGAGCCACGGTCACGATTTCAGCACCAGAGGCGGCAATGGTTTGGGCCATTTGTTGATTTGAAGCGAATTTACCGGTTCCGACCATCAGGCGGGAACGGAACGTACGACCGGCAATGGTCAGTTGATCCATGGTGATACCCTTTCTCGTGGCGAAATTCTGTCCGTCACGGATAAATAAAATTGCAGACGAGATCGTGTTGTGAACAGCGTAGGCTTAACCGCCACCGACAAAGTTGACGATCTCGATTACATCTCCCTCGTTCAGGGAAATCTCCGGCAGTTGTTCGCGGGTCAGGATGTCGCGATTGTATTCGACCGCGATGCGCGCCGCATCGAGGCCCATATCGGCAATCAGCTCAGCAAGAGTCGAACCTGAGTTGATCGTCCGGGTTTGGTTGTTGACGATGATGTCCATGTTATGCGTCCTCCTCAACGGGGTCGAGGCCGAGTAACAGGCGAATGACCACGTTGGCCTGGTGGTGGGCGGCAATACCAACGCGTGGCGCCATGAGCCCCTGTCCCGCCTCGACTTCGCTGGTGCCGTCTCCGCACAGATACAGCTGGCCCATGGCACGTCGGGTGCGAATGGTGTTACCGGGACCGTAGCCGGCCATTCCCGAGCCGGCCACCAGAGGGATGTCGGGATAGGTGCGCAACCAGTGCCCGGTGATCATTGCCTTGGTTTCAGCGCAGTCCACCGCTTCAACGAGGATGTTGACTCCGGCGAACAGGTTTGTCAGGTTTTGTGACGTCAGAAAGCGATGTTCGGCATCAACAGTCATAAACGGATTGATCCGTTTCAGGTTGTCTTTAAGGGCATCAACTTTGTTCATGCCGATCTGATCGACGAAAAATTGCTGGCGGTTCAGGTTTGAAGGTTCCACGACATCATAATCGGCGATGATGATACGACCAATGCCTGCGCGGGCCAGGGCAATGGCAATTGATGTGCCGAGTCCACCCGCTCCGGCAATGCCGATTGTGGCCTGTTTCAGTGGCTCGTGAACTTCCGGCGTATGGCGTGCGACCAGAAAGGACTCCAGTTCCGCTTCTGAAGGAATCTCGCCACGTTGGATAAGGATGACGTGGTCGAAGGGCTGCAGAATGCGATCGCTCTGTACCGGCATGCCGTTACAGATCAACACATCCGCCTTCGGCTTGATCTGATCTCGCAGGTCATAGAGACTCTGACTGTCTTCTACCTGCATTCTGTTTTCGTTTAGAATAATAATCATGATTTGTGACCGGGCGGATTTCGCCCTAAAACAGAAAAAGGTCGCGAAAGCGACCTTCGACGGGAAAATACCCGTATCGAGCGCCGCTTCCCTACGCCGGTATAATCCGGATCAGGTTCTAAGGGTCGTCCTGCAACAGGACTCTCAGTAATAAACTCCCCCAGGGCTTTCACATTTTTTTAAACAAAAAACTAACGTCCGTATACTCTAAAGTCAACTTTTTTATCGGTTTGCCGTTGTTTTTCAGGGTGTCTTTCAACTAGTATGGGCGCAGCCAATAATCTGAAAATTTCATTGTCCATCTTTGCTACAGTCGACCTGAGCATGGTTTATAGAAAAGGAGTGTCGTGATGAGTATTTCCGAGCGTTATCGTGATCTGGTTGATGAAGTTGGTGTGATGATAAAAGCCTTTGAAAATGATGAAGCAACCTCTAGCGCAACACGGGCGTTACGCGTCATTGAACAGGCTCAGAAAATGTTGGCCGGGATGGCCGAAGATGTGGGCGCGATTCCGCGGATGAAGATTGAATCTGAACTCAGTCCGGTCCTGCTTGATGCCCATAATCTTCTGGATCGTGGTCGTCTACTTCTTGAAGAGCAGCAACTGGCTGCTGCGCATAAAGTTTGGGATATCCAAAAGAAACTCTATCGTCTGCTCAACGATTTATAGAGTTGGTGGTTGTTCAGGCAATATCCGGTTCTCCTGCCTGTTGTTTTTCTGATCGTTGCGGGGCGCAGACCACCTGGTCGCGCCCGGCGTTCTTCGCGGCGTAGAGCGCATCGTCAGCTTGGCGTAACAGCTCATCTTCGGACTCTACACCTTCACCGGGACTGGTGGCCACACCAATACTGATGGTGATTTCCAGATCGCGTATATCACCGCTGAAACGCAACTCCTTAGCTGCCAGTCTTAATCTCTGAGCAACATCATAGGCACTGTTCATCTGTGTATTTGGAAGCACCAGTGCGAACTCTTCGCCGCCAAAACGGGTGGGCACATCATAAGGCCGCAGGTAGCTCCGCAGCATGCGTGCCAGATTGACCAGAACCGTGTCTCCATTGATATGGCCGAATTCATCATTGATCATTTTGAAGTGATCAACATCCACCATCAGCAGTGAAAACGGTTCCCCGCTACGCTTCTGACGTTCCAGCTCTCTACGTAACGTACGCATCAGAACACGCCGGTTGTAGAGTTGAGTCAGAGAATCGGTACTGGACAAGTTGAGCAATAGACGATTACTGCGTTTCAGGTTGTCTTGCAGCGTCTTGACTTTCAATTGAACTTTAATCCGTGCCACAAGCTCGCCGATGTCCACCGGTTGAACAATGTAATCACTGGCTCCCTGCTCGAGAAGATTGATTTTGGTCTTTGTGCGATTGTCATCAGCAAGGATGATGAAAGGGATATCGCATAATTCCGGATCCTGTTGCATGCGGCGCAACACCTCAATGCCGGACAACTGGTAGATCTGCAAGCCGCAAACAACGACGTCGATGGGGTCTTTGCCCAGAACGTCCAGCGCTTCGACACCGCTGTTCGTTTCGAAATATTGGGTAAAGGGGGAGGTCTCTTTTAAGGCTTCTATGATGGTCTGGCGTGTTGCCGCAGATAACGCAGCGACCAGAATTCCCGGTCCCATAAGCAAATCCCTGGCTCGGATAAAATGGAAAACAGCTTCAATCTCAGGCGCGTGAAAAGTGTGTGTCTTTATCACCTATCGACAACATTGCGTGGTGACTTTACTGCTTTTTGTCTCGTCTGCGCACGAATGTGTTCCATTCATTAAATATTGCCTGCGGCAGTGATGCCGATGAACGTCTGTGGCTGAAGTGACCGTTTATTGCAGGGGCGTAACTGTGAAGTTGGTCTGTCGGGCTTCTCTTCTTTTAGAATAATGAGAGATTTTTTTGCTTTGACTGGGCAGGTGGTGTATACGAGATATACTAATGATAAAGACGGCCACTCCCTGAGCTGTCTGTGGATACGAAAGGAGGATCGTGATGGCATTGGTGAAAACCTGGTATGAGATTGAATCAGCAGCGGAAAAGTTCGGCATCAAGTCAACAACGTTGAAGTTCTGGGCCTCAGAAGGTCTGGTGCGCAGTGAACGGGAACATGGCGAAATCGTTCGTGTGCATATTGATGATGTGCGTCTCCAGGTTGCAGATATGATCAAGGAAGCCGAATCCAAGTCATAAATCGTTCAGGATTGTGCTATGTCATGTGATGTCGTTGTCATCGGTGGCGGTATTGTCGGTACTGCAACCGCTCTTTCTTTGGTCACTCAGGTCAAAGACTGTCGTGTCCTGATCGTTGAAAAAGAAGCGTCTCTTGCCGCGCATCAAACGGGCAATAATAGTGGCGTCATTCATTCCGGTCTCTACTATCGGCCAGGCTCACTCAAGGCGAAAAACTGTGTTGAGGGACGTGATGCGCTCTATGCCTTCTGTGCAGAGCACGCGATCCCGCATGAACAGTGTGGAAAAGTTGTTGTTGCCACCAGCGAAGAGGAACTTCCTGCACTGGATGAGCTGGAGCGACGTGGCCTTGCCAATGGGCTCAAAGGGATTGAACGTCTTGACAGCGAAGGGATTAGTCGTCGAGAACCCCATGTGCGGGGGGTCGCTGGGCTGCTGGTGCCGGAAACCGGCATTGTCGATTTTGTCAAAGTAGTGGAAACCTATGCCCGCCTCATTCGTGAACGTGGCGGTGACGTTCGTCTGAACTGTGAGGTGCAGCGGGTTGAGCGGGCTGAGCAGGGCTTTGTGCTGCATACCAGCCAAGGCCCGATTGACACGCCCTTTGTTATTAACTGTGCCGGGTTGCAGTGTGACCGCATTGCCCTGATGTGTGGGACGCAACCGCATATGCGGATTGTGCCGTTTCGTGGTGAGTACTACACGCTTGCCGAGCAGTGCCGTTCGAAAGTCAAGCATCTGATCTATCCGGTGCCCGATGCCAAATTCCCTTTTCTCGGCGTTCATTATACGCGCATGATCCATGGTGAGGTGGAAGCTGGCCCCAATGCGGTCTTGGCGTTTAAGCGCGAAGGCTACCGGCGAAGCAGTTTTTCATTGCGGGACACATTGGACACGCTGACCTATCCCGGTTTTTTGTCCGTAGCACGGCGTTTCTGGCGCGTCGGCTTACACGAATACCATCGCTCGTTTTCCAAACGTAAATTTGTTGCTGATCTGCAAAAGCTGATGCCGGACCTGGTCGGAGAGGATATCGTGCGCGGTGGTGCCGGTGTGCGTGCTCAGGCTGTGGCTGAAGACGGCTCCCTGCTCGACGATTTCAAAATTCTCGAGGAACCGGGGCAGATTCATGTGCTCAATGCTCCGTCTCCGGCAGCGACGGCATCGTTAAGTATTGGCCGGACAATTGCCGAAAAAGCAGCTGCGCATTTTGCCCTGAACAAGGTGTAACCGGCCCCCGTTTTGTCTCTTGGGTGAAGATTGTTTCGCAAGCCCTTGAGCAGGTTTTTGTGTGTTTTCGGCTGCATTTGATTTTTTGACATCGTCCGTTTCATCGTGCCCTTCGATCTATTCCGCCCGGATTCTCCTTATGACTAAACGCCCGTTTTTGCTAGATCTCGGACTCCTCCTATCTCTTTTTGTCGGTCTTGTTCAAGGCCTTGCCGGAAGTTTGGGGCTGGCTTTGTGGCCGAAAAACTCTCCTCTTGCTGCAGCGGCGATTCTGGCCGCCATGACAGCCATTGCCGTCATCGGACTGAGCGTCCAATTGACCGCAGGGGAGCGCTTTAATCGGCAGCAGTTTGTTCTGACGCTACTTTTGGCTGGTCTTGTCGCAGCAGTATCGGCGTGGTTGATGTGGCAGGTGCCGGGAGGTTCGCAATCGTCCAACCGCGGCACGAGCGTTTTAATGACCAGTTGGACGATTTGTTCCGTCCTGCTGGTCTATATTCTGATTCCTTTTGTGCAGGCGTGGCCGACACGTCGCCACGGCCGTTATCGTTACGCGGATCTTTACCAGCACAGTTGGGATAATTTTTTTATCCTGCTGGTGGCGGCACTGTTGACCCTGGCCTACTGGCTGCTGATCGTGTTGTGGGTCATGCTATTCAAAATGGTCGGTATCGCGCTGTTCGAGATTGTGTTCTTTAATGGTGTGTTCCCTTGGCTGAGCTTGGCCGTGGTGTTTTCGTTGGGTATCCGTCTCACGCGAAAACATGACCAGGTGATTGGCGCATTGCGCCATATCGCACTGTCGTTGTGCTTTTTCCTGATGCCGCTCTCGGCGGTGATTACCGTTCTTTTAGGCCTCAGCCTGCCCTTTACCGGCTTACAGCCGATCTGGGATACTGGTTATTCCACACCTGTTCTGCTCTGTTTGCTCGGCACCAATCTTCTGTTCATAAACGGCATCTTCCAAGATGGCGCAGCGCGACCACTGCATGGAGGCTTGGCGCGCCTGTTTGAGCTTGCCTTGGTGCTGCTGCCCGTGTACGCACTGATCGGTGCTTATTCCGTATATCTGCGTATTGATCAGTACGGCCTGACCCCCAACCGCTTCCTGTTGATGGTTTTGGTCGTTGTCGCCACCTGCTACAGTCTGGTTTATTCGCTCGCTGTTTTCAGGAGGTCGTCATCGTGGCTTGGCCTGATCCGCCCGGGCAATCAGATCATTGCGTTAGCGATTTGCATCCTGATCCTTCTCGTTCATAGCCCGCTGCTGAATCCCGTGGCGTGGAGCGCCCGGAATCAATACCATCGCCTGTTGACGGGAAAAGTTTCAGCAGCGAATTTTGATTTCGGTGCCCTTAAGTTTCGCCTCGGCCAGCCCGGTTTGAACTACTTGCAACAGCTCAACACGTTGCCCGCTGACCATCCTCTCAAGGATGCCTTTAGAACATGGCTCATTGCCGTGAACGAAGCCCAAACCTATTACCAATGGCAAAAGCAAAAACAAAGTGATGGCAGCGCCGCGTTTCCGCAGGTGGAAACCGTCGATGGCAAGGCCACTGTCCCCAAGGACTTTTCTCAAATATTGGATGACGGGCAGTGCCGAACGGAAACCTGCTACGTTTTGCCTGTCGACCTTGATCGCGATGATGTCGAGGAGTTGATCTTTTTTGATATGCGCGATCAATGGTTGGCGCCGGAACTCTATGATCGTGATGCTGAGGGGCACTGGGTCAGGCAGGGAACGGTCGGTCATTCAATGAAAAGAGAGCAACGGCAGGCGTTGATTGACCGGATCAGACAGGGGACGTATCAGGTTGTCGGCCCCCAATATGACGATCTTGAGGTCGACGAGGAGGTCTATTCTTTTTTTCGGTGAAGATCGTTCTGTGCCCGGCTGATACGGGAAAATACGTTTGAGTCGCGTCGTTACCTGATGATAAGCGGTCCTCACAACTCACAACTCACAACTCACAACTCACAACTCACAACTCACAACTCACAACTCACAACTCACAACCGTCATGAGTCTTTTGCCCAGCTCATGGCGAAACGTTTTGCTTCCGTCGGTTTTCTGTGTCGATGCTGTGGCAAGAAAGACGCGATTTCATCGCTGTCCAACTGTTTTTTTGTCCTTGATCTGCTGTCTCCGCGTGTTCTCGCTGGTTCCCTGTCTTTCCTGCTGTCCGCATTACTGAAGAACTGTTTCCTCCCATCCCTTTTCTTGTCGATGAACGAATGCCGTGCTACGAGAGCCTTGGTAAAACAGGGCTGAAGTAGAAATGCTGTTGATTGCCTTTTTGATCAGCAAAATTATTTATTCTTATAGGGAAAAATTATTTATTGTCGATGGAGTATAGTTTTTACTTAGGGCTTGTTTTTAAAAATTTCTTCTAGAAACAATATGTTATCTTCGGTTTGCTGTGTTATTGTTCAAAATGACAAATTAAATGAAGTACATTGACAAGATGGTTGACTGCTGACAATATAAACAAGAACTCATAAATTGAGGGTGCTGCCAATGGCTTATGAACGCTTCGAACGCCCCGGAGAGCGGCTGTCAAAAAAAATCTCCGTCTGGAAACAAGGTGTCCTTCATCTCAGCAAAGGAACGATGAATGCCTTCACTCTGAACGGATTGGGCTTTTGCAGTTTGTATTACGACCGTGACGCCAAAAGGGTGGGGCTGCAATTTTTTGCCTCACCGGATATTCCCGGCACTGTGAGGCTTTCTTATCGGGATGTTGGTGCGGTCATTCCTGCCAAAAGTTTTTTCGATTGTTATCAGATCAATTACAACCCGTCGCGACAGTATTTCCTTGACCGGGACGAAGAGAGCGGCCTGCTTTTTTTTGACCTGGGAGCGCCGGTTGTTGACGGTTATGTCGAGCATCCCGACGGCAACTGGGTGGAAGATGCGTTTGCAACGTTGAGCCGTTTTATTGCCACAAAGCGTCTGTCACTGTCGGGAGGGGAGCAGGGCGTTATCGGTCGTTATCTGTTTGAGGCCGGGGTTTACTTTAACTGGACCGCCCATGAGATGCTCCAATGTCTAGAGGAGATGTCACGCAAGGTTGAAAGCGAGACGGAACATGAACCCTTTGAGCTGCCGTTGGGGAAAAAAGTGTTCGATATTCTGCAACACTATGGTCTGGAGCGGAAATCATTTTGATTACAACGCCCCCATTTTTACCGAAAAAGGAGAGAAAACGGATGAAAGAGAGCATCACCGGCAGGGTTGGACGCATTGTCAGCAGCAGTATGAACGCCTTGATGGACGCGATTGAGAACGTTGCTCCCGAAATGGTCATGGAAGAGGCGATTCGCGAAGTGGACAGCGCCTTGGACGACGTACGCGCGGAATTGGGAAAAAGTCTGGCCCAAAAACATTTTGCGAGCAACGCCTGGCCGAAAGCCGCAAAAATCACAGCGACCTTTCAGCAAAAATTCAACTGGCAGTTTCTGAGAATCGGGATGATTTGGCCGAGGTCGCCATTGCACAGCAAATGGATATTGAAGCGCAGATTCCTGTTCTTGAAAAGGCTGTGTTCGAAGCAGGTGCCCAAGAGAAAGAGCTGAATGGTTTTGTCGCCGCCCTGCAGGCAAAACGCCGTGAGATGAAAGAAGAGTTGCAGCGTTTTGTTGTCGCCCAGAAAACAGAACACTGTTCGGCGGTATCTGCATCAAAAGGCACAGCCCAGGCACACTATACTGAAAAAGCGGCCCGGGCCGGGTCCGCCTTTGACCGGATCATGGAGAAAAATACCGGTCTTCCCGGCCAGCCCGGATCGACGGATGCCGCTGCGAAATTGGCTGAATTGGAGGAGTTGTCGCGCAAAAACCGCATCAAGGAGCGCCTCGCCGCTGTTAAAGCCGGTGAGAATCTCGAATGATGGGATTCATCTCTTCCGGGCCGAATCTCCCTTTTTCGATCTCCCTGGCGATTCTACTGTTGATTGCCTTGCTCGAAGGAGTGGGGATGTTGTTTGGTCTGGGGCTTTCAACGCTTTTGGAGGGTTTGGTTCCTGATTTGGACCTTGATTTTGATGCGGACTTACCGGACAGCAGCTCGCCGTTTGCCCTGTCACGCTTACTTGGATGGCTGCGTTTCGGCGAGGTTCCCGCCCTTATGTTGCTGGTGATTTTCCTGACAGCCTTTGGTCTGATTGGTTTTAGTATCCAACTGCTGGCTCAGAAAAGTTTCGGTGCCTTTTTACCCGCGTTCCTGGCTAGTCTGCTTTCGGTTTTCGTGAGCCTTCCAGTTGTCCGTGTGCTGGGAGGCGGGCTGGCTCATATCTTGCCAAAAGACGAAACCAGTGCCGTCAGTGATAAGTCGTTTATCGGGCGCATTGCCGTCATTACTCTGGGAACCGCCCAACAGGGCTCACCCGCAGAAGGAAAACTCATTGATAAACATGGTCAGGCTCATTACCTCATGGTCGAACCTGATGTGGTTGATGATGCTTTTCAACAAGGGGAACAGGTGCTGGTAGTGAGCAAAAAAGCAAGTGTGTTTCGGGCGATCCGAAATGTGAATCAGAGCCTGGTCGATTAACCGGCGACAACGGGCGGATTAAATAAAATTTTTGAGGAGAAACGTTTATGGATGGGTTGATAACCATTGCCGGATTTGCACTTGTGTGCGTGCTGGCACTGATCGTGATCGGAATGATTTTTGCCCGGCTTTACAAGCGAGCGAGTAAAGAGCTGTCCTTTGTTCGGACTGGTTTTGGCGGGCAGAAGATTATCATGAACGGGGGCGCGCTCGTGCTTCCAGTGTTGCATGAAACGATTCCAGTCAACATGAATACCTTGCGACTTGCCGTCCATCGCGCCAACGAACAAGCATTGATCACGCGGGATCGTATGCGCGTCGACGTGTTGGCCGAATTTTATGTGCGGGTGAAACCTGAAGCCGAATCGATTGCCAACGCCGCTCAGACGCTTGGCCTACGTACCGTCCAGCCCGAAGCGCTTAAAGAGTTGGTGGAGGGGAAATTCGTCGATGCCTTGCGTGCCGTTGCCGCAGAAATGGCGATGGAAGAGCTGCATGAAAAACGGGTTGATTTTGTTCAAAAGGTCCAGCAGGTGGTTTCCGAGGATTTGTTGAAAAACGGCCTTGAGCTGGAATCCGTTTCTCTGACCGGGCTCGACCAGACCAGCAAGGAGTACTTCAATCCCGACAATGCGTTCGATGCTGAAGGTTTGACCATGCTCACTGATGCCATTGAGTCGCGCCGTAAAAAGCGTAATGACATCGAGCAGGACACCAAAGTTGCTATTCAAAATAAAAACCTCGAAGCGGAGCGGCAAAAGCTTGAATTGAGCAAAGAGGAAGAATATGCGCGTTTGCAGCAGGAACGCGAAATCGAAATCCGGCGGGCGGCGCAGGCCGCCGAGATCGCCATGGAACGGGCAGCGAAAAAGAAAGAGGCCGAACAGGCGGATATCCAGGCCAATCAACAGATTGAGCAATCCCGGATCACCTCGGAAAAGGCCATTGAAGAAGAGCGAATTGCCAAGGAAAAACTTGTTCAGTCCAAAGATATTGAAAAAGCAAGGACAATCGAGGCGGCAGAAGTCGAAAAAAGAAAAACGATTGAACTGGCTGAGCAGGATCGGGCTATCGCTATTGCCGAAAAATCAAAAGAGCAATCCGTTGCCCAGGCAGAGGCCGATAAGGCCCGCTCTGAAGCGGTCAAAGCGGAAGAACACGTCGTGACGGTTCGTGAAACCGAAATCGCTGAACGTCAGAAAAGTATTGAACTTGTCGAGGCGCGCAAACAGGCAGAACGGGAAGCGATTTCCATAACCGTTGCCGCAGAGGCAAAAAAACAGGCGGCGGATGATTATGCTGAAGCAACACGCATCCAGGCCAAGGGGGATGCGGACATGGCACGGTTAACCGCTGAGGGTAAATCTGAGGCGATTAAGCTCGAAGCAGATGCTGCTGCGAAACGATATGCCGTTGATGCAGACGGGAAAAAGGCGATCAACGAGGCAGATAATATTCTGTCGGCAGAACAGATTGCCATGCAGGTCAAGCTGGCGCTGATCGAACATTTGCCTGCGATTATCGCCGAAAGCGTCAAGCCCATGCAAAATATTGATGGGATTAAAATCTTCCAGGTTGAAGGTATCAACGGTGCCGGAAGTTCCGGGAGCGTCGATGGCGCAGGTAGCCAGAACCAGGGAAGCCTTGCCGATCAGGTTGTCAATAGCGCTCTTCGCTATCGCGCGCAAGCTCCCATGGTTGAAGCCCTGCTCAACGAGATTGGAATTGACGGGTCGAACATTAATGGCATGACTCAAGCCTTTACCGCGAGTTCTTCCGGAGGAAATCAGGCTTGAGGCAATGATCAAAAATACGTTGCATGGGGGGGACTGCCCGATGAAAGGGGCAGGGGCAAACAGCAAGGGCCGCGATAAGTGCGGCCCTTGCTGTTTCACATTTAAGGGAAAAATTACAGCGGGCGACCGTTGTTTTCTTTCAGGCTGCTGTGGATCATACGTAACAGGCGGTCTGTCGTCTCCCAATTGATGCATTTGTCAGTTACAGAAACGCCGTATTTCAGCTCCTCAAGAGGCCCAATGGACTGGTTGCCCTCTTCGAGGTTGCTTTCGATCATCAGAGCGCGAATGGTCCGGTTGCCGTGTGCCAGCTGGTCAAGAACATTGAGGATTACTTCCTCCTGACGGTTGTGGTCCTTGCTGGAGTTGGCGTGGCTGCAGTCAACCATGATCGCGTTATTAAGGCCCTGGTCCGCCAGTTTCTTTTCGGTGAAGGCAATGGCTTCGGATTGATAATTGGGCCCGTTGCTACCGCCGCGTAAAACGATGTGGGCATCAGGATTGCCGCAAGTCTCGACAATGGAGATCTTGCCCTGACGGTTGATGCCCAGAAAGCTGTGTCCATGTTTGGCCGCGCTCATGGCGTCCATGGCAATTTGCAGGTTGCCGTCAGTGCTGTTTTTGAACCCGACCGGGAATGACAGGCCGCTGGACATCTCACGGTGCGGTTGGGATTCGGTGGTGCGGGCACCGATGGCGCCCCAGCTGATCAGGTCGGCAAAATATTCCGGCGTGATGGTGTCGAGCATTTCAGTAGCAATGGGCAGCCCGAGATCGGTAATGGCACAGAACAGCTGACGGGCAATGCCGAGACCCTTGGAGATCAGGTGGGTGCTGTTGAGATCCGGGTCGTTGATCAGGCCTTTCCAGCCAACCGTGGTGCGGGGTTTCTCAAAGTAGACGCGCATGACAATAAGCAGCTGGTCATCGAGCTCGCGCGAGAGTTTGCTCAAGCGTCGTGCATAATCAATGGCTGCTTCGGGATCGTGGATGGAACACGGTCCGACCACGATCATCAGGCGAGAATCACGGTTGTGCAGAATCGCTTTAACTTCATTGCGTGCTTTCGTGACGAAAACGGCCGATTGTTCGGAAAGCGGGAACACCTGTTTGAGTTCTGCTGGCGCGATAACTTCGGTAATGCTTTTGATATTGAGATTATTTGTACGGTACATGATGGATTGTTCCCCTTACGGCTTCATGTTAGTTTATCGAAACATCACACGACAGGCATGTTGTGATTGGTGGTGGATCTGCTCATGAGGGCAACCCCTCCAGTTGCCACTGTTTTTCCCGTTTTTTGTGATAAATCTGCGGAAAAACCTGGCCAGAGTACAGTAATTTTTTGATGAGGTGAACTTTTTTTGGCCAATTTGCCTGTGAAGGTTAAAAAAAGTTTTTAGTGTTCGCCAAGAGTGATTTGTCCGTTCGAAATGGTCGATAATAGGATGTTTTTTCTGTTGAAAGTGAGAGATGATGATTTTGCGTGAATTGTTTTTGGCCATTGCCGGCCTGGTTGATTTGATCTTCAGTATTTATGTGTTGATCCTGGTGGCCCGTGCCCTGATCTCATGGGTGAATCCTGATCCTTATAACCCCATTGTCCGTTTTTTGCACAGTGCGACCGATCCGGTACTCTATCGTATTCAACGGGTGATTCCGCTGCAATTCGGTGGCATTGATTTCAGCCCCTTAGTCTTATTACTGGCCCTGTCCTTTGTTCAGCGGATTCTGGTCGTTATTCTGCGCTCTATCGCTTACAGTTTCTGATTTATGAGCGGTGATGATTTAAGTGCCTGCGTCTCCCCGCATGAACACGGTGTGGCCATTGCCCTGTTTGTTCAGCCGCGTGCCAGTAAGAATAGTCTGTGCGGTATCCAGGGGGATGAACTGAAGGTTCGACTGACGTCTCCGCCAGTTGAGGGCGCTGCAAACAAGTTGTGTTGCGCCTTCTTTGCCAAATTACTCGGTGTGTCGAAAAGTTCTGTGACGTTGCTGCGTGGTGATAAAAGCCGCCATAAACAAATTGTCGTTGAGGGTGTTTCGTCGGATGACGTCAAAAAACGTCTGGCACAGGCCCTTTAATATTTAGAACAGGAGGGAAGTTGTTATGCAATCATTTGTGTTCCAAAATCCGACAGAGATCGTTTTTGGTGTGGGTACTGCCGACAAAGTAGGAAAATACGCTGCACGGCAGGGTGGCAAGGCGTTGCTGGTCTATGGCCGCAACAGTATCAAAACGACTGGACTCTATGAGCGGATCACAGCGTCGTTGCGGTCTGCCGGTTTGAGCTGGGTTGACCATGGTGGCGTCAAGTCCAATCCGGTTCTCAGTCATGTGCGGCAAGGCGTGGCAGTGGCCAAGCAGGAGCAGGTTGATGTCATTATCGCCGTTGGTGGCGGCAGTGTTCTGGATGAGTCAAAAGCCATTGCGGCGGGAGCCGTCAGTGAGGGTGATGTCTGGGATTTCTTTCTGCAGGGTAAAGTGGAAAAAGCATTGCCTCTTGTGACGGTGCTCACTCTGGCCGCAACGGGATCGGAAATGAATTGCGGCGGTGTGGTGACCAATGAAGAAACCGCGCAAAAGTTCAATATCAATTCTCCCTTGCTGTTTCCCAAAACCTCGATTCTTGATCCGGCGTTAACCTATACCGTTCCGGCGAATTACACCGCGTATTCAGCGGTGGATGCCATCTCTCATTTGATCGAAGGTTATTTTACCAGTACCGATCAGGCGACCCCTCTGCAGGATCGTTTTGTTGAAGGTCTGGTGAAAACCATCATGGAAAGTACGGAGCAGATTTTACAGCAGCCCGACCACGCGGATGCCAGGGCAACCATGATGTGGTCCGCCACCTGGGCCTTAAACGGGCTATCCACCGCAGGGATCGGTTTGTATCAATTTCCCAATCATATGATTGAGCATTCTCTGAGCGCGTTATATGACATCGCCCATGGTGCAGGGTTGTCCATCGTTATTCCCGGCTGGATGGCCTACGCTTCAGAACAGACTCCGGCTAAATTCGCTCAGTTTGCCCGGCGCGTATTCGACTGCGATCAGACCGATGATCGGGCGTGTGCTCAGTACGGGATTCAGGCCTTGAAAGACTGGTTCCGTCGCATTGACAGTCCGGTCACCTTGGCCGAAGGCAATATCCCTGATGGCGAAATTGCCTCGATTGCCGAAAATGCCGTGATGCTGGCGCAAAAGTGGGGCCTCAAAGCGTACAGTCTTGAGGTCATCGTTGATATCCTTAACCGTTGCCGCGCTTGATCCGGGAGCTGTCTGTGAAGATTATTTCGTTCAATGTCAATGGACTGCGTGCCCGCCACCATCAGGTGAAAGCGGTGATTGAGACTTATCAACCCGATGTGCTGGCTCTGCAGGAGACCAAAGTTCACGATGACCAGTTTCCCTATGAAGAGATTGAATCGTTAGGCTACCAGGTGCGTTATTATGGTCAAAAAGGGCATTATGGTGTGGCTCTTGTGTCCAAAGAGGCACCGGTTGAGGTCCGTTACGGTTTTGATGGGGATGATGAACAGGCTCAGCGACGTGTCATTGTCGGTCGCTATGCTCTTGGTGGGCAGTCGCTGACCGTTGTAAATGGCTATTTCCCCCAAGGGGAGAATCGGGCGCATGAGGTAAAATTTCCGGCAAAGGAAAAATTTTATCGTGACATGCGCCAATTATTGGACAGCTACGACCCCGACCGGGATGCACTTGTGGTTGTCGGCGATATGAATGTCGCACCATTGTCCGCAGATATCGGGATTGGTTCGGACAACGAAAAACGCTGGTTGGCTCAGGGGAAAAGCTGTTTTCTGCCGGAAGAGCGTGCCTGGCTGCAAGCGTTGATGGACTGGGGCCTTCATGACAGCTTTCGACGTTGTCATCCCGATGTGGATGACCGATTCAGTTGGTTTGACTATCGCAGTCGAGGATTTGAACGTGAGCCGAAACGGGGCTTGCGAATTGATCTGATCCTGGCCAGCTCGCGTTTGATCCCTGCCTGTCAAGGGGCCGGAATCGATTATACCATCCGTTCAATGGAGAAACCTTCTGATCATTGTCCCATCTGGGCTGAGTTTATTCTGTAAGATCTATCCCTTCCCAAGGGCGGTTGAAAAGAGTTGGGATGCTTTTTTATGTCGTGCTAAGGCCGGTGAATTTTCACCGGCCTTTTTTATTCAGAGCCTCTCAGTAAATCGTTAAAGTGTTTATTTGTAATTCGCTGGAATTGCGAATGGTTTTGCGTCGCGTAAAAATCGTGCTAAGATCAAAGAGTTTTATCATGAGGCACCATGCTGAAGGGAAAAAGGCAATGCACAAGATCATGTTTGTTGATGATGAGCCGAACGTTTTGCGTTCTTTGGAACGGCTTCTCAGCAATGAAGAACGCTATGAATTCCTATTTGCCGAGTCTGCAAAAGAGGGCTTGGCGCTTCTCAACGAACATGCGGATGTGAGTGTCGTCGTTTCCGATTTTCGGATGCCAGAGATGAATGGCATTGAGTTTCTCAGTCTGGTTCGACAGCGCTGCCCAGAGACAATTCGTATTGTCCTGTCCGGCTATTCGGATACGGCGTCCATGGTTGAAGCCATCAATGTCGGCCATGTGTACCGTTTTCTGGCCAAACCATGGAATGACGACGAACTGCTCGTGACTCTAAGAAATGCGGTGGAGACTTATGACCTGAGTTGTCGTAATGAGCGACTTGCGCAAGAGCTGGAGGTGCGTAACCAGGAGCTCGAACAGGTCAATGCCTCATTGGAGGAGACGGTTCAGGAGAGAACAGAAGCTCTTGAACTGCGTAGTGAGGTCTTGCAGGTCGCACAGGATATTCTCGACAGCATGCCCGTGGCTGTGATTGGCGTGGATATCGAAGATCAGATTGTGCAAGCGAATGCGGCGGCAACACGTCTTCTGAAACCGCGCGGCTCATTTTTGGGCGAGCAGACTTCAGAGATACTGAATGACGGCATTCTGGCGTTTATCGAACAGGTAAAATTAACAGCAGAGTCCACAGATCTGGTATTGATTCAGGGGATTCAGTACTGGGCAAGCGGGCAGTATCTTAATAATGATCGCAGTCGCGGTATCGTGATCACATTTGTGCCGTTAGAAAAAAGCTGAAATTTTTTATGACAGATGGCCTGTGAAAAACAGTCGTTTGCCTGGTCATTGACGTTTTTCTTAACGGTCCCCACCAGCTCACCGCTCTCCCATTTCATATCTCTGCCTAATTTGCTCTTGGAGCGTTCGGCGCCTGGCTTTGCGGAAACTCCTGAGCAATTTTGCACATTGCCGATTTAACCTCTTCCTGCATACTGCTCCAGCCCTTTTCGGTCAACTGCAGCGTTGTGGCACCCACTTCCTCTAGCAAGCCTTTTTTCTGCAGTTCAGAGAGCGCCTTCGTCAGCGTGAGTTTCATTTTTTCTGGCGGTGTAGTGTTGCCCGTCATTTCGGCGAATTTGTTGGCCAGTTCCACATTTTTAGCGTTGATCAATTCCTTTTTGGCAAAAGGTGTTTGGGCCTGTCGTACAAATTTGCTCATGAACAGAAATAGAATCGATTGCCATAATTCGTTTTGGGTTGATGCCATGGGAAATCCTTTCGTCAGTTCAATGGACCCGGATTGTAGCGGGGACGACAGGGAATGTCCAGAAAGAGCTGTTGTCAGCTGGTCGTGATGGTAATGCGTCCGTGACTCATTTCCGTGACATGCGCATGAAAAGGCTCAACATTTTCCTGGGGAAGGCGCAGGTGGAGGGTAACCAGATCAGCGAACTGTTCTTCTTCAAGAAGCGCCTCGTAGTCGTTAAAAAGGCGCTTCAATGAATCAAGAAACGGGTAGTCGCATGTGATCAAAAGAGACCTGTAGTCGATTTTTTCTTTTGTCGATAGACCGGATAGGGTCGTCATCACCGCATCGGTGTAGGCGCGAGCCATGCCGCCTTTTCCCAGCCGGATGCCACCAAAGTAACGACTGATAACGACCGTAATATCGCCGATGTCACCGTGTTGCAGGGCGGTCAACATTGGTTTGCCAGCGGAGCCATGCGGTTCGCCGTCATCATTCATGGCACAGTGGCTGGGATTACCGGGCGCACCGATAAGGCACGCCCAGCAGTTGTGATTAGCATCAGCGAACTCTGTCTGGATTTCGTGGATGAACTCGCGGGCCTTCTCGATGCTGTCGGTTGCCGTTACTGTGCGATGAAGCGGCTTCGTTTGACGTCAATTTCGCAGCGATAACGTTGCGCCGGGTGTTTGTAACGCACAGTCATTATGAATGATTAAAAGAAACCTCGACATCGGCACGATGTTCCGGCTGGATTTCCCATAAGCCTCGTGGTTTGAAGTTGAATTTTGTTGCGACCAGAACATCGGGAAATTGAGCAATGCGGATGTTGTACATATTGACGTATTCGTTGAACAGTTCACGCCGGTCGGCAATCTGGTCTTCCAGCTCGGAGATGCGGTTTCCCAAACTGCGAAAAGCCGTATCCGCCTTGAGGTCCGGATATTGCTCCGTGACAGCAAACAGGGATTTCAAGGTGTCCGTCAACATGTTCTGGGCATTGAGCTGATCTTTCTCCGAGCGTGCCTGGCCAACCATGGAACGGGCTTTGATCACGGCCTCAAGAGTCGCTTTTTCATGTTTCATATAGCCTTCGCAGACCTTGATCAGCTTGGGAAGTTCATCAAAGCGCTGTTTGAGCAGCACATCAATATTGCTCCATGATTTATCTGTTTCATTTTTCAGTCTGATCAGGCCATTGTAGACCATGATCACATAGCCGATGACCACGGTCAGTAGTAAAACCAGAACACCCAGAACGATAATGGTTGTCATTGTCTTTTCTCCCTTTTAGAAAATGTCATACGTTCAGATCAGGTGGAAATAGCTCACACAGGCCTTGATAGCCCAGATAAAAGTTGCCACACCAGCGATGAGCAGAACCGGAACCTGCCAGGTATAATGGGTAACGAGGTGGGCTTCGGAACGGGTTTCGGCAATAATAAACGGTAAGTCCCTTTGCGGTGGTGCGCTAATCACCAGCTGCTCGTTGGAACGCTGTTCCCCCTGATGCAGTTTTTCATGCAGTGCTTCCTGCTCCATATCGGCACGGGCACTGTCCCATTCCGCTGGACTGATCTGGCCATCACCGTCATGGTCATAGCGCATCAGTTTATCATGGTTCCCCTTAAGGTTTCTGAGCTTTTCAGCAACACGATGGCTTAACGAACCCTGGTGGTTGTGGCTGGTGGCCGCAAAGCCGAGGACATAAAGCATGCTGTTTTCATAAATGACCTCTTCAACCCACTTTTCATCAGCACCGGTCATGTCCAGTCCGTTGATGGAATTTTCCAATTTAAACGTTGCTCCTCGTGGATTGATGGTGATGCGGCCCGTGTCGTCTTCAAGAATAAACGGCACGCTGTCACTGCTGGTGATGCTGGTGAGCTGCCACTGGTCTTTTGGCCCACGACGGTAGCGTTTCAGGCGGTAATAGACGCACGGCTGCTGGCTGGAAGGGGAGACCAGGGCAAATTGGCGCTGGGCTCTTCCATACATTTCAACCATGCCCATGGCGGCGGAGCGGGCTTTACTTGTTGCTGTATTCTTGATGCGTTGGCGAATCCGCCAGAAAAAAAGAGCATTCCATAAGCATAGCCCACTGACGGCCAAAGGAACCAGTCCGGTGGAGAATCCATAGCGGTAGAAGTCACCAGCGGCCTGATGGTTTATCTCGACAAAAAAGAACAGCGCAAACGCTGCCAGGTTCGAGAGTAATCGCCAGCCGTTAAAATGTAAGGAAAATCCCGACTGGATGTTAGGTGCTGGTGGTGTTGGCAGGGACGGTTTCGTCGGTGCAGCGGCTTTTTTTCGGGCGGGAGCAGGTCCCATCATTGCTGCTTGTTTGGGAAGCTGGAAGGCGGTGGCCAAGCCCAGCACCGTTGACATGGCCTGTCGAGCGGCACCTGATGTTGCATTTTGTTGTGGCTGCAGACTGTTCTCCGCCATGTCGAGTATCAGATTGGCATAACGGATCAGTTCGGTGTTGTTTTTGTTCAGGGCATAATAATCGCTGCTTTCACAAGGCGAAACGCGATAATCCGGCAAAAACCCCAGCCCAAAACCGGTGTCGAGATAGTGTTCTGGGCATGCTGTGCGAACCTGGAGCAAAAACTCCATCAGATTCCATTTGCGGCTCAATCCCGCCTTGTCCCCGAGAACCTCCTTCGGGACCGCTGCCGGAGAAAGAAAAATAAGGTGCTCCGGTTGGCGGGGAGAACCGCCCCAGGCAAGAATGAGTCGAGGTTCCTGACGAAAAATTTCGCGCAGTAGATTGTCGTGATTACGGTCGTTATGAACACCACCGGTGTAGGTGTATTGGGCCTGAGACTGTTTCAAGATCCGTTCACCGACCTGTGCAGTCAGGTCGGCAAGGATGATTAACGGTTGACTGTCCTGCGTCAGGACGTGGGCGGTGCCGTTGACTGTAAAGACCCATCCTGCAGTTGACCGGTGGATATTTTCGGGTTTTAGTGGCTCAAGAAGGTCTTTGCTCGGTGCCACAATCCAGTGTGGAATGTGGTGACGCTGAAGAATGCGCGCCAAGTCTTCAAGGTCGGAGCGCTCTCCTTTGTGCAACATGTTGACAGCATAACCGGTAAGTCTCTGGCGTAATGTGTACACGTCAAGGCTGTTCAGGGTCTTCAGATCCTCGAGCAACAGCTCAAGATCCTCTTGGGGCGATTGACCTTTGACCAGTAATAAGTTGTCTCTGTTTTCAGAGGTCATGAATCTCCACAGCGTGGTTCTGGTGATTATATTGCGCAATGTTACAGCTTTTCACAATGACGGCGAATGCCATCAAGGCCAGGATCAGCAGGAAAAAAGCCAGGTAGTTTTCGTTTTTCAAGTCGTTTTTCTTTTCAGTCATCGAAAATCATATCCTTTAAATGCAAGCCGAACATGTGATGGCGTCTTGCTTGCAGATCAATTGCTTGAAATCAGCCCAGGGTTTTAGAGCAGGCTAACCCAGTAGAATTGCGATCCAACGCAGATCTTCCGTTGTCTCCAGGGCAATTTTGACAATCATGGTCAACGGTACGGATAGCAACATTCCCACCGGCCCCAACACCCAGCCCCAGACAATCAAGGATAGCAGAACAACCAAAGGGGAGAGCCCCAGTTGTTTGCCCATGAATCGGGGCTCGACGATGTTGCCGACGACGACATTGACAATAATGTATCCTCCACTGACAAGCAGGGCTGTGCCGAGACCATGCTGAACCAGCGCAAGGAGAATAGCGGGAATCGAGGCAATAATCGAGCCGATATTCGGTACAAAATTAAGCAGAAAAGCCAGCAACCCCCAAAGAATCGGGTAATCGACATCAAGTATGATCAGCCAGACGATGACCGCTGCTCCGGTCAGCAGGCTGACGGCGGTTTTAATGACCAGATAGCCCTGAACGCTTTGAGTGATACGACTGAACTGGGCAAACGATTGTTCCGGATTTTTTAGCGCATCCATTAACTTTTTCGGCATGGCGCTGGCTTCAAACAGGATGAAAATTACGGTCAGCAGGATGAGAAAGCCGTCAGTAAGAACCGCACCGACACCACTGAGTGTGTTCGCGGCAATTTTCATTGCGGCGCTGGGATCGAAATAATCAAGGACGATTTGTGATGAAATATCGACCCCATGCTGGTTGAGCCAATTAAACAGATCCCTGGTCTGTTCGTGGAGACGGGCTTGATAGGTTGGCAGTGTCCGGGAGAAATCATGCAGTGAGCTGCCGACAAACATAGCCAGTAACAGCCCGGTAAGCAGTGCCGCGGAAATGACGATAAAAATATTCAAAGTAGTCGGCAGGTGACGACGTTCCAGCCAGTGGAGCGATGGCAGGCAGAGAATGGCAATAAATGCGGCCAGAAGAAAGGGAACAATCAGGTCCTGAGCACTTTTCAGTCCGGCGATAATGATAATCAGGCTGGCAAAAGCTGTCAGGATATGACCACAGGAATGACTGGGAGTTGTCATGGAGTCACCGTTGGGGAAGGTGCTGCATTGAAGGTTAAAATCAATAAAAACTCATCATAAACCAATCTTTGCAAACGGTTCAATATCTATTGGTAAAAACACGATTTTTCATCGTTATCGCAGGATTGCTAGCTCATCAAAGCGTAACTTGCCAGGTTGGTGTTGCTGTTTCGGTTTGTCTTGGACGAGAAGAATATAAATCGTTGTCAGGGCATTAGGCAGTCAACACATTATGGTTTATAATTGCAAACGTGTTCTTCATGTGAAGCGCTCGGCCCTTTCATCCTGCCGGAGGTTTTTGTGGCGCATAAAAACGTGGGTGTCGTTCTGTGGACAGAGCAACGAATGGCTGTTCTGTTGATTGCTCTGGTGAGTTTCGTTCTTTTGGCCTCACCGGCCCTGGCTGTAAATTGGCTGATGTTGCAAGGTGTTGAAAAAAAAGAAGAGACTCTTCGTTTCGGTGGTTTTTTGCTCGTAGATTATATCAATGCTGGAGGTGGAGAGCTTCCTGCCGGTCCCTTTGCCGGCAGTGACATCAACTCTGGACTTGTTTCGCCCAATTTGCGTTCCTCCTCAGAGCTGAACCTGAGAAAGCTGCAACTTGGAATCCGTGGTGTCCTCTCTGACCGAATCAATTACAGCCTGAAAACGATTTGCGGTAACAACTCCGCGACACATATTGATGATAAAAACCGCTTTCGTCTCATCGAAAGCAGTCTTACCTTCAATTATATTCCTGGGGCGCGTATTCGCATTGGCATGTTTAAAACGCCTGCTGTGGAAGAGTCGCTCGGATTTGTTCCCCCGTGTAACTATATCAATCTCACCAACATGACCAACATGTTAATGCAGGAACGCTTTTTTGATGCGGACGGCAGCGATCCCCAAGATGTCAATCAGCCTGGAGTTGCCGGATGTTGCCGGGATATGGGCCTTATGGTTTTTGACAGCTTCTCGTTTCAGCCCTGGGAGTTGACATACGCCGTCATGCTGGCGAATGGTCATGGTCTCAATTTACAGGATGATAATGATAATCCGGATGTGTATCTTTATCTGGCGGCAGAGCGTTTACGAGGCGAGGGAAAGGGCGTGCAGCGCCAGGGGTGGAAAGTGTTTGCCTGGTATCAGGATGGGCAACGCAGTCTCGACGTCGGAATAAGCCATACCGAACGGGTATTTCGTCGTTGCCGTTACGGCCTGGGGACCACGTTGCTATGGCAGAATCTGCGCTTGGAAAGTGAGATGATCAAAGCTGATGGAATGATTTATGCCGGGACGGATGGCGGTGCCGCACCGGGAACCGTCAGTAACAACGGCCAGGCGGTTGCCGGATTCAATGTGCTTCCAGAAGATCAGGCGTTGGGCTGGTATTTTGATCTAGGCTGCCAGATTTTTAAAGGGTTCTGGCTCAATGCCCGTTATGACCGCCTTGATTTGGGCACTGAAACCAATGGCGAACGGGAGTTTGAAACCTTAAGTCTGGGTCTTCTCTACCGATTCACTCCGTCGTTGCGGGGTAAACTGACCTATGAAATCCGTTCCGGAAAAGCACCTCATCAAAGTGACTCTTCTGTCACCAATCAGATTCTTGACGATTTGCCTGATCGACTTTCAGCGCAATTGCTCTATCTGTTTTAACGACCCTTGAAAAGATTTGGATGGAAGTTATGTAACCGCTTTTCCGTCTCTTAACCTCTCCGTTTGAGATGCCAATGATTGAGTAGCAGGGAAAATCCGAGGATTGCCGAGCCAGTCAGCAATTGCGGCCAGTTAACTGTTTCAGAAAAGACCAGGGCTGAACACGCGATGGCCAGAGGAATCTTCAGGTTGTTGCACACGGCCAACGTGCCGGCATTGACTTTTCGTGCCCCATGATTCCACAAAAAAAAGCAGACTCCTGAGGCAAGAACACCCAAATAAACCAGCGATGCCGATTGCGTTAGAGACAGTTGCATCAGCTGGTCGAGGGATGTTCCCCAGATCATTGGTAGCGTACTGAGAAAGGCTCCCAAATATAAAAGCCCGAAAACTTGCAGGTCGCTGTGGGCAATGCGTTGCATGATTCGGGTGTAGGCAACCTGACCGAAGGCAAAACACAGATTGGCCGCCTGGATGAGAAGAAAGCCCTGGCGGAAATCACCATGATGAAAGTCGCGATAGAGCACAACGGCTGTCCCGATGACCGCCAGTAAGGCGGCATAAAAAAAACGGCGGTGGAAACGGCGACTGAACAGATCATTGATCAGCGTGACATAAATGGGCGTAAAGATGGTAAACAAGGCCACTTCATAGGCGTGTAGGTAACGAAAGGACGCCGTGTAGGTGACGTACATCAAGCCGTATTGAATGGCTCCGATAAAGATCAATGCCAGGAGATTGAGAAAACGACAACGCTGTATTCGAAGGAAGGGCAGAAAAACCAGCAGGCTGAGTAACAGGCGCACAGCGGCAACCAGACTGGGATCGAGCCCCGTGAGCTGGCCTTTAATCAGGCCAAAGGAAAAGGCCCAGATCGCAGAAACAAGGATCAGGTAGAACATTGCAGCAGAAAACTTCTTTCATCTTGAACAGTTGCTGGTTACGAATATGGTCTGACTGACGGAGGGAAGGCCCCGGTGGGCCCTTTCAAAACAGCCTGCTAGATATTTTTTTGGGGCATGCTGATACAGTTTTTTCCGGCATGTTTAGACTGATAGAGTCCTTTGTCCGCAATGTCGATCAACTGATCTTTATTTTTTGCACCCTGTTTGGGATCATAAAAGGCCAATCCCATACTGACCGTGACCTGAAGGGTTTTATCGTGCCAAGCAACCAGAAGCTGCTCAATTTCAAGCCGTAACCGGTCGGCTATTTCATGGGCCTGGTCAAGGGTTGTCTCAGGAAGCAACGCAGTAAACTCTTCGCCACCGTAACGGACAACAACATCCGTGTTGCGCAGCGTCTGGCGTGACAGCTCTGCAATCTCTTTCAAAACTTTGTCCCCAGCCTGATGGCCGTGACTGTCATTGATCGTTTTAAAATTGTCGATGTCAAACATCAGCAGAGAGAAGACCGTTCCATAGCGTGCTGAACGTTGCAGTTCACGGTCAAAATAATCGTGGAAATAGCGTAAATTATACAAACCGGTCAGACTGTCTTCAAAGGCCAGTCGGCTGAGTTCCGTATTGACTGCTGCAAGCTCCTGGCGTTCCTGGACCGCCGCCTCTTTTTCGTGACGATACTGATCAAGTAACTGACTGCTGGTCAGGTTGAGGCGCGACAGATGCTCGTTCGCTTCCTGAAGGATTTCGGCAGCGGATTTCATTTTGTCCGACGGTATTTCAAAGAAGGAGAGGATCTGCATACTTTGCTCGGAGATCTCCTCAATGAGCTTGGTGATGCTTCTGTCTGAAAGATTAAAGCGTGTCTGCAGGGTTTTACGAAAGACCTTGAGCTTCTCCGCAACGGGACGGCCGTGGAAAACAGCTGAAATTTTGTCGGCAAGATTAATGACTTGAGCCTGGCACGTGTAGGGTTCAGGAACATCATCGTTCAGATGGTGATAGCGAATCGGTTTGTAGATGGCCTCGGGAATCCCCCAATGCTCAAGGATTTCAGAACCCAATTGTGAATGGGCAAATCCGAAGGTTTCCTGTTCTACGGCTTTTATCGTGTGCTGGCGACGCTGATTCGGATCAAAAATGGTTTTGTAGTCATCAAGGCACAGATAGGCGATAAGAATGCCGATGTCTTGTAACAGGGCGGTGATAAAAATATTGTCGCTGACTTTACATATTTTTCTGGCGATAATGTTGGCACTGACCGCTGAGGTCACCGCACGTTTCCAGAAGTAGGTAAAGTTGAAACCTGCTGTGTCTTGGCCATTGAAATAGCCGACCAGAATGAACGACAATGCTATGTTTGTCACGGTTGCGATACCCAACCGGGTCAACGCGGTTTCAAGGTTGTCGATACGTGACACAGGGGCATATATCGCAGAGTTTGCGATGCGCAAAACCCGCGTGGTCAATGCTGGATCGGCCGTAATCAATGCGGCGAGACGACGAAAAGAGGGCTCCTCCTTATGGACCTCGTCAAGGATACGCATGGCGATCGCCGGTGGCGTCGGCAGACGATTGCACTGATCTAGGGATAGAAGTTTTTCAATGGCTGACATGGGATATCCTTTTTTTTGAACTCTACCACAACGGCGGGTAGTTTCCCAGAAGTCAGGCCGCGAAAACAACCTCTTTTCCCACTTCTGACCACTTTTTTCACAAAAAATGTCTTGGCAAGTGTGAGATACGCGCACCATGCCTTTAAGATCGGATCATTTTTCCGTGTCTCTTTTCATATAAGGGAAAATTTATCCTGAATCCTTTTGTTGAATCATCGGCCGACTTGACAAAACAAGGTGCTCTGATTACTTTAGCGGCTGATTTAAGCAATAAAGGAGTTTGTCTTATGCCGATGTATGAATATCAGTGCCAAAAATGTGGATTGGTTTTTGAGGTGCGCCAAAAATTTTCCGACGCACCGGTTGCAGAATGCCGGGAGTGTCAGGGCCCGGTCAAGAAGCTCATATCTCAAAGTGGTTTCGCCCTCAAAGGCGGAGGCTGGTATGACCAAGGTTATTCAGCATCCAAGTCAGCTCCGGCCTGTCCTGCCGCATCGGACGGCAGTTGCGGCGGATGTCCGAAAGCATCCTGAAGAAGTTCAGGGTGATCGAACTACTCATCGATAGCGGGAGATCCCGTCAAGGAGGCAATTATGGGGCAGTTGATTGATGGAAAAGCACTGGCGGCTCAAATGCGTGAGCAGATGACCGCACAAGTGGCGGAGCTGACTGCAAAAGGTGTTACGCCTGGCCTGGCCGTCGTGCTGGTTGGAGACGACCCGGCAAGTCGTGTTTACGTGACCATGAAAGAAAAAGCCTGTGCTGCGACAGGAATCTTTTCCGACGAGCATAAATTACCGGCCGAAACCACCCAGGACGAATTGCTGGCTTTGATCGATAAACTCAACAATGATGAGCGTATCGACGGTATTCTGGTCCAACTTCCCTTGCCCGGCCATATTGATGAGGATTGCATTCTTAACGCCATCTCTCCGCTTAAAGACGTGGACGGCTTTCATCCCTTCAATGTTGGTTGCCTGGCAACTGGAAATCCGACATTTCGTTCCTGCACTCCTTACGGGGTGATGAAAATGCTTGAGTCGATCAATTACGATCTGACCGGTAAAGAAGTGGTGGTTGTCGGGAGATCCAACATCGTTGGTAAGCCGGTGGCGCTCATGTGCCTGGCGGAGAATGCCACGGTAACCATTTGTCACTCGCGTACTGCTGATCTGGCTGGCCATGTCGGTCGCGCCGATGTAGTGATTGCTGCTGTTGGGCGTCCCGAAATGATCAAAGGTGACTGGATCAAGCCGGGTGCGGTTGTGATTGATGTCGGTATTAACCGGGTCGGTGACAAGAAGCTGGTTGGCGATGTCGAGTTTGATTCGGCTGAGAAAAAAGCCAGCTACATTACACCTGTTCCCGGTGGCGTTGGCCCTATGACGATTACCATGTTGCTGTTTAATACCGTGCACAGCGCCATGCAACGCGCCGCGCGCTGAGTTGACACCGACTGATTCGATAAAGAAGGGCTCGCTATTGCGAGCCTTTCTTCGTTTTACGGCTGTATCCCCGCTCTTTTCTGCTAGCGTCGATAGATATTCGGTAACGGTTGGCCGAGGATATACTCAAAGTAGGCCATGATGGTCAATTGATCCTCCGGATAGCTTTCGGGAAGGCTGCCGTAAGGCTGTGCTTTGAAGATGGCTGCGATGGCTTCGCGGTCAAGTCGTTCGAATCCCGAGGCAGAAACCAAATCAACATCTTCGACGCTTCCATCCCGATTGATAACGATCTTCAGGAGCGCTACGCCCTGTTGACGGTTTTTCATCGCTTCTTCGGGATAGTTCCACACGCCATAGATTTGTTTCTTGAAGCGAGAGAAAAAGGAAAAAAGTTTATCCTCACGCATATTGAGCAACAGGTCATCGCCGGGCTCGACATCGGGACGAGCTTTCGTTTGCGCTTGTTGGGTGATGTTCGCGGCCGCATTATTTGCTGTTTGCAGTAGCTGATCGAGGCTTGGAAGGGGTTGTTCCTTGGCCACTTGAGGCGAAGTCTCCGGCTGTTGTGGCGCAACCTTGACCACGGGGACCGGCTTTTCCTTTTTTTCGGGCTTAGGTGGCGGAACTGTTTTCGGTTTTGTTGGGGCTGGTTGAGCCTCTTTCGGCGAGCTATCCTCCAAATCCTGGCCAGGAGGAGCCTGCTCCTTGATGACCTGATGATCAACAGCTCCTGTCCGTTCGGCTTGCTTGGGCGGTTCGTTTTTTGAGGGAATCGCGGTTTCCTGAACCGGCTGGGTGGGCTGTACTTCCACTAGGATTGGTTTTTTAACCGGCTGTTTTTCCTCGGGCCATTGAACCTTGAGTAAAAGCAAGGTTGCATGGATCAGGAGCGATATAATCAGTCCGATAAGCAGAGTGTTGTATCTGGTGGAGGAAGAGGTCATGAGCACCTGAGGTGTTGACGGACATCCTGATAACGGGTTAGTCACAGCGCCTGAATTTAGAGCCTCTGAAATCCACGAGTGAAAAGAGACCATGCGCCGCCATGTTGAGCTGACGGCTCAGTATAGCGTATGTTCCCTGATGGAGCTAATCTCTTTTTGTTGTCTACATGTAGGTTTGCTTGAATAAGGTTGACGCCCGTTTGACGAATCAGGTATAAAAGTCGAGCAATCAAACTATGTTTTATAAATTAGGAGGAGATATGCACCTGGTAGATCAGATTAAAGCAAAAGCCCGCACTAGTCTGCAGACGGTTGTTTTGCCCGAGGGCTATGATGATCGCATGATTCAGGCGGCAGGACAAATCGTGGCCGATGGCTTGGCCAAGATTGTTTTGCTGGGTAATGAGGCAACATTAAACGCCAAAGCAGCCGAGCTTGGCGTGACTCTTGACGGCGTAACGATTCTTGAGCCGGCGGCTGCCCCGCAACTTGATGATTATGTTGCCGAGCTGGTTGAGCTGCGCAAGAAAAAGGGATTGACGGCGGAACAGGCGCGTGAGCTGTTGACCGCCGAGGACAATCTTTATTTTGCCTCGATGATGGTTCGTAAAGGGGATGCCGGTGGCGCTGTTGCCGGAGCATTTAATACCACAGGCGATGTGCTGCGAGCCGCATTTCAGGTCATTGGCACCGCCCCGGGTATGAAAACGGTTTCTTCTGTTTTTCTTATGGTGACAAAAAATCCCGATTTTGGTGAAAACGGCATTTTATTGTTTGCTGATTGTGCGGTTAATCCGAACCCTGATGCCCAGGCGTTGGCAGAAATTGCAGTATCGACAGCCAGCAGCTGCAAGAGTTTTCTTGGGGTTGATGCCCGTGTTGCCATGCTGTCGTTTTCAACCAAGGGCAGTGCCCAGCATGAAGATGCCGATAAGGTGTTGGCTGCCATGGCCATTGCCAAAGAACTTGATCCGCAATTGCAGATTGATGGCGAGCTGCAGGCTGATGCCGCACTTCTGCCAAAAGTTGGTGAGAAAAAGGCACCTGGTTCACCCGTTGCCGGGAAAGCCAACACTCTGATTTTTCCTGACCTTGATGCCGGCAATATCGGTTACAAGCTTGTCGAGCGGGTTGCCGGGGCTGAGGCCGTTGGTCCGATTATTCAGGGACTGGCCAAGCCGGTGAATGATTTGTCTCGAGGATGCTCGGTCGATGACATCATTAGCGTTTCGGCGATCACCGCTGTCCAAGCGCAGGGGTAGTTGTTTAAGATGACCCTTGCATAGCAGGGTAACGCAATAATGCAAAAAAGGCCCGCCTCTGAATGAGGCGGGCCTTTTTGTGTTATTTGTCCCGTCCTGAAATAAGTTTACACATTGGAGACTTATTTATGGACAAAGTAGAGAGCAAGCGGAGTCGGCGGACTCAACGAGATTACACAATGGGCTTTAAATTGCAGGTTGTTGATGCCGTAGAAAAAGGCGATATGACCTACAAGCAGGCCCAGAAGATCTATGGCATCCAGGGTCGCTCAACCGTGTTAACATGGTTAAGAAAGCACGGAAAGTTAGATTGGACCCAGCCAGTGAGGCTCGCTATGCCCAAAACTCCCAAAGCCAAAGAGACCCCTGCCCAGAAGATAAAGCGACTTGAGCGCGAACTTGAAGATGAACGTCTTCGCAATCTGCTTTTGAATGAAGTTGTTGATATCCTGGATTCTGAGCACGGAATGAGTTTGAGAAAAAAGTATATTGCCAAGGAGCGAGACGCATTCAAAAATACAAAGGGCTAAGTTTAAGCCGCGCTTGCAAGCTTCTTGGCATCAGTCGGCAGGCCGTTTATCAAAGAGAAAGACGCACCCAGCAGCGCAACACAGAGCTGGCTCCCGTCAAAGAGATGGTGATGGAGTTGCGACGGTTCATGCCGAGGTTGGGCGGTCGCAAGCTGTACTCACTGCTGAAACCGAAATTTAATGCTCATAGCATCAAATTAGGTCGGGATGGATTTTTTGATTATTTACGAGAGCATCGGCTGTTGGTTCCACCGGTCAAGCGATTCATCAAGACCACGCAGAGCAGTCACTGGATGAAAAAATATCCGAATCTTCTCACGAGTCAGGATATCAATCGGGCTGAACAAGTCTTTGTCAGTGACATCACGTACGTTGAAACAGATGAAGGGGTTCATTATCTATCGCTGGTTACTGATGCTTATAGCCGCAAAATCATGGGGTATGAGGTCAGTGACAATCTACGTGCAGAAAGTGTTGTCAAGGCATTACGTCAAGCAGCCAGACAACGCCAGACGGATAAATCGTTGCTGCACCATTCCGATAGAGGATTACAGTATTGCTCATCGATCTATCAGGAAGAGCTGAAGCGTCATGATATAACGCCATCCATGACAGATGGTTACGATTGTTATCAAAATGCTTTGGCTGAGAGGGTAAACGGAATTCTGAAGCAAGAGTTTTTGTTGTTTAAGTGCCGTGATTTGCAGGAACTGAAGGACTTGGTTCGCGAATCGGTTGCTATTTACAATCGCCTACGTCCACACCTTAGCTTGAATATGCAAACACCGGAAGAAGTACATAAGAAAGCCACCTCCATGGGGGAGGTGGCTTAGGAATAAACTGTCAACGTATTTTAGGACGTGACAATTGCCATGGAGCACACCGAAAACTTAAGGGGTGTAATCCTTTGCCGTGAAAGTATAGGGGAACTTGGTGTGGTCAGTGTAGGTGTCGTCAAGAATGGCCACGACATCTTCAACAAACACCAGCTCTTCGTTGGTCGGGATAACAAAAACCTTGACCGGGGAGTCCGGCAGAGTGATTTCGGTTTCACCGCTTTTGCTGAATGTTTTGAGGTTTTTCTCAATATCCAGTTTGATGCCCATGAACTCAAGGCCTTCCAGGGCTTTCTGGCGGATAATGCCGGCATTTTCACCAACGCCTGCAGTAAAGACAATAGCGTCAACACCGCCAAGCGCCGCTGCGTAAGAGCCAATATATTTTTTAAGACGATAAGCTTCAACATCCAGAGCCAGTTGGCAACGACCATCGCCCTTCTCTGCTTCAGTGATGACGTCACGGCGGTCCGTAAAGCGGCCGGTAATCCCCAAGAGCCCTGATTTCTTGTTGAGGATGGAGTCAATTTCACGAGGCGTGCATCCCTCCTGGTCCATGATGAATGGCGGAATCGCTGGGTCGATATCACCGCAGCGGGTTCCCATCATGGCGCCTTCAAGAGGGGTCAGACCCATGCTGGTGTCCATGGACTTGCCACCTTTGATGGCCGAGTGGGAGACACCGTTACCGATATGCAGGGTGATAATATTACACTCTTCCAGAGGCTTGCCCAGATTGATTGCCGCACGCTTCGAAACATAGAGGTGGCTGGTGCCGTGGAAACCATAACGTCGGACACCATACTCTTCATACCACTCATACGGCAGTGGATAGGTGTAGGCATAAGGCGGCATGGTCTGGTGAAAAGCCGTGTCAAAAATCGCAATGTGCGGGACCGTGGGCAGGACGGCCTGTGCCGCTTCAATGCCGGAAATGTTGGGTGGGTTATGTAAAGGGGCCAAGTGTTGCACACTGCGGATAGCATCAAGGACCTCGTCATCAATGCGCACGGAACAGGTGAATTTTTCACCCCCATGAACAACGCGGTGTCCGACGGCAGAAATTTCGTCCATTTTTTTAACAACGCCATGGACCGGGTGGGTCAGGGTGCGGATGATCAGGTCAATCGCGACCCGGTGGTCGGGACATTCCGACTGCTCTTTATAGGTATCGCGGCCGGGAACCTCATGGGCAATAAAAGAATCGCCGATGGTCACCCGTTCAACAACGCCTTTGGCGATGACTTCTTTTTTGTCCCAGTTGAACAGCTGATACTTGACAGATGAGCTGCCACAGTTCAATGCAAGAATATCCATAACCGGTTCTCCTCCCAGAGGGGTCTCTATGTAAAACGAATTACATAATGCCGTTTTATCAATTGGCAAATAAATTGAATTTGTTTTCTTAACTACCTGTTTTTAAGGGAAAAAAGAGCAGTAAAGCGTTATAGAGAATAGCTAAATATCCCATATAATGCAAGGGGTTTTGTCCTTTTTAGTGCTGCTAAACACAACTTATGTATACGTTGTTTCGGTAAAATGGCAAGTGTTTTTCGAGCGGACGGCCTAGCTGCGGGAGGTTGATTTCCGTAGGGTTTTCTGGCCGGTAGGTATTTCTGGTGTATCGATCCCGTAAGAAAGAAACAGGGGTTTTAATCTCAATAAAAAACATGCCGTAGCAGGGTGGCTGCTACGGCATGGAAAATCGTTGTTACGAAAATCAGTTTGAAGCGGCTTTGGATGTCGCCGGTTCAATGCTGAATTCGCTTAGATCGTCAGACAGATCATTGAAGATGACGATAAACGGAATGGACGCACCCGGTGCAACGCCTACGTTGCTCAGAGCCGTTCCAAAAGGGTTGCTCATGGTCTCAGACAGTACCTGATAGGGCTTGGTTTCCAGATCACTACGGGAGACCTGATTGCCGCAATAGACTGTCTTTTTGGTAAAAGCCTTGCCTTTATCTTTGTAGAGGGTCACCGTGACACTGAGCTCGGCCCGGGGTTGTTTGAAATCATTGCGAATGATGCCCTCAATGACAAACAAGGACCCGGCCTCACTGTTGTCGATGTAATAACTTTCCGATTTTGCGATGGTCAGAGAACCTTGCGGTTGCTGTGGCGCAGCAGGTTGTATCAACTGCTGCACTTCGCGGATCATCACACGAACATCCGTGGTGCCAAGGGTGGCGTAGAAATACCCGTAGGCTCCGGCAGCAATCAGGAGCAGCAACAGGATGAACAGCAGGAATTTAGACGGTCCGCCCTGTTTCGGTGCTTTGCTGCTGCCACGTTTTGCTGGTGCGGCAGGTTGCGGCGGTGCTTGAGGGGCAGCAGCTTCCTGGGGAGGACGAATTTCGTCGTCTTCAAGGTCTTGGGTTGACTGCAGCACCGGCTTCTCTTTGCTTGAGCCTGTCAATGGCTCAAAGATGAAATCAGGGGACTCCGCCGCAGCACTCTGCGTGGAGGGCTCTTCAGAATCTTGCTCTTTGGGTTTGGTTGACCAGGAATCTTCATCTTCAAAGGAGAAGTCTTCACCACTGTCTTCAAATGAAAACTCGTCAGGGCCACCATCCCATTGTGGTTCAACCGCTTCCTCAACGGAGGGTTCAGCTGTTTCTGGGCTTTCGGCAGACACCACGTCATCCACCGAGAACGCTTCAGTGCTTTGCTCAGTAAGGTCAGGCTGAGAATCGCCAAAGGAAAAGTCTGTTTCCTCTTGCGGTTCCTCAACCGTCGTCGGCTCTACATCGAGAGGGGCAAAGGCGAAATCGGCCTCTGGGGTATCGTCTTGCGATGTTTGTTGCGAAGAATCCTCAAATCCCGGGGTCTCATCCATCGGTGTGAAGGCGAATTCCTCCTCGGTTGATTCCTCTGGAGCCTCTTCTTCAATCGGATGCAGATCGAGGTGGGTCGCCGAGCTTGAGACTTCGGCAAAGGTCTGTTCCGGTTCCGGTTCGAACAGGGGGGGCTCTGCCACGGTTTGTTGCGGTTGCTCTTCCGTCGGAGTCGCTGTCTCTTCAGCCATGCTGCTGCGGAAAGACATGCCCTGAAGTTCGCTTTCATCGACACGGCAGGCGTCTTCACCGACTGCAGAGGCCGCATTAACGGTGAAGATGGATTGGCATCGGGCACAACGGACATCAATGCTGGAGTCCTGTAGAGCCGAATCATCAAAATTGTAAACGGTCTGACACTGTGTGCATTGAATGAGCATTATGCCTCTCCCTGAATTGGTAGATTGGCGGGATCGAGCAGGTAAATATCCGCCAGATTGCGATAGTGATCGTTGTAATCCAGACCATAGCCGACAATAAAACCATCGTCCATGCTGATACCGACATAGTCGGCGTTAAATTCCACCTGTCGATGTTTCTTTTTGTCAATCAGCGTGCAGCATTTCAACGATTGCGGTTGGTTTTTGCGCAATGCGTTGTAAAGGAAATCAAGGGTCAAACCGGTGTCAATGATATCTTCAACAATCAGAACATGTTTGCCGCGAATATCACATTGCAATGGCAGCTTGAACTCAATTCGGCCACTGGACGAGGTGCCCTCATAGCTGCTGACCCGAATAAACTCAAGGCGCAGCGGAGTCGTGATCTTTCGACACAAGTCAGCGGCGAACAAAATAGACCCCTTGAGAACCACCAGCAGAATCACTTCTTGATCTGCATAGTCCTGACTGATTTTTTCGCCCAATATGGCAACCTGTCGGGCAATCTCCTCTTGGGAGTATAGAAGCTTCATGATAGCCTTGTTTGTACGAAGGACGATTCTAGCGAATTTGAAACCTTATTTCTATAGCAACTTCGCCGTTTAATGTCAATTAATCCCCTGTTTAATCGGAGGGTTCCATGCGTCATATCGCATTGATGCTTTTATTGCTTTTGGGTGGTGTGGCGCAAGCTTTGGCTGCGGCGCAGCTTTACGTTTCCGAAGGTAATATCGATATGGGGACACTGTATGCCGGGCAGAAGTCGAAACAGGTTTTTGTCATTGAAAATCACGGTGATGAGACTCTGGAAATCAAGAAAATCGTGACCACCTGTGGTTGTACTTCCGCCTTAAGTCGTGACACCCTCATTGCACCCGGAGAAGCAACCGAATTAACGGTAAAATTTGATTCTCGAAATTTTCAAGGCCGCGTGGTGAAAGGGATCACTCTCTATAGCAATGATCCCAAGGGAAAAACAGAGTTGCGTTTGCGGGGGAATATTGTGACCGAGTTGAAGCTTCAACCTGTGCGGATTCAGCTCGGCACGGTTGAAAAAGGGCAGGTCGTGAAAATTCCGTTAACCTTGAGCAATGATTCCGATCTGCCGGTGACTGATCTGAAATTGCTGTGTACTTCACATACCATGAACGTGGAGCCGGTGCCTCAGCAGATTGAAGCAGGGGGCCGAGTCGAGCTGATGTTAACCGTGACCGTGCCGAAAAATCCCCAGTTGACGGTAAACGGCTATGTGTTGATTAGTGGCCAAGGGCATGTCATGAACAAGCTGCGCATTCCCATGACCGGCACGACGCGGCCTTGATTTTAAGGTCTGTTATCGGCTGCCGCTTTGCGTTTCATCTGTCGTCCACGGCCCACCCAAGGCAAGGTAGACTGCCAGGGTGCTGTTCAGCAGTCCGGTGCGATTCTCCAGCCAGGAACGGTAGGCGTTACGAGACTGTTCTTCACTGTCGAGCCATGACTGCTCGGCATCTTCACCACTGAGGTAACGTTGTTTGTAGAGCGCTGCCTTTTGTTGAGACAAAGTCTCAGTTCGGTAAAGATGTTCCTCCTGCTCATAGCTCTGCTGCCGTGACGACAGAGCCTCTTCCACTTCCTGCAATGCTGTGAGTAATGTCTGGCGAAAGGTGACGGCTTGAAGTTCGTAAGCGGTTTCTGCCTGTTCAATGGTCAGTTTGCTGCTGTTCCAGTCAATTAGGGGTAAGGTCAGGTCGGCCGCCAGGGTTGCCAGAGGATTGTCAAGTAAATCACGCAGGCGAGAACTGCTGTAGCCCAATGAGCCGGTCAGATTCAGTGTTGGGTAGATGCTCTTCCGGCTGACCTCCATATCGACAAAACTCTGGCGCAGACGGCGTTCCGCCGCACGAAGGTCCGGCCTTTGAGCAAGAATGTCCGCTGGAATTCCGGCATCAATTTCAGGTAACGCACTCTGACCGATTTTTCTCTCTGTTACGATCTGTTCTTCCGGTTCCTGATCAAGCAATAAAGACAGCGCAAAGCGGTTTTGACGCCAGTCGTTCTGGTGAGAGCTCAAGGTGTTGCGAGCATCGAGAACCTCTTGCTCACTGGTGAGAAGTTCCAGGCGCGAAACGGCTCCGGCACGATATTGAACCGCAACTTTGTCGCGTGCTTGCTGACGATAGTCAATAGTCTCGCCATCCAGCGATAGAATTTCCTGCAGATAGAGTCCCTGCCAGTACAATTGAGCCGTCGTCCCGATCAGGGAGAGCATGGAGCTGAGGCGGTCTTCCTGCAGTGCGGCCACTTCGAGTTGGGCGCTGTCGTATTGATCCGAAACCCTGCCCCATAAATCCACTTCATAATTCAGACCACCACTGAGGCTGTAACCACGGGACGTTTCGTTATTGTCAAGGTTACGGCTGCGGCTGGTTGAAGAGTTCAGCGTCGGGTGCGGGAACAGGTCGCTTCGGTCCAGGTCAGCGGCCAGTCTCGCCTGACGGATTTTCAGGACAGCGCTACGGATATCGTTGTTGTGTTGCAGGACGTCGTCAATCAGTTGTGTCAGTTGCGGATCGTTAAACGCCTGCCAGAATGGGCTGGTCAAGGTCGCCGACACCGGGCTGGTCGGCATGTGCCACTGCTGTGCCTGGGGGGGCATCGGCTGCTGATAGGTGCGTGGCGTCAGTGTTGTGCAGGCGTTGAGGAACAACGACGACACGGTAATAAAAATCATGGTTGAACGCAAAGAATGTCGTGTCATGAGATTAATCCCTGGACAGGGCCTCCACCGGATCGAGGCGGGCGGCATTGCGTGCGGGCAAGAACCCGAAAAGGATGCCGATCAGGGTTGAGCAGGTGACGGCTGAAACAATAGACCACCAAGTGAACTGCATGGTGATACTGGTCACAAACAACGGAAATATCAGGCTGACCAGGTAAGACAAGCCAATGCCGAGGGCTCCGCCCATCAGGCACACCAGCACCGCCTCGATGAGAAACTGTTGCATAATGTCGCTCTGACGGGCACCGACCGCCATGCGGATACCGATTTCGTGGGTGCGTTCCGATACGGATACCAACATGATATTCATGACACCGATGCCGCCGACGACCAATGAAATAACGGCGATGGCGGCAATCAGCAGCGTCATGGTTGACGTGGTTTTATTGATGGTTTTAAGAATGGTGTCACTGCTGTTGGTGTAAAAATCCTTGCTGCCGTGGCGCCGGGTGAGTAACTGTGTCAGATTTTTTTCTGCGCTTTCGTTGTCATAGCCGTCGGTGACCCGCACGGTAATGGAATTAAAATAACTTTGACCGATGAGACGTCCCATGGCCGATGTATAGGGAATCCAGACGTTGAGATTATCGTTGTGGCCAAAGGGGCTGTCTTTTTTTTGCGTTACCCCGATGACCCTGCAGGGCAGACTGTCGAGCAGGATGACTTGACCGACCGGAGAGCTTTCGCCGGGAAACAAAGTGCTGGCCGTGTTGGCGTCAATGACCACGAGCTGGGCCAATTGGCGAACTTCAGCAGGTGAAAAAATGCGTCCCTGTTCCAATTCATAGCCGCGTACGCGAAAAAAATCCTCGCTGACGCCGGACACTGATGAGGACGCTGTGCGGTTGCGATAACGCAGCAGCCCACTGGTACTTAAGGAGGGCGACGCACTGTCAATGTAATCCTGCTGCCTCAGGGCATCAAGGTCCGACGGCACCAGCGTATGGATGGACGATGCCCGTGAGTCTCCCCAGCCTTTGCCCGGGATAATGGAGATAATGTTCGTCCCCATGGCATTGATGTCGCTGATAATTTTTTGTTGAGCACCCTGACCGAGAGCAACCACGGAAACCACGGCGGCGATGCCGATAATAATACCGAGCATGGTCAACAGAGTGCGCATGCGATGAGACGCCATGGCAAAACCCGCCATGCGCAATGCTTCCATCGTTCGTCCGGCTAAGGCCCGCCACGCCCCTTTATCTCCATGAGCCGTCGAGGGCTGATCTGTCGCAACCGTATTGGTTGAGCCTTGTGCCCGGTCAGCGACGATGCGACCATCACGCATTTCGATGATGCGTTCGGCATGAGCGGCAACCTGGCTGTCATGGGTGACGAGAACAATCGTATGGCCATTAGCGTGGAGCTCTTTGAGCAGCCCCATCATCTCTTCACCGCTTTTGCTGTCCAGCGCACCGGTCGGCTCATCGGCCAGAATCACCTGGCCTCCGTTCATCAATGCACGGGCCACACTGACTCGCTGTTGTTGACCGCCGGACAATTGCCCCGGACGGTGGTGAAGGCGGTCATCCAAGCCGAGGCGTGTCAGCAGGTGTTGAGAACGCTCATGGCGCAATGAGGCGGAAGTTCCGGCGTAGATAGCCGGAATTTCAACATTTTGCGCGGCGTCAAGGTGAGGCAGCAAATGGTAGCGCTGGAAAATAAAGCCGAAATGGTTGCGCCGCAGTTGCGCCAAGGCATCTGGAGCCAAGGAAGCTGTTGGCTGCCCGGCGACAAAATAGTCCCCTTCACTGGGCGTGTCCAGGCAGCCGAGCACATTCATCAGGGTCGATTTGCCGGAGCCGGAAGGGCCGATAATGGCAACCATCTCACCGGCATCAATGTTCAGACTGATACGATCAAGTGCGCGAAACGGTTCTCCGCCAGTCGGATAGATACGTGAAACGTCGCGCAACTTCAGCAGGGGACCAATCATCGCATCGCTCCTGGAGGTGGTCCCATACGGCGTCTGCTTGTTGTTTCACTGCTGTCTTCAACGGCGAGTTGGTGGAGAAGAAGTTCATCGCCCTCGGCAACACCGTCTTTGAGTTCAACATGGACCTTGTCGTTCACGCCGAGAGTGACCTCAACAGGTTGAGGTCGGCCGTTGTGGAGAATATCTACGGTCGTTTTTCCCGTGGTCTGGGTGTCACGCAGTACGGCCACCGGGGCGGCTAGCACATTGCTGGCTCGGGCAAGAATAATGGTGACTTCGGCGGTCATGCCGACTCGCAGGTGATGATCGCTGTTGTCGATATCGAACAAGCCGTTGTAATAGATGGCGTTGCTGCTTGACGAACTGGTGGCATCTTCAACCGGACCCGGTTCGATGGCGCGCAGTGTGGCATGGCGTTTGGTGTCCGGCTCACCGAGAATGGTGAAATAAACGTCCATCCCCGGCGTGACTTTGGTGACGTCGGCCTCTGAAATCTCGGCTTTTACGGTCATCTTGTCGACATTGGCCAAGGTCAGGATGGTGGAAACCGCCTGTGAGGAAACCAATGTCTGGCCCTCTTCAGAGTCAATGCTGATGACCACGCCACTGATCGGGGCACTGATGCGGGTGTAATCAAGATTCGCCTGTGCCGTGTCCACGGCAATTTTGGCCTTGCGCAACTGGGCGTGCAGGGCATCGAGATCCGCACGACTGCTGTCGAGCTGGGCACGGGCGCTTTCCAGCTCCGCTGTCGAAGTGGCCTGGTGTTCGATCATCTGCAGCTGCCGGGTATAGGCTTTTTGGTACTGATCCAGTAGTGCCTGTTTACTGACAATCTGGGCATTGACATTGTCCAGTTCCGCCGTGGCTTCCTTGAGACTGTTCTGTTGTAGAATCGGATCAATTTCAGCCAGAAGAATCCCTTTTTCAACCCGGTCACCGAGTTCGACATGGAGTTTTTCCAGTTGGCCGGAGACCTGTGCGCCCACTTCGACGGTTTTGAACGCGTTGATGGTTCCCGTCGCAAGAACGGTTTCCTCGATATCCAGACGACTGACGACGGTCGTCTCGAGAGGGGGCGGTGGTTCCGGTTGCCGGAGGTAGAAGACAACTCCTGTTGCCGAAGCTGCCAGCAACAGACCGAGTAGGATCAGGACAGATCGTTTCATGAGTATCGGTCACCTTTACAGAAATGTTCGTGTGTCGGCAAAGATCTGCCGATGAGCTTACCCTAACAGGAAATCTTGCAAAAAATGAGGAACAATTGTGAAAATTCCTTAGGGAATACCGTTGGCACTTTTTTTTGTGGCACACTGAGACCATCCCAGCTTTGGAGGTGGATGTGAAACTTGTGATCAGTCATCGATTGTTTCTGGCTATTTTTCTGACGGCAACCCTGTCGGCATTCAGTTTGATGATGCTTACTCAATGGAATCTCAACCGTGGTTTGTTACACATGGTTCAGGAAATTGAACAGGAAGGGGCCGTGCGTCTGGCCCGTGTGCTCGAAGAAACTTACGCGGAGGATCCACAATGGCAAGATCTGCAACGCGATGAAACCGGCTGGCGGCGTATTGTCCTGCTGGCGCTACATGGTGAAAAAACTCAGGAGGAACCGGAACCTGAGGGGGCATCGTCAAGAGGAGCGAGCCGGCGTAGCGTTCCCCCCCATCTGATTAACTATCTATCCCAACGTTTTTGTCTGCTTGATGCCTCCGGCCAGCAGCTTGCCGGGCCACAGCTCGGTGAGGAGCCACGGCAAAGCCTCTCGCTGTTCTCTGCCGACGGACAGCTGATCGGCACTCTCAGTTATATTCCGACCCGCCGTCTTACCGATCATCGTCATCTGCACTTTCTTAAAGATCAACAGCAGGCATTTTTCGCCGTAATGGGCTTTATTGTGGTGATTTCAGCGGCAGTGTCCTTTTTGCTGGCACGTCGCCTGTTACGACCGGTGCGGCAGATGGCCGCAGCGACACAACGGTTGCGTCGTGGACAGTTTTCACTGCGCCTGCCGAATTTCGGGCGTGATGAACTGGGGCAGCTGGCCGGTGATTTCAATGCCCTGGCTGTGACGTTGGAACACAATGAGCAGGATCGACGCCAATGGGTCGCGGATATCTCCCATGAACTGAGAACGCCGGTCGGCATTCTGCGTGCCGAGATTGAGGCCTTGCTCGATGGCATCCGTCCCGTTGACGAGAGAGCTTTAAACTCCCTGCATGGCGAGACTCTTCGTCTGGGACGTTTGATTGACGATCTCCATCAATTGTCCATGTCGGATCTTGGTGCCTTGAGCTATCGCAAGCAGGATTTGAATCTTGTCGATCTGCTGACAGATGTGGTTGAATCATATCATCATGCCTTTAACGAACGTGGTCTGATTCTCGATATCGAGAGAGCAGAAAATACCGGGTCATGGATCGTTTGCGGCGATGATGGTCGTTTGCGACAGTTGTTTGCCAATGTGTTGGACAATGCCATGAACTATACGGAACCCGGCGGACGAGCGCTGGTTCAGTTGCAGCGAGATGAGGACGGAAGACACGTGGTCGTGACCATTGACGATACGGCTCCCGGCGTCGCACCGTCTGATTTACCCCGTTTGTTTGACCGCCTGTTCCGGGTGGAGCATTCGCGCAATCGTCGTACCGGCGGTGCCGGATTGGGGCTGGCGATCTGTCGCAATATCGTCGAGGCGCACGACGGTCTGATTTCAGCCCGTCTCTCTAAATTGGGCGGGGTGCAGATCCGGATTGTGATTCCGCGGAGTGAACACTGATGGGACAAACGGTTCTCATTGTTGAAGACGAAATAAAATTGGCTGAACTGCTGCGCGATTATCTGCTGGCTGACGGCTTTCAGGTCGCGTGTGTCGATAACGGCCTTGAAGCACTGCCTGCTCTTCACCGTTGTCAGCCCGACCTTGTTCTGCTTGATTTGATGTTGCCGGGGCGTGACGGTCTGGCCATTTGTCGTGAGATTCGCAGCTTTTCAACACTGCCGGTGATTATGATTACGGCGCGAATTGAAGAGGTGGATCGTATCCTCGGGCTTGAGTTGGGGGCGGATGATTATATCTGCAAACCGTTCAGCCCACGCGAAGTGGTTGCCAGGGTGCGAGCGGTGTTGCGTCGTAGTACTGAGCATGGCGCGAGCGATCTGCAAGGGCTTGAGTTGAACAGTGAACAGTATCGTGCCTTGCTGGAAGGGTGTCCCCTTGAGTTGACGGCGATTGAATTTAACCTGTTGCAATTTCTTGCCCGCCATCCGGGGCGCATTTTTGGTCGACAGGCCCTCATGGACGAGATTTACGGTGACGAACGGGTGGTGTCAGATCGGACCATCGACAGCCATATCAAAAAATTGCGCAAAAAAATCTCTCAGGCACAACCGCAGGTTCAGTTGATCCATTCTGTGTACGGCGTTGGTTACAAATATGCGTATGAACACACGGACAACCTCTGATTCTCAACCGGCGAGCCAAAATCTTTTCGGGTAAAAAGGAGTTGAGTGATAATGTTGGAGCCTATTCTGGTCATTGGCCTGATTCTGTTTGGCGGGTTTGTAATGGGCGAGTTGTGCAAACGTTTCGGCCTGCCCAAAGTGACCGGCTATATTCTCGCCGGGCTGCTGCTGAATCCGCGACTGACCCCGATTATTCCCAACGATTTTGTTGAACATACCGATCTGGTCACCAACATCTCTCTGGCCTTTATCACGTTTTCCGTTGGCGGCACTCTGCTGATGCCGAAAATCCGTGCTCTCGGCAAGCCGATCATTTTCATTACCCTGTTTGAAGCGGAATGCGCTTTTTTGTTTGTCACCGTGGCGTTTATTCTCCTTGCTCCGATGATCGGTGGTTTTGGTGATGCCAATCTGGTCAGTCGGCTGATCCCTCTGGCTCTTCTTCTCGGTGCCCTGGCCGCACCAACGGATCCGTCAGCAACACTGGCCGTGGTGCATGAGTATCATGCCAAAGGTGACGTGACCTCAACGATTATGGGTGTGGCTGCGTTTGACGATATCCTCGGTATTATCAATTACAGTCTGGCCGTGTCGTTTGCCGCTATGTTTTTGCTGCAACAATCTTTACAGACCAGCTCCCTGGTCGCTCCCCTTGTCAAGATTGTCGGTTCCCTTGCTGTCGGCATTGTTTTCGGCTGGCTTTTCAACCGTTTGATCCCTTTGATCCGCCATGAAAAAGAGGGCGTGCTGATCACCCTGGTGTTCAGCCTTCTGGCTTTGTGCTACGGCGTGGCAGGAAGCCTGGATGGCGATGAGCTTTTGTCGACGATGGCGATGGGCATTGTTGTGACCAATTTTAATCCGCATCGCGAAACGATTTTTCAGGTGCTCGAACGCTATACCGAAGAGCTGATTTTTGTGCTGTTTTTTACCCTGAGCGCCATGCATCTGGATTTTTCGGTTTTGTTGGCCAATCTGCCGACCATTGCCCTATTTGTGGTATTTCGCAGCCTGGGGAAATGGAGTGGATCAATGCTTGGTGGCCGGTTGGCCCATTCCAGCCGCGCTGTACAGCGCTACACGGTTGGCGGACTCCTCCCACAGGGGGGGATCGTTATCGGTTTGGCCCTGTTGATCCGTCAAAATCCCACCTTTAGCGATTTGGCGGATGTGCTGGTCAATGTCATTATCGGTGCAACCGTCGTCCATGAAATTATCGGACCGCTTGTTTCCAAAACTGCGCTACGTCTGGCCGGGGAGTTACCGCAACGGCAGTGAGCATGGCAAAGTACATCTCCCCGAAGGACATTTGCTGAAAGTTCGCTACACTGTGTACTGGTTGCTTGTGACCTTGACTCAGGAGAGATGGTTATGGAGTGGAGTCGTTTTACTGAAATTACCCGTATCGCCTATTTTTCCATGGAGATCGGTCTGTCCCAGGAGATTCCGACCTATAGCGGTGGCCTGGGAATTCTGGCGGGAGACACCATCAAAAGCGCCGCTGACCTCAATGTGCCTCTGGTTGGTGTCACTCTGGCGAGTCGCAAGGGGTATTTTGAGCAGACCATTGACGCACAGGGCTACCAGCACGAAAAGCCGGTTCTCTGGAATATCTCCATGCAGATGGAGCGGTTGCCGGTGCGGGTGTCTGTGCCGATTGAAGGGCGTGCCGTTGTCGTCCAGGCCTGGTTGTATCGTACCACCAGTCCGGCTGGCGGAGTTGTGCCCGTCCTGTTCCTTGATACTGATCTTGAAGAAAATAACCCGGAAGATCGGGCCATTACCGATGTGTTGTATGGCGGCGACCAGCGCTATCGTTTGAAGCAAGAGATCGTTCTTGGTGTTGGCGGGGTTCGTTTGCTCTCAGCGATGGGATTCCGCATTTTCCAATACCATATGAATGAGGGACATGCGGCGCTGCTGACACTGGAGCTGCTTAATAAAACTCGCAATCTTGCTGCGGCCACCTGGACTGAAACCTTGGAGATGGATCGTGAATCCGTGGCACGACGCTGTGTGTTTACCACCCATACCCCGGTTCCGGCCGGCCATGATCGTTTTCCCTATCCAATGGTTGCCGAAGTTCTGGGTGACGCTCTGCTGCCGTTTAATGAACTGCGCGAACTGGCGGGTCATCAAGACCTGAACATGACAACTTTGGCGCTCAATCTGAGCCGATTTGTCAATGGTGTGGCCAAGAAACACGGCCAAGTCTCCCAGGCCATGTTCCCAGGATATGAAATCCACGCGATTACCAACGGAATTCACCCGTTAACCTGGGCTTCCCCCTATATGGTCGCCCTGTTTAACGAGTTTATCCAAGGCTGGGCTGTCCAGCCTGAATTGCTGGTCCGGGTTGACCTGATTCCGGATCTGCAGGTTTGGGAAGCCCATCAGGGCGCCAAGGCTTACCTGGCGCAGTATATCAAGGAGGTCACCGGCCAGACGCTGGAGATGGATGTCCTCACCATCGGTTTTGCCCGGCGGGTGGCCGGATATAAACGCAATGATCTTATTTTTCACGATCTGGAACGTCTGCTAAGCCTTGGTGAAGGGCGGTTGCAATTGATTTTTTCCGGAAAATCCCACCCCCACGACGAAGAAGGTAAGCGCCTGATCCAGCGTATTCACCATATGATCAAGGAACTTGAAGGGCGGATTACCATTATCTTTTTGCCCAATTATAATATGGATGTCGCCTATCGTTTGATTCCCGGTGTTGATCTTTGGTTGAATACGCCGACCCGTCCTCTTGAAGCCTCTGGAACCAGCGGTATGAAAGCGGCTCTAAACGGTGTGCCCAATTTCAGTGTCCTCGATGGCTGGTGGATCGAGGGCCATATTGAAGGCGTGACCGGCTGGTCCATCGGAGCGGCTCCCACGGAGCTGCACGCTGACGAAAGCAGCCGAGATGAGGATGCCTTGGATCTCTACAATAAATTGGAATATGTCATCATGCCGCTTTATTACCAGCAACGCCAGGCGTGGATTCAGGTGATGAAAAACGCCATCGGCAAAAATGCGTATTATTTTAATACTCACGTCATGATGCGCCGCTATGTCACTGAAGCGTATCTGCAACGATAAGCAGGGGAACCTTATGATTTCGACGACTCGAAACCTCAATAACTGCCAAGCCTATGCCCGTCTGACCGCTTTGCAGCCGATCTCCGATCTGTCCAGCCTCTTGACCGGTGAGCGTGTGACCGCCGCTCAGGTGTCGATGGGGGCGAATATGTGGTTCAACTATGCAGCCAAGCCGGTGGATGAACCCATTCTCCAGGTTCTCCAGCAACTGGCGGATGAACAGAGTGTCGTGGAGCAGTATCGGACGCTGCTTAATGGCGCGGTGATGAACAGCAGCGAGCAACGTATGGTGCTGCACCATTTAACCCGCGGACAATTGGCGGACGATGTGATCCATGACGGAAAGAATCTGCGTCATTTCTATCAAAAGCAGTTGGAGAGGATCGGTGCTTTTTGCCGACAGGTGCATGATGGGGAATTGCGCGGCAGTCGAGGGGATCGCTTTACCCAGGTTTGTCAGATCGGCATTGGCGGTTCAGACCTTGGACCACGGGCCATGTACCTTGCTCTGGCGCATGGTGCCGACAGTCATGGCCAACTCGCCATGCGTGCCTTCTTTATTTCCAATGTCGATCCCGATGATGCCGGACAGGTTTTATCTCAGCTGGACCTGCCATCGACGCTGTTTATTCTGGTTTCCAAATCCGGAACGACGCAGGAAACCTTAACCAACGAAGCCCTGGTACGTGATGCTTTGCGTGATGCCGGTCTCGATCCGGCCAAGCATATGGTCGCCGTCACCAGTGAGACCAGCCCTTTGGCGCAGAGTAAGGGGTTTCTGACCAGTTTTTTTATGGATGACTTTGTCGGTGGGCGGTTTTCTTCAACCAGTGCGGTAGGAGCAGTCGTGTTGATGCTGGCATTTGGTGAAGAGACGGTACAGCAATTTTTGGCTGGTGCTCACGATCAGGATCGTCTGGCTCTGAACCCCAACATCAAGGACAACCCGGCTCTGCTCGATGCTCTAATCGGAGTTTATGAACGGAATGTTCTGGGCTTTTCGGCGACAGCCGTGTTGCCGTATAGCCAGGCCTTAAGTCGCTTTCCGGCTCATTTGCAGCAACTGGATATGGAGTCCAATGGCAAATCGGTCAATCGACAGGGGGCTGCGCTCGGTTACGCGACCGGTCCGGTGGTGTTCGGTGAGCCGGGAACCAACGGTCAGCATTCGTTCTATCAGTTGCTGCATCAGGGCACGGATCGGGTGCCGCTGCAATTTATCGGCTTTACTCAACAGCAGGGGACGAACGATAACGTTGTTCAGGGGTCGACCAGTCAACAGAAACTCAATGCCAACCTCGTCGCGCAGATTGTTGCTTTCGCCAAAGGTCGCAGTCATGACGATCCTAATAAGGTTTTTATCGGCCAACGCCCTTCAAGTCTGATTTATGCCCCGCGTCTGACGCCCTGGGTGCTTGGCAGTCTGCTGGCGCATTTTGAAAACAAGGTGATGTTCCAGGGCTTTTTGTGGAATATCAATTCTTTTGATCAGGAAGGCGTACAATTGGGAAAACTGCTGACCCAGCAGGTGCTTGGTGATCGTATTGAAGACGCCGCTTTGAAGGCCTACTGGCAGTTGTTTTAAATGCAATAATTTAGTGAGAATTTTGTAGACGATATTGACAATACTGCATTTATTGGCAGGATTAGACATTGTAACTGTTTACGTTTTCAGCCTGTCGTTTTTGCTTCAGTATGAGGGCGCATCCGAAGCGGTTGTGTGTTCTGGATCATCATAAAATCCATTTTTTTGTCAGATAGTTAGTGTTGTGCCGTGTGTTATTGAAACGCACCTATTTGTCTGGCGTGACCGGGAGACTCTTCTCGCGGATCGCATCAGACTGTTAATTGGATTGAACATGATTTTGCTGGCTGGCGATATCGGGGGGACCACCTCCCGTTTTCAATGGATGGATACCGAAGCTCCGGATTCCCGGTCCACGTTGTTTTACTATCCGAGTAAGCGTTTCACCTCTTTTACCGCCTTACTGACAACGTTATTGTCGGATAGCGGCATTGAACGGGTCGATGTGGCCTGCTTTGGCCTGCCCGGCCCGGTCCAGGGCTGCCTGGTGACATTGACCAACCTGCCATGGACCATTGATGCCCGTGAGTTGAAGACGCAATTGCCTTTTGGCTCGATTTCACTGATCAATGATTTCCAGGCCGCTGCACTTGGTATTGACGTGCTGCGACCGGAAAAAGTTGTCTGTTTGTATGAAGGCGACTTTGATGCCTCAGGCAATCGGCTGGTGGTTGGCGCCGGAACCGGACTTGGCGTTGCTCCGGTCTATCAGCTGGAGGGGCAATTTTACCCACAGCCCTCAGAAGGGGGGCATATTGCCTTTGCACCGGTGACCGCAGAACAGTCACGAATGCTTGACTGGCTGCACAAAGATCGGGCCCATATTTCGTACGAAGATCTGTTGTCCGGTGACGGCCTGGAACGTCTCTATCGATTTCATTTCCAGCAACGCAATCACTGTGAGCCAACGGTGTTTTCTGCGGCGATGATTCATGAATTGGCGGAACAAGGTGATGAAGTTGCCGTTGCTGCGCTACGGATGTTTGTCAATATTTATGGTCAGTTTATCGGTGATGTGGCGTTGATCTGGCCTGCACGTGCCGGGATTTACATCGCTGGCGGGATTGCCGCCAAGATTCTGCGCTGGATGACGCCGGAAGATTTTACCTGTTATTTTCTGGCCAAAGAGGCCATGAACAGTGTTGTCGAAAAAATGCCTGTTTACCTGGTCAAGGATGAGTTGCTCGGGTTAAAAGGTGCCATGATGTTGGCCCGGCGTCAGGCCGGGGGACAGGTCGAAGGAGGGATATGAAAAAGTTTGACAAGGTTTCTGAATTGACACGCAATACTCTGGCCCTGGTTTTGGCTGGAGGAGAGGGGAGTCGTCTTAAAGATCTTACGCAGTGGCGTGCCAAACCCGCCGTGCCATTTGGCGGTAAATATCGCATTATCGATTTTGTCCTGTCCAACTGCGTCAATTCAGATATCCGTCGTATCGGCATTCTGACCCAGTATAAATCGCATTCATTGATTCGTCATATCCAACGGGCATGGAGTTTCATGCGTTATGAGGTCGGCGAGTTTGTCGAGCTGCTGCCTGCACAGCAACGCCTCGGCAAGGAATGGTATCAGGGGACGGCCAATGCCTTGTATCAGAACCTTGATATCATGCGGCGTCACAACCCCGAGTATGTCCTGGTTTTGGGGGGGGATCATATTTATGCCATGGATTATCGTGACATGATTGCCACCCATGCTGAATCAGGTGCCGATGTGACGGTCGGCTGTGTCGAAGTGCCGCGCATGGAAGCCACCGGTTTCGGTGTTATGTCTGTTGATGACGGTCTGCGGGTCACCCGTTTCACCGAAAAACCGGCCGATCCTGAAGCGATTCCCGGTAAACCGGACAAAGCTTTGGCGTCGATGGGCATTTATATCTTTTCGCCGCAATTCTTGTTCGACAAGTTGATCGAAGATCATGATGACCCGAAATCCAGCAAAGATTTCGGCAAAGATATCATCCCTTCGTTGATTGCCACCAGCCATGTCCAGGCGTATCCGTTTGTCGACGATCAGGGTGAGCCGGGATATTGGCGTGATGTCGGCACCTTGGAATCTTACTGGAAAGCCAACATGGACCTGTGTTCCATCACGCCGGAGCTGAATCTTTACAATGAAGACTGGCCGATCTGGACCTATCAGGCCCAAATGCCGCCAGCCAAGTTTGCTTTTGATGATCAGGGACGACGCGGTGCCGCCATTGATTCTATGGTGTCGGCCGGCTGTATTTTGTCCGGTTCACGGGTGAAACGTTCCATCGTTTTCAGCGGCTGTTTTCTGCACAGCTATTCGTTTGTCAAGGACAGCGTCATCCTGCCCCATGTCGATATTGGTCGCAATTGTCGCATTACCCGTGCCATTATTGATAAATCCTGCGTTATTCCGCCGGACACAGTGATTGGTGAGGATCGTGCCGAAGACGAAAAGCGCTTTTTCGTCGATGAGAACGGCATTGTCCTGGTCACGCCGGACATGCTTGGCCAACATCTGCATATGGTCCGTTAATCACGACGTTTCAGCGGATTTCTACCAACTTGTGAGGTGGCCATGAGCCCTCAAACCCATGTGGTCCTGTGCTGGCACATGCACCAGCCATATTATCGTGACGCTCTGGATGGTGATTATCGTCTGCCTTGGGTGTACCTGCATGCCATAAAAGATTATGCGGATATGATTGCCCACCTTGAGGCCTTTCCCAAGGCCCGTGTCGTGGTCAACTTTGCACCGGTGCTTCTTGAACAACTGGACGACTACGGTGAACAGATGCGTGGCTGGATTCGCGATGAAAGCCCGATGCGTGATCCGCTGCTCAATCTGGTCTCCGGTGCAACGTCCATTCCGCCGGAGCCGGATTTACGTGCCGATATCATAACCGCGTGTAAGCGGGCGTATCCACCGACTATGATCAATGGTTATGCGCCGTTTCGTGATCTGCTCGATTTTGCCATGCAGCAATACGTTGATGGTGAACTCGATACGCTGCGCATCAACTATTTGAGCAGCCAGTTTTTTGTCGATCTGCTGGTGTGGTATCATCTTGCCTGGCTGGGCAGCAGCGTCAGACAAAAAGATGAACGTGTCACCCGGCTGATGTCGCGGAAAAACAATTTTACCCGCGTTGACCAGATGTTGTTGATGGAGGTCATGGCCGAAGTGGTGGAGAGTATTCTTCCCCGTTATCAGGCGTTGATGGAAGCGGGACAGATTGAGCTATCCATGACTCCTTACGGACATCCCATTGTGCCGCTGATGATTGATTTCAACAGTGCTAGGGACGCCATGCCGAATGTCGTTTTGCCGCGTAGTGAGGCTTATCCGGATGGTCTGGAGCGTTGTCGCTGGCATATGGAGCGGGGGCGCGAAGTGTTTAAAGAGCATTTCGGGGTTTATCCCAAAGGGGTCTGGTTGTCGGAAGGCGCTCTGAGCTCCGCCGCTCTGGAGCTGCTGGATGAATACGACATTGAATGGACCGCCTCCGGAGAAGGGGTGTGGCGGAACTCCTGCGAAGCTTCGAAACTCCCGGCCCAGCAGATGGAGTTTAAAAAAGCTCTCTATCGTGTGATGAAGCATCCGCCTTCGAGCTGTCGATTGTTTTTCCGTGATGATGGTTTATCCGACCTGATTGGATTTCAATACAAAAACTGGGCGGCGAATGATGCGGCCGGCGACTTTTGCCGCCATCTGGAAACCATCAGTGGATTTTTCGATAAAGAGAGTGGTGAGCGGGTGATCACCGTGATCCTCGACGGCGAAAATGCCTGGGAATATTATCCGGATAATGCTCAGGAGTTCCTTCAGGCGCTCTACAGTAAACTGACGAACCATCCGACGTTAAAAATGGCGACATTCAGCGATTTAACACAGAGAACGGATACTGAGAGTTCGGTGACACTCCCGATCATCAAGGCGGGCAGTTGGGTCTATGGAACCTTTTCCACCTGGATTGGTGACCGCGATAAAAATGCGGCCTGGGATTTGCTGGTTGAGGCGAAAAATTGCTATGACCGGGTCGTGCAAGCCGGTATTCTTCCGGAGGATAAACTTGAACGGGCCACCGAGCAGTTGGCCGTTTGTGAAGGTTCCGACTGGTTCTGGTGGTTTGGCGATCAGAATCCCTCGGCCAGTGTGCGTGATTTTGACCAGCTGTTTCGTCGTCACCTGATGCGGCTTTATCAACTGCTGGAGAAAATTCCTCCCCAGAAATTGAAAAATCCTTTGTCACATGGTGGTGGCGATGCCGAGAATTCCGGAACCATGCGCCGCAACATATAGTTCCGTGGCGTTCCGGACTCGGCTACACGGATCGCGAGATGTGCCCCTGTTGGGGCAACAGGATAGATTTTTTTCGGCGTGCGAGAGCGAGAGGTTTCCGAAGGGGATTTCTCAACATTTTGGCAGGCATAAATCAGCGACTGAGCTGAATAGAAGGAGAGAGGATGACGCGTACAGCGGGGGTGCTGTTGCATCCGACATCATTACCCGGAGGCAATCTTGACCATCACGTGATCCGTTTTCTCGACTGGATGAGCAACGCTGGATTGGGGCTGTGGCAGGTTTTACCGTTAGGCGTTCCCCATGGAGATCTGTCCCCCTATCAGTCGTTGTCGTGCCATGCGCTGAATCCGGCGTTGTTGCCGTCAGAACTGGATGCGGTTGATCCGCTGGATTACGATAAGTTTGTTGCTCAGCAGCATTGGTGGCTGGAAGATTATGCCCTGTTTGTGCTCCTGCATAGACAGTTTGACGGACAGAGCTGGTCAGATTGGCCGGAACCGCTTCGTTTTCGTGACAGCCAGGCCCTGGAAGGGGTGCGACAACGTCACCAGGAGGCGCTTGAAATCCTTAAACTGGAACAGTACCATCTGTTCCACCGTTGGAGTCAGGTACGTGAAGCCGCCCATCAGCGTGGCATTACCCTGTTTGGCGATGTGCCGATTGCCGTGTCCTACGACAGTGTGGATGTCTGGGCCAACCCGGAGTTGTTTAAACTCGATAAAAATCTGAAGCCGACGGTGGTTGCTGGAGTGCCCCCGGACTACTTTTCCGAAACGGGGCAGCGCTGGGGAAATCCTCACTACAACTGGGAGCGCCTTGAGCAAGAGGGTTTTCAGTGGTGGCGACAACGAATCTCTACGGCACTGAGCAAGGTTGATCTGTTGCGCATCGATCATTTTCGCGGTCTCGAAGCGCTGTGGGAGATTCCGGCAGAAGCGGAAACCGCTATCGACGGCACCTGGGTGAAAACACCGGGACGGGCGCTGCTGGAGACCTTGCGCCGGGATTACCCGCATATGCCGTTTGTCGCCGAAGACCTTGGCGTTATCACGCCGGAGGTCGTGGCACTGCGTGATGATTTTGACTTGCCGGGGCTGTCTGTTTTACAGTTTGGTTTTGATGGCATGGCTGACAACCCTCACCGGATTGATAATCAGGTGGAAAATTCCGTGGTTTATACCGGAACCCACGACAATAATACAACCGTCGGCTGGTTCATGTCGTTGGATGAGGCCATGCAGCGCCGGGTGGTTGAAACCCTGCCCACTGATGCTGGTGACATGCCGTGGCCGTTGATCGTGGCGGCATTGCGATCGACTGCACAGCGGGCGGTGATTCCCATGCAGGATTGGCTGTCTTTGGGGGAAAGTGAACGTCTTAACACACCCGGCACCGTGGAAGGGAACTGGACCTGGAAATTCGACTGGAACCAGGTGCCGGGATCTTTGGCGGCAACGATTCGTGATTGGCTGCAACGTTGTCAGCGTCTGAATGGATAACTTAATTTTTATGATAAATGAACCATTGACTCCGGAACATTACGATGTGAAATGTCTGGCGCAGGGACGCCATTATGATCCCTTTGTTCTGCTTGGCTACCATGAAACCGCTTCAGGAGACTGGGTGATTCGTGAATGGTTACCGACAGCCGTCTGTGCCCGCCTTGTCGGCGGACCCGACCTTGAACCGGTTGGTGACAGTGGCGTGTTCAGGGCGATACTCAGTGATGAAGAGAAGCAGCGTCTGGGTGATCATTACCAGATTGCCTGGCAGGAAGAAGCCTCTGGCGAGTTTTGTGTCGTCTCACCCTATACTTTCTTACCACAGATTGGTGATGTTGACTTACACCTGTTTGGTGAAGGGCGTCACTGGTATCTCTACGATATCCTCGGAGCGAGGACGTGTGCGATCGACGGTATTACGGGAGTCCTGTTCGCCGTATGGGCGCCCTCTGCCGAACGGGTTTCGGTGGTTGGAAACTTCAACGGCTGGAACGGTCTGCGGCATCCTATGCGTTCACGCGGTCAGTCTGGCGTTTGGGAGGTATTCATCCCCGGACTGCAGAGCAATGACCGCTATAAGTTCGAGATTCGCGACCAGTGGGGCAACGTTAAACAGAAGACCGATCCCTATGCCCGCGCCATGGAGATGAGGCCGCGTACTGCCTCAATTATTCACCACAGTAGCCATCAATGGCAGGATCATCACTGGTTGGAGCAACGGCGCAGCTACGATTGGCAACACCGGCCGGTCAGTATCTATGAGGTCCATCTCGGCTCCTGGCAGCGACGTGACGACGGAAAGTTTCTCAACTACCGTGAGCTGGCGCATCGACTGGTTGATTACGTATTATGGATGGGGTTTACCCATATCAACCTGCTGCCGGTCAGTGAACATCCGCTTGACGAATCGTGGGGCTACCAGACCACCGGCTATTACGCACCGACACGCCGCTTTGGCGACCCGGACGATTTCCGTTATTTTGTCGATCATTGTCACCAGAACAACATCGGTGTCTTTCTCGATTGGGTTCCGGCGCACTTCCCTAAAGATGACTATGCCCTGGCGCGCTTTGATGGGACGGCTTTGTACGAACATGCCGACCCACGCCTCGGCGAACATCAGGACTGGGGAACGTATATTTTCAATTTCGGCCGCAATGAGGTGCGCAACTTCCTCATTGCAAACGCCATGTATTGGGTGCGGGAGTTTCATCTGGATGGCCTGCGTGTCGATGCCGTGGCGTCCATGCTGTATCTGGATTATTCGCGTGAGCCCGGACAATGGCTGCCCAACGCGTATGGCGGCAATGAAAATCTTGACGCCATCGACTTTCTCAAGACGCTCAATACCGAGATTCATGCGCAATATCCAGGTGCCGTGCTGATGGCCGAAGAGTCCACGTCCTGGCCGATGGTGTCGCGACCAACCTGGATGGGCGGACTCGGCTTCTCCATGAAATGGAACATGGGTTGGATGAATGATACGCTGGGCTATTTTTCGCAGAATCCGGTCTATCGTTCCTACCATCACAACGAACTGACCTTCAGTCAGATGTATGCCTATTTTGAAAATTTTATTTTGCCGTTGTCCCATGACGAAGTGGTTCATCTGAAGCATTCTCTGGTCGATAAAATGCCTGGAGATGTGTGGCAGAAGCGCGCCAACCTCCGCTTACTGTTTAGCTATATGATGGTCCATCCGGGGAAAAAGTTGTTGTTCATGGGCGGCGAGTTTGCTCAGTGGCATGAGTGGGATTGTCGTTACAGCCTCGATTGGTCGGTTTGTGATGATCCCGGTCATCGTGGTGTTCAATTGCTGATGCGTGACCTGAATCATCTTTATCAGCAGGAAATTGCTCTACACCTGCATGATTTTGAATCGCAGGGCTTTGAGTGGATAGACTGTCATGACCATCAGCAGTCTGTGCTAAGTTTTATCCGTCAGGCTGGAGATCAGCAGCTTATCTGCCTGTTTAATTTTACCCCGGTGGTTCGCGAAGGCTATCGCATCGGTTTGCCGCAACGTGGACGTTATCGCGAACTGATCAACAGTGACGCCGAAATTTACGGTGGCAGCAACACCGGTCTGGGCGGTGCGCTGGAAACAGAGGATCAGACGTGGATGGGGCGTCCTGTCAGCGGCGTCGTGACCTTGCCGCCTCTGGCCATGATCGTTTTGAAATGGGAAGGTGATCTCTGATGAAGATTTTGTTTGCCACTTCAGAAGTCTTTCCCATTATTAAAACCGGCGGTCTGGCGGATGTCAGTGCGGGCTTGCCCGCAGCCCTGCATGATTTGGGCGAAGACGTGCGCATTGTGCTGCCCGCTTATCTCGATGCTCTTACCGCCGTCGGAGACGTGGAGGAGCTGGCGTCTTTTACGGTCACTGGTTGTGGGGTTGCCCGCGAGGTGAAGGTTCTGTCGGCTGTCAATCCATCGTTTGGTGGCGTTGTTTGGCTCCTGGCTGTCGGCGATCTTTTTAACCGACCGGGAAATCCCTACCAGAACGACAATGGCGAAGACTGGTGGGATAATGGTGAACGGTTTGCCCTGTTCAGCCGGGCTGTGGTCGAGTTATCCATGGATCGTATCGGCTTACGCTGGCAACCTGATGTTGTGCACTGTCACGACTGGCAAACCGGGTTGGTCCCGGCGTTTCTAAGTCTTGAAGCGCCACGGCCACAGAGCGTGTTTACGATTCACAATCTTTCCTATCAGGGGTGTTTTCCTTACGCGCTTTTCGACGGACTTGGATTGCCAGACCATTGGTGGCATTACAGCAAACTGGAATTTTACGACAGCCTGTCGATGCTCAAAGGGGGCATTGTCTTCGCCGATCAGGTGACCACGGTCAGCCCGAGCTATGCGGATGAAATCTGTCGCCCGGAGCAGGGCTTCGGCATGCATGATGTTTTGCAGGAATGTCGTGAGCAAGGACGTCTGACCGGCATTATCAACGGCATGGACAGCCACGTGTGGAATCCGGCCAACGATCCCCTCCTGCCGTATCCTTACAGTGTTCAAAAGGGGCGGGTCGCCCAGAAAAAGCGCAATAAACAGCAACTGCTTGAGCAATTGGCCGCAGAGCATGCTGCAGCGGCGGGTAATGCTCCGTTATGCGGATTTATCGGTCGTCTTGTCGAACAAAAAGGGATTGACCTGATTGTTGATATCGTGCCGTCCTTGCTGGAAGAAAGTGATGCCTGTTTTGTCTTTATCGGCACCGGACTAACCCATTATGAACAACAACTTCGGCACTTGGCCGAACGTCACCCTGAGCGGGTTTTTGTTCATATCGGTTATTCAGAGCCACTGGCTCATCTGCTCGAAGCCGGTTGTGATCTGTTTCTGATGCCGTCACGTTTTGAACCGTGTGGGCTGAATCAGATGTATAGCCTTAATTATGGAACGCCACCTGTGGTGCATGCCACCGGCGGTTTAAAAGACAGTGTCGTCGATACGACGGAAGAGAGTCTGCACAGTGGTGATGCCACCGGATTTGTCTTTGCTCCGGCATCTGCTGAAGCCCTGCATTCCGCTCTTCTGCGTGCCCTGGAATGGTTCCGGCGGCCGCGTCGTTGGCAGCAATTGCAAAAGAACGGCATGCTCAAAGATTTCAGCTGGCAACGCAGTGCCACGCGTTATCTGCAGATCTACCGTTCAGGAGGGATGTGATGGTCATTCCTGATTTCGAACGTGAAACGGCATCGGTGGTGCGTAAGGCCTTGAAGTGCCTTGGAAATGACGATGAGAGCCTGGAGACGAGCTTTTTGCATTATGTCTACAATACCTTCGGGCGACATTTGCAATCACCACACTATTACCTGTTTAAAGCTTTGTCCTACAGCGTACGCGACCGATTGATGACCCGTTGGCGTGATACCTGGTTATCCCATTATCAGGCCGGTACAAAAAAGGCCTATTATTTGTCGATGGAGTTTCTCATCGGCCGTTCCCTGCTTAATAATCTGCTCAGCCTGGATATCGAAGATCCGGTGCGGCGGGTGTTGTTCCACCTTGGCCTGACGCTGGAGGAGGTGGAGCAGGCTGAACGCGACGCCGGTCTCGGTAATGGCGGTCTGGGGCGTTTGGCCGCCTGTTTCATGGATAGCTGCGCCACGTTGCAGTTGCCGGTGATGGGCTATGGTTTGCGTTATAAGTACGGCATGTTCCGTCAGCGGATTCAGAACGGCTATCAGATGGAGGACCCGGATCCGTGGCTGCGCCATGGCGAATATCCCTGGGAGGTACAACGCGCCGACTACACCTGTGTCATTCCGTTTGGCGGCAGCACACGGATGTACAAAGAACCCCACAGCGGCCGACTGATTGTGCACTGGGATCATGACGAGGAAGTGCTTGCGGTCCCCTATGATGTGCCGATCGCCGGTTTTCAAAATCAGACTGTCAATACCTTGCGCCTGTGGTCGGCGGCTTCGGCCGAGGATTTCAATCTGTCGGAATTCAATGCCGGGTCCTATTATGAAGCAGTGGCTGAAAAAAATGACGCCGAAAGCATCACCATGGTGTTGTATCCAAACGATGCCAATGAAAACGGCAAAGAACTGCGCTTGCGACAGCAGTATTTTCTGGTTTCAGCCAGTCTGCAGGATATTCTTAAACACTGGAAACGCAACCATGGCATGGATTTTAGCCATTTTTCTGAAAACAACGTCTTCCAGCTCAACGACACTCATCCGAGTCTGGCCGTTGCTGAACTGATGCGGCTCCTGATCGATGAAGAGCATCTTGAGTGGGATGAGGCTTGGGGCATTGTCATCCGCACCATGGCCTACACCAACCACACCTTGTTGCCTGAAGCGTTGGAGACGTGGTCGGTTGACTTGCTGCGGCGGTTACTGCCGCGCCATCTTGAGATCATTTACGAGATCAACAGCCGTTTTCTTACCGAAGTGTCGATGAAGTGGCCGGGTGATGAGCAGCGTCTGCAACGGATGTCGATTATCGATCCGAACAACCGGGTGCGCATGGCCCATCTCGCTCTGGTCGGCAGCTTTTCTGTCAATGGCGTCGCTGAATTGCATTCCCGTCTGTTGCGTGAAGGGTTGTTTAACGATTTTTATCAGTTATGGCCGGAGAAATTCAATAACAAGACCAACGGTGTCACGCCTCGGCGCTGGCTGGCCTGCGCCAATCCCGAACTGCGTGAACTGCTATTTGAGGTCATCGGCGATCAATGGCTGACCGACCTGTCGCAGTTGTCGCGCCTCGAAGACTATCTGGATGACAAGGCGTTTTGCCTGCGTTGGCGGCTGATTCGTTACCATAACAAGCAGCGATTGGCAGAATTGGTGCGGCAGCGTACCGGGATCGTCGTCAATCCCGAGGCCATGTTCGATGTCCAGGTGAAACGCATTCACGAATACAAGCGACAGCTGCTCAATGTCCTGCACCTGATTCATCTCTATGCCCGCATCAAGTTCGAGCGACCAGCCCAGTGGACCAACCGCTGTGCGATCATCGGCGGCAAAGCGGCCCCCGGTTATGCCATGGCAAAGAAGATCATCAAGCTGATCCATAATGTTGCCCATGTGATCAATAACGATCCCGAGGTGGGTGATCGTCTCAAACTGGTGTTCCTGCCCGACTACAATGTTTCGGCGATGGAAGTGATTTGTGCCGGGGCGGATCTCTCTGAACAGATCTCTACCGCTGGCAAGGAAGCTTCCGGCACCGGCAACATGAAGTTCATGATGAACGGAGCGGTGACCATTGGCACCCTGGATGGCGCCAATGTGGAGATCCGCGAGGCTGTTGGCGAGGAGAATTTCTTTTTGTTCGGCCTCCATGCTGAAGAGGTGGAAAACCAGCGCAAATCCTATCGTCCTGCGGCGATTATCGCGGGTGATGATGACCTGAAACTGGTTCTGCAGCTGCTGAAGTCCGGTCATTTTAACCGTTTTGAAAAAGGCATTTTTGACGATGTCATCGCTTCAATGACCAGTCCCCACGATCCGTGGATGACGCTGGCAGACTTCCGCAGTTACGTGGAGTGTCAAAAACGCGTTGCTGAACTGTTCAACGACGAAGCCGCCTGGACCCGGATGAGTCTGATCAACACGGCTCGCAGTGGCCGGTTTTCAACAGATCGTACGATGCGTGAATACAACGAAGATATCTGGCGTTTAAAACCGGTTGAAGTGCAGGAAGCGCAACTGCCGGACTGACCTGAACACTCTGTCGCATTATTTAGATGATGAAAGGTGAAACCTCAATGGAGTTGACCTGTTTTAAAGCGTATGACATTCGCGGGCGTTTGCCTGATGAACTCAATGAAGACATTGCCTACCGCATCGGACGTGCTTACGCGGAGTTTCTCAAACCGGGTAAAGTGGTTGTCGGCCGTGACGTGCGTTTGTCCAGTCTGTCGTTATGCCAATCTTTGGCCAAAGGGTTGACCGACGCCGGAGTCGATGTTTATGACATTGGCCTGTGTGGCACGGAGGAAGTTTATTTTGCCACCTTCAGCCAGAAAATGGATGGCGGTATCATGGTCACGGCCAGCCATAATCCGATGGATTTCAATGGCATGAAACTGGTTCGTGGGGAATCCCGACCGATCAGCAGCGACACCGGTCTCAAGGAGATTCAGGCCATGGTGGCGGCCAACCGCTTCAGTGAACCATCGCGCTGTGGCACGGTCGAACTACTGGATGTGACGCAGGACTATATTGACCATCTGCTGAGCTATGTGGATGTGTCTGCCATGCAGCCGCTCAAGGTCGTGGTGAATGCCGGAAACGGTTGCGCCGGTCCGACGATTGACCGGTTGGAGAAATATCTGCCCTTCGATTTTATCAAGGTTCATCATGAACCGGATGGCCATTTCCCCAACGGGATTCCCAACCCTATCCTGCCGGAAAACCGTGCCTCTACGTTGCAAGCCCTTAAAGAGCATCAGGCGGATGTCGGTATCGCCTGGGATGGCGATTTTGATCGTTGCTTCTTTTTTGATGAAACCGGACGTTTTATTGAAGGGTACTATCTGGTTGGCTTGCTGGGCCTGGCTTTGTTGCAAAGTAATCCCGGCGCCAAAATTATTCATGATCCCCGTCTGGTGTGGAACACCATCGACATGGTGAGCGAGGCGGGAGGTCAGGCGATCCAGTGTAAGTCCGGACATGCTTTCATCAAGGAGAGGATGCGACAGGAAGACGCGATCTATGGTGGTGAAATGAGTGCCCATCACTATTTTCGCGACTTTTCCTATTGCGACAGCGGCATGATTCCCTGGTTGCTGGTACTTGAAATCATGGGCCGTACCGGCAACAGTCTGTCAAGCCTGGTTGATCAACGGATTGCTCTGTTCCCGGCCAGTGGCGAGATCAATCGTCAGGTGGAGGATGCCAAAGCCAGCATTGAACGTGTTCGTGCCCATTACAAACCCGACGCCATCAGCGAAGATTTGACCGACGGTGTCAGCCTCGAATTTGATCAGTGGCGGTTTAACTTGCGCATGTCCAATACCGAACCCGTCGTTCGCCTGAATGTCGAATCCCGTGGTGATCAGGCCCTGATGGAACAGAAAACTGCTGAAATTCTAAAAGTTCTCGGTGGAAAATAGCTGACAGGAAATCGTGCAGCGAATCACGGAGGGATTATGAAACGAACGGCAACCATCGTCTGTTTTGTTGTCGCTGCGATTTTTGCAGCCGAGCTGTCTCATGCCAGCTTGAGTGGATTTATGAGCGATGTCAATGTGCGGGCACGTGCGGATCTGCGTGATTTCTCTGTGCGCCTCAGCTCCAGGTTCGCTGTGCCGGTGCCCGATGTGGATGGCCTTTTACGACGGGTCAGCGCGCCAGCTGATGCCTTTATGTGTCTGCAGTTGTCACATATGAGCCGCGTACCTCTTGAGCAGGTCATGGAACGCTATCGCCAACGTCATGATAAAGGATGGGGGCAACTGGCGCAGGAGTTGGGCATCAAGCCGGGTTCTGCTGAATTTCACCGCATTCGTCAGGGGGAATTTGTCCTCTATGACAATAACGGAAACGACTCTGGACGAGATAAAAAACAAGGAAAAGGGCAAGGTAAGAACACGCCTGATAAAGGGAAAGGGCAGGGTAAAAACAGCGGCGGTAACAACCGCTAGCGATTTATTTGTAGGAAGTTCATCAATTTCTGACCGGGGCTGAGCAAAATCCTAACACCAACTTTTCACAGTAGCGTCGTTATCTTTCCAGACATTTTTAACGAGGAGAACGACGCTATGGTTATTCGGGTTTTGACGGTTTTCAGTGTTTTGTTGTGCATGGCGGGCTGTATGCCTCAGCCTAAAGCCGAAACGGCAAAGACAACCGAAGCGGTTGTCGAGGAACGTCCGGTAGAGCTCAATGTCGATCAGAAGGATATTGCCGTTTATCGCTACAACAATCGCCTGTATGTCATTGGCGATGAAAAAACAAAATCCTCTTTCGTCGCCCACAAACATCTGCCTTATACCAAGACCACTTTGGGTGCCGGTCCCCAAGGTGAAACAGTCATTTACGATGTAAACAAGAAAGATCCCGCCTACACGGAAAATCTGATGGCGACGTTCAACGAGATCGCCTGGATGCTTGAAAGCAATGACATCTACACCGCCTGGAAATACAAAGGACGTATCTTTGTCATCGGCGATGCGACGATGAATGAAAAATTCTCGACCCACAAACACCTCCCTTACACCAAAACCCTGCTTGGTGCCGGACCTCACGGAGAGACGGTCATCTTCCAGGTCGATAAGAAGAAACCGGAACTGACCCAGGTTCTGGAAAAGGCTTATCTGAAAAAGTAAAAAAATCAGTGTCCTACCCTGCAATTGGCCAGCCGGTCTCCCATCCGGCTGGCTTTTTTTATCTCCACGTTTCTTCCTTTCGTCTGCCGGGCACGGTTGCAATACATTAATCGGGTTCAAGGCAGTGATATTTCTGTTACTATTCTCAAGAACCCATACGTGATGATCCGATGTTTTCGCATATCAGGAGGAACCATGACCACATATCGTAAAGAAACCGACTCCATGGGGGCCATTGATGTCGTGGCCGACCGTTATTGGGGCGCTCAGACACAACGCTCTATCGGCAATTTTCCCATCGGCGTCAGCCGTTTTCAATGGCAGCGTCCAGTGATCAAGGCACTCGGGATTCTGAAAAAATCTGCTGCTCGGGCCAATGCTGAACTTGGCGAGCTGCCCGAAGATCTGGCCCACCTGATTTGTCGGGCTGCCGACGAGGTGATTCAAGGGACTCTCGATGAGCATTTCCCCTTGGTCGTCTTCCAAACCGGCTCCGGAACACAGTCCAACATGAACGCCAATGAAGTCATCTCCAACCGCGCCATTGAGTTGGCGGGCGGTATCATGGGATCCAAGGTGCCGGTCCACCCCAATGACCATGTCAATCGTGGCCAGTCCTCAAACGATACCTTTCCGACAGCCATGCACATTGCCGTTGTTGATCAACTGGAATCGGTCCTGTTCCCGGCGGTCACCCAGCTGCGCGATACCCTCGCCGCCAAGGCGGAGCAGTTCGACAGTATCGTCAAGGTGGGACGGACCCATCTGCAGGATGCCACTCCCATCACTCTGGGACAGGAGATCAGCGCCTGGGTGTCGCAGATTGATTTTGGTGTCCAGGCTGTTCGTGATTCTTTGCCTGGGCTTTATGATCTGGCCATCGGTGGTACTGCCGTCGGTACCGGTCTCAATGCCCATCCGCAATTTGGCGACAAGACAGCAGCCTATATCGCTGAAGAGAGTGGCTATCCGTTTCGTAGTGCCGATAACAAATTTTTCGCGTTATCCGCCCACGATGCCCTGGTGCACTGCTCAGCGGCCTTACGAACTCTGGCTGGCGGTTTGATGAAGATGGCCAATGATGTGCGTTGGCTGGCCAGCGGGCCACGATGTGGCATCGGCGAATTGGTGATCCCCGAGAATGAGCCCGGTTCCTCTATTATGCCCGGCAAAGTCAACCCCACTCAGTGTGAAGCGATGACCATGGTTTGCACACAGGTGTTTGGTAACGATGCAGCCGTGGCTTTTGCGGGTAGTCAGGGGAATTTTCAGCTCAACGTGTACAAGCCGGTCATGGTTCACAACGTGCTTGAAAGTTGTGAGCTTCTTGCGGATACCTGCCTCGCCTTCAACGATCATTGTGCCGTCGGTATTGAACCTCAACAGGAAAAAATCAGTGAAAATCTGGATAAAAACCTGATGCTGGTCACGGCACTGAATCGGCATATTGGTTATGACAAGGCGGCACACATTGCGAAGAAAGCGCATCACGAAGGACTCACCTTGCGCCAATCGGCGTTGGCTCTGGGCTATGTCACTGACGAACAGTTTGACGAGTGGATTGTGCCGTTGGATATGACTGATAATCAGCGCTAACTGGCTGAAAAGGAGTTTTCATGTACGATTGGTTTTTGAGTCTCACACCCGTGATGCAAGCCCTGATGGCGACATTGTTCACCTGGTTTATGACGGCCCTGGGGGCCAGCGTCGTTATATTTTTCAAAACCATCAATCGTAAGCTGCTCGACGGCATGCTTGGTGCCGCAGCCGGTGTCATGATTGCGGCCAGTTTTTGGTCGTTGCTTTCTCCGGCGATTGAAATGACCGAAAATGCTGGTGGTACGCCGTGGATTCCGGCGACGGTGGGTTTTTTGTCCGGCGGCGCATTTTTATGGCTGGTCGATAAGCTCCTGCCTCATCTACACTCCGGCTTTCCCATGTCTGAAGCCGAAGGAATTAAGACCAGTTGGCAACGCAGTACTCTGTTATGCCTGGCGATTACTCTGCATAATATCCCCGAGGGGCTGGCTGTCGGTGTTGCTTTTGGTGCTCTGGCTGCCGACTTGCCGTCCGCCTCACTCGCCGGAGCCATCGCTCTTGCAGTCGGTATCGGTATTCAGAATTTTCCCGAGGGCTCGGCTGTTTCCGTTCCTTTGAGACGTGAGGGAATGTCTCGCGCCAAAAGTTTCTGGTATGGTCAGCTCTCCGGTATGGTTGAGCCCATTGCCGGGGTGCTCGGTGCTGTGGCTGTGATCTGGATGGAGCCGCTGTTACCCTATGCGTTATCCTTTGCCGCCGGAGCGATGATCTATGTAGTGGTGGAGGAGGTTATCCCAGAGTCACAGCTGGCCCGCAATACAGACTTGGCAACCGTCGGGGCCATGTGCGGATTCGCCATTATGATGACACTGGATGTGGCATTGGGGTGATGTTTAATCTACTGCTGCGGTGAACCTGAAAAAATTGAGAAAAGACCCGTTGGCAACCTCTTCCGCTTACGGGCTTTTTTTTGTCTAAAAATATTGATTTGTTAGAAAAAAACTGTTCATTTTTGCCTCGCTATCGTATTTTTCTATTGCTGTAATATGTATACATAATTGTTTTCCTGGCTGTTCGTGTTTTCAATAGTCCAAGGAATATCTGAAAAGAGATTCTGTTCATACGTCGGTTAATTTTTTGTCATTCTGTGGAGACAAAAGGTGTTTGAGGTCTTTGCCATTGGCTCGCTTTCATGGTTTATCAGTACGATGGCTGGCGGCGGCGGTGCAATGCTCTTTGTCCCCTTGGCGGGACTGATTATACCGATAACTCTTGTGGTGCCTGCCGTCAGTATTGCAGGAGCTTTTTCTGGCGGTCAGCGGATATATTTGTATAAAGAGCATATTGACTGGAAAGTGGCGAAGCTGGTGCTGCCAGGTATCGTTATTGGTGCTATCTCTGGCGCCTCATTGATTGTTTATGTCAACCAGACCTGTCTTGCTCTATTTCTTTCTGGATTCTATCTTTTTGTAGGACTCTGGCCGTTTCTGAGAAAAAAAACCAATTTTTCCCCCCTAAAAGCTCGATATTTCCCTCTTGGTGGGTTTGTCTCTTCGTTCATGTCAGGCGCTGTTGGTACAGGCGCCTTTTATGAACCCTTTATATCTTGGGTATGGCCTCACGAAAGAATCGTTGATCGGTACGAAGGCATGTACAACACTGTTGATGCAGCTCGTCAAAATGGCAGCATATTTTTCTCTCGGCTTATACACGAGGGAAGTTGTTGTTTATGGCCTTCTTGCCAGTCTCGGGGCTGGGGTTGGAAATTATCTTGGTTCTAGGCAACTGACACTGATCAGTTCGGATAGGTTTAAATATATTGTAAGCAGTATGCTGGTTGTTTGTTCCTTTGTTGTGTTTTATCGTGCAATGTGAAATAGACAAACCATAGTTATTACAATGTCTTTAAATACCATGCGTTCATCCTCTCTGTAATCAGTTCTCAATTTTAAATCGTTCCTCTTGTTTCCTGATTTGGATCTCACCACATCGAATCTCAATAAATTAGCACAATAAATTAACAAAAGATTAAACTTCTCCCTTGAGAATGGGCTCTAATAGCGCCGTGTCACATTCTTTGTTATGGAGAAAAAATATGTCAGAAAACGCGCAGCAGGAGATCGTTAACGTCATCACCATCAAATGGGGCGATAAGTACGGAGCGGAGTACGTCAATCGTCTTTATCACAGTGTGGCGAAAAACTTACAGCGTCCAGCGCGTTTTGTCTGCTTTACCGAACGTCCCGAAGGGATCGAACCGTTTATCGAGACAGTGCCATTGCCCCATTTTGATGCGCCTTCATCTCATGAATGGTGTAACTGGCGAAAAATTTCCCTGTTCCGTGATGATCTGCCGTTAGAAGGGCTGTGTTTGTTTCTTGACCTCGATCTTCTGATCACCGGCCCTCTGGATCCATTTTTTGATTTTGGCGATGCCGATTCGGTCCCGATTATCCACAATTGGATTGCACCGCATAAGACGCTTCTGCGCAATCGACCGGAAATCGGCAATTCGTCGGTATTTCGTTTTAAGGCCAAGTGTTTTGGTTTTATCTATGAACAGTATCTGCGCGAGATGGATTGGGCGCTGGCCAACTTTCATCCGCCACAGACCTATCTGACCCATTGTATCCGTCCGTACATGTGTTATTGGCCTGGAGAGTGGGTCATCAGTTTTAAACGCCATTTACAGAGGCCATTTCCGATGAATTGGCTGCTCCAAGCGCAAACACCACCGGCCAAGGCGAGTATCGTTGCGTTTCATGGTCGTCCCAATCCCCATGAAGCCTTGGCGGGTTATTCGCGCAACAAGCCGCATCACAAAGTGTTGCCGTCCAAATGGATTGCTCAGTATTGGTCGTAACGATTTTGGATACGTTCGTGGAAAAACGTGCTTTTGCCAAACGACCAGGAGGAAAACGCTGGTTGTGTTGACAGCATGCTCAGTCCCGTTTGTTTTTATCCCGTCGATCAAGCCACCAGCTTAATCCCTGAGCAATGCCGGAGCCGAACAGAAATCCCATGATGACCGCCAGAGCGAGGGCGCGCTGCCATGAGTTGTCACTGATGGCGATGGCAAACATAATTACAGCAAAAGGGATGGCACTTCCTAAAAACAGCAGATAAAATCGTTTCATTTTTTGCCCTCGTTGAGCATCTTTTCAAGTTGTTCGACCGTGTGGCGCAGAACCGCGATACGTGCGTATTTTTTATCATTAGCGGCGATAAGCTGCCAAGGTGCTTCCCGGGTGCTGGTCCGACTGATCATTTCATTGACGGCACGTTCGTAATCGGGCCATTTATCGCGATTGCGCCAGTCTTCATCGGTGATCTTATGCTGTTTCCATGGTGTGACTTCCCGTTCTTTAAAGCGGCGTAGCTGCTCCTCCTGATCAATATGCAGCCAGAATTTGAGCAGCAGCGTTGGTGCCTGAATCAGTTGTTGCTCAAATTCATTGATCTCTTCGTACGCGCGGTTCCATTCTGCCGGATGGGCATAACCTTCCACGCGTTCCACCAAAGTCCGTCCATACCAGCTGCGATCATAGATGGTGACCATGCCGGCTCGGGGCAGGTGTCGCCAGAAACGCCACAGATAATGGTGGTCTTTTTCCTCATCGGTGGGTGCGGCGATGGAAATCTGCTGGACCAGTCGCGGATCCATGGCGTTGGCGATGCGGCGTATACTGCCGCCTTTGCCCGCAGCATCCCAACCTTCAAACAGCAGGATCATGGACAAGCGTTTCTTGTACGCCTGCCAGATCAGTTTATGCAGCCGTGTCTGATAATCCTCGAGCTGGTCGCGATAAGCGTCGGGTGATAGTTTGACGGTCAAATCAACACTGTTGAGGACCGGTGCGCTATCCACCTCCATAATGGCATCGTCAACGACCGGGCTGTGAGTCTGTTCGGCAAAGTTTTGCAGTGCCTTGTTGAGAATGGTGAACACGCGCAACTGACGATGGCGTTTATGGCTGGCATCGATGAGATACCAGCGGGCCTGCGCCCGGTCGGTATGACGGATGGATTGCTCTGCGGCATCGCGAATGCGGGTGTAGTGATCAAAATGCCACATGGCCCGTTTGATCATCTCCGGCGACTCTTTATGTTTTTTCTCCAGTTTTTGATGCTTCTTTTTCTGTGTGTCGGCACTGAGGTGAAACCAGAACTTGAGGATCAGAGCATGATCATCTGCGAGCATTTTTTCCAAGCGGACAACGCGGCGCATGTCGTGCTCAAGGGTAAACTCATCGGCTTTACCATCCACGTAGCGGCGCATCGGGTCCGTGTACCAGGCACCGAAAAAAATACCGATCTGGCCACGTTTTGGTAGTGCCCGCCAAAATCGCCAGTGATCGGGACGCTGTTGTTCTTCATCACTGGTCTCCCAGAAGGTCTGGATAACGACATTGCGCATGTCGAGCAGTTCGCCGAGGGCGTTGACCAGTTCACCTTTGCCTGCGCCATCCACACCGGAGATGAGTAGTATGATCGGCCCCGGCGCTTTCTGGCAGGCAATCTGCGCCGTAATGAGTTGAGTCCGTAGTTGTTCAACGGCTTCTTTGTAGTGCTGCTTATCGACCTGTTGGCCGAGTTCAACCGATTCAAACATAGTAACTCCTTGGGTGATCAGGCCGGTGGCTCGATTTGCGGCGGCTCATCAATAACGGGTTTTTCCCCGGAGAACAGGCGGCCGATGGCCGCAAACAGACGTTTGATGCCGCGCCACAGTTTGGGAAGCAACCAGATCAGCAGCAGAATAAATACGATGAGTAGTCCGAGAAACACCATGGGATGATTGAGGGCTACCCATAGCCCGCCGATGACCGCGACATCCTCACTGAGAGATGCGGCCCAATTGGTCACCGGTTCGGGAGAGGTATTGATCAGGACGCGTGATCCGGCCTTGGTGACATGGGTTGCCGCTGTCAGGGTCCCGCCGACGATGGCCGCCGCCAGACTGACAGAAGGATCGACACCGCCGGTCGCGGCTGCTGCCAGAGCGGCTCCGGCGGGAATGCGGATAAATGTGTGGATGGTATCCCAGCCGGTATCAACGCCGGGAAACTTGTCGGCAAAGAACTCCACGACATACATCAGGCCGCTGGCACCGATGACAATCGGTTCCTGAACAATCTGCAGTGTTTCCGGCAGCACCATAGCGCCTGAATTACCCATCAGACCAAGCATAAGGATCGTGGCGTAGAGATTAATGCCGCTGGCCCAGGCCGCGCCCATACTCAGGGCGATAACGGCGGTTATATGATCCAGTTGTTCCATACGTTACTCCTTCTTTTTATCCTCATCGGGGAAGGCACTTTCGATGACAAAAGAAAGTTCCTCATCCGGCGTGGCGGAAATCGGGTTTTCCGGTGTTTCGGCGGTTATCTGAACCGATTCATCCGTCGAAAGGGGCTGCTCAACCTGCTTTTTTTCTAAGGAGGCGGAATCGTTTTTGGTTTGACCGCTTTGACGCGGTTGACGGCGTTGTCGCGGCGGCAGTTTTTGCCATAATCCGCCACAGTTGAAACTCTCCCAGCCCCAGTTGATCCAGCGTAACAGGGCCGATGCCAGCCATAAGGCCCAGAGAAGCATCAGCAGACGATAGACATACATCGGTACGGAAACAACCCAGGCCTCCGCCATAAAGCCTTGGCTGCGATCCTGATACCAGCGCAGATTCCAGGCGGAGGAATTATTGCCGGCGATCTGCATTTCCGGTAGTCCGAGTAAACCTTGCTGTATGGCACTGAGAATCGTCAGCAAGGCAATGAAGCTGAGCACGACCAGAGTGGATTGCGCCAGATTGAAACGTAACGGGGTGCTCAGCTTGTCATGATGATCACGGCGCAGCCCGAGCAGAATCAGCCAGCCGACAACCGGCAGCAGCGCCGGAAGACTGGCTTGACTCAAGCCGGCACACAGCAGGAGCCAGTGCCACCAGCGTAATGGGGTCGGAGCGTGTTTCCCCAGCAGGACGGCAGCCACCAGAATAACGAGGAGAACACCCCAGAACAGGACTGCGGGTCCCATCACAGGTCCTCCGACAAACAGCGCCCAGCGGTTTGCCGGAAGTTTGAGGATGAGATGGCTTTCAACATGCGCAGTGCCGAGATTGATGTTCGGTGTGCGCGTCAGCCAGGTCACTCCTTGTGGTTCATGCCAGTGCAGAACAATGGTCTGTGCACCGGGAACCAGAGGCAGGGTGACCACCCGTTTATTCTGTTTATTCTGTTTAATGGGTTGGCTGCGACCATTGATGGTGACATCATCAAGCTCCGCTCCCGGAGGCAGGGTAATCGTATGGTCTGTCCCATGACTGCTGCGGATATTGAGCGTCAATGTTGCGGCAGTGCTGCGTTGTCCCGGAGAGAGTTCAAGACGGCTATTGTCAATGGTGACGGTCTGTCCCTGGATCCCTTCCGGGCGAGTGATGGTCAGGGTCAGGCGCTCGTTGGGCCATGGGGACCATTGCGGCAGCCAGCGGCCTTGCTGGAAGCGGTGGATCAACGGAATGCCATCGCCGACAACATGCCACATCCGGTCTGCGTTGACACGCCAGATTTCACTGAACTGGCCACTGCCGGCGGCAACCAGCTCCAGCTGGCTCGATTTTTCCAAAGACGATTGCCAACGGATCTGTTCGGTGTCGGCAGGCAAATTGATGATGGCGACATTGTCTTTGACCGTGATGTCGCGACCCGTGACCCGTTCACCGGTGAGTAAAGGGACTTCGACAACGGCAGCGGCACCTTTCTGGCTTAAACGGCTGACCGTGGTCCGTACCTGCCAGTCGAGGCCGAGAACCAGTTCCCGCTCCACCTGAACAAAGGCGGGCACTTCACCGGGTTGCAGTTTTTTCTCTTCACTGTCGCTGAGGCGCGTCAGCTCAATGGGACCGTGGCTGGCCTGACCGTTAGTGATACCGCCAATGCGCCAGCCCGGCGTGGTCAGATGAACCATGCCGGCAGCCATGGGAACAGGAAGCTGAAGCCGTTGCAAGCTGTCCGGTAATGGTGCATGCAGGGTGATCACATGTGTCCCTGAGGGCACGCGAGCCCACAACTGTTGACGCTGGTCGCGGTAAAGCGGGATGCGGGTTTTGCCGTCGAGCTGAACACTTTGTACCGAGAGTTGCTGCAACGGAAAGGGCAGCGGTACAGCGCTTGGGACCTGGCTGTGATAGGTCATTTCCAGCTTGAGGCGCTGCGAATCCGCCTGAATGTCAAATTGGTCAAGCGCGGTGCAGTAGGGCGCGCATGCCGCCGGTTCGCTGAGCCGCGTAAAAAGTTCATCCAGTAATTCCGGTGAAGGGAATGCCGCTTGAGCGGGAGTCGCACCGAAACCGAGCAGCAGACTTAAAAGACTGGCGCAGATGAAAGTAGCGATCAGAGATGTTGTTGCGGTGTTGTCTTCGGCTTCGCTTTTCCAGCGTGGTAACGGCCCCTGACTGAACAGATTGATGAACATCAAAGCCACGAGCACGACCCCGGCAACCAGCAGCAGGCGTGTCGCCAATGGCGGTAACAGATAAAGGTGGAGATTCTGATCGGCCATGACCGGGCCATTCCAGCGCAAATCCACTTGCTGCCATTGCCATTGAGGTAATCCTGGACCGGTCTGGATTTTGAGGTCCGGTTGATAGCGAGACAAGGATTTGCCAAGGGATTGCATGGCCGGTAGTGGTGCGGAGGCTACACGTTTTTCCATCATCACCTCGTCGCTGGTGGTCACCATCATGTCGTTCTGTGCATAGTGGATGGGCGTCCGATGAGGTGTCAATTGTGGATAGAGCGCACTTCGGATCTGTTGCACACTGAAGATAAGTATCATAACCAGCAGCCCGAGCAAGGCCAGATTGCGATACCCTTGGGTGAGTTGGCGAATTTTTCCCACCGGCAGCACACGCAACAGAGCAATGGGGATAAGGACATGCAACCAGATCAGACGAGGGGCCTGCGGCTCATGATAGACCAACACCAGACCGAGTAACGAAACAATCCCGGCTGTCACACCCCACAGGCGGCCAAAGCTTAACGTGAGAATGAGAACAATGAAGATGTCGAGCAAGGTCCAGCGCTGTAACCAGGTCATGGAAGCTGTGTCCACCCCGCTGGCTTCGATCAGGCGCCATCCCGGCGGCAGATTGAGGTGCGTCACCAAGCGTTCCGGATTAAATTGCCAGCCGACGGCTGGGACTGCGCCGAGTTGCTCCGGTTGAAGACGGCTTTCCGCTTCCAGAGACACCTGACCGTCACGTAGCTCGACACCGGGGCCGGTTACGCCGGGTTGCTGGGTGATGAACTGGTCCTCGCCATGACTGCTGACGCGACCGAGTTGCAGAACCGGGCTGCTCTCAAGGCGTGAACGGCTTTTCAGTTCACCGCTGATCCGGTCTTTGACGGTGTAGCCGCCACCATCAAAGTCGAGCCAGAGGGTTCGGTCCATTTGCAGACGGTCGCTGGCTGGATCGCTATCGCCGCGTTTCCGCATCACCAGGTTGAGCTGTGTATCCGGTGTCATCAGGTAGGCCGGTAAATTGCGCCATTCTCCCGGCATGCCGGTTTGCGCCGGGTCAATGGCCGTGGCGCCTTCGATGCTGATGACGCGCAATTCAGGATGGGCTTCCACGGCCCAAATTTCCTCATCGGCCCATGGGCCATCAGGGGACGGCATGGTCAGGGCATCGATGGGGCCTTGATGACGGGCGGACAACTGCAGGGTCCAATTGCCGGGTTTGAGTTGGATGCGTAGTGTGCTGTCATTTTCGAGTCGGGCGGGAAGCGGGCTGTTCAATGCCAGGGGGATAAACCCCTGCGGCAACATGATGCCGGTACGCATTTCGCGTGCTTGACCGGACACGTGCAGTTGAATACGGGTGGTGAGAACCAGGGGAATAGTGTCGGCAACATGACGGAAAACACGGAAGCTGACGTTGTCCTGAACAGCCTCAGGGTTCTGGTCGCCCTTGTTTAGCCACAGCAGGCCGTTGCCGTCCATCTGCGGTTGGTGGATGAACTGTCCGTTGCGTGTCAGTTTCAGCAGGGCCGTTCCTTGAGGAACCTGCAGGGTCTCCGGCAAGCTGCTCCAGTGAAAACGCCCGCTGATCTCATAGCGTCCGGCATCCAGCCACAATGAAGGGCATTGTTGCCTGTCTGTTGCGGGCTGTTCGTTATCGGCCACCGTTCGGCGCAGAACGGTGGCTGCCGTGTCATTGACTTTGACCTGTTGTGGCCAGAACCGGCTGTCTCCAGGTAGTTGCACCCAGCCGGGCCGTTCCAGCTCCCAATACTGTTCAAAGTTAGCACCGCTCTCATTGGCTGTGAGTGTCAGGCTGCCGGGCCACTGGCAGCGATGCTGGTCACGGCTGTTCCACAGCAGGGTACAGGCTTGTTGCGGATGTTGTTCGAGCACCCATTGCTGCCACGGCTGCAAGTCTTCCGGCACATAAGGAGTATTGGCGGCATGAACAGCCGCAGAGAGCCCTAAAAGGATCAGGAGTACAATCGTCAAGGAACGCAGTGCTGACATCGGTGAAATCCCCTCGCGTGAACAGTCAAAGCATCATGCCCGCTGGGCAGACGGTGAGCAGACGGTTTTAAGAACAGGATCGGATACGTTCAATCCTGTCTAAATTGTCATTGTAACGCAAAATGAGACAAACCACATCGTTGCTGAGGTTTTGTCGGACATCTTAGAGCATTCATTGTCCGGTTTTCACGGACAGCCGTTGGCTGAGATCGTTCAATTGATGGCGGAAGATCGCCAGCATGACGTTGTTGTCGTGACCTCCGGGAATGTAAAAACTTCGGCAAGGCGGCAGGACGGTGGCCAGCAGTGGCGGGCCCTCATCGGCAACGCCGTCATCCTCGGCATAGCCCAGGTAAATAGGTGGTGCAATTGTGGGGTCCTGCTGATAGTTTTTGATCCAGCTCCACAGCATGCGTTGCCAGTCTTCGACGGGATCAAAAGGGCCGGGGTGCCAGTTGGCGACGCCTCCGGCGTCTTTGATTTCGTGAATGATGGCGTCCCAGCCGAGAAACGGCGTGATAAGCAGGATGCCGTCAATGTCCTGGGCGCGTTCCCGGACGTAGAGCAGGCTACCGAGTCCACCCATGGAAAAGCCCGCCAGCCAGATCTGCTGATAGCCTTGTTGCTTGGCCGGGGCAATCACATCGTCATAAAGACGCTCGATAAGAATCCGCTTCTTATAGTAGCCGTAATGGGCGTCGGGAACGACAACGTCAAACGGCAGTCCGTGACGGCGCACCGCATCAATGGCGCCGAGGCGTTCAAAATCATCCGAATCTCCGCCGATGCCGCGAAGAATAACGAGCAGATTGGGTTGTCTGGGGTTTTGCGTGTACGACAGGATCGGCAAAGGGGTGCGGGTCGGCGGTGTGCAGCCGCAGAGAGCGCATCCAAGAATCATCACGCATAAGATGACGTTACGTCGATTCAACCACTGTCCCATCGTTGCGGCACTCCTTCGGGATGACGAAATGGTGCTTTTGCTAGCGCATGGCACCCAGTTTGATCAGTAACCGGTCCAGCCAGCGTCCCGGAAGCAGACGACGGCACAAGGCCAGCACATAGGTGGGCACTGTCACATAATAGTGGGGTTGCGGACGATCACTGCTCAGGGCGTGAAGCACTCGTTTCGTGACCAATGCCGGTGAGCCGGTAAACGGGGTCGGGTGGTCACTGGCCGCATAGTAGTTGGTCACACGACGGTAATCCTCGGCATGGCTGCTGGACTGCCAGTTGATATCCTTCTTAAAGGCGTTTAACGCGTTTTTGCGAAAAGAACTGCGGATCGGACCCGGCTCGATGAGACTCACCTTGACCGGAGAAGACGCCAGTTCAAGGCGCAAGGTGTCGGTCAAGCCTTCGAGAGCAAATTTGCTTGCGTTATAGGCCCCTTGCCAGGGGAATGCCACCAGCCCGAGAACGGAACTGATGGTGATCAGTCGGCCACCTGGTGAGTGCTTCAGTGCGTCAAGCAGGCCGACGGTAAGCTGGTGGGTGCCGAACAGATTGACGGCAAATTGTTGCTCAAGGCTGTCACGGCTGAGGTCCTCGACAGCGCCGGGCTGGCCGTAGGCGGCATTATTGATCAGAGCGTAGAGATTGTTGTCACACAGGGTAAGAATGGTCTTGAGGGCCTGCTCAACGCTGGGGGCGTCGGCCAGTTCCAAAGCGCAGGTCGTCAGGCCCAGCCGTTGAAGTGACTCCAGATCTTCTTCACGGCGTGCCGTGGCAATCACCCGATAGTCATATTGATACAGGGTCAGGGCGATCTCTTTGCCGATCCCACTGGAAGCTCCGGTGACAACGACCCAACGTTGTTGTCCCATGCTTGTCATGATTTCCTCCTGATTCTTAACCGAAACGGTAGATCAGCTGGCCGTTGTGAAATAGTTCGATGGGGCCGTCTTCTGAAACCTTGATGACCCGACCGTAATGAGAGGCGGCCGTTGCTGCCGTGGTGCGACCGCCGCCGGTGACCAGATCACCTGCCTTGGAGGTATCAATGATCACGCCGGTGTCGAGCAGTTTTCCCTTGCGGTTGATGACGGTCAAACCGTCCGATGACAGGATGCGCATCAGTTCGCCGGAGCGTTTCAATACGCCGATGCGCGTGCCGCAAACGTGGCGGATTAACGCGCGGCTGAGAGGGTCACGGCCGCCCACCGAACCTTTCCGCAGCTCCTGTAGGTCGGTTTTTTCATTGCTGATCAGGATTACGGTGCCGTGGCGGGACTTGGACAGAGCGTACACCGACCAGATCAGCACATCAATCGCCCGCTTGTCAAAATAGCCACTGAGAAAGACGCGGAAGATATCCGGATCGAAAATGCCCCAGTCCCCTTTGCGCCAGACCAGCAGTTTGTCGCTGTCGAGAACGACCTCAACTTCCGAAGCCTCGTTGACAAAGACGGCAAAAGCCCCTGAACCGGCTTTTTCAAGTAACGACAGGGTTTCTCTGTTGGACAGTTGATCAATGGAGTCGCGTGGTCCCGGACTGCTGGTGCGAATGGTCCCTTTAACATTCATACGGATGTCGGAGATGTACAGGGCGCGCAGACCATCGACAAAGCGGTAGGACAACGGATTGACAAAGAAATTGGCGTTGATCCGTTTGCGGTCTTCACCGAGGTCCAACCAGGTGTAACGGGTCTTGCTCAGCAGCGGCAGCAGGTCTTCAAGCTGGTTGCGGTAGATGAGAAAGCCGGTGGTCGCCGGGACACCTTCGTAGCGCTGATAAGAGAGTTTCTTTAGTAGCTGGATCAGGTTTTGTGTCGTCCAGAACACCCCTTTACGGTCATCTCGGATATAGCGGGCGACAGCAATGTCCATCAAGGATGTGAGCAGAGCGGTGCGAAAGTGAGCCGCATAGCCTTTGGCGGTAAATCCGGAGAATAATCCCTCCAATGCCGTGAGCAGTTCCTGAATGAAACTCTCCTCTGTGGGTGTAAATGCCAGTGCCTCACGCTGGGCGCAAAAACGGTAGCTGATCCCATCAATTTTGATATCGATGACCAGGTCTTTATCGTGTTCGCCACAACCGACACATTCCTCTGTTTCGGTGAAGGACACTCCGGCCCCGCCAAGAAAAGAACTGACGCTGTTGCGAATGGCATTAAAGGCTGATTTCGGCATAGAGAACAGCTTGCCTTATCCATGCTAAGCGCGCAACAAAAAAGGGCTTTTCAGGTTAATGTTTTTTTAACGGTTGTAAATCAGGGGGGCAAAATCCCTTCGATTTCCCCGGAAATCTGGATGGCGTAATTGTCTGTAAGACCGGAGACAAAATCGAAGATTTGACGTAACCACCATTGATAAGGCTGATCAGCATTGCTTTTGATGTAATCGTCATCCCAGGCCAGGTTGAAGCAGCGCTGGGAAATGAACTCAAGGTCGCTGTAATTCCCTCGATCACACAAGGACTGGGCGGAAAGGACAAACGCTTTGATGATACGACCGAGCATTTTGTACGAGCCGATTTCATAGCCGAGTTTGGAGCGATGAGAAAAGATGGTGGTGTAGAGCATACCGATTTCTTCAAACGCGTCACGGAAGTGATCGGAAAAGTTACTTTTCAGATCGGCTTCCCGTTCACCGTTGAGAATGGCTGGATAATCGTCAACAAACACCCGCAGGGTTTCGTTGATCAAGGCATTGATTGCTTCGCTGCGTGCCATAGCTGTTGGTTTCCACGTGTCGTCGGGGCAACCTGCCAGGTGAAGAAACAGTTTTTTGATGGGAGCCTCGGCAAAAATCCGCATGGACACGGCATCTTCCATGTCGAGCAGACGATAGCAGATATCGTCGGCCGCCTCGGTGAGAAATGACAGGGGATGGCGGGCGACACTGCCATCGCTACGGCGTAATCCCATGGTGGTGACCATGTCGTCAAAGATCGTTTTTTCACTGGCGAATACATTGAATTTTTTCTTGGCACCGGCCCGTGGGTCGTCACTGGTCCACGGATATTTAATCATTGCGCCAAGCGAAGCATAGGTCAGGCGCATGTAGCCGTACGGTCCGTTATCCTTACGGGCGGCAAGGCGAAAGCCCTGGGCATTGCCTTCAAAAAGCAACAGATCTTTACGGGTCTGTTCGTCGACCCGGTTGTTAAAGACCAGTTCCTGATGTTTGGCCACCCATTCTCGGATGGTATTTTCTCCGGCGTGGCCGAATGGGGGATTGCCGATGTCGTGAATCAGGCAGCCCACCTGAATAATCTGGCCGATATCCTTGAACAACGCGAGCTGCTCCGGATGTTGCCTGGCGAGAAACGATTGAACTTTTTTACCGAGAGAACGGCCCACACTGCCCACTTCGATGGAATGGATCAATCGGTTGTGGATATGGTCATTGGGAGCCAGTGGATGAACTTGAGTTTTTTTGGCCAAACGGCGAAATGGTTCGCAGAAAACCACTCGGTCGTAATCGGTTTCAAAAGGACTGCGCTCATCATTATCTGCGCAAGATGAGGCGGGTTGATCAACACGATTTTGCGACAACAAAAGAGACCATTCGAGAGACATCACATACCTCCACAGGGCTGGATCAAGATTGGTTGCAGCATAAAAGTTTTTCCCCCGTGATGCAAAATTGTTTTGTTCGGGCGATGTGATTCAGCTAAGCCCCTGAGGACTGAACGTGCAAAGAGAGGATTGCCTGTCGTGAAATGCAGACTACCGTTGTTGAATGCTGGAAGAATAAAAGACGGCGAGGGACGTTTTGCAGTTCTTGCCGAAGGCGATATCCCTTGTTATGTCTAATGCTGAGACTGTTTTTATGTTTGTGTTCTAATTTCTGTGAGCTATAGTATTTTGCAATAATAGCTTTGTTCTGAATTAGATAACGTGATTCAATTTTAGGTCTGGTTTTATTCGTGAGTTTCTGTGCCAAACATAAAACAGCCTCTCTTAAACTGATGTTCCTCGGGGCCAGTGCTTTCTCCATTCCGGCAATTCAATGCGCGGCTCAGTTGGGGCATCATGTCATAACCGTCGATTATCTGCCATTGAATCCAGGACATCGGTTTTCTCATCAGTTTGTTCATTGTGATGTCACCGATTTTCAGTCGGTTCTTGATAGGGCCATTGAGTTGGGAATTCACGGAATTGTCACGTTTTCCGAAGTTGCCGTTGTGACGGCAGCGCTTGTTGCTGCCGAATTTGGTCTCGCTGGAGCGAATCCTGCTGCTGTTAAAAAGATGATCAATAAAGCCGAATTTCGTTCTGTACAAGAAAAAGCTGGTTTAAATCATCCGATGTTTCAAGTCGTACCGCGAGAAGGCGATTTGCCTTCGTTGGTTAAAAATCTTCATGAGCCGGTCATCTGCAAACCTGCAGATTCCAGCAGTTCTCGTGGTGTCTCTCTTGTCAAAGACCTCAACGAGAAAAATCTTTGTAACGCGGTGGCCTTTGCGCGGCAGTTTTCTAAAAGTGGCATGATCTGTCTGGAACACTATCTCCAGGGAACTGAGGTTGGTGGTGACGGCTTTATGCAGAATGGGGCGTTGGTTTTTGCTCAGATAACCACCAAGCATAAGAAAAACTTTGTGCCCACCGGCCACAGTCTTCCGGCGGGTCTTTCCAAAGCGTGTCAGGACCTTGTGACACAAGAGATAACTGAGACCTGCCGTGCTCTTGGATATCTAGACGGACCTTTGAATTTCGATGTGATGATTATGACGGACCGGGTTGTCATTCTGGAAATGAGCCCACGATTGGGAGGAAATGGCATACCCTTGCTGATCAAACGTGCCACAGGCGTGGATATGGTAAGGGAAACCATTCGGTTCTCGTTGGGCCACCAGACGGAGTTCTGTCGATCGACTCATGGGGAAAAGAGCTGCGGGTCGTTGGTTTTCGGTTGTCAGCAAGCGGGAGAGTTATCCAGCATTGCGAGTGAACAGCAACTGGTGGCGGACGTCCCGGAAGTGTTTTCTTATCAGAGCCTCGCCCAGGTGGGTGATCACGTTGAGCCCTTTATTCATACCGGGACTAGTCTGGGATATGTCGCTTTTGATTGTCCGCAGAGCTGTCGTTATCCTGAAATGGTGAAACGTGTCCGAAGGTCTTTGGGAATTAGAGTAAACTCCCAATAATTTTTTTAGGGTGGGCCGTTTTGAACAATCTGATTAAGCAACTGATTCAGTCTCTTATCCATACGGGTAACGTTTTTAAAAAGGCTGGCCTCCAAGAGGGTAGCAAATCTCTTGGAGAGACGTTGAGAAAGATTGTTTACTCAAAACACGAGTTTTACCTTTTAGCGCACGATCTTGAATCGGCCAAACCAGTCAAAAACACATTACGCTATCAGCTTAAAGCGGTGACCTGTCTTGATGACATTGAATGTCTGGCGTATTTGCACGGATTGTCGACGCTTGTTCCTTTCCCTGTTCAATATCTGAAGAATGTTTTTATTGAGGGTGGTGTTGGCGTGATCGCTTTTTATAAGAATGCTCCTGTGGGGTGTGGCTGGTTGAGTGACACGATTAATCCCCAACTCATGCGGGTGCCTGTTCCAATGGAATCTGGTGATATTTACATTCACTCGTTGTTTGTTGAACGGAAGGAAAGAAAGCATGGCTGTGCCCGTCTTTTGATCAGAGCTGTTCTCCATACAGCCCGGGAAAATGGCTACAAAAGAGGCCTGAGTATCGTTTTAAAAAACAAAATATCTCGATGGAAATTTTTTCTGTTATTCAAAGGAAAAATAATTGGAGAAGTTATTCACACCAGAGTGTTGTTGAAGAATTTTTTTAAACATAAGATGTGGTCGGACAATAGGCTGAATTTGTAGAGGTCATGAGTCAACGTTGTTTGGTTTTACTTGGCGTGTGTATTGCCTCTTCTGGTTGTTGTCACAATGAGAAGCTCATAAACCCTATTGCATGGGAATTGCCATAAAGTGAACTTGGAAGATAAGAAAGTCGCAATTATTCAATCGAGTTACATCCCCTGGAAGGGGTATTTCAATATTATTGACTTGGTTGACGAATTCATACTCCTGGATCATGTGCAAATGACTCGCAGGGATTGGCGTAATCGCAACCGAATCATGACCTCTGACGGACCTAAATGGTTAACGGTGCCGATTAAAACCAAGGGACGATTCAGTCAGAAAATTATTGAGGCAGAGATTTCTGATGGCAACTGGGGGAAGAAACATTGGGCAACGCTGTTGCATAATTATTCGAAAGCACCATTTTTTGAAGCCTATAGAAAAGATTTTGAAGACCTTTATCTCCGTACAGATGAGCACCTTCTAAGCCGTGTCAACTACCTCTTTATGACGAAAATCTGTGAAATTCTTGGCATCGATACTAAAATCTCTCTTGATTCAGAGTGCAACAGCGGCGGAAAAGTCTCGAGGCTGGTCGATCTTTGCCGGAAGTCTGGAGCGACCATGTACCTGAGCGGCCCTTCAGCCAGGGGGTATCTGGATGTTGAGGCTTTTCGCGAAGCGGGGATGAAGGTGATGTGGATGACGTATAAAAACTATCCACCTTATGCGCAAAGAAGCGATTACCCCTTTTGTCATGAAGTCAGCATTGTTGATGCCCTGTTTAACCTTGGAGCCGTCGGCACAAAAAAGATGATGCTTAAAGAGCAGGACTGCTTTGAATCTTCCAGCTTTGGAGCCCCTGAAGGTCAACAGGTCATGGCCTGATTGGCTTAACACGCTCAGCAGAATCCACAGCCGCGCTTAGCTGGGCATGGCGCGGACAGCTGACCAGATGGTCATTGACCATGCCGATGGATTGCATCAGGGCATAGCAGATGGTCGGGCCGACAAAGTTGAAACCGCGTTTCTTCAACTCTCGACTCAGTTTTCGAGATTTGGCTGTTTCGGCAGGGACTTCATCTAGGCTGCGCCAATGGTTGATGATTGGTCTGCCATCAACAAATGCCCAGAGATAGTGATCAAAACTTCCATGTTCCTCAATAATGCGTAAAATTCCCTGAGCATTGCGAATGGCTGAAGTGATTTTCAAACGGTTACGGACAATGCCGGGATTGTTCATCAGACGTTCAACGTTTTGGTCTGTATAAGCCGCTACTGTTTTAATGTCAAAATTGTCAAATGCCTCACGATAAGACAAGCGTTTTTTGAGGATGGTCAGCCAGCTCAGTCCGGCCTGAGCGCCTTCAAGCGTCAGCATTTCAAACAGTTCACGGTCACCATGTAAGGGGACACCCCACTGCGTATCGTGGTAATGAATATACTCTGCGTGTGAGAGACACCAGCTGCATCGTAACTCTAAATGGGGAGCTGTCATGGCGTTCCTTTCTTTTTGTTCGACCTTTAGCCAAAGAACACGCCAAACGAATCATCGTGAATTTCTTTGATCAGATGGTCCAGTACGCGGTCTTCAAAATGGGATTCATAAGGCACCCATTGCTGATTGATACGCTGCCAGAATAGACTCCAGATCTGTGTTTCTGCTTGATAATGGAGTAGAGCGAGACCGGTTTCTGTCTGTTGTTCAGGATCTTTCCAATGCGGCCGGATCTCGGTGATGAAGACGTCATTGTCCTGGATCAGGTACTCATAGCGCAGTCGGTCGTGTAGCGCCTCGGGACTTTTGCTGCGGCACAAGCCACCGACCAGTTTGTCGATCCGTTTCAATTCAAATTCAGAAAATGCCATGGAAACCTCAATGTCGGCCAAACGATGAGCTGAACTCTTTATAATGAATCCCCTTTTTACTGTATTCCTGCTATGTTCGTCAATTGCGTGTCATCGTGTTATCGCTAAAAAGACGGAGGAATCGTGTTTGTTCTGCTTGAAAAAATTGACGTCGAGGTCCGCAAAAAGTTTTGGTTGCGGGATCTGTCTCTGACGATTTCTTCTGAGCAACAGTGGGCATTCGTTGGACGCAATGGTTCGGGGAAAAGTGTCTTAGGGCGCGTTTTGTGTGGCACCGTACCTGTCTCGAATGGACTCTGTCACTTGCCAAAAAATACTGCGCTGGTCAGTTTTGAACGTCTTGGCGACGTGCTGCAATTTGAGCGGGAACATGATGACTCCGATTTTTTGGATCGCATTGATCATGGAACCTGTGTCGAAGATTTTATTCAGGCCGACAGCCCGCAACGACTCCAGGAAATCGCGTCACGTCTGGGCTGTCTGGACCTGCTGCCGAGGGGGTTACGCTTTTTATCAACGGGTGAGATGCGTAAGGTGATGATTCTTCAGGCTTTGATGCAGCAGCCACAACTTCTGGTTTTGGATGAACCTTTTGACGGTCTTGATGTCATGGCCCGCAACGCGTTGCGAGAATTGATCGATTCCTGGGTTGACCAGGGAGGGCAGCTGATTTTGATGGTCAATCGCTTTAGTGATCTGCTGCCTTCTATCACGCATCTTGCGTATCTGCATCAGGGAACGATTATTGATCAAGGGCGGCGGGATGCGGTTGAAGGGCACGAAAGTGTCCGAAAATTGCATCACTTTGAGTCTTTAGATACCTCGTTGTTTCCGCTATGTGATGATGCCTTGCCACCCTTGGCCGGGTGCAGCAGTGCTCCACTGATCTCCCTGGCGCATGTCGGGATACGTTATGGCGATAAAAAAATTCTTCACGATGTGTGTTGGCAGGTGTTCTCCGGTGAGCATTGGAAGATATCCGGCCCCAACGGCTCCGGAAAATCAACCCTGCTCAGCCTCATCAGTGGCGATAACCCGCAAGCTTATGCCAATGATATCGTCCTCTTCGGTCACCATCGAGGTAGCGGCGAGAGCGTATGGGAAATCAAACGTCATGTCGGGCTGGTTTCCGCCCTGTTCCACCAGGAATATCGGTTGCGGGTTTCAGTAAAGACCGTTGTTTTGTCAGGTTTTTATGATTCCATCGGTTTGTATCAGCGGCCGACAGGTCGTCAGGAACAGATTGCTCAACAGTGGCTGACTTTATTGCATATGGAAGAAAAGGCGGACCATCCATTTCGACGTTTGTCGTATGGTGAACAGCGTCTAGTCTTGTTGGCGCGGGCCATGGTCAAACAACCACGGGTGCTGATCCTTGATGAGCCCTGTCAGGGCCTGGATGACGTTCATCGTTCTATGGTTTTGTCATTGATCGATTATCTCGGGAGGCAGGGGCGTACTCAGTTGCTCTATGTCACGCACCATGAAGAGGATCGCATTCCCTGCATCTCGCGCCATTTGCGCCTAGTGCCAAGTGGCCAGGGTGGTTTTACCGCGCAGATTGGAAGCGGATCAACTGGTCTTTAAACGCGGTTTCGTCTTGAGGACGACCATAAAAGTAGCCCTGGACCTGCTGACAGCCCTGACTTTTGAGGAATGTCATCTGCTCTTCGGTCTCCACCCCTTCAGCGATGACTTTCATATTCAGGTTTTTCGCCAGGGAGATGATGGATGACGCGATGGCCATATCATCGGAATCCTTAGGAATATCTTTTACAAATGAGCGATCGATTTTGAGGTAGCTGGCCGGAAAGTTTTTGACATAACTCAGTGAAGAATAGCCGGTTCCAAAATCGTCAATGGCAATGCTAACACCCAGATCGGTCAGTTGTTTCATGATCTCTATGGCTGCTTCGGTGTCCGTCATAACGGCATTTTCAATCACCTCAAGGGTGAGAAGGTGGGGCGGCAGCCCCGTTCTCTGGAGGACTCGTTCAACGCGTCGGACCAAGTTTTGATCTTTGCTGAACTGGTTAGACGACAGGTTGACCGAGATCTTGATGTCATACCCGAGCTGTTCCCGCCACAAATTCGCCTGCCTGCAGGCTGCTTTGAGTACCCAGTCGTCAATTTTACTGATCAGGCCGCATTCTTCGGCCACCGGGATAAAGTCATTGGGGAAGATCAGTTCTCCGTCACTTTTTTGCCAACGGATCAACGCTTCAGCACCAACAATCTTTTGGCTTTCCAGTTCTACCTGAGGTTGGTAGAACAGAACAAATTCATTATGGCAAAACGCTTGTCCCAGACGTGATTCGAGATTGATGCGCGTCATGATGGCTTCCTGCATACTCTGGGTAAACATCTGGTAGCCGTTTTTGCCGGTTTCTTTTACCCGATACATGGCAATGTCCGCATTCTTGACCAAGTCTTCCGGTGTGCTGGCATCATCAGGAAAAATTGTGACGCCCATACTGACGTTGATGGTGTAATCACGACCCGACAGCACATGGGGCTGTTCAAGGTGTTTGAGAATGCGACGACACAATACCGTGATGTCATGGGGCGTTTCAATCTCGGGCATCAGAATAATAAACTCGTCTCCGCCGATTCTGGCCGTAGTGTCTTCCAGGCGGGTGCACCGCAGCAGGCGTTCACTGATCTGCTGTAACAGCTTGTCACCATAATGGTGCCCGAGGGTGTCATTGATTTTTTTAAAGTTATCGATATCCAGGTAGATGACGGCCAGTTTTGTCTTGTGCTGGCGGGCATGAGCGACGGCAACATTGAGCCGGTCATGGAACAGTTTACGGTTAGGGAGGTTGGTCAGGGCATCGTGATAGGCTTGGTGCTGAAGTTTTTCTTCACTTTGTTTGATCTCCGAAATGTCGTGAAAAATAGCAACATAATGGGTGGCCCGGCCTGATGCGTTGGTGCATCTCGAAATGGAAACGTTGAGCGGATAAACTTCGCCGTTTTTTCGACGGTTCCACACTTCCCCCTCCCAACGGCCCTGTTCTGTCAGATCCTGCCACATTTTTTCGTAAAAGGCGGCATCGTGATGAGACGATTTGAAAATGCGGGGATTTTCGCCGATCAGTTCTTCTCGCCGGTAGCCTGACATTATCTCACAGGCCGGGTTGACCTGCTCTATGATGCCGTCGAGGTTGGTGATAACGATGCCCTCAACCGCATTGTCAAATACGCTGGAGGAGAGCAGTAACTGTTTTTCTGATTCCTTCCGTTGATGGTCAAGGTCAACAATGGAATGGCCGAGAATATTGAATTCAGAGACCAGAGTCGATTTGAATCGGGTTGGTTCCGAGCTGCGGAAGGCGGTTTCAGTCAGGTCAAGGATCGTATGAAGAGAACGCCTGGTCAGGTAGCGGAAAAGCAGTACCACGCCACCGGCGGAAAGAAGAGTGACGAAAAATACGGAAAGAATACGTTGCTGAATCGAGCGGTTCAGCTGCGTCAACAGATCGTCTGACATCCTTTGCGAGAGTTGCAGAGGACCTGTTTTTCCGTCTATAACAAGACCGTTGTCAATGATGAAAACGCTGTCGTGTTGGTAAGGGACCCCTTCATGTTTGGGTGATGGTCTAGACGCAGCAAGGTCCGTTTTTTCAGTTTCTTGGGTGTTGCTGAGAAGCAGGCGGTCATCCCACGTCAAACTGATGCTTTGGGCGGTCGTCTTTTCCTCAAGTTCTCGAAGCAGGGTCAGGTTGTCGTTGATCACCATGGCCGCATAGATCGTACCGATGATTTGACCGGAACGGCTCGAGGTGACCTGCTCGCAGCGGTACAGAAAAACTGAGGATGTCGATGGGCATTCCGCAATGTTCCCCTGGTGAACCGGATTGCTCGTATTCAACAGGGTTTGTGCAATGGCCCCTGAAGAAAAAAACGGCGAACTGACATCAATGATCGATCCGTCAATTAGCTGCAGCAAAAGAATGTCCAACGTTTCACTGGGATCTCTTTCATACAGAGCCATCAAACTGTCCGTAATCGTGCGATGACTATCCAGTGGTTCGGTTGGCGTGTACAGGTCTGCCACGTTTTGAGATGCTGTTCGTAACCAGGCATCAAGGGCTTGAAGGCGTTGCTCTAGGACGGACTCCACCATGCGCTGATTATGTTTGGCGTTTTTTCGGATTTCAGCACTGACTGTTTTGTGGTTATCCAGATAGCTGTATCCGGAGAGCAGCACAATGAAGACGAGCGCAAATGAAAACGCAATCACCATCAGATAAGATGTCAGGCGCAATGGGCGCGGGCGTAATAGCGTAAACAGATTCATTGCGACTCCGAGTAGCGGAAAGCCCTTTTTTTCAACTGGTCAATTGAGGAAACATCTGCAGATGTCAGCAACTTGAGTTCTCCACAGAAACGGGCCGGAACCTCATCCTGTCGATTTTCCAGAACAAATTTTATCGCTTCAGCAATAGAAACACCGGTATCGTCATTCATCCGCATGACGGTAACCGCGAGCTTGCCTTGTCTCAGAGCTTCAAGCTCGTCACTTCCTCCACCCCAGCCGTTGATCTCAACATGCTCGCTGCCAAGGTCTTTCACGGCCTTTGCCACCTGTAGGGCAATGTCCGTGGTGATGCAGAAGATAAAGTCCAAGTCTCTATTGTTGTTCAGAACGTCGGCGGTCGCCAGATAAATTTTTTCGGGAGACAGATCGGTATAATATTCTGCAACAGGTGGCGGGGCATGACGTTGTATCGCAACATCGTGGAATCCCTGAACACGAAGTTCGCTGACCCGACCTTTTGTCCCGTACATGATAGCGTAACGGGCATTGTCGCCATGGCGTTCAAAAAGAGCATTCGCCAAAAGGCGGGACCCTTCAATGTGGTCAAAGCCGGTGTAGAGTAATGGTGGATGTTCTTGCCATTGCGGATTGCTAATGGTCTGGTTGGGGATGATCACTTTTGGCGTGCCACGGTAGAGAATGCGCCCAAGCAGTTTTCTGATGCGTGGAGAATCAATGCTGATAACAAGGAAGTCAGGTTGCTCGGCCAAGGCCATAGACAGTTGTTGCTCTTGCTGGCGACTATCGGAAGGGCGACTGGCATAGTGCTGCCAGCGATAGTTGATCTTAAGGGCATCGAGTCGTGCCGTCATGCTGACCAGATTGCGCCGCCAATAATCCGAGGCTTGTTGATCCGGGTAGATGGTGGCAATTTTTATCGGAGAGTTTTTGGCGGCCTGATGTTGAATTGCCACTGGCGGCTCATAAATGCTCCGTCGAAACTCCTCAGGTGTCGAAGCCAGGGCGTTACAGACAAATAAAAGAATCAGCCCCCCTGACAACAGGGGATGAATTAATCTCATAGGTTCTATCCTCCGGGAAATTCGAAGGATTTTATCCTGAGTAGACAAGAAGTAAAAGATAAAAATGGTTGTAAATAGATAGGCCCGATCAAAAAGATCGGGCCTATTGTCGTTTTAGTTAAAGAAAACTTTTGTATTTATTCATTTTTTTCGCTTTTTTGCCCAGCCCGCAAGAATTTCAAATAATCTCCCATTTCTTGAAGGTTGCGTGCCTGAGTCCATCGCCCATCGGCAAAAACACCATAGTCGACACCACCCATGGCCGTGGCAAAGCGGACTGAATTGCCGTAGAACAACCATTGTTCGATCCACTTCATTTCCAGCGCTTCGTCAAACGGATTGGCGCCCTGAGGCAGGCCCTGAGCCAAACCTTCTTGCCAGGCCGTACTGAGTATTTTTGTCGCCTGGAGTGTCATATGGTTCGACGTTTCAATTGAACGGTCGAGTCGTGAAAAATGGCCTTCAACCCATTGCTCTGAATGGCACCCTGAACAGACTTTTTTCATGTTGTCTGTCCGCACTGACATTTCTTCCGGAGAGATCAAAGCAGAAGACACCAATTCTCCGGTGAGTTCCGTCGGCAGGGTGAGGCCTGCTTTGTTCACGATGCCCGTCGTGTCGGCGTGGATGGGGTGCGGATGGGCATATGGCAGACCAAAAATACGCCAAGGCAAGCGGTCCGTCATGCGGTGAGAGCGTTTTGCCAGCACCTCGCCTTCACTGTTGACCAGTTCACTGACATGGCAGGCGGCGCAGGTCGGCGCGGTAAAATCTTTTCCGACCGTCCAGGGTACCGCTTTATAGTCCCAGTATTTGTCTACGGATTTCTGAATGTTGCCGTGGACGCTGACAGAATAGACTTTATAGGCGGGAACGTCGGGCCCTTTATGGCATTCGGCACAGGTATAAGGTTTTCGAGCCACTTCAATGGAAAACTGATGACGCATATGACAAGAGGCACAAGCGCCTTTACTGCCGTCAGGGTTGATTCGGCCCACACCAGCATTGGGCCAGTTGCTTAATGTTGGAAACTCCATGTCACCCATGTCGGTTTCCCGTGTCGCTTTTCCGGTCACTTCAACGACAGTGCCATGGCATGACAGACACGAATCAGCATTGCTGATCTCGTCGGCACCGGCATGATGGAAGGTGCCGTTATCGAATGTTGCCAACCCATTGGTGTTATTCACCATGATTTGGTAGACCGGATTGTCCATCAGGTTGCCGTAGGCCTGTGACATCAGGTTATGGGAAAAGTCCTCAACTTCAACCGGATGACACGTGGCACAGTCGCTCGGTGAAACGACAGTGTGAATGACAAATCCGTTGTGTTCAAATCGATCTTTTTCGTGACGGTCCGAATTCATGGTGTGACATTCGGCACAACCGATAACAACGCTATTCAAGGTGTCGGAAATTTTGTCTGTTGAGATTCGCCGGTTGATGACAGGCAGTTCCATGGCCTGCTTGGGGCTGGTGTGGGAGTGACCACTCTTTTGCCAGTCGGCAACAATGCCTGGTGTGACCATGCTGTGACAACCAAGGCATTCCTGCGTGTTGTCACTGATGAGTGTTTGTTCCGCCCATGTTGGCGCAGCGAAAAACAGTAGTGCAAGAAAAAGTAGGATTGCATAACGCACTTGTGACAGAGAATTCATCTTTCCCCTCCTGATACAGGTGTATAAAATTAGCACACGCACATTTCGTGGGCTGAAATTTGATGCGGTTTCTAATATAGCATTTTTTATCGCATCGGGCATTCAAATCTGATGTCGTATTCCCAATTTGGAGTCAGGTGGTGTTCTTGTCATGGTGCAAGAGTCTGCTAAGCTTTACTGAATGGTAAAGAGGTCCATTTTGCTCTTTCTTTTTTCGTCGTTCGGATGAGTTTTCATGTGGCTTGACACGTGAGAGTTGTCGATAAAACACCTCTAAAGGTGTCTTATGGGAGCTTCCTTGCCTATGTTGGCTTTTGTTCGTCGTCAGATTTCTATGAAAGTTGTCCTGCCGCTGATTGCTGTTTTAGCTCTTCTGATGGTTTTTTTCGGCATTTACTTTATTCGTGAGCGGACCGGAGCCGTTGAAACACTGTTGTTTACCAAAGCTCGAAATATGGTGCTGGTTGGCGCTGCCACCATGGAAAAAATTCTTACAGATGCATTGAATCATGGTGAACTAAGCCATGATGATTTATTTGATACCGACTATCAGCCAATCCTCAACGGACCTTTAGCCGAAACTGACCCGCCCAGATTTCACACCCGTTCCGATCATTTCTTTGATGAACAAATTCAGGACCTTCTTGACCGGTTTGTCGAAGAAGATCACTCGGTCGTATTTGCTGTCCTTGTTGATCACAATGGTTATGCTCCGACTCATAACAGCCATTATTCCAAGCCGCTAAGCGGCAATAAACAGTTGGATCGAAAGGCAAATAGGACTAAGCGCTTTTTTGACGATGCGGTGGGGTTGCAAGCCGCTCATTTCCTCGGTGATGAAGAGAACAAAGTCCTTCGTCAGATCTATCGGCGCGATACCGGTGAGGTGATGTGGGATCTGTCCGCACCTATCCTGATTGAGGGACAACATTGGGGTGCTTTTCGTGTCGGATTGCTTCTGGCTGAAGCGGAGGACTCCATTGTTTCGATGCGTAGAACCATCATTGTGTCAACACTGTTGATGTTGCTGGTGACATCGATCACTCTGGTCTGGATGGTACGCAGGATCTTGCAGCCCCTTTTGCGTATGACGCAACGTGTTGAGCATATTGCTGATGGCCGGATTGATCAGAATTTTATTACAGACTCCACGGATGAAATCGGCACGTTGGTTAAAGCGTTCAACAAAATGTCCAGTCAGCTTCGGCAAACTACAGTGTCGCGAGACTATTACGACTGCATTGTGGAATCGATGCGTGAAGCGTTAATGATTATCTCCAGTGAAGGTTTGATCAAAAGTGCCAATCAGTCGACCTGTGTTCTTCTCGGCTATACCTGCGATGAACTGGTTGATCAGCCCGTGGAACTCATCCTCCCTGCAGCCTGGCATAAAGGAACCTTTGATATTCACGAATTCAGTAGTCCAACCTTGTTGATCGACAAAAAAGACCGAGGCTGTTTTTTTCTCGTGGCCAAGGATGGAAAGCGGATTTCGGTGTCATTGTCCAGTTCTCCGATGGTAGATGATCAGGGACAGGTGCAATCCTTGATCTGGGTTGCGCAGGACATCAGTCAGCGTCGTGAGATGGAAAAACGTTTGCAACAGGCTTTCGAAGAATCTTGGGCCATGGCGGAAAACCTTGAGGAACAGAACCTTGTCCTGTCCAAAAGTCAGCAGAAACTTGAGGAGGCCTATGCTGAACTCAAAGCGTCGCAGTTGATTATTCTCCAACAGGAGAAGATGGCGTCTGTCGGCCTGCTTGCTGCCGGGATGGCTCATGAAGTTAATAATCCGATTGGTTTTATCAACAGTAACCTGAATTCTTTGAGGAAATATCTGGAAAAGATGTTGACCTACATTCAGGCTATGGAAGAACTTCTGGATCAGTTGCCTGACAGTGATCAAAAAGTGGCTGTGATCCAACTGCGTAAAAAACTCAAACTTGATTTTCTTTTGGATGACAGCCGTCAATTGATTGATGAATCACTTGATGGCACCGAGCGAGTCAGAAAGCTGGTACAAAACCTCAAAACCTTTTCCCGTGCTGATCAGGCGGAAGAGGCCAAGGTTGATCTCAACGAATGCCTGGAAAATACCATCAGCATTATCTGGAATGAGTTGAAATACAAGGTGACCCTGAATCGCGATTATGGTGAATTGCCATTGACTCTGTGCTATGCGCAAAAAATGAATCAGGTTTTTATGAATATTCTTGTTAATGCGGCCCACGCGATTGAGAAACAAGGTGAAATCACCATCAAGACGCGTCATGAGAAGGAGCGGATTCATATCTGGATTACAGATACCGGATGCGGAATTGCAGAAGAGAATCTGAAACGGATTTTCGAACCATTCTTTACCACGAAGGAAGTTGGAAAAGGAACCGGCCTTGGAATGAGCATTGCCTATGAGATCATAGAACAACATCAGGGCAAAATCTCAGTGACAAGTGAGTTGGGTAAAGGAACGACATTTATGATCGATCTGCCTGTCGTAGAATAATTTTGGGGACTTTTCTGGGCTCAATGAAAAAAGCCGGATCGGGGAGGCAACCGATCCGGCTTTTTCAGTACTAAAGTAGGAAGAAAGGAGATCAAAACCTGCCTGCCACAACACGTCTTGATGGTGTTGAGACTAACAGGGGCCGTCGAGAAAAAACACCGTAGAACACGCATTTGTTTGGTTTGTATCTCACAGAAAGAGACTGTGCAAACGAACAGTCCAGCTTCTACTTTACAATCTGGGCCGCGACAACCTTTACAGCAAGAGCTTTGCGTTGTTGATCCGTTGTGATTGGGCCAATGTCGGTTGTCATCTCACGTTGTTCGTTGACTTTAAATGTGCCGGAAACAGGAATTTGTGCTCGGCGCATTTTGCCGCGGCTGTCAAGGTACTGCGCCTGGACATCGACATTGCTTACTGCCAGGCCACTGTTATTGGTCACGCCAATCACCAGATTCCCCCGGCGGTCTAGAGCCAGGTTGATGGCCAGATAGTTTTCCGGATGCTCACTTAGATCGAGACGAACATAGTCCTCACGCGCCTGTTTGCCAACTTCGGAGCTGGATTGAGCCGCAGACGCAAACAGCTGCTTGGCGAGCAATCGGTCACCGCGTTGCAGGGCAAATTGTCCGAGAGCTGCCTGAGCTGGAGCTGTCGGCAGGAATTCATTACTTCTTTCCAGATCGACACGTGCTTCAGCAGTACGACCCAGTTGTTTTTTTGCCAGACCACGTTGCAAATAAAAGTGGAAATAACCGGCATTGTTGGCAATCGCCCGGTCATAGTTGGTGATCGCATCGTCGAACTGCTGCTCCTTGAAGCGAATGTCGCCACGTAGCGAATGGAACAGCGCTTCCTTCGGTTGCAGGCGTAGCGCTTTCTCTGCCAGGGCCAGAGCCAAGGTTGTGTTGCCTTCATCCAGAGCCTTACGCCCTTCATCGTAAGCCTGATAGGCTTCACGATCTGCAAACAGTGGTGCCATGGTCTGCCGGTAGCGATCGGTCGCCAGTTCTCCCCCTTTTGGTAGCGTCGATGCGGTCTCTCGGTTGGCCTCGACCCGTTCCTGAGAGGGAGGATGACTTGCAAACAGGCCGCTAAGCCAGTTGCTCTCCTGCCCTTCGGATAGGCGTACAAAGGTCTGTTGCAATTCAATGGCTGCGGCAGGGTCATAACCGGCTCGCGCCATGTATTGCATCCCGTAATAGTCTGATTCGCGTTCCGCATCGCGTCCATATTTCTGGGTGATGAGTTGCGCACCGATGGCCGCTCCACTGGTTGCCAACCCTGAGTATTCGCTGTTTTTGGATGCGATGGATGCGGCCAGCACCGCGCCTTGCAGCAACATCCCTCGTTCCATCCCTTTCGCGCCATGACGGGCGGCGGCATGGACGATTTCATGTCCGAGAACCGCAGCCAGCTCCGCTTCGTTGTTCAATTCCACTAAAAGCCCTCGATTGATGGCAATTTTTCCACCGGGTAGTGCCCAGGCATTCGGGGTTGAATCGTTGATGACCTTGAATTCGTAAGGCAATTGCCGGTCACTGACCGCGGCAAGTTTTTGCCCGACCTGTTGAACATAGCGGTTGATCTCTGGATGAGTGGTATAATCTCCACCCTGCATCTGGCGACTTGGCTCATAGTTTTGAACACCGGTATTGATTTCGGTGGACTCGCCAACGAGGGCGATCTCGTTTTTTCCAGTTACCGGATTGACGGCACAGCCGCTAAGAGTCAAGAGCAGTGTAATTATGAGAAATGCAGTCCAGCGCATAAAGAATCCTTTACTCAAAAATTGGCGATAAGAGGCAACCTGTGACCTCTCTATCGACAAAGGGTTGGAAACTTGTTACAAACTGTAGTGATTTTTAATTTTTCTATAAATGTTCTCCGTCGTCAAGTGCCTCGGGGGCAACAATTCCTTTAAAGGAGAATAGTCGTATGCGGACCAGCAATCCCATTTTGAAAGAACGCGCCTTTGCCGCAGCCGCCACAGATCAAGTGATGACGATTCAGGGGGCGGTGAATAAAACCATTGTGTTGTTGGCACTTCTGGTCATTGGGGCCGGTTGGACCTGGAATCTGTTTTATAATCAAGACCACCAAGCCATGATGCCATGGATGACGGGTGGCATTATCGGCTCTTTTGTTGTTGCCCTGCTCATAGCGTTTGTCCCCAAGGTCAGTCCTGTTTGTGGTCCGATCTATTCGGTTTTGGAAGGCTTTGCGCTTGGCGGCATCTCCGCTTTTCTTGAGCAACGCTATCCGGGGATTGTCTTGCAGGCGGTTGGTTTGACGTTTGGTGTGCTGTTCAGTCTCCTGGTGGTTTATAAATTACGCTTGGTGCGGGTGACACAGAATTTTCGTAGTGGTGTGCTCGCGTCGACAGGAGGGATTGCCCTGGTTTATCTTGTCGGCATCGTCGGCAGGTTTTTCGGCTGGGAGATCCCTTATATCCACGAATCCGGTCCGATTGGGATTGGTTTCAGTGTGGTTGTTGTTGGGATTGCAGCGTTGAACCTGGTACTGGACTTTGATTTCATTGAGAAGGGTGATGGTCGTGCCGCCAAATACATGGAGTGGTATGCCGCATTTGGCTTGATTGTGACCCTGGCCTGGCTTTATCTGGAGATTTTGCGTCTGCTGTCCAAATTGCGTAGTCGTTAATTTTAACTTTATTTTTTATTAAATCATTACGCGCGCTTGGCAGATTTGTGCCATAACCGCCTTTGACAAAGGCCTTTTTCGGGGGTACTCTTTTCATAACAGCCGGAAAAATGCTGTTGTCAGGAGGTTTCAGATGGATATCAATGCGGCAAATAATGCGACAGGCGGGTTGGCCATTTTGAGTCGGGCAAACGATCAACCCAAGCTGGCTTTAGAGGTTCTTGAGAAGTCGATTGAAGGAACAAATCAATTGAAAGTCGATGAAAGTAATCAGGCGGAAATGGCCGCTTTCACCGGCAAAGGGCAACGAATCAACATAACAGCTTAACCACTAACCCCTTTCGATTGGGCCCCGTACATCACTGGTACGGGGCTTTTTTTATGTCTGAAGGTGAAGATATCTCGATAATATCTGGAAAAGGGTTGTCGGAGCGACTCTCTATTTGTTTTAATGTTTCCAAGTTGTTGTTATCGTATCTTTTTGAGAAATACCCATTACTCCTGTAATGACGTCTTTTGCCATGAAATGGGGTGCTGATGGTTTTTCCTTCCCTGTCTCGTTCCGTTCGTCTCTGGTTGCGGACCATACAGAGTGGAACAGGTTTTCGCCTGTTGCTGCTTTCTGCATTGGTCGGGGCTGTCTCCGGTTGTGGCGCTTTGGCGTTCTATTTTGCCACCAATAGCGTTGATCATGTGCTCCTTGGTCAGGTCGCACAGTATCATCCCCCTGTTGAAGGTCATCTGGCGACCCGCGATATGGCGCCAGTGGACGGCCTGCATATGAAGGTTTCCTGGTTGTTGTACCTGATGCCGATGGTTGGCGGACTGATCAGCGGTTGGCTGGTCTACCGGTATGCGCCGGAGGCGGAAGGGCATGGGACCGATGGGGCTCTCGAAGCATTCCACCGGCGAGGCGGCCAAATCCGTGGCCGTGTTCCCTTGATCAAAACTCTGGCCTCCATTGCGACGATTGGCACGGGTGGATCGGCCGGACGAGAAGGACCGATCGCCCAGATCGGTGCCGGATTCGGTTCGTTCGTTGCCACCCGCCTCGGCCTGACCGTGGCGACACGGCGGATATTGCTTTTGGCTGGCATGGCTGGGGGTATTGGTGCGACCTTTCGCTCCCCTTTGGGCGGGGCTTTGTTTGCCGTTGAAGTTCTCTATCGGGATCCGGAGTTTGAACACGAAGGGCTCATCCCTTCAATTATCTCGTCAATTACCGCCTACTCTCTGTTTGGGGCCGTCACCGGTTGGGAGCCGTTGTTGGCAACACCTCACTTTCGCTTTGAGCATCCGGCAGAATTAATCCTTTACTGTGTGCTGGGATTGGTCTGTGCGCTGTTCGGTGCAGGATATGTCAAAGTGTTTTACGGTGTGCGTGATTGTTTCAAACGGCTGAATTGCCCGGCCTGGTTAAAGCCAGCGTTGGGTGGTTTATTGCTTGGTGGCCTGGCCATGGTGGTTCCGCAGGTTTTGGGATCTGGTTATGGTTGGGTGCAGGCGGCTCTCTATGGGAAAATGGCGTTGTCCGTCATGCTGGTGGTGGCCGTGGCAAAAATCGTAGCCACCAGTTTGACCATCTCCTCAGGAGGTTCGGGCGGAGTGTTTGCACCCAGCCTGGTGATTGGTGCCATGCTCGGTGGTGCCTTTGGTGCGCTCGCGGAGCAGCTTTTCCCGATGTTGACTCAGGATCCTCAGGCGTATGTGTTGGTGGGGATGGCCGGTTTTTTCGCCGGTGTGGCCAACGCACCCATCGCAACGCTGATTATGGTCAGCGAGTTGACAGGAAATTACGGGTTGTTGGCGCCGCTGATGTTGGTCTGTGTGGTCGCGATGATCGCTATGCGCCGTAATGGCATCTATGAAAAACAGGTGGACAGCCGCATCGATTCCCCGGCGCATTTTGGCGACTTTGTGATTGATGTGCTTGAAGGGGCACGCGTTGCGGAACTGGAAAGTAAAGGGCGTGAAGCGACCCTGATTCCGGTCGGGATGACTTTGCCGGATGTCCTCCATGCGATCTCCTCCGCCAAAAGTGCTTATTTCCCGGTGGTGGATGATGACGATCGGATGTTGGGGATTTTTTCCCTCAATGATATTCGCCGGATACTCAATGAAGAGATTCCTCCGGGCCTTGTGGTTGCCGGAGATATGGCAACGCGGCAGGTCATTTATACGACACCGGATGAAGCGCTGACCGAAGTGATGAAAAAAATCACCGCGCGCAATCTCGAGGAGATTCCTGTGGTGAATTCCCTGGAACCGGACCGGGTTTTATACATGCTGTCACGGCGGGCAGTCTTAGCCTATTATGCGGAACAGGTCGAAAAAACCCGCCACCAGCTGCAAGGCTCGTTGACGAGTCCCTAAAAGCAAAAAGCCCCTGCCGAAAAATCGACGGGGGCTTTTTGCTGAACACCATAGATGTCTTTAGCTGGCCTGTTTTTCCAACTCTTCACGGCGGTCATCCATCACTTTAACCGCGCACAGATCACCACACATGGTGCAGGCACCATGCTCGTCTGCTGCTTTGTTTGATTCACGTCGCTCGCGCGCTTTGGCGGGATCCAGGGCCAGTTCAAACTGTTTCTCCCAGTCGAGATCTTTACGCGCCTGAGCCATGGCGTGATCTTTGTCAATGGCTCCGGGAACCTGCTTGACAATGTCGGCAGCGTGAGCGGCAATGCGACTGGCAATGACACCTTCGTGGACATCCTTGACGTTCGGCAAGCAAAGATGCTCACTGGGGGTGACGTAACATAAGAAGTCAGCACCGGCTGACGCGGCAATGGCGCCGCCGATGGCACAGGCGATGTGGTCATATCCTGCGGCCAGATCGGTGACCAGTGGACCGAGAACATAGAATGGGGCACCGTGGCAGACCTGTTTCTGCAGCTCAATGTTGGCTTTTACCTGGTCAAGGGGAACATGGCCGGGGCCTTCGATCATGACCTGGATGCCGGCATCCCAGGCGCGGTTGGTCAGTTCGCCGAGGATGAGCAGCTCCTGCAGTTGGGCACGGTCTGTGGCATCATGCAGACAGCCGGGGCGGAAGCCATCACCAAGAGACAGCACCGCGTCATAGGGGCGGACTAATTCCAGAAGGCGATCATAGTATTCATAGAGCGGATTCTCCGCTTTGTTGAAAGCCATCCACTTGGCGGTAAATGAGCCGCCACGTGAGACGACGTCCATGACGCGACCTTCTCTATCCATGCGGTCGAGGGTCAGCTGGGTGACGCCGCAGTGAACGGTGATGAAATCGACGCCATCGTCCAGGTGCTTTTTGATACCGTCAAAAATCTCATCAACAGTCATCTGCACCATGGCTTTTTTCTTTTTAGCGATGGTATCGACAGCAGCCTGATACAGGGGAACACTGCCAATACAGGCGTCGGTTTCGGCGATAATGGCGGCGCGGATTTCGTCAATCGGACCACCGGTCGACAGGTCCATCAGAGCATGGGCGCCAGCCGCTACTGCGACACGGGCTTTTTCCATTTCATTGTCAATGCTGGTGTCGTCCTTGCTGGTGCCCAGGTTGGCATTAACTTTCGTACTTAAGCCCTTGCCGACGGCTAGAGGTTTGCCATTTTTGCGTTTAACGTTGTGGCAGATACATACGGTGCCTTCGGCAACACGGGCACGCAGCCATTCGGGGTCAACGCCTTCGATTTCTGCCGCCTGACGCAGCGTGTCGGTGATGATGCCCTGACGGGCGGATTCCATAAGTGTCATGATGATGTGTCCTCATAAGATGTCGCCGGGTGTAACGCACCGACGAGGGTCAAAGCAGCGGTATAATGATTGACCGGTCCATGGCCATGGCCGATTTGCGGCGCATCGCTAATGGCTTCGGTGATAAAACGTTTTGCCAGGTTGACGGCTTGTGGCAGTGCGAACCCTTGCGCCAATAAGGTGGCGATCACGGAAGCCGTGGTACATCCGGTTCCGTGTGTATTGGGTGTTTCCAGGCGTTTTCCGGGAAATTCTTGTGTCGTTTCGCCATACTGAAGAATGTCGATGGCGTCTCCATTCAGGTGTCCACCTTTGATAAGCACATTACGCGCACCCATTTTCTGTAAATCTTTAGCGGCTTGTACCATGTCGGCGACATTGGCGATGACTCTGCCGGTCAAGGCTTCCGCTTCTGGAATATTGGGTGTCAACACATACGCTTGGGGGAGCAATTCTCGGATGAATGCGTCAATGGCAGACTGCTGTAACAGAGCAGAGCCTCCTTTGGCAATCATAACCGGATCAATAACGCACAGGGCTCCATAGTTTCTGAACCTCTCGGCAACAGCAACAATGATCTCTGCACTGTAGAGCATCCCTGTCTTGATAATATCTGCGCCGATGTCCGACAACACAGCATCAAGTTGTTGGGCAACAAATTCGGCTGGAGGGGCATGAATGCCAGATACGCCATGCGTGTTCTGGGCGGTGAGTGCAGTGATGACGCTGCTGCCATAACTGCCCAGCAGGGTAATCGCCTTTAGATCCGCCTGAATGCCGGCACCTCCTCCACTGTCAGAACCGGCAACGGTAAGGACCCTTCCGTGAGGAAGTGGCCGCTGCCGCTGAAATTGCAGAGCCAGTTCTCTGCTGGCTGTTTCAGGGTGGGGATCAGACATGATGGCCGAGACCACGGCCGCACTGTCTGCTCCGGCGTCAATCACTTCGGCCAGGCACATGGGCGTGATGCCGCCGATGGCAACGACCGGTAGTGAGACACCCGCAGCAATGCGTTTCAGCTCGTCCAGCCCGATATGGACGGCATCCTGTTTGGTGCCGGTCGGGTAAACACTGCCAACACCAATGTAGTCAGCACCGTCTTGTTGCGCTTGTCGTGCCAGGTCAAGCGTCTGGGTTGAAATGCCGATAATCGCCTGGTCACCTAAAAGCTGCCGGGCTTCACGAATGTGTCCATCGGACTGGCCAAGATGGACGCCATCGGCACCAATTTCAACGGCCAGTGAGGCACTGTCATTGATGATAAAGAGAGCCTGATGCTGGTGGCAGAGGTGTTTTAGTTTGTCGGCCAAACGTATTTGTTCTGCGAGAGGGCGGATCTTGTCTCGATACTGGACAATGCGCGTGCCGCCGGACAACGCTTGAGCCACTTTTGTCAGGAGCTCCGCTTCCGGGCTGTCGTCGGTAATCAGATAGACGCCTTTGAGCTGGTCGTTGCGTGCTGTTTTATCGTGTGTAGAAGTCATAAAAAAACCGCAGCCGGGTAGGGCGCGGTCAAACACCATGCAGTGTTGTCTGGTCGCTTCCCTACGCCGGTATGATCCGGATCAGGTTCCAAGGGTCGCTCCTCAATCAGAGCTCTCAGTGAATCACTCCCCCAGCAGCCATATTCTGTTTTTAGCGCGATAAGGTGCGCCTCTTTATTTGATAGTGCGTTTGAGACTAGTGTATTCGTATACTCCTGTCAATGTCTTCTTTGGCTGGTGTTGAGATCCTGTTAGACTCTCATCAAGCCCCATGGGTCCTGCTGTGAGAGGGATGAGGGTAATTTGTTGGAATATTAACAGTTTGTGGATTATAATGAATGTTCGAATGATTTTCATTGTGTGTGCGATTTAGATTAGTGTAGTGTGGCACTGTGGAGATATATATAGATATAGTGTTTTTTTAACCTCCTCTTTGTGAGGAGGCGCTTTTCAGGTATATAAGACGGGCGATCCGGAGGGCAGAACATTGGAATATGCAGATCTGTTAGAGAATAGCAACGATCTGATACAGGTTGTCGGTTTTGATGGTCAGATCATCTATGCCAACCGGATGTGGCAGGAAACTCTGGGCTATCGGAATGATGAACTGGGCGCCCTGAACTTTTTCAATCTGCTGCATAGTGATTTTCACTGTGACTGTCAGGATCGTATCCAGCGTCTCATGGCTGGCGAAATTGTTCCGCGTTTTGAAGTCGAATACCAAACGCGTTATGGCCATAAAATTATTGCTGAAGGAAGTATCTCGCTCTACATGGAAGACGGTGAGCCTCGAGGAATTCAAGGCTTCTTTCGTGATATTACGGCACGTAAAAAGACGGAAAAAGCGTTGCAGACGTCCGAGGAGCGTTTCCGGACAATTTATGAATCCTCTGTGGCCGGGATTGCCATGCTGGCTCCCGACGGCCATTTTCTGCAGGCCAATTCGGCTTTTTGTAACTTTCTTGGTTACAGCGAAGACGAGTTGTTGCAAATGAAAATTACGGATGTCACCCATCCTGATGATATTGAAGACACATTGAAACGGCGCAATATCGCCCGTGCCAACCGACTCCATTCCATTGTTTGTGAGAAGCGCTATATCCGCAAAGATGGCAGTGTCTTTTGGGCGCAGTTATCCTCTACCTGGTTCTTTGATGGTAACGGTAACCCGCTTTATACCGTGCCGGTTATTCAGGATATTACCCGGCGCAAAGAGGCGGAGGAGCGGATTCGGGAATTAGCTTATTACGATAGCTTGACCGGTCTTGCCAACAGAACGTTATTCAATGATCGTCTTGATCAGGTAATGGCGCGTGCCCGCCGGAGACAGGGACACTTTGCGCTCATGTTTCTTGATCTGGACCGTTTCAAGGGGGTCAACGATACGTTGGGGCATGCTGTCGGTGATGCCATGTTGCGTCAGGCGGCCGAAAGACTGAACGAATGCTTGCGGGAAAATGACACCGTGGCGCGATTGGGTGGCGATGAATTCGTCATCATTCTTTCTGACTACAAGAAAGAGACCAACTTGCCACACGTTGCTGACAAAATTCTGAAAGCCTTATCGAGGCCGTTTGATCTGGGGGTGCGCGAAGTATTCAGCTCCACCAGTATCGGGATTGCTATCTATCCCGACGACGGCGATGAAGCGACAGATCTGCTGCGTCATGCCGATATGGCCATGTATGCCGCGAAAGAAGCCGGTGGTGACACGTTCCGTTTCTATTCGTCGGAGATGAACGCCCGCGCTGTTTCCCGAATGGATCTTGAAGCTAACCTGCGACGTGCTCTTGAGAAGGAAGAGTTTTTCATCGAATATCAGCCGCAAATTGATTTGATCACCAATAAAATTGCAGGTCTTGAAGCGCTCTTGCGCTGGCAGCATCCTCAACTGGGGGTGATCCCGCCGGATCAGTTTATCAGTTTGGCTGAAGAGACCAATCTCATTTTGCCTTTGGGTGAATGGGTGATGCGGCGGGTCTTTAAACAATGTGTCACCTGGAAAACAGAAGGCTATTTGCCATTTCGTGTGGCGGTGAATGTCTCCGGGCGACAATTTGTTCAGCCTGATTTCGTTGAAATGGTTTGTCGCCTCCTTGACGAAACCGGAGCTGACCCCACCTTTCTCGAATTTGAAATCACCGAGAGTGTGGTCATGAAAGATGTTGATGCTGCCGTGCTGACCTTAGAAGCGCTCAAAAGGCTGGGGATCAATATGGCCATCGACGATTTCGGTACCGGGTATTCATCCTTAAGTTGCCTGAAGCATCTACCGCTCAATCGACTGAAAATCGACAAGTCATTCATTTCCGATCTTCAGGACAATGCCGATGATCGTGCCATAGTTGAAGCCACCATTGCCATGGCGAAACGCCTTGACCTCGGCGTTACCGCTGAAGGTGTCGAAACCGAAGGGCAGTATGGCTTTGTCCGTAATCGCGAATGTGATGAAGTGCAGGGATTCTATTTCAGCCGGCCACTCTCTGCTTTGGAAGTGGCAGATGCCTGGCTGATCAAATCTTCGCCTTCGTAGGCGGGGAAAGCTCTTTACACACCCTGTGACGACATGGTAAAAACGCCCCATTGGATTTTAGAGAAACAGGCCGCCGTTGCGGCCTGTTTCTTTTCCCGCTTGTCGATCATATCCCCCGGAAGACAGCTGATCGTTTATGTACGCACATCGTCCGACCCACGTCGCCATTGATCTGAATGCTTTACGACACAATTATCATGTGTTGCGCAGTCATATGCGTCCCGACTGGCGGTTGCTTGCCGTGGTCAAGGCGGATGCTTATGGGCATGGTGCCGTTCCGATTGCCAAAACTTTGGAGCAAGCTGGTGTCGACCTGTTCGGCGTGGCGATTGTTGAAGAGGGACTCGAACTGCGCGCGGCCGGAATCTCCAGACCGGTTCTCATGTTAGGTGGCCCGTGGCCAGGCCAGGAGAGGATTGTCGTTGAGCATGACCTGCATGTTGCCGTGTTCGAAATTGAACAGTTGCAGCGATTGGAACATGCTGCAGTTCAAGCAGATAAGCCCTGTTTTTGTCACCTGAAGATTGACAGTGGCATGGGTCGACTGGGTGTTCGCGATGAGCAACTGGACGATATTCTGCAGGTATTTCTCGATTCGGACCGCCTAAAACTGGCTGGCATGATGACCCATTTCGCTCTGGCAGATTGTCCGGACCATCCGTTGACCGGGCAACAGCAGGACCACTTCAAACGCGCCCTGGCCAAGGTCCGTTCCGCCGGACTGGAGCCGCAGTATATCCATTCCGCGAACAGTGCTGCGACCTTTTCGGCGGTCAACGGCGGCTGTAACCTGGTGCGCCCCGGTATTGCTCTGTATGGTGGTCAGCCCTTCGAGGATCGCACGTTACCCTTGAAGCCGGTGATGTCATTTCAGACAGAAATTGCCCATCTCAAGCATCTTCCGACGGGGAGCGGTGTGTCCTATGGTCATCGTTTTGTCGCTCAGCGTCCTTCCGTGATTGCGGCAATTCCCGTGGGCTATGCCGACGGTTACAATCGCTTATTGTCCAATTGCGGAACCGCTCTGGTACAAGGTCGTGAGGTTCGCGTGGCTGGTACCGTGTGCATGGACTGGACATTGCTCGATGTAACGGATGTTCCCGATGTGCAATGCGGAGATACTGTGACGTTGTTGGGCTGCGATGGCGAGCAGTGTGTTCTTGCGGAGCAATGGGCGGAAAAAATTGGTACAATTTCCTACGAGGTGTTCTGCCAGATCAGTAAGCGCGTCCCTCGTCATTACCTGCCCTGATTTTTAACCGGTTGAATTTTTTGATCGGGAGTTGATCATGTCGTCAGCCCTGCGTCTAGCTCTTGACCTTGGGACAACAACCCTGTGTGGGCGTCTTCTTGATGCACAGGGCGTCGTGCGTGCCGAGCGAACTCTGTTTAATCCTCAGGCCCAGTTCGGTCGCGATGTGATTCGTCGCTTGGAAGTCGCTCACGAAGGGCGTAGCGCAGAACTGGCCCGCGTGTTGGAAGAGGGAATTGCCGATCTGACGGATCAATTGCTGCATGATGCTGGCTGCGTTCCCGATGATCTCGATTCAGCGGCTGCTGCCGGAAACTCTGCAATCACCCTGTTGTTGCGACAGCTGCCGGTAGATTCCCTTCTTTTTCCACCTCATCGACCAGCACAAAAAGATGGCGTCAACCTGTCTTTGTCATGTTTACCCGTGCCGCTTTATCTGTTTCCTCTTGTCAGTGGCTATGTCGGTGGTGACCTCGTTGCTGTGCTTTACAGTCATCCTGCCCCGCCTGCTGGATCGTTCTTTATTGATGTTGGCACCAACGGCGAGATGGCTCTTTATACTGGAGAGCAATGGTGGGTCAGCTCCGTGGCTGCCGGTCCGGCGTTTGAAGGGGGAAATATTTCCAGCGGTATGCCTGCAGGACCGGGAGCTATCTGTCGGGTCGCTCTCGATGATGATCGTCTGGATCTGAAAACCTATGATGGTGGTCGTCCAGTGGGCTTGTGTGGCAGTGGTTTGGTCGAATTGATCGCCACAGCCCGGTTGGCTGGTCTGGTTGATCAGCATGGTACCCTCGTTGAGTGTGATGCGGTTGACACAAATTTGAGCCGCTATCGGGTTGTTGCCGATGGACAAGCGGCCCTTCAGCTGTATCGGGATGCCCGGCACAGGGTTCTCGTGACTCAGGACGATATTCGACAATTTCAACTCGCCAAAGCGGCGGTGCATGCTGGTGCGGAATGTCTTCTGGAACGTGCCGGCTTGACGGTTGATGATCTTTGCCAGGTCGTTGTGACCGGAGCGCTGGGCTTTTCACTGACAGCCGACAGTCTGGTCACGGTCGGTTTGTTGCCTGAGGCGATGATCAGTAAAGCGGTTTTTGAACAGGGTGGTGTCCTTAATGGCTTGACCCGTTATTTGCAAACGATTGAGCAGGAGAGGGAGCTTGAGGTGCTGGCTCGGGAATTACGTCCCTATCCGTTATCCGGAACCCCTCATTTCGAACGCGCATTCGTTGCCGCTATGGATTTTCCACCTCTCGCCTGATGTGACGACTCCCGGTGTTATATTTTTGTATAGAATTAAAAATCAACATTTATATTAATGAGTTATGGGCGCCAGGTTTGTGAGGCGCAAATGGTATTTCTTTCTCGTGGCGAGGTACACGAGTTGTTTCGGGCACCTTGATCAGGGAATTTTCACTTGTATCCTGAGGCGGAACAGCGTAGAAATAGGCGTTCTAAAAGGATAATTTCTGCTGCCGACACAGGGTGTCGTGTCGCTTGATCTATTTTTTGTTTTGTGAAAGGAAGAATCATGGCCGTGATTAAACGTGCGCTTGTCAGTGTGTCCGACAAAACGGGTGTTGTCGATTTTGCTCGTGAGCTCAGTTCGTATGGTGTGGAAATTCTCTCAACGGGCGGCACCGCCAAGTTGCTGCGCGACGAAGGCCTGATAGTCAAGGATGTTTCGGAATATACCGGTTTTCCTGAAATGCTCGATGGTCGTGTGAAGACCTTGCATCCCAAGGTGCATGGTGGTCTGCTTGGATTGCGCGACAATGAGCAACATGTGGCGAAAATGGCTGAACACGGCATTGAGCCGATTGATATGGTCGTGGTTAACCTTTATCCCTTTGAGGCGACTGTTGCCAAGGCGGACTGCACTCTGGTGGACGCCATTGAGAATATCGATATCGGCGGCCCGACCATGCTGCGCAGCGCCGCAAAAAATAACCGTTTTGTCACCGTTGTGGTGGACCACGTCGACTACGCGACAGTGCTGGATGAAATGCGCCAAAGTGGTGGAGCAGTTTCTGAGAAAACCAATTTCAAGCTGGCGGTTAAAGTGTATCAGCACACTGCCGCTTATGACGGGGCCATTTCCAACTGGCTGGGCAACCGGATTGAAGACGAGGTCACGACATTCCCCAGCGCTCTGACCCTGCAATTTCAACAGAGCCAGGTGATGCGTTATGGCGAAAACCCGCATCAGAATGCCGCGTTCTATGTGGAAAAGAATGTTGCCGAGGCTTCAATTGCCACCGCGAAGCAGTTGCAGGGCAAGGAGTTGTCCTACAACAATATCGGTGATACGGATGCGGCTCTGGAGTGTGTCAAACAGTTCAGCGAAGGTCCGGCCTGTGTCATCGTCAAGCACGCCAACCCCTGTGGTGTGGCTGTCGGTAAAACCGCGCTGGAAGCTTATGATCGCGCATTCAGCACCGATCCCGAGTCTGCGTTTGGTGGCATCATCGCCCTGAACTGCACGCTGGATGGTGCAACGGCTCAGGCGATTGTCGATCGCCAATTCGTTGAGGTGATCATTGCCCCGACGGTAAGCGCTGAAGCGGTCGAGATCGTTAAGGCCAAGAAAAACGTACGCCTGCTTGAGTGTGGCCAATGGCCGGAAACTCCGGCGGACCGTTTTGAATACAAGCGTGTCAATGGTGGTCTGCTGGTTCAGGATGCTGACCATGCCCTCTATGATGATCTGAAAGTTGTCACCAAACGTCAGCCGACCGAGCAGGAGATGAAGGATCTGCTGTTTACCTGGCGGGTGGCAAAGTTCGTCAAATCCAATGCCATTGTTTATGGTAAGGATGCCATGACCATCGGCGTTGGTGCTGGTCAGATGAGTCGGGTTAACTCGGCGCGTATCGCTGCGATCAAGGCCGAGCATGCCGGTCTGGAAGTCCAGGGCTCGGCCATGGCTTCAGATGCTTTCTTCCCGTTCCGTGACGGGCTGGATAACGCTGCGGCCGTTGGTGTGACCGCCGTAATTCAGCCTGGGGGATCCATTCGTGATGAAGAAGTCATTGCTGCGGCTGATGAACATGGCATTGCCATGGTCTTTACCGGTATGCGTCATTTCCGTCATTGATTTTTTGTTTTAAGTAAAGACCTCCGGTGAGGGGACTCCCGGAGGTCTCGTGTATCGGGCTCCCTACTTGGGGGCCCAAGTGGTATTTAGGACCCGAAGCTGTCGGGCGATAAAACACAAAGGATTGAAGCGTTATGAAAATTCTCGTCGTTGGTGGGGGCGGTCGTGAACACGCCCTGGTATGGAAAATTGCCCAATCGCCTCTGGTGGAAAAAGTTTTTTGTGCGCCGGGTAATCCCGGTATGAAAGAACTGGCTGAAACTGTGCATTTGGCGGTTGATAATATCGACGGCCTGTGTGATTTTGCAAAAAAAGAACAAATTGATTTGACGGTCGTCGGCCCGGAGTTGCCGTTGACCCTGGGAATCGTTGATCTTTTCAAAGCCGAAGGGCTGGCTATTTTCGGTCCCAGTAAGGCTGCGGCTCAGATTGAGGGCAGTAAAGGCTTTTCCAAAGACTTGATGGCCAAGTACGGCATCAAGACGGCGGCGTATGAAACCTTTACCGATCGCGAAGCTGCTGTTGCGTATATTCGCCAACAGGGTGCTCCGATCGTGGTCAAGGTTGACGGCCTGGCGGCAGGAAAAGGTGTAATCCTGGCACAGAATGAAGAAGAAGCCGTTGCTGCTGTTGACGACATCCTGGTGAAAAAGGTTTTCGGCGACGCCGGTGATGCTGTGGTCGTCGAGGAATTTCTGACGGGTGAAGAAGCATCTTTCTTTGCTTTCACCGACGGCAAAAATATCCTGCCTTTGGCGTCGGCTCAGGACCATAAACAGATTTTTGAAGGGGACAAAGGTCCCAATACCGGTGGTATGGGTGCCTATTCGCCAGCTCCCGTGGTGACCGATGCTCTGTATCAGCGCATTGTTGATGAGGTGGTGCAGCCGACGATTGACGGTATGGCCGCTGAGGGCTGCCCGTATTGCGGCATTCTGTTTGTTGGTCTGATGATCGAAAATAATGACTTCAAGGTGTTGGAGTTCAATGCGCGATTTGGTGATCCCGAATGCCAGCCGTTGTTGTCACGCATGAAGTCGGACGTTGTGCCGGTTCTTCTTGATTGCGCCCGTGGCGAGCTGACCACGAAGGCTCTGGAATGGTATGACCGCGCTGCCGTCTGTGTCGTGCTGGCAGCTGGTGGCTATCCAGGCAGCTATGGTAAGGGCGACGTGATCGAAGGCATTGATGCGGCAAACGCGGTTGATGGTGTTCGCGTGTTCCATGCCGGCACCGCTGAAAAAGACGGCAAGATCGTCACCGCCGGGGGGCGGGTGCTCGGTGTGACGGGCTGGGGCGAAACTGTCGCCGATGCCATCAGCAAGGCCTACGAAGGTGCGGATAAGATCCAGTGGAACGGGATGCAAATGCGCCGCGATATCGGCCAGAAAGCCCTGAACCGATAACAACGATATTTCAGATAAGAGGATTAACAGAGTTATGAAGCAACAACCGGTCATTGGTATTTTGATGGGTAGTGATTCCGATTACGACGTGATGGTCGAGGCTGCCAAGGTTTTGAAATCATTCGACGTCCCGTTTGAGATGATTGTCAGCAGTGCTCACCGTTCACCGCTACGCACTGCCGAATATGCTTCAAGTGCGATTTCCCGTGGGGTCAAGGCTCTGATTGTCGGTGCCGGTGCTGCGGCTCATCTGGCTGGCGTCGTCGCTTCGGAAACCACTCTGCCGATCATCGCTGTTCCTATCGACAGTTCCGCCCTTAAAGGCCTTGATGCTTTACTGGCGACAGTTCAGATGCCTGGTGGTATCCCCGTTGCCACCATGGCGATCGGCAAGGCGGGTGCCAAAAATGCCGGTATCTTTGCGGTACAGTTGTTGGCTCTGTCTGATTCCGTACTGGCGGAAAAGATGGTGGTTTCGCGCCAGGAGATGGCTCAGGGCGTGGCCGATAAAAGTGATAAATTGCAGCAGCGACTTGCTGCTGATGGATTATAACGGACCGTTGAAACACTTTGACAGGTGTTTTCAACGCCGTGAACATTCACGAGATTTAAGTAAATTTTTTCTGGCATAAAGGAGGCACGACTTGAGTGCAAAGCAGCGTGGCTTTTTAGGTGGTCTGTGGGATTTTCTCTGTTCCCTGAAACTGACCATCTTTATTCTGATCTCTCTGGCGATCACCTCGATCATTGGAACGGTGATTCAGCAGAACCTCTCTCGACAGGAATACCTGCGGGTCTTCAGTGAGGATACGTATCGGGTACTGGACAGTCTGCAGTTTTTTGACATGTACCATTCCTGGTGGTTTATCGGTTTACTGTTGTTGTTCTGTCTCAATTTGACCTGTTGCTCGATCAAGCGGTTGCCGCGCGTATGGCGCTTGGTGCAAAATCCCTCGTTGACCCCCAGCGAGCAGATGCTCAAGGCGTTCTCCAACGTGGATGAGAAACTGGTTAAAGCGGATCTGCCGACTCTGGTTGAGCGGATGAAAGCATTTGTCGGGGCCGAATTTGCCACCGCACAGGTCAATGAAAAGGATGGCAGCACGTACCTCTATGCGGAAAAAGCCAAATACGCCCGTTTTGGTGTTTATGTAACGCACTTGTCCATTCTGATTATTTTTCTTGGCGCGATTATCGGCAATCTTTACGGATACAAAGCTTTTGTCAATATCCCTGAAGGCGGTGAGTCGGATCGCGTCTGGCTGCGTAACGGGCAGGCCTCACTTCCCCTTGGCTTTTCTGTGCGCTGCGAAGATTTTTCCGTAGAGTTCTACGGGAATTCTCAACGGCCTAAAGAGTATGAGAGCATCTTGACTGTCATTGAAAACGGCGAGGTGGTCATCGCAAATCGTCATATTGAGGTCAATGATCCGTTGAGCTACAAAGGGATCACCTTTTACCAGTCAAGCTACGGTCCGGCTGGCGATGAAGTGATTTCTCTCAAGGTCCAGGTTCGCGGAGAAGACAAGATGGATGCCTTCTCTCTGCATCGGGGGCAGTTGGTGGAGTTGCCGAGTGGTGATCGTGTCCGTGTTGCTGACTTTACCCCGATGTTTCGCAACTTTGGCCCTGCTGCGCGTGTTGAGGTTCTGCCGAAAGAGGGTGAACCCCGTACGGTCACTATTTTCAAAAACTTTCCAAAATTTGATGAAGAGCGCGGCGGTGACTATATCTTTACCCTGGTCGATTTTGACCAGTTGTATTATACCGGCCTGCAGGTCACGAAAGATCCGGGTGTCTGGGTGGTCTGGCTCGGTTGTACATTAATGATCGTCGGTTGCTTGGTGGCGTTTTTTATTTCCCATCGTCGCGTATGGGTGGTGTTGACGCCTCAGGAACACAACAAGGTCGGTGTTCGCCTGGTGGGTTCAGCTCATCGCAACCAGCCCGCATTTGAACTGTATTTTGACGAGTTGAAAAAGAAATTCCGTGACGAGCTTTCGTCGTAACGAACGGTCACGAGGAGGATTAATTTTATGACAAGTGGTCAGTTGTTTAATATGGTAACCATTGGCTATTTTGCGGCTATGGTCCTGTTTATCGCCTATCTGGCAACACGCAGTGATCTGGTCGCAAAACTGGCAACCGTTCTGTCGTTGGCAGGTTTTGTTGCTCATACTTCAGCGATTGGCTTACGCTGGTATGAAACCTATCAGATCCCCGGTGGCGCGGGTTATGCGCCATTATCCAATCTCTATGAATCAGTGGTGTTTTTCTCTTGGACCATTCTGCTGATCTATTTGCTGATTGACCTGAAATATAAGCAGCGTGCTGTTGGGGCCTTTGTTCTCCCTTTCGCCTTTTTGGCGATGACCTGGGCACAATTACGTCTGGATTCGACGATTTCACCCCTGGTGCCGGCTCTGCAGAGTAACTGGCTGACCTACCATGTTATTACGTGCTTTCTTGGCTATGCGGCATTTGCTGTCGCTTGTGGCGTTTCAATCATGTATCTGATCAAGGTGGGTAAAGAGTCCGCTGACTCCGATGCTCCGGCCGGTGGCATTGTGGGATTGTTCCCCAGTGCAAAAATCCTTGACGATCTCAACTATAAAGCCATCATGATTGGTTTCCCCTTGCTGTCATTGGGGATTATCACAGGGGCTGCATGGGCTAACTATGCTTGGGGAACCTACTGGAGTTGGGACCCAAAAGAAACCTGGAGCCTGATTGTCTGGTTTATTTATGCTGCGTTTCTTCATGCCCGCATTACCCGTGGTTGGGCCGGGCGCAAGGCCGCGATCCTGTCGATTGTCGGTTTTGCCGCAACGATTTTCTGCTATCTCGGTGTTAACCTGTTGCTGGCCGGACTTCATTCCTACGGTTCGTAACCTCATGCAACGTCATGGTACCCAAGGAGGGCGGTGAAACCGCTCTCCTTTTTTTATCTGGATTGTGTATGACGGACGCGTTTTTGACTGAGCTGGAAACCCTTGATCGGCTTGATGGCTTTGATATCAAGATTATTCAGCATCGTGAGGGGTATCGGTTTTCCATTGATCCCGTCCTGCTGGCAGACTTTTCTCAGCCACGTCGTCATGAGCGGATTGTTGATCTGGGCTGTGGCAGTGGGGTCATGGCCTTGATTCTCGCCCGTTCTTGTCCGACGGTTTCAGTGCTGGCGCTGGAACTGCAGGACGCTCAGGTGGAACGGGCACGCCGCAGCGTGTTTCTCAACGCTCTACAAACCCAGATCAACGTCGAACAGGTTGATATTCGTCAGATTGCATCGTCATGGCATGGCGTTTATGATCTGGTTGTGAGTAATCCCCCTTTTCGGCCATTGGGCCAGGGGCGTTGCTCTCAGGGCGATGAACGAGCTCTTTCTCGTCATGAAGTGTCGGGAGGGCTCCTGGATTTTGTCCGCGCTTCAGCGGTTCTACTTAAACATGGCGGTCGTCTGGCCATGATTCATTTGGCAGAGCGTAGCGCCGAGGTGATGGATGCCATGTCCCGGCAGGGTTTTGCTGTTAAGCGGTTGCGCTATGTGCATAGTCGCCAGGGGGATCCGGCACGGCTGGTTTTGCTGGAAGGACGTAAAGGAGGACAGCCGGGTGTGCAGGTGGAGGCGCCGCTCTATCTATATCACGATGAGCGCTCACAGTCGCCGCAAACAGGACAGCGGGATCGCTACAGCAAGGAGGTCGAGCAGATTTACGCTGGGCGTTTACGTTCAGAATGATTTTTTGCGCGCCTTGTCGAGCTGACGTTGGCGGCTGAGAAGCTCTCGCAAGGCGCGACGGGTTTCAGCATCATCAAGGGTTGATACCATCTCTGAGATCTCACGTTGTTCGGTTTCGTTCAGCTCCGGGAGGATGATTTTTTCTACAGCAGGAGCGTCCTCACGCTTCGGTTGACCGCGTCGGAAAAACATATCCTTGATCGGTGTTTCTCCGAGCTCCGTATTGATGCGTTCGATCAGGCGTGGTTTGAGCAGTTGCAACTGTTGCATCCAGACCGGATGACTGACACGGACTTCAAGAATGTTATCCCGAATACGAAGTGGACTGGCCTGGGCGGCGATCTGCGGGCCGACACAGTCTTTCCAGATCAGCCAGATACGATGCTGCTCGATTTTGTCGGCAATACCCAAGTGCGCAAACAGCCCTTCTATGATTGTGCGAGCTGTGCTTGTGGCGTTTTTTCCGGAAGGGCGCTTGGTCATGGCCTAAATGCGGTCGGCCCGTTTTCGAACCCGGCCACCGACCAGCTGGCCGATGACGGCACAGCTTAAGGTGAAAGGGATAACCCGCCAGCTGAAGCCGAAATGATGACGCAGGGCAAATAAAAAGGGGATCGACAGGTGGATATACAACATCCATAATGCGGAACGTTTTGCCACACCCTGGCGCAGATAGCCCAGCGGGATATTGCCGAAGAGCGCAACGCTAAGCAGAATAATCATGGAAACAGTTGTTTGGGTCATTACAGTGCCTGGGAAAAGGGAATCTTGTTGCTCTGGTCACCATAGCCAGTTGTGACGCGACTGTCAATTTAAGTCAAAGGTTTGAACTTATGAAAATGGTGGAAAGCCATCAGCGGTTGATTATCTTCAATTCCATTCATCGGGTGATGCTGGCTGAAACACGCCTTCAGGATCAATTCGAGATCCTTCTCATCCCGGTGCCGCGAGCGCTGTCCAGCGATTGCGGGATGGTGATTCGTTTTGATGATAAAGACCAGCAAGAGATTGTCCTTCTGCTCACTCAACTGGGGCTTAAACCCTTTACAATCTATGCGCCGGACCGTGACGGGGAGGGGTTTGACGTGGTTGGGGAATTTTCTTGACAAGCCTTGAGCGGGTCACTATAGTCCACTATTTGCGACTTTAGCAGACGCAGGGATAGCTATGTTCGATAATTTGACAGATAAATTTGACGCCGTTTTCAAGAAGCTCAGTGGCAAAGGTCGCCTGACAGAGAGTCATGTCGATGAGGCGATGCGCGAAGTGCGCCTGGTGTTGCTCGAAGCGGACGTCAATTTCAAAGTAGTTAAAGATTTTGTTGCTGCCGTGCGTGAGCGGGCTGTCGGGACCGATGTCCTTAAAAGCCTGACCCCGGCGCAGCAGGTCATTAAAATTGTGCGTGATGAGCTTGGTCGTCTGATGGGAGAAGGCGACAATGCCGAACTCAATCTGGCCGCTCAGCCGCCAGTGCCTATTATGCTCTGTGGTCTGCAGGGGGCTGGTAAGACAACCACCTGTGGCAAGCTGGCCCTGAAATTACGGCGCGATAAACGCGATCCATTGCTGGTGCCGGCAGATATTTATCGCCCGGCGGCGATTGAACAATTGAAAACTCTGGGCCGTCAACTTGGTGTGGCGGTCTTTGATACTCAGCCCGGTGACGATCCGGTGTCGATCTGTGAACAGGCGCGTGAATATGCCCGACTGAATGGGCACGATACGCTGATTCTCGATACCGCCGGCCGTCTGCATATTGATACCGAGTTGATGGATGAGCTGGCTCGCATCAACGAATCGTTGAAACCGCGCGAGATCCTGTTCGTTGCCGACGCCATGACGGGTCAGGATGCGGTCAATGTCGTTAAGAGCTTTGACGAAAAGCTCGACATTACCGGTGTGGTCTTGACCAAGCTTGATGGTGATGCGCGTGGTGGTGCCGCGCTTTCGGTGCGCGCCGTGACGGGTAAACCGATCAAGTTTGTCGGTATGGGTGAAAAAATGGATGCCCTTGAGGTTTTCCACCCCGACCGTATGGCTCAACGTATCCTCGGCATGGGCGATGTCCTGTCGTTGATCGAGAAGGCCGAAGCCGCTATTGATAAAGACGAAGCCGCGCGCATGGAAAAGAAGATGCGCAAAGACGGTTTCACATTGGAAACCTTTCGCGACCAGTTACAGATGGTCAAGAAGATGGGTTCCATGGAATCGTTGCTTAAAATGATTCCCGGTGCCGGTAAGGCGATGAAAAAAGCGGGCGGCATGCAGCTGCCGGATAAAGAGCTTAAGCGCATTGAGGCGATTATCGGCTCGATGACACCAGCAGAACGGCAGAATCACAAAATAATCAATGGTTCGCGACGACTGCGCATTGCCCAGGGCAGTGGCACCCGGATTCAGGATGTCAACCAACTGCTCAAGCGTTTTACCGAAGCGCAGAAGATGATGAAGAAAATGCAGAAAATGGGCCCCAAGGGACTGAAGGGCCTTATGGGTGGTGGCGGAAGCGGTTTGCCTTTTTGACCGCTGTCGGTGAATCCTCCGAACTGGTCGAGGATTACGAACGCGACCCATTTTATCGCCCAATGGTGGGCTTTGGCGGCTGCTGACAGTCGCTTGCTTTAAGCGTTTTAAGATGTCTGATAAGCAGGCATCCATTTCATAGAGAGGAAACAGAAACATGTCCGTAAAAATCAGATTGGCCCGTGGTGGTGCTAAGAAGAAACCGTTTTACCAGATTGTTGTTGCCGATGAGCGTTGCCCTCGTGATGGCCGTTACATTGAGAATCTTGGTCAGTACAATCCCTGTGTTGAGCCGAAAGCCGTTACAATCAATGAGGAACGTGCTCTGGCATGGTTGAACAAGGGCGCCAAGCCGTCCGAAACTGTTCTGCAGCTGATGCGCAAAGAAGGTATCTGGGCAAAATTCGCTCAAAAGACTGCTGAATAAGCACACAGGTTTTTATTGTGAGCTCTCCTTCTCGCGACTTGTTCCACGTTGGAACGATTATTGGAACTCATGGTCTGCGTGGAGATTTGAAAATACGTCCGCTGACTTCCGGGTCACGGGCTTTAGTCGGCGCATCACGGATTGAGTTGGTCTGTCGGGACCAACATCGCGTTGTTGCTGATGTGCAAAAAAGCTCCTGGCATAAACAGTTTGTTTTGTTGGTGCTTAAAGGCTTTGAGCATATTAATAAGGTTGAGTCGTTTGTTGGCGCTGAAGTTTATATGGCCTACGATGAGCTGCCTGACCTGGAGGAAGACAGCCTGTACTGGCACCAACTTGAAGGGTTACAGGTGGTGGACAAGCAGGTTGGATTGCTTGGAGTTCTGACGTCGCTTCTCGAAACCGGAGGCCATGATGTTTATGTGGTACAGGGACCTCATGGTGAAGTGATGTTTCCGGCAGTAGACGCCCTGATAGACAGCATTGATCTCGAGCAGGGTATCATGCATGTTGATCTGCCGGAAGGGTTGGTCGAGGTCAACGGATGAACTTCGAAGTTGTGACATTATTTCCGGAGATGTTTGAATCTCCGTTTGCCGGTAGTATTATCGGTAAAGCTGTTGCAAAAGGACTGGTCCGTATCACGGCGCACTCTTTGCGTGATTGGGCCGAAGGTCGTCATCAGGTCACTGATGACTCCCCATATGGGGGCGGCGAGGGGATGGTGATGAAACCGGAACCTTTGTGCCGTGCCATTGACAGTCTCAAGCAACAGCACCCTCGGGCTCGCGTGTTGATGATGTCCCCTCAGGGACAACGCTTTACCCAACGGCGTGCTGAAGAGCTGGCTCAGGAGGAAAGCCTTATTTTCCTCTGTGGTCGGTATGAGGGGTTTGACGAGCGCGTGCGCAGCTATGTCGATGAGGAATACTCCATTGGCGACTTTGTGTTGACTGGTGGTGAGCTTCCGGCCATGGTTCTTATTGATGCGGTGGCGCGTCTTGTCCCTGGCGTTTTAGGGAACGAGGGCAGCGCTGAGGCGGATTCGTTTTCCGATGGCTTGCTCGAATATCCTCATTACACGCGTCCGGTGGAGTTTGATGGACGTAGAGTTCCTGAAGTATTGTTGTCCGGTGACCACGCTCGAATCGCTGCCTGGCGCCGAAGTCAGCAGTTGCTTCGGACGTTACAACGCCGACCGGATTTGTTGGAACACGTCACGTTGACGCAGCAGGATCGCGAAGAGCTTGAACGCCTTCAGCAACAGTTGGGTCACAAAAAAGATGATAAATTAAACAGCTAAGTCTTACAGATAAACAAGGAGGCAATGATGAACATTGTTGAACAAATTGGCAACGAGCAGATGAAACAGGATATCCCCCAATTTAAAGCGGGCGATACGCTGCGCGTTCACGTAAAAATTGTTGAGGGTGACAAACAGCGCATCCAGGTCTATCAAGGTGTCTGCATCAAGCGCGTCAACCGTGGCATTGGTTCCACGTTCACCGTGCGTAAAATTTCCAGCGGTATGGGTGTAGAGCGTATTTTCCCGCTTCATTCACCGATGGTCGACAAGATTGAGGTAGTTACCGTTGGTCGTGTTCGCCGCGCCAAGCTGTACTACCTGCGTCAACTTCAGGGCAAAGCGGCTCGTATCCGCGAAGTCCGCCAGAACTAGTTCTGAAAGCTCCTGCAAGGTGTGTCCTTGCAGGAGCTTTTTTTACCGCTGCGATTCTGCTCGCCAGGGTTTGAATGTAGACGAATTCAGAACCTTGCAACGCGACCGACGTGTCTGGACTTCCTTTTTTCTCGCTGCCATTTCCTGTGGTAGTGAGAGACTTTTCACTCGCCCTTCCTGCCTCAATATTTATTCCTTAGCGGTTTTGATTCGTCTGGCCTATACTGTTTTTTCAATGAAATGCGTATCTTTGCCAGGGAGTTGAAACGTGACCTTATCGTTATTTGATGACGATGTTATCGATCCAACCTACTTTGAACGAAAATTACGTCAACAGGGAACGACTCTGGTGGCCGGTATTGATGAAGCCGGTCGTGGTCCGTTAGCCGGACCGGTTGTCGCTGCTGCCGTGATTCTTCCGGAGCACTTTGATCTTCCCGGCTTGACCGATTCAAAAAAACTCACGGAAAGAAAACGGGAACAGTTATTCAAGCCGATTCGGCAACAGGCTTTGGCCGTCGGTGTCGGTTTTGCTCATGCCGAAGAGATTGATGATATCAATATCCTGCAGGCCACTGTGCAGTCCATGTGCCGGGCTGTGGCAAGGCTCAAAATCACTCCAGAGCATCTGTTGATTGATGGCATTACTCCACTGCCTTTGGCGATTGAGCAGCAGACCATCAAAAAGGGCGATTCCCGTTCCCTTTCCGTGGCCGCCGCCTCAGTGATCGCCAAGGTGGTTCGTGATCGAATGATGAAGGTTTACGCGTTGCGTTATCCCCAATACGGCTTTGAAGGGCATAAAGGTTATGGCAGCGCCAAGCACCGGGCGCTGATCGCTGATCATGGACCTTGTCCCATTCATCGCAAAACATTTTCTGGTGTGCGGGAGTATCTGTGACCGAGGATCGGCTCAGCCTTGGTCGCTGGGGAGAACAGCAGGCCGCACGCTATTTGCGCCGACGTCTTTATCGAATCGTTGCGACCAATTATCGTTGTCGCCATGGTGAGATTGATCTGATTGCTCAGCGAGGAAAAATATTGGCCTTTGTTGAGGTGAAAACCCGGAGGGGACGTTGCTTTGGAGCTCCACAAGAGGCTGTGACGCCGCGTAAGCAGCAACAGATCATTGCAACGGCCAACCATTATCTGATGACCCAGCAGCCGTCAATGCAGACGTTGCGATTCGATGTCATTGCCGTCGACGTGGATGGCGAGAGAACGCAGATTGACCATATTGTCGATGCGTTTGAAGCGAGTTAACCATCACGCAGGAAATGAGTATGAAAAAAACACAAATTGCCAGCTATGGCTATTTCCGTCTGGCTGTGGCTTCCGTTGAACACCGTATTGCCGACCTGGAATTCAACGCCGAGCAGATTGCTTCCGCTGCGTTACGAGCTAGAAAACAGGGCTGCCATTGTGTCGTTTTCCCTGAATTGTGTTTGACCGGTTACGGTTGTGGCGACTTGTTTTTTCAGTCGATTTTGCTGGAACGGACTCGCCAGGTGCTTGGTGATCTAAAGAAGCTGACCAGCCACGAGCAGATGATCCTGATCGTCGGTGCTCCGATTGCCCAGGGCGGCCGCTTGTTTAATTGCGCTGTGGTCATCAGTGGTGGAGAGATTCTGGGGGTTGTGCCTAAAACATTTCTTCCCAATACGCAGGAGTTCTACGAGGAGCGTTGGTTTTCCGCTGCTCAGGATCGTACCGCGGACGAGATTTCCCTGTGTGGTGAAGTTGTGCCATTCGGAGACGATCTGCTGTTCCGTCAGCTTGACCTGCCGGGCTGTGTTCTTGGTGTCGAGATTTGTGAAGACGGCTGGGTGGCCAATCCGCCCAGTGGTCAGATGGCCGTGGCTGGAGCGACAGTCCTGGTCAATCTGTCGGCCAGTCCGGAAATCCTCGGCAAACAGGATTATCGTCGTCAACTGGTGCAGTCGCAATCGGCACGTTGTCTGGCTGCTTATGCCTATGCCTCGGCCGGTCCTGGAGAATCCAGCACCGATCTGGTTTTTTCCGGCCATTCCCTGATCGCTGAAAACGGTCAGCTGTTGGCTGAGACGGAGCGCTTCAGTTTTGCGACACAGCTGGCGATCTGCGATGTGGATATTGATCGTCTTTATAATGAGCGCCACAAAAACAACAGTTTTGCTGCCAGTGCCGCCCAGCAGAGTTATCGTGTAATTGAATTCAATTGTGCGGAACATGCCCATACGCCATTGAAGCGCCCGGTGTCGTGCCATCCTTTTGTTCCCGACAATCCGGCTGAACGCGATCAGCGCTGTGAAGAAATTTTCTCGTTGCAGACCACGGCGTTAGCCAAGCGGCTCAATCATATCGGTGCCCGCCAGGTGGTCATCGGAATTTCCGGCGGTCTTGATTCGACCTTGGCGCTACTGGTGACCGTCAAGGCCTTTGCCAAGCTCGGTCTGGATGTTAAAGGGATTCTTGCTGTTACCATGCCCGGTTTCGGAACGACAACTCGAACCCGCAGTAATGCTGAGACGTTGATTGATCTGCTCGGCGCCCAGTGCCGGGTGATCTCAATTGATGCGGCAGTCCGGCAGCATTTTTCCGATATCGGTCACGATGAATCTGTGCATGATATCACGTACGAAAACAGCCAGGCGCGTGAACGTACCCAGCTGCTTATGGACCTCGCCAATCAGGTGGGCGGTATTGTCATTGGCACCGGCGATTTGTCGGAACTGGCCCTTGGCTGGTGCACGTACAACGCCGATCACATGTCCATGTATGGTGTGAACTGCGGCGTGCCAAAAACCCTGGTGCGTTATCTGGTTTCCTGGTGTGCGCAAACCAGTTTCTGTGGCGAGACAGGTCGTGTCCTTGAAGATATCTGTGCCACGCCGGTTTCGCCGGAGCTGTTGCCTCCGGATGCGTCGGGTGAAATCAGTCAGGTCACTGAAGATCATGTTGGCCCTTATGAGCTGCATGACTTTTACCTGTTTCAGGTCGTTCGCCATCAGTTTGCCCCACGTAAAGTCCTTTTCCTCGCTCGGCAGGCTTTTGGTGAGCGTTACGATGATGCGACATTGCTTCGCTGGTTAGAGGTGTTTTATCGGCGCTTCTTCTCTCAGCAATTCAAACGCTCTTGCCTGCCTGACGGTCCCAAAGTCGGGAGTGTCGCCCTGTCGCCGCGAGGTGATTGGCGAATGCCCAGTGATGCCTGCGTTCAATTGTGGTTGGATGAGCTGGAGGGATTGCATGTCTGAGACTTCAGGCTGTGGTGTTCTCTATGTGGTGGCAACACCCATCGGCAACTTGGAAGATATCACCTTTCGAGCTATTCGGGTGCTCAAAGAGGTGGCGCTGATTGCCGCCGAAGACACGCGGCACAGTCGACGGTTGTGCACCCATTTCGGAATTGATACCCCTTTAACCTCCTGTTTTGAGCACAATGAGGCACGCAAGGGAGATTATCTGATAGAACGCCTGCAGCGTGGAGACAATATCGCCCTGATCAGTGATGCCGGAACCCCGGCCATCTCCGATCCGGGCAGCCTGCTGGTGCAGCGCTGCTGTGAAGCTGGTATTGTTGTCCACCCCGTGCCGGGTGCCAGTGCCTGTGTTGCCGCCTTATCCATGGCCGGTCTGCCGACAGACCGTTTCTGTTTTGAGGGTTTTCTCCCGCCCCGACAGCAGGCGAGGAGACAGGCGTTGCAACATTTTACAGACGAAGGACGCACGACGGTATTTTATGAGGCGCCTCATCGTTTGATCAGCTGCCTGCAAGATCTTGTCGAGGTGTTGGGCGAAGAGCGTCAGGTTGTTGTGGTGCGGGAGTTGACCAAGCTCCACGAAGAGCGCATAGCTGGCACCGCATCCGAGGTGTTGGAGCATTTTTCGCAGGGCAAAGTGCGTGGTGAAATCGTGGTGTTGTTGGCCCCGGCTGAAGCTCAGCCCATTGAGGAGAGTGTTGAAGAGTCTTTGCTGCGTGCCTTGCGTGATGCGGACAAGCCGATGAAAGCTGTGGCCAAGCAGGTTGCTAAGTTGCATGGCGTCAGTGGCAGTGACGTCTACGCACTTGCTGTGCAACTCAAGGACCAGGGGCTGCTGAACGATCAGTAGCGGACGCTAAAGCTGCTGAATTCTCCGGTATGTGCAGACAGGCTCATGTTGACTTTGTCGACCTTGGCATGAGAGGGACCTTGTTGGCAGCAATTGATCAGGTGACGAATGTCCCCTTCCTCGCCTTCAACGACCACTTCAACATCGCCGTCAGAACAGTTTCGCGCCCAGCCGGTTAAGGCAAAGGCCTTAGCGCTTTGCTGGACAAAGTTACGGTAGCCGACACCTTGAACCCGTCCGGAAATGCGTAATGTTGCACGGATGAGATTCATACGTCCTCCCTTTTAGATGTACTGCTCGCTCCAATCAGTTCAAGGTACTGTTGTTCTGTAAGAATTTCCACCCCTTTACTTGTCGCGGCATTGAGTTTACTGGCGCCAACTTTTTCTCCGGTAATCAGATAGTCGGTCTTTCCTGTCACGGATGAGCCAACCTTGGCGCCAAGTTTTTTGGCCTCCGCCTGCATGTCATCACGGCTGCCGTGGATCATGCTTCCGGTAAAGACCAGCAGCTTACCGGCAACAGGACTTCGTTCTCCGCTGGCTTGCAGCTCCCTGAGCAGGGGAGTGCGTTGCAGGTTGAACTCCAGGGTTTGCAATTGCTCAAACAGGGGCCGGATTCGGGCAAATCCTTTTACGACCACTTCAGCTGTTTTTTCGGCAAAACCTTCTATCGAAACAATTTGTTCCTCGCTAAGGGCAAAGATCTCCTCTAGTCGGTGATGAGCTAACAACCGTTCACAGTTGCCACCGCCCATGCGAAAGACACCAAAGGCAGCCAGAAAACGCCAGTCTTCTATGGTTTCATGACGGCTGCGCAACAGCTCGTTGACCAGGTTTTCCGATTGTTTAGGACCAAAACCCATCGCTTCGAGTTGTTCACTTCGCAAGGCGTAGATTTCATCAATGCTGCGGATGTTGTTTTCAAAGAGCCTGTCAATGGTTGCCGGGCCAAAGCCATCGATGTTGCCCAAGGTGCGAAAAAAGTGTTCGATGGTATGGGTGATCTGAGCCGGACAACCCGTGTTGTTCGGGCAATAGAGATAATCACTATCCCAAAACAGATCACTGCCACAACTTGGACAGGTCGCGGGGATTTGTGGTTCTACCGGCGTAAGGACATCGACGATCTTTGGAATCACCTCGCCGCTACGGGTCAGTTCGATGATGGCATGCGGACCAATCCCCTTGTCGCGCACCATACCGTAATGATGAGCTGTGGCGCGTTGAATCAGGGCTCCGCTGAGTCGTGTCGGTTGCACCTCGGCTACCGGATTGACGCGACCGGAACGAGAGGTTTGTGGAATGACGTGCAGCACTTTGACCTCGGCTTTTTCCAGATTTTGTTTGAACGCAATCTGCCAGCGATGGTGATGGCGGGTGGCCCCCATGTAGGTTTTCAGTTCGTCGTTGGTTATTTCAATGACGATGCCGTCCATGTCGTAATCCAGGCTGTCATGCAGTCGTTGACTGATTTCGCTGAGTGATGACAACAGCTGGTCCGCTGAGAGCACCTGTTCCGGCAGCGTGGCGAATGGGTAAAATACAACGGCCTGATTGTTGAGGGCCTGTTCAACGGCCGGGTCCAAGGCTTTTTCCTTGACGACGCTGGCCTGAAAGTTTCGCGGATTTTCGTAGTCCTGAGCCAGGTTGTTATCAAAGTAGCTGCGTTGAACGACAATTTCGCCGGCTCCGAGCCCACGTTGTTGGCCGTTTGCGACCACCAGACCACGTTCAAATGCGCGAGTGATATCTGTGCCGCGACGACCGTCGCCGCGCGTATAAAGGCGTTCCCCATCATCATAGGCGGCGAAGCCATCGAGCTTGGGAGTGACCCGAAAGCGCAGGGTGCTTATATCCAGACCGATCTCTTCAGCCGCCTTATGGATCCGTTTCAGCCAATCATCAAGCTCCTTGTCCGTATAGGCTTTCTCTGTTGACAGCATCCGGGCCGGTAACTCAACTGTTTTGCCACTAAACTCGGGTTCCGGTTCAACCGTGTGCAGAAACGGGTGATTGGGCAGTCGTTTCTGCAGTTCGGCGAGGAAGGTGTGGTCATAGTCATGGTCTGATATCAACGGTTGGCCATCGCGATACAGGGCGTTGGCGATGGTCAGAAACTCGACAAGCTGATCATTGTCCAGTTCGGTGACCTTCTGCGGCTGTTGCTGTAGGTTGAACAGCCGCTGTAACGTCAGGTGCTCAAACGTCATCTGGTTGAGTGCGTCTTTCTGGGCTTGTGTCAGCATGGAGTCATGATCGCGGTAAGGGGTTGGATTTGCTCATCGTGTGCGAGTGCGAGAATAAGTCGATATTGTTGAGGTTCGACCGGCGTATGTCAATTGTTTTTCCCGCAGGCCTGGGCTAAGATGGCCGCAGGAAAGCTGTTTCGCGTTTTTTGATGAAATGATGGGCTCGTAAGCGAGGGCCAGTGTGGGGAAACATGACGGAAGACCAGTGGTATCGCCTGTTGATGATGGGCGTGTTGTTTATTATGTCGGCCTTTTTTTCCGGCTCAGAGACGGCGTTGCTGGCCATTGACCGTCTGCGGGTCAAGTATTTGGTGGAAAAAAAGCGTCGTGGTGCCAAGGAGTTGGAGCAGCTTCTTGATAACCCTGAGTGGTTGCTTGGCGGAATCCTCGTCGGTAACAATCTGGTCAATATCGCCTTGTCGGTGTTTGCCACCACCTTCTTTGTCGAACTGTATGGCGATTATGGAGATCTGTTAACCATTCTTGTCCTGACACCGGTGTTGCTGATTGTTTCAGAAGTTTGTCCCAAAACCTATGCCGCCCGTCGTGCCGAGCAGGTGTCATTTCGAGTCCTGCGTCCCATTCGGTCCATTTTGTGGATACTCTCTCCGGTCATTTGGCTGGTAACAGGCTTGTCCAGTCTGATCACCCGCTTGTTCAAAGTGGATTCTTCGGCGTCGATTCTGTCGGCGGATGAAATCAAAACCATGATCGCCATTGGTGCCAAGTCAGGAACGTTGGCCCGTGAGCAACGACGGATGCTCGATGGTGTCTTTGAGCTGTCGCAATTGCGGGTGCGTGATCTGATGATTCCGCGTACCGAGGTCAAAGGGGTTGAGGTTGATGCACCTTTTCGGGAATTGCTCAATCAGGTGAAAAAGTCGACCCATTCCCGTTTTCCGGTCTACAAGGATACCCTTGATAATATCATGGGGGTGATCCATTCCAAGGACGTGCTGCGTTTTGTTGACTGCCCGCACAATTTCAACATGCGTGAGGTGATGCGTCGTCCCTACTTCGTTCCTGAAGCCAAGCAGGTTGAGGCGCTGTTACTGGCTTTTCGCCGTCGTCGCATCCACCTGGCGGTGGTCCTCGATGAATACGGCGGAGTTGAGGGGATTGTGACACTGGAAGATGTCCTGGAAGAGATTGTCGGTGAGATTCGCGATGAGTATGATCAGGAAGATTCAGGCATTACGCCGGTAACACCGAATCGGTTTGTGATCGAGGGTGGTGTTGGCCTGCGTCAGGTTAATCGCCATCTTGGTCTCCATTTGTCGGAGGAAGATGCCACGACTCTTGCGGGATTGATGTTGCGCTGTCTGGGGCAAATTCCACGGGAAGGTGATCAGTGTGAAATTGAAGGCGTTACGCTGATTGCTCGCAAGGTGGATCAGCAACGGATTGATCAGATTGAGCTGAGTTTGCCCGTTCCTGAAAAATAACCTCCCCCTCCACTTAAAAAAATAAAAGATGGCCACCTAAACAAGATGTTGCGGTTTTGTCTGTGGCCATTTTTTACACCGTTACTCTTCGATGTTTGGACACCGCTAAATTCAACGGGAAAGAAAAGTGACTTGTCGCTTTTGACCGGTTGCCATAAATGGGCTGAAACACCACCAAAACAGGTGGTGTTTTTTTATGCTTTTTTTCTGTCGAAATCCCGTCATTTCATGCCGAAACAACATCCGAACGCAAACTGTTTTCCTCGAAAAATCAACCATTAGGACCGAGTGTCAAACTTTTTATAAAAAACTTTGAATTTCTTGACAGTGTTATAGAGAGGGGGTATATTTTGCCCTGTATGTGTAAAAAGGTGTGGAAAAGGGACATGGAAGGGGCGGTATGAGTTTCTCCGGGACATTCTTCAACAACATTGATCCGAAAGGACGTTTGAGCATTCCAGCGAAAATGCGTGGATTGCTGACGGACGTCTATGGTGATGAAGAGTTGGTGGTGACCCGGCGTAAAGATGCTCTGGTCGCCTATCCCACCTCTGAGTGGACCAAGATCAAGGCTCGGGTGGATGCCATGCCCAATGGCGATACCAAAGACCTGATTTACCGTAACCGGATCAGCCCGGCGATTGACTGCGCTTTTGATCGTCAGGGCCGCATTGCGATTCCACCGTCTTTACGCAGCTTGGCCATGTTTGATAAGGAGATTGTCGTTGTTGGCATGGCCAACAAGATTGAGATGTGGAGTCAGGCACGCTTCAACGAGCAGATGCAGGAATCTGAAGCTCAGCTTGAAACCCTGAAAGCCGAACTCGGCGACCTGGGCTTCTAATGGCAGACGGCGGATTTGTCCATTTGTCGGTCATGCCGGGTGAAACCCTGGCCTTACTGGATCTTCATTCTGGAGATACGGTGCTTGACGGGACGTTAGGTGGAGCAGGGCACTCGCGACTGATTCTCGAGGCGACGGCTCCGGATGGACTGCTGATCGGTCTTGATCGCGATCATGATGCTCTGGCCAACGGAGCTGAAAAACTGGCCGTCTATGGCGATCGCGTCATTTTACGTCACGCCAATTTTGCTGACGCTGATCGTGTGGTTGACGAGTTGGGCATTGACGGTTTGGATGGTATGTTGCTGGATCTCGGCGTCTCATCCTATCAGCTGGATCAGGCCGAACGGGGTTTTTCATTTCGTGCTGATGCGCCCCTGGATATGCGCATGGATCAGCAGGCAGGAGAAACGGCAGCGGATATTATCAATAGTGCATCCGTTGAGGAGCTGACACTGATTTTTAAAAAATATGGCGAAGAACGTTGGGCTGGAAGAATTGCCAGGCGGATAGATCAGGTTCGCCGCAAGGCGCCGATTGCCACAACATTGCAATTGGCCGAGCTGGTGAAGGACAGTGTGCCCGGTGGACATGTCCCGGCGCGTATTCATCCGGCGACCCGGGTGTTTCAGGCGTTACGTATTCGGGTCAATGATGAGTTGGACAGTGTTGCCAGAGGGGTTGAGCAGGGGATCAATCTGCTAAAGCCCGGTGGCGTTCTGGCGGTGATCAGTTTTCATTCGCTCGAAGACCGGATTGTTAAAAATATTTTTAAACATCGTGCTTCACCGTGTGTGTGTCCACCACGGCTGCCGATGTGTGCATGTGGCAGGAAAGCCGACGTCGAAGTGTTGACACGGCGAGGCGTTCGCGCTGGCGAAACGGAGATTGCGGAGAATCCCCGTTCACGTAGTGCAGTTTTAAGAGCGATTCGTCGTCTGGACGTAAGCGGACAAGGAGTAAACCATGATTGATATTACCTGGCCAAGAAGTGCTGTTGCCATCAGCCGCCCCAGGGTATCGACGATTCTGGCAGCCATTGCCATTCTCATGGTTATCGGAGTATTCCATGTCTGGTTACGGATGGAAGTGACACGGTGTGAATACGATGTGTCGACGTTGGAAAAGGATATTCGTGCTCAGGAGTACGAATTCAAGACACTGGAAGTCGCTTTGGGTAAGTTGACCAATCCCCGGCAGTTACAGAGAGTTGCCACCTCTCGTCTGGGATTGCGCGAGCCGCAGGCGGACCAGGTGATTACTGTCAAGTAGGGAGTGAGGAGCAGGGAGATGAACAGAGACTACGCAGAAAAGCAGGATTTGTGGGCTGAAATGAGTGAGTTGTGGACGGTGCGTCAAAGCCGCCGTCGTAAAGCGCGCCTTGGCGTAACTGCCGCTGTTTCCGTGCTGATTATGGCCGCCGCTTTTGTTTACAACGTTTCGACGACAGCTCAGGAGCCCATGTATCTTCAGGTGCAGGGGAATCAGATCGGAATGGAGAAGTCCGTCAACGCATCGTCCTCACCGGACGTCGACCAGCGGGAAAAGCGCGTTGAGTTCACGGAAACGCTCTCTATCTGATAAAGCTCCCCGACGTAAATCAGCACATCCACACCAGGAGGCCAAAGCGGTTCGCCGCCGTATTCTGCTGGTGGGCGGCTGTTTTGTCGCAGTCTATTTGATGCTGCTGGGGCGTGCCTTCTATCTGCAGGTATGGACGGCAGAGGAGTGGCAGAAGCGCGCCTCCAGTCAACATACAAAAACCATCTCTCTCACGCCTCAACGTGGTGCAATCTATGACCGCAATGGCGGACCTCTGGCAATCAGTCTGGAAGCTGATTCCGTCTATGTGAATCCGACCGAAGCCAAAACGCTGCTCAAAGAGCAGCGCGAACGGTTGGAAAAAAATCCTGATCCCGACGAAACCGTTGAGTCCTATGACACGATTGCCGAAAAACTCGGCGCGATCCTGTCGATCACTCCGGTGACGATTCGACAGAAACTGGAACGGGATAAAAAGTTTATCTGGATCAAACGGCGGATTTCGGCAAAAGAAAGCCGATTGCTGGAGACGGTTGATTTGCCGGGTGTCCACACCATAAAAGAACATGTTCGCTCCTATCCCCAAGGGCGAGTTGCCGGGCAGGTTCTCGGGTTTTCCGGTGCCGATAACGAAGGGCTTGAAGGCATTGAGCGCCGCTATAATGGCCTGGTTGCCGGAGATGGCAGCTATCTGACCATCCAGGCCGATGGTGGTCGCCGTGGAATCGGCAGTAGCGAGCAAATTTTTAAAGGACGCCAGGGTAAGGATCTTTATCTGACCATTGATACCCAGTTGCAGTTCATTGTCGAAAAAGAACTCTTGGCAGCGGTTAAAGAGGCGGAGGCGCGGGCGGGAAGCGCGGTCATGATGGATCCGTTCAGCGGAGAAATTCTCGCCATGGCAAGCGTGCCGGACTACGATCCGAACCGATTTCGGCATTCAAAGGCCTTTCAGCGGCGAAATCGGGTTGTCTGTGATACCTATGAACCCGGCTCGACGTTTAAATTGTTTTTGTTGGCCGCCGCGCTGGATACGGGTCTGATTTCAACGAAGGAGACCATTGATTGCGGCCACGGCAGCTATAAGGTTGGCGGCAAGATCATTCACGATCATCGGCCTATGGGGCGGCTGACGGTTAATGATGTTCTCAAATACAGCTCCAATATCGGTTGTGCCAAAATTGCTCAGCATTTGGGGAAAGACACGTTCTATACCTATCTGCGAGCATTCGGTTTTGGTGATAAAACCGGGATAGACTTTGACGGCGAAGGCAGTGGCATTCTGCGCCCGCCTCAACGGTGGTTTGAAATTGACCTTGCGGCCATTTCGTTTGGCCAGGGTCTTACGGCCACGGCATTGCAGTTGGTTACTGCCACAAGTGCATTGGTCAACGGCGGTGAACTGATGCGGCCTTATCTGGTTCGGCGCATTCAGGATGAGCGCAATGAAGTCACGGAAGAACGGCATCCAACGGTTGTACGCCGGGTGGTCAGCCGTGATGTGTCGTTGGCGTTGCGCAAGATGATGATGTCGGTCACTGAACCTGATGGCACAGGTTCTCGCGCACAGGTGCCAGGATTTGAAGTCGGTGGCAAGACCGGAACCGCGCAAAAGGTCGATCCAGTGACGGGGACGTACTCGGTGGACAAGCGGGTGTCTTCATTCATTGGCTTTGCTCCGGCTAAAGACCCACAGATTGTGGTCCTGGTGACCTTGGATGAGCCACAAGGAAAAGCCTATGGTGGATTGCTGGCCGCTCCGGTTTTTTCGAGGATTGTTGAGCAGGCATTGCGCTATCTCCATGTTCCGACCACACAGCCTGTTGTCGGCAATGAGGCCACGGTGCAGGCCGAGGTGCCCATAGAGGTCCCTCATGTGCCGGTTTTTCTCTCTGAGCAAGTCGACCGTGAAGTCGGTGTCAAGGCGATGCCTGATTGCCGAGGGCTGACCGCAAGACAGATTCTTGAATTAATGGAAAACAGCGGATTAAATATCAAAATTATCGGCGAAGGGCGTGTCGTCAGCCAGTCGCCTCCTCCCGGAGCGGCCATCACAGCAAAAGGGGCCACCTGGGTGCATTTGCAATCTCCAGAGCAGGAGGGCGGTCAATGAAGTTGTCGCAAGTCATTGCTGATGTTGCGTCACCGGGGAACCTGTCTGCGGACATAGATATTACCCATCTGGCTTATGATTCACGACGTGTCCAGGCCGACACGTTGTTTTTTGCATTGCGGGGTGTCCTGGTTGACGGGCACGACTATGTCAAAGAGGCGATCACCCGCGGTGCCGTCGCCGTTGTCGTCGAGGAGCTTCAGGATCTCCCTGAAGACATCGTGCAGGTCGTGGTTGAGGATAGCCGTTATGCCATGGCGCGCTGCGCGGCAAGTTATTACAATTATCCTGCCCAGGATATGCTGGTCGTTGGTGTCACCGGAACCAATGGGAAGACCACCATGACCTATCTGTTGGAATCGATTCTTAAACAGGCCGGCTATACTCCGGCCGTAGTCGGAACGATCAGTAATCGCATGGGGGATGATGCGGTCGAGGCCGAACACACCACTCCTGAGTCGCTGGATCTGCAGAGAATTCTGGCCGATTTCAAAGCCCGAGGAGCCGATGCCCTGGTGATCGAAGTGTCCTCTCATGCTCTGATGCAGAGCCGAGTCGTCGGGTTAACGTTTAATGTCGGGATCTTTACCAACCTGACGCCGGAACATCTTGATTATCACAAAAACATGGAAAGCTATTTTGCCGCCAAGACCCGCCTGTTTAAAGAGCCGGAGATCTATGGGGAGTTTACCGCTGTGGTCAATAGCGATGACCCCTATGGTGCCAAATTGGTGCGTGAGCTCAATGAACCACTAAGTGTCGGCATGCATCGCGGTGCTGATGTGCGGGTCTGTGATGTCGAGCAGACCATGCAGGGTACCATTGCAACGCTGGAGACCCCTCAAGGGAGCATGACGGTCCGCTCGCCACTCGTCGGCCCATTTAATCTTGAGAACCTGTTGTGCGCCGTCGGTGCCGGATTGGCGCTCAAACTGCCGCTGGATGTGATCGAGCAGGGGTTGACGGTTGCCCGACCGGTTCCCGGTCGTCTGGAACCGGTTGAAAACGACCTGGGGGCTTTAATTGTTGTTGACTACGCCCACACCGGTGATGCGTTGGCCAAAGCGCTCGAAGCCATGACCGCACTGAGTCCGCAACGGATCATCACCGTATTCGGTTGTGGGGGTGACCGCGACAGCCTGAAACGACCGGCCATGGGAGAGGTGGCGGGGCGTTATTCTTGCCTGACTATTGTCACCTCAGACAATCCCCGGACCGAAAATCCACAAAAAATCATTGAAGATATCCGCGTCGGGATTGAGCGAATCTGCCAGCAGCTTGGTCCTGATGAGAATCCGCATGCGGAGGACAAGGGCTATATCGTCATCGAGGATCGCCGAGAAGCCATCCGTTATGCCGTCGATCAATTGCAGCCGGGAGATCTGTTGCTGATTGCCGGTAAAGGGCATGAAGATTATCAGATCATCGGCACAGAAAAAGTTCATTTTGACGATCGAGAGCAGGTACGCTTTGCTCTTGCGCAACGTGCCCAACGGGAGAGCGGCCATGAATCTGACCAGTGAACAGGTTGCCGACATTGTCGGTGGACGTCGTCTTGCCGCGCCAACCGATCCCGAGATTCATGGTCTATCGACAGACAGTCGTACTTTGCAGTCCGGTGATCTGTTTGTGCCGCTCAAAGGGCCAAATTACGATGGTCACGACTATTTGCGCCAGGCCGTTGAGCACGGTGCCGCCGCCTGCTTGAGTGAGGAAGTGGTCGGAGGGCTCCCGGTTCCGGTGATCCAGGTCGATGATACGTTGCGGGCTCTTGGTGAGTTGGCCCATCATCTCCGCCGGGGTTTTGATGGTCCGGTGCTCGCGATTACCGGGACAACCGGTAAAACGTCCACCAAAGAAATGCTGGCATCCATTCTGGCACAGCGCAGCCAGGGCTTGAAGACTGAAGGGAACTTCAATAATCTGATCGGTCTTCCTCTGACACTGGCACGTTTGGAAGAGGACCATCGTTGGATGGTTCTTGAGTTGGGCATGAGCCAGCATGGCGAAATCGCCCGTTTGGCGCAAATTGCTGAACCGGATGTCGCCCTGATCACCAATGTCGGTGCCGGACATCTGGCTGGAGTTGGCGATATTCAGGGCGTTGCTCAAGCCAAAGGGGAGTTGTTTGCCGGATTGAAAAAGGGGGCCACGGCCATTGTCAACCGTGATGATGATCTGATCTGCGCATTGCCGATTGCTGAAGGGGTACGCGTAATCGATTTTTCACTTGAGGGTGAAGCGTTTGTCCGTGCCTCTTCAATCAACAGTGGCCAGAATGCCTGCTTTGATCTGCATATTGGTGAAAAAACAGTTTCGGTGGAAATCCCTTTACCCGGACGCCATCAAGTCTATAATGCCCTGGCTGCCGCAGCGGCGGCTTCCGCCGTTGGCTGTAGCCCCGAAGAAATCGCCGTCGGTCTGAGCTGCGTCAAAATGGCTGCCGGTCGTCTGGAAGTGCGGGGTCTTCCCCAAAGGAACACCGTTCTTGATGACAGCTATAATGCGAATCCTCAATCGATGCGTGCGGCATTGAACGTGCTCGGCGACTGGCCTGCCCAAGGGAAAAAAATTGCCGTTCTTGGCGATATGCTGGAGTTGGGTGAGGTCGCGCAGAGTTGCCATGAAGCGTTAGGGCGTTTGGCAGCGCAACGTGCCGACTTGGTCCTGTGTTACGGAACCTGGGCTGCGGCGGTGATCAAAGGCCTGAGAGAAGAAGGTGGGCAGGGCGAGATCTGCTCAAGCCATGACGATATTGTTGTCCGTTTGAAGCAACTGATTTGTGAAGACGATTGTGTTCTGGTCAAAGGTTCGCGAGGGATGCGTATGGAAAAAGTGGTCCACGCGCTTCTGGCCCAGGACGAGACACACAAAGCACATTAACTGTCGGGCGGGAGGCCCTGTCAGGAGGCACCATGCTGTACCATCTGCTTTATCCGTTGCACAGTGATTTTTCAGCACTTTATGTGTTCCGATTCATTACCTTTCGAACCATCTATGCAACGATTACAGCGCTGGTGCTGTCGTTCATGTTGGGACCCTGGGTGATCGAGCGCTTGAGCTCGCTGCAGATTGGTCAGACGATCCGTAAAGTCGGCCCCGAATCCCACTTCAAAAAAGAGGGTACACCGACCATGGGTGGCACCCTGATTCTGATTGCCATTGTGCTGCCGACCCTGCTGTGGGCGGACCTGCGTAACGGCTATGTGTGGGTGGCGCTGTTGGTGACGGTCGGTTATGGTGCCATCGGCTTTATTGACGATTACAAGAAGGTCAAGCTCAAGAGCAGCGATGGTCTTTCGGCCCGACATAAGATGCTCGGCCAGATTCTTGTGGCCGGATTGGCTGGTTATCTGTTGTTTACGGTGACGCCGTTTCAACCGGTTCTGACCGTGCCGTTCTTCAAAGGGTTTCAGCCCGATATCGGGCTGTTCTACATTCCGTTGATCCTGCTCGTTGTCGTCGGCAGTGGTAATGCCGTCAACCTCACCGACGGATTGGATGGTCTGGCCATCGGGCCGATGATCAGTGCCTCAAGCGCTTATCTGCTGTTTGCCTATCTGGCCGGTAATGCCAAATTGTCCGCCTACCTGCAGATCGGGGGCGTTCCCGGGGCCGGTGAACTGTCGATTATGTGCGGTGCCATGGTCGGTGCCGGATTGGGCTTTTTGTGGTTCAATACCTACCCGGCCCAGGTGTTTATGGGCGATGTCGGCAGTTTATCGCTCGGTGGCGCATTGGGAATCATTGCCATTATCGTCAAGCAGGAGCTGGTGCTGGTTATCGTTGGCGGCATTTTTGTCGTTGAAGCGTTGTCGGTGATTGTGCAGGTAATGTCGTTCCGACTGCTGGGGCGACGGGTGTTCCGTATGGCGCCGATCCATCATCATTTTGAGTTGAAGGGCTGGCCGGAACCCAAAATTATCGTGCGCTTCTGGATTATCAGTATTCTGCTGGCTCTTGTGGCCTTATCGACGCTGAAGCTGAGATAGTATGACAACTCTCGCCGGAAAAAACATTGTCGTTGTCGGAGCCGGACTCAGTGGACTCGCTGTTTGTCGTCATGCGATTGACGAAGGTGCACATGTGGTCCTGAGTGATCATCGTGCCTCCGAGCTGATTCGTGGTCTGGAAAATCTGGATCCTCGGGTACAACGGGATTTCGGCGGCCATACCGACAAGCTGTTTCTTGACGCCGACCTGATTGTGGTCAGCCCCGGTGTGCCGTTGACGGTGCCGGTTCTGGCCGCGGCGATAGAGCGTGGGACACCGGTCTGGGGCGAGGTTGAATACGCGTATCGGCAGCTGTCGGCACCCATTATTGCCATCACCGGGACCAACGGCAAATCAACGACGACTGAGCTGATTGGTGCGATGCTGCGCGGCTGCGGCAAAAGGGTGTTTGTCGGTGGCAATATCGGCATTCCGCTGATTGAGGCTGCCGGGCTGCCATTGGATTATATTGTCGTTGAATTGTCCTCGTTTCAGTTGGAAGCCGTAGAGCGCTTTCATGCGCATTACGCCTTGTTGCTCAATGTTTCGGTCGATCATCTTGATCGCTATCCGGACATGGCGGCCTATGTGACGGCAAAGCAGGCCATTTTTAGCAATCAGACGGCAGATGATGTCGCGGTGCTTAATGGCGAAGATATCGAAGTGGCGGCGATGGCTTCGGCCATTGCCAGTCAAAGCGTCCTCTTCTCCTCACAACACGTGTTGACGCAGGGGGTCAGTTTCCAGCAGGGGACGATTCACTGGCGAAACGGCAACGAAGAGCTCCACTTTGACAGCAATGAACTTCAGCTGCAGGGTTTGCACAATATCGAGAATGTCATGGCCGCACTGGTGCCGGTCCTTCTTGAAGGCTGTGATGCGAAACTGGCTTGGCAAGCGGCCTGTCGGTTCAGTGGACTGCCGCATCGTATGGTGCTGGTTCGCACCCTGGACGGCGTGCGCTGGTATAACGATTCAAAAGGGACCAATCTCGGCAGTGTTGAGAAAAGTGTCGGTGGTTTACAGGCACCGGTAACACTGATCGCCGGTGGTAAAGACAAAGGCGGTGATTATCGCGATATTCGTCCGGCGTTGCAAGGGCGGGTGACCGCTCTGGTCTTGATTGGCCAGGCCGCAGATCTGATGGAACAGGCCTGGGGTGACCTGTGTCCGGTCTATCGGGCGGATTCCATGCACCAGGCGGTTGACATCGCCCATAGCGTGACACCGTCACCGGGACAGGTCGTGCTGTCGCCGGGCTGCTCCAGTTTTGATATGTTTAAAAGCTTCGAGGATCGGGGAGATCGCTTTGTTGAGGCCGTCATGGCTCTGTCAGAGAAAGCGTCAGTATGATGAAACGCGAGTATGACAATACGATTCTGATTCTCACCGTAGCACTGGCGTGCTTTGGTGTGATGATGGTCTACTCCGCTTCGTCGATGATGGCGTTGAAGGTTCATGACGACGGCTTCTATTTTCTCAAGCGACAGGGTGTGTTTGCCCTGTTGGGGTTTGCGGCTCTGGCCGTGACCATGCGGATCGATTACCACTGGTGGCGCAAATTGGCTATTCCGATGCTGCTGGTCTGCACCCTGTTGATGGCGGCGGTATTTATTCCCGGCATTGGTGCCAAAGCGGGGGGCGCCTACCGCTGGATTCGCATGCCCGGATTCAGTTTTCAACCGTCGGAAGCCGCGAAACTGGCGTTGATTTTTTATCTCGCCCACTCGGCGACGAAAAAAGAGGATCGTCTCAAAGACTTTCGCTACGGATTCGTGCCGTATATGGTGGTGTTGTTGATGCTGATCAGCCTGATGCTGGCCCAGCGCGATCTGGGGGGCTCGGCAACGATGGCCGCTGTTACCGGCAGTATGCTGCTGGTGGCCGGAACGCGTTGGCGTTATCTGGTTTCCAGTGTCATTGTCGCCATGCCGACTCTGGTCTACTTTATCATGCAGGAGGAGTATCGACGTAAGCGGATTATGGCCTTCTGGGATCCGTGGCAGGACCCGTTTGATACCGGCTTCCAGGTGATTCAGAGTCAGATGGGTTTTGGCCTCGGTGGCCTGATGGGGCAGGGCTTAGGTGAAGGTAAACAGAAGCTGTTTTATCTGCCGGAAGCGCATACGGATTTTATCTTTTCCATTATTGGTGAAGAGATGGGCTATGTCACCATTGCGTTGATCATCACCATGTATCTTGTGGTTGTTTTACTGGGGTTGCGGGTGGCTTACACGGCACCGGACGGCTTTGGTCGTCTGACGGCCTTTGGCATCAGTATCTTATTTGGCATGCAGGCGTTTGCCAATATGGGAGTCGCCATGTCGATGTTGCCGAATAAGGGGCTGGCTTTGCCGCTGATCTCCTATGGCGGAACCAGTTTGTTATGTACCTTGTTTTCCGTCGGGGTGTTGTTGAATATTTCCAGCCAGACGGTAAGGAGTCAGTCATGAGGATTTTGATTGCAGGGGGCGGTACCGGTGGTCACGTGTTCCCGGCTTTGGCTATTGCCCGGCGGGCGATGGAACTGGATGCAACCAATGAAATCCTCTTTGTCGGCACGCGTCACGGCATCGAGGCCCGTGTGGTGGAACCTGCCGGTTTCGATATTGACTATGTCGATTTTAGTGGCTTTGCCGGCAAGCGTATCTGGCAGAAAGCGCGTGTTCTGGTGAAGCTGATGTCGAGCACTCGTGAGGCCTTGGATATTCTGGCAGAGTTTTCTGCCGATGTCGTCATTGGTGTCGGTGGTTATGCCTCTTTGCCGATGTTGGTCGCTGCCGGGTTGAAACGGATTCCGGTCGTTCTCCATGAGCAGAATGCCTGGCCGGGACTCGCCAACCGGTTAGCCGCACGCTGGGCCAAGCGGGTGTGTATCTCTATGGCGGATGTCGCCCAACATTTTCATGGTCGTGCTGTGGTACTGACCGGAAATCCTGTCCGGCAGGAGTTGTTTTCCTGCCGTGCCTGGCGCGGTGAGCATCCCTGTCTGCTTATTTTTGGCGGCAGTCAGGGTGCACGGGCGATCAATGAAGCGGTTCTTGATGCTTTGCCGCGACTCAAACAGGCGCTGCCCGAATTGCGTATTGTTCATCAAACCGGTGAGGCGGCATTAGCCGATATGGTAGCCGGTTATAATGACCGTGGCTTTGATCGGGTGACGTTGTTGCCGTTTATTGATGATATGCCAGCCGCCTATCGTGACAGCCAACTGGTGTTATGTCGTTCCGGTGCAACGACTGTTGCCGAGTTGGCCGCTTGCGGGCGGCCTGCCGTGCTGGTGCCTTTTCCCCAGGCGGCCGCGGATCATCAGACCTGTAACGCCAAGGTGTTGGCTGATCGTGAGGCCGCTGTGCTGTTGCCGCAGTCTGAGTTGACGGGGCAACGGCTGGCTGAAGAACTGATCTCCTTGTTTCAGGATCCGCAACGTCTGACAGAGATGGGCCGTCAGGCCAGAATGCTTGCGGCAAAAGGGGCCGCTGATCTGATTCTTAACGAGTGTCGTCGCGTGGCACGGAAACGGACGAAATAATGTACGGAAAAATCAAGCGAATTCATTTTGTCGGCATTGGCGGTATCGGCATGAGCGGCATTGCTGAAGTGTTGCTCAACCTGGGTTATGACGTGTCCGGTTCGGATCTGCGTGAAAGTGAGCTGACGCGCCGCCTCGAAACGTTAGGCGGTCGCGTGTGCTACGGCCATGCGGCAGAGCATGTCCGCGATGCTCAGGTGGTGGTCACCAGTACTGCGGTGTCCGCGGACAACCCTGAAGTGGTTGAAGCCCATCGTTTGTTGGTGCCGGTGATCCCCCGCGCCGAGATGTTGGCTGAACTGATGCGTCTCAAATACGGCATTGCCGTCGCCGGAACCCACGGTAAGACAACCACCACCAGCATGGTGGCGACATTGCTTTCCCACGGCGGTATTGATCCGACAGCGGTGGTCGGCGGTCGTCTCAATGCTCTCGGCTCCAATGCCAAGCTGGGCCAGGGCGAATTCATGGTGGTTGAAGCGGATGAGTCGGACGGTTCTTTTCTCAAGTTGTCACCAACAATTGCCGTAGTCACCAACATTGATGAGGACCATCTCGACTATTATTCCGGCATGGACGAAATTCGGGCGGTGTTCCTCGATTTTATCAACAAGATCCCATTTTACGGACTGGCGGTGCTGTGTCTTGACGATCCGAATATCCAGACGTTGCTGCCGCAGGTGCAAAAGCGCTACGTCACTTACGGACTGACCCCTCAGGCCGATTTCAGTGCCACGGAGATCGAACACCGCGGTGGCGGCACGGAATTTACGGTTCACTACCGTCAGGAAAAATTGGGCCGTATTCGCCTTGAAATGCCGGGTCGGCATAACGTGCTCAATGCACTGGCCTCCTTGGCCGTTGCGCGGGAACTCGACATCCCGTTAAAAACCATCAGCGAAGGGTTTGAATCGTTTGCCGGTGTGCAGCGCCGTTTTCAGATCAAACTTGATGATGAGGTGATGGTGGTTGACGATTACGGTCATCATCCAGCTGAGATTAAGGCGACCCTGGCTGCGGCCCGCAATGGCTGGGATCGCCGCGTGGTGGTGGTTTTTCAGCCCCATCGCTACAGCCGTACCAAGGCGTTGTTCGACGAGTTTGTAACCGCCTTTTATCAGGCCGATGTGCTGTTGGTCATGGATGTCTATGCTGCGGGTGAACAGCCGATTGAGGGTGTGTGTGGTGAGGATCTCGCTAAAGCGATCGGCGGACATGGCCATCGGCAGGTGACCTATTGTGACAGTGACGAAAAAGTCGTTGAACAGGTGCTGGAACTCCTCAAGCCCGACGATATCGTCATCACCTTGGGGGCCGGGTCGGTTTGGCGCGTGGGGGAAACCCTGATTGAGCATCTGACACGTGTATGAGTGACGACTGGCGGATTCTCCTCAAGCATCGTTTTTCCGATGACTGCCTGTTCGATGAGCCTCTGGCTCGCTTGACGACCTGGAAGGTGGGAGGGCCGGCACAGTGTCTGGTTCGACCCCGGCACGAGGAGGACCTGCACTTTCTTTCAACCGTGATCCAGGCGCATGGACTCCCCTGGTGGATTCTTGGCGGCGGCAGCAATGTGCTGATTTCGGATCGTGGTCTGCCGGGTCTCGTCATTCAGTTGACCCATTGGTCTGAGATCATTGATCAGGGTCATGACCGTTTGATGGTTGGCGGCGGGTGCCCCCTGTCGCGGTTGGTGGGTTTTACGGTCGAGCACGGTCTTGGCGGTGTCGAGGAATTGGCGGGTATCCCCGGCAGTGTCGGTGGTGCCGTTGCAGGCAATGCCGGTGCCGCGGGCCAACAGATTGGTCAGCAGGTGGTCAATGCTCTGGTGTGGACGCCAGAGCGGTGTGGGGTGGTTTCGCGCTGGTCCGCTGAAGAGTGTGAGTTCGACTATCGCCACAGTGCGTTGATCCCGGATCATGTGCTGATCAATGTGACGCTGCAACTGGAAGCACGATCTGTTGACGCGTTGCAACAGCGTAAGGCCGAGATGATCGCCCATCGCCGTCAAGCGCACAAGGTCGGTGGCCCTAACGCTGGCTCGGTATTCCGTAATCCGCAGGGGGGGCAGGCCTGGCGACTGATTGATGACTGCGGTTTGCGCGGTGCTCAGGTTGGCCCGGCGCAAGTTTCGACGCAACATACGAATTTTATAGTAAATACCGGTGGTGCAACCGCCGATGAGATCTATCAATTAATCAACAAGGTGCAGTCAACAGTCGCTCAAGAAAAAGGCGTGCTGTTGCGACCGGAAGTGCGCCTGCTGGGAACGTTTGGAGATGTTGATGAAAGATAAGCAGCAACGGGTCGGGGTCATTATGGGCGGAATCTCCGCGGAACGGGAAGTATCGTTGCGCACTGGAGCCGCCATTGTTAACGCTCTTGAGGAGCGAGACTATCAAGTCGTCGCCATTGATGCCGATAAAACACTCCCCGCACGACTGGTTGAGGCGAAGGTGGACGTGGCTTTTCTTGCTGTCCATGGCCGTTACGGGGAAGACGGTACGATTCAGGGGTTGTTGGAGATGATGCAAATTCCCTATACCGGCAGCGGTGTTCTCGCCTCGGCATTGGCCATTGACAAGGCCGTGGCCAAGCGAATGGTTCGTCAGGATGGTGTCGTCACTCCTGAAGCGGCATTGGTGGATGAGTCCTGTGACATCGACGCATTTGTTGCCGAGTGTGGGCATTTTCCCCAGGTGGTGAAACCGGTGCGCGAGGGGTCTACCCTGGGAATTGCCATCGCAAAAGATGGCGATGAGCTCAAACAGGCGATTGAGCAGGCGCGTCGTTATGATCATCGGGTGTTGGTAGAAACGTATATTGCGGGTCGCGAAGTGACGGTCTCCGTGATGAACGGTCGCGCCCTGTCGATTATTGAAGTGGTTCCCGACTCCGGTTTTTATGACTATACCGCCAAATATACGGCGGGTAAGACCCGGTATCTGGTTCCGGCACCACTGCCCGAAACACAGTATCGCGCGATTCAACAGGCGGCGGAAACCAGTTACGCCAGTCTGGGCTGCCGCGGGGCTGCACGGGTCGACTTTATGGTTACGGAAGATGAGTTTTACTTTCTTGAGGTCAATACCATTCCCGGAATGACGGAAACCAGCCTGTTGCCCAAGGCGGCGGCTGATTGCGGTATGGATTTTGCAATGCTGGTAGAGGAAATTCTCGACGACGCGTCTCTCGACCGCTAACGGGCGTTGCTGACTGGGGATACAAAGGTTATTTCCTGATGCGGGATATGAAACCGGCCAAAGCCAGGCGAAGCAAAGAGAATGTTCGTGTTCGTCCGGCGCGAGAATGGAAAAAGCTGTTTACCCGTCTGTTGCATGGGATTTTGATCCTGTGTTGTACGGTGTTGATTATCAGTGGTGCCACCCTGCTGATGAACCTGGTCAGCAACTCGGATCATTTTCGGGTTGAGACCATTGAGGTGATTGGCAATCACAAGCTGACGGATCAGGATGTCATTGATCTGTCGGATATTCGACAGGGTGTGAGAACTTTTGACTTGGATCTGGAGATTATCGGTCAAAAGCTCGCTGAGAATGATTGGATACGTGACGCGGTGGTCGAACGCAAATTGCCGCGGGGCATTGTCATTCGACTGCATGAACGCGAAGCGGTTTTTATCATCAATCTCGACTATCTGTTTTACGTCGATCACAGTGGCGAGATTTTTAAAGTCCTGCGCGCAGGCGACCCGCTCAATTATCCGCTGGTCTCCGGAGTGGACCGCCAGCAATTGCTTGATGAACCGGACAAGAGCCGTGAGCAGTTGCAACAGGTGGCAGGACTGATTGAAGAGCTGCGGCAGCGTGAGGTGTTCAGTCTGCAGGATGTCTCTCAGGTCAAAATTGACCCTAAAGAAGGACTGATTCTCTATAGTCGACTGTTTGGGGTGCCGATCAAGGTCGGTTGGCAGGACTATCCGGCCAAGCTCGATCGGTTGGAAAAGATTTATCCGGAGCTTAAACCACGGTTGGCACGATTGAGTTACATCAATCTCAACGTTCCGGATAAGGTCATCGTCAAAAAGATGACCAGCCAAGCCACATTATGACGCGATATCCGTGAATGTATGGAATGCAAACCGAGAGCCCCGAAACAGGGCAGCAGGGAAGGATGGAATGAGCAATCGTAAGGAAAATCTGATTGTTGGACTGGATATCGGCACAACGAAAATCTGTGCCATCATCGCCAGTATGACGGATTCGGGACTGGATATTGTCGGGATTGGAACCAGTGTGTCCCGTGGGTTGCGCAAAGGCGTCGTGATCAATATCGAAAGCACCGTAGAAGCGATTAAAAAAGCCCTGCAGGAAGCCGAATTGATGGCCGGGTGTGAAATTAACTCGGTGTTCGCCGGAATTGCCGGAGCGCATATCACCGGCTTCAACTCTCAGGGCGTCATTGCCATTAAAAACCGCGAAGTCACCAGCGAAGATGTTCAACGGGTGATCGACGCGGCCAAGGCGATTGCCATTCCCATGGATCGCGAAGTGATTCATGTCATCCCGCAGGAATTTATCATCGATGATCAGGACGGCATCAAAGAGCCTCTCGGTATGAGTGGTGTGCGCCTGGAATCGAAAGTCCATATCGTGACCGGTGCGGTGGCCAGTGCTCAGAACATTATCAAAAGCTGCAACAAAGCCAATGTCAATGTGGCGGATATCGTGCTGGAGCCGTTGGCTTCTTCGGAAGCGGTGCTGTCGGCCGATGAAAAAGAACTTGGCGTTGCCATTGTTGATATCGGCGGTGGCACCACAGATCTGGCCATCTTCGTTGACGGAGCGATTAAACATACCGCGGTGCTGTCACTTGGCGGTAATCACCTGACCAACGATATTGCCGTCGGCCTGCGTACGCCGATGGCCGAAGCCGAGCGGATCAAACATGCCTACGGTAGCTGTATGACCAGCGATATCGGCAAGGATGAAACCATTGAAGTGCCTTCAGTGGGCGGACGTGAGCCGCGAGTTCTGTCGCGCCAATTGCTGGCCGAAATCCTTGAGCCGCGCGTTGAAGAGATTTTTACATTGGTCAACCGTGAAATTGTGCGTAGCGGTTACGAAGACCTGATTGCTTCAGGTGTGGTGATTACCGGTGGCACCAGTATTCTGCCGGGGATGCCCGAACTGGCCGAGCAGATTTTCAACCTGCCGGTACGCCGCGGCGTGCCTCAGGGAATAGGTGGCCTGATTGACGTCGTCAATTCACCCATCTATGCCACCGGTGTTGGTCTGGTGATCTATGGCAGCAAAAATCAAGAGATCAACAATTTCTCCATTGGTCAGGAAAAGGTGTTCGACAAAGTAATGCGCCGGATGAAGGAATGGTTCGGCGAATTTTTCTAAAGAGGTCACCGAAGATTGGTGTCCAGCGGGTGTGCAACTGTTTGCGGAGAACCTTGTTGCCTCCCGTATCATTCACATGCAGGGGGAGTCATGTTTGAATTTGATGAAACGTTAGACCAGACAGCAAAGATTAAGGTGATCGGTGTCGGCGGTGGCGGAAGCAATGTCGTCGATGCCATGATTAAGGCCCAGATTGCGGGGGTTGAGTTTATTGTCGCCAATACCGATGCCCAGGCACTCAAACGCAGTGTTGCACCGATGAAGGTTCAGCTTGGCACGAAACTGACAAAAGGCCTTGGTGCTGGTGCCAGTCCTGATGTTGGTCGTGATGCGGCCATGGAGGATCGCAGCCGCATTGTCGAGCTGCTCAGTGGTGCCGACATGGTGTTCGTCGCCTGTGGTCTTGGCGGTGGCACCGGAACCGGTGCGGCGCCAGTCATCGCCGAAGCGGCCAAAGAGGTGGGTGCTTTGACCGTTGGTGTCGTGACCAAGCCGTTCTCCCGCGAGGGACGACAGCGTATGGTCAAGGCCGAAGGCGGTGTTGAGGATCTAAAAAAAGTCGTCGATTCTCTGATTGTCATCCCCAATGATCGTCTGATTGGTTTGGCGGGTAAAAACATGAGTATTCTTGACGCCTTCAAGCCCTCAGATGACGTCTTGCGTCAGGCGGTGCAGGGGATTTCAGACCTGATCACCACCAGTGGTTTGATCAACGTCGACTTTGCCGATGTCAAGTCGGTGATGAGCGAGCGTGGCATGGCCATGATGGGGATTGGTGTGGCAGAAGGCGAGAAACGTGCCAGTGAAGCTGCACAGCAGGCGATCAGCAGTCCATTGCTCGAAGATATCGATATCTCCGGAGCGAAAGGCGTGCTGGTCAATATCTCCGGTTCGAGCAGCATGACCATGGAAGAATTTGACGAAGCGTCACGCATCGTTCACGAAAAAGTTCACGAAGATGCCAATATTATTGTCGGTCTGGTCATCAACGAAGAGCTTGGTGACCGTCTGAAGATTACCGCCATTGCCACCGGCTTTGGTGATTCTTTTGAAAAAGACAAGCGTCATTTGAGAACAATCAAAGAAGATGTCGCTAAAATGATCGGTTCCAAGGTTGATCTGGATGTACCGACGATCATCCGTAACCAGCAACGCGACGCTGCGCGGAATATGCGCCTCAAAGGCAACGAAGAGGATGAGTACGATATCCCGACATTCCTGCGCAAGCGTGTCGATTAAGCCACTGCCCACTTGTCGTGGAGCAGTGCCACCCGTTATCCAGTCAGCGGATCTCCGCCCGCGACGCTGGATAAGTTGTACTGACTCTGGTCATGTATAACTCCCTCAGATCGGGGACCTTCGCGGTCCCCGTTCCTTTTTTGTCGAAACAGGTTTGTCCCTATGGCGCTATCCGTTGAAGACATACGCGAAAGACGCCGTCAACGCCTGGCTGATGAAGTCGGCGCGGTGACCAAGCCTTGGAATGACCAGCTTAAAGTTGCCCTGATCTATCCTAATCAGTATTACCACGCCATGAGCAACCTGGGGTTCCAGGCGGTTTATCACAGCATTCAGTCGCGAGACGATTGCTGCTGTGAACGTTTTTTTCTGCCTGATTCCGACGAGCTGATCCACTACCAGAGCACTCCGTTATTGTCCTTCGAGTCGCAGCGTTTCCTCAGCGATTTTGATCTGGTGATGTTCTCGTTGTCCTTTGAGAATGATTATCTCAACCTGCCGCTTCTGGCCCGAATGACACAGATTCCCCTGTGGCGCGAAGAACGAGATACACATCTTCCGTTAGTGGTCGCTGGGGGCATCTGTGCCATGCTCAATCCTGAACCGGTTGCGGACATTATCGACGTGTTCGCCATCGGTGAGTCCGAAGTGTTGTTGACACCGCTCCTGGAGGCCTGTCGGCGCCATTCGACTAAAGAGCAGACTCTTGAAGCTCTGGTGCAGCTTGAGGGCTTTTATTGTCCGGCCTACTATCAGCCACACTATAATGACCAAGGACAACGTGTGGGAGTTGACGTTTCTTCGCCCGCGCCGCAGAGGGTTCGTCGCCAATGGCTCAATGCTCTTGATGACAGCGACTGCCAGTCCTACATTCTGACACCGCACACCGCATTTGGGACCATGCACCTTCACGAGGTGTCGCGAGGCTGTTCACGAGGGTGTCGTTTCTGCGCCACCGGTTTTACTTATTTGCCACCGCGAGAAAAGACGGCAGAAGTGCTGTGTGATCAGATGTTGCCGCGACTGGCTGCGGATGAAACCGCTGGTCTGGTTGGTGCTGCCGTTTCTGATTATCGACATCTGGAAGAGGTAAGTGAAGCCATTCGCAATCATCAGGGGCATGTGTCTGTCGCGAGTTTGCGTATTGACAGTCTGACCCGTGCCGAAGTGGCAGCATTGCGTGATGGAGGTCAGAAAACACTGTCCCTTGCTCCGGAAGCTGGCAGCCAGAGAATGCGTGATGTGATTAACAAGCATTTGACGCAACAACAGATTCTTGATGCCGTGTCATTGCTGGCTGAAGAGGGTATCCTTAACCTTAAACTCTATTTTTTAATCGGCCTGCCGGATGAACAGCCTGCAGACCTGGATGCCTTTGTCGATCTGATCAAAACCATCCGCAAGCTCTGGGTTGAGAGACAGAAACCTTTTGGCCGTTTGGGGACGATCACCATTTCAGTCAATCCGTTTATTCCCAAACCGGCGACGCCCTTTCAATGGTGCGCTATGGATTCTATGGCGTCATTGAAGAAAAAAGTCGCATTGCTGCGTAAGGCGATTAATCGTCTGGCGAATGTCCAGTTACAGGTGGAATCCCTGCGCAGTGCTGAACTTCAGGCTCTGCTGGCGGTGGGTGATCGACAGATCGGCCAGCTGTTGCCCTTGCTGGCAGACGGAATGAATCTTAAAAGCGCCTGCCGAACTCGATCCGTCGATCTGGAACGACTGGTGCATTGTCCGCGTGAACGAAATGAGCTGCTGCCGTGGAGTGTGATTGACAACGGCGTGGCGTATGACTATTTATGGAACGATTACCAGCGTGCCGTGCTGGGACAGTTAACGGCACCCTGCCATACAACCTGTACCCGTTGCGGGGTCTGCCGCTCGACGGAGGAGAAAACACGATGAAAAAATCACTTGGCCCACAAACTCTCGCCTACCCAACCCCTGTTTATCTGGTGGGAAGTTATGATAGAGAAGGTCGCGCCAATATGATGAACGCCGCCTGGGGTGGTATTTGCAACTCCATGCCGCCTAGCCTTGCTGTTTCAGTGCGCAAGGAGCGTTACAGTTATGACGGCATTCTGTATCACAAGGCTTTTACGATCAATATTCCCAATACGCAACTGGCTGTGGAGGCCGATTATTTTGGTCTGGCAACGGGACGAAACGAAGACAAAGTGGCTATCGCTGGTCTAACGACTGAGCGGGCAACTCATGTCAATGCACCGTTGCTATGTGAGTGCCCGTTGGTCATTGAATGTCGACTGTTGAATCATTTTGAACTCGGGGCACACACCCAGATGATCGGAGAAATTATGGATGTCAAGGTGGAGGAAAGTTGTCTTGATGGCAATGGGAATCCCGATATTACAAAAGTGAATCCGATCCTGTTTGCTCCGGGTAATCGAGCCTACTTCAAGGTTGGTGAAGAGGTTGGTAAGGCTTTTGCAATTGGTAAATCATTAATGTCAAAACCATCATAAAAACAGTACCGCTTCGTAAAATGGCATAAAAATGCCCGCTAACTTGGTTATATCACAGCATTATTTTTGCTTTAGACGGGAGCTTTTCATTTTTAAGCACATTAAACGAGGGTGTTTAACGTGAGTGTGGCCACGGCGCGCCACTGGGAGGAGAGCATGGTTGAACCCAAAAAGAGGGGGCTAGTCAAACGTTTTATCCGTTTGATCACCTTTGTTGATTTGCCAATACGCCGCAAGTTTTCACTGTTTTCCGTCGGCGTGTTGTTTTGGTTTATCCTGTTGTCCTGCGTATCCTTTTATGTGCTGGTTGATGTCAATATCAAAACGTCACAGGTTGTTGATCGCCTGTTACCTTATGAGCGGTTTGCCCAAGATGCTTTGCGCAGCTCCAACGAAATGGGCCACTTGCTGGTGGACCTTTCAGAGGCCGGACGTGAGCAGACCGTCACTCTGAAATCAGAACGGGTGAAAGCCAGTCTCATGGCCATCACTCAAGGTCTGGAGCCGTTGCAGTCGCCTAAAATGGCTTCGCCTCTTCATCTGATCTGGGAAAAAATCAGTCGAACCAGTTGGATCGACGAGGACGGCAATCAGGCCTACCTGAAAACCGTTGACCTGACCACGCAAACCCTGATGCAATTGCTCAATGAGCTGACATTCCTGAAGATGGAGCAGTTGCAGGACGGCTCTGGGGATCAGGCCAAGTTGGAGCAGCTCACAGGTCGCTTTGTCGCAGTCGAGGCTGAGATGACCAACGCTACGGTGAGTTTTCTCGAATCGATTTCCCACCAGACCAATCGCTATTCTGAAACCATTACCACAACAACGAGCTACGCGTTTTGGATGATCATTACCGTATTGACACTGGCCAGTGGTCTTCTGGCGATTTTTACGTTCTGGATTTCCGATTCAATTGTTATTCCGGTCTCCTCGATGATTGCCAAGATTCACACGCTGGCGACGGGGCATGTTGATCTGACGGAAAAGATTCAGATCCGCTCTGATGACGAGATTGGTGAGATGAGTAAAGAGTTCAATGACCTGATGGACACGGTACATGGGATGACTGTGTTTAAGAATGTCATTGAGGAAGATGCCACCCTTGAAGACGTCTACTCACGCATGGGCGAGGCCTTCAGCGGTAATGTCGGCATTGAAAATTATCGCATCTACGAGGTGAACTCTGATTACAAAGGGATGCAGGCCGTCTTTCCGGTCGCCATGTCGGAAAAAGAACTGGATTGTCATCCGGACATTCTGACTTCCTGTGATCTGTGCCGAGCGGTGAAAACCGGCCATCCCATTTCATCACTGGCCTATGATCGGGTTTGTAAACAGTTTATGGAAGACCAGACCAAGGTACATGTGTGTGTGCCGATGATCATCGGTGGTCATGCTGGCGGTGTTGTCCAGTTCGTCTTTGATAAAGAAGGTGAGCAGGCGTTGACCCGTAACGAAATTGAGCAGAAAGTGGCCAAGGCCGAAGCGTATATCAAGCAGTCGTTGTCGGTTTTGGAGGCGAAACGTCTGATGAACACCTTGCGTGAATCGTCGCTGCGTGACCCAATGACCGGACTGTTTAACCGACGCTTTTTGCAGGATCAGGCCAGCCACCTGATTGCCGGCACCTTACGGCGTAAAAAGAACATCGGCTTGCTGATGTGCGATATCGACTTTTTTAAGCAGGTCAACGATCAGTATGGCCATGATGCCGGTGACCAGGTGTTGAAAGAGACCTCGGCGATTATCCAGAAGTCGATTCGTGAGTCGGATGTGGTCGTGCGCTTCGGTGGAGAGGAATTTCTGGTCATTCTCACGGATATCGAAACCGGGGATGCCATGAGCGTCGCTGAAAAGATCCGTAGTAATATTGAAGACAAGGTGTTTATGGTTGGCCCGGAAAAAATCCGTAAAACCATCAGCCTTGGGGTGAGTGAATATCCGGGCGATTCAGAAGGGTTCTGGCAATCGATCAAATATGCGGATGTTGCATTGTATCAGGCGAAAGAGACAGGGCGGAACAAAGCCGTACGTTTTGAGGATTCAATGTGGACGGCGGAGCAGTTCTGATCTGGATGGATGAGAAATTCGAACAAAGGCCGACAGAGCTTCTGTCGGCCTTTGTTGTCAGCAGTATTGTTAAATCTATACCAATTCCATTGTGCCTGCCTCACCGTTCGCGACTTCACCAATGACGAAGGCGTGATCTCCAGCTTCTTTTAAAGCCTGGCATAATAGATCAAGGCGATCCGGATGAACGGCAATGAGCAGACCGCCGGATGTCTGTGGATCGCACAGCAGGTCAATGTCTTCCTGGACCTGCACGTCTGCACCCGTGACGCGCGGCATGTAGTGGCGGTTGTTGCGGAAGCTTCCTTCCGGGACAAGACCGGTTTCAGCCATTTCGCGCGCAAGGGGATATTCCGGCAAACTGGCGGCCGAAATCAACAGCCGGACGCTACTGGCCTCTGCCATCTCCAACGCATGTCCGATCAGACCAAAGCCTGTAACATCCGTGCAGGCAGAGATCCCCACCTGCCGCATCGCCTGCGAGGCATAACGGTTGAGCCGTGCCATCCCTTGCAGAGCTTCCGAGATCTGCGCTTCCGCGATCACCTCAGCCTTCAAAGCCGTCGTCAAGAGCCCGGTACCCAGCGGCTTGGTCAGGACCAGAATGTCACCGGGCTTGCAGCCTTGAGACGTAATGAGTTGGTCCGGATGCACTGTTCCGGTGACGGCCAGGCCGTACTTAGGCTCTTCATCTTCAACCGAGTGACCGCCAACCATCGTTGCACCGGCTTCGTGAACCTTGGATGTCCCTCCTTTAAGGATTTCTGTCAGCACGTCGATGGGCAAGCAGTTAGGAAAGCCGACCATATTCATGGCTGTGATCGGTTGACCACCCATGGCAAAAATATCCGACAGGGCATTGGCCGCAGCAATGCAACCAAACAAATAGGGGTCATCCACGACCGGCGTGAAAAAGTCGATGGACTGCAGCAACAGAACATCATCAGTGAGCTGATATATTCCGGCATCAGCACAGGGGATGTCATGTGACAGCAACCGTGGATCATTATTATGTGGTAACTGACTCAGCACCTGAGCCAGGGTCTCAGGACCCAATTTAGCCGCTCAGCCAGCGCTGCGGGCCAACTGGGTCAAGCCGGTTTTCGTCTTGTCCATAGTCTGTCCTTTTCGCAGGGGGAATGCATGCTGCGCGTTTTACTGCCCTTTAAGCTGCGGCAGCTCACGTGGGTCTGGGAGATTCCATGCTTCTCTTGCGTCTCCTTTACGCATTGTGTACTTCAGAGCGTCAAAATGCTCCAACAGCGCCTGAACCGGTTTGCGCGCGCTACCCAGAATGTCCCGGTATTCGCCAAGCGTCAGGCTTGCATTTTGGGCGAAATGGGCCACCAGTTTTTCCACGGCAAGTCGGTAACTACTGTGGTGGAAAAAGGTATCGTCATTTAATTTGATCAGGCGACCGTTGAAAAACAGGTAGCCGAGATACTCTTCGAGCTGTTCATCGCTGAAATCAAAATCATCCAGCATGTCGCGGCGACCTTTGGCTTGCACTCCGGCGGATTTGTAGGCCGACTCAATGCGGTCAAGGTCCTGATTCTGTTTGTCTGTTGGTGTGGGGTGGAAGCCTTCCGTTTGTACCCATTCGCCGACGCGTTGCAACGGGGTGCGGCCAAGTAACGCGTCAAAGGCTTTGGGCGAAAGCTGCTTGGGTAAGCGCGCCTTGAGTGTCGCGTGTGGAGTGCCGGGAAGGAGAGGATTGTCCTGATGACCTCGGCTGACCTGGTCGACCAGTTGCGCTTCAAAAGCTCGTAATAGGGATGTGGGTACCCACTGGTCGGCAATCTGGTGAACTTTTCCTTCCTGAGCAAGTTGTTCAAGATGGCTGGTAATTCGCTCTTTGCCCATGCCGGAAACCTGCTCAAGCTCTTTGACGCGCGCGCACTGCTGTTCTGTGAGCTTTTGCAGCAGAAATGAACTTTCGCCGGATTCGAGCTCTTCAATGGCTTTCATCACCTCTTTGCGAAAGCGTTTGTGCTTTTCCGGGGCCGGATCAATCACCAGTCCGCCGCCGATCGTCGTCACCGGTGAATAGGAGCGGACGATAAAGCGATCCTGGCGATGGGCGACGAGTGGTTTGTCCAGATGAATCTGGACCAGCGCGGATTCACCCGGTTTCAATTCATCGCGATCAAGCAGCGCCACCAGGCCGACAACGCGAGCCGTGCCCAGGTGAAAGTGAACCGGATCACGAAATTTGATCGGACGAGGTGCGTCTTCAAGCAAGGTCAAACGCGCATCAAGGCGACTGGTTTGTTCGAAAATTCCCGGTGTGCCGATGACGCAGCCACGTTGCAAGACATCACGTTCAAGCCCGGCGAGATTAAGAGCCACACGCTGGCCGCACAGGGCCGTTGGTGTTTTTTTGCCGTGGACCTGGATATCACGGATGCGAACTTTTTCGCCGGGTGGCAACACTTCAACCGTATCGCCGACAGACGCCTGTCCGGTGAGTAACGTGCCGGTGACAACGGTGCCAAATCCGGCGACGGAGAAGTGGCGGTCAATGGGCAGGCGCATCGGTCCGTCAGAATCACGCTGCGGCAGAGCGGATACGGCGTCAACGATGGTGTTAATCAGTTCCGGGATACCCTGTTTGGTGATCGATGACACGCGGCAGACCGGAGCGTTGGCCAAAAAAGTCTCGGAGACCTCTTCGCGAACCTCCTCTTCCACGATGTCCACCCAATCTTCGTCAGCCAGATCAACTTTGGTCATGACAATGATGCCACGAGGGATTTGTAACAGGTTGAGAATCTGCAAGTGCTCGTGAGTTTGGGGCATAACCCCTTCGTTGCAGTCGACGACGAGCAGGACCAGATCAATGCCACCGATGCCGGCGAGCATGTTGTTGATGAATTTTTCATGGCCGGGAACGTCGATGACTCCGGCATGATCACCATTGGGCAATTGGAATGAGGCAAAACCCAGGTCAATGGAGATTCCGCGTTGTTGTTCCTCTTTGAGGCGGTCGGTTTGCACCCCGGTTAGGGCTTTGATCAATTCGGTCTTACCGTGGTCAACATGACCAGCGGTGCCGATGATGATATTGCGTCGTGCAGCCATAGTTATCTCGTCAGTTTATGCGCCGTATGTGGCGGTCAAAGCATCAAGCAGCAGAGGTTCCTGAGCCGGGAGAACAGTGCGCAGATTAACAATCAAGCGGTTTTCCTGTATCCGGGCCACAACGGGAATCTGGGCCTGACGCAGCAGCGTCGCATACTGGTCAACGCTGCGCTTGGCAAAGGAGATGGCGATTCCCCATCCATCCAGTTCCGTCATGGGCAGGGCACCTCCGCCGACACAGGAGGGTTCTTCTATCAGTTCGATGTTGGCATCCCCATCAAAGCGTGCTTTGAGCTGGACGATAAAAGCCTCACTGCGTTCCTTAAGGTGCTCAGCACTCATGTTTAACATGCGCAATACCGGAACTTTTTCAATCGCCTGCTGGCGATCAAGATAGTGACTCAGGGTGGTTTCAAGCGCTGCCAGGGTCAATTTGTCGATACGCAAGGCTCGAGCCAGAGGATGGTTGCGGATTTTATCAATCGCCCATTTTTTACCGACAATCAAACCGGCTTGAGGCCCGCCGAGTAATTTGTCACCGCTAAATGTCAACAGGTCAATGCCAGCATCAATCGCTTCCCGCACGGTCGGTTCACGTGGTAGGCCGAATTCACTGAGATCAAACAGCATGCCACTGCCGAGGTCTTCCATGACCGGGATCTTGTGTTCCTTGCCCAAGTCAACCATCTCAGCGGCACTGACCGATTGGGTGAAGCCGACGATCCGGTAATTGCTGGTATGTACTTTGAGCAACAGACCGGTATTTTCATTGATCGCCTGGCGGTAATCTTTGAGGTGCGTTTTGTTAGTGGTGCCAATCTCGCGAAGTTGAACGCCACCGGCTTCCATAACATCGGGAACACGAAAAGCGCCACCGATCTCCACCAGCTCACCACGAGAAACGATCGCTTCGCGCCCTTTGGCGAGTGCCGTCAGCGACAGCAGGACGGCGCCAGCATTATTGTTGACCACTGCGGCGGCCTCAGCCCCGGTCAACCGACACAGCAGCTCGTCAATGTGGCTATAGCGATGCCCCCGTTTACCTGTGGTCAGGTTGAGCTCCAGATTGGAATAGCCTCGGGCGACCTGATCAATATTCTCCAGAGCTTCATCGCTGAGGGGAGCCCGGCCAAGATTTGTGTGTAAGAGGGTGCCGGTTGCGTTGATCACCCGGCATAACGATGCGCGCAGCTTCGTTGTCAGAAGGGTTGCCGCCTGGAGGGCCAGTGATTCTGGATCGATCATGATCTCCTGCCCCTCTACAGCGCTGAGAATGGTTTGGCGGCATTGCTCCACGGTCTCTTGAGCGGCTTCGACAACCAGGCAATGCGGAGCCGAGCTCTGGCTGAGAGACGGATGCTGGAGAAGCCGGTCGATGGCCGGTAGCTGCTTAAGAAGGGCAATGTGATTCTTCATGGGGCCGTTGTGCTCCAGATGATGTTTCTTATCAAAAAGCTGCCAGCGTCTGGCAATGTTGTTGCATGTATACTAGACAGCATGAGTACGAATTTCCGTAGGGTATCATATCCATGTCGAGGGCAACAACATGCTTCCTGCTCACTTTGTAAGGAAAAGACACTCGCTTATCTGGCTGTTTTCTTCAGGCTTTGTCCTATTAGTCATCAGCTTGTTCTCCCTAGTCGTGACCCCCTCGGCGGATCAGGGGCTGGAGTGGGAACATCAGGCGGAAAGTTTTTGGGCTTTTCATACCCATGATCAGCGTTTTTGGCATAAGGATGGTAAGAAATATTGCCAACAGCTGACTCAGGGAGGGCATTACGACTGGCGTTTGCCGACGGTTGAAGAGCTGAAAGGTTTATTACATCTTTCGACGCGGCATCGTCGCAGCATGGCCGGTGTCGAACGGGCAATTTACTGGACCTCTACGCCTTATGGCGAAGAGGGACGACGTTTTTGGGCGGTATCTTTTTTAAGTGAGCAAGCTTCGCCCATGGAAGAGCACAATTATAATTCGGTTGTTTGTGTCCGTGATGCGCGATGATAACTTGATTAATGTTGTTGTTTAATTTAATATGAAAATTCGTTTTTTTATTATGGTCTAATCAAATACGTGCTGGACTGGACAGGGGACTGAATGGCAGTAGGACATTCGAGTAATCAGGATATGGTTCTACAGGAACTCTATCATGATCTGATGGGGCTGGTTGGCGAGCCGTTTTTTCGGGCTTTGACAACCAAGCTTGCCCGTGTTGCCGGTGCGGATTATGCCTTTATCGGTGAATTTACCGATGACAGTCATACCTTTGTCAGGACGGTTGCCGTTTATGCTGACGGCGAAAATATTGATAACCTGGAATTTGAGCTGGAAAACACCCCTTGTGCTGTTGTGGTTCGTGAAGGGTTGCAACGCTATCCGGAAGATGTCCTCAAGCTTTTCCCCCTCGATCATTTAGCCATTGAATTGGAAGTTGAAAGCTATATCGGGCTGCCGTTAATCAATTCTGCCGGAGAGGTTATCGGTCCGCTGGCCGTGTTCAGTCGCCGATCACTGGGCGATATAGAAATGGCGGAAACCGCTTTGCACCTGTTCGCCATGCGTGCAGCAGCAGAGTTAGAGCGGATTAAAATTGAGCGACAGCGCGACGAAGAACTGCATTTCCTGCAAAGTTTGCTCGATGCGATTCCCAATCCGGTGTTTTACAAGGATGTCAACAGTCGCTATCTGGGCTGTAATCGCAGTTACGAAGATTTACTCAATAAATCACGACGCGATATTATCGGCCATCGCGCCGCTGAGATCATGCCACCTATGCGAGCAGTTGTTGCTATTCGCGAAGATAACAAGGTTTACGAAAGCGCGTTGTCCCGTACCTATGAATCCTCTATTGAAGAGGGTCGTGGGAGCACCCGCCAGGTGCTTTTCAATAAAGCGCCGTTCTTTGACCGTGATGGCGAGCTTGCCGGACTGGTCGGAACCATTCAGGATATTACCAGTCTTCGTGAAATGCAGTCCGCCATGCAGTCTCTGGTCGAAAGTGCTGTCGGTTTTACCGGCAGCAATTGCTATCGGCGGGTCGCCCAGCAGCTCTGCCAGTGGTTTGACGCCGATTGTGCCATCGTCGGTCGCCTTCAGGAGGGTGGCAAGGTTCAGTCTCTGGCAACCATTCAGGACGGTGTTGCCATCCCGGCGTACAGTTTCAACCTGTCTGATACCCCTTGTGAACGCGTCGTTGGTGAGGGCATGTGTCTGATGAGTGAAGGGGTGATGGAGCATTACCCCAACTGTACTCTGGTCTCTCAGATGCAGGCGGAAGGCTATGTTGGCACGCCCATACGTGATCACCACGGCGAGGTGATCGGCATTCTCAGTGTGTTGTCACGTGGCAAGATCAAGAGCCTTGAGCGGGCCAAAGATGTTTTGGCGATCATGGCCGCGCGGGTAAGTGCTGAAATTGAGCGGGAGCTGTCTGAGCAGCGATTGCGTGACAATGAGGACCATCTGGAGTATCTGGTCTATCACGACGTGCTCACGGACCTGCCCAACCGGCAGTTGTTTCGCGACCGTTTGCAGCACGCGATCAGCATGGCGGCACTTGGCCATTATCAGGTTGGGGTGTTGTTTATTGATCTGGATCATTTCAAAAAAATTAATGACTCGCTTGGTCATGAGATCGGTGACCGACTTTTGTGCGAAGTGGCACGACGCTTACGTCTGTGTATTGGCGGGCTTGATACGGTTGCTCGTCTCAGTGGTGATGAATTCGCTATTATTATCGATCAGCTCAATAATATCGAAAATGTGATCCTCATCGCCCAGGAGGTGAATCGTCGCCTTGCGGAAGTGATGGTGGTGGAGGGATACCGGCTTTTTCTGACCGTCAGTATCGGTATCAGCCTTTATCCGGGTGATGGCAAAGATGTTATTTCATTACTCAAGAGTGCTGATGCGGCCATGTTTAAAGCCAAAGAACTTGGTCGGGACAATTACCGTTTCTACACGGCCGGACTTAACGAACGGGTCAGTGAGCTGCTGGTTCTCGAAGGGGCCTTGCGTCAGGCCGTGGAAAAAAACCATCTGGTGGTGTATTTTCAGCCCCAAGTGGAGCTGGCCACACAGAAGATTATTGGTGCTGAAGCTTTGGTGCGCTGGCAACATCCTGAACATGGCATGATTGCACCGGGGGATTTTATCCCAATGGCGGAAGAGACCGGGCTGATTGTGTCGATTGGCGAATGGGTCCTGAAACAAGCCTGCCTTCAGGCGCGACAATGGCAGCAGCAAGGCTATCCGCCAATCCGTATTTCCGTCAATATGTCGGCCCGTCAATTCCGTCAAAAAGATCTGGTGCCCATGGTGCGCCGGATTTTGAAAGAAACGGGGCTGAACCCCGAATATCTCGACCTGGAAATTACCGAAAGTATCATCATGAATGATGTTGACGGGGCGGTTGAACGTCTCGTTGAACTTCATGATCTGGGTATTCAGCTGTCTATCGATGATTTTGGTACCGGCTATTCGTCATTGGCCTATCTGAAAAAATTCCCTATCCAATATCTGAAAATTGATCGATCCTTTGTCCGTGATGTCATCATTGACCCCAACGATGCCGCTATTGCTACGGCGGTTATTGATCTGGCGCGCAATATGAATCTTAAAGTTATTGCTGAAGGAATTGAAGAACAGGATCAGCACCAGTTTCTTCTGGATCGTGGTTGCGGCTATGGTCAGGGCTATCTGTTCAGTCGTCCAGTTCCTGCCGAAAATTTTGAGCAGCTGATGATTCAGCAAAATTCGTGATGACTCTGTGATGGCGGCCCTTTTTCAACTGCTTGATTCCTATCAATCTCTGCTCGCCCAGGTTGATCAGTGGTTTGACGACGCTGCTTCGTCCCTTGGCCCCTCTTTAGGCTGCCATATCGGCTGTAGCGATTGCTGCCGAGGGCTGTTTGATATTACTCTGCCAGATGCCCTACTGTTGCAGATGGGGTTCTCGACGCTGGAGACGTCCCGCAGAGAACAGGTTTTAGAGCGTTGTCGCGCTCGCCTTAAGCAGTTGCAACAACAATGGCCTGAACTGGCTGCACCGTATTTACTGAACCATCTCCAGCAGCGCCCCTGGCAAACGATGCCGGAGCATGATGCGACACCTTGTCCTCTCCTGAATGATCAGGGAGAATGCCTCGTCTATGCTTGGCGACCGTTGACATGTCGGTTGCATGGGCTGCCCCATGTTGATGTCGATGGTGATGTGTTCTCCGACGGCTGCTGCCCCTACAACGAAGAAGCTGTTTGTCAGTCGGTAGGGGGTGTTCAACGTGGACCGTTCCGAGACTTTTTTACCCAAGAGGCACAATTGATTCGCCAGGTAAACCAGGCGTTGGTGGGCCGCGATGTTTGCGAGTTGGATACGTTTATTCCATTGGCGTTGCTGATTGATTTCTCTGATCCGCAGCTGTGGTCCCAGCCGCTGGATATTGCGACGCTTTAAATTTTCGCCAAGCTCAAAAAACGCGGGACGATAAATATAAAAGCCCTGAAAGGCAATGCCTTTCAGGGCTTTTTAGATGAATTTGGCGGGAGCAGATGGGACGAGCAAGCCAAAATATAACTATCTGAAATCAAAGAAGTTCTTTTCTGCATCTAACGAAATTTCCGATAAAAATGTACCACACTTTGGTCTGCAGCCCAATTAGATTCCTGAAAGCAGGAATCCAATTGGGCTTTTTTGCCTTTGTTGCGCTAATTGTAAAGCTGGTTTTCGTAGTTGATAGGAGACCACTGGGGTTTAATTATGACTAAAATGGTAACTTACGTAAGTGTAATACGTGGTTGCCATTAGCGGTTAAAACGGGCGTTATGGCCACATCCTCTCCATTTTTTTTTAACAGCAATACATCCATCCTTCCTTTTATCGTCTCTCTGAAAAATTCTTTCGGGTCGTTAATAGTAAATGCCCTGCCGAATCACATAACGGGGTAGGGCAATTGCGCCCATTTTGACTTTTAACAGACGAAAGGATTTACCCAATGTCAGAATCTTCCATTTACATCCCTTTGCCTACAGTAACAGCGCGTGACTACCTCGAAGCTGCAGAGCTTGTCAGCAAACTGAAAAAGCTTTCTGAAGAGCCAGCTCAGCCCAGCTGGGAGAGCCTGCTTGGTATGGCTGGTATTAGTGTGAATGTTGCACAAAAGCTTTTGCTTCTCGGACGTTATCATCATTTGCTTACGGATGACGAACTTGATGCTGTGAAGTTTACTCAAGCTTTAGCTTTAATTCGGCAGCGGCGCAAGGAGGCGTAATTCATGAATGAACCCTCTGAGAGTATCCTCGTGACCTTGCAAAAGAATGGGCTGACTAAATCAGTCCGAGGCGGAGAACGCGAAAATCGCAATATCACAGGGGAAGGTTTTGCCGAAGGATGCCATCCAATTAAAGGCCTTGGTAAGACTGCTCGTGCGAACATGCAGGAACTGTTCTTGCGGATTAACTGGCCAGAATATACGGCCCCTGGTAAAGGTGATGCTCGATACTCTCGTGGTTTCATGGCAACCCTGAATTGCAACCGATTATGTCGTCCTGATCATGAGACAGTTCGGAAACAAATACGAAACCTTAAGCTCGCCATGAGGCGTGCCTTTCCAGTGTGCTCAGGGCTCTGGAAGCTTGAGTTGGCCTCAACGGATGGGACGCCGCACCTCCATGTTGTTTTGCTGTTTCCCGAACCGCAGAGCCGTGAGGATCTCACTAAGTGGTTTTTGACCACGTGGCATCGAATTGCGGAACTGAACAGCAAGGAGTCGAGGAACCGTGCTGTCTGTATTCAGTCACTCTATGGGAACCCTGCAGTCAAGCTGTGCAGCTATCTTGGCAAACGTGGTTACGAAGAACATCAGGACTGGCCGCCCGGTGCGGCATGGGGTCGCTTCAATGTGAAGGCCTTGCCGCTTCTTCCACCAATTGCAAAGTTCTTTTTAAACGATGCTGCCTCTAAACTTGCATTTGAGATGACTTGCTGTGCTGATCCTGAGATGAGCCGCCGTGCTCAGACCCATGCCCTTAGCGGGGCAGGGTCCCATCGTGGGATTACACACAGGGGGCTTCGTGAAGGCTATGAAGATGACTTTAAAAATGCTTTCCTGCGAAATTTACTTACCGTCTACGTAGAGCGAATGCAGTGGGTTTTTGACTGGATCGTCAACGATGTTTCGTATCTGTTGCCCAGCAAGGGATAACGAGTGTAGCTGGTAGTAGTAGTAATGTATCATTAAAATGACACATCTGCGATGTCACTACTTAAACAAAACGACCCTTTGATATGCCACCGAAGGGTCGTTTTGTTTAAGTAGTGACTAATTGTATGGTGCGAAAATATTCAGCGCAATAGCATTAGAGTGATAGTTTGGTACTCATATCAAAGACTGCCTGATTCATGATGTCTTGCATAAGTCGGGCGTAGGTCTCCAGTCCTCCGTCGGTCAGATTGTAGTACAAACCTTGTATCACTTTATTGTTCATCTCATATTGATTTTGCCAGAGGAGTTCCCCCGTCTTTAAATCCGTAAGCGTTAAAGAAAGTGCAAGGTCGTTCTCGGTACTCCCTGCAGGAAGTCCTATCAGCCATAAGGTTGGACCGTATACAGACAGTCCATACGACCATTGGTTAGATTGGAATCTTGTAGAAATGATTTCGCCTTCAAGTAGGTAGTCTGCTTGGCTTTTATCTCCTCTAAAGGATAAGAATGCTTCCTCGAAGAGGTTGGATTTTTGAAGGCTGTATACGGCAGATTTCGCTAAGTCATCAGTAGGTGTAAAGTGGAGGCCGAATGTTCTCGCAGTGTCTGGGCGTTCATATTCTATATATCCTCCGGGAGATAGAGGAATCCAATAGAGGAAATAGGTCCCAAAATGATTTGTAGTTCCGCGTACATCTTCGAAAGGAGCTACGGCTACCGTTTTGCAACTGCGCTGTTCCATGCTGCAACTGTACAAGTCATTGTTGTTGACGGGATACGCGTATTTCCCAGGTTGAACACCACAGCCTGTTAAACAAAAAAATACTACTAAACATATTGCCGCAAGTAGCGTTCCTCTGAATGAGCATACGTCGTTCTTAGGGTTTTTGTATTCCACTGTTCCTCCTCCGTAATTGGAATGCATTAAATAATTGCAAGATATTAGTCTAGGTTTGGTTTTTGGTCAATGACGATATTCACAACTGTGCAGGGAGGGGGAGGAATTTTATCATGTCGCAAAGGTATACCTTTTTAACACTGTCAGTTTCACATGTCATAAAGGTCTATTTTTTTAATTGTTGACACTTTATCTATAAAGCTCTAAGATGTTTCTGTACAATATCGCTTTGCACGGGAGGCATCATGGCTACGATTTTCTGTTACAGCAGGGTATCAACTTTAGATCAAGACACTTCTATGCAGGAGGATGCTCTTAAAGCCGCATATCCTGACGCTGTGCATCGATCTGAAACCGGATCGGGGACAACCACAAAAGGCCGAGATGTTTTAGCACTGTTGCTTGATATGGTGGGGCAAGGTGACAAGCTCGTTGTGTGGAAGCTGGATCGGCTTGCAAGGAATATGCACGACCTTTCAACTGTTGTGGCCAATCTGGAGAGCAGGGGCGCATCGTTGGAAATCTTGGATCAGCGAATAGACACAAGCACAGCAACAGGTAAGGCCTTCCTGCAAATGTTGGGTGTCTTCGCTGAGTTTGAGACGAACCTCAGAAAGGAACGGCAACTTGCAGGTATTGCAGCTGCAAAGGCAAGAGGTAAGCACCTCGGACGAGCTCCGAAACTGACCGCTACACAAAGGAAAGAGATTAAAACAGCGAAACTTGCAGGTGCTACACCGTCACAGCTTGCACGGGACTACAGCGTGAGCCGTGCGACGATCTACAATGTCCTAGCGGACTAACGCTGGAGAGAGGCGCTTTGGTGGGGGGGCGGGGAATTGTGATTCTTGCTCCTTCTCCCGATTTTCCTTACCTGTCTCTACGATGAAAGAAAACGAATGATCTATGTATCTTGTGCCTCAGATTTGTATTTATTTTAATGTAGGAGCTTATTAAACTAACTTGAAGCTTGATGGGGATATGGTTAGCATAACTCTCTCGTATTCATGTAATTTTAAAAGGTTTGTTAAGACGGAGGTTTTTAATGCGCTCTTTTCGGTTAGTGTTCCTGTGCGTTGCTTTAATGTTATCTGGCTGTGCGACACAGGGGGTTTTACCTCAGCAAGTTTCAGTTGATAAGGTGAGGGAATTTTCTGCTCCCTATGATGAGGTCTGGGCTGCTATCATTGCTAGCATTGCCGAAACAAATATTGGGATAACTACTCTTGCAAAAGATAGTGGCTTAATTGCGATGTCAAATATCGGGTACGACCCAATTTGGGCTTACGAAGGGACAAGGGGAAGTGTTCTCGGAACACCCGACCTTGTAGAGCAGCGAATTGCAAATTTTAATATATTGGCAACTTCAGTAAGTGAAGAAAAAACTCAAGTGCAGGTTAATAGTAATTTTCGGATGTTGCTTCGCACAGGAAATGGCTCTATGGCTTTTCCGTTCCAGAGAAGCTGGGTTCAGACTTATTCGAAAGGGACACTGGAAGCGAAGATTCTTGATAGTGTGGCTGCAAAAATAAGAGACTGACCATTGCATAGATCGTGTTCCACCTCGACCCTTAACCCATTAAGGGTCGAGGTGGGGGCGGGATTCTCAGAATCCTGAAGCTTTTCACTTTCATCCTGTTTCATCCACGCGAAAAATAAAGTTAATCGACTATGTAGCATATGTATTTTGGACTTACTCATGGGGGGAACATAGCATCAAGTTTGCCGAGGTTACTGGTGTCTGCCACTTCCCAACCATCGTAACCACATCAAAAGGGTATTCCACCTTGCCCACGTATTTGATTAGATTCGGGTGGATTCCTGTATAGTCCATAGTCTGCTTAAATTCAGCGGCGTGGCCTAATATCTCGGCGATCCATTCGCGGTGTACCTCATGCTCTAAAAGGTTGGCCGCGAAGGTTTTACGCAGTCCATGGAAGACCTTTGGCTTGCTGGAATCGTCCCATTCAACGTTGCGGCTTGTGTGGTGTTGCCACGAACTTGAGAATCCACCATACCTTCCTGTTTTCGGGTCCCATTTCAGTGTTGGAAAGACGTGAGTGTAGTTTGATGCTTTCAACCATTCAACGTATGCCAAGAAACCAAGCTTAATCAGTATGGGGTGAAGTGGGACTCGTCGGATGGATGGCTTGTTCTTTGTGCTTTTATCCGGTGCGCGGCCATTAATGTCGAGATACCAGCAGTCTCCTTTTTGGTCATAGCAGACATCTTCAATATAAAGCTGTGCCAGCTCATTGCCTCGAGCCCCTGTGTATAGAGCAAGAATAGCGAGCCAGAAGTTTTGCGGTTTTTTGTATCGTACTTGTGGCTTCGTCCAGTAACTGGTTTTGAATAGCCGCTCAAGCTCGGCGTTTGACCATGGTACGGGCTTAGCACCTTTACGAACTCTGGCCGTTGCGCTGTATTCGTTTGGCTCCGCCCATTTAGGACACGGGCTTTGAGCTAGCCATGTCCGCTCAACGCAGAAGTTGAAAAATGAGCTCAACGCAATCAGGATGTCAAAGCGAGTTTTGTCGCCACACTGCGGTAACTGTTGCTTGAGCTGGTCTGGGAATGACAGAAGTTGTTCGTACGTGTATTGATCGACTGGAAGGTCCGGTAGTAGTTCCTGAAACCGTTTCTGGTTCAGGCGAATTTTATCGACGGTTTTAGCTGACTTGCTTTGTTCCTTGCTTTGAAGGTAGATTTTTGAAGCCGCCGAGAACAGTGGAGCGTTACTCTGTGGGCGTGAGCGTCTTTCACGATCATAAGATGAATCACCGGTTCTGATTCGTTCGAGTTCTATCTCAAGAATATCGATATCCTGCCTCGTTAGCGCTCTCCTGACTTGTTGCTTTGCCTCTGTATCTTCCAGCTGATCCGACAGCCCAAGTTCTGATGCTCTATCTATAACCTCATCCGGTAGGCCAAACTCCGAATACAATGGATATCTGTTCAGAGTGAGCTGCTCTCTCTTGACCTGAATAAGAGCCTCAATTTCACCGGTCAGCTCCTTTATCGTATTGCTGGACGGTTTGTCGTGATGAGTCTTGAGGGCCTGTCCTACACTGCAAAGCGCTTGTAGCTCTGGATTGCGCGACAGGCTTCCAAAGTCGTAAGACGTCAGTTCTTCGTCGATACCCAGCAAGCTTTTACCTGTAGACTCTTTACAGTCCCACGTTGCTTTCAGGGTGTTGTGTTTGATGACGTCGAGAAGGAGTGATAGTTCTTTTTCAGTAAGCATGTGGAGATTCCCGAGTGTAATAAGTCGCTCGACCTGCGTGTCGATCAGTTTTAACCGATGCTTTGCCTCGCGACGGCTTCTTGTCCTTAACGATACGCACAAACGTTTTGGGCCGCTACCGTGATAACGACGAGGAAGCCGTCGGTTGTAATAGAATGTACGTCCGCGTTGAGTAAGATAGAGAGGATTACGCACAAAAAAGCCTCCAGAATGTACCACAGTTTGGTCTACAGACGCACTGTGAACTTCCGAAGGCAATATGGATTGCTTATGATTTTAGGCCGTTACTTGATTTTGGCGGGAGCAGATGGGAATCGAACCCACCGAGGACGGGATACGCCCTCCATCGGCTTTGAAGGCCGTGAGCGCCACCAGGCTACTAGCTACTCCCCCATATGAGGGATGATGTATATCAGCTAGGCGAATTTGATTCAAGTTTTTTATCTGCAGGGCCTATGGCTGAATGATGTGGGCCGCCTGTTGCATGGCTTCGACTGTGTCGAGCATGTTGGAAACCTGTCCAACCTTGATCTGATCTTTCAGCTCGTAAAACTCCAGGCACAAACCACAGACATTGATGGTTACACCGGCTTCAACAAGGTGCTGCAGGGGTTCAAGAACCGCAGAACCCTCACAGGTCAGTTTTACCCCGCTGTTGACGAATAGCATCGTCGCAGGGAGTTCACTGGCCTCAAGCAACGTGCAGATGAAATTGCGCATCAGAACCTCGCCGAGGTCATCGCTTCCCCGTCCCATACTTGAGCTGGAAATATAAATAACGGTGTCACCGGCAACCTTTTCCGCCTTGGCCGTGACGGTGGTTTGAGCGGTGTCTCGCTCTTTACCTGTCGGGGTCAGGTCGAGGACAATTTCATCGCCTTTGTGGGTTGCGGTCACTGAAAAGCCTTCCTTGGTGGCCAGGCGAGTCACATTGGCTTGCGCAATATCATTGCCGACACGCACCTGCACGGGTTCGTCAGGATGTGCCAGGATCTGTTTGCGCGTTTCCAGAACGGGTCTGGGGCATTGTAGCTCTCGGCAGTCAAGAATTTTCATTGTCTATACCTGTTATGTGGGACGATTATGAAGACCTTATCCTAATGCAAATGCCCGTCTCTGGCAAGAGCCGTCGAACGTCTTTTTATGACTATTCAGCACTAAGGCGGACAACCGATTCAATATGCGCTGTCTGCGGAAACATATCGACTGGTTGTAGCTCTTTCACCTTAAAGCCCTGCTGTGTCAACAGATGTAGGTCCCGGCCAAGACTGTATGGATTGCACGAGACGTAGATCAATGTCCGGGGGCGCAGCTGGCCTAATGTGGCAATGATCTCTTCGCTGCAGCCGCCACGTGGCGGATTGACTACCGCGACCTTGAGCGATCTGAGGTCCTGTTGCAGGTCGTGAAGGATTTCACCGGCGTCACCCGCCATAAACCGGCAATTGGACAGACCATTGAGTACGGCTGCGGCTTTGGCATTGAAGATGGCTTCTTCGTTGATTTCAATGCCGGTGATCTGGGCACCACTGGTTGCCAGATGCATGGCGATCCCGCCAACGCCGCAATAAAGGTCAACGGCGAGCTCTCCTGCACTGAGGTTGGCCCAGCGTTGCACCAGGCCATAGATGCGTGCAGCCTGGTGGTGATTGACCTGGAAAAAAGAGGTTGGGGACAGCCGGAGGCGAATATCGCCGACCTGGTCAATCAGGTCATCCGCGCCGATCACTTTTACCGTGGTTTGACCGAAAATAACATTGCCGCTGGAGGCGTTGATGTTTTGATGAACGCCAATGATCTGTGGAATTTTTTTCTTTAGCCACTTGGCCAGGTGTGTGATCTCGCGATAGTTGCGTTCAGTGGTGACCAACGTCACCAGAGCTTTTTCAGCTTGGGGGCTGACGCGGATCGCCACATAGCGCAGCAGGCCGCGACGTGAAACCGGATTGTAGACGTAAATATCCTGTTTCTCGATCTCTTCGCGCAGGGCCTGGGCAATCTGGTTGATCAACGGGTGCTGCTGGGGACAGTTGGCGATGTCCAAAACCTGATGGGAACCGCGTTTATATAGACCAACCAGCGCTTTGCCGTGCACTTTGGCGATGGCCAGCTTGGCAATGGTGCGATAACCGAAGGTCTTTTCTGAGTTCCAGACCGGATGAACCGTAACGCCTTCAAGCGTTTGATAATGACTCAGGGCGTCCTCAATCATGCCTCTTTTAAAGTCAAGCTGATCCGAATAGCCGAGATGAATCAGCGGGCAGCCGGAGCACTGTTTCGCCAGCTTACAGCTTGGTGTGATCCGTTTACGACTTTTGCGTAGAACTTTAATCAGTCGACCAATGGCACGACGTTGCCCTTCATGTTCGATGGCCACAAGGACCTCTTCTTCGGGCAATGTTCCGGCGACGAGAACTTCTTTGTTCTCATGGCGGCCAACGCCGATGCCGTCGACATTCAAGTGGTCAATCGTGACGGTAACGGGTTCCTGACGTGGTGCCGGACGTTTTGCCGCACTGCGGGAGTTTTTTTTCATAACGTGTCCATGATGAAAATGGCCCATAATTGAGGGCTTTATGACAAGGCTAATTGTGGCGACAGTAGCCGCTTGTGCAGAGTGTGTCAATGCTATCTTTGTCCCTTGACGCCGGGGGATGGCTGTGGCTAGATGCATGAGGTTTCAATCCATAGGGAGGAAGCAGTGACCATAAGACAACGCGCAACGCGTTCTTTAACGGTTGGATCCGTGCCGGTGGGTGGTGGCGCTCCGGTTTCCGTTCAATCCATGTGTAATACCGATACACGCAACGCTCAGGCGACATTGACCCAGATTCGTGCTTTGGAGAGTGTCGGTTGTGAGATCGTACGTTGTGCTGTGCCGGACATGGAGGCGGCCCAGGCGCTGCGGGAGATTGTTGATGGCTGCTCGATTCCGCTGATTGCCGATATCCATTTTGATTACCGATTGGCGTTGCAGGCCATCGACAGCGGTGTTGCTGGCTTGAGGATTAATCCCGGTAATATTGGTGAAGCCTGGAAAGTGGCTGAGGTGGTCAAAGCCTGTGCCGAGCGTAATTTGCCGATCCGTATCGGCGTCAACGGTGGCTCACTGGAAAAAGAATTGCTCGAGCGTTATGGCCATGCCACGGCTGAGGCCATGGTCGAAAGCGCTCTTGGACATATTCGTATCGTTGAGGACCTTGGTTATGATCAGATCAAGGTCAGCCTCAAGGCGTCGGACGTGCAACGCACTGTCGAGGCGTATCGATTGCTGGCGGACAAGGTGGATTATCCACTGCATATCGGCATTACCGAGGCCGGAACCACATGGGCTGGAACCATCAAAAGTGCGGTTGGTTTGGGCGTGTTGCTTTATGACGGCATTGGCGACACGTTGCGTGTGTCGTTGACCGGTGATCCGGTCGAAGAGGTGCGTGTTGGTTGGGAGATTCTCAAATCGTTACAGTTGCGCCAACGCGGGCCTGTCTTTGTCAGCTGTCCCACCTGTGGTCGTTGTCAGATTGATTTGATCTCTGTTGCCGAAGAGGTGGAGTCGCGGTTGCAGCACCTGACCGCACCCTTGACGATTGCTGTCATGGGCTGCGTGGTCAACGGGCCAGGGGAGGCGCGTGAGGCAGATCTCGGGATCGCCGGTGGCAAGGAAATGGGCTTGCTGTTTCGTAAAGGCGAGATTGTCCGTCGTTTACCGCAGTCAGAATTGGCTGATGCCCTGGTTGACGAGGCGCTGGCTTTGGCCGAGCGCCTCGATAAAGACTGATGAAGGTTTCTTTTAACGTTCGCTGAGGTCGCTGGCCGGAACCGCGCGTTTGAAGGCCCAGGCTTCGATTTTTTTGATTTGTTCGGCCATAGTCACGGAAATCGGCACGGTCTGACTGATCGCTTCCATAATGTCTTTTTCCGTCATTGGGCGTTGGGCTGCCAGAGCTTCGAAACGCGCGCTGGCCACGGCTTGTTCGATCTCTGCCCCGGAAAATCCTTTGCTGGAATGGGCCAGTGTTGTCGTGTCAAACGCGGTGCTGTCTTGACCTTGGCGGTCAAGGTGGATGGCAAAGATCTCTTTGCGCTCGTTGAGTCCCGGCAACGCAATGTAAAAAATTTCGTCAAAACGCCCTTTGCGTAGCACCTCGGCAGGCAGCATCTCAATGGCGTTGGCTGTCGCCGCCACAAACACCGGATTTTTTTTCTCCTGCATCCAAGTCAGGAAGTAACCGAGCACGCGCGATGATGAACCACCGCCGCTTTTGAACCCCTGCTCGGAGATGCCGGATTCAATCTCGTCAATCCACAAAACACATGGTGAGATGGCTTCGGCCAGTTGGCAGGCGCGGTGCAGGCTGCGTTCCGGGGTGCCATAGGTTCCCTCATAAACCGTCGACATGTCGAGGCGCAACAGGGGCAGGCTCCAACGGGCGGCAATGGCTTTGACAAACAGGCTTTTACCACAACCACTGATACCCATCAGCAACACGCCACTGGGCAGATTTTCACCACCACTGAGTTCTTCAATGCCGAAGGCTTTTTCTCGGCGCGCCATCCAATGCTTGAGGTTTTCCATGCCGCCGACGTGTTCAGGTTTCAAGTCGTTATCGACGAATTCCAGAATGCCGCTTTGCTCCAGGGCCCGCTTCTTATCGAGATGCAGTGCGCCGATCACTTCCTGAACATCAGAGCTCTTGGTCAGACGCGCCATGCGCAAAGCTCGTTCAAGACGGATCAGGTCAAGGCCTTGCGCGGCGAGCACCATTTTTCTCAGCGTGTCTTCCTGCTCAAGAAGCTGGTTGAGGAATGGGTCTTGTTCTCGGTTGCCCGTCAGGTAGGCAGATAGTTCCGCTGCGTTGGGCAGGGGGTGGTCGAGCTGGACAAAGTGGCTTTGCAGCGGTTCAGGGATTCTGGCGTCGAAGGCCGGAAAAACCAAGGTTTTGTGGGCATTGCTGCGTTGCTGGGAAAAGTTGATCAGAATGCGGTGGATTTTTGGGTTGTTCTCCCAGAACCAGTGCATATCCACAAAAATGAAAATGGCATTGCCCGGCTGGTTGAGGGCCCAGTTCAAGGCGTCTACCGGGTCCAGGGTGTTGTCAATGCCCTCAAAGCCATGGATGCACGACCAGACTTTTGCGGCTTCCATCCCTTTGAGATTGCGACTGGCGGCTGTCTGGATCAATTGAATGGTCCGTTGTTCATTGCCGGTGTTGATGGCAACAAGGGGCGTGCCGGCAGCAACATGCTGCGCAAAGGTGGCTGTGGTTAATGTCTCTTTCATAAAACCTCATGCTTCAGGGAAGGAAAGGGGTTGCGTCCATTGGGGGCCATCTGAAAACGCTCCGAATAATCTGGATTGCTTCGTAGCGTAAATGCGAGCCGAGGGTTGGTCTGAGCAGGGACGGGGTGTCCTGGTTAGAATCCTTTCAGCCCCTTGGCATTGCTTGCATTTTACCCCGAAATAAGCTAGCGTGCGAACGTATTTACACGATGATAACATGAACACATTTTATTGCCATAAAGGAACGGAATCATGCGCTTAACCGAGTACTTGCTGCCCACGTTGAAAGAAAATCCGGCGGATGCCGAAATTGTCAGCCATCAGCTGATGATGCGTTCCGGAATGATCCGCAAAGTTGCTGCTGGCATTTATACCTATCTGCCGCTGGGGCTGCGCTCTATCCGCAAGGTGGAGCAGATTGTCCGGGAAGAGATGGATCGTGCCGGCGCCATGGAGTTGCTGATGCCGATGGTCGTCCCGGCTGGATTGTGGGAAGAGTCCGGACGCTGGGAGCAATACGGTAAAGAGTTGTTGCGCATTAAGGACCGTAAGGAAACGGAATTCTGTCTCGGACCTACCCATGAAGAGGTGATTACCGACGTGGTACGCGGCACGGTACGCTCTTATCGTCAGCTGCCTCTTAACCTCTATCAGATTCAGGGCAAATTTCGTGATGAGATCCGGCCCCGTTTCGGTCTGATGCGTGGTCGCGAATTTATCATGAAGGACGCCTACTCCTTCGACCTCGAAAACGAGGGGGCTGACACCGCCTACGAAAAGATGTATCAGGCCTATCAGCGCATTTTTAAACGCTGCGGTCTTAAGTTCCGGGCCGTGGAAGCGGACACCGGTAACATTGGTGGCTCCTCTTCGCATGAGTTTATGGTGTTGGCCGAGTCGGGTGAGGATGCCATCGTTTCCTGTGATCAGTGTGATTATGCGGCCAATGTCGAAAAGGCCCAGATGCGCCAGGCGCAAAGTTCAAGTGGTGAGGGCCAGGCCGAGCTGCAAAAAATTGATACACCGGAGCGCAAAACCATTGCCGAAGTGGCAGAGTTTCTCGATATGCCAGAGAGCCGTCTGATCAAGACCTTGCTGTTGCAGACCGATAGCGGTGAGCAACTGGCTGTGCTGCTGCGTGGTGACCGGGAACTCAACGAGATTAAGCTGTGTCGCTATCTCGACTGTCTGGAAGTCGTCATGCTTGGCGATGCCGCCGTCGAAGAACTCAGCGGCGCGCCGGTGGGTTTTGCTGGTCCGGTTGGGTTGCGTTGCCGCATTCTTGCCGATCTTGAAGTCGCATCCATGGTCGATGCCGTGATTGGTGGCAATGAGAAAGATACCCATTATATGGGGGCAAATCCTGGCCGCGATTTTAGCGTGGAAGCCTATGCTGACTTGCGTCAGGCTCAGGCGGGTGATGGTTGTCCCCGCTGCGCAGGGACCCTGCAGATGTGGCGTGGTATTGAAGTTGGTCATGTGTTCAAGCTGGGGACCAAGTATTCAGAAGCTCTCGGTGCGACGGTCCTCAATGCTGAAGGCAAGGATGTGCCGCTCGTGATGGGCTGTTACGGCATCGGTATTGGTCGGACGGTCGCGGCGGCCATTGAGCAAAATCATGATGACAATGGTGTTGTCTTCCCCATGCCGATTGCGCCGTTTCAGGTGATCATTACTCTGCTGAATCCTAAAGACACCCAGGTTATGCAGTCTGGAACGGAGCTTTACGAACAGCTGATGGAAAAAGGGGTTGAGGTGCTGCTGGATGATCGCGACGAGCGTCCTGGCAGCAAGTTTAAAGATGCCGAGTTGATCGGCATTCCCATTCGTGTGACCGTGGGCAACCGGGCTCTCCAGGAAGGCGCCTTTGAAGTCCAGCTTAGAGCAGGCGGTGATCGTATGATGATGCCGGTGGAGCAAACAGTGTCCTGGCTTGTTGATGAAGTCGGCCGCCAGATGATGGAGTAGCGTGTGTATCGTGCAACCGTGGATGACAGTGGCCGTGTAAATCTGCCACGCCGGGTTCTGGCGACGCTTCAGGGCAGTGAGCTGCTGATCGCGTCCTCCTCGCCACAGCATGTTCTGCTGGCCGTTGAGGGCGAACGGATTCCCTGTATGTCGGCAGTGCTGGGGGCGGTAGGCATTGCTGATGTGTTGTCCTTTTTTAACATGTTTCGTCAAACCGGTATCTTGTATCTGGATATTCCTGACGGAAACCGTCAGGTCTTTTTTCAGGATGGCGAGATTATCTTTGCCACCAGCCAGCGTGTGGAAGAAGATCTGGGTGAGGTCTTGTGCGAAATCGGCAAGCTTGAACGACGTCAACTCAGTCAGGTGCGTACTGAGCTCGGTTCCGGGGAGACATTGAGCAAGCTTCTTGTGAAAAAAAACCTGGTGGCGGCCCGTGATCTATGGTTGGCAACCCGCCAGCAGGTGGAGACTATTGTCTATAACCTGTTCGCTTGTGAGGAGGGAAGCTGCTACTTTGCCGCAGGTGAGCTAAAACGGGACGATATTGTCAAGTTGTCGATGAGTACCCAGAATCTCATCATGGAAGGCTTGCGACGTATTGATGAAAAGGCTCTTTATCTGCGACGTCTGCGTTCGCTGGATTCCATGCTCGAATATACTGGGCGTGATCCGGCCGAATTGGTTGCGGAAGAAAAAAAAGTGGTCGAGCTAACCTATTCTTCGCCCGGTCAGGTCGGCCAGCTTATGGCAAAGAGCGGTCTGCCGGAATATGACGCGTTGCGTGTCCTGCATCAGTTGGTGGAAAAGCGCTTTCTCAAAGTCAATGAGCCCAAATCCGAACCGGTGGGAGAAGCCTTCTCTTCTCTCTTTGGTGTGTTCAATGGTGTGCTGAGTCTTTTATATGAATGTGTTGAATCCAAAGGGAGTGGACTGATTGAAGATGCCAACCGATTCATGCGCGAAGCGCCGCATCCCATGAACTATGTCTTTCGCGGTATTCGCTTGAATTCCGACGGGACTCTGGATGGTGGTCTTCTCATCAAAAACCTCACCGGGCTGGAAGAGGGGGACCAGAAAAAGTTGCTGGTTGATAGCCTTAATGAGCTGGTTTATGCCGAGTGCATGCTGGTGCGTCAAGTGTTGGGGACGCAAGGCAGTGCCGATATTATCCGACGGGTCCAGGAGATTGTTGCGAGAACGCGTAAATTGGTCGAACAGGGAGAGAATGCATGAAAGAGCGGTTGATTTTTGCGTTGGACGTCGACAGTTATGACGAGGCTCAGCAGTGGGTGCGTCTCCTGGCTGATGAAGTGGGGATGTTCAAAGTTGGCAAACAGCTGTTTACCCGCTGTGGGCCGCAGGTTGTCGATATGATCCGTCAGGCGGGTGGGGGTGTTTTTCTTGACCTCAAGTATCACGATATCCCCAATACCGTCGCCAAAGCCAGCGTTGAAGCGGCTCGCATGGGCGTGCAAATGTTTAATGTTCATGCCCTGGGTGGTGGCACAATGATGCGAACGATGGTTGATGAGGTCCGCGACGCCGCAATGAAAGAGGGCTTTCCTGTCCCTATTATGCTGGCCGTTACGATTCTGACGTCGTCCTCTGAAGAGGACTTGCGCCAGGTGGGCATTGAGTTCCCAGTCACTGAGATGGTTCCGCGTTTGGCAGCATTAGCTCAGTCCAGTGGCCTGAATGGCGTGGTTGCTTCAGCGCAGGAGCTGCCATTGATTCGCGAGGCGTGTGGCCGGGATTTTGTTGTTGTGACTCCCGGAGTCCGGCCGGCAACGGCCGCTCGTGATGACCAGCAGCGCATCATGACACCGGGGCAGGCCGTGGCTGCCGGTTCCGATTATCTCGTGGTTGGCCGACCAATTTCCAAGGCGGATGATCCCGTTCTTGCCGCCCGAGCCATCGTGTCGGAAATGACTGGGGCTGGCGCGTGACCCGTTATCTGTTTGGCATCAACGCGGTTTTTGAGGCACTCAAGCAGCGGCGTGACATCGTCAGGCTCTATGCCGAAGAGCAGCAGGGGTCGTCCCGATTTGAAGAAATGGTGTCTTTGGCAGAGAAAAACCACGTGGACGTCAGACGTTGTGCGCGAGAGGAGTTGGAAAAAATGGTTGGCGCTGTGCGCCATCAGGGTGTTGTTGCGCAGATAAAAGCGGAATCTTTTGTCTCGTTAACTGATTTGCTCAAGCATGTTCCGGTGGAAGAGCGTTTTTTTCTGATTCTTGACAGTGTCACCGATCCGCACAATTTTGGTGCCCTGATTCGCTCCGCAGCAGCGGCCGGATGTCAGGGGATTATTTTTGCCAAAGATCGTTCCTGTCCGGTGACGGGGGTGGTCGAAAAAGCTGCTGCTGGAACCTTGGCTCATATTCAGCTGTGTCAGGTGACCAATCTATCGCGGGCGATTGAGACCATGAAGCAGGAGGGCGTCTGGGTGTATGGCCTTGCCGGAGACGATGGCGGGTCCTTGTTTGATGCCAACCTCAGCCCGCCGGTTGCCCTGGTTGCTGGAAGTGAAGGCAAGGGGATTCGTCCTCTGGTCCGAAAGCTCTGTGACGGTCTTGTTGCGATTCCGATGCCTGGCGCGGTCGAGTCCCTCAATGTCTCAGTGGCGACAGGAATTGCCCTGTTTGAGGTTGTTCGTAACCAGCTGAAAACAAAAAAATAAAAAACCGTAAAAGGCGGTTGACAGCGTCGGGCGAATCATTTATAAATCACAACGCTTGTCGCGGAAGGAAAAACCGCGAAAAAGTATTTGCAAAAAAAGAGTCGTTGGTGTATAGATTGCGACTCTGTGCTGGCGTAGCTCAATAGGTAGAGCACCTCACTTGTAATGAGGATGTTGTGGGTTCAATTCCTATCGCCAGCTCCATTAAATAGAATGGGCGCAAGCCTTTCAGAACGTCCCTTGGAGGGGTTCCCGAGCGGCCAAAGGGAGCAGACTGTAAATCTGCCGTCTAAGACTTCGGAGGTTCGAATCCTCCCCCCTCCACCACAATTTCATATCGGACGAAAGCGTGTCACGTGTTGCAGGAGCCTAGCGAATGTACTGCGCGGGTGGGACGGCGGAGTCCTTAGGTTGTAAAGTCCGATTTTGGGCGGGAGTAGCTCAGTTGGCTAGAGCATCAGCCTTCCAAGCTGAGGGTCGCGGGTTCGAGCCCCGTTTCCCGCTCCATTTAAAGTAGAACAGGTGTGAATGCCCACATAGCTCAGCAGGTAGAGCACTTCCTTGGTAAGGAAGAGGTCACCGGTTCAAGTCCGGTTGTGGGCTCCATGTGTTCTGTTTTTCGTTTTCGGATGGGCTGTCGGAAAGAATCTTGTTGGCCAGTATAGTTATTATTGTCGAAGAGAAATCATCGAGAGGAAGAAGTCATGGCAAAGGAAAAATTTGAAAGAACAAAGCCCCATGTCAACATTGGCACCATTGGCCACGTTGACCATGGTAAAACCACACTGACCGCAGCGATCACCAAAGTTATGGCTGGTCAGGGTCTGGCTCAAGCGCGCGCATTTGATCAAATTGACAACGCTCCTGAAGAGCGTGAGCGTGGTATCACCATCGCAACGGCTCACGTTGAGTATGAGACGGCTACCCGTCACTATGCTCACGTTGACTGCCCGGGTCACGCTGACTACGTCAAGAACATGATCACCGGTGCTGCGCAGATGGACGGCGCAATTCTGGTTTGTTCTGCTGCTGACGGCCCGATGCCTCAGACTCGTGAGCACATCCTTCTTGCTCGCCAAGTTGGTGTTCCCGCCATCGTTGTGTTCCTGAACAAGGCCGACATGGTTGACGACGAAGAGCTGATGGAGCTGGTTGAGCTGGAAGTTCGCGAACTGCTGTCCGCTTATGACTTCCCCGGTGATGACCTGCCCATCGTGGCCGGTTCCGCCCTCAAGGCCCTCGAAGCCGCTACCGGTGCTCCTGAAGAGCAGTGCATTCTCGACCTGATGGCTGCTGTTGACAGCTATGTTCCCGAGCCGGAACGTGCTGTTGACCTGCCGTTCCTGATGCCTGTTGAAGACGTCTTCTCCATCTCCGGTCGTGGTACTGTTGCTACCGGTCGTGTTGAGCGCGGTATCATCAAAGTTGGCGAAGAAGTTGAAATCGTCGGCATGAAAGCCACCAGCAAAACCACCGTCACCGGTGTTGAGATGTTCCGCAAGCTGCTCGACCAAGGTCAGGCAGGCGATAACGTCGGTCTGTTGCTGCGCGGTGTTAAACGTGAAGACATTGAGCGTGGTCAGGTATTGGCCAAGCCCGGCAGCATCACCCCTCACACTCGGTTCAAGGCAGAAGCCTATATCCTGACCAAAGAAGAAGGTGGCCGTCATACTCCTTTCTTCAAGGGCTATCGTCCTCAGTTCTACTTCCGTACCACTGACGTAACCGGTGTTGTAGAGCTGCCCGAAGGTGTTGAAATGGTAATGCCTGGAGATAACATCTCCATGACCGTTCAGATGATCACCCCGATCGCCATGGACAAAGAACTGCGCTTCGCGATTCGCGAAGGTGGTCGTACTGTCGGCGCCGGTGTTGTTAGCGAAATTATCGAGTAATTTGATTACCCTTTGACTGGCGCTCTCCGTAAGGGGAGTGCCAGCGGAGAAAAAAAATGAGTGATATTATAACTCTGGCATGTACTGAGTGTAAGCAACGTAACTATACGACGAAGAAAAACAAGCGCAACCTTCCTGACCGCCTTGAGTTTAAGAAGTATTGCCGCTTTGATCGTCGCCACACTCTGCATCGTGAGACGAAGTAGTTAAAACGTGATGTTTTAGATGTTGCAGGCCAGTAGCTCTAATGGCTAGAGCACCGGTCTCCAAAACCGGGTGTTGGGGGTTCGAATCCCTCCTGGCCTGCCAATTTTACTTCCACCGTCTTGAGGTTTCTACGTGATTGCAAAGGTATCAGATTTTCTCGGTAACGTAAAAAGTGAACTGGCTAAGGTAACCTGGCCGACCAGGAAAGACACCTATGCATCAACGGTCGTCGTTATCGCTTTTGTGTTGCTGGTTGCTGTGTTCCTGTGGGGCATTGATAATGTTCTGTCCCTGCTTGTGAAAAAACTGCTCAGCTAAGAGAGATTTTGACGATGGCAATGCGATGGTATGGTGTACATACATATTCAGGTTTTGAAAATAAGGTTAAGCAGAACCTGGAAGAGCGGATCAAGATGCTGGATGCCGAGGAACTCTTTGGCGAAATTCTTGTTCCGTCCGAGGTGGTCGTTGAGCTAAAGAATGGTGAGCGTAAGACTTCCACGCGGAAGTTTTTCCCTGGCTATATTTTAGTTCAAATGGAACTGAATAACGAGACGTGGCATATCGTCAAGGATACAGCCAAGGTAACCGGATTTGTTGGCGGCGGTACGACTCCTCCTCCGATTCCTGATGCGGAAGTTGAAAAAATTACCGCGCGAATGGAAGAAGGGGCCGAGCGTCCTAAGCCGAAAGTTCAGTATGAAGTTGGCGAGACGGTTCGTGTTGTTGATGGTCCGTTTCTCAATTTTACCGGTATTGTCGAGGATGTTAAGCCTGACAAGGGCAAGCTCAAGGTCATGGTAAGTATTTTTGGCCGCGTTACCCCTGTTGAGCTGGATTTTATACAGGTTGAAAAAACCAGTTAGGCTGGGCAAATAGTTAAGGAGTAGGCAATGGCCAAGAAAGTAGTTGGACAAATTAAGCTGCAAATTCCGGCGGGTAAGGCAAACCCTTCACCTCCTGTCGGCCCGGCTCTGGGTCAGCACGGTGTTAATATTATGGAATTCTGCAAGGCGTTTAATGCTAAGACGCAGTCGGAAGAGGGGATGATTATCCCTGTAGTAATCACTGTTTATGCAGACCGGTCTTTCAGCTTTATCACCAAGACCCCGCCGGCAGCGGTTCTTTTGATGAAGGCTGCCAAGATTCCCAAAGGGTCAGGAGTCCCCAACAAGACAAAGGTTGGGAAGGTAACAATGGATCAGATTCTTGAGATTGCACGTCTTAAGATGCCGGATCTGAACGCATTTGATGAAGACGCAGCTGTGCGCACCATTGCAGGAACGGCACGCAGCATGGGTCTTGAAGTCGAATAAAGTTGGAGTGACAGCACATGGCTACAGGTAAAAACAGTATTGCTGCAAAAGCGAAAGTTGACAGAGCTGCTGCTTATTCATTAAGCGACGCCCTCGAGCTGGTTAAGGGAGCCGCTTTTGCCAAGTTTGATGAAACCGTTGATCTGACCGTACGTCTGGGTGTTGACCCGCGTAAAGCGGACCAGATGGTTCGTGGCGCGGTTGTTCTCCCTCATGGTCTTGGCAAGTCCGTCCGTGTTCTGGTGTTCGCTAAAGGTGAAAAAGCCCAGGAAGCTTTGGACGCAGGTGCCGATTATGTCGGTGGTGACGATCTCGTCGAGAAAATTCAGGCAGGGTGGTTTGATTTTGATACCGCCATCGCAACTCCGGATATGATGGGTGTTGTCGGCAAAATTGGTCGACTGCTCGGTCCCCGTGGTTTGATGCCGAATCCCAAGGTCGGAACCGTTACCTTTGATGTGGCTCGTGCCGTTGGTGAATCTAAATCGGGTAAGGTCGAATACCGCGTTGAAAAAGCTGGTATTATCCATGCCCCGGTTGGCAAGGTGTCCTTTGACGCTGAGAAACTTCAGGATAACGTTGTTTCCCTTGTTGATGCCTTGATTAAGGCGAAGCCATCGACATCAAAAGGAACCTACCTGAAGAAAATCAGTATTTCCAGTACGATGGGCCCTGGTGTTCAAGTTGATGTCCCAGGTGTTCAGGCACTGGTCAAATAAGGTTTCGAGCATAAAAGCTATAACCAGCAGCGCCGGAGTTTCTCCGGTGCTGTTGTTTAGTAAGTTCCCTGTCGAAGACAGCAGGTACCCTAGGGTTTAAAAGAGATCTTTATGCCTGCCGAGACTGAAAAAGACCACTCCGTGATCTTCCTTCGGTTTTTAACGACTGAACAGGGAGTATTACTTCTAGAAATCTAGGAAAGGAGGAGAGTGGATGGCTACAGATAACAAGGTACAACTTGTTGAGGAATTTGCCGCTAAGCTGGCGACGGCTAAAGCTGCATTCGTTGCCGATTATCGCGGTTTGAATGTTGATCAGGTCAATGAGCTGCGCGGTAAGCTTCGTGACGCCGGTGTTGAATACCGCGTTGTTAAAAATACCCTGCTTCGTCTGGCTGCTAAAGGGACTGATTTCGAGTGCTTGAGTGAGTATCTCCAGGGACCGACTGCAATTGCAATCGCCCAGGAAGATCCTGTTGCTCCGGCAAAAGTATTGTCCGACTATGCCAAAGACAGCAAGTTCTTTGAGCTTAAAACAGCAGTTCTCGAAGGTAAAATCCTTAACGAAGCCGAAATTAAAGCGTTGGCTGAGCTGCCGAGCCGCGAGGTTCTGCTGGCAAAAATGCTTGGTTCGATCAATGCGCCGGTATCCAACTTTGTTGGTGTTCTGGCTGCAGTGCCTCGTTCTCTGGTTCAGGTGCTTGGCGCCATCAGAGACCAGAAGGCTGCATAACGTTTAAACAGAGTGTTACATATTCATCATATTGACGGAGAAAAAATCATGGCTGATATCACTAAAGAGCAAGTAATTGAGTTTATCGAGAACATGTCTGTTCTTGAACTGTCTGAGCTGGTAAAAGAGCTGGAAGACAAGTTTGGTGTTTCTGCTGCTGCACCTGTTGCAGTTGCTGCTGCTGGTCCTGCTGCTGCCGCTGGTCCTGCTGAAGAAGAAAAAACTGAGTTTGATGTTGTTCTGACCAGCGCAGGCGACAAAAAAATCAATGTTATCAAGGTTGTTCGTGCTGTTACCGGTCTGGGCCTCAAAGAAGCCAAAGATATGGTTGACGGCGCACCCAGCACTGTTAAAGAAGCTGCTGCTAAGGAAGAAGCTGAAGATATCAAGAAACAACTCGAAGAAGCTGGCGCTTCTGTCGAGCTCAAGTAGTAAACCTTTCGATATTTCTGCACGAAGCCAAGGTCGTCTATGCGGCCTTGGCTGTTCTACGTTCTTTTCTTAAGGAGTGGCCATGGCTTATTCGATCGCGAATAACCAGTTATTGCGCAAGCATTTTTCTGAGATTCAGCGCATTATTGAAATTCCCAATCTGATCGATATTCAGAAAAACTCGTATAAACGTTTTCTACAGGCGGATCTGCCTGCTTCTGCGCGCCAAAATATCGGTCTCGAAGCGGTTTTTCGCTCCGTTTTCCCGATTCGTGATTTCAGTGAAACCTGTTCCTTGGAATATGTTTCTTACGTGTTGGAAGTTCCTAAATACGATGTCGAGGAGTGCCATCAGCGCGGTATGACGTTTGCTGCTCCGGTCAAGGTTCGCGTCCGTCTTGTTTCCTGGGATGTCGACAAGGACACCGGTGTACAGTCGATTCGTGATATCAAAGAGCAGGAAGTTTACTTCGGTGAAATTCCTCTGATGACTGAAAACGGTACCTTTATCATAAATGGCACTGAGCGGGTAATTGTCAGCCAGTTGCATCGTTCTCCTGGTGTCTTTTACGACCATGATAAGGGCAAGACGCACTCAAGCGGCAAGCTGCTTTATAATGCCCGTGTCATTCCTTATCGCGGTTCCTGGCTTGATTTTGATTTTGATCATAAAGATATCCTCTATGTGCGCATTGACCGTCGTCGTAAGTTGCCGGCAACGGTTCTACTGCAAGCTTTAGGCTATAGCGCAGAGGAGCTTTTAAAATATTATTATGATGTGGAAACGGTTCAGATTCAGAAAGAGGGCTATTCCAAGTCTGTTAATCTGGATCTCCTTGCCGGTCAACGCACTGTTTTGGATGTTATTGCCCCTAATGGTGATGTGCTGGTGAAGGCCAACCGTAAGTTTACCAAAGCTGCTATCCGCAAAATTGCCGAGAGCGGTTTGGAAACCATTGCGATTGATGAAAGTGAAGTGATTGGGAAGGTTGTGGCAACGGATGTTGTCGATACCGAAACCGGTGAAGTTCTTATCGAATGCAACCAGGAGTTGACGGAGACAAGTATTCAACTTCTGCGTGAAAAAGGGATCAATTCTGTTGAAACCCTGTTTATTGATAACCTTTACGTCGGTCCTTACCTTCGCGATACGTTACTTCAGGATACTGTCAACAATCCTGAAGATGCAATGATTGAAATTTACCGTCGCTTGCGGCCCGGTGATCCTCCCACGGTTCGCAGTGCAACAGCTCTGTTTGAAGGATTGTTCTTTAACCCCGAGCGTTATGACCTGTCTGTGGTTGGCCGTCTGAAGCTGAATTACAAACTCGGTGTAGAGACGCCCCTCGAACACCGCACGCTGACCAAGGAAGATATCCTTGAGGTTGTCCGCTACCTTATTGACCTGCGTAATGGTAAGGGGCATGTCGATGATATTGACCACCTCGGTAATCGTCGTGTCCGAGCTGTAGGCGAATTGCTGGAGAATCAATATCGTGTAGGTCTGGTGCGGATGGAACGTGCCATTAAGGAGCGTATGAGCCTTCAGGAAGTTGACAGCCTCATGCCCCATGACCTGATCAACTCGAAACCGGTCTCTGCTGTTGTCAAGGAGTTCTTTGGTTCTTCGCAGCTGTCTCAGTTTATGGACCAGACCAACCCGTTGTCTGAGATTACCCATAAACGTCGCTTGTCGGCTCTCGGACCCGGTGGTTTGACACGTGAGCGTGCAGGTTTTGAGGTGCGTGACGTTCATCCGACCCACTATGGACGTGTTTGCCCGATTGAAACCCCTGAAGGTCCAAACATTGGTCTGATTGCCTCATTGTCCACCTATGCGCGTATCAACGAGCATGGTTTTGTTGAAACACCGTATCGTCTTGTCCACGATGGTCGTGTTGGAAGCGAAATCAAGTACTTCTCCGCTTTGGAGGAGGAGGGACATGCGATTGCTCAGGCAAATGCGGAATTGGATGATGATGGTCGCTTTGTCAACGAGGTGATCAATGCTCGCCAGAGCGGTGAGTTTATGATGCTGCGTCGCGAAGAGATCCAACTGATGGACGTTTCACCTAAGCAGCTGGTTTCTGTTGCGGCTTCGTTGATTCCATTCTTGGAAAATGACGACGCCAACCGCGCCTTGATGGGGTCGAACATGCAGCGCCAGGCCGTGCCGCTGTTGCGCGCTGATGCTCCTCTGGTCGGTACCGGTATGGAGCGGATTGTTGCTCATGATTCCGGTGCTGCCGTAGTTGCCCGTCACGACGGTTTTGTTGAATCCGTTGATGCCTCGCGGATTGTCGTTCGTATTGATGAAGGACAGGATGATGAAACTGGCACCGGCGTTGATATTTACAATCTGATCAAGTTCATCCGTTCCAACCAGAATACCTGTCTGAACCAGAAGCCGATTGTCGAAGTTGGCGACCATGTCAAGCGTGGTGCGATTATCGCTGACGGTCCGTCAACGCAATGGGGAGAACTGGGCCTTGGGCAAAATGTTCTCGTAGCGTTTATGCCTTGGGAAGGTTACAACTTCGAGGACTCGATTCTGATTTCGGAAAAACTCGTTAAAGAAGACCGCTACACGTCGATTCACATCGAAGAATTCGAGTGTGTTGCCCGTGATACGAAACTGGGCAAAGAAGAGATTACTGACGATATTCCCAACCTTGGCGATGATGCTCTCAAGGACTTGGATGAAAGCGGCATTATCCGTATTGGCGCTGAAGTTAAGCCGGGAGATATTCTGGTTGGTAAGATCACACCAAAAGGCGAAACTCAGCTTTCTCCAGAAGAAAAATTGCTTCGCGCAATTTTTGGAGAGAAGGCTGGCGACGTGCGCGATACGTCACTTCGCGTTCCGCCTGGCGTTGAAGGGGTTGTTATCGGTGCTCGTGTCTTTTCACGTAAGGGTTCTGACAAAGACACCCGAACTGAGAAGATTGAACAGCATGAGATCGATAAGCTTCTCAAGGACCAGAACGACGAAATTCGCATCATCCGCGAATCTGCCCGTCATAAACTGTCGGACCTACTTGTCGGCAATAAACTGGCGTCATCAATCACCAGTGACGATGGAAAGGTTCTGCTGAAGAAAAACAGTGTGCTGCAGGCTGATCAACTAGAAGAAATTCCTGTTTCCCGTTACCAGGAAATCTCTTTGGTTGACGGAGAGGCGATCGAGGATCGTGTCGCTGAATTGCTGCGTGGTCTTGCGGACCGTGAGGAGTTGATCAAGCGTGTATTTGCCGACAAAATTGATAAAATCAAGCGTGGAGATGATCTTCCGCCTGGTGTTATCAAGATGGTTAAGATCTATATCGCCATCAAACGTAAGTTGTCTGTCGGCGATAAAATGGCTGGCCGCCACGGTAACAAAGGTGTACTGTCACGGATTCTGCCTGTTGAAGATATGCCTTATGCCGAAGATGGTACCCCGGTAGAGATCGTTCTGAACCCTCTGGGTGTTCCTTCTCGTATGAACGTCGGTCAGATTCTTGAGATTCATTTGGGACTGGCAGCGCGTGGGTTGGGTAACCAGATTCAGGAGGTTTTGGATCGGCAACATACTCACAATGATCTTCGCGAGAAAATCAAGGAAGTTTATGCGGACGAAGAGCTCAATCCTTTCCTTGACGATCTCTCAGAACAGGATGTCAATAAACTGGCAAAACGTCTTGCGCCTGGGGTCCCGATGGCATCGCCGGTTTTCGAAGGTGTCAGCGAAACGATCATTAAGGAGCAGATTGCCCGTTCCGGCTTTTCTCCTTCAGGGCAAATGACTTTGTACAATGGTAAAACCGGTGAAGCGTTTAAGGAAAAAGTCACTGTCGGCATCATGTACATGCTGAAGCTCCATCACTTGGTTGATGATAAAATCCATGCACGGAGTATCGGTCCCTACAGCCTCGTCACTCAGCAGCCGTTGGGTGGTAAGGCGCAGTTTGGTGGCCAACGGCTTGGTGAGATGGAGGTTTGGGCGATGGAAGCTTATGGTGCTTCCCATGCTCTGCAGGAATTCCTGACAGTGAAGTCCGACGACGTCGCTGGCCGCACGCGCATGTACGAAGCGATTGTCAAAGGTCGTCATACCCTGGAAGCAGGGTTGCCGGAGTCCTTTAACGTTCTGATCAAAGAGCTTCAATCGCTGTGCCTTGATGTTGAACTGTTGGAAGACGAAGACGAGTAAACTGCCATCCCTTGAGGAGATGAGTTTTGGAAGATATTTTCAGCTTATTTGAGCGCCCTAAAGATCCGTTGAGTTTTGATACCATTCGTCTGTCGCTTTCCTCCCCGGAGACCATTCGTGAACGGTCTTTTGGTGAAGTAAAAAAACCGGAGACGATCAACTATCGGACCTTTAAACCCGAACGAGATGGTCTGTTCTGTGCCAAAATCTTTGGCCCGGTAAAAGACTACGAGTGTAACTGTGGTAAGTACAAACGCATGAAACATCGCGGCATTGTCTGCGAAAAATGCGGTGTTGAGGTTATTCCCAGCAAGGTGCGTCGTGAGCGCCTTGCTCATATTGACCTTGCTTGTCCTGTTGCACATATCTGGTTCTTGAAGTCGTTGCCGTCACGTATCGGTACGTTGTTGGATATGACCCTCAAAGAGCTTGAAAAAGTTCTTTACTTCGAAGCCTATGTGGTTCTCGACAAAGGTGACAGCCAGCTCGAAATCGGTCAGATCCTGACGGAAGATAAATACCGTGAACTGATGGACGAATTTGCCGGTCAGTTTACTGCCGGTATGGGTGCTGAAGCGGTTCGTGAACTGCTGGCCGCTCTTGATCTTGAAGAGATTGCCGAAAGTCTGCGCATTGAAATGCGTGAGTCCTCCAGTGAGGCCAAACGTAAGAAAGTCGCTAAACGTCTTAAGGTGATTAACGCCTTTATCCGTAGTGGCAACCGCCCGGAGTGGATGATCCTTGAAACCATCCCGGTATTGCCGCCGGAACTGCGCCCCTTGGTGCCGTTGGACGGTGGTCGTTTCGCAACTTCGGATCTCAATGACCTGTATCGCCGTGTCATCAACCGGAATAACCGTCTCAAGCGTTTGATGGAGCTGCGTGCTCCCGACGTCATTATCCGCAATGAAAAACGGATGCTGCAGGAGGCGGTGGATGCGCTGTTTGACAATGGCCGCCGTGGTCGCGCGATTACCGGTCCGAACAAGCGTCCGCTGAAGTCTCTTTCTGATATGCTCAAGGGTAAGGGTGGTCGTTTCCGTCAAAACCTGCTCGGTAAGCGTGTTGATTACTCAGGGCGTTCTGTTATCGTTGTTGGCCCCGAGCTCAAGCTGCATCAATGCGGTTTACCGAAAAAGATGGCGTTGGAGCTGTTCAAGCCGTTTATCTACAACAAGCTCGAAGAGCGCGGATACTGCACAACGATCAAAAGTGCTAAGAAGTTGGTGGAAAAAGAGAAGTCAGAAGTCTGGGACGTTCTCGAAGATGTGATCAAGGAGCATCCGGTGATGCTCAACCGTGCTCCGACTCTTCACCGCCTGGGTATTCAGGCGTTCGAGCCGGTTCTGGTGGAAGGTAAGGCGATTCAGCTCCACCCGCTGGTATGTACCGCGTTCAACGCTGACTTTGACGGTGACCAGATGGCCGTTCACCTGCCTCTGTCCATTGAGAGTCAGATTGAAGCCCGCGTTCTGATGATGTCGACCAATAATATTCTGTCGCCGGCCAACGGTAAACCGATTATCGTTCCGTCTCAGGATATGATTCTTGGCATTTATTATATGTCGCGTATCCGTCCGTTTGTTCAAGGCTCGGGTAAAATCTTCGCATCTGAAGATGAGCTGCGTATTGCGTATGATTCCGGAGAAGTTGATCTTCAGGCTGGCGTGAAAGTGCGGATGAGTCGCGTTGATGGCGCGGATCCTGAACTGATTGAAACATCAGTCGGTCGTGTTCTCCTGCGCGAAGTTGTTCCCCGGATGATCCCGTTTGACTATATTAATAAGGTTATGACCAAGAAACAGGTGGCTGAACTGGTTGATGCCAGTTTCCGCCTGGCCGGAAACAAGGAGACCGTTATCCTTGCAGACCGCTTGAAACAGACCGGTTATCGTTTCTCAACGATCGCCGGTATCTCCATCTGCCTCGACAATATGGTGGTTCCTGAGACCAAACAGGACTTTATCGATGCTGCTGTTTCTGAGGTGACTGAGATTCAGAGTCAGTATACCGAAGGTCTGATTACGGATGGCGAGCGTTATAACAAGGTTGTCGATATCTGGGCCAAGTGTACAGAGGATATTGCATCAACCATGTTGGCTGATCTTTCGGTGGATCGTTTTGAATCCGAATCCGGAGAAACCGTTGAAGCATCGTCATTTAATGCGATTCATATGATGGCTGACTCTGGTGCTCGTGGTAGTGCTCAGCAAATCCGTCAGCTGGCCGGTATGCGTGGTTTGATGGCCAAGCCGTCCGGTGAGATTATTGAAACACCGATTACCGCGAACTTTCGCGAAGGTCTGACCGTGTTGCAGTACTTCATTTCAACTCACGGTGCGCGTAAAGGTCTGGCGGATACCGCGTTGAAAACGGCGAACTCCGGTTATCTGACCCGTCGTCTGGTTGACGTTGCTCAGGATGCGATCATTACGGAGAAGGATTGCGGTACCATTGACGGTATTTTGGTCAGCTCCCTGACTGAGGGCGGCGAAGTGATTGAATCTCTCGGCGACCGCATTCTTGGTCGTGCCGCGTTGGAAGATGTCTGTGATCCGGTGACGGGAGATGTGATTGTCGCAGCCAATCAGGAGATTGACGAGGTCCTGGTCAATAAAATCGAGCAGGCAGGTATTGAGAAACTCTATATCCGTTCCGTTCTGACGTGTAAAAGTCGTCATGGCATCTGTGCAACCTGCTATGGTCGTGATCTGGCGCGTGGACACATGGTTAACCTCGGTGAAGCGGTCGGTGTTATTGCCGCGCAATCCATTGGTGAGCCGGGCACACAGCTGACCATGCGTACCTTCCATATCGGGGGTACGGCCTCACGTCGAGCCGAGCAAACATCGCTTGAGGCACGCTTCGATGGTGAATTGCAGTTTAGTAATCTGAAGACCGTTGTTGACCGCGATGGGCACCATGTTGTCATGAGCCGTAACGGTGAAATTGTTATCGTCGATGAGACCGGTCGTGAGCGTGAGCGTCATGCTCTGGTGTATGGTTCACGCGTGATGTTTGATCCTGGCACAACGATTACGACGGGAACATTACTCGCCGAATGGGACCCGTACACCATGCCGATTCTGACGGAGGTAAGCGGTCGCATTCATTTTGGTGATGTGATCAGTGGTGTGACCATGGACGAGAAGGTCGATGATGTTACTGGTCTTTCTCGTAAAGTCATTATCGAATCCAAAGCTACGGATAAACGCCCTCGTTTGACCCTGAAAGATGAAGAGGGCCGTTCCGTGAAGCTGCCTAATGGCATGGCTGCACGCTATATGTTGCCCGTTGGTGCCAACATTATCGTTCCTGAGGATGAGATGGTTCAGGCGGGTGATGTTCTCGCCAAGATTCCTCGTGAAACAACCAAGACCAAAGATATTACCGGCGGTCTGCCACGTGTTGCTGAGCTGTTTGAAGCACGTAAGCCCAAGGAGTTTGCCGTTCTTACTGAGATCGATGGGGTGGTGACATTCGGGAAAGATTCTAAAGGCAAGCGTAAAGTGGTTGTGACGCCGGAATATGGTGAGCCGATTGAGTATCTCATCCCTAAGGGCAAGCATATCAGTGTTCATGAAGGCGATGCGGTTCAGGCCGGTGAGCCCTTGATGGATGGGCCGCGCAACCCGCATGATATTTTGCGTGTTCTTGGCGAAAAAGAATTGGCCAAATATCTGGTCGATGAGGTCCAGGAGGTCTATCGACTTCAGGGTGTTGCCATCAACGATAAGCATATTGAAACGATCGTCCGTCAAATGCTGCGTCGTGTTCGCATCCTTGAAGTGGGTGATACCGATTTCCTGCTTGACGATCAGGTTTCCCGTGTCGAGTTTGAAATCGAAAACGAACGTGTCATGGAACAGGATGGTCAGCCGGCGGTCGGTGAACCGATCATGTTGGGTATCACCAAGGCGTCGCTGTCGACGGAATCGTTTATCTCAGCAGCGTCGTTCCAGGAGACCACGAAGGTGTTGACCCAGGCTTCCATTGAGGGCAAGGTTGACCATCTTCGTGGGCTGAAAGAAAACGTCATTATGGGACGTTTGATTCCTGCCGGTACCGGTATTGTCAAATATCGCAGCGCCAAGCTGTTGACCCCTGATCCGGTGGAGGAAGTGGTCACCATCGTCGAAAATATTATTGAAGACGATGAAATGATGGACGAAGTTTCCGAGTAAACTCAGCTCATTACAATAAAAAATGCAAAACAATAACAACTGCCTTGACAATCGTTGGGGCAGTTGTTATTGTTCGCGGGTTTCCCCTCTGGGGGAATACGTTCTTTTAATTCTGTGAATAGTAATTTCGGGAGTAAGAAATGCCGACGATTAATCAGCTGATCCGTAATGGACGCCAAAGAAAAGAGAAGAAGTCGACTGCGCCTGCGCTTAAATCAAATCCGCAGCGTCGTGGTGTATGTACGCGTGTATATACAACGACCCCGAAAAAGCCGAACTCGGCTTTGCGGAAAGTTGCTCGTGTGCGTCTTACGAATGGCATCGTTGTAACCTCGTATATCCCTGGCGTTGGCCACAATCTGCAAGAGCACTCCGTTGTTCTGGTTCGTGGTGGTCGTGTTAAGGACTTGCCTGGTGTTCGTTACCACATCGTTCGCGGTTCTCTCGACCTGGCTGGTGTTCAGGGTCGTATGCAGGCTCGCTCGAAGTATGGTGCTAAGCGTCCTAAGTAGGACTTATCGATTTAGGGAAGAGGTAGTCAGTTATGCCTAGAAGAAGAGAAGTCGCAAAACGGATCGTTCTTGCTGATCCTAAATATAATGACCGACTGGTCACCAAGTTTGTTAATAGCTTGATGTTGGGTGGCAAGAAGAGTGTTGCTGAGAAAATTGTTTACGGCGCATTTGATTTAATCGCAGAACGTAGTGGTGAAGAGCCTCTGGATGTCTTTAAGAAGGCGTTTGAGAATGTTCGTCCTCTGCTTGAGGTTAAATCACGTCGTGTCGGCGGTTCAACTTACCAGGTGCCTGTTGAGGTGCGTCCTGATCGCCGTAATGCGTTGGTTATTCGTTGGGTTCTGTCGGCTTCACGTGGCCGTGGTGAGAAGACCATGCGCGAGCGTTTGGCGGCGGAGCTTCTCGATGCAGCGAATAATCGTGGTGCATCGGTGAAGAAAAAGGAAGATACGCATCGGATGGCAGAGGCAAACAAGGCCTTTGCCCATTATCGCTGGTAATTTTTCGGGAGGAAGTTGAGCTGTGGCACGTCAAGTATCTCTTGCTAAGACACGTAATATCGGCATCATGGCACATATTGATGCGGGTAAGACGACAACGACAGAGCGTATTCTGTACTATACAGGCGTCTCTCATAAAATCGGTGAAGTCCATGATGGAGCAGCGACCATGGACTGGATGGAACAAGAGCAGGAGCGCGGAATTACTATTACCTCAGCTGCTACCACTTGTTTCTGGAAAGATAACCGTATAAATATTATTGATACCCCGGGTCACGTTGACTTTACGATCGAGGTTGAGCGCTCTTTGCGTGTTCTCGATGGTTCAGTTGCCGTGTTCTGTTCTGTTGGCGGCGTTGAGCCTCAGTCTGAGACTGTTTGGCGTCAAGCTGACAAGTATGGGGTTCCTCGTCTTGCCTTTGTGAATAAGATGGACCGTATTGGTGCCGATTTTCAGCGTGGCGTTGATATGATGCGTGACCGTCTTGGGGCCAATCCTGTTCCTCTGCAGTTGCCAATCGGTAAGGAAGACTACTTCAAAGGTGTTGTTGACCTTGTTGAGATGAAGGCGTTTGTCTGGGATGATGAGTCTCTTGGCGCGCATTTTGACGAAGTGGAAATTCCGGCAGATATGGCTGACGAGGTCGAAGTCGCCCGTGAGGCTATGCTCGAAGAGCTCTGCACTTATGATGAAGAGCTGATGGAGAAATATCTTGGCGGTGATGAGCTGACTGTTGATGAGGTCAAGTTGGCTATTCGCAAGGCAACGATCGATCTGCATATTAACCCGGTTCTGTGTGGTAGTGCTTTCAAGAATAAGGGTGTTCAGCATCTGCTCGACGCTGTTGTGGATTATATGCCTTGCCCGACGGATGTTCCGCCTATTGAGGGTATTGACCCTAAAGGCGTAGAGATTACTCGTCCTGCCGATGATGATGGTCCGTTTGCGGCTCTGGCCTTTAAGATTATGACTGACCCGTTTGTTGGTCAGCTTACTTTCTTCCGTGTGTATTCCGGTATCGCTGAAGCCGGTTCCTCTGTGCTCAACTCAACAAAGGGCAAGAAGGAGCGTCTGGGTCGTATCTTGAAGATGCACGCCAATAAGCGTGAAGAGATTAAGCAGGTTTATTCTGGTGATATCGCTGCTGCTGTTGGTCTTAAGTACAGCACAACGGGTGATACTCTGTGTGATCCGGATCATGAGTGCCTGCTTGAAGCGATGGAATTCCCGGATCCTGTTATTCATATCGCTGTTGAGCCTAAGACTAAAAGTGACCAGGAAAAGATGGGCGTCGCTCTTGGTAAGTTGCTCGCAGAAGACCCCTCTCTTGGTGTGCGTACTGACGAAGAGACTGGGCAAACGATCCTTTCCGGTATGGGTGAGCTTCACCTTGAAGTTATTATTGACCGTCTGAAGCGTGAGTTTAAAGTTGAGGCAAATGTTGGTGCGCCTCAGGTCGCTTACCGTGAGTCGATCACTAAGAAGGTTGAAGTTCAGGGTAAATTCGTACGTCAGTCAGGTGGTCGCGGTCAGTATGGCGATTGCTGGCTGCGTATTGAGCCTCAAGAGCCCGGCGCTGGTTTTGAGTTTGTCGATGAAATCAAGGGTGGTGTTATTCCTCGTGAATACATTCCTGCTGTCGGCAAGGGCGCTGAAGAAGCGGCTCAAAATGGTGTTCTGGCTGGCTTCCCCATCGTTGACGTCAAGGTCTCTGTCTATGATGGCTCTTACCATGATGTTGACTCCAGTGAGATGGCGTTTAAGATTGCTGGCTCCATGGGCTTTAAAGAGGGTGCTGCTAAGGCCGGTCCTGCCCTGCTTGAGCCGATGATGGCTGTAGAAGTCGTTGTCCCTGAGGAGTATATGGGTGATGTAATCGGCGACCTGAACAGTCGTCGTGGTAAGGTTCAGGGGATGGATTCTCGCGGTGGTGCACAGGTGATTAGTGCCCATGTTCCTCTGGCAAGTATGTTTGGTTATGCCACTGAACTGCGCAGTATGACGCAGGGGCGTGCAACGTATACGATGGTGTTTGACCATTATGATCAAGTGCCTAAAGCGATTTCTGAAGAGATTATCGCCAAAGTGAAAGGTTAAGGAGCGAAGTCATGGCAAAGGAAAAATTTGAAAGAACAAAGCCCCATGTCAACATTGGCACCATTGGCCACGTTGACCATGGTAAAACCACACTGACCGCAGCGATCACCAAAGTTATGGCTGGTCAGGGTCTGGCTCAAGCGCGCGCATTTGATCAAATTGACAACGCTCCTGAAGAGCGTGAGCGTGGTATCACCATCGCAACGGCTCACGTTGAGTATGAGACGGCTACCCGTCACTATGCTCACGTTGACTGCCCGGGTCACGCTGACTACGTCAAGAACATGATCACCGGTGCTGCGCAGATGGACGGCGCAATTCTGGTTTGTTCTGCTGCTGACGGCCCGATGCCTCAGACTCGTGAGCACATCCTTCTTGCTCGCCAAGTTGGTGTTCCCGCCATCGTTGTGTTCCTGAACAAGGCCGACATGGTTGACGACGAAGAGCTGATGGAGCTGGTTGAGCTGGAAGTTCGCGAACTGCTGTCCGCTTATGACTTCCCCGGTGATGACCTGCCCATCGTGGCCGGTTCCGCCCTCAAGGCCCTCGAAGCCGCTACCGGTGCTCCTGAAGAGCAGTGCATTCTCGACCTGATGGCTGCTGTTGACAGCTATGTTCCCGAGCCGGAACGTGCTGTTGACCTGCCGTTCCTGATGCCTGTTGAAGACGTCTTCTCCATCTCCGGTCGTGGTACTGTTGCTACCGGTCGTGTTGAGCGCGGTATCATCAAAGTTGGCGAAGAAGTTGAAATCGTCGGCATGAAAGCCACCAGCAAAACCACCGTCACCGGTGTTGAGATGTTCCGCAAGCTGCTCGACCAAGGTCAGGCAGGCGATAACGTCGGTCTGTTGCTGCGCGGTGTTAAACGTGAAGACATTGAGCGTGGTCAGGTATTGGCCAAGCCCGGCAGCATCACCCCTCACACTCGGTTCAAGGCAGAAGCCTATATCCTGACCAAAGAAGAAGGTGGCCGTCATACTCCTTTCTTCAAGGGCTATCGTCCTCAGTTCTACTTCCGTACCACTGACGTAACCGGTGTTGTAGAGCTGCCCGAAGGTGTTGAAATGGTAATGCCTGGAGATAACATCTCCATGACCGTTCAGATGATCACCCCGATCGCCATGGACAAAGAACTGCGCTTCGCGATTCGCGAAGGTGGTCGTACTGTCGGCGCCGGTGTTGTTAGCGAAATTATTGAGTAATTGAGGTTACACATGTCCAGCCAGAAAATAAGAATTCGCCTGAAGGCGTACGATCATAAGCTGCTCGATATGGCAGTCAATGAAATTGTTGATACAGTCAAGCGGACAGGGTCCCATCTTGCCGGTCCCATTCCTCTGCCGACGGTTATCAATAAGTATTGTGTACTGCGTGGTCCTCACGTAAACAAGGAAAGCCGTGAGCAATTCGAGATTCGTACTCATAAACGGCTGTTGGATATTCTTGACCCGACACAGCAGACAGTGGATGCGCTGATGAAGCTTGACCTTTCAGCTGGCGTCTTTGTTGAAATCAAGCTGTAGTACGAATTGTTTTTATAAGGATAGTATGATGGTTAACGGAATTCTGGGAAAAAAACTGGGCATGACCCAGATATTTACCGAAAGCGGTACGCGCATTCCTGTGACGGTTATTGAAGCTGGACCTTGCACGGTTGTTCAGAAGAAAGTCGTCGATACAGATGGTTATGATGCGGTTCAGCTCGGTTTTGGTGCGCAGAAGGCCCATCGGATCAATAAGCCTGAAATGGGGCATTTCAAAAAAGCTGGCAAAGGTGTTTTCTCCTATCTGCGTGAAATGGATGGCGAGATTGCCGAGCTGGAAGTTGGTGCTGAGATTGCTTGTGCAGACGTTTTTGCTGCTGGTGATCTGATTGATGTGATGGGAACCAGTAAAGGTAAGGGCTTTCAAGGTGTTATGAAGCGCTGGAACTTTTCAGGTGGCCGTAATACTCACGGCTCCAAGTTTCATCGTGCACCTGGTGCAATCGGTTGCAGTGCTTGGCCTTCACGCGTGTTTAAAGGTAAGAAAATGGCCGGTCAGATGGGCAATGAGCGCGTCACGGTTCAAAATCTTGAAATCGTTGACGTTCGAGCTGATCAAAACCTGATCCTGGTGAAGGGTGCAATACCTGGCCCTAAAAACGGTCTGGTCACGATCCGCAAAGCCGTCAAGGCTTAAGCCGGGCTGTTTGTGAGACAGGAGATACTAGCATGGCAAAAGTAACTGTTTATGATATGCAAAAAAACCAGGTGTCTGAGCGTGAGCTGAAAGACGAGGTTTTCGATACCGAAGTTCGTCCATACCTGGTTCACGATATGGTTCGCTATCAACTGGCCGCGCGTCGTCAGGGAACTGCCGCATGTAAAAATCGTGCAAACGTCGCCGGTGGTGGTAAGAAACCATTTAAACAAAAAGGTACTGGTAACGCTCGTCAGGGCACCATTACGGCCCCTACTCACGTTGGTGGTGGTGTCGCATTTGGCCCGAGTCCCCGTGACTATGCGTTCAAGTTGAATCGCAAAGTGAAGAAATTGGCCCTCTGTTCAGCCTTGTCCTCCCGTTTTCAGGAGCAGAAGCTGACTGTATTGTCCGAGCTCAAACTTGATGCGATCAGCACGAAAAGTTTTAAGCAGGTTGTGGATCGCTTTGATCTCAAGGATGCTCTTGTTGTAATTGATGCAGCAAGTCCTGAAATTGAACTTTCAGCGCGTAACCTTCGTAATGTGAAGGTGTTGAGAGCTGAAGGTGTCAATGTTTATGATGTGATGAAGTACTCCAACCTGATTCTGACCGAAGGCGCTGTAGAGCAGCTGGAAGGAGCGTTGGCGTAATGAAACCTTTACATCACATTATCAAAAAGCCGCTGGTTACGGAGAAGACTGCGATTCAGAAAGAAGAAAGTCGTGTCGTTGTTTTCGAAGTAGCTAAAGATGCAAACAAGATTGAAATCAAACAGGCTGTGGAAAAAGCTTTCAACGTCAAGGTTGATGATGTCAATACGATGATCGTTGCCGGCAAGGTGAAGCGCGTTGGTCGACAGTTCGGCAAGCGTCCTAATCGTAAGAAAGCATATGTAACTCTCGCCGAAGGCAGCAACATCGACTTCTTTGGCGTGTGATGACAGTCTAAGGGATACGGAGTAAGAATAATGGCGATCAAAAAGTTTAAGCCGACCTCGCCGGGGCGCCGCCACATGACAGCCTCAACTTTTGAGGAGGTAACCACAGCGACACCTGAAAAGTCACTTTTGGAACCTCTGAAAAAGTCAGGCGGACGCAATAATAACGGACGAATTACCAAGCGCCACACAGGTGGTGGTCATAAACGCAAGTACCGCGTTATTGATTTCAAGCGGGATAAAAAAGAGATTCCTGCTCGCGTGGTTTCCATTGAATATGACCCGAACCGCTCAGCGCGTATTGCACTGCTTAGTTATGCTGATGGAGAGAAACGTTACATCCTGTCTCCTGTTGGCCTCGAAGTTGGTGCTGAGGTTGTTGCAAGCGAGTCTGCAGATATCCAGCCGGGGAATGCGATGGCGATTCGCGCCATCCCTCTGGGTACTTGGGTTCACAATGTCGAACTGAAAACAGGCAAGGGTGGCCAGCTGGCACGGAGTGCAGGTGCTTATGCCATGATCGCCGCAAAGGAAGGCCGCTATGCTCAGCTTCGCTTGCCTTCTGGTGAAGTTCGTCTGGTTTTGCAGGAATGCTGTGCAACGATTGGTCAAGTCGGTAATACTGACCATGAAAACGTCAAAATCGGTAAGGCAGGGCGTAATCGCTGGCTGGGTAAGCGTCCTCAGTCTCGTGGTGTTGCCATGAACCCGGTTGATCACCCGCACGGTGGTGGTGAAGGTAAAAGTTCTGGTGGTCGTCATCCGGTTACACCTTGGGGTGTTCCCACCAAGGGTTATAAAACCCGTACGAACAAGCGCACGGATAAGTTTATTGTCCGCCGCCGGAATAAGTAGAGGAGTGTATCGTGGCTAGATCAATTAAGAAGGGACCTTATGTAGAGGAAAGTCTGCTGCGTAAGGTTGATTTGGAAGGTGGAACAACGGCTACCAAGGTGATTAAAACCTGGTCTCGTCGTAGCACGATTATTCCCGAATTCGTAGGGCATACCTTTGCTGTACATAACGGTAAGAAGTTTCTTCCCGTCTATGTTACTGAAAATATGGTAGGTCATAAACTTGGCGAATTTGCACCCACACGGACTTACTATGGTCATGGTGCAGATAAGAAGTCCAAGAGAAAATAACAGCAACGGAGTCACCGGATGGAAGCAAAAGCGAAATTGAGATTTGTCCGCATGTCCCCGCAAAAGGCTCGCCTTGTCGTGGATATGATTCGCGGAAAAAATGTACAGGAAGCGTTGAATATTTTGCGCTTTTCCCCGCAAAAGCCTGCTGGTATCGTTGCGGCACTGGTGAAGTCAGCCGTTGCTAACGCCGAGCAAAAAGGCGTAGCGGATGTTGATAAACTGTATGTAAAAACGATTACGGTCGACCAGGGACCGGCATTGAAGCGCTTTATTCCTCGCGCTCAAGGTCGCGCCAGCAAGATTCGTAAACCAACCAGTCACGTCCAGGTTGTCCTGGACGAAATTTAGCCAATCAAGGAGGTGATAGTTTGGGCCAGAAAGTTCATCCTGTAGGGTTTCGCCTGGGTGTCATCAGGACCTGGGAATCGAAGTGGTATGCAGACGAAGATTATGCACGCTTTGTCCATGAAGATCTGAAACTGCGTAATTATCTTAAAAAGCGCTTGTATCATGCAGGTATCTCTAAAATTGAGATTGAGCGTGCTGCAGGTAAGATGAAACTGAATATTTATGCGGCGCGTCCGGGGATCATTATCGGTAAGCGTGGTTCGGAAGTTGAGGCTCTGAAGCAGGAACTGGCCAAACTCACCGATAAGGAAATTTTCCTGAATATTCAAGAAGTTCGCAAGCCTGAGATGAATGCTCAGCTCGTGGCGGAAGGCGTCGCGCTTCAACTGGAGCGTCGTGTTGCTTTCCGTCGCGCCATGAAGCGTAGCGTAGGACAATCTCTGCGTTTTGGCGCCCAGGGAATTAAGATCACTTGCAGTGGTCGTTTGGGTGGTGCCGAGATGAGTCGTACCGAATGGTATCGTGAAGGCCGAGTTCCTCTGCACACCATTCGTGCCGATATCGATTATGGTTTCGCTGAAGCGAAAACTACTTACGGTATTATCGGAGTCAAGGTTCTCATCTTCAAGGGCGAAGTTCTCTCACGAGAGCTGTAGACTTGTCAGATAGGAGTATGTCGTTATGTTAATGCCCAAGAAGGTAAAACATAGAAAGCAGTTTAAAGGTCGCATGAAAGGCGCGGCCAAGGGTGCAACCGATATTAACTTTGGTGATTTTGGCCTGCAGGCCACAAACCGAGGTTGGTTGTCCTCACGTCAAATTGAATCTGCACGTCGTGCCATGACCCGCTACATCAAGCGTGGTGGTAAAATCTGGATTCGTGCATTTCCTGATAAATCTCTGACCCGCAAAGCTGCTGAAACCCGTATGGGTAAAGGTAAGGGTTCCCCTGATAGCTGGGTAGCGGTTATTCGTCCCGGCATGGTTCTTTATGAAATGCAGGGGGTTTCGGAAGAGATTGCCCGCGAGGCGTTTCGTCTTGCAGCGCACAAGTTGCCGATCTCAACCAAGTTTGTAGCCAGAGAGGAGAGTTCAAATGAAGGCTAAGGAATTACAAGGCTTCAGTGTTGAAGAGCTTGAGAAAAAATCTCTGGAATTGAGCCAGGAACTGTTTAACCTAAAATTTCAATTGCACACCGGACATCTTGAGAATACTGCCAAGATTCCCCAGGTGCGCAAGGATATTGCAAGGGTCAAGACAGTTCTGCGGCAGAAACTTGCGTAATGGATGTTGAGGTGAGTGATATGGCAACAGAGCTTCGTAATAAGAAAAAACTGGTTGGAATCGTAACCAGTGACAAGATGGATAAAACTGTCGTTGTTAAGGTGGACACTCTTGTTAAACACCCAGTTTACAAGAAGTACATCAAGCGCAGTATGAAATATAAAGCACATGATGAGCAAAACCAGTGTGCAGCCGGGGACAAGGTTCTGATCACTGAAGCGCGTCCGTTGTCACGTGACAAGCGCTGGCGTGTCAGCCAGGTTCTTGAAAAAACACTGTAGAACGGGAGAAAGATAATGATTCAGATGCAAACCGTTCTTGATGTTGCTGACAACTCCGGTGCTCGGAAGTTGTGCTGCATCAAGGTGCTGGGCGGCTCTAAACGTAAATACGCGGGGCTGGGCGATATTATCATCTGCTCCGTTCGTGAAGCTATGCCCAATTCAAAAGTTAAAAAAGGTGATGTTGTTCGTGCTGTTATCGTGCGTACGGCTAAAGAAGTTGCCCGTCAGGATGGTTCTCGTATCCGTTTTGACAAGAACTCGGCAGTTGTCGTCAACGCTGCAGGAGAACCTGTTGGTACTCGTATCTTTGGTCCAGTGGCACGTGAATTACGCGCTCGCCGTTTTATGAAAATCGTATCGCTGGCACCTGAGGTGCTTTGATACGGCCAGGAGATGATCAAAATGGCTGTAAAAAAGTTTCATGTAAAAAAAGGTGATCTGGTTCAGGTGATGGCCGGCAAGGAAAAGGGCAAGCAAGGAAAAGTATTGCGTGTCTTTACCGATAAGGATCGTCTGACTGTTGAAAACCTGAATATTGTTAAGCGTCATACGCGTCCTTCCCGTCAAAACCAGGAAGGTGGCATTGTTGAAAAAGAAGCGCCGATGTCGGCTTCTAATGTCATGCTTGTCTGCAGTGCCTGCAATCAGCCTTCACGCACCGGTATCCGTGTACTGGAAGATGGTACCAAGGCTCGTTTTTGCAAAAAATGCAACGAAGTCGTTGACAAGTAATGGAGATATAAATGGCCAGGTTAAAAGATAAATATTTCGAAGAGCTTGCACCGAAGCTGCGCAAGGATCTGGGTCTGAACAACGCTATGCAGGTACCCCGTGTTGAGAAGGTTGTCGTCAATATGGGTATCGGTGAAGCCATCCAGAATATCAAGTTGCTGGAATCAGCTGTCGATGAGCTGGGGAAGATCACTGGTCAGAAGCCGGTTATCACGAAGGCCAAGAAGTCGATTGCGGGCTTTAAGCTGCGTGAGGATATGCCTATTGGTTGCATGGTGACCTTGCGTCGTGAGCGTGCTTACGAATTTCTGGATCGCTTGATCAATATTGCTCTGCCTCGTGTTCGTGACTTTAAAGGTGTTTCTGCCAAGGCGTTTGATGGCCGCGGGAACTACACTCTTGGTGTCCGTGAGCAGATCATCTTTCCTGAAATTGATCTGGAAAAAGTCGCTAAAGTTGGTGGATTGAATATTTCAATCGTAACTAACGCAACGACTGACGAGCAGGGACGTGCATTGCTGACTGAGCTTGGCATGCCTTTCAGGAAATAAATCAGGCGTAATCGGAGGATATTGTGGCAAAAAAATCAATGATAGCCAAAGCAGCACGGCCCCAAAAGTTCAAGGTCAGAAAGTATACCCGCTGTCCACTTTGTGGTCGTCCGCGCGCCTATTATCGGAAGTTCAACATGTGTCGGATTTGCTTGCGCAAATTGGCCCTTGAGGGTAAACTTCCTGGCGTTTTGAAATCTAGCTGGTAAAACGAAGGAGTTCGATCCATGGGAATGACCGATCCTATTTCAGATATGCTGACTCGCATTCGTAATGCGGGAATGGCAAAGCACCAGAAGCTTGAGATGCCTTCAAGTAAAATGAAGGTTGCTATCGCTTCTGTGCTTAAAGACCAGGGATATATCAAAAATTTCAAATCAATCAATGATGGTGTTCAGGGAACACTGCGCATTTATTTGAAATATGATGAGAAAAATCTACATGTCATTCACGAAATCAAGCGTGAATCGACCCCTGGCCGTCGCGTATATGTCGGCAGCAACGAGATCCCTAATGTGAAAAATGGTCTCGGCTGTGCAATTGTATCAACATCACAGGGTGTTTTGCCTGACGTTGCTGCTCGTGAAGCCCAAATTGGTGGCGAATTGATCTGCACCGTTTGGTAATTGAGTAAGGAGTTTAGACAATGTCTCGTATTGGTAAAAAGCCTGTAGTGATTCCGGCCGGGGTCAAAATTGATCTCAAAGAAGACCGGATTGATGTTCAGGGTCCGAAAGGGAAATTGTCCCGTTCGATCCCTGGCACGGTGTTGGTATCTATGGATGCCGATGCTATTAATGTCGAGCCGGTGCAGTCGGCTCGCCGTGATACCGCAATGCAGGGTCTCTATCGTTCATTGATCTTCAACATGGTTGAGGGCGTATCGAACGGTTTTTCGAAAGTGCTCGAAATTAATGGTGTTGGTTATCGTGCCGATGTCCAAGGTAGCACGCTCAATCTGGCTCTTGGTTATTCTCATCCGATTGCGTATCCTCTGCCGGACGGTATCTCTGTTGAAGTTGAGAAGCAAACCAAGCTGACTGTAAGCGGGATTGATAAAGAGCTGGTTGGTGCAACAGCCGCTAAGATTCGTTCTTTCCGTGGTCCTGAGCCTTATAAGGGCAAAGGGATTAAGTACGCGGATGAGCGTATCCTGCGTAAAGCCGGTAAGGCTGGTAAGTAATTATATTAACACGGGAGATTTAAAGTGGCTGGCGTAATTTCAAGAGCGCAATCAAGAAAAAGACGGCAAGCGCGTGTGCGTCGTAAAGTGGTTGGTACCGCTGCGCGTCCACGTCTGTGCGTTTTCCGTAGTGCAAAGCATATCTATGCACAAATTATTGAAGATACTACTGGTACTTCGCTGGTGTCGGTATCAACTCAGAACCAATCCGTTGCGGACGGGCTGAGCTATACCGGTAACGTAGCCGCTGCCAAAGCGGTCGGTGAAGCGATTGCAAAAATAGCCCTGGAAAAAGAAATTAAAGAGGTTGTTTTTGATCGTAATGGTTTTGTTTATCACGGCCGTGTGAAGGCCCTGGCTGACTCCGCACGTGAAGCCGGCCTGGTGTTTTAAGAGAATAGGAGGGTCCTTTGCAGCGCAATGAACAAAATGAAACAGAAATGATTGATCGTATCATCCATATCAATCGTTGTGCCAAGGTTGTTAAGGGTGGACGTCGCTTCAGCTTCTCCGCACTTGTTGTTGTTGGTGATGGTAATGGCCAGGTTGGCTATGGCCACGGTAAAGCCAAAGAGGTTCCTGAGGCTATTCGTAAAGGCGTTGAAAAAGCCAAAAAGAATATGATCCAGGTTCCTTTGGATGACCGTACCATTCCTTTTGATGTTCTCGGTAACTTTGGTGCTGGCAGTGTTCTTCTTAAGCCTGCGTCCAAGGGTACTGGTGTTATTGCCGGTGGTCCTGCCCGTGCGGTACTCGAAGCCGCCGGTGTTGGTGACATTCTGTCTAAGTGCCTAGGTTCTAACAACCCCCATAATGTTGTTAAAGCCACTATTGAGGCTCTGAAGCAGCTGAAGAGTGCAGATGAGATCAAATCCCGTCGTGGACTGACCGCTTAAGGTCCCGAATTGGAGATATCAGATGGCGAACGAAATTAAAGTAACACTGAAGAAGAGTGGCATTGGCCGCCCTGAGTATTTTACGAAAGTTCTCAAGGGTCTTGGCTTGACTAAGCTCAATAAAACCGTTGTTTTAAAGGATACTCCTGAGATTCGTGGCATGATCAATAAGGTGTGCCACATGGTCATTGTTGAGGAAGCCTAGATAGGATTTATAAAATGGATTTGAGCAATTTGAGTCCCGCAGCGGGATCCGTTAAAAATAGAAAGCGTATTGGCCGTGGCCCCGGTTCTGGAACCGGCAAAACAGCAGCGCGTGGTCATAAGGGCCAAAACGCCCGTTCCGGCGGTGGTGTAAAGCCTGGTTTTGAGGGTGGTCAGATGCCTCTGCATCGCCGTCTTCCGAAGCGTGGTTTTACTCCCTATAGTCGCAAAGAGTATGCGTTGGTCAATCTGCGCGATCTCGAAACCCTTGAGGCTGGTTCCGTTGTTGATGCTGAAGCTTTGATCAAAGCAGGTTTGGTCAAGCTGGTAAAAGACGGCGTGAAGGTTCTTGGCGATGGTGAGTTGACAAAAGCTCTGACCGTTAAGGCACAGAAATTCAGCAAATCTGCTGCTGCCAAAATTGAGGCAGCTGGCGGCAAGATTGAGGAACTCTAACATTGTTTAAAAGTCTTCAAAATATTTTCGGCATTGCCGAACTGCGCCAACGTATCCTGTTTACTTTAATGATGCTGGCCGTTTATCGGATTGGCTGTCATGTCCCGACACCGGGTGTTAATGGTCAGGTTTTAGCGAGTTTTTTTGAAGGCACTCAAGGGACACTGCTTGGGATGGTCAGTGCATTTACCGGCGGCGCGTTACAGCGCATGACGGTTTTTGCACTTGGAATTATGCCCTACATCAGTGCCTCTATTATTTTGCAATTACTGACGGTTGTTTTTGAGCCGGTGCAGCGATTGTCTAAAGAGGGTGAGCAGGGCCGCAAGGTAATTACACGATGGACCCGCTACGGAACGGTACTGTTGTCTGTCGTTCAAGGTGCAGGGATTGCCGTCGGCCTTCAATCAATGAATGTCGCTGGAGATCCAGTTGTTCCTAATCAGGGCATTGGTTTTGTTATTTTGACCGTATTTACCTTGACGGCCGGTACTGCATTTATTATGTGGATTGGTGAGCAGATCACCGAGCGCGGTATTGGCAATGGGATCTCATTGATCATTTTTGCCGGTATCGTGGCGAACATGCCTTCGGCTATCGTGAATACGATCCGCCTTCTGCGTACAGGTGCTATGCCTCCGGTGACGATGCTGGTCATTCTTGTTCTGATGGTGGTGGTTATCGGAGCTATCGTTTTCATGGAACGGGCTCAGCGTCGTGTCCCCATCCATTACGCCAAGCGTGTCGTTGGTATGCGCAATCTTGGCGGACAGTCCAGCCATTTGCCTCTCAAGATCAATATGAGTGGTGTTATTCCACCAATCTTTGCCAGTTCAATCATCATGTTCCCTGCTACCGTGGCAAATTTTGTTCACGTTGAATGGGTTCAAAAACTGGCTGGAATGATGACGCCAAGCCACTGGCTGTACAATGTCTTTTTTGTTGCATTCATCGTTTTCTTTTGTTATTTCTACACGGCTGTAACATTTAACCCGGTTGATGTGGCTGAAAATGTCAAGAATCAGGGTGGATATATACCTGGTGTGCGTCCCGGTAAAGCAACTTCTGACTATCTTGATGTTGTTTTAAGCCGACTGACGTTCGCAGGAGCTATTTATGTGTCTGTCGTTTGTGTCCTGCCGACCATGTTGATCGGTCAGCTGAATGTGCCTTTTTATTTTGGTGGTACGTCTTTGCTGATCGTCGTCGGTGTTGGAATGGACACCGCTTCGCAGATTGAGTCTCATCTGATCTCAAGATCTTATGAAGGCTTTATGCGTGGTGCCAGTATTAAGGGACGTCGGGGCTAAAAAGGATTGCTACGATGAAATTGATTTTGCTTGGACCTCCTGGTGCCGGTAAGGGTACTCAGGCAAAAACACTTGTTGAGCGTCTCTCTGTACCTCAAATCTCTACAGGAGACATTTTGCGTGCCGCTGTTAAAGAAGGTACGCCGATGGGTGTTAAGGCTAAGGGCCTTATGGATGCCGGAGAGCTCGTTCCTGACGAAGTCGTTGTTGGTATCGTTAAGGAGCGTCTGCAGAAAGATGACTGTGCGACAGGCTTTATTCTGGATGGTTTTCCACGGACGGTTCCTCAGGCTGATGCTTTAAGCGAGACATTGACTGCTCTGAACAAAGAGCTTGATTCAGTTATTTCACTCGAGGTTGATACAGAGGCACTGGTTTTACGCCTTGCTGGACGTCGTACCTGTAAAGCTTGTGGCGCTGGCTATCATCTCGAGTTTGAACCCCCTCAGCAGGAGGGTGTTTGTGACAAGTGTGGTGGTGAATTGATTCAACGTGACGACGATAAGGAAGAAACTATTCGTAATCGTATGTCTGTTTACCTGGATCAGACCTTGCCATTGGTTGATTATTATGAAAAATCGGGTGTGCTGGCACGTGTAGATGGCATGCTGTCTATTGAGGACGTTCGCACTGCGATTTTTGAGATCTTGCAGGTTTCTGAGTGATTATCGTCAAAACTCCGCAAGAGATCGACAAGATGCGCGTATCTTGTCAGATGGTGGCGGAAATTCTGCAGGAGCTCGCTGAGAAGGTGTCGCCAGGAGTTTCAACCTGGGACCTTGACCAGATTGCGGAACAGGCTTGTTTGAAAAGGAAAGCCAAGCCGGCCTTTAAAGGATATGGCGGTTTTCCTTGTTCCATTTGTGCCTCACCAAATCATACGGTTGTTCACGGATTTGCTACCAAACAACCTCTGGTTGAAGGCGATATTATCAGTATTGATTTCGGTGTTCTTTATAACGGGTTTTATGGCGATTCGGCTGTGACGTTGCCAGTAGGTAACGTCGATCGTGAAAAAACCCGCCTTATGGAGGTCACTAAAACGTCTCTTGATGCGGGGATAGATAAAGTTGCTCCAGGCGCTTTTCTATCCGATATCTCAGCTGCGGTACAAACTGTCGTCGAGGCAGCAGGATATTCAGTCGTCAGGGAATTCGTAGGACATGGTATTGGACGTTCATTACATGAAGATCCACAGATACCTAACTACGGCAAACCCGGTTTCGGTCCCAAACTGAAAAAGGGGATGGTTCTCGCAATAGAGCCGATGGTAAATGCCGGTACGCAACATGTGCGAGTTCTTGAAGACGGTTGGACTGCGGTGACGCAGGATGGTCGTCCTTCTGCGCATTTTGAGCACACAGTAGCGGTGACTGAAACTGGTTATGAGATACTGACCAGAGTGTAACTTGTTAATAGCATCACGCATAGAGTAGAGGTTGGTAATGAAAGTTCGTGCATCAGTAAAAACTATTTGTGATAAATGCAAAGTAATCAAGCGTAAAGGCGTCTTGCGCGTGATTTGCGAAAACCCCAAGCACAAGCAAAGACAGGGTTAATAGGAGGATATAAAGTTGGCACGTATTGCTGGTATTGATTTACCGAAAAACAAACGGATTGAAGTTGCGCTGACCTATATTTATGGGATCGGTCGCTCCACGTCTCAACAAATCCTGTCTCAGGCTGGTGTTGATCTTAACACTCGCACTGATGATCTGACGGAAGCTGAAGTTGGGCAGATTCGTAAGATCATTGATGATGAGTTCAAAGTAGAAGGTGATTTGCGCCGTGAAGTATCCATGAACATCAAGCGTATGATGGATCTGGGTAACTATCGTGGTTTGCGTCATCGCCGTGGCTTGCCTGTGCGTGGCCAGAAGACTAAAACCAATGCCCGTACCCGTAAGGGGCCGCGTAAGACGGTTGCCGGTAAGAAGAAATAATTGGAGGAACCATGGCAAAGCCAGGTAAAAAAGTCGTAAGAAAAAGCAAGGCGAAAAAGAATATCGTCAATGGTGTTGCCCATATTCAGGCCACCTTTAACAATACCATCGTTTCAATTGCCGATGTCAGCGGGAATGTTATCTCCTGGGCGACGGCAGGTGGATCAGGATTTAAGGGATCTCGTAAGAGTACTCCTTTCGCGGCACAAGTTGCTGCGGAAACAGCTGCCAAGGCAGCTCAGGAACACGGTCTGCGTAATGTTGAAGTTTGCGTGAAAGGCCCCGGTTCCGGACGTGAATCAGCTCTTCGTGCCCTGCAAAGTGCTGGTTTGAACGTTACGATGATCAAGGACGTGACTCCGATTCCCCACAATGGCTGTCGTCCTCCCAAGCGTCGTCGCGTGTAATACGCGGGATGTGCTGACCAATTGACGATAGACTACAGAGGATTTTGAAATGGCAAAAAACTTCACACCTAAAGGTAAAATCGTAAGACGTCTTGGTGTTAATATTTACGGTAATCCGAAATATGATCGCCTGCTTGAGCGTCGTCCCACACCTCCTGGACAACATGGTGCCGGTCGTCGTGGCAAGCCTTCAGACTACTCCCGCCAGTTGACTGAAAAGCAAAAAGTTCGTTTTTGCTATGGCCTGAGCGAGAAGCAGTTCCGCCGTGTATTTGATAAAGCGAAAGCGATGAAGGGTATTACCGGTCACAACATGCTGGTATTGCTCGAGCGCCGTCTTGACAACATGGTATTCCGTCTTGGCTTGGCGTCTACTCGTTCTGAGGCCCGTTTATTTGTTCGTCATGGACATTTTCTGGTTAACGGCCGTAAGGTGGATATCCCTTCTTACCTTGTCCGCGCTGGAGATGTTATTGAGGTTCGTGAAAAGAGTCGTAAAATCGGTAAAATCTCCGAGGCTCTTGACAGTGTAATGCGTCGTGGAATTCCATCCTGGCTGGAACTCGATCGGGATGCGTTTAAAGGCACCGTCAAAACTCTGCCTGCACGCGAAGAGTTGACGACTCCTGTGTTCGAGGAACAGTTGATTGTTGAACTCTATTCCAAGTAATACGCAATCACTCAGCTAACCTCAGCATGGAGAAAATGAATGTATAAAAACTGGAGAGATCTGATCAAGCCCAAGCGCCTTCAAGTGGATTCCCGCAGCTTGACTGCCAACTATGGCAAGTTTTTTGCGGAACCTTTCGAACGCGGATTTGGAACCACGATTGGTAACTCATTGCGCCGTATTCTGCTGTCTTCTTTGCAGGGAGCGGCTATCACTTCAGTAAGAATTAAGGGTGTTCTTCATGAATTCTCGACGATTCCGGGCGTTACAGAAGATGTCACGGATATTATTCTGAACCTGAAGTCAGTTTTGCTCCGTCTCGAAGGTCAGGAGAGCCGCAACATTCGCATCGTTAAAAAAGGTGCAGGCGTGATTACGGCCGGCGATATTGTTACTGATTCGAATGTCGAGATTCTCAATCCGGATCTGTACATCGCCACCTGTACCAAAGAAGCTGATGTTGAGATCGATATGGTTGTCTCCATGGGCAAAGGTTATGTCACGGCAGAGCGTAATCGCGACGAAAAGGCTCCTGTCGGGACAATCCCCATTGATTCAATTTTTTCACCGATTAAAAAGGTGAATTATGTCGTCACCAATGCTCGTGTCGGTCAGATTACTGACTACGACAAACTGACATTGGAGGTCTGGACCGATGGCAGCGTTAAGCCGGAGGATGCCGTCGCTTATTCGGCGAAGATTCTCAAGGAACACCTGCAGATGTTCATCAATTTTGATGAGGAGCAGATTCCTGAGGAGGAGCCTGAAGAGGAAGAAGTTCAAAAGATCAATGAGAACCTCTATCGCAGCGTTGAGGAGTTGGAGCTGTCAGTTCGTAGCGCCAATTGCCTTAAAAATGCTCGGATCGCATTGATTGGTGATCTGGTCCAGAAGACGGAAGCTGAAATGCTGAAAACTCAGAATTTCGGACGTAAGTCACTTAACGAAATCAAAGATATTTTGGCTGAAATGGGTTTGACCTTGGGAATGAAACTTGAGAGCTTCCCTGACCCTGAATATCTTAAAGTTCTGCAAAAAAGTCGGGAAGAAATCTAGTTCACTGACTACGCATAGAAAGGATCGTAACAATGCGTCACAATAAGTCAGGCCGCCGTTTAGGTCGTAATTCAAGTCATCGTGCTGCGATGATGCGCAATCTGGTCACTTCGCTGATCGATCATGAGCGTATTACGACGACCGATGCTCGAGCCAAAGAAGTTCGTAAAATTGCTGAGAAGATGATTACCTTGGGTAAGCGAGGTGATCTTCATGCTCGCCGCCAAGCCCTGAGTGTTATTCGGGAAAAAGACGTTGTCGCAAAGCTTTTTGATCGTCTTGCACCGCGTTTTTCTGAGCGCGCAGGTGGCTATACTCGTATTATTAAAGTAGGAAATCGCCTTGGCGATAATGCTCCGGTCTCCATCATTGAGTTTGTTGATCAAGAGCAAGCTGCCGAATAATCTGGTGGTAATATAGAAGCGTTATAAAAAGGCAAGGGGATCTCCCTTGCCTTTTTTTCTAACTGTTCGATGAGGACGTCGATGAAAATCACACCCACTTTTTCTGAGTTCAAAACGTTGTCGGCCACAGGCAATCTGATTCCTGTTTACGCTGAGATTCTTGCCGACATGGAAACGCCTGTTTCCGCGTTTAAAAAAATTGATGACGGGGCGTTGTCTTTTTTGCTGGAGAGTATTGAGGGCGGTGAAAAGTGGGCACGTTATTCCTTGTTGGGTAGTGGATCGGGCTGCGTTTTTCGTACTTGCGGAAATCACTACGAAATTGTTCGTGACGGACAGATTGTAGAATCGGGAGAAAGCCCAGATCCGATTGTGGTCTTGCAGACTCTGCTACATCAATATCGCCCTGTTGAGATGGACGGTTTGCCACGTTTCTGTGGTGGTGCGGTCGGTTATTTGGGCTATGACATGGTGCGCTATGTCGAGAAACTGCCGGATAACAACCCCGCTGAGATCGGGGCCTATGACAGCTGCTTTATCATTACCGACTCCATTCTGATTTTTGATAATCGGCAACAGAAAATCAAGGTGGTTTGCAATGTTCATGTCGAAGACGGTGCGGATTTACAACATACCTACGATCAGGCGGTCGTAACGATTCAAGAGTTGATTGCGAAACTTCGCCAACCGCGTCCGTTTCAAAAGGCCGCAGTACAAGGTAAGCATGAATTCACAGCCAACTTTACGAAGCCCCAGTTTCTTGAAGCCGTGGAGCGTTGCAAGGAGTATGTGCGTTCTGGTGACGTGATTCAGGTTGTGTTGTCTCAGCGGTTTTCCGCAGAACTCAAAGCGGATCCCTTTGACATCTATCGCTCTTTGCGCACCATTAACCCCTCTCCGTATATGTTCTTTTTGCGTTTTGGAAAGACACTGGTGGTCGGTGCTTCACCAGAGGTGCTGGTCCGCAAAGAGGATTCCGTCGTCGAAGTTCGGCCGATTGCCGGAACACGACCACGAGGAAAGACTCCTGAGCATGATGATGCCCTTGAACGTGAACTGCTTGAAGATCCCAAAGAACTGGCGGAACATATCATGCTGGTTGACTTGGGGCGCAATGATTTGGGACGAATTTGCCGGACGGGTAGTGTTGAGGTCAGTGAGCTTAAAGTGATCGAACGCTATTCACATGTCATGCACATTGTTTCCAATGTTCGCGGCGTGCTGGATAACGATATGGATGCCTTTGATACCTTTCGGGCGACGTTTCCCGCCGGGACATTGACAGGGGCACCGAAGATTCGGGCGATGGAGATCATCGATGAGATGGAACCGCAGCGTCGTGAAATTTATGGCGGAGCCGTGGGGTATTTTTCATTTTCGGGCAACATGGATATGGCGATAGCGATTCGCACCCTTGTCATTCATGATAATCAGGTGCATTTACAGGCTGGAGCGGGAATTGTTGCTGATTCCTCTCCGCTTGCTGAATATGAGGAAACCATCAATAAGGCCAGAGGGGTGATGAAGGCGATTGAAATGGCTGAAGGAGGGCTCGAATAATGTTGCTGATGATTGATAATTACGACTCCTTTACCTATAATTTGGTCCAATATTTTCGAGAACTGGGCGAAGAGGTGGTCGTCTACCGCAATGACGCGATCACCCTTGACGAGATCGCGGCCCTTAAGCCTGATAAACTGGTGATTTCTCCAGGTCCCTGCAGTCCGAAAGAAGCGGGGATCTCTGTGGCTGCAATCCAGCATTTTGCCGGGAAACTTCCGATCCTCGGTGTTTGCCTTGGTCATCAGGCCATTGGCGAAGCCTTTGGTGGAAACATTGTCCGCGCTGGCGAACTGATGCATGGTAAAACAAGTGCCATGTTCCATAACAATACAGACCTTTTTGTTGGTCTCGACAACCCATTCGAAGCAACCCGCTACCACTCTCTGGTTATTGAGCGTGAAACCGTTCCCGATTGCCTACGTGTCACCTGCTGGACTGACCAGGATATGATTATGGGGGTGGCCCATAAGGATCTGGCCATCTGGGGGGTTCAATTTCATCCAGAGTCAATTTTGTCTCTGGCGGGAAAACCGTTGTTGCAAAACTTTCTTGACCTTGCTGAACAGTTCTGGAGGATCGCATGATCAAAACAGCGATTAGTCGTGTCGTTGAAGGACATGACCTGACTGAAAATGAGATGGTCGATGTCATGAACCAGATCATGGGGGGCGAGGCCACTCCTGCCCAGATCGGCGCGTTTATTACCGCCTTGCGTTTGAAAGGTGAAACGGTCGCCGAGATCAGCGGCGCAGCCAGAGTCATGCGTGCCCATGCGACACCCATTCGTGTCGGTTCCGCGCTGGATATTGATCGCGAAGAGATCAACACCGATCAGGAAACCATTCTCGATACCTGCGGCACTGGAGGTAGTGGGACCAAGAGTTTTAATATCTCGACCACCGTGGCCTTTGTTGTTGCCGCTTGCGGCGTTAAAGTGGCCAAGCATGGTAACCGGAGTGTTTCCTCGGCATGCGGAAGTGCCGATGTCCTGGAAGAACTCGGGGTGAATCTCGACGTGACGCCACAGGTTGTTGAGTCCTGTATAAACGAATTGAATGTCGGATTTCTTTATGCACCTGCTCTGCATGGTGCTATGAAGTATGCGATTGGCCCACGTCGTGAGATCGGTATCCGGACGATTTTCAATGTGCTTGGTCCGTTAACCAACCCTGCTAACGCCGACCGTCAGGTCCTTGGCGTCTATCGCAAGGATCTGGTGCGGCCCTTAGCGGAAGTTTTATGCCGACTGGGCTGCAAGCGGGGCTTTGTTGTTCATGGCAGCGACGGCATGGATGAGATCACCTTGACCGGACCGACGGATATTGCGCGCATTGACAACGGGGAGATCTCTCTGTCAACGATATGTCCGGAAGATTTTGCTCTGAAGAGCTGTTCTCTGCAGGAATTGCAGGGGGGGGACGCAAAAGAGAATGCCGTCATTGTTCGTGATATCCTCCATGGTAAGCTTGGCCCAAAGAGGGATATTGTCCTACTGAACAGTGCCTTTGCGCTAGTCGCATCCGGTGTTGTCGATGATATTTCAGCAGGATTGGATATGGCGCGTCAGACCATTGATACCGGTTTGGCAACGGTAAAACTCGAAGGCCTGATCCGGATGACCAATCAATGATCCTCGATAAAATTCTTGCACATAAACAAGTCGAAGTCGCGGCGGCCAAGCAGCGTTACAGTATTGAACAATTGCAGGAGAGAATTGTCCATGCGCCGCAAACGCGCGGTTTTGAGCACCAGTTGCGTCAACGAGCTGCTAACGGCGTTGCGATTATCGCTGAAGTAAAGAAAGGCTCTCCGTCTAAAGGCATTATCCGCGAAGATTTCGATCCGGTGGCCATCGCCAAAGGCTATGAGGCTGCCGGGGCAACCTGTTTATCTGTTTTGACTGATGAACAATTTTTTTACGGTCATCTTGATTATCTTCAGCAAATTGCCGCAGAAGTTTCATTGCCCTTGCTGCGCAAAGACTTTATCGTTGATGCCCATCAGATCTATGAAGCACGTGCCTTTGGTGCGGACGCAATCCTGTTGATTGCTGCGGCACTGAATCTTGATCAAATGCTGGAGTTTCACGCTGTGGCGCAAACGCTGGGGCTGGATGTCCTTCTTGAAGTGCATAATGAAGAAGAGCTTGATGTTGCGTTGCAAACGGAATGTAGCCTGATTGGTGTCAACAATCGCTGCCTGAAGACATTTGTGACTGATCTGGCTGTCAGTGAACGGTTGTTGCCAAAAATTCCACAATCCTGTCTGGTCGTCTCGGAAAGCGGCATTCAAGATTATGCTGCGATTAGCCGTTTGCAAAAGGCCGGTGCCGGAGCTTTTCTGATCGGTGAAAGTCTCATGCGTGAAGGGGATTTTTCCGCCAAGCTGTCGCAGCTACTGGGAGGTGGCGTTGCCTGATATGCTGAGATTCGCCGATGTGAAGGTGAAAATCTGTGGCATTACTTCGTTAAAAGATGCCCTGGCCGCCGTTGAAGTCGGTGCTGATGCCTTGGGTTTTGTGTTTTATCCACCCAGTTCACGTTATATTACGCCAGAAGCGGCCGCAGAGATTATCCGTCAGCTTCCGGCCTTTGTAACCACCGTAGGTCTTTTCGTCAATGAGTGCCCTGAGGTCATAGAGCAGGTGGTTGAAACCTGTCTGCTTGATGTTGTTCAGTTGCACGGTGACGAATCTCCACAGCAGTGTTACAGCGCGAATGCTCGAGTGATCAAGGCGTTACGTATTCGTGATGAGGAAAGTCTGGTTGGAATTGAAGATTATCCGGTGACCTCTTTGTTGTTGGACGCCTGGTGTGACCAAGCCTATGGCGGAACCGGGAAAGTGGGGCGCTGGGACTTGGCGCGGCAAATCGCTGAAAAGAACGTTGTCATTTTGGCTGGAGGGTTGACGGCGGAGAATGTTGCTCAGGCGGTTCGCGACGTTGCGCCTTATGCCGTTGATGTATCCAGTGGGGTGGAGAGTGCCCCAGGAGTTAAAGATCAGGCGCTGATGAGCGCCTTTGTGCAACAGGCTAAATACGCCAGGAGTTAATCATGTCGATGTATTCATACCCGGATCCGAGAGGTCATTTTGGTCAGTTTGGCGGACGCTATGTCGCGGAAACTCTGATGCCGGCCCTGCTCGAGTTGGAGCAAGCCTATAACGAAGCCATCGCTGATCCTGAGTTTGACAAGGAGTTCCACTATTACCTTAATCACTATGTGGGCCGTCCCAGTCCGCTTTATTACGCGGAACGCCTGACGGAGCATCTCGGTGGGGCCAAGATCTATCTCAAGCGGGAAGACCTTAACCATACCGGCGCACACAAAGTCAACAATACGGTTGGTCAAGTGTTGCTGGCCAAGCGTATGGGGAAAAAGAAGGTCATTGCCGAGACTGGTGCCGGCCAACACGGTGTTGCGACGGCGACAGTCGCAGCACGTTTCGGTCTGGAATGCGAAGTGTTTATGGGCACGGAAGATATCCGTCGTCAATCACTCAATGTCTTCCGCATGAAACTGCTTGGTGCCAAAGTGCATGGCGTCACCAGTGGTACCGCAACATTGAAGGATGCCATGAACGATGCATTGCGCCACTGGGTGACCCATGTGCGTGACACGTTCTATGTCATCGGTACCGTTGCCGGTCCTCACCCTTATCCGCAACTGGTCCGCGATTTTCAGGCCGTGATCGGTCGTGAGGCGCGCGAGCAGATCCTTGCGGCAGAAGGTAAACTGCCGGATGCCGTGGTGGCCTGTATCGGCGGCGGATCCAATGCTATGGGGATTTTTTATCCGTTCATCCATGATGAAACCGTTCGTTTGATGGGTGTTGAAGCGGCAGGTCTGGGAATAGACACGGACAAACATGCCGCAAGTATCAGCGCGGGCAAAGTGGGTGTGCTTCACGGCAACAAAACCTTCCTGTTGCAGGATGAAGATGGTCAGATCAATCATGCCCATTCAATTTCTGCAGGATTGGATTACCCCGGTGTCGGCCCGGAGCACGCGCTGTTGCATGAGATTAAACGCGCCGAATATGTCGCTATCAGCGATGATGAAGCTTTGGAAGGATTTAAAGCCCTGACCCAGCTTGAAGGGATTATTCCGGCATTGGAAAGTGCTCATGCCGTGGCTCAGGTGATCAAATTGGCGCCGACCATGCAAAAGGATCAGGTCATCATTATGAACCTGTCCGGCCGCGGCGATAAAGATATGCATACCGTTGCTGAAGCCTTCGGTGTGGAATTGTAACGATAAGGAGTCTTATGCGTTTTGATGCCCTCAATCTCCCCGAACGTGTTCAGCAGGGAGTGCAACAGCTTGGTTTTGCCGAACTGACTCCTGTGCAGGAACAGGCGATCCCACTGGCTCTGGCTGGCCGCGATGTGGCCGCTCAGGCACAAACCGGAACCGGGAAGACTGCGGCTTTTCTTATTTCTCTCTATACTCGTCTGTTGAACAATCCACAACCGACGTCAGAAAATCCTCGGGCGTTGATTATGGCACCGACTCGTGAGCTGGTGGTGCAGATTTGCGAGGATGCCAAAGGCCTGGTTCCTGACTCGCCGCTGACCATTCATCCGGTCTATGGTGGCGTTGACTATGATCGTCAGCGTAAAGCCTTTGCCGCTGGCGTTGATATTGTTGTCGCAACTCCCGGCCGTCTGATTGACTATGCCAAACAGAAAGTGTTTTCTTTCAAACGCATTGAAGTGCTGGTGATTGATGAGGCGGACCGCATGTTTGATATGGGCTTCATCAGTGATCTGCGGTTCATCCTGCGTCGTTTACCCTCGTATGAAAAACGCCAGACCATGTTGTTTTCCGCAACGCTGTCGCCTCGTGTGATGGAGTTGGCCTACGATTTTATGAACGAGGCGGAGAAGGTTCAGATTGAGCCGGAGCAGGTGACTGCCGAGCGTGTTGAGCAAATCGTCTATCATGTCGGAGGCAAGGAAAAAATTCCTCTTTTGTTGGGCTTACTGAACGGACGCATGGCTGATGGGCGCGTCATGGTCTTCGCCAATACCAAGCGTGATACCGATTACGTGACCCGCGTGCTGCAGGCAAACGATGTCAAGGCCGCGCAAATCTCCGGCGACATCACCCAGGTCAAACGGATGCGTATTCTCAGCGAGTTTAAAGAGGGTAAAGTTCAGGTGCTGGTGGCGACAGATGTTGCTTCGCGCGGAATCCATATTGATGATGTGACCCACGTGGTCAATTATGATGTTCCCCAGGACCCGGAAGACTATGTCCATCGCATTGGCCGTACTGCCCGTGCTGGCGCCTCCGGTCTGGCAATTATGATGGCTGACGAGGATCTTGTTTATCATCTTCCGGCCATCGAAGAATATATTGGTGCCTCTATCCCCAGTGAAGTGCCTGCCGAAGAGTTGTTTTTATGGGAATTCAAACGGCCACCGCGTCAGCACAAAAAAACGCCGCCCCATGGTAAGCCGTCTGCTAAAGGGGCTCCTAAAAGCCACGGTAAGCCCGGCGAGAAACCACCTCGTCGCCGTCGGCCCCGTCGCCGCAAGCCCGGTGGCGAGAAACCTGCGGAACAGTGATGAAGTTACAAGACCTGCTGTTGCCGGAAGTGACCTCCTGCCAACGGTGTCCACGTTTGGTCGATTATTTGAAGACTCTTCCCCCCAAAGGGGGGCGGAGTCGCGAAGACTATTGGAACCGGCCGGTTCCGGGGTTCGGTGATCTGGATGCCCGTATCTGGTTGGTGGGGCTCGCTCCCGGCGCTCACGGTGCCAACCGCACCGGACGACCGTTTACTGGCGACGGAGCGGGGGATTTTATGTATCCGTTGCTGTTTCAGGCGGGGCTGAGTACTCAGGAGCAATCCGAATCCTGGGATGATGCCTTGCGCCTTAGTGGTCTGTATATCAGCAATGCCGTGAAATGCGTTCCTCCTGGCAATAAGCCGTTGGCCAGTGAATTTCATCAGTGTCGTGACTATCTGTGCCGGGAATGGCAACAATTGACTTCGGCACGGGTTATCCTCGCCTTGGGGCGTGACGCCTTTATCAGCGTCCTGCATCTGTTGAAAGAGCAGGGACTGGTGAAGCGTTTGGCTGATTTTCCTTTTGGCCATGAGGCCTGTTATGAGTTGCCCAATGGCCAATATCTGTTGGCCTGTTACCATACCAGCCGCTACAACGTGCAGACGGGGCGGATGACGAAGCCGCACTTTTTGCAGGTTCTGAATCGGGCACAGCAACTGGCTGAATTGTAACAGGCTGCAAGCGCGGACATATCGAAAATGCAAACGCTGTTAGAAAACGGTTGAAAGCGTTGTCAGCGTTGAACTACACTAGCGAAATTGAGCTGAAGAAGAGAGAGTGTCGTGGGTCGAATTGAAGAAACTTTTGCACAACTGAAACAGACGGGTCACAAAGCATTGATACCTTTTGTGACCGCCGGAGATCCGAATCTGGAAACCACTGAACAGATCATCGCATCCCTTGTCGAGGCAGGGGCTGACGTGATTGAACTTGGTGTCCCTTTTTCCGACCCGATGGCCGATGGTCCGACCATTCAGGCCGCATCCGAGCGTGCCCTGGCCGCCGGAACCACTCTTGATTTAGTTCTGGACCTGGTTGGACGGGTGCGTTTGTCCAGTCAGGTGCCGATTGTGTTGATGGGCTATTACAATCCGGTTTTTTGTTACGGGCTTGAGCGCTTTGCCGCTCGTGCCGCTGAAGTCGGGGTTGACGGTCTGCTGCTGGTTGATTTGCCAGTGGAGGAACGGGATGAATTGCTCATCCACCTACAACCAAAGGGGATTCACCTGATCACCCTGTTGGCACCGACGACACCATTGGATCGTGCCGCACGGCTTCTCAAAGAAGCCCAGGGATTTGTCTACTACGTGTCGATGACCGGAGTGACAGGAACCAGTAAGGTGGACAGCGCCGCCATTGAATCTGAGGTGGCGCAACTTCGTGAGCTCAGCCCTGTGCCGGTTGCCGTTGGCTTCGGTATCACCACCGAACAGGATGCTGCTGCCATCGCGCGTTTCTCGGATGCCGTTGTGGTGGGAAGCGCTTTGGTCAAAGTTATTGAACAGCACGCAACGTCACCCTGTTTGCAGGAGGAGGTTCGCCGTTTTGTGGCGGAGCTTAAGCAGGGTGTGAGCTGTGCATCTGATTTACAATGAGGTAACTCATGTCCTGGTTCAGCCGAAAAAAAGCGCCTATCGCGCCTGTTGAAAAAAAGACCGTCCAGATGCCCGAGGGCTTGTGGACCAAATGTAAAAACTGCTCTGAAATTATCTACGCCAAGGAAATTGAGCGTAATCTTAATGTCTGCCCTAAATGTGACTATCACTTCCGCATTAGCGCGCGTGCCCGCATTGATCTTGTCCTGGACAAAGACTCCTTTGTTGAAATGGACGCTGCTTTAGAGTCCATTGACTTTCTCGAGTTCAAAGATTCTAAAAAGTACAAAGATCGCATTAAGGCCTCGGTGACCAAAGCCGGTGGTGGTGATGCGGTGGTGTGTGGTGAGGGAACCATTGACGGATTGCCTGTTGTCGTTTCGGTGTTTGATTTCAGCTTCATGGGCGGCAGTATGGGCTCTGTAGTTGGTGAAAAGATCACCCGCGCCATTGAAAAAGGTTTGGAAAACAAGGTTCCCGTTATCGTGTTTTCCTGTAGTGGCGGTGCCCGGATGCAGGAGAGTATCCTGTCACTGATGCAGATGGCCAAAACCAGTGCCGCCTTGGCAAAGCTTAAAGCTGCTGGCATCCCTTTCATCTCGGTTTTGACGGATCCAACCACCGGTGGTGTTACAGCGAGCTTTGCCATGCTCGGTGATATCAACATGACGGAACCGCGCGCTCTGATTGGTTTTGCCGGTCCTCGTGTCATTGAGCAGACCATTCGCCAGAAATTGCCGGAAGGCTTTCAGCGTTCTGAATATCTGCTCGAACACGGCATGATCGATATGATCGTCCGACGTCAGGAGATGAAACAGCGCCTGTCTCAGGTTCTGCGTATCTTCACCAAGAGTTGATGATGACGCCCGATGCCGCTTTGGAGTTCCTTTACGGACTCCAGATGTTCGGGATCAAGTTGGGGCTGGAGAATGTCCATGCCCTGCTTGATTCCGTCGGGCACCCTCAGCACCGCTACGACATTGTTCACGTTGCCGGAACCAACGGAAAAGGTTCGGTCTGTGCCTATCTTGGCGGGATTTACCGTCAGGCCGGCTATCGGGTGGGCGTGTACACCTCGCCACATCTGCACCGCTTCAATGAACGCATCACCGTCAATGGCAAGCAGATTAGCGACAGCGATCTGGTTGTGCTGGTGGACGAGCTTCGGCGCAACACGACTCACGTGCCAGCGACGTTTTTCGAATTTACGACGGCGCTGGCACTTCTTTATTTTGCCCGGCAGCATGTTGATCTGGTGGTTCTTGAAGTGGGTATGGGCGGTCGTCTGGATGCGACCAACGTGGTCACGCCTCTTGTTTCGGTGATTACCCCGATCAGTGATGACCATGGTGCCTATCTTGGCCACAGCCTGGCTGAGATTGCCGCTGAAAAAGCAGGAATTATCAAGCTTGGAGTGCCGGTCGTGCTTGGCCCGCAACCACCGGATGTCTGTGAGGTTCTCGTCCAACAGGCGGAAACTCTGGCTGCACCCTGTTTTTGTTTCGGGCGTGATTTCAGTGTTGAGACTGCTGAGGCTGGTTGCCTGGTTATGATTGGTAACGATAGCTGGCTGATGCAACCATCCCTGCCAGGACGGCATCAATGTGATAACCTTGCTGTCGCGCTGATGGTGGTGAACTTGTTGGCTCAGAGGGGATGGGAGGTTTCGCAACAGGTCGTGTCGGAGGCGGTTGCCCAGACACGCTGGCCGGGTCGTTTAGAGTGGTGCGGTGAACGGATTCTGCTCGATGGTGCGCATAATGCTTCCGGCGCAGAGACGTTGGCGGCCTATTTGCGGGAGCAAAATCTGACCCGGATTCACTGGGTGGTTGGTTTCAAGGCGGACAAGGACATGGAGGCTGTCGTGTCCTCCTTGCGACCGTTCGTGGTTCAGGCGTATTGTGTCGAACCGCCGACGGAACTGGCCTACCCGAAAGAGCAGGTGGTCACTCATCTCAGGGCGCAAGGCTGTGAGGCAATGGCCTGGGAATCTCCCGCAGCCGCTTTGCAGGCTGCTCTTAATGCGTGTGCGGACCATGAGATCGTCGTGGTGGCCGGATCACTGTTTCTGGTCGCAGCCTGTCGGCAATGGCTGATATCAACATGCAAACTGGAAGAAATGGAAGAGGCGGACTGTGACGGCTAAAGCTTGGATACGACATTCGGCGTTAGGTGTAGTGCTGTTATTAAGTGTATTTTGTGGTGCATCGCTGGCTGAATTGCCCGGTGAGAGTGAAGAGCCGGTTTCCCTCCAGGCGGACGCTCTGGATTATGACAAAGCCACCTCAACCTATACTGCCGTCGGCAAGGTTGACCTGCAACAGGGAACAACCCAACTGTTTGCCGACGAGGTCCGTTACAATACCCAAACCGGAGATGCTGAAGCGACAGGCCATGTTGATTTGCGCGATGTTGACGGCACACTGCAGGGCGATCTGATGCAGATCAATCTGCGCACCAGTGTCGGCACAGCTCAGCAAGCGCGCGGATTTATCTCTTCGTATAATTTTCATCTCGCAGGAGATGAGATCAGTAAGCTGGGTGATCAGCGTTATCGTATCCGTAATGGTTTTTTTACTACCTGTGATGGTGATGTCCCGGCCTGGAAGTTTGGAGCCCGTGAAGTCAATGTCACGGTCGGCGGTTATGCCAAAGCCAAACACGTCACCTTCTATCTGTATGATATTCCGGTTCTTTATACCCCCTACCTGGCTTATCCGGTTAAGGTGGAGCGTGAATCGGGGTTCCTGATGCCGGGATATGGCTATTCTCGCGAGCGCGGTATGCAGGTCTCTCTGGCCTACTATCAGGTGTTGGCGCGTAACATGGATGCCACGCTATTTGTGGATTATTTCTCCGATATGGGCATTGGAACCGGTCTGGAGTATCGCTATATCTTTGGCGATGACAACGAGGGCAAAGCCAACCTGTATTATATTTCCGGTTATGGCCAGTCTACCTATGCTGACCTTGATGACCGTTTTGCCTATCGCTGGGAGCACCTCGGCACCCTGCCGGGAGAGTTTCGTTTTAGTGTCGATGTTGAATATGTCAGTGACCGGGCCTATTTTGAAGATTTCGGCACGGTGGCGGAAGAATACGACAAGGATGAAGTTGAATCCACTGTTGCTCTGAGTCGCCAATGGGGCAGCTGGAACATGACTGCGGAGCTGCTTTATACCAAAGATTTGCGGCTTTACGCCGACAATGATGAGACGCTTCAGCGCCTTCCGGAAATTCAGTTGGATTACAGCCGCACGCGTATCGGTCAGACACCGTTTTATGCTAAACTCGATTCGACCTCGACGTACTTCTGGCGGCGAGAAGGACTGAAGGGGGAACGTCTTGATGTCCGTCCGGCATTATCGGCGATTTTTCAGCCCGGTCTTGTTGCAGAGATAGAACCTGAGATCGGCTACCGTGAACGCCTCTATTGGACCTCCAGTGAGGGACCGGGATTCGAGCATGCGGAGAACGTGGATTTTTCAACGCGGATTTCGACACGTGTTTCGCGCATCTTCACCTTAGGCAGCGACAGCGGTTTAACCAAGCTGAAACACAGCATCGAGCCGGAAGTCACCTACTATTACACGCCGAATAAAAAACAGGATGACCTGCCTTATTTCGATGGAGCCGACCGCATTGAGCAAGCCAACAAAGTGGAATATGCCCTGCTCAATCGTTTGGTCGGGCGTTTTGATTCGGAAAACGGCTCTCCAACGTATCTCGAATTACTCTACTTCCGGCTGTCGCAGACCTATGACATCTGGCTGAGTCGTGGAGACCGCGAAGAGAAAGAAGATGAAGATCGTTTCTCCGACATTCGCACGGAACTGATCGTTCGCCCCAGCCAACGCTGGATGTTTGATGTCGACAGTTTCTATGATCCTCATCGCAACCGATTGTCGAAATTCACCGCTGAATTCGGTGCCCATTATTCCGATGACCATCGCTATACCGCATCCTATCGTTATAAAGAGGATGATTCCGAGTATCTTGCCACGACCCTGGCCGTTGACTGGTTTGACCCGTTGTTTGTCACCTATGAATATCGTCATGATCTGGTTGAAGACCAACGGCTGGAGAATATGGTTTCTCTGGAGTACCGGGCTCAGTGCTGGAGCGTGTTTGTCAGCTACCGTGATCGTCTCGAAGATCGTGAAGTCATGGTGAGCTTTGTCTTGACCGGAATCGGTTCCGTTGGTCATGCCGGAGCCAGTCTGGGGAATGAGTAGCCCCGTTTTGCTAAATAAAAAAAGGCCTCTACCGAATGTTCGGTAGAGGCCTTTTTTTATGGTGAGCCTTATGTAACACCAAGACGTTTTTCCCGTCTTTCTAATGGTTACTTGTTTCTGTCATCGTTCAAAGGGAAAAGGCCAACAGCAAGGCCACCATTGCGAAATCGCAGCCCTGGAGGCGGACTACCGTGTAATGGTTCGGGCAATATGACGGCTCCCTGCCACCCTGAAAAATGGCTGCCAAAATAGTTGCGAAGCTCTAGATACTGATAGAGTAACGATTCTGCCTGCTTAAGACGTTCCCCATAAGGTGGATTACTTAACCAGAGCCCTTGATCTGAGCTGGGGGATTGCTCCTGATAGGGACACGTTTTGAAATGAATCCACTGTTCAACGCCTGCCGCTGCAGCATTCTGCCGCGCTGCAGCAACGGCTTTGTCATCACAATCGCTGGCCGTGATGGATACGGTCGGGACGATTTGCAATCGACGGGCATCATCCAGAAGGCTCTGCCACAAATTGTGACGGTATCCGGGCCAGGACTGAAAGGCGAAACAGCGTCGGCTACCAGGGGCAATCCGGGCTGCAATCAGGGCAGCTTCAATGGCCAAGGTGCCAGAACCGCACAACGCATCAAGAAAGTCATGGCGACCATCCCAGCCTGTATGAAGAAGACACCCTGCGGCAAGGGACTCCCGCATGGGGGCCGGAGTCATCTTCTCTCGATAGCCGCGGCGGTGAAGCCGTTCACCGCTGCTGTCGATGGAGATCTGACAGGTGTCGTTATCCAGACGGACAAGAACCTGCTGCGATGATGTTTCTCCTTGGGAAGGATTTAGGCCACCGAGTGCCTTGTCGATCGCGTCATGGAGGGTTTGTGCCACCCGTCCACTATGATTAAGTCGTGACCGATGGCAGGTGACGCGCACGTCGAGAGCCGTTGATTGTTTTATGAAGCCTCCCCAGGGAAGACGTAACGCCTTGCGGTAGAGGGTTGGAAAATCCCGACAGGCAAACGGCGATAAACGGACCACAATACGGCTCGCACAACGTGACCAGAGGTTGGCAAGGTACAGCTCCCGCAACTTTCCTTTGAAACTGACCCCGCCGTATTCAACCGTTGTTGGGACGTTGAGTGCGGCCTGAAGTTCCCGGGCACAGAGCGTCTCAAAACCGGGAGCGACAATGGCAAAAAAGTGTTCTTCAGTGTTTTTCATGTTGGCTCTCCTCAAGCGCAAAACCATAGCATATTTTTAAACAGCAGGCACGTTCGTTGGGTGCACGATGGGTATCAATCAGGTACACTGGTGACACCATTGAAGGAGAGAGCGATATGGCATTTGAAGATTTGGAAATTGATTGGGATTATTTGCTTGAACGACTTGAACGCCTCATTGATCTCGGTGAAGCACGACTGAGCAGTGGTTTTGATGAGGAGAATATCGATACCGAGCTTTTTTCTCGGGCGCCAGTGTTTTACTGGCTGGGGGAGGGGTTGCGCCCTGTTGTCGATGTTGATCTGCTGCCCGGAGAAGAACTGGTCGGGGTGGAACCGCAGTGGTCAGCCCTCCATAAGAATACGGCCCATTTTGTCAATGCGTTGCCTGCTCATCATGTGTTGATCCGCGGTGAACGCGGAAGTGGCAAAACCGCGCTCGTTCGGGCACTGTTGCCGTCTTTTGTCGCGCAAGGATTGAGGATTATCGAAATTCGCACGGCATTCTTACATGATCTTGAAGCGCTTGTTCGCTGGTTGCAGGAGATTCCTCTGCAGTTTGTTGTCTTGTGTGAAGATATCGATCCCCATGCCAATCCCGCCGGATATCAGGCGTTGCTTGCTGTCCTCAACCGGGGCTTGATCGGTTGTCCCCACAATGTTCGTGTCTATGTCACGATGACGGACGAGAGCGTCGATTGCCCACAGGCGAAGACTTTGGAACACTATTTCGGTCTTTGGCTGGATGTGCCCCCCTTGGGGGAGGACGCCTATCTTGCCATCGTGCAACGCCTCGCTCACAGCTATGGTTGCGAACAACTCGGTGATGCGGCCTGTCAGACGGCCTTGCGCTGGGCGGAGAAGCGACAGGGGTTTGCGGCTCTAAGTGCCGAACAATTTGTCATCCACTATTGTGCGGAACAGATTGCAGCTCAGGCGGAAGATTCCTCAGAGGGAAAAGGATAACTTATTTTAAACTTTGCTTCTCGTCTGTATCCAGTATAATGACCCCAAGTAAGTGGATGTTGCTTTATCTACGTTGTTTTTTTATCGGGATGCGTTATGTCGTTGTTTGCTGAAACAGAATTGCTCGAAGCCTGCCGGGTCCTGTTCGGACCTGAGTTGCAGTTGAATCGTGACTTTCTGTTTTACATTCAGCCCAGCGGAGTAAAGACGGCGTATCGTCAGCGAGCGAAAGAGACGCATCCTGATCGCCTTGTCGATGCCGAACCTCATGAGTATGAACAGCAGACCGAACTGTTTCGTGGTGTCAGCGAAGCATACCAACTGCTCCAATCTTTTACCGCCGATCCGATTAAGCGTCTGTGGAGTCCGGCTGATCGTTGTGCCGGATTTAATCCACAGTCAACGACCTCTCGCCCCACGCACGAATATTCCGGGGCGGAGTATGATTCCGCGGAATCGTCCTATGAATTACCTCGACGCCATCTCGAACTGGGGCTCTATCTTTACTATCGCGGTATTATCAGTTACGGAGAAATGATTGAAGCTCTGGTCTGGCAGCGTCGTCAACGCCCTGTGCTGGGAGATTTGGCCGAGCGCTGGGGGTGGCTGAGTGCTGAGGATGTTAAGCGGATCAACAGCTATCATGGCCGTCGTGGACGCTTTGGTGCGCGGGCTGTTGAGTTGGGCTACCTGACGCCGTTTCAGGTTCAGGTGCTGCTGCGCTATCAGCGCCAGTTACAAAAACGCTATGGTCAATATTTTGTTGAACAGGGGCGGATGTCGAACTTTCAAGTAGAAGCCTGGCTGCGTGAGCAACAGCGGCACAATCAGCATTTCGAAGATCCCTGGAAAAAATGGCGATAGCCGTAAAGCGGAGGGTGAAAATATCCTGCCGGGGGGCTTTTCAATAACTCAATCCCCAGTGATTTCCTTTTGGTTTGGCGGTACTGCCAACGTCTCAATCGATTTCGGAACAGGCAATATGTCCCCTTGGAATTCTTGGGGGGGACAGTGGAAAGCGTCCCGGAATCACCAGTCCATTTTGCCGCATGTGGCAGTGGTGTAGTTTTTTCAGGAAGACCTCGCGAGGCACATCCTTGGCACCAAGGGAATGAAGGTGGTCGGTGGGCAGCTGACAGTCGATCATCAGGTAGCCCAACGGCTTGAGTGCCTCGACAAGGGCGATAAAACTTAGTTTGGATGCGTCTGTGACGGTATGAAACATGGACTCGCCGCAAAAACACCGCCCGATTGCCAGCCCATAGAGTCCACCCACCATGTCATCGCCCTGCCAGCATTCGACGGAATGGGCATAGCCGAGGTCGTGAAGCGTTTGGTACGCATGAATGATCTGCGGACTGATCCATGTCGCGTTTTGCCGTTCATCTGCTGTAGAACATTTCCGGATACAGGTGTCAAAATCACGATCAAAGGTGATTGTGAGCTGTCCCTGGCGTTGTTTTTTTGACACGCTGCGACTGATATGCAGATCTTCGGGTTCGAGAATGCAGCGTGGGTCCGGCGACCACCACAGTATTGGGTCTTCGGGGTGATTCCAGGGAAAGATGCCGCAACTGTAGGCCAATAGCAGTCGCGCCGGACTTAAATCGCCACCCACCGCCAGCAATCCAGTGCTTTCCGCCAGATGGGGTGCCGGGAAAATATGCTCGTCTCCCAGGGCAAAAATAGCCATCAGCTTTGGCTGGCCTTGTTTTGCGTCAATGGGACAAAGCGGAATGTCAGTTCCTCACGACGACAACCGATATGCACCGTGCCGCCATGATTGAGTTCGCCAAATAGAATGGCATCGGACAGGGGGTCGTTGATTTTTTCCTGAATCAGGCGACTTAAGGGGCGCGCTCCGTAGGCCGGATCAAATCCTTTGCGGGCCAGGTAGTTGCGCGCTGATGGGCTGATCTTCAGAGTGACCTGGTTTTCCGCCAGACGCTCACGGACTTCGCCGATAAATTTCATGACGATGCTGTCAATTGCCTCAGGCTGTAGTGCACCGAAAATAATGGTCGCGTCCAGACGGTTGCGAAATTCGGGAGAAAACGCTTTTTCCAGAGCATGGTCCGGACTGCCTGTCAGGGACGCATTAAAGCCGATAGGGGTTGTGCTCATTTCACGTGCCCCTGCATTACTGGTCATGATCAGAATGACATTGCGAAAATCGGCTACCTTGCCGTTGTTGTCGGTGAGACTGCCGTGATCCATGATCTGCAACAGAATGTTGAACAGGTCGGGATGGGCTTTTTCAATTTCATCCAACAGCAGGACGGTGTGCGGCTTTTTGATGATCGCATCAGTGAGCAAGCCGCCCTGGTCAAACCCGACATAGCCCGGAGGGGCACCGATCAGTCGGGCGACAGAGTGTTTCTCCATGTATTCGCTCATGTCAAAACGGCTGAAGGCCACACCGAGCTGTTGCGCTAATTGCCGTGCGACCTCGGTTTTGCCAACGCCTGTGGGGCCGGCAAAGAGAAATGAGCCGATGGGGTGCTCCGGGTGACCGAGCCCGGCACGGGCACGCAGGATCGAGCGGACAACCTTATGGATGGCGGCATCCTGACCAAAAACCTGTTGTTTGAGTTTTTGCTCGAGATGTTGCAACTGCTTACGGTCGTCGCGGGAGACTGAGCGTGAAGGGATCTGAGCCATTTCAGCAACGATGGTCTCGATGTCTTTCACCTGGATGGTCTGGCGTCGGCTGCCCTGAGTCCGTAATCGGGCACCGATTTCGTCGATCAGGTCAATGGCTTTGTCCGGCAGGTGACGATGGGTCAGATAGCGGTCTGCCAGCTCGGCTGCCGCGCGCAGAACGTCGTCACTGTAACGGATGCCGTGGAATTCTTCGTAACGACTGCGTAGCCCTTGCAGGATGGCGACGGTCTCATCGACACTGGGTTCGTGGACATCGATCTTCTGAAACCGACGGGACAGCGCCCGGTCTTTTTCGAACAGCGTCTTGTACTCATCATAGGTGGTTGCACCAACACAGCGGATCTCACCGGATGCCAGCATCGGTTTAAGGATATTGGAAGCATCCATTGACCCGCCGGAGGTTGAGCCCGCACCGATGATGGTGTGAATCTCATCGATAAACAGGATGGGCTGCTCCTGTACCGCCAGTTCGTTCAGGACCGCTTTAAGGCGTTCTTCAAAATCACCCCGGTATTTGGTGCCAGCCAGCAGCGCCCCCATATCCAGAGCGTAGATCTGGCAGTCTTTTAGAATCGCCGGAGCCTTGTCTTCTTCAAACAGAGTCGCTAGCCCTTCGGCCAGGGCGGTCTTGCCGGTTCCTGGTTCACCAACCAGGATCGGATTGTTTTTTCGGCGACGACAGAGGACCTGCATGGTGCGGCGCAGTTCGTTTTGGCGGCCGATCAGCGGATCGATCTTGCCGTCACGGACGCGCTGGCGCAGGTTGATCGTGTAACTTTCCAACGCGGTTTTTTTGTGGCTGCTTTTTTCTTTTTTGTCCGCTGATTTTTTCACCTCGCCTTGGGCGTGTTTCTGCCCCTGGCGACCGAGCCCGTGGGAAATGTAGTTAAGCACATCCAGACGCTCAATCCCCATGGTAGACAAAAGGCGGGTCGAGTGGTTTTTGTCTTCGCTAAGGATCGAGACCAGAATGTCGCTGGTATTGACTTCGTCTTTTCCTGCGGCGCTGCAGTGCGTGACCGCGTGTTGCAAAACACGCTGCAGCGCGGCGGTTTGTTCGGGAACCTGCTGCTCCTCTTCTGGAATCGACTCGAGTTCCGTATCGAAATACTGGTCAAGATCGAGGCGAATCTTGTCGATGTCGCCACCGCAGTTGATGATGATCTTTTGAGAGTCATCGCTGTACAACATGGCGTAGAGGATGTGTTCGGTGGTCAGGTATTCGTGGTGGCGGCGCTGTGCTTCCTGGACCGCCAGTGAAAATATGATCTGGACTTCTTTGCTGAATGTCACGGCACAGAATCCTTTCAAGCTTCTTCGATAGAGCAACGTAATGGGTGCCCGGCACTGCGTGCCCGGCGATGCGTCTGCTCGACTTTTGTTTCAGCAATTTCAAACGGATAGTTGCCGCATATTGCCTGCCCTTCGTGATGAATGGTCAGCATGATGCGGGTTGCTTCGGCCGCCTGCTTGCGATAAATGCTCTCCAGCACCTCAACGACGAACTCCATCGTCGTGTAATCATCATTGTGCATGATGACATTATAGCGTGGTGGCTGAGCCGTCTGATCTTTTGACAGGACCTCACCTTCCGGCGTGGTCTGTGTAGGTGCAGCCATGATCTCCTCGTTGCGTTTTAATCAGACGGGCGTTTGCTCACTGCCACGTTACAGATTCTATCATTTGCTTAAATCCGGCCTGTCTGATTTTCTTCTTCTGTTTAAGATAGTTTTTTTTTCAGGGAGAATCAATCTCTGTTGCTTCCCAACCATGGGAACAGACATCGTTTGTGCGAAGAATCGTTCAACCGTAACGGGCTTTTTCTCTCTGGAGCCATTTAGTGTCAGCTCTGGTGTTCTGGAGTGAAAAACGGTGAAGGCGATCAGGCCTTTTTGTCGGGAATAAACGGTTGAAGAAACATAAAGGATGTCTTAAACTGCTGGGATTATCAGGTTGTGTGTAAACTGTTTATCCCTGCTGCTCGCTGGAACCCTCAACGATGACCTCAGCGCCGGCCTCAGAGTCGAAAAAAAATTTCACGCAATCGCGATCATTTCTTTTGATCGCTGTCGCCGTGATCGGACTCGGATTTGCTCTTTTTGGCGAAAAGGGGGCGTTGCGTCTGCATCAGGTGCAGCAACACCAGGCGCAGCTCAAGGCGCGTTATCTGCAGTTGCAGCAGGATAATGCCCACCTGAGAAATGAAATTGAAGCATTAAGCCATGACGAACGCTATGTTGAGCAGGTGGCGCGCAGCACGTTTAATCTGGTACGAGACGGAGAAATTATTTATCAATTTTCTCCGGCGAAACATTAGCAGACTGGTGAAACCGTCTTATCCGTAGGCTGCATATGTTAATGGATCGGACTGAATTGCATAAATTAGCCTAGGGGACGTTTGGTCCCCTATTTTGTTTGTTGAAAAGGTCTTGGCCTTTTCGGAATTTCTGAACTTCCCGGACACCACCGGGCTTGACCACGAAGAGTTACATCAATGAAGACACGTTTGAAAGAAGCGGTTGAACTGGCTTTACGTCAGTGTTTCGATGCAAAAAAACTGATCAGTAACGAAATTCCCGAGTTTGCCATTGAGGTTCCCAGCCGCACTGATCATGGCGATTTTGCCGTCAATGCTGCGATGCTGATGGCACGTAGCGAAAAGAAAGCTCCGCGACAGATTGCTGAAATCCTGGTTGGCCAATTGCAGGAGCAGGATGGATTCTGGGAGAGGGTAGAGATTGCCGGTCCCGGATTCATCAACTTCTTTCTCAGCGCGTCGTGTTGGCATGAGGCCTTGAAAGATGTTTACGCCCAGGGGAAAAAATTCGGTAAATGCACGGTCGGTAAAGGCAAACGTGTTCAGGTGGAATTTGTCAGTGCCAATCCTACAGGACCATTGCATATCGGTCATGGGCGCGGTGCTGCGACGGGTGATGCCGTTGCCTCTGTTCTGGCTGAAGCCGGATTTGAAGTGCAGCGTGAATATTATATCAATGATGCCGGTAACCAGATGGATACTCTCGGCCGTTCCATGTATCTGCGGTATTGTCAGCTTCTGGGTCAGGAGATCGAGTTTCCTGAAGATTGTTACCAGGGCGACTATATCCGGGAGTACGCTCAGCAGGTTTTGGACCGGGAAGGAGATCGTTTCCTCAAAATGGAGGAGAACGACGCCATTGCATGGTTTTCTCGCGAGGGTGGCGAGGCGATTCGCAAGGGGATTGATGACGATTTGCAGCAGTTCGGTATCCAGTTTGACAACTGGTACAGTGAGCAGACGCTTTATGATCGCGATCTGGTTAAACAAGGCATTGACGCTCTGACCCGTGATGGCTTTACCTATGAACAAGATGGGGCGATCTGGTTTCGCACCACCGACTTTGGTGATGACAAAGACCGGGTGCTGATTCGCTCCAATGGGGCAACGACCTATTTTGCCTCAGATGTGGCCTACCACCGCGAAAAATATCAGCGTGGTTTTGATGTTGTGATTGATGTGTGGGGCGCCGACCATCATGGATATGTGCCTCGCATGAAAGCCGTGCTGGCTGCGTTGGGCCGCAACCCCGAAGATCTGCAGATTATTCTCGTCCAGTTGGTCAATCTGCTGCGCGAAGGGGAGCAGATTGCCATGAGTACCCGCGCCGGGAAATTTGTTACCCTGAAAGAGGTTGTCGATGAAGTGGGTAAAGACGCCTGCCGTTTCTTTTTTCTGATGCGGCGCTCCGACAGTCAGCTCGATTTTGATCTCGAACTGGCGAAGAAGCAAAGCACTGAAAATCCGGTTTATTATGTCCAGTACGCTCACGCCCGCGTGTGCAGCATCAGTCGCAATGCTGAAGAAGCCGGAGTTTCGCTGCCGAAAAATGAAGACGTCAAACTGGATGTCTTGACGCTGCCGGAAGAGTTGCAACTCACTAAAATGATGTCACGCTATCCGGAGGTGGTTGCTTCTGCGGCATTGAATTATGAACCGCATAAAATCACATTCTATCTCCAGGAACTCGCGGCCCAGTTCCACAGCTACTACAACCAGCATCGGGTCATCGTTGATGATGTTGATGTCAGCCGGGCGCGGTTGTATCTGGTAAATGCTGTTAAGCAGGTTGTCGCGAATGCCTTGACCGTTCTCGGGGTTTCCGCCCCGGAAAAAATGTAAGCACTCGGAGGGACGTTATGGCTCAGATGGATTACAACAGACGTGAACCCCAATCGAACGGGCGCCGCTACATCACCGTTCTGCTGCTGGTCGTGGTCCTGTGCCTGGTCAGTTTCGCTCTGGGGCTGATGTTGGGTAAAAGCGGTAAGTCTGAAGTGGAAACCACACAGGTGCAAACTTTACCTGTTCCGCAACCGAAAGCCGAGCCTATGCCTGCTGCTCCGGCTGCCGTTGTTGAAACGGTTACTCCGGCTGAGTCGGCTACCGAAACATCCGTAGCGGCACCACTGGAGAGTGAAAGTGCCGTTACAGATGATCCGTTGCGTCAGTTGCTGCCTCCCGTCGAGCAGATGCCCCTTGGCAGTGGCATCAATGCACCTGTTATGGCAAATACGGAGCCCCCTCCAGCAGAAAACAAGGCTGTGGCCATGACGGGCGGCCCAGAACCTGACACACTCAAGCCTGCTGCTGTGGCACCTGAAAAGAGTCCTGCAGTCCAAGCCGTTGCTGTGAAGACAGACAGCGGTTTTGCGGTTCAGGTGGCGTCTTTTAAGCACCGCCAGGATGCCGAAACCATGAGTGCCCGTTTGGGTAAAGAGTTTCCTGTCGTGGTTCGTCAGGCCGATCTCGGCGAAAAGGGCGTGTGGTATCGTGTCCTGGTCGGTCCGGTCGCGACCAAGGCTGAAGCTGAAACACTTAAACAGGGGTTGAAAAAGAATGCCTCCACGGATGGTTTCATCAAGAAAATCACCCTGTCGGAGTGAATGTCAGCAAAATGTGAGGGGTGAAATTTTTTGCCTTGACAAGCGTGCATTAAACGCGTAGATTTCCCCTCGCTTTGACGCGGGGTGGAGCAGTTTGGTAGCTCGTCGGGCTCATAACCCGAAGGTCGGAGGTTCAAATCCTTCCCCCGCAACCAAAAAACAAACCGGAAACGGTTAACATAGTTTCGGCGGTGTAGCTCAGTTGGTTAGAGCATGCGGCTCATATCCGCAGTGTCCGGAGTTCGAATCTCTGCACCGCCACCAATTAAAACCCTCTTCCTGGACAGGAAGAGGGTTTTTTTATTGTCCACCGTTTCGATTTTTTCCTTCTGTGTTGATTTTTTGTTATGGTGTCTGAGTTGCCGATTTATTTCTCACAGGACATCCATGTCTCGATCCTTGCTTGATCACATTACCCAAAATATTCATGATCATGACTTGATCGACCCCGGTGTTATTGTTGTTGCTGCGGTCTCTGGTGGCGCCGACTCTGTGTGTCTGTTGCACCTTCTCTCTCAACTGCCCTCAGTGCGCACCGGGGGCGGTCTGGTTGTTGCTCATCTCGACCATGGTCTGCGGCAGGACAGTGCTGAAGATGCGTGTTTTGTTGAAAAAATGGCGGCTGACTTGAGGCTGCCGTATTTTCAGGAGCGGATTGACGTTTCAGAACTGGCGCAAGATCAAAAGTGGGGGATTGAAGAAGCTGGGCGGGAGGCGCGGCGTCAATTTCTTGAGCGGATTGCTGACCTTTATAAACGTGCGGTCATCGCACTGGCTCATCATCGCGACGACCAGGCGGAGACGGTTCTTATGCATCTCTCCCGAGGATGTGGAGTGAGTGGACTTAAGGGCATGACCTGGAAAACTGGGCGATTTATTCGTCCGCTGCTGTCTGTTTCCAGAGAGGAGATCCATCAATTTTTGACAACGCATCAGATTGTGTGGCGCGAGGATGACAGCAATAAAGACGAACGCTTTTATCGCAATCTGATTCGCCATCAGGTTCTACCGGCGTTGCATCAGTACAACCAGCAAACAGGGCGACATATCGCGGAACTGGCTGACCGGGTCGCCTGTGAGGAGTCTTTCTGGGAGGAGAGCGTTGCTCAATGGTTTGCCCTTTATGCAACAGAACAGGAACAGGAGTGGCGTATCGATTATGGCGCATTGATGCAGTGCCATCGTGCTTTGAAACGTCGCCTTCTTCGTGAACTGCTGACAAAGGTGAGAGGTTCGTTGCGAGGTGTCGAAGCTGTCCATGTTCAGGCCGTCGAGACTCAGCTTGTTTCCAATTCGCCTCAATGGCAACTGGATCTTCCCTCATGTTGGGTAGCGCGTCGTTATGGTGATGTCATTGCCCGGCATTGTGCTCCGCAACCGGCGGCTGCCATATCAATGCTTGTTCCCGGGCCCGGGCGCTATGTTGTCGATGCGCAACGTGTGTTGGTTGTCGAGTGTCGAGAGGAGTTTGAGGATAGTCAGGCCTCGGTTTGGTTCCCGGAACAACAACTTCATTTTCCGCTGCTATTGCGGTCTTTTAAGCCTGGAGACAGGATTTGTGTGCCGGAGTTGGCCGGTCATAAAAAGCTCAAGGCGCTGTTCGCGGAACACCATTGGAGTCATGAACAGCGTCAGGCGGCAGTAGTTCTCGAATGCTGCGGCAGAATTCTCTGGGTTCCGGGGGTACGGCAATATCGCGTAAAAGTAAAAAAGATGTCGTCCCAGAGGGGTTTTTCTCTGCGGATTGAGTCATTACAAAAATAAAATATAATTGAGAAACGCCAGTCTGTATGGTAGTTTGCAGCTTATCAAATAATGATTATTTTCCCCATGACGCCTTCCGGTGTCGTCGACAGATTCCCAGGGAGGAAAAGTGAACCAATTTTATAAGAATATTGCTTTATGGCTTGTGATTTCCCTCGTCATGATCTTGCTGTTCAATATGATGACTCAGCAGGATCAGCAACGCGAAGCGGTCAGCTATACAACGTTTATCAATGCGTTGGAAGATGGCCGTGTGCAGGACGTCACTATCCAGGGGCCGAACCTGGAAGGGACTTACGAGGATGGGACCCGATTCAAGACCTTTGCTCCGAATGATCCGAGCCTGATTTCTGAGTTGCGTGAGCGTAAAATTGTTATTGATGCCAAGCCCGAAGAGGATCGCAGTTTCTGGATGACCATGCTGGTGTCCTGGGGGCCGATCTTGCTGCTGATTGCCGTGTGGATTTTCTTCATGCGTCAGATGCAGGGTGGTGGCGGCAAGGCCATGAATTTTGGTAAGAGCCGTGCCCGTTTGTTATCCGACACGCAGGGCATGGTGACCTTCAAAGATGTCGCCGGGGTTGATGAAGCCAAAGAAGAGCTCGAAGAAATCGTAGCCTTTCTCAAAGATCCGAAAAAATTTACCCGTCTCGGCGGACGTATCCCTAAAGGGGTGCTGCTGGTTGGTTCACCGGGTACCGGTAAAACATTGCTGGCGCGCGCCATTGCCGGTGAGGCGGATGTGCCGTTTTTCACCATCTCCGGGTCCGACTTTGTTGAAATGTTTGTCGGTGTCGGTGCCAGCCGGGTGCGTGACCTGTTTGCCCAGGGCAAGAAAAATGCGCCCTGTATCATTTTTATTGATGAAATTGATGCCGTCGGTCGCCATCGTGGCGCTGGTCTTGGCGGTGGGCATGATGAGCGCGAACAGACCCTGAACCAGTTGCTGGTTGAGATGGACGGTTTTGAGTCGAATGAAGGCGTTATTCTGATCGCAGCCACCAACCGGCCGGATGTTCTTGACCCGGCATTGTTGCGTCCCGGTCGCTTTGACCGTCAGGTGGTGGTGCCCCGTCCGGATATCAAAGGTCGGACCACGATTCTCAAGGTTCATGCCCGTAAAGTGCCCATGTCTGATTCTGTGGATATGGAAACTGTCGCCAAAGGAACCCCAGGGTTTTCCGGTGCTGATCTGGCTAACCTGATCAACGAAGCCGCTCTTTTAGCCGCACGTGCCAATAAAGAGCTGGTCGATATGAGTGACTTGGAAGCGGCCAAGGATAAGGTCATGATGGGTGCAGAGCGTCGCTCCATGGTCATTACCGAAGCGGAGAAAAAAGTCACCGCGTATCACGAAGCTGGCCATGCGTTAGTTGCCTTGAAAATTCCCGGATCCGATCCGGTCCACAAAGTGTCCATCATCCCTCGTGGACGTGCGCTTGGTGTCACCATGTATTTGCCCACAGAGGAAAAGTACAGCGAAAGCAGGGACGGTTTACTCCGTTCCATGTGCGCTTTGCTCGGCGGTCGTGCCGCAGAAGAGATTTTCCTCGGCAGTATCACGACTGGGGCAAGCAATGATATTGAACGTGTAACCTCATTGGCCCGTAAAATGGTGTGTGAATGGGGGATGAGCGAGAAACTTGGCACTCTGGCCTTTGGTGAAAAAGAAGGCGAAGTGTTCCTCGGCAAAGATATGGGGCATGTCAAGAACTACAGTGAAGCGACAGCCGAAATGATTGATGGTGAAATCAGTCGCATCGTGACGGAGTCGTACGACAAGACCTGCACTATTCTGCGGGAGAATGGCGACATTCTGGAGAAGATGGCTCAAGAGCTTCTCGAACGTGAAACCATTGATGCCAAAGACATTGCCCGCATTCTGGGTGAAGAGCCTGCGGCCGCTGAACATGGAGAAGAGGTGGTGATTGCACCCGCTGATCCGTCAATGGATGAGCCGGCCGAATAATGTCACTGCAACCCCGGCTGGTGCAGCTGCACACGGAACAACAGGTCCGTCGCCAGCTGGAAGCAATACAGGTTGATCCATGTGGCATCAAGTTGATGACCGACAAGGCGTTGCACGTCAACCTGTTGCTGGAAAAAGTCAGCTGTGTGGCGGCCAATATCCTCAAGCAGGAGATGCTGGCTCTTGGTGGTGATGCTGCCGTAGCACGAGGTACGGTGGCCTGTTCCGTCGAACATACTGATGTTCTGTTGATGGGAACGCGTAAACAGCTGGCACACCTTGTTGCGCGTTTGCCTCGTCAGCCCTTTGGGTTGAAACAGTTGGCCTCGGAGCTGGAAGTACTCCTCGGTTCAGTGAAAACGGCGTCTTTTTTGTTGGGCCGGTCCTGTCGACTGGATCTGTCCCGTCCTCAGGTGATGGGCATCATCAACGTGACACCGGATTCGTTTTATGACGGTGGGGTGTGCTGTGACCTTGATGCGGTGTTGCGACAAGCGGAGCGCCAGGTGGAAGAGGGTGCCGACCTGTTTGATGTTGGTGGCGAAAGCACTCGCCCCGGAACAGATCTGATCTCTGCAGATCTGGAGTTGGAACGGGTTGTCCCCGTGGTGGAGGCACTCCACCAGCGTTTTGATTTGCCGATCTCCGTGGATACAAACAAAGCCTGTGTTGCGGAGTCGTCTCTGGATCATGGTGCTGAATTTGTCAATGATATCAGCGGGCTGACGTTTGACGCTGGCATGGCCAAGGTGGTTGCGAAAAAAAATGCCGGTGTTTTTGTCATGCATACCCGCGGTGGTCCGGATGTCATGCAAAAGGACACGGCTTATCGTGATTTGCTCACTGAAGTGATTGGGTCGTTACAAGACTCGATTGCTTTGGCGCAAGAGGCCGGTATTGCTGCTGAGCGAATCAGTGTTGATCCGGGAATCGGGTTTGGTAAATCAGTTTCAGGCAATCTGGAGTTGTTGCGGCGCCTGGATGAAGTTGCCGGGCTGGGCTATCCCGTTTTGATCGGAACGTCACGCAAAAGCTTTATCGGCGCAGTTCTCGATCAGCCGGAACCGGCACAGCGCCTGTTCGGCTCTTTAGCGAGCGTGGCTGTGGCTGCCGCTAAAGGGGCGCGGATTTTCCGTGTGCATGATGTCGGTCCAACCCGTCAGACTGTTGATTTGGCTTGGGCGATCAATCAAGATAATGTTATGGCATAGTTAAAACCAGAGGGATCAGCATGGGTATGTTCGATCAGATGATGAAAGAGTTCAGATGGATGCTCGATGCCCTCGACATCGCTCTGGTTGCGTTCATTATCTATCGGATTATTCTGTTGATCAAAGGGACCCGTGCTGTTCAGATGCTGATTGGCTTAGCGGTGCTGCTGGTTGTCTTTGTCGCCTCTCAACTGGCCGGGTTGTACACGCTTCAGTGGCTTCTCGACAGTTTTCTGACCTCCATTATCCTGGTGGTGGTCGTCATTTTCCAAAGCGATATCCGTCGTGCACTCATGCATGTTGGGCGAAATCCCTTTTTTGCCGATGTTTCCTATCGTGAAGAGACCCGTGTCGTTGATGAACTGGTTACCGCGTCGGTCAATCTGGCCAACAAAAAAATCGGTGCACTGATTGTTATTGAACGGGAAACCGGTTTAAAGGGGTTTCTTGAGGTTGGTGTTGAGATTGATGCGAAGGTCTCCTCCGATCTGATTTGTGCCATTTTTATCCCCTATTCGCCAATCCATGACGGAGCCCTGGTCTTACAACAGGGGCGGCTGAAAAAGGCGGGCTGCTTTTTGCCCTTGTCTCAAGATCCGGATATCAGTAAAAACCTGGGCACCCGTCATCGGGCGGCCATTGGACTGACGGAAATGGTCGATGCTGTTGCCATTGTTGTGTCGGAAGAAACTGGAAAGATCTCCGTTGTCGTCGGTGCCAGAATGACTCGGGATCTCGATTCTACCTCGTTACGGCGGATACTCACCCGCTTGCTTGACCCGGGTAAAAAAGGTTAGGGGGCGACGATGCTGCAATTGATCACCCGCAATTGGCATTTAAAACTGTTGTCGCTGGTTTTTTCTTTCCTTTTGTGGCTGTTTGTCACCGGTGAACAGAAAGCTGAAGTGGGCTATTCAGTGCCACTGGAGCTGAAGAATGTCCCCGCCAATCTGATGGTTGCCAATGAAGTTCCCAGTCTGGTAAATCTGCGGATCAGTGGGCCACGGACGTTATTGTCCAATCTTGAACCTTCCGCATTGAGTCTGTCCGTTAATTTACGTGGGCTTGAGCCAGGGCTGACCACCTTTAAACGGTTGGATGAGAACCTCAATCTTCCCAGCGCCCTCAAGGTGGTGCGACTGTCACCTTCCTATGTTGAAGTTAAACTGGAACGGATTCGTGAGCGTAGCGTACCGGTGAATGTGGTGTTGACTGGTGAGCCTCTTCCTGGGCAGAAAGTTTTGGCAACGGTGGCAACGCCGGATGTCGTCACCATCCGAGGTGCCGAGAGTGAGGTGAAACAGGTCGACCATGTTGATACTGAGCCTCTCGATATTGCCGGGATCCGTGAAGATTTTATCATGACGGTGCCAGTCGATTTTCGTGGCACCTATACAGAATTGTCCGACCGTAAAACGGTCGAAGTGGAAGTTCACTTTGTTTACGAACTCCCCCCCGAAACAGAGTCGCAGGAGCTGCCGCAAGAGCCGCAATCTCCTGTCGATCCGCCTTCGACGATCAATTAACAACTGAAAGTGATTCATGACAAAAAAATTATTTGGTACTGATGGTGTGCGTGGTGTCGCCAATGTGTATCCGATGACCTCGGAAATTGCCATGCAACTTGGCCGCGCAGTGGCGTATCTTTTTAAGGGCTCTGACAAACGGCGCAGAATTGTAATCGGCAAAGATACCCGCCTTTCCGGTTATATGATTGAGAATGCCATGGCTTCAGGGATTTGCTCCATGGGCGTCGATGTTCAGCTGGTTGGCCCTTTGCCGACGCCGGGTATTGCGTTTATCACCCGCTCCATGCGTGCAGACGCTGGCGTTGTGATCTCGGCCTCCCATAATCCCTATCAGGATAACGGCATCAAGTTTTTTTCCAACGAAGGCCTCAAACTTCCGGATGAGATGGAGTTGAAACTCGAACAGTTGCTTTTTTCCGAAGAGCTCGATGTCCTGCGTCCGACAGCGGATGAAGTGGGACGTGCTTTTCGTATTGATGATGCCACCGGGCGCTATATTGTTTTCCTTAAACACGCATTTCCGCGTGACCTAGACCTGCGTGGAATGAAAATTGTGGTCGACTGTGCTAATGGTGCGGCATACAAAGTGGCTCCGGCTGTGTTTGAAGAACTAGGTGCGGATGTGGTGCGCCTTGGTGTGTCGCCGAATGGGATCAATATTAATGCCGGTTGTGGATCACTGTTTCCTGCACAGCTGGCCGAGGCGGTCAAAGAACACGGAGCCGATGTTGGTGTGGCTCTTGACGGTGATGCCGACCGGGTGATTTTCGTGGATGAAGGCGGCCGCGAAATTGATGGTGATCATATCATGGCCGTGTGTGCCACCCATCTGCTGGAACAGGGAAAATTGGCCCATAAAACTGTTGTTGCGACGGTTATGAGCAATATGGGGCTTGATATTGCCATGCAGCGTGTGGGTGGTACGGTTGTTAAAACGGCTGTCGGCGACCGCTATGTGGTCGAGGAGATGCTGAAAAAGGGCTACAACTTTGGCGGCGAGCAATCAGGGCATATGATCTTCTTTGATCATAATACGACCGGAGATGGTGTCCTTTCTGCTCTGCAGACGCTGGCGATCATGCGTCGAACCGGCAAGCCGTTGTCTGAGCTGGCGCAAGTAATGACAGCCCTGCCGCAGTTACTGGTCAATGTTCGCGTCAAAGAGAGGGTAGACCTCTCGACGGTTCCGGCGGTGCAGCAGGTAATTGATGCCTCTAATGAAGCGTTGGGGGCGAGCGGGCGTGTCTTGATCCGTTATTCAGGAACCGAGCCTTTATTGCGTATTATGCTTGAAGGCGAGAATGACCAACAGATTCAACGGCTGGCTGATGACATTGCCGATGCCGTTGTCACTCATTTGCAAGGAACCAGGGAAGGAGCATAACGACCATGGCACGTTTGGGAGTCAATGTTGACCATGTAGCAACAATTCGTCAAGCGCGCGGGACTTCGGAGCCTGATCCCGTTGTCGCTGCTGCGTTGGCTGAGCTGGCCGGTGCTGACGGAATTACCGTCCACCTTCGTGAAGATCGACGGCACATTCAGGACCGCGACGTTGAAATTTTGCGTCAGACGGTGAAAACAGCACTCAATCTTGAAATGGCCGCTACCGATGAAATGGTGGCCATCGCTTGTCGACTGCGTCCTGACTGTGTCACGTTGGTGCCGGAAAAACGTCAGGAGCTGACAACGGAAGGCGGTCTGGATGTTGCGGCACATTCGCAGCATCTTAAAGACGTTATTGCTCGTTTGCAGCAAAGCGGTATTGTCGTCAGTCTGTTTGTCGATCCCGATCTGAAACAGATTGATCAGTCCTTTCAGGTCGGTACGGACACCATTGAAATTCATACCGGACTGTATTGCGATGCTCCGACCCGTGGCGCTCAATTGGCCGAACTGGCCAAGATCGAAAAAGCGATTCATGAAGCCAAACATGCCGGACTCGGTATTAATGCCGGCCATGGTCTCAATTACCGCAATATTCAGGACGTGGTCGCTTTGGGTGTCATTGAGGAGTTCAATATCGGTCACAGTATTATCTCGAGAGCCGTGCTGGTTGGTTTTGATCAGGCGGTTCGCGAAATGAAGGCGTTGGTAGCGGGGTAAATGTGGCTATTGCCGGGCTCGGAACGGATATTGTCGAGGTTGAACGTTTTAACCGATTTATTGCCGAAGACAACCAGACGCTGCTGCGGCGACTGTTTACGGCGGAGGAGTTAGCTTATGCGCTACCGCGAAAGTGTGCAGCTCAGCATCTTGCCGCCCGCTTCGCCTGCAAGGAAGCCTTTGTTAAAGCGTTGGGGCTGGGAATGCGCGACGGTATGACCTGGCATGATATCGCGGTAACACGTGATGCTTTAGGGGCTCCTTCATTGCTGCTGACAGGACGAGCGGCTGAGATCTTCGCTCAGCGGCAGCTGGTGGCACATCATGTTTCTTACAGCCATGAAAGCCAATGGGCGGTGGCGACGGTCATTGTGGAGGGACGATGAAACTCGTGTCAGCACAGCAAATGCGTCAGTTGGATCAGGCGGCGATTCAGGAGTTCGGTGTCCCCGGCATCGTGTTGATGGAAAATGCCGGCCACGGTGCTGCCCGTATTATTGACGATCGTTATCAGCCTCTGTTCCCTGGACCGGTATTTGTCGTTGCCGGCAAGGGGAATAATGGTGGCGATGGCTATGTCATTGCCCGGCATCTGGAGAATTGGGGGTGGATGGTGAAAACCGTCGTACTCGCTGACCATGATGCTATTCAGGGAGATGCTGCCGTTAACCTGAACATTTTGATCAACAGTCAGGCGGATCTCGAATTTGCCCCGGATAGCGCGTCTTTTGCCGCGTTGTCGGAAACGTGGGATGACGCCGTACTTTTGATTGATGCCGTGTTCGGCAATGGTCTTAACAGTGAAGTGAAAGGTCATTATCGGCTGGCAATTGAATGGATGAATGCCTATCCGGCACCCGTCGCTGCTGTTGATATGCCTTCAGGGGTGGAAGCGACCAGCGGTCGCATCCTCGGTGCGGCGGTAGAAGCGGATTGTTCACTAAGTTTTGCTTTTGCAAAACTCGGGCAGGTCTGCTATCCGGCTCAGCAGTGTAGTGGTGAGCTGTATGTCGTTGATCTCGGTATGCCTCAGTGCCTGTGTGATTCAGTTTCGTGTCAATACGCTCTTGTTGATACAGCGCTGGCTTCATCGCTGGTGCCGTCACGACATGATGATGATCACAAGGGAACCTTTGGCCACGTGTTTGTGGTGGCCGGATCTGTTGGCAAGGTGGGAGCGGCGCGCATGACGGCGCATGCCGCACTGCGTGGCGGAGCAGGGTTGGTCAGTGTTGCCATTGACCGTGAATTGGTTGGGCAACTTATGGCGGAAACGCCGGAACTGATGTCGCGACCACTGCTCGGAGAGGATGGTCAATTGACAGAAGCTTGTTTCGATGCCCTCAAAATGGCTTGGTCGGATATGTCTGTCCTGGCTGTTGGTCCGGGATTGGGGACAACCGAAACGATTGCGAAATTGGTGGTCCGTCTGGTGGCGGAATGCCCGTTGCCTCTGGTTCTTGATGCCGATGCGCTTACCGCTTTGAGTGGGCAGTTGGACTGCCTGGCACAGCGTAAAGCCGCTGCAGTCATCACGCCTCATCCGGGGGAAATGGCTCGTCTCACCGGGCGCAGTATCAGTGACGTTCAGGAGAACAGAATTGAAGTCGCCCGGCAATTCGCCCGCGAGTACGGTGTGGTTGTTTTACTCAAAGGCGCCCATACCGTGATCGTCGATGGTGAGCGGGTGTGGATCAACAGTAGTGGAAACAGTGGCATGGCCAGTGCCGGGATGGGGGATGTTCTGACCGGTATGATCGCTGCGTTTGTTTCGCAGGGTGTTGCCCCCTTTGAAGCTGCGGCGCTGTCAGCCTATCTGCATGGAGCCGCTGCCGACTTGTGCCGCAAACAATATGGTTCTGTCGGCTATCTGGCTGGTGATGTGCTGGTAACCATCCCTGTCGCACGTCAATTACTTCAGGAGGAATGTGATGCTTAAAGCTAAAGATATTATGACGGTTGATGTCTATACGGTTCAGGAATCCACCGAGATTAAAGAGTTTGCCGCTTTGTTGGAAAAGACCGGCGTCAGTACCATGCCGGTTGTGGATAGTGACAACTCCCTGGTTGGTGTCGTCAGTGCGACGGATTTGATTGATCGAGATAAGCCGTTACATATTCCCACGGTTGTTTCTCTGTTCGATTGGGTGATCTATCTTGAAAGCGAAAAGAACTTTGAAGAACAGGTGCAACGCATTACGGCCCAAACCGTTGGTGAAATCTGTACGAAACCGGCCATTTCATGTGGGCCGGAAACCCCGGTGAGTGAGATTGCCGATTTGATGGTCACCAAAAAAATACATCTTATCCCTGTTGTGGAGGGTGATCAGTTGGTTGGGGTGGTCGCCCGCCTGGATATTGTCAAATCTATGGGAGCCTGATGTGCTTCTGCTGGATCTGAACAGTTCAAGTGAACAACAGACGCTCCAGCTTGGGGCGGCGCTGGGGGAAATCCTTTCTGCTGGAAGCCTGGTTTTGTTGCGTGGTGATCTTGGCGCCGGGAAGACCTGTCTGGCTAGCGGAATTGCTCGCGGTCTTGGTGTGGCGCCCTCTGTTCCCATTACCAGTCCGACCTACACCTTGTTGAATTGCTATGACGGTCGTTTGCCTTTGTATCATTTTGATCTTTACCGTCTTGCTGGAGAAGAGGAGCTGGAAGAACTGGGGTTTGATGAGTATTTTCATGGTGATGGCATCGCCTTGGTGGAATGGCCAGAGCGTTGTCCTGCGCTTGAAGATGCGGCTCTGCTGATTGACATGACCTATATTGATGAAAAACAGCGGCATCTTGTTATTCATGCCTCAGCTGGTTTTTGTCAGGAACACGCGAGGAGCTGCCAGTCCATTCGCCGTTTAGGAGAAATGCTGTAGAAAATACCTGCGGCGGGATGGGAATAAAACAACAGTTTGCCCCTTGCTTTTGTAGGGTTTTTGGGGTTTTCGGTGTTTTTTTTTGAGCAAATTCCCTGGCAGATCATAAAAGTTTTGACCCTGTTATAATTTATTGCTAAAACCTCTATGCCGCGCAGCATTTGCTGTTTACGCCACCCCGGCGGCGGTTGTGTAATTGCCGATGAAGGAGGAAAACCTAAAATGGCTCTGGTTGTTCAGAAATACGGCGGAACATCCGTCGGTACGACCGACAAGATTCGTAATGTCGCCAAGCGGGTTGCCCGCACCTACGATGAAGGGAACGATGTCGTGGTTATTGTTTCTGCGATGGCAGGAGAAACCAATAAATTGGTTGCGTTGTCGCAGGAAATGTGTGAATTCCCCAGTGAGCGCGAGTACGATGTGCTGGTTTCGACTGGCGAACAGGTCACCATTGCACTGTTGTCCATGTGCTTGCAATCAATGGGCTACAAGGCCAAAAGTTATCTTGGCCATCAGATTCCCATCAAGACGGACAATGCGTCATCACGTGCCCGTATCAAAGAAATTGGCGATGAAAATATCCGTGAAGATCTGAAGAACGGGTCTATCGTTGTTGTTGCCGGTTTCCAGGGGGTTGATGATGAAGGGAATATCACGACCTTGGGACGTGGCGGCTCTGACACGTCAGCCGTTGCCGTAGCAGCAGGTCTCAAAGCAGATGTCTGTGAAATTTATACCGATGTTGACGGCGTTTATACGACAGACCCGCGCATCGTCCCCGATGCCAGTAAAATCGAGAAAATTTCCTATGAGGAAATGCTTGAGATGGCCTCTCTGGGCGCTAAAGTATTGCAGATCCGTTCCGTTGAATTTGCGAAAAAATATAACGTTGTGATTCACGTCCGTTCCAGCTTTAACGACAATCCTGGAACCCTGGTGATGAAGGAGGATGCTGAGATGGAGACCGTACTGGTTTCAGGAGTAACCTGTAATAAAGATGAAGCAAAGATTTCCGTATTGCGTATTCCCGACCATCCGGGGATTGCCGCAGGAATCTTTTCTCCGCTGACGGAAGCCAATATTACCGTCGATATGATTATCCAGAACGTTTCCAATGAGGGGTTCACCGACCTGACCTTCACGGTGCCCAAAGGTGATCTGAAAAAAGCCCTTAAGCTGATTGAGGAAACGGCTGAAAAAGTTGGTGCCGGTGGTGTAACCTCCGACGACAAAGTCGCCAAGGTGTCCATTATTGGCGTTGGTATGCGCTCTCATTGCGGTGTTGCCAGCAAAATGTTCAGTGCCTTGTCCGCTGAAGGTGTCAATATTCAGATGATTTCTACCAGCGAAATCAAAATTTCCTGTGTCATCGAAGATAAATACACTGAGCTGGCCGTCCGTGTTCTGCACGATGCCTTTGAATTGGGTAGCCAGGGCGAATAGAACTCGTACGACCAAAGGAGCATGATTATGGATCAGGTATTGCTGTATGACACCACATTGCGTGATGGCACACAGGCTGAAGATATTTCGTTTCTGGTGACCGACAAGGTGCGGATCGCCCAGCGTCTTGATGATCTGGGAGTTCATTATATTGAGGGGGGCTGGCCCGGCTCCAACCCGAAAGATATCTCTTTTTTCGAGGAGATTAAAAAAGTAACCCTCAAGCAGGCCAAAATTGCTGCATTTGGCTCAACCCGTCGCGCCAAAACGACTCCGGAACAGGATAATAATATTCAGACCCTGATTGCGGCCGATCCTGATGTAGTCACGATTTTCGGCAAAACCTGGGATTTCCATGTTCACGAGGCGTTACGAATCACGCTTGAAGAAAATCTTGAGCTGATCAATGACTCTCTGGTCTATCTGAAAAAACATATTCCTGAAGTGATCTATGATGCCGAACATTTTTTTGACGGCTACAAGGCCAACCCGGAATATGCGTTAAAGACACTCAAAGCAGCTGAAGATGCTGGGGTTGATTGCATTGTTCTCTGTGATACCAATGGCGGGACATTGCCGCATGAGTTCCCCGAAATCATGGCCGCTGTTCGAGACGCAGTGTCAACACCATTGGGTATTCACGCGCACAATGACAGCGAGTGTGCGGTTGCCAACTCTTTGATGGCTGTGGCTTGCGGTGCTGTACATATTCAGGGAACATTGAACGGCTTTGGTGAGCGTTGTGGCAATGCCAATCTGTGCTCGATTATTCCGGCATTAAAACTCAAAATGGGAAAACAAAGTGTCAGTGATGAGCAGTTGAAGTCCTTGCGCCTTGTTTCGCGTCATATCTATGAACTGGCCAACCTGATTCCCAACAAACATCAACCTTATGTGGGGAATTCCGCCTTTGCCCATAAGGGGGGCGTGCACGTTTCGGCGATACAGAGGCATCCGGAAACCTATGAGCATATCCGACCGGAACAGGTGGGCAACACGACAAGGGTTCTGGTGTCCGATCTCTCGGGGCGCGCTAATATCCTGGCCAAAGCCGAACAGTTTGGTATTAATCTCGATAGCAAAGACCCCGTGACCCTTGAAATTCTTGAAGATATCAAGGATATGGAGAATAAGGGCTATCAGTTTGAAGGGGCTGAAGCATCGTTTGAACTGCTGATGCGTCGAGCGTTGGGAACATTGCGTCACTATTTCTCCGTCATCGGTTTCAGGGTTATCGACACCAAGGAGAAGGAGTGCGACAAACCTCTTTCTGAAGCGACTGTCAAGGTGAAGGTCGGTGGGCGTGTCGAACACACCGCAGCAGAAGGAGAAGGTCCTGTTAATGCACTGGATAACGCATTACGTAAAGCGTTGGAGCATTTTTATCCACAACTTAAAGAGATGAGCCTGTTTGATTATAAGGTTCGTGTTCTGCCCAGTGGCGAGGGGACAGCCTCCGTGACACGCGTGCTGATTGAGTCAGGCGATGACGATACCCGGTGGGGAACTGTTGGCGTCAGCGACAATATTATTGACGCGTCTTACCATGCCCTGATTGATGCATTGCAGTACAAGTTGATCAAAGATACGAAGTAAAAAAATATATCATAAGCCAATCGTCATTTTTATGACGTGTAGCCCGCGGGTGCCGCCAATTTTATGACGACCCTCGCGGGTTTTTTTATTTTTAATTGACTGCGAAAGTCGATGCGCCTGTTTGGGGCTTTGGGGAAAGTTTATGCTGGTGTTGCTTGTCAACGATTTGGGATAATTTTATTAATGGTGTGTGTCTTTGGTCATGTCGAAGGGCCCACAGGCTTACTGGCCCAAAGACTTAACTTTAGAATCGTCATTTTTGTGACGATTTTGTCTGTTTTTTTGAGGTTTTATCTGGGAAATGTCCCTAAATTGAATCTTTGTGGTGCTGATGTGGGAAAATTCCTGCTCTAACTACCTGGACTGTCGTCATTTTATTAGTGGGTTAAATTGTAACTCTCACGGTTGGCATTGTTTGTGTAATATCTTCACTGCACAACGTCAAATTTAATTTGTTTTCAATGGTGAAAATAGAATTGAAGAAAGGGGAGCCGCAATGAAGTGTCCAAAATGTAAAGGTCGGATGTATTCGGAAAAGTATTTTGACTTTGTTCGTTCCTTTGAAGCATGGAAATGCAGTTGCTGTGGTGAGATGCTGGATTCAACCATCGTTGCCAACCGGGCAAGGAATCATAACCACTATCTTGGCTAGTCTTATTTCAAAAAATGGTTACTTCAAAAAGTCGAGCGTAAAGCTCGACTTTTTTTGTGTCCGAAAACTGCTCGGTTGAACCCTGTTTACGATTTGATATTGTTTAATATAAACCGTTGCTTTCTAGAGGGAGGGTTCTGATGCGAATCGCACCACTACGTGCAGAAGAGCTGAAATGGTGCTGCTGTGAGCAGCAATTCGAATTTGATTCGACTGAGCAGCTTGAAGAGCTCAGCGGGCCAATCGGTCAGGAAAGGGCAATGACTGCCATCGAGCTGAGTCTGGGGATGCCGAATGGTGGTTTTAACCTGTTTATTACCGGGCGGAGTGGCACCGGCAGGACTTCGGCAATTCGTCAACTCCTTGAAGAGCGTGCCCGCAAGGAGACTGTTCCGGCGGATTGGTGCTATATCCACGATTTAGATCAAGGGGCAACCCCCTTGGCGTTCAGTGTCCCTCCCGGAATGGGTAAAAAAATACAGGACGACATGGCCGAGTTGATCCGTCGTCTGTCTGAACAGTTACCAAAACTGTTCAAAGGGAAAGAATACGAACAATACAAAGGAAAAATTACAGAAGAGTTCCAGTTGAAAAGTAAAAAATTGCTTGAGGGGCTTGAGCAGAAAGCTGCAGAACAAGGCTTCGAAATTCAACGTAGCGTCAGTGGATTGGTTTTAGTGCCGTCAAAAGATGGGGAAACGCTGACTCAGGCTGAATATGATGCTTTGGACGAGACCGACCGCAATGAAATTGATAAAAAAGGAGCAAAGTTGCAAAGCATTCTTAACGCGGTGTTAGCTCAAACGCGGGAAATCGAAGCAGAGGTTCAGCAGGCTGTTGAAGGGATGGAAGAACAGATTGTCGATATGACAACCAGCCATCTGTTTTCTGAGCTTATGTCGCGTTATGAAGGGCAACCTTCGGTGATAGAACATTTGGCTCGTTGCCGGCAGGATATTATCGCTAATATTGAAGAGTTTCGTCCGCGCAAAGAACGTCAACTGATTTTTGCGGCTGGTGAAGATTCTTCAGAGCTTTTCTGGGGACGCTTCGAGGTTAATTTGCTTGTGGATAATCGCGAGCTGGAAGGAGCGCCTGTCATCTTTGAGACGAACCCAACCTACTTTAATTTATTTGGTCGTATTGAGCATGTGATTCGAATGGGAAATGCGACAACGGACTTCACAAAGATTAAGGCAGGTTCTCTTCATCGTGCGAATGGCGGCTATCTGGTGTTGAATTGCCGTGATCTGCTGATGAACTATTTTTCTTATGAAGCGTTAAAACGTTGCCTGAGGCGAAAAGAGGTCGTGATTGAGGATATTGCCGAGCAGGCGCGTTTGATATCTATGGCTTCACTCAAACCCGGACCGATTCCCTTTAACTGTAAGATTGTATTGATTGGTGACGCCTACCTGTACAACTTGTTGCACCACTATGATCCGGATTTCGGCAAGTATTTTAAGATTCGTGCAGATTTTAACAGTTCGATTGACAATACCTGGAGCAATGCAACCCGGTATGCCCAATTTATTGCCAGCCAATGCCGTGAGCATGACTTACCTCACTTTGATCCAGGGGCGGTGAGCCGTGTCGTTGAACATGCCGTGCGCTTGACGGAAGATCGGGACAAGATGTCTTCCCGGTTTCTGGAACTCGCAGATTTGGTCAAAGAGTCCGGTTTCTACGCACGACAACAGAATGTACAAACGGTCTCTGCCGAGCATGTGGTGCTGGCATTAGAGGCGTATCGCTATCGTAATAGTCAGATCGAAGAGGAGCTTCGACGGCTGATTGCCGAAGGGACCATCATGGTTGATTTTGAAGGAGCCATGGTGGGGCAGATCAACGGTTTGTCGGTTTATATGCAAGGGGCCTATCAGTTTGGGCTACCCACCCGAATAACCGCGACGGCGAGTCTGGGCCGCAGAGGTGTCGTTGCCATCGAACGAGAGGTGAAGCAATCCGGTGCCGTGCATGATAAAGGGGTAATGATTTTAGCTGGATTTTTCTCTCAGCGGTTTGGCCAGAAAACTCCGCTGACGTTTTCAGCGTCTTTGTGTTTCGAGCAAACATACGGTGGTGTCGATGGAGACAGTGCCTCTTCAACAGAATTATTTGCTCTGATCTCCACTTTGGCAGGTATCCCGTTACGCCAAGATGTTGCCGTTACCGGCTCTGTTAATCAACGCGGCCAGATTCAGGCGATCGGTGGTGTAAATGAAAAAATTGAAGGTTTTTTCGCGTTGTGCAGTGTGGTTGGTTTAACCGGTGAGCAAGGGGTGATGATTCCGCAGGCCAATGTGAAGAACCTGATGCTTAGTGATGACGTCATCGACGCGTGTCGACAAGGTAAGTTCCATGTATGGGCCGTATCAACGATAGATGAAGGATTGGAATTGTTGACCAACCTCCCTGCTGGCGAACAGGAAGAAGGAGCCTGGCCGCCCGATTCAGTCAATGGTCGGGTGCAGCAGCGCCTGGTTGAGATGGCGGAAACTCTGGTCAATTTTGCCAAAAGAAATGAAGATGAGGAACGTGATAGCGCATAGTTTCGCTTGGCGAGGAGGCTTTCTCTTTTTACTGTAAACTTCTTGGTAGTGGTTCCTGCCGAGTTTTGTTATCTTATTCTACTCGGCACATTATAGAATTTTCAATTCGGGATACAGGGGACCATGCAGGATTTTTTTATCGGCCGACAACCAATTTTTGATCGCCATCTGCGGGTTTATGCCTATGAACTTCTGTATCGGCACGGTTTTGTTGACCGAGCGGTGATTACGGACTTTGATGCAGCAAGCTCTGAAGTCGTGGTCAATGCGCTGACGGAGTTAGGGCTTGACCGTCTCGTCGGAACACGAAAAGCCTTTTGTAATTTTACACGCGGTTCCCTCATCAAGGGGGCTGATGTGCCTTTCAGTACGGATCAATTGGTTGTTGAAGTGTTGGAAACCGTCACGGCCGAACCGGTCGTTATTGATGCTCTGAAAAGTCTGTCGAAAAGTGGTCACCTTATTGCTCTGGATGATTTTGTCCTTGAGGATGGTCTTGAGCCTCTCGTTGAGCTGGCTGATATTGTCAAGGTTGATGTACTGGAACTGACGCGCGATCAGGTCCGTGAGCAGGTCGAAAAATTACGTCGTATCAAAAAAATCAAACTTCTTGCTGAAAAGGTTGAAACGGACGACGAATATCAATTCTGCCGTCGACTCGGTTTTGATTATTTCCAGGGATACTTTTTCAGTAAACCCCAGGTTGTTTCCGGTCGTCGTCTGCCTCCGGGGCGATTAGCCATGTTGCGGCTGATGACGGAACTGCAGCGACCGGATATTGATCTTGGTAAACTGGAAGAGATTATCGAGACCGATGTCAACCTGTGTGTCAAGTTGTTGCGTCAGATCAACTCCAGCTTTTACAGTTTGTTGTCAGAAGTTAAGTCCATTCGTCAGGCCATCGTGTATCTTGGCCTGATCCATATCCGCAATTGGGCATGCATTGTTGCCATGGGGACTGTCGATGATAAGCCCCAGGAGCTGATGACCATGGCCCTGATCCGTGGCAAAATGTGTGAACTGCTTTGTGGTGAGGATGATGCCGACAGGCGAGGCATGTATTTTACAGTCGGGTTGTTTTCATTGCTGGATAGTATGTTTGATGCCCCGATGAAAGATGTCCTTGAGAATCTTCCCCTTGACCGTGAGGTAACGACAGCCTTGTTGGAGCGAGGTGGTGGTGCCGGAAAAGCGTTGACCTGTGTTGAAGAGTATGAGCAGGCGAATTGGAGTGCGGTTGTCGCGAGCGGGTATGACGAGGACCGGGTACGAAACGCCTATATTGAATCAATTGAATGGTCTCAAGCGGTGATGGACAGTCTGGAGACCTGATCCCTTTCTTTTGGCAATCTTTTGCCGGTTCCTGTTTAAAGGTTGTAATCATGACAAACTGTCAGACGGTCAGTGCGCCGGCAAAGGTCAACTTGTGTCTACATGTTGAGAAGCGTCGTCCGGATGGCTATCACGAACTGTGTATGGTCATGCAGAAAGTCTCTTTGAGTGACACGTTGACCGTGACTGTTTCTGACGGCGATGGTGTTTTGCTTGATGATGATCAGGTCCCTCTCTGTCCCGGTGAGGAAAATATTGCCGTTCGTGCGGCTCGACTTGTTCTCCAGGAAGCGCGTCTTTGCAAGCGTGTTGAGTTGCAACTGGCTAAAAGAATTCCTGTGGCTGCTGGTTTGGGCGGTGGTTCTTCTGATGCGGCCAGCGTGTTGCTGACGTTGAACAGTATGCTAGGGGGGGCGGTCAGGGAAAAGAGATTAAAAGAGCTGGCGCTGCAGCTGGGGGCGGACGTCCCGTTTTTTTTGCAGAACGAAACAGTTTGGGCGCGTGGGATTGGTGAGAAGCTTTCTCCTCTGCGCCTGTCTGTTGATTATCAGTTGTTACTGGTTAACCCAGGGGTTCCGGTGTCGACGGCCGCAGTGTATCAAGGCTTATGCCCGGAGGATTTTAGTCACTGTACTCCTGTTGGTGAAATTGCCCAGATGGCTGGATTGTGTCAGTTGTTGCATAACGATCTGGAGCGGGTCGCAATTGGTTTGCAGCCTGTTATTGCCGATGTGAAAAATGCCGTGGCTGAATGTGGGGCATCTGGAACGCTGATGTCGGGTAGCGGCGCCACTGTTTTCGGCGTTTTTAGTGGTCGCGAAAATGCCGAAAAAGCGGCAGAAAATTTGAAAAGTCGGCATGGTTGGTGGTGTGAAGTTGTTTCCCCGCTGTAAACGGTAAGAAAGTTTCTTTGAGGCCATTTTTTTGTTTACACCCCACAAGCTTTGTTGTATAACGCCTCCACGACTCGCTCAGACGATCTCTAGCTGAAAATGGGCCACTGGTCGTAACTTATAAAGTCAATGATGGGGCGTCGCCAAGCGGTAAGGCACCGGATTTTGATTCCGGCATTCCCAGGTTCGATCCCTGGCGCCCCAGCCACTTTAAAACCTCTTACGATGATAGTTTGGTTGCCCGAGCACACCATGCGTTGAGAGGTTTTTTTTGTTTGTGCCGCCTGCATGCAGGCGGTGTGTCGTTTTGCCGTTTCATCAGGATGTGACGTGAACAAATTCAAGGTTTTTGCAGGAAATTCGAATCTGGCCCTGGCTAGTGATATCTGCGGCCACCTCTCTGTGCCTCTGGGTAGTGCCAATGTAAAAAGCTTCTCTGATGGCGAAATCATGGTTGAGATCGGCGAGAATGTTCGTGGCCGCGATGTCTATGTCATTCAATCAACCTGTGCTCCCTCCAACGACAATCTGATGGAACTGCTGATCATGGCGGATGCGCTCAAGCGAGCCTCTGCAGCCAGTATTACAGCGGTTATTCCATATTTCGGTTATGCTCGACAGGACCGCAAGGTCGCACCGCGAACTCCGATCACAGGCAAGCTTGTTGCCGACCTCCTTTCGACAACTGGGATGAACCGTATCTTGACCATGGACCTGCACGCTGGTCAGATTCAGGGCTTTTTTGATATCCCCGTCGACCATCTCTATGCGGCGCCGGTGCTGCTGGAAGATGTTCAGTCCCGTTTCAAGGAGCGGGTGGTGATCGTGTCTCCTGATGCCGGTGGTACTGAGCGGGCTCGTGCCTTTGCCAAACGACTTGATGCCGGATTGGCAATTATCGATAAGCGCCGCAGTGGTCCGAATGTATCCGAAGTTATGCACATCATCGGTGATGTTAAGGACCAGGTGTGCATCATCGTAGATGACATGATCGATACGGCTGGTACGCTCTGTCATGCAGCGGAAGCATTGAAAGGGGAAGGCGCCCGTCAGGTTTATGCGTACGCAACCCACCCGGTTCTGTCCGGTCCGGCGCTCGATCGCATTAACGACAGCTGTCTTGAAGAGGTCGTCGTATCTGATACGATTCCCTGTGCTGATAAAGTAGAAAAGTGTCCCAAATTGCGTCAACTCCCTGTTTCGAGGTTGCTCGCAGAAGCGATTCGTCGCATTCATTCCGACGATTCGGTTAGCTCATTGTTTGTTTAACTTAATAAGGCGTTCACGGCGCAACGCCGACACTGTTTATATGGAGGAAGTAAAATCATGGCACAAGCAGAATTGAATATTGCCCTGCGTGAGCGGGTAGGCAAAGGTGGCGCCCGTAGTGCTCGCCGTGACGGTCTGGTCCCGGGTGTTGTCTATGGCCCAGGAATTGAGCCCTGCGCCATTAATGTTGAGCCCAAAGCTCTTCAAAAGGCGATCAGTGGTGAAGCTGGATGGAACACCCTGCTCACCCTGAAGGGGGAAGGTCCTTTTAATGGTGTGCTGGCTGTTGTTAAGGATATTCAGGTGGATTCTATCCGTCGTGATCCCACTCACGTTGACTTTCAGGCCATTAATACCAATAAAGCCGTCTCTTTCATGGTTCCGGTGAATGCTGTTGGTAAATCTGCTGGTGAAAAAGCTGGCGGCAACCTGCAGGTGATCCGTAAAGAGCTGGAAGTTGTCTGTCTGCCTTCCAATGTTCCGGCACACATCGACATTAATGTTGAGGCTCTGGAAATTGGTGATGTTGTTCACATTAATGACGTAACGGCTCCTGAGGGTGTTGAACTGCCTCACGATGTCAATTTCACCGTGATCACCGTTGTTGGCCATAAGCCTTCTGACGATGTTGAAGGTGAAGAAGAAGCTGCCGAAGGCGAAGAATAATCCTGATGGTTATTGCGGGGCTGGGAAATCCGGGTGAGCGTTATGCGGCAACACGACATAACGTCGGGTTTATGGTCATCGAAGAACTCGCAGCCCGCCATCAGATTTCTTTGAAAAAAAAAGGTCATCAGGGCCTGTATGGTCTAGGCCGTTGTGGTGGGCAGCAGGTGATGCTGCTTCAGCCGCAGACCTTTATGAACCTTAGTGGTGCCAGTGTCGCTTCAGCCTGTAAATCCCTCGATGTCTCATCGGGGGATTTGGTCGTGATACACGATGAGATTGACTTGCCGTTTGGTGAAGTCAGGATCAAACAGGGGGGCGGCCATGGTGGCCACAACGGTTTACGTCACATTGATCAAGCCTTATCGACACGTGATTACATCAGGGTTCGTGTCGGTGTGGATCGGCCGCCTGCGGGTGCAGATGTGGCTGCCTATGTACTGAAAGCCTTTTCCGCAAGTGAAAAGAAGCAGTTGAATACTGTGCTCATGTATGCGGCTGAAATTGTTGAAGCCATCCTTGATCAGGGGCTTCAGAAAGCCATGTGCAATTACAACGGGCGCAATGTTTTAAACCCATAGACAAACATTCATAACGTAAGGGGGAGATTGGCAATGGCGTATTTTGCCGTAATTCTTGGGATCGTGGGCTTTGCTGCTGCGATCACGCTGTATAACAAAGTTAAAGCTGAACCTGTAGGTAATGAAGTCATGGCAGACATTTCGGATTCTATCCATAATGGTGCGATGGCTTTTTTGCGTCGTGAGTATCGTGTTCTGGCGATCTTCATTGCAGCAGTATTTCTGCTGATCCTGGCCGGTATGGGCATTCAAACCGCACTGGCTTTTGTCGGCGGTGCTTTGTGTTCCATGACCTGTGGTTTTATCGGTATGAAGGCTGCAACCCGCGCCAATGTTCGTACCACGGAAGCCGCACGACTCCACGGGCAGGCAAAAGCTCTGGAGGTTTCTTATAACGGTGGTGCCGTTATGGGCCTTTCCGTTGCTTCTCTTGGTCTGGTTGGTGTTGGTATTGCCTACGGTTTCTTTGGTGGCGATCCCGAAACTGCCCGTTACATTAACGGCTTTGCTATGGGTGCTTCATCCATCGCTCTGTTTGCTCGTGTCGGTGGCGGTATTTATACCAAGGCTGCTGACGTTGGTGCTGACCTGGTTGGTAAGGTTGAAGCAGGTATTCCTGAAGACGATCCGCGTAACCCTGGTGTTATTGCTGACAACGTTGGTGACTGCGTTGGTGATACCGCTGGTATGGGTGCTGACATTTTTGAATCTTATGTTGGTTCAATCATCGCGACCATCGCTATTGCTGCGGCAGCCAGTCCCGAACTGCTGACCAAGCTTGGTGGTGACGATGTTCAGTCGGCTGCTATGGCGCTGCCGTTGATGCTGGCAGCCTTTGGCCTGGTGTTCTCCGCTGTCGGTATCTACTCTATGAAGCGCTTTGCGCATAAGGACCCTGCTGACGCTCTTCGCCTGACCACCTTTGTAGCTGCCGGCTTGTTCCTGGCTGCGTCCATGTTCATCATCTTGATCATGGGTCTGAGCTTTGGTGTTTTCCTGGCGCTGGTTGGTGGTTCGTTGGCCGGTATCGCCATTGGTCTGATCACCGAATATTACACAGCCGAAGCTCCGGTTCGTCGTATCGCTGAAGCCAGCAAAACCGGTCCGGCAACCAACATCATTGCTGGTCTGGCTGTTGGTCTTGAGAGTTGCGCTGCTCCGATCCTGATCATCTGCGCCGGTATCCTGGTAGCGAACTACTTTGCCGGCTTGTACGGTATCGGTATTGCCGCTGTCGGTATGCTGGCCACTGTTGGTGTCACTATGACAGTTGACGCTTATGGTCCCATCGCCGATAACGCCGGTGGTATCTCTGAAATGGCTGGTCTTGGTCCTGAGGTTCGTGAAATTACTGACGGTCTGGATGCGATCGGTAATACCACCGCGGCTGTCGGTAAGGGTTTCGCCATCGGTTCTGCGGCTCTCACTGCTTTGGCACTGTTCTCAGCTTATGCAACCACGGTCGGTCTTGAAGCGATCAACCTGATTCAACCTCGCACCGTTGTCGGTCTGCTCATTGGTGGTGCCTTGCCGTTCTTTATCGGCGCGCTGACCATGACCAGTGTCGGTCGTGCTGCCGGTCAAATGGTTGAAGAGATTCGCCGCCAGTTCCGTGAAATTCCCGGTCTTCTCGAAGGTAAAGAAGGTGTTAAGCCTGAGCCTGAGAAGTGTATTGATATCTCCGCTCAGGCGGCACTCAAAGAGATGGTTCTGCCCGGTGTCGTTGCCGTTGTTGCTCCGGTCCTGATCGGTTTTGTTCTGGGCAAAGAAGCGCTGGGCGGTATGCTCGCCGGTGCGACCCTGGCTGGTGTTCTGCTGGCTCTTATGATGTCCAACGGTGGCGGTGCCTGGGATAATGCCAAGAAATATATTGAATCTGGTAAGCTCGAGGGTGAGAAAAAAGGTGGTGAGGCTCATGCTGCTGCCGTTATCGGTGACACCGTTGGTGACCCGTTCAAAGACACCTCCGGTCCAGCCATGAATATCCTCATCAAGCTGATGAGTGTTGTTTCTCTGGTTATTGCTCCGTTGCTGGCCTAGTAAGATACGACGCATGTCGATAATGGATAGCCGGGGCAACTGCCCCGGCTATCGTTGTTTGGAGAACCATTATGGGATTCAAGTGTGGCATTGTCGGGTTGCCGAATGTCGGCAAATCGACCATTTTCAACGCGATCACTTCGGCCGGTGCCGAATCCGCCAACTATCCTTTTTGTACGATTGAGCCCAATGTCGGTGTCGTCGCTGTGCCGGATAAACGTCTTGATGCGTTGGCAGCGATTGTTAAGCCACAGCGTGTGTTGCCCACCACCATGGAGTTTGTCGACATCGCCGGACTGGTGAAAGGTGCCAGCAAGGGGGAAGGTCTCGGCAATCAGTTTCTCGGCCATATCCGTCAGGTGGATGCTATTGCCAATATTGTCCGTTGTTTTGAAGATGATAATGTGGTGCATGTTGATGGTTCCGTTGATCCGTTACGAGATATCGATGTCATACAGACCGAACTGAATCTGGCCGATCTGGAAAGTGTTGAGAAGCGTAAAACGCGGATTCAGAAACTGGCCAAAAGCGGTGACAAGGCGAGTCAGGCTGAACTCGTCGCTCTGGAAAGTCTTGAGCAATGCCTGAATGATGGCCAGCCTGCCCGTGTTGCCCCGCTGACTGATGAACAAAAAGCGATGGTGCGCGACATGCACCTGATCACCATCAAGCCTGTTCTTTATGTTGCCAATGTAGCAGAGGATGATCTGGCGGGAGAACATCCGCACGTTCAGAAGGTTCGTGACTACGCCGCTGAACAAGGTGCCGAGGTTGTCATTATCTGCGGTAAGATCGAATCGGAAATCGCCGAGCTTGATGCGGCAGAAAAAAATGATTTTCTTCAGGAAATGGGACTGGACCAGTCCGGTCTCGACCAGATGATTCAGGCCGGGTATCGCCTGCTGGGGTTGATTACCTATTTCACGGCTGGAGTCAAAGAGGTTCGCGCCTGGACGGTTCCTTTGAATGCGTCCGCACCACAGGCGGCCGGTGTGATTCACACCGATTTTGAAAAAGGATTTATCCGTGCTGAAGTGATCGCCTACAACGACTTTATTGCTGCCGGTGGTGAAGCTGGTGCAAAAGAGAAGGGTTTGTTGCGGGTTGAAGGAAAAGAATATCGCGTTCACGATGGTGACGTGATGCATTTTCGTTTCAACGTCTAGCACTTAGACGATAAAACGTTGGACTTCTGGCACGTGCTGTGTTACATACCACAGTTCTGCAAGTCGGGCATTTAAGGTGAATGCTCGCTCCTTGTTCCGGGGAAGACCGGGGCTAAAATCCATGAGGAGGTTTACGCATGCGTACCTATGAAACTGTATTTATTGTCAATCCTCAGATTGTGGGTGACGAATACACTGCCGTTCTCGAAAAATTTAAAGGCGTGTTGACGGACCAGAATGCTGAGATTCTTAAGGTGGACGAGTGGGGCACAAAGCGCTTGGCTTATCCCGTTAAGAAACACGAGCAGGGCACTTATGTTCTGATTAACTTCAATGCTGAGAATGTTGTCATCAAGGAATTCGAGCGTCGTATGCGTCTCGATGATGCCATCATCAAGTTTCAGACTCTGATCCTTGAAAATGGCCTTGAAGAAGTTTCCGAAGTCGAGCAGAGCGTAGAAGAAGACGATGAAGACGCTGCTGACGAAGAAGCTGACGAGTAACAGATAACCGACAATATTCTGGAGGATTGAATTATGGCATTTGCAAAAAAAGGGGCACCCCGTCGTCGTTTTGGTCGTCGTAAAGGTTGCCGTTTCTGCGCAGACAGTTCACTGAAAATTGATTACAAAGAGGTTCGCACCCTGCGCTATTTCATTTCTGAGCGCGGTAAAATTGTACCTCGCCGTATTTCCGGGAACTGCGCGACACATCAGCGCAAAGTAACTGAGGCAATCAAACGTGCACGTAATATTGCTCTGTTGTCCTTTACTTCAAACCGGACGGTCGATTAATTGGCAATCAATTTTGCTGTGCAGGAAAATCCGGGTGGCATGAACCGCCTCATTGCGGTGTTGCTCGGATGTGTCGTCACCAATAGCCTGTTGTTGAGTGCGGCAACGCTCGGACCTGTCTCTGCATTTCTCAATCTGTTTATGGCTTTTCCTTTGGCCTATGTAGGGATGCGATATGGGGTTTTGAGTGCGTTTGTCGGTGTAGGAATCACGGCAGCCGTTCAGTACGGTGTTGCCGGTTTTTACTCCTGCGGTATCTATCTGGTTCAATTTTCCTTGGTGTCCATCGGTATGCCATGGCTGTTGAAAAAAGGGATATCCTGGTTCAGAAGTGTTTTAATCTGTACGTTGTGTACAGCGCTGCTTGTCACCGGCTTTGCCTCCGGCTATGCCGTGCAACACGATATGACCATCACTCAGATGGTGAACCAGTACATTGACAATGAGGTTACAGCCGCCCGTTCAATTTACGATCAGGCTGATCTGCCCAAGGAACAGTTGAACAACCTTTATACGGTTCTGGATTCCACGGCAGATTTTTTTCGCCAGTCTTTTTGGGGCCTGGCGGTGACGGCATTTTTATTGGTGTCATTGATGACCGTAAGCTTGTTGAAGGCTGCACCGCATCGTAGCTATGCTGTGCCAGGTTGTTTGTTTCACCATTTCAAAATCTCAGAGTATCTTGTTTGGTTGTTGATTACTGCAGGCTTTTCCCTGTTGATCAATCAACCTGCGATACAACTGGTGGCTTTGAATAGTTTAACGGTGCTTTTACCGTTATATTTTCTGCAGGGCATTGCCATCATCACTTTTTTCTTTCGGAAAAAAGCGTTTTCGACCCTGTCACGAGTGTTTGGCTATTTGCTAATCCTCGTGGTGAATCCCTTGCCTCTGTTGGTAACCGCCATCGGGGTGTTTGATATGTGGTTCGACTTTCGAAAACCACGCGTAAAGACAACGTAGATCCTTTGTGGAGGAGAACGATGGAAATCATTTTGACTGAAAGTATCGATGGACTGGGTGAGATCGGCGAGATCGTAAAAGTGAAGCCGGGTTATGCCCGTAACTTTTTGCTGCCCAAGGGGTTCGCTGTTGTTGCGGATCAGGGCAATGTGAAAGAATTTGAACATCAGAAGCGTCAATTGGAGCGCAAAGCTCTGAAAATTGCTAAAACTTCTGAGGCTCTTAAAGCTAAAATCGAGGCGGTGGCCTGTGAATTTGAACTGCGTGCCAGTGAAGAAGGCAAGCTGTTCGGTTCGGTTACCAGTGCTGATATTGCTGCCAAACTGGCTGCGGCCGATATTGAAATTGATCGCAAGAAAATCCAATTGGATGAAGCGATTAAATCTCTCGGCGAGCAGACTGTTGGTGTCAAACTGCCCGGTAATGTTGTCGCAGAAATTAAAGTTTCTGTTGTTGCAGCTGCCGAGTAATCTTCACATGTCGGCAACGCCCCTTGTGGGGCGTTGCCGATGGTAATGCCTCTTATGACAGAGACGCCGACTCACCGCTTACCGCCCCAGAACCTTGAAGCCGAGATGTCTGTGCTCGGAGGGGTTCTGCTTGAGAACGACGCGCTGAATAAAGCGCTGGAGTTGCTCATCCCGGATGACTTTTATCGCGAAAGTCATCGTCAGATTTTTCTTGCCCTGATCGCCCTTTCCGAACGTAACGAACCCGCCGACTTGGTGACGCTGACGGCTGAGCTCAAACAGCACGATCAACTGGATGCCGTTGGTGGAAGTCACTACCTCGCAACTCTGGTCGATTATGTGCCGACAGCGGCCAATATCGCCTATTATGCCAAGCTGATGAAAGAGAAAGCCGTGGCCCGCCACATGATCAACGTGGCGACTGAAATTGCCACGCGCGGCTACGAAGGGCAGGAGATCGACAAAACCCTAGATTGGGCTGAAAAATCCATCTTCGAGATCTCCAGCATGAAAACGCGGCCTTCCTATTTCTCCACCAAGGAGATCATGAAGGACACGTTCAAGGCGATAGAAAAGCTGTATGAACGTAAGGAATTGGTGACGGGTGTTCCTACGGGCTATACTGATCTGGATACCATGACCGCAGGTCTTCAGCCTGGTGACTTGGTTATTGTTGCCGGGCGTCCATCCATGGGAAAGACGGCTTTTTGTCTCAATGTCGTTGAGTATGCAGCCATGCATGCTGATCGCCCTTGTGCCGCGCTGGTATTCTCACTGGAAATGGGTAAAGAGCAGTTGGTGCAGCGGATGTTGTGCTCTGTGGCACGCGTCGATGCCAGTCGTTTGCGCACCGGCCATCTTGGTGAAACAGATTGGCCGAAACTGACCAATGGCGCTGGTTTGCTCTCAGAAGCGAAGATCTTTATTGATGATACTCCGGCGATTTCAGTGCTGGAATTGCGCTCAAAAGCAAGACGGCTTAAAGCTGAGCATGATCTTGGTCTGATCGTTATCGACTACCTGCAGTTGATGCAGGGCAGCAATCCTGAAAGTCGACAGCAGGAAATCTCAGAAATTTCCCGTTCACTTAAGGCTCTGGCCAAAGAACTCAATGTTCCGGTCATTGCCCTGTCACAGTTGAACCGGTCTCTGGAAAACCGGACGGATAAACGACCGATCATGGCGGACTTACGTGAGTCCGGTGCGATTGAGCAGGATGCTGACGTCATTATGTTCGTTTATCGCGAGTCGGTCTATTGCGAGGCGTGTCGAAAGCGCGATGGCAGTTGTGACAAGGGGCATGAGCAGGATGCTGAGATTATTATCGGCAAGCAGCGTAACGGTCCGATCGGGACCGTCCATCTGACCTTTCGAGGTCAGTTTACCCGCTTCGAGAATCAGTCGAAACGGGAAGAATTTTAAAAGCCCTGTCTGTTCGGACAGGGCTTTTTGGTTTTGTTCCATTTTTTGGCTGTTTACTCCCCGCCATTCTTTTCCGGAATGATCCCTAGAGTCTGAATCTTTTTTCGCAGCGTATTGCGATTAATGCCCAGAATCTCGGCGGCACGAACCTGATTGCCGCGTGTTTTGTCGAGAATAATGCGTATTAAAGGACGTTCCATCTGGTGGAGGACCATTTCGTAGAGGTCATTGACCTCAACGATATCTTTTTTTGCCAGTGAAGTTCGTAGTTTCGCCTCGATTAGTCCTTCGAGAGAGTCGTTCTCCTCCTGGACCGGAGCGTCAGTCGTCTGTTGTGGGAAGTCACTGCCACGCAGAACCTGGCCCTGGCTGAGCAAACAGGCACGTTGAATGGTGTTTTCCAGCTCGCGAATATTGCCGGGCCAGGGGTAGCGAACCAATTGCTGCATGGCTTTTTCGCTGCAGCTGCTCACGACGGAACCGAATTCATCATTTGCCTTGCGAATAAAAAAGTCGACCAGAAGAGGGATGTCTTCGGCACGTTCACGTAATGGCGGCAAACTGATGGGCAGCACATTGAGGCGATAATAAAGATCTTCGCGGAAGGTTTTCTTTTCAACACATTTTTCAAGATCCTGATTGGTCGCTGCGACAATGCGGACGTCAATATCGATCGCCTGGTTGCCGCCAGTGCGAGTAATCTCTTTTTCCTGGATGACGCGAAGCAGCTTGGCCTGTAATTCAAGAGGCATGTCGCCGATCTCGTCGAGAAAAATGGTGCCGTTGTTGGCCTGTTCAAACTTACCGATTTTGCGCTCCGTCGCTCCGGTAAAAGCCCCTTTTTCAAAACCGAACAGTTCGCTTTCAAGCAGTTCATGCGGAATTGCCGCACAGTTCAAGGCAACAAATGGCTGCCCTACCCGCTTGCTGTTGAAGTGAACGGCGCGAGCAATCAGCTCTTTACCGGTGCCGGACTCACCAGTGATCAGAACCGTGATATCCGATGCTGAAACCTTGCCAAGCAGTTTGTAAACCTCTTGCATGGGTTTGCTGTTGCCGATGATGCTGCGTTCTGCCTGGTTCTGGTTTTTGATGGCACTTTTTAAGCGCAACACTTCTGCCTGTGTGTTGGCAATCTTCTGTGCTTTGAGAATGATGCCGTCCAGAGCATCCAGGTCAAACGGCTTGGTGATATAGTCGTATGCGCCACGTTTCATCGCTTCCACAGCATTTTTCATTGAGGACTCTGCTGTCATCATAATGACAGAAAGACGCGGGAAGTTTTCGTGGAGTTCGTCCAAAAGGTCAAGGCCGGAAATATCTGGCATTTTGATGTCGATCAGGGCCAGGTCGTACTCATTTTCTTCGAGCAGTTTGCGCGCACTGGCACCACAATCTGCCAGGTCAACTTTCAGTCCCTGGCGCGCCAAAGCTTTGGAGAGTACCCAACGGATACTTTCTTCGTCGTCAACAACCAGAACATGTTCAAGAGCCATGGTTTTACTCCGTGCAGGTCAAATCAGAAGTTGAAATGTCATTATAGTCCCGCTTGAAGGGAAGGAAAATGCTGCAACAGGTTCCTTGGCCTTCGACACTGTCAAAGTGAAGCAGTCCGTCATGGTCGGAAACAATTTTCTGGCTGATGACCAGCCCGAGGCCGCTTCCGGTACTTTTTGTTGTATAAAAAGGGGTGAAGATTTTTTTCAGCAATGCTTTACCGATCCCGCAGCCATTGTCGGTGATTTTGACGACAACGAAGGGTACGGGTGTGTGCCCAGGCCGGGTCAGATGGTGCTGGGTGTCAATCCGGGTTGAGATCGTGATAATTCCGCCTGCGCTTGTTGCTTCAACGGCATTCTTGATGATGTTGAGCAACAGCCGGGTTAACAGAGTCTGGTCGCCGGTGATGGGTGGAATGGTCGGGTCAAGTTGCAGGTCAAACGTTTTATCTTCCGCCGCCTCGGATTGTTGCTGGAGGAGAACAATTTCACGGATGATCTTGGCTAGGTTGACTTCGCTGAGAACCTGAGAGCGCGGAGTCGTCAGATTCATCAGCTCTTCAATGATTTCATTGATGCGATCCGTTTCCTTGATCATGACCTGAGTGTATTCGAGCAGGTCATTCCGCTTGGCCAGCTCCATGGTTAAAAGCTGAGCTGCTCCTTTGATCCCTCCAAGGGGATTTTTGATTTCGTGGGCCAGCCCGGCGGCCAGGGTGCCCAACATCGCCAAGCGGTCCGCGCGTTGAACATCTTGCTCAAGTTGGCGGACGTGGGACGCGTCATGCAGGGACAGGATCACCCCTTCCTGGCGGCCAGTGTCGGTAAAGAGCGGGGAAACTGTTGCACTGACCGGCAAATCTGCGGCATTGGGGCGTTGCAGCTGGATGGTCTCGCGGTCGGAGATGGATCGGCCTTCCTGCATGGATGTATTGATCAGGTAGAGTAATCCCTCCTGGTCCTTAAATAACTCTTCAACATGCTGACCGGTTGCTTGACGAGCCGACATGCCGGTGAGATTTTGGGCTGCAGGGTTGAGTAGGGCAATACTGTAATCCAAATCAATGACAATAATGGCTTCGGTGGTGCTGGCCAGAATATTTTGTGCCAGGTGGTCTGAAGGTCTTGTAGAGGACACGGGTCAATGACTTTCTTGGCTGAAAAAATGGAAACACAGCTCCCTGATCTCGTTCAGGGTCTCACAGCGATTAATGTTGGCTCTAAACTCCGTCGCACCACTCAGACCACGCGAATACCAGCACAGGTGCTTACGCATGTCGAGTAATGTTTTTCGTTCTCCAAACTCATCAGAATACAGATCAAGATGATGTCGTGCCGTTGCTAAGCGCTGCTCTCGTGTCGGCGGTACTATCTTTTCCCCTCGCGACTGTTTCAGGATGTCACTAAAAAGCCAGGGATTGCCATAGCTGCCACGACCGATCATAATCCCGTCGCAGCTGGTTTCCTGAAACATGGTAAAGGCATCGTTCGCACTTTTGACGTCGCCACTGCCAATGACGGGAATCGACAGCTGACGCTTTAGTTCTCCAATATGTTCCCAGGAGGAGTGTCCTCCAAAACCCTGGCAGCGGGTGCGCGGGTGTAGAATGATGGCATCCGCTCCTTCCTCTTGGCAAATCCGACCAATAAGAGGATAGTTGATTTCGTCAAGAGTCCATCCCGAGCGAATTTTTACCGTTAAGGGCAGGGGAGTTGCCTTGCGCATCGCTGCAATGATTTTTTGAACTTTCTCCGGTTCGCGCATCAGGGCACTGCCTGCCCCGGAGCGAATAACTTTTTTAACCGGACAGCCCATGTTGAGATCGATCAACTCACCATAACGACTGGCAATATGTGTTGCTTCTGCCAGGACCTGAGGATCGTCTCCAAAGAGCTGAACCGCAAAAGGGGTCTCAATGGCTGCTCGTTTTAACAGTTCGAGAGTCCTGAGGCCGTCACGAATCAGGCCGTTGCCGCTGACCATTTCAGAATAGGTTAACGCAGCCCCTGCTTCCATAGCAATCTGGCGGTATGGCGAGTTTGTGATCCCGGCCATTGGTGCCAGAATGAGGTTGTTGTCCAGGCTCAGGGAGCCGATTTTTAACGGTGTAATGCACATTATTTAGGCATTGTAGCATGGGGTAAAAAGGGAAGGAATAAAAATGTCAACGCTGTCGGCAGAATACTGTATACAAAAACCCCTTGACGCTCTATATTGAGTTTGTTAAAACTTCTAGACGAAATTGACGTCGTTCACTCTACGTCATTCTCACCAAGTTTTACCCCTCAAGTGGGCTGTCGGGGGACTCCCTCTTGAGGCTATGTAGTCGGTTGGTGGTAGAAATATCACCCTGTTTTCTTATTCATTTTATAAGGAGAGAAACATGTCAACACTGAAGGAAGTATTGAAGCAAAAGATCGATGCTCACCGTCCTCGTACCACCCGTCTGGTCAAAGAGTTTGGTGATGTTTCCCTGGGCGAAGTATCCATCGCTCAAGCTATTGGTGGTGCCCGCGGTATCAAGTGCCTGGTTACCGATATCTCTTACCTCGACCCGATGGAAGGCATCCGCTTCCGTGGTATGACGATTCCTGAGACTTTTGCGGCTCTGCCCAAGGTTCCGGGTAGTGACTATCCTTATGTTGAGGGTTTCTGGTATCTGCTGCTGACCGGCGATGTTCCGACCATGGAGCAAACTCTGGAAGTTGTTGAGGACTGGAAACAACGTTCAGCCGTTCCTGCTTACGTTGTCGACGTTCTGCGCGCTATGCCTCGCGATTCTCACCCGATGGCTATGTTCTCTGCCGCTATCGTTGCTATGCAACGTGATTCCGTATTCGCATCTAACTATGCTGCCGGTAAGTTCAACAAAATGACTTGCTGGGAAGATATGCTGGAAGACTCCAACAACCTGATGGCTAAATTGGGTCCCATCGCAGCATACATCTATCGCATGAAGTACAAAGGTGACACGCATATCGCTCCTGATCCTGAGTTGGATATGGGCGGTCAGTTCGCGCACATGATCGGTCAGTGCGATGAGTACAAAGACGTTGCACGTATGTACTTCATCCTGCACTCCGACCACGAGTCCGGTAACGTTTCCGCTCACACCACTCACTTGGTTGCTTCTGCTCTGTCTGACGCATACTACTCTTATGCTGCAGGTATCAACGGTCTGGCCGGTCCTCTGCACGGTCTGGCTAACCAGGAAGTTCTCGCATGGACTCAAAACTTCATGGAGAAACTGGGCGGCAAAGTACCTACTAAAGACGAGCTCAAAGCTGCTCTGTGGGATACGCTCAACAGCGGTCAAGTTATCCCGGGTTACGGTCACGCTGTTCTGCGTAAGACCGACCCCCGTTACACTTCTCAGCGCGAGTTCTGCCTGAACACTCCGGGCCTGAAAGAAGATCCTCTGTTCCAACTGGTTGCCATGATTTACGAAGTGGCTCCGGACGTACTGCTCGAGCATGGTAAAGCGAAGAACCCCTGGCCGAACGTTGACGCACAGTCCGGTGTTATCCAGTGGTACTACGGCCTGACCGAGTACGATTTCTACACTGTTCTGTTCGGTGTTGGTCGTGCTCTGGGTTGCTTGGCAAACATCACTTGGGACCGTGCTCTGGGTTACGCTATCGAGCGTCCTAAGTCCGTTACCACTGCAATGCTCGAAGCTGCTGCTGGTATCGAGTAATTGCGCTAAAAAATTTAATCGATATTTTGGAATTAACTATGGGGTGCCCAACTGGGCACCCCTTTTTTATGCGTTGCAGTCTGTTCGATTGCCCGCTAAAGTGTTACTGAATGGAAACGCTTGGGAGGGCTTATGGAACAAAAATTTTCTTCGATCTACCAATCAATTATTGAAGATATGGCCGATGGCGTTGTCTTTCTCAATGCTGCTGATGAGATCTGCATCTGTAATTCGGCGGCAGAGCGTATCCGTAAGGTCAAAGCGGCGCGCATTCTGGGCCGCAGCATCTATTCATTGCATCCTGAACGAATGCACGGGCGCATTCGCCAGCTGATTGAAAGTCTTAAATCGGGTCGTATCTCCTCGGGTAGCCGAATCATACAAGCTCAAAAACGCTTCTTTGCGAATTCTTATACCGCGATAAAGTCTCCGGATGGCGCCTATCTCGGCACGTTGTTGATCAGCCGTGATGTTACCGAAGAGAAACGTTTGCGTGAAGAGAATGAAGTTCTTCGTACTCGCCAGGGGGGAGAGAAGATGAAATGCCTGGTTGTCCACAGTGAAGCGGCTCAGCGTGTTATGGATATGGCGGTTTCGCTCGGGCAAATTGATTCAACGGTCCTGGTTACCGGTGAAAACGGAACCGGTAAAGAATGTGTGGTGGAGTTGCTGCATCAGAACAGTCCACGTTGTAATGGTCCACTGGTCAAGGTGAATTGTGCCGCATTGCCGGAAAACCTGATTGAGTCCGAGTTGTTTGGCTATGTTAAAGGCGCCTTTACCGGTGCGACAGAAAACCGTAAAGGCAAGTTTGAACTGGCCAATGGTGGCACGTTGTTTCTCGACGAAATCGGCGATCTGCCATTGGCATCCCAGGCGAAGTTGTTGCGCGTGCTGCAGGAGCGCAGGGTACAGCCGCTTGGCGGCAAAGCAGAAGTCCTGATTGATGTACGAATTGTTGCAGCGACAAACCACATCCTTAACGAGGATGTGTCCAGTGGTGCTTTCCGCGAAGATCTGTTTTATCGTCTCAATGTTATTCATATCGAGGTTCCTCCGTTGCGTGAGCGACGTGAAGACATCGAACCGTTGGCAGAAATGTTTTTGGAAAAGTTTTCCACCCAAATGAAGAAACCGGTGCGTCACTTGGCAAAAGAGACTCTGGCGATTCTATTGCATCATCATTTTCCCGGGAATATTCGTCAGTTGGAACACGCCATGGAGCGTGCCGTTGCCTTGAGTAGTGGTGAGCTGGTCCTCCCCGATGACCTGCCTCAGGATTTACTGGATGCCCCGGTTGTCGCAGGGGCTCAATACGCAATGCAAGAGGGTGTTTCCCTCAAAGAGGCGGTGGATTTTTTTGAACGGGATTACATTGCCAACGCACTGAAACTGTGTGATTACAAGAAAATTAAAACAGCAGAAACTCTTGGCATTTCCCGCAAGAGTCTCTGGGAAAAAATCCAACGCTACAATCTCAATGATAGTCGCGTTACCTGATGGTAACGCTTGTGGTCGTGTTTTGTTACTCCATGGTAACACTTCTTGTCACGCTCTTCCGCATTCCTTCCTCCTTGTAAAACTCTCCCGTAGAAAAACCTCATAAAACAGCTAGATAGAAGTGTCGTGCCCCTTTGGCACATTCGTTGAACTATACGCACCAGAGGCCAACGGCAGCACCGTACTGGCTGTGCCGTTGAAAAAAGAATAACGACGAATGTGTGGAAAAGGGAGAAAATATGATGAAAGTGCTCGTGCGCAGCGTTTTATGGTCACTGCTATTGTGTCTGACGACAGCAGGTTGGTCGGCAGCGACTGTTGTTGATGACGTTACGGCTGCATTACAGGCCGGTAAAGTTGATGTTGGTGTTCTGACCAGCTTTGAATATAAAAACCGGGATGACGCCACAAGTCCAGCAAAACAACTCAGCATTCGCACGCGTATTGGTTACCAGACAGGAGATTTTCATCACTTCAGTCTCTACGCACAATTCCATAACCTGACCAATGCCTGGGAAGAATTTCGCCATGCGGATGGTGGTGAAGCCGACCGCGATCTGATCGCCGACCCGGACGGCAATCGCCTGTATAAAGCCCATCTTGATTATAACGGCCTGCCGCAGACCACGGTTCGCCTGGGACGTCAGGAAATCATCCTCGACGATGCCCGCTTGCTGGGCAATATTGGCTGGCGGCTGAATGGTCAATCTTTCGATGCCGTCACCGTAACCAACAAGAGCATCGAAGATCTCACCCTGTTCGCCGGTTATGTCAATCAGGTCAATACCATTGCCTTGACCCATGTCGACCTCGATCATTTTTACCTGATCAATGCTCACTATGCCGGTGTCAAAAACCACACACTCTCCGTTTATGGTTATCTGCTGGACACGGAAAGCACCGCGGATTCGGCGCGCGACAGCGCTACCTATGGCGTACGGGTGGTGGGCAAGCCTGGCATGTTTAACTATGCGCTTGATTACACGCTGCAGACAGACTTTGCCGATGGCGAGGACCACGATGCCGATATGCTGAATCTCTATGCCGGTGCCACCGTTGCACCGATTGATTTCGGCGTTGGCTATTCCTACATCTCTGGTCAGGATGGCGACGATCGTCCTTTCGATACCCTGTACAGCACGGCACATAAGTTCAACGGCTTTGCCGATCTGTTTCTGTCAACCAACGGTGGCAGCTTGACGCCTGGTCTGCAGGACTACTACGCCAAAGTCGCCACGACGTTTCTCGGCGTAAAACTCAGTGTCATCTACCACTACTTCGATAGCTATGAAGACGATCAGTTTGATGGCACCTACGGCGACGAGGTGGATGTTGTCGTGGTCAAGCCGATCAGTGACAACCTGAAATTGCTGGTGAAATACGCCAACTTTATGCAGGACGATGACGACAGCAACGGCTTTGCCAATCCGACCGTGGACACTGAGATATTAACGGCTAGACTGGAATATAAATTTTAGCTGAGTTGCCTCCTGCGGCATTACTTCAGTGAGGAGCAACTCTCAAATTTAAGCCGTTGGCTTTATGATCGATTCGGAAATAGTGTTTTCCGCTGCCGCCACAGCAGAAAGGATGGACGGATGTATTACTGGCCACCTGTTAAACCGAATCATGACTTCAAGCTTGGGAAACAGAAACGTCCCACAACCAAAAAGGCTGCTTATGAAAAATAGTAACGTTATGAAGTATGTAGCAACCTGTTGTGTTGTGGCAGTGATCGGACTGTTTTTGTATGTCGTCTATGAATCCAAGATGCTGTCCTATCTCTCCGGAGATCCAAAGGTCTGCATCAACTGCCACACTATGAACACCCATTATGCCACCTGGCAACACAGCTCTCATCGCGAGCAGGCCAGTTGCATTGACTGTCATCTGCCGCGTGATTCCTTTGCCAACAAAATGCTGGCCAAAGCCAAAGATGGCTTCAATCATTCTATGGCCATGACATTGCGCACCTATGGCTATAACCTGCGGATCACTGACGATGCCGCAGAGAGGATCCAGAACAATTGCATATCGTGCCACAGTGAAGCCGTATCGCAGATGATGGAAAACAGTCAGTTGTACAGTCAGTTTGACGATGATGTCCCCATGGGACGTCGCTGTTGGGATTGCCATCGTATGGTCCCCCATGGCCGCACGCGTAACCTGACGACAACTCAGCACAATTTAGGTGTGAAAGAACTTTAGAAGACTCAACTAGGAGACGAACTTATGAAGAGATCAACATTCGTGACAATTGCTTGTGTGGTGGTCATGGTCCCTATGCTGTTGCTTGTGATCTCCATCAAGGAGAATAAGGCCGAGCAGAAAGCGATTAATTCAGTACCTGAAATCAAGAAGTTAGAACCAAAGAGTGCCGAATGGGGCAAATATTATCCACGTCAGTACGATTCCTATCTGGAGACGCGCAAGAGTGATGAAATCAAGGATGTGTTGAAGCAGGATCCCAATCTGGTGGTACTGTGGGCCGGTTACGGCTTTTCGAAAGATTATAACGCGCCGCGTGGGCACTACTACATTCTGGAAGACAACATCAATACGTTGCGTACGGGTGCTCCCGTTGATCAGAAGAGCGGCCCGATGCCAACTGCCTGCTGGACCTGTAAGTCACCGGATGTACCGCGCCTGATTGAAGAGAAGGGTGAGCTTGACTTCTTTACGGGTAAGTGGGCTCGCTGGGGCAGTGAGATCGTGAACCCGGTTGGCTGTGCAGATTGCCATGATAACAAGACCATGAAACTGACCGTGACCCGTGATTTCCTCAAGCGTGCGCTTGATGCCGAAGGGAGCGAGCCGTTTGCTGATGCCAAGCATCAGGATATGCGCACCCTGGTGTGTGTCCAGTGCCATTCCGAGTATTACTTCAAGAAGACTCCTTGGACAGACCCGGCAGGTGAAGAACATACTGCTGGTGTTGTCACCTTCCCATGGGATAATGGTCTTTCCGCCGAGGACATTGAGCAATACTACGATGAGCGCGAGTTTGTTGACTGGACCCATAAGTTGAGCAAGACGCCGATGCTCAAAGCTCAGCACCCCGGATACGAGACCTTTAAAACCGGCATTCACGGCAAGAACAATCTGGCCTGTGCGGATTGCCATATGCCGTATGTGCGTGAGGGTGGCGTGAAGTACTCCAGTCATAAGATTGGCAGTCCGCTGGACGACATGCAGAATACCTGCCTCAACTGTCATGGTGAAAGTGAGCAGGAGCTCAAGGACATCATTGCTCGTAAGCTGGAGCGCAAAAACGAGTTGGCCCATACCGCGACGGATATTTTGGCCAAGGCCCATCTTGAGGCCGCTAAAGCGTGGGAGTTGGGTGCCACTGAGGCTGAGATGAAGCCTGCGCTGACTGATATTCGCCACGGTCAATGGCGGTGGGATTTTGCCGTCGCAGCCCATGGCGGCTTCTTCCACGCACCGGAGGAAACTCTGCGTATTCTTGGCAGTGCCATCAATAAAGCACATGATGCACGTTTGAAGCTGCGGATCATTTTGGCGAAATATAGTGCTGCAGATTATCAGGCACCCGCCATTACCAGTAAGGAGCAGGCCCAGGAGTTGATCGGTCTGCCCATGGAAAAACTGGTGAATGATAAGAAAGAGTTCCTTGGTACTTTGCGTGAAGAATGGAACAAGGAAGCGGCGACCAAAGGGATTTTTGACCCGAAGACTCGCGACATGGAGTTCAAAACATCCTACAGTAAGTAGGTAAAAAACATTGCAAGAAGCTACGCCGCCCTGTTTGCCTTGTGCAGACAGGGCGGTTTTTTTGACTGCTCTGTTTATTCAGGCATTCTTTTTCTGGTGCACTGCTGGATCAAATTTGTCGTGCAAGAAAGCCAACTTTTCGCATCACCGGAGACGATCACGATTTCCCGCCCTTTTTGACGCAGCAATAAAAAACCGTTAAAGTCATCTATAATTGATTTCTATCAATTCCCACTGCAGCTATTTGAGGCATTATTGCTGAAACACAGGAGGGAACAATGTCGATACAACCACAGATGACCATCAAGCAGATTATTGACACTTGGCCGCAGACACGGGATGTGTTTACCGCCAACGGCTTTGAACAATTTGCTCAATCCGAGATGATTGACCGGGTCGGTCGCTTCCTCAAGCTGGAGTCGGCCCTGAGCCAAAAAGGCTACGATTGTGCGGCGTTTATTGCCCTGTTGCAGGAGCGTATTGACGCAGCCGACCAGCAGGCGGATATCACTCTGGTGGAGCGCCAACGCGACCACTACGATATTGATCTGGCCGGTCTGTTGCCGTGCCCGGTCCGTATGCCGTTACTCGAATTGGTGACCCGCGAGGTGGAGGCCTTTGAAGCGCAAACCGGCCTGCGGGTGCGCAGCCGCCTTGAGGCGGCGTCCATTGGCGCCGACTGGATGGAAGAGCATATCCATCAGGCTAAAAGCGTTGCCGAATTGCCGGACCTGTTTGTTTCCGCCGGCTTTGATGTGTTCTTCGACCCGCAGGGGATTGGCGGTTATTGCCGTGATGGGCTGTTCACCGCTCTGGAGTATCCAGCGGTCAATGCGGACTTTGACGGCTTGACTCTGGCTGATCCGCAGCACGCCTATTCAATGATTTCGGTGGTTCCGGCCGTCTTCATGGTCGATAAACAACAGTTGGGCGAGCTGCCGGTGCCGCGCACCTGGGCGGATATCCTCGACCCGATCTATGCCGGGAAGATCTCCTTGCCGGTGGGCGATTTTGATCTATTCAATGCCATCCTGCTGACGATTCACAAGGAGTTCGGCGACGAAGGTATTGAGCGGCTAGGTCGTTCCATGCTTAGTTCGCTGCATCCGGCGCAGATGGTCAAGACGGCATCGCGCCAGCAGGACGACAAGCCGCTGGTGACGATTTTGCCGTACTTCTTTACCCGCATGGCCATGCACGTGCCATCCGTCGAGATCGTCTGGCCCGAGGATGGCGCGATTATCAGCCCGATCTTCCTGCTGGCTAAAAGCGAGCGCCTTGATGAACTTCGCCCCTTGGCGGATCTGCTCGCCGGCGAAGAGGTGGGGACGATTCTTGCCCAGAAAGGATTGTTCCCATCCCTGCACCCGCACGTCAAAAACAGCCTGCCCGAGGTCGCGCCATGGAAATGGCTGGGCTGGGATTATATCTATGAACAGGATATCGCTGGGCTGATCCGTCATGCTGAGGTGGTATTCAATCGGGCGGTGGCCGGAGGTGACGCATGAAATTTCTCACGGTTTCCGGACCGCCCTCATCGGGCAAAACAGCGGTGATCCTCCAGGCCATCGATGCGTTGAAACAGCGCGGTCACACCATCGGTGTGGTTAAGTTCGATTGCCTGGTCACTGAGGATGATCAGCTCTATGCGCGGCGCGGTATTGCCGTGCGCAAAGGGTTGTCCGGCGCGTTATGCCCGGATCATTACTTTGTCAGTAACGTCGAAGCCTGCATGAGCTGGGGACAAGAGCAGGGACTCGATCTGCTGATCAGTGAAAGCGCTGGCTTGTGCAACCGCTGCGCCCCGCATATTCAGGGGGTGACGGCTGTGTGTGTCATTGACAATCTCAGTGGTATCGGCACGCCGAAAAAAATCGGTCCCATGCTCAAAGCCGCCGATATCGTGGTGATCACCAAGGGCGATATTGTTTCCCAGGCTGAACGTGAAGTGTTTGCCTCGCGGGTGCGCCAGGTAAACCCCAAGGCGACCATCCTGCATGTCAACGGTATTACGGGTCAGGGCGCGTTTGAGTTGTCGACCCTGCTGGTCACCGGCGAAGACCATGCCACGTTGACCGGTAAGAAGCTGCGCTTTTCCATGCCGTCGGCCCTGTGCTCCTATTGTCTGGGCGAGACACGCATCGGTGAACAACACCAGATGGGCAATGTGCGCAAAATGGATCTGGGAGGTGACGTATGACCCGTGATCAACTGCTTCACCGCCCCTTTACCGAAGTGCTGGCACAGGCCGCGTACATCCGTGATTTTTTTGATTCTTTTGCCCTAACCTTGCCCGCAGCGGAGCAGAGTCTTGATGACTATATTGCGGCACTGGCCAGCGAACAGCTCGAAGATCTCGGCCTGGATCGCGAGGCTTTTTGCCAGGCACTGGTCAGCTACGTTGAGGGGATGGAAGGTTTGTCCTCAACTCAGGAGCAGGTGCAGTCGCTGACCATCAAAGGGGGCTTCAACAAACAGGGTGACGCGGAAAACTTTGAACTGGAGTTGAAACCCGGCCAGGTGGTGTGCATTGTCGGCCTGACCGGTTCCGGCAAAAGTCGTCTGCTGGCTGATATTGAATGGGTGGCGCAGGGCGACACACCGACCGGGCGCCGGGTGTTGATCAATGGAGCCGTTCCTGATCCCACGTGGCGCTTTTCCACCGAGCATAAACTGGTTGCCCAGTTATCGCAGAACATGAACTTTGTCATGGACTTGAGCGTTGAAGAGTTTATCCGCATTCATGCTGAGAGCCGTTTTGTTCCTGACAGTGCGACCAAGGTGAAGAAGATTATTGCCCAGGCCAATGAACTGGCCGGGGAACCTTTTGACGGTGACACGCCGATCACCTCGCTTAGTGGTGGCCAGTCGCGGGCACTGATGATTGCCGACACGGCGATTCTCAGCCAGTCGCCCATTGTGCTGATCGACGAGATCGAAAATGCCGGGATTGATCGCAAGAAAGCCCTGGCATTGCTGGTGCGTGAGGAGAAGATTGTCCTGATGGCGACCCACGACCCGATCCTGGCCCTGATGGGACAGCGGCGGCTGGTAATCCGTCATGGCGGCGTGGCGCGAATCATTGACACCAGCGATGCCGAACGGGCCAACCTCAAGCAACTCGAACAGTTGGATCAACAACTGATGGCGTTACGCCATCGCATTCGCCAGGGGGAGACCCTGGAAGTTCTTTAAAAAATTAACCAAGGAGATAACATCATGCATGATGGATGTAGTGCACATTTTAACAGCGGAATGGATGTCTTGAACAAAGTGCGCGCCATGGGCTTCAGCCCTCAGGCCATGCCCGCAGCCGTGACGCTGACCTGTCAGGAGTGTCAGACGCCTTTTGAGATGACCACCTTTGAAGGCAAGTGTCCGCAGTGCGGGATGGTTTATGCGGTCACCCCCTGTCATGCTCACGACCCCAGCGCCATTCAGGCGGCGGGAATCGAGGTGTGATGCAGAGATGACTTCTGCGAAACGGCTTGCCAAAGATGAAAAGGTGCTGCGTGTCTTCATTGCCACGTTTTGCCGACAGAATCATCTCAACGCAGGTGTCTCTGTTGCACGCGAAGATCAGGGCCGGCACTATTGTGCCGAATGTGCTGAGTTGCTTGATTATGCGTTGCAACGGTTGCAGCGTTGTCCACTTAACCCGAAACCGGCCTGCAAAGATTGCCCGGTCCATTGCTATCGTCCGCAGATGCGCGAGCGTATCCGGCAGGTGATGAAATTCAGTGGTATCCACTTTGTCAAACGGGGGCGATTGGACTGGCTGTGGCACTATTTTTTCTAGCGCGGCGTCTCGGCTAAAAATTCGTGTGTATAATGAGAGGGAGAGACCGTGCCGAAAATGTCGTGGAGGAGCGTGAGACATAAAAAAAGAGGGCAGTCGCTAAGGGCTACTCTCTTTTTTTGTTCATATACGTGTCTTGTGGCCGTTTGAGCTTACTCTTTTTCGCCAAACACCTGTGCCTTAAACATATAAACATCCGTATCGCTATCCTTCCAGGCCTCAGGCGGCAGCCCGGCTTTCAGGCAGGTTTGATTGAGAAATGTCGTGCGGTCCCAGTGGTTTTCCGTGGCGACTTGTGGCAGTAAGACACCACGGTAATGGCTCTTCTCCAAATAGATTCCATGTTTTCCGACCAGGATTTCCTCCGGTGAGCCTACTTTGACCAAAGGGGAGAGAACCGAAATCTGCAGAGTGAAATGATCAAGATCGTCTTCACTCATTGGGTAGAACCGGGGATCATTGCTGGCCGAAGCGACAGCCATTTGCGAAACTTCTTTGAATAAGGGAATCTCTGACTGAAAATTGCCGATACAGCCGCGTAGCTTGCCATCTTGTTTAATGGTGACAAAGCATCCGCGTTTGAGATTCAGTCGCCGTTCTTCGCGGGGAACAACACAGACCTCGCAATTACGGACATGGCTGACAATAGCGGTTCTCGCGATTTCCAGAAGGATTCCCTGCTCCTTACTGCTGAGTAAATCTTCCACGCCTCCCCCTGTGTCTGACCGCCGTTGATCGAGAAATTGACCGGCAATCCGAAGAATATGTTGGACTTAAGGCCCCTAGTTTTGTTGATAACTTGCCGGGATACTATCAAAAATGCCACTCGGCGTCCAGCTTCCTGTGACGACATCTTACCCAGAAGTTTTTAAGACTCTTTTCTTCGCGACAGAGGAGTTGTGAAAAAGTCTAAAACTGTTAATGTGAAATGAAAGTTACTGTTTACAAACGCTTAAAGGAGGATTTGATGCATCATTTGGGGAGCCTGATTCTTGGTGCTGTCTTGTCGCTTTTGCTGCTTGTGGCGCCGGTTTGCGGTGCCACTATTGACTATGAATTGACGATTTCACGACAGACCATGACAATTGATGGCGTGTCCGCTGACGCAATGACCATAAATAATGGAATCCCCGGCCCGGTACTCACATTCACTGAAGGGGATCATGCGCGGATTCAGGTTCATAATAAGATGTCCGTGCCGACCTCGATTCACTGGCATGGCATTTTGTTGCCCCCGGGAATGGATGGCGTGCCGAATATCAGTTTTCCAGCCATTGCTCCGGGAACGACATTTACCTACGAGTTTGAGATCCGTCAGCAGGGGACGTATTGGTATCATTCTCACAGCGCCCTGCAGGAACAGCGCGGGGTTTATGGAGCGATTGTCATCCATCCCCGCAAGCATCAGGCGGAACAGAATGAGTCGGTCGTGTTGTTTTCCGACTGGACCCATGAAGATCCTCACGCGGTGTTGCGAACACTGAAGCGTGGCAGTGAGTGGTACAGCGTCTCCAAAGGCAAAGCGCAGAGCCTGATCGGTGCGGCACGTGCCGGACGACTGAGTGATTTTTTTACCCGCGAACTTCAGCGTATGCCGTCCATGGATATTGCCGATGTCGCCTATGACCGTTTTCTGGCTAATGGCCGTCCGGAGACGTTGATCCCGGAAGCCTCAGGACATCAACAACGGCTGCGCCTCGTCAATGGTTCGGCGACGTCCTTTTTCTATGTGGAGTCCGCCACCGGGCCGTTGACGATTGTTTCTGCCGATGGTCAGGAGGTGCAACCGCTCTCCGTTCCCCGTTTGCTGATCGGTGTGGCCGAAACCTACGACGTGCTGGTTGATGTCCCCCCGCAGGGGGCCTATGAGCTGCGCGCCACAGCCCATGACGGCTCTGCCTATGCGTCGGTATGGCTTGGGCGTGGTCACCGTTATGCTGCCGCACAGATGGCCGATCCGGATGTCTACCATGCCATGGGTGGCTTGTCTCTGGCCCAGTTCTTTGCCTGGACGCCATCGGGGAGTATGGGCATGGCGGATCGCGAGGTGCTGCGCGGCGCCTTTGATGCGCCCGGCATGGCTGGAATGTCCTCTATGGACAGCATGGCAGGCATGGAGATGAGCCACTCCGGGGCGATGTCGGAAATGTCGGGAATGGGGAATATGGCAGCAATGGACGGCCACGCGATGATGCCCGCCGACGCGATGAAAAAAGACCACATGGTTATGGCGGACATGACCATGGCAGCTGAGTCGGAAATGCAGACTGACAGCGCATCGGGTATGGCGTGGATTGGCAACCGTTTTGCCAGCAACTTTGTTCTCATGGCGGCCGATGTGTCCTCGGCGTCGGCTCTGGTGATGGATGGCATGTCGGCACAACGACCGGCACCACCCTATAAAAAACTCCAGGCACCGCACCCGACATCCTTTGCCACTGACCGCCCTCATCGTGATATCCGTCTGACTCTTGACGGCGACATGGAACGTTATGTGTGGCTGCTCAATAACCGTCCCTTGTCTGCCGGTGACGATATCGAGATTCGCCAGGGCGAAGTGGTACGTTTTATCATGATTAACCGCACCATGATGTTTCATCCCATGCATCTGCACGGCCATTTTTTTCGGGTAATCAATGGACAGGGAGAGCGTTCACCGTTAAAGCATACGGTGATTGTTGAGCCGATGAGTACGACGGTGATCGAGTTTGATGCCAATGAAGTGGGGGACTGGTTTTTTCATTGCCATCTGCTCTACCATATGGAGAGCGGCATGGCACGCATGGTTCATTACGAAGAATTCCCTCTGCCAGAAAACCTGCAGGGCATTCGGCCGCAACTCTATCATGATCCCTGGTATGCCTGGGCGGATGTTGATGTGCTTAGCCAGATGACCGAGGGGAACCTGACGCTGACCAATACCTTCAATACGCTGACTGCGGATTGGGAAGTGGGCTGGGGTAAGGTGGAAGATACGGAATGGGAAGGCGATGTCCTTTATCGGCGTTATGTCAACCGCTTCCTGTCGCTGCTGATTGGTGCCAACCTGAGCGGCCATAATGATACGCTGGATAAAACACGCGGTGTTGCCGGGGCTGAATATCTGTTGCCGCTCAATCTTTCAACCCGGTTGTGGCTGGACAGTGACGGTGGCGGGCGTGTGTTGTTTGATAAAGAACTGGCGCTGACGCCGCGGCTGTCGGCATTTGGCGAAGCAGAATATGACAGCCGCGAAAAATGGAGCGGGCAGACCGGTGTCAGTTATCTTCTGACCAAGGCCGTGTCCGTCAAAGTGCAGTGGCATTCGGATCATGGTTGGGGCGCTGGTGTCCAGTTACGTTTTTAACGGCAGCGACTTCGGGTGGCTGGAGGCGGTATGAAAAAATGGACAGGGTGGATTTTTACAGTTTTATTTATTCTGTCCGTGTGGGGCGGCCAATCTTTTGCCGTTTCTGAGGGGGCTCCATCGTTAGCCTTGACCCAAGCGGAAAAAAACTGGCTGGCGCAACATCCGGTCATCCGGCTGGCACCCGATCCCGACTTTGCTCCAGTCGAATTTTTTGACCGGCAAGGGATCTATCGCGGTATTGCGGCTGATTTTATCAGTTTGATCGAGCAGCGTCTGGGGGTTCGTTTTGAACGTGTGCAGCGACAAAGCTGGCCGCAAATTCTCGAGGGCATACGTGCGAAAAAACTTGATATGCTTGGTGCCGTTGCCGAAACGCCACAACGGCGGAACTATCTTGAATTTACGGAGCCTTTTCTGCAATTCCCAGGGGTGATCATTGCCCATAAAACCGTAACGAAAACATATACTCTGGATGATCTGCGTGGTAAAACCGTGGCCCTTGTTGAAGGCTATACCGGGCATGAATTGTTGTCGCGAGACTATCCCGACATTGTGCTTGATCTGGTGCCGGATACGGCCACAGGTTTGCGCAAGGTGGCATTTGGTCGGGTGGATGTGTTTATCGGCAATCTGGGTACGGCGGCCTATGCACTGGAGCGCGAAGGCATTACCAATCTGCACGTCGTTGGTGAGACCGGGGAAATCTATCGATGGGCGTTCGCGGTACGTAAAGATTGGCCGCTGTTTCGGGATATTCTTCAAAAGGCTCTTGCGACCATTGATGACCGACAGCGCCAAAGCCTGATCCGCGCCTGGGTGCAGCCGTTGCCGCAACCGCCACCAATTCCTCGGCAGATCTGGTTGACGATGATGGCTTTGCTTGCCGGTATTGTCGTTGTGGTGGTGTGGGTTATTGTCTGGAACAGGATGCTGAAACAGCAAGTGCAGCAACGTACTGCCCAGTTACAAAATGCGTTGGCTGAAGCCGAAAGCAGCCGGGACAATGTCGATGCCATTTTAAAATCAGTTGCCGATGGGCTGATCGTTGCCAATCGGGATAATCGCGTGATCCTGATGAATCGGGCAGCAGAGCAACTCCTGGGTCTTTCTTTGGACAAGGCCTATCTGCAGACCATTGATACCGTGCTGGCTTCGCCGGAATGCAGTCGATACCTGTCACGTGTTTTTGATCAGGGCGACGATGCCGGGGCTGTGGAGTGGGTTGTCGAGGGGATTGGTGAGCAACTCGGGCGAACCATTCAGGCGAGGACAGCGGTTGTCGATGCTCAGGATGGTAAACGCAGTCGTACTATTACGATCGTCCGTGATGTGACGCGGGAGAGGGAGCTTGACCGGATGAAAAATGAATTCATCAGTACCGCAGCCCATGAGTTGCGAACACCGTTAACCGCTGTGATGGGTTATACGGAGTTGTTGCTCTATCCCGACGAATATAATGTTCTTGAAGCGGAAGATCAGCATCGTTTGCTAACGACCATTTATGAAAAAGCCTGTCGGCTGGAGAGCATTGTTTCCGATCTGCTCGATCTCAGTCGTGTCCAGTCCGGCTGTCTGGTCAGCTTGTCTCGTACCTCCTGTGATATCAACCGTTTGCTCTGCCGATCAGTCAGCGGGTATCAGTATCGCGATGATTGCGACATTGCTCTGGAACAGGAATCGGAAGAAGTCCTTGTGTGGGCGGATGAGAAGAAGATTGAACAGGTCATGGATAATCTGCTCAGTAACGCCGTTAAATTCTCGCCGGATCATTGTCAGGTCCTTATTCGCGGTTATTTGCATGAGGGTACCTATTGCATCGCTGTAGAGGACCATGGTATCGGCATGACGGCTGAGGAGATTGAGCGGATTTTCGACAAATTTTATCGGGTTGATTCTTCCGATACCGCTCCAGGAGGACTCGGTTTGGGCATGTCGATTGTCAAGAATATCGTCGAGGCCCATGGCGGGACAATCGAAGTGAAAAGCACTCCAGGATCAGGGACCTGCGTCACATTCAGTTTGCCGGTTGAAGCATCCACCGGAGCGTCCTGCGGCGAGGGCTAAACAAAAACGGGCAGTTCCGTTAGGAACTGCCCGTGATCTTTTTGCAATCAGACAAGGGCTGGCCCCTTGTTTATAAACGCAGAGTTATTTCTTTTTCTCAAATTTCTTGCGCTCATTAGCATCAAGAATCTTCTTGCGCAGACGGATTGAATTCGGTGTGACTTCCACCAGCTCGTCATCTGCGATATATTCCAGGGCCTGCTCCAGGGTAAGCACATTCGGCGGTGTCAGGCGGATAGCATCGTCGCTGCCCGAAGCGCGGACGTTGGTCAGCTTTTTACCTTTGCTGGCATTGACCACCAGGTCATTTTCCTTGGCATGTTGGCCGATGATCATCCCCTCGTAGACCTTGATTCCGGGGCCGACGAAAAGGATGCCGCGGTCTTGCAGGTTAAACAGAGAGTAGGCAACCGTTTCGCCTGCATCCATGGCAATCAGCACGCCGTTTTTACGGCTTTCGATTTCGCCTTTATAGGGGGCATATTCGAGGAAGCTGTGGGCCATGGTGCCGGTACCGCGGGTATCGGTCATAAATTCGGTACGGAAGCCGATTAGACCACGAGCCGGAATGTTGAATTCCAGACGGTTGGTGCCCTCCATCTGCTTCATGGAGAGCAGCTCGGCCTTGCGACGGCCCAACTTCTCAATGATCGTTCCCTGAAACTCTTCCGGCACGTCGATGCACAGATACTCGATCGGCTCCAGACGCTGACCATCCTCTTCCTTGAAGATAACTTCCGGTTTGGAGACAGCCAGCTCAAAGCCTTCACGACGCATGTTTTCGATCAGAATCGACAGGTGCAGTTCACCACGACCGGAAACTTTAAAGGTGTCGGTGTTGTCGGTTTCTTCGACGCGCAGTGAGACATTGGTACGCAGTTCTTTTTGCAGACGCTCGAAAATATTACGTGAAGTCACATATTTGCCCTCATTGCCGGCAAACGGTGAACTGTTGACGATAAAGTTCATCGACAGGGTCGGCTCGTCGATGTTGACGTAAGGCAACGGCACCGGATTGTCAACACTGGCCAGAGACTCACTGATGCTGATGGCATCAAACCCGGCAATCGTGACAATGTCTCCGGCACTGGCTTGCTCGATGCTAACCTGTTGCAACCCCTGATAGCCGATCAGTTTGGAGATCCGGCCACGGGTGACCTTGCCGTCTTTGTCGATACGGGCGACGGTTTCGCCTTCCTTGACGGTTCCGTTGAAGATTTTACCCGTGGCAATTCGGCCGATGTAGTCATTGTAGTCAATGCTGGTGACCAGAAACTGGAACGGGGCTGCGGGATCGCCTTCGGGAGACGGGACTTTCTGCTTGATGGTGTCGAACAGCGGCTCCAGATCCATGTTGTCGTCATCTGGCTCGAAGCGGGCATAGCCGCTTTTGGCACTGGCGTAGACAATGGGGAATTCGAGCTGCTCTTCGTTGGCTTCCAGTTCGCAGAACAGGTCAAAGACCATATCCACGACCTCTTCCGGACGGGCACCGGGGCGGTCGATTTTGTTGATAACGACGATCGGTTTAAGGCCGAGGTCGAGAGATTTTTTCAGAACGAAACGGGTTTGCGGCATGGGACCGTCAAATGCATCGACCAGCAGCAGTACTGAGTCGACCATTTTCAGAACCCGCTCGACTTCGCCGCCGAAGTCGGCGTGACCCGGGGTGTCGATGACATTGATCTTGACGCCGTTGTGTTCAATGGACAGGTTTTTTGACAGAATCGTGATGCCGCGTTCTTTTTCAAGATCGTTGCTGTCCATGATCCGTTCGGTAATCACCTGGTTGGAGCGGAAGACTCCAGACTGGTGAAGCATAGCATCAACCAAGGTGGTTTTTCCGTGGTCAACGTGGGCAATAATGGCGATATTTCTGATCTCGGCGCTCATGTGGTGTATCTCCTTAACGGCGTAAATAGGCAAAACCGCGCCACAATACACCAAGCAATGGTGCAATACCATTAAAAAATGGTTTCATCCGTGTGAGATTGGCGGTTGCAGGGGCTGCCAAGGATCATTACACTGCCATTGTTTAAACACTCTGACATCAATGCCTGGGGGGCGTATGGTTAAGAATTATATCCTTTGGATGATTGTCGCTTTGCTTGCTGCCGCCTGTACGCCTGGTTCCTTGCCGCGGCCATGGCAGACCGGAAGCGTTGTCCTGACCCAGGTGCCTGACTATGGGGCGGGTGCTGCGCGTGAGCTGGTGCAGAGTCATGGCGGTGCTTTGAACGATGAGATTGTTCAGAACTATCTCGAGCAACTGGTTGGACAACTGGCGGTCTTTGACGGTTATCATGGTCAGCCGTGGACCGTGCAGGTTGTCAATGATTCGGCCTGTGAACTGCTGTCTGTGCCCGGTGATTTTTTGCTCGTCTACCGCGGTTTTTTGAATGCCGTGACGTCTGAATCGGAACTGGCGGCTATTCTCGGACACGAGATGGCGCACCTGCGACTGGGTCATCTGGCGCAGAGCGCTCTAGATCTTGGTGTCTTTGACCATCCTGGCCGCGTTCTGGGTGACCGTGCCGAGGATGCTATCCGCAGCCAACAGTTGGCTGACTTTGTTGCCCAGCAACATTATTCCATCGCTCAGGAGAAGCAGGCGTCTGAATTTTGGCGGAATCAGGTCGGCGTCGATGGTGAAGCGGATGCCCTGACAGCGTCATTAGCGACATCCGGTTGGATTCTCCGGCATCCCAACGGTGTCGATGTGGTTCTGCCGGTTCTCAGTATTCATCCTCCCGTTGAAACCGTCACATTCAATGACATGAAAAGTGCGCTTGATGCAATGGCTGCCGGCTATGCTGTTTTTGATCAGGGTGTGGCCGAAGAACGGCAGGATCATCTCCCTCAAGCCATTGCCCTTTATCTTCAGGCAGCAACTCAGGCGCCCGAACAGAGCCAGATTGTCACCGGCTTGGGCTTGGCCTATCTCAAGGCCGGTGAATTAAATAGCGCCCGGCACCATTTGCAACGCGCCGTGCAATTGGATGGTGACTATTATCGCAGTCGACTTGGGCTGGGATACATTGCTTTGCAGCAAGAAGACCTTGAGGCGGCACAGACCCATTTGCGTTACAGTCAGGCATTGTTGCCAACGGTCCAGGGGAGCTATCTTCTGGCGGAACTCTATCAGCGTCAGGGGGACTGGGCGCAAGCTGAGCCCCTGTTTCAGCAGGTTGTTGACGCGGCCCCGCACAGTACCTTGGGTAAAGCTGCGCGAAAAGCCTTGAAACAGGGAGGTCGCCAATAATGGGCGACGCTGCGGAGAGCAACATGGACTGGTCGAAATGGTTGATGGATAGCGAAACCTTACTCTGGCAGGGGCGTCCCGCGCCACGTTGCTTTACGTTTCGTCATTGGCAAAAAGCCCTGTTTGGCAGTGTGGTCCTGGTCGTGGCGTTATGGTGGCAGTGGGTAGGTCTCGGCGTTATGCAGGAACAGCAGCAGTGGTGGTGGGCAGTCATCCCGTTGCCTTTTGTTTTGCTTGGTCTTGGTTTGTCCGTCGGCAGGCTGCTGGCGGCCCGTCGCGAGTGGGAGCAGGTGTTTTATGCGCTCACCGACCAGCGGCTGCTGGTGCAATGTGGATTGGGCCAGCCCCGATTGATCGCTCTTCCGTGCAAAACGCTGAGTTATGCGCGCTTGACTCTGGTCGGCACGCATCTCGGCCATCTTTATGTCGAAGCCGGGGGGCGTCGATTGGTGTTGTCCTGTCTGGAACATCCGCAAAAGCTCTATCAGCTTCTTGAACAGAGGGTTGCTGAGAACCAGAATTCGACTGCGACCCGCTGACCTCCTGTGGCGAAAAAAATAGAAAGATCTCCTTTTGACGTTGACTTTTTCAGGCGCATCTGGTTGTATCGAACAATTTTTCGCACCACCACCCCTCATCCGCAGGTTCAGAACGCTAAACGATGTCAAAGTCATTTTATCTCGAAACCTTTGGTTGCCAGATGAACGTTGTCGATTCCGAGTGGATCGTCAATCTGCTTGGCCAGATCGACTATCACCCGGTTGAGACACCTCAGGAGGCGGATCTGATTCTCCTCAACACCTGTTCGGTGCGTGATAAAGCTGAACGGAAGGTGTACGGTCATCTGAGTCACTTTAAGCCACTTAAAGATCAACGTCCCGAACTGATTCTTGCCGTCGGTGGTTGTGTCGCCCAGCAGGAAGGGCAACAACTGCTGAAAAAAGTGCCTTATCTCGATATTGTTTTCGGCACGCATAATGTTCATAAATTGCCGGAATTGATTTATGCCGTGGAACAAGGGCGAGGCCGTCAATGTGAGACGACCCATTACGAAGGTGCCAAACGTCTCGACCAGTTCCCACAGCGTGCTGATGAAAATTCAGTTTCCCGTTTTGTCACCATTATGCAGGGCTGTGACAATTTCTGCGCCTATTGTGTCGTGCCTTATGTGCGCGGCCGCGAGGTGAGTCGGCCCAGTGACGATATCCTTGCTGAAGTGCGTGAGCTGGTGGCCCAAGGGGTGTGCGAGGTGACGCTTCTTGGACAGAACGTCAACTCCTACGGGCAGAAGGGCAGCGGCGATATGCGTTTTGCCGAGCTGCTCAAGCGGGTCCATGATATCGACGGCCTGAAGCGGATTCGCTTTACCTCTTCTCATCCCAAAGATCTCAGCGACGAGTTGATTGCCTGTTTTGCGTCACTGGACAAGCTGTGCAAACACATGCATCTGGCCCTGCAGAGCGGGTCCAATCGCATTCTCGAGCTGATGAATCGCGGCTACAGCCGTGAACAGTATCTGGAGCGGGTGGCCTCTCTTAAACAGGCGTGTCCTGAAATTCGCATGACAACGGACCTGATTGTCGGTTTTCCCGGGGAGCAGGAGGCGGATTTTGAGCAGACTCTTGACATGCTCGAGCAGGTCCGCTTTGCCGACGCCTATTCGTTCCTCTATTCACGTCGTCCCCAGACCAAAGCTCTGGAGATGGACGATCCGATTCCGGCTGCGGAAAAGCAGCGCTGGTTTGACCGGATGCTCAAGGCGCAAGAGCGCATCAGTGGCGAGATCTGGCAGCAGGATTGCGGCACCATTCAGCCGGTTTTGGTTGAAGGTGTCAGTCGCCAGGGGCGGGGACAGGTATTTGGCCGCAGTCAGTGGAATCGCATTGTTAATTTCGATGGCCCGGAATCTCTGATCGGCGAGGAAGTGGCTGTGCGCATCGAGGAGTGTCTGCGCAATTCCCATCGAGGGGTTCTGGTTGAACAACCATAACGAATAACGAAGCACAACAGGGGGGATCATCGCATGGAACAGAACCAATATGATTTGCTCAAGGAAATGTCCCAAACCCCGAGTCCGTCGGGTTTTGAACAGCCGATCCAGCGGGTGATCCGCCGTGTCCAGACCGGTGTCGCTGACGAAGTGCGCACCGACGTCATGGGAAATGTCATCTCCCGCCTTGATGGCCAGGGGGAAACGCGGCCCAAAGTGATGCTTGCCGGTCATTGCGACGAGATCGGCTTTATGATCAAGTACATCGACGAAGAGGGCTTTATCTATTTTGCTCCCATCGGTGGTGTTGATGCGCATCTGGTGCCGGGGCAGCGCGTCCATGTGCATAGCGCCAGCGGACCGATCCTCGGCGTGGTCGGGAAAAAACCGATTCACCTCATGGAACCCAAAGACCGCGAAACCGTGGTCAAATTCAAAGAACAATTTATCGATATCGGCTGTTCCAGCCAGGAGGCGACTCTGGAATTGGTGGCCATTGGTGATCCGATCACCTTTGTTCCCAGTCTTGAGCGCTTGCAGGGCGATCTGGTGACGTCGCGCGCTTTTGATGACAAGATGGGCGCGTTTATCGTCACTCGCGTGTTGCAGGAGGTCAAGCAGCGTGGTCCGGCTCCGTCCGACCTGTTCAGCGTCACCACCGTGCAGGAAGAGATCGGCCTGCGTGGTGCGTCAGCGAGTGTCTATGGCGTCAATCCCGATGTCGGCATTGCCGTTGATGTTGGCTTTTCCAGTGATTTCCCTGGTATTAACAAAGTTGAGCTGGGCGACTTACGCGTTGGTAAGGGGCCGATCATTGCCCGCGGTGCCAATATTAATCCGGTGTTGTTTGATCTGCTTGTTACGACGGCAAAGGAAGAGAATATCCCTTATCAGGTGGTTGGTATGCCCAGAGCCACCGGTACTGACGCCAATGTCATGCAATTGAGCCGTGGCGGAATCGCTGCCGCTCTTGTCAGTGTTCCGCTACGTTATATGCATTCACCGGTCGAGGTGTTGTCGCTGGCCGATCTGGACGCAACCATCGCCCTGCTGACTGCTGTGATCTATAAGATTGATAATACCGAGATGTTCATTCCTCAATAACAGGTGTTTCGTTTTCCGCAGCGGCGGATTCCGTTCGCGTTAAATTTGCATAAAGTCGGGGCGGCAGAGCTTGACGCTGACCCTGAACAGCTATAAAATTTCGTCTTTAAACCTGTCATCTTTCCAGCCAAAGGAGACTGAAATGCTCGACCCTGAATTACGGGAAGGACTCACTTTTGATGATGTTCTTCTAGTCCCTGCTCATTCCCAGGTGTTGCCGAAAGAAGTGGATCTGTCGACCAAACTGACCGAATCTATTTCATTGAATATTCCCCTCATGTCGGCGGCGATGGATACCGTCACCGAAGCGCGTACCGCCATTTGCATGGCGCGTGAAGGGGGCATCGGTGTTATCCATAAAAATATGTCTCCCCAAGAGCAGGCGTTGGAGGTTGATCAGGTCAAAAAATCAGAAAGCGGCATGATCGTTGATCCAATCACCATGCATCCCAAGCAGAAAATCTACGAAGCCCTGCAGTTGATGGAAAAGTACCGTATTTCCGGGGTTCCGATCACTGAAAACGGTCGATTGGTGGGCATTCTTACCAACCGCGATCTGCGTTTCGAAACCCAACTCGATCAGCCGATCGAAAATGTCATGACCAAAGATCATTTGGTCACTGTCCCTCCCGGAACCACCCTCGAAGAAGCCAAGTTTCACCTCCATAAACACCGTATTGAAAAACTGCTGGTCGTTGACGATGATTTTCACCTCAAGGGGTTGATCACCATCAAAGATATTGAAAAAGTGCGTAAATATCCCATGGCCTGCAAAGATGAGTTCGGTCGCCTGCGGGCTGCGGCGGCGGTTGGTGTTGGCGGCGACTGCTATGAGCGCCTCGAACTTCTGGTGCGCGCTGGAGTGGACGCTGTCGTTGTCGATACGGCGCACGGCCACTCTCAAGGGGTGCTCGATTCTGTGGTGGAGATTAAACGGACCTATCCCAACCTGCAGATGATTGCTGGTAACATTGCCACGGCTGAAGCGGCTGCCGCCCTGATCAAGGCCGGAGTGGATGCCGTCAAGGTCGGTATCGGACCCGGCTCGATCTGTACTACCCGTGTTGTTGCCGGGGTAGGGGTGCCGCAGATTACGGCCATTGCCGATGTCTCTCGGATCACCCAGAAAGCCGGTATCCCCTTGATTGCTGATGGTGGCATCAAATATTCCGGCGAACTGCCCAAGGCGATTACCGCCGGAGCCGACGTCATCATGATCGGTTCACTATTTGCCGGGACGGAAGAGTCTCCCGGTGAAACCATTCTCTATCAGGGCCGGACCTACAAATCCTATCGTGGCATGGGAAGCCTTGGCGCGATGAAAAAAGGCAGCAAAGATCGCTATTTCCAAGGGGATGTTGACAGCGATGTCAAGCTGGTTCCTGAAGGAATAGAAGGGCGCGTTCCCTTCCGCGGCACACTGTCTGCCAACGTCCATCAGTTGCTCGGCGGCCTGCGTGCCGGCATGGGCTACACTGGTTGTCGCAACCTTAAAGAGTTGCAGCAGAATGCCCGCTTTATCCGGATTACCAACGCGGGCTTACGTGAATCCCATGTTCACGATGTCAATATCACCCATGAAGCACCCAACTATCGGATTGAACGTCCCAGCTAGTCTCGGTGCCCATACGATGTGCCGGAAGCCCGTAGACCTTACGGGCTTCCGTGTTTTTAAGACCCAACCAACCGGTGAGTTCGGTTGTTGCAAGCGATTTGCTTCGCTGGAGAAATAACCCATGAGCGACCTGCACAGCGAAAAAATTCTCATTCTCGATTTTGGTTCCCAATATACCCAATTGATTGCCCGCCGCGTGCGCGAAGCGCATGTCTATTGTGAGCTGCATCCGTTTGACATGGATATCGATGCCATTCGCGCATTTCAACCCAACGGCATTATCCTGTCCGGTGGCCCCAAGTCGGTGTATGACGACGGTGCTCCGGCCGTGGAAGAAGCCCTGTTTGAACTGGGAGTGCCGGTGTTCGGCATCTGCTACGGCATGCAACTGCTCAACCGTCATTTTGGCGGTCATGTCGTGCCGGCTGGTAAACGGGAGTACGGCCATGCCGACCTGCTCAGTCAGGGACAACCCGGACCACTGTTCGACAGTTTTTTTGTTGATGGCAAGAGTCCGGTGTGGATGAGCCACGGTGATCATGTCGAGCAGGTGGCCGAGGGTTTTGACGTGGTCGGTGGAACCGATAACGCACCGGTGTGCGCTATTCAGAATGTGGCCCGCAACCTCTACGGGGTACAGTTTCATCCCGAAGTCAACCATACGCCGCGCGGTGAGGTGTTGATTGATACGTTTGTCCGCAAAATCTGTGGTTGCAGCGGGAAATGGACACCGGGGCAGATTATCGAAGATGCTGTAACCCGCATTCGCCAACAGGTCGGCAGTGATCAGGTCATCCTCGGCCTGTCCGGCGGGGTTGATTCTTCTGTGGCCGCAGCCCTGATTCACCGTGCCATCGGCGAGCAGCTGACCTGCGTGTTTGTTGATAACGGCCTGTTGCGTCTCAATGAAGGCGATCAGGTCATGAATACCTTTGCCGAAAACCTCGGCGTCAAGGTGATCCGTGTCGATGCCGAAGATCGCTTTCTGGCGGCATTGGCCGGTGAAACCGATCCGGAGAAAAAACGTAAGATCATCGGTGGTCTGTTTGTCGACATCTTCGAAGAGGAGTCCAATAAACTGACCGACGCCAAGTGGCTGGCCCAAGGGACCATCTATCCTGACGTTATCGAATCCGCCGGTGCCAAGACCGGCAAGGCGCATAACATCAAGAGTCACCACAATGTTGGCGGCTTGCCCGATTACATGAAATTGCAGCTGCTCGAACCCCTGCGTGAACTGTTTAAGGATGAAGTGCGTACCGTCGGCGAAGAACTCGGCCTGCCCCACCAGATGGTCTGGCGCCATCCGTTCCCCGGCCCCGGTCTGGGGGTGCGTATTCTCGGTGAAATCAAAAAAGAGTATGCCGATATTCTGCGTCAGGCCGACGCCATCTATATTGAAGAGCTGTATCGCAGCGGCCATTACGAAAAGATTAGTCAGGCCTTTGCTGTGTTCCTACCGGTGAAAAGTGTCGGCGTCATGGGCGATGGTCGCACCTACGAATATGTCGTTGCTCTGCGTGCCGTAGAAACCAAAGACTTTATGACCGCAGGGTGGTATCCCATGCCGTACGCTGATCTGGCCCGAATCAGCAGCCGGATTATCAATGAAGTCAAAGGGATCAACCGTGTGACCTACGATATTTCCAGTAAGCCGCCGGCGACCATAGAGTGGGAATAAGATCTGTCATCAGGTTCAACAAAAAAAGGGAGGCCGCAGGCTTCCCTTTTTTTGTTGAACGATGCAGGGGCAATGATCATTGCACGCACAATTGACTGCTCATTTTGTCCAGGGATGTTTTGCCAATCCCTTTGATGTTACATAGCTGCTCCAGGCTGGTAAATGTCCCATGACTGGTGCGATAGGCGACAATCTTTTCCGCAGTTTGCTGGCCAATGCCCTTTACCTCTTGTAGCTGTTCTATGGTTGCCGTGTTAATGTTAACGGGTTCGCTGGCCAAAACCGGGCAGGTTAAGACCAGGCAAACAAGAAGGGCCAGTACGGTGGTTTTGAAAAAAATGCGCATAAACAAGCTCCTTTCAACAGGCTGTGAGGAATATTAGACGAAAGCAATATAACAGCCATGTTGGAATAAGTGAATTTTTTTATTATTATTTTTAAATTTTAGGATTTAAATGTTGCAGACGAAAAAGCCCGCCGTTTTTCTTGATCGTGATGGCACCATCAATGTCGAACGGGACTATTTATACCGAACCGAGGATTTTTGTTTTATCGACGGTGCGGATACCGCAATTCGCCGACTCAATGACGCCGGCTTTCTGATCGTCGTCGTGACCAATCAATCCGGGATTGCCCGCGGCTACTACCGTGAGGAAGATGTCGAGATCCTGCATCGCTATTTGTCGCAGCAGTTAGCGGAGATCGGGGCGCATGTTGATGGCTATTACTTCTGTCCTCACCACCCTGAATCGGGACATGCACCTTATGTGCAAGAGTGTGACTGTCGCAAAGGCAAGCCGGGGATGTTGTTGCAGGCGGCAGCGGATCTGGAGATTGATTTATCCCGTTCGTGGATGGTTGGCGATAAAAAAGCGGATGTGGATGCCGGTCTGGCCGCAGGCTGTCGTCCGATTTTGGTGTGTACCGGTCATGGCGAATCGCAGCGTGAAAAAGTGGATACCACACAGGTCCCCGTTTGTGCAGACCTTGATGAAGCCGTGGGTTTGATCTTGCGCAACTGTGCGGAGCAGTGAGTTTTTTTAGAGAACACTTTTTCCGTCGCCGTTGCGTGCCGATGTTTTTTTAATCGAAAAACTGATCAGTTTTTTGAGTCGTCGTGATATGATCTGAGAACCTCAGACCGTCCAAGATTCCAAGGTCACCTTGGTTGCCATGGCGCACCCAGATGACCCTCAGCATGTAAGGTTTTTTCGTGTCTCTAACCCTTGTTCTCGCCTCTACCAGCCCCTATCGACAGCAACTGTTGCGCCAGTTGAATCTTCCGTTCACTGCCGTTGCACCACAGGGTGAAGAGATTATTGACCAGCAGGTGGCTCCCGAACTGCTGGTGAAACATCTCGCCCTGCAAAAAGCCAACAGTATTCGTGAACGTTTCGATGATGCTCTGATTATCGGCTCGGATCAGGTGTTTGTCGATCCGCGTGGACGGATACTCGGCAAACCCGGAGACGCTGCCGGAGCTTGTCGCCAATTGAAGATGATGGCCGGGAATACCCATGTCTTTTACACCGGGCTGGCTGTGGTCGATTGTCGGACCGGACAAACCCTGGTGGATTATGTAACTTTTTCCGTGACGTTAAGGCCGCTGACGAGCGAGCAGATTGCCTACTATGTGGAAAAAGAGAAACCTTGGGACTGTGCCGGATCATTCAAAATCGAGGGGTTGGGCATTGCGCTGATGGAACGGATGGCCGGAGAGGATTACTCCAGTTTGATTGGTTTGCCGTTGATTCGTCTGACCACCATGCTGGCGGAGTGTGGTTTGGATGTCCTGTCGCCTCAGCCCCGAGTGTGTCGCTGATTCCTCTGCTTGGTGCTAAAAACGTTATTTTCCACGTCGTCGTTTACCGGACGATGCTTTTCATATTCTGGATCACTGCCTTATGGAACACGCCAATTTCGTTCACTTACATCTCCACAGCCAGTACAGCCTGCTTGACGGTGCCATCAAAATTCCCAACCTGATTGACCGGGTGAAAGAATACAAGATGCCGGCCGTGGCGGTAACGGACCATGGCAACATGTTCGGTGCTATGGAATTTTACACCAAAGCGACCGCCGCCGGTGTGAAGCCGATTATCGGCTGCGAAGTGTATGTGGCACCGGGACGACGCACGGAAAAAAGTAATGCGCGGGGGTCGTCAGAAGCCTCCTATCACCTGGTGCTGCTCTGTCAGAACAAAATCGGCTATCGCAATCTGTGTTACCTGGTTTCCACGGCGTATCGCGAAGGGTTTTATTACAAGCCGCGTATCGACTGGGATCTGCTGGTTGAATATAACGAGGGGCTGATTGCGATGAGCGCCTGTCTGGGCGGCGAGATCCCGACGTTGATCAACCTGGGCCGCCCCGAAGAGGCGCTGACGCGTGCGGAACAGATGTCTCAGGTGTTTGATGACCGTTTTTACCTTGAACTGCAGGAAAATAATATTCCCGAGCAGACCACGGCCAATAACGGTCTGATCGAAATCGCAGGGAAAATCGGTCTGCCGCTGGTTGCGACCAATGATTGCCATTATCTGACCCGTGAAGATGCCTACGCCCATGAGGTATTGCTGTGTATTCAGACCGGCAAGACCATGGATGACGAGAAGCGGATGCGTTTTGCCAACGACGGCTTTTACGTGCGCACCCCGGACGAGATGCGTGAACTGTTCGGCCATGTGCCCGAGGCACTGGATAATACGGTGGAGATTGCCCAGCGCTGCAATCTGGATTTTGATTTCAATACCTACCATTTCCCTCAGTACGAAAAACCCAAAGACAAAACGTTGGACGAGGTGTTGGAGGAGATGGCCCGTGAGGGTCTCGAAGATCGCTTGAAAATGATCCGCACCCTGCGTTCCGAGTTCAGCGCGGAAGAGGAAAAGGTCTACCGTGATCGTTTGGAGCGGGAGTTGAAGACCATCCGCGACATGGGTTTCCCTGGTTATTTCATCATCGTCGCCGATTTTATCAACTGGGCCAAAGACCACGACATCCCGGTCGGTCCCGGTCGTGGTAGTGCCGCAGGCAGTTTGGTGGCCTTTTCCATTCGCATCACCGATATCGATCCGATTCCCTACGACCTGCTGTTCGAACGCTTCCTGAATCCGGAACGGATCTCCATGCCGGATATCGACGTCGACTTCTGCATCTATGGCCGTGAAAAAGTCATCCACTACGTGCAGGAAAAATATGGCGCACCCAACGTCGCCCAGATTATCACCTTTGGAACTCTGGGCGCTAAAGGAGTTATTAAGGACGTCGGCCGGGCGTTGAATATGCCGTATGGTGAAGTGGACAAACTGTCCAAGCTGGTGCCGGCGGTATTGAACATCACCCTCAAAGACGCCATGCAGCAGGAGCCGCGCATTCAGGAGCTGGCCAAGTCCGATGTACGGGTCAAGGAACTGCTTAATGTCGCGCTGTCACTGGAAGGGTTGACGCGGCATGCCTCGACTCATGCCGCCGGTGTGGTGGTCACGCCGAACCCATTGACCGATTACCTGCCGCTCTATACCGATCAGAAATCCGGCGGTCAGGTCACCCAGTTCCCGATGAGCTACGTGGAAAAGATTGGCCTGGTCAAGTTCGACTTCCTCGGCTTGAAAACGCTTACCGTCATCGACAACGCCCTGCGGTTGATCCATTCGGCGAAGAATCCTGATTTTGATCTTAAAGTCATCGGCGATGACGACGACGCTACCTATCAGCTGCTCAGTCGCGGCGATACCACCGGGGTATTCCAGCTTGAATCCTCGGGCATGAAAGAGTTGCTGGTTAAACTCAAGCCCAACTGCTTTGAAGATATTATCGCTGCTTGCGCTTTGTATCGTCCCGGTCCGCTCGGTTCGGGCATGGTCGATGACTTTATCCTGCGCAAACACGGGCAGAAGGAAATCGTCTACGACTTCCCGCAACTGGAGCCGATCCTCAAAGATACCTACGGGGTTATCGTCTACCAGGAACAGGTTATGCTTATCGCTCAGACTCTGGCCAACTATTCCCTCGGCGGCGCGGACCTGTTGCGCCGGGCCATGGGGAAAAAGAAGCCCGAGGAGATGGAAAAGCAGAAAGTGCTGTTCCTTAAGGGCGCCAAGGAAAACAACCTCGATGCAAAAAAAGCCGAAGCGGTCTTTGATCTGATGGCCATGTTCGCCGCGTATGGTTTTAACAAATCGCATTCGGCGGCCTACGCTCTGGTCGCGTATCATACCGCCTATCTCAAAGCCCATTACCCGGTGGAGTTTATGGCAGCATTGCTCACCGAGGATATGGAGAACACCGACAAGGTGATCAAGAATATTGCCGAGGTGCGCTCTATGGGCATCGAGGTGCTGCCTCCAGACATCAATGCCTCAATCCGCTCGTTTACCGTCCATGAAAATTCCATGCGCTTCGGTCTCGGCGCGGTCAAGGGCGTTGGGTCGGCGGCTCTTGATTCGATCATTCACGTGCGTGAAGACGACGGTCCTTATGAATCGCTGCACGATTTCTGTGAGCGGGTAGACCTGAGCAAGGTGAATAAAAAGGTCGTTGAGTCATTGATCAAGTGTGGTGCGTTTGACTCTCTGGGCGGAAAACGGGCGCAGTACATGGACGCGTTGGAGAGCGCCATGGAGATGGGCCAGCAGGTGCAGCGCGAACGGCAGCAGGGCCAGGAGTCGTTGTTCGGTATGGATGAAATGGTGTCGCGCAGTGGCAGCAGCTACGGCGAATTGCCCGATGTTGCCGAGTGGGACGACAAGCTGCGGCTCAACAACGAAAAAGAAGCGTTGGGTTTTTACATCACCGGCCATCCGCTGTCACGCTTTGCCGAGGATATCAAACGCTTTGCCACCTGTGATCTGGCCGGGCTGGTCGAACATCACGACAAGGAAGAGGTGCGGGTGTGCGGCATTGTCAGCGGCAAAAAAGAACTGGTCACCAAAAAAGGTGATCGCATGGCGTTCATTACCTTGGAGGATTTGACCGGCTCGCTGGAAGTGGTGGTGTTCCCGGAGGCCTTTAAAGCGGCGATGGAGCATCTCAGTGGCGATGATCCGCTGATGGTCTACGGGACCCTTGATGCCGGAGAAGACAGCTGTAAGGTGCTGGCCAATGAGATTGTGCTGTTGCACGACGTCAAAGAGAAACAGACCTCCAAGATTCATCTGCGTCTGACCACGCCGGGGCTGACTGATGACATGATGCAGACCCTCAAGCATACCATGATGCGTTATTCCGGCCCCTGTGCGGTGATCTTGCACATGGTGGTGCCCAATCGCAGCGAGACACGGATCCAGGTCGCCAAAGAGCTCAGTGTTGTCGCCAGTGATGAATTTGTCTCTGCCGTTGAAAAATTGTTCGGATACAATGTTGTCACCTTTGAATGATTAGGCTACCATGTACCGATTAAGCTGTATCGATTGGAGGAGCCCGGTTCTGCTGCGGAAGCAGAAGCTGGTGTCGATCGTTATTTTGTTTTGAGCATGCAGGACAGCACAACAAGGGGGCTGTCGTTTGCGAATAAAGAACGCCTGAAGCGACAGCGTGGTTGATCAGGTGGGGGATGGGAGAGCCTCATGCAAGTATATCTGGATTTTGAGAAACCTTTGGTTGATCTCGAGCAGAAAATCCTCGAACTTCGTGAATATTCGACGGAAAGTGTTGATTTTAGCAGTGAGCTTCAGAAGCTGGAGAAAAAAGCCGAAAAGCTTCGTGAAGATATTTTTTCCAAACTGACCCGTTGGCAGCGCACCCAATTGGCGCGCCATCCTGGGCGTCCGTTTACCCTCGATTTTATTCAGAATATCTTTACCGACTGGTTTGAACTGCACGGTGACCGCAACTTTGCTGACGACGCCGCTCTTGTGTGTGGCTTTGCCCGTTTTGAGGGCCAGCCCTGCGCGGTCATTGGTCATCAGAAGGGGCGTGACACCAAGGAGAAGGTGGCACGGAACTTCGGGATGCCGAATCCGGAAGGATATCGTAAAGCCTTGCGAATCATGCAGATGGCGGAACAATTTGGTCTGCCCATTTTCACTTTTGTCGATACGCCGGGGGCCTATCCCGGCATCGGCGCCGAAGAGCGCGGTCAGGCTGAAGCTATTGCCCGCAACCTGCGCGAGATGGCGGCGCTGAAAGTTCCGGTCATCGTGACTGTCACCGGCGAAGGTGGTTCCGGTGGTGCCTTGGCCATTGCCGTTGGCAACCGGGTTCTGATGATGGAGTACTCGGTCTATTCTGTCATCTCACCGGAAGGCTGTGCAGCTATTTTGTGGAGTGACGGCACCAAGGGCCCTCAGGCGTCAGAAGCGCTCAAGTTGACCGCCGCCGATATCAATGAACTCGGCTGCATTATTGATGACGTGATAGAAGAGCCTTTGGGCGGTGCGCATACGAATGTGAAAGAGGCAACAAAGAATGTGAAAGCCTGTCTCAAAAAACATCTGGATGAATTGCTGCAGCTGTCACCGGAAGAACTGGTTGAGCAGCGCTACGAAAAATTCCGCGCCATGACGGTCATGCTGGAAGCGACGGCGGAGGAATAATTCGTGGTGCGGTGCCGTCTCTGGGTGACGATCCTGATTGTGATGACGGCATTGTGGGGCTGTTCAGCCTCTACTCCGCAACAGACGAAACCCGCCGTTTCTCCGACGACCGGGCAACCGCTTAAAGGCTGGCAAAAACCTTATGAGGTGTATGGGGTTTCCTATACGCCACTGCTGGATCATCAAGGGTTCAGTGAAGAGGGGATTGCCAGTTGGTACGGCAAAAAGTTTCACGGCCGCAAGACCAGTAATGGCGAGATTTATGACATGTATGCCATGACCGCCGCCCATAAGACGTTGCCGTTAGGGGTGTATGTCCAGGTGGACAACCTGAACAATGGCAAGACTGCCGTGGTTCGGGTCAATGATCGTGGACCGTTCGTAACTGGACGTATCATCGATCTCTCCTACACAGCGGCCAGTCGTCTTGGCGTGGTTGGGCCCGGCACGGCTCCGGTGCGCATTACGGCTCTGGGGTATCAGGAGTGGGATAACAGCGGCAAAGCTCATTATACCTTGCCGCAGTCTGTGCAAAGTGGCCCCTTTACCGTTCAGGTCGGTGCGTTTACTCAGCAGCAGAATGCAACGCGACTGGCAGCAAAACTGGAACGGCAATACGGTCGGGCCGATGTTCAAGAGGCCTGGGTGGATGGTCGCCTGTTTTATCGTGTCCGCGCGGGTAAGTATGATTCACTGGAGTCGGCCCAGCAGGGGCGTCACATCATGGAGCAACAGGGTTTGGGCGGTGGATTTGTTGTGGCGATTGACTGACCTGATTTAACCGAAATGTGAAAAGATAAAAAGCGTGCTTTGTTGATTCAAAGCACGCTTTTTTTATTCAAGAACATCACGGATCCACTGTTTTTGTCGTGCGGTCAGGCTCTGGCTGTGCAGTAAGTTGCGCGCTTCAGTCCGTGGCAAACGAGGTAGAAAGTGGATAAACCAGACACGGGGCGTCTGGCAGTTTTTAAGAATGGCGCGGCGCAGATTCGGGCGCTGGCTCCAGCGCGGATGTCGGGCGATTTGCGAGATGGTTTCAGCACTGGAGGTTGGACTGTTAAGGTGATGGTACAGTGCGACTTCCTGCAGTTTTGGGTTGTTGAGCCCCGCTTCAATCACCTGGGGATGCCCCTCTTTGAACAGTGCTTCGAGAACTGTCGCTGTTGCCCGGCGCGCCAGTGTGATCCGGTTGCCGAGGGGGGCCATGGGGATTCGCTGGATAATCGCTAATTCCGCGGCCATACGCAAATCTGCCGACTGTCCGGGAAGATAACACAGGTTGAGCAACTCGAACAGGTGGAGCCGTGACAACAGTTTTTTGACCAGTGTTGGGGAAACCGACGGGTGCGACAGAATAGCCATGCACACCCGCGATTGTTCGCACAGCTTATGGCGGCCGACAGCATTGAGAAACGTACTGGGCAGATCGTGGCGTTTAAGAACCTGCAACAGATGCTCTTCTGCCAAGGCGACATTTTTCAGAGCCGCGTGGAGAACCTCACTGGATGGATCCAGCAAAACCTCTTTCAAGTCATCGCCATCGGTGGTCAACGCCCGTTTCAGGCGTTGAACCATCTCGGCATCCATGCTTGGCGTACTCATTTGGATCCCCCCTCCACCTATGAGACGTTCTACAGGTCTCTGACCGTTTTATCGACGACGCCCGGAACGGACATCATTTTTTATCAAAGAAGCCGTAGTCCCCAAGAAAATCATTTTTGAATGCTGTAAAGCAATTCTGTTCAATGGCCTGACGGGCGCGCTCCACCATATTCAGGTAGAAATGCACATTGTGAATGGCAATCAGCGTTGCCGACAGGATTTCATTGGCATTGAACAGATGATGCAAATAGGCGCGGGTGAAATTACGACAGCAGTAACAGTCGCATGCCGGATCGACCGGGAAAAAGTCGCGACGATAATTGCGATTGGTCAGTCGCAGTTTGCCGCGTGACGTGAACGCTGTCGCACTTCGAGCGTAACGGGTTGGAATGACACAGTCAAACATGTCCATGCCCCGCTCGATGCTTTCAAGAATATCTTCCGGTAGACCAACGCCCATCAGATAGCGCGGTTTATGCGTTGGCAGGAACGGTTCGGTGTAATCCACCACCTTTTTCAATAATTCCAGCCCTTCACCGACACTGACGCCACCAATGGCGTAGCCGGGGAAATCCATGGCGGTCAACTGTTCGGCGCATTCACGACGCAGATCCTCATAAACACTGCCCTGAACAATGCCGAACAGCGCCTGATCCTTTCGGCTATGCGCTTCCAGGCAGCTGTTTGCCCAACGCAGTGTTTTCTGGATCGATTTTTTGGCATAATCATGGCTGGACGGGTAGGGGATGCATTCGTCAAATGCCATGATAATATCGGCACCGAGATCGTTTTCGATCTGCATGGCCTCTTTGGGACCGAGAAAAATCTCTTCGCCGGTATGTTCGTGACGAAAGAATACACCGGTGTCGGTAATTTTTTTCTTCGGCAAAGAAAAGACCTGAAAGCCGCCACTGTCGGTGAGGATCGGCTTGTGCCAGTTCATGAAACTATGCAAGCCACCGGCTTTTTTCACCAGGGCTTCGCCGGGTTTCAAATGCAGGTGATAGGTGTTGGATAAAATAATCTGGGCACCGGTTTCTTCAACCTGAGCCGGTGTCATGGCTTTGAGGGCTCCATGGGTGCCGACGGGCATGAAAATCGGTGTTTCAATGGCGCCATGCGGGGTGTGCAGGCGACCACGACGCGCGCGGCAGGAAGTATCATTATGGAGCAATTCAAATGTGAACATAGGGTGTTGGATCTTTCCTCAAAGAGATAGCAATGATGATCTCCTGACAATCAAAGGTTGCCAGGGTGTCTGTTTTTCAGCACAGTACCAAAAGCCTTGCAAGAAAGCAATTCAACGGCATTGTCCGGGGAGGAATATATGATGGGGCCACTCGAACGGGCCGAGTTTGTCAAACTGCGTTACCGCGTGCGTCTTCTGGAACCCGTGGATGTCGATCTGCCCATGTTGTTGCGGTTGCGGCGCAGTTTTCGTGCTGCAGGCAGCTACGTCTTTTATCATGTCGATGGCGGTGACGATGAAACCGTTCATCCTTTCAGTCGCTTATTCTCTCCCCCGGTCGCAGAAGACCCGGTGGCTCGACAGCGTTATCAGCAAAGCAGTGCGGCTTTTGTTCTGCAGCCGGATCCATCCTGCTGTCGGCGTTACCAGCGGGATGAGCTGTTGACGTTTCCGGTGGTGTTGTGGGGAGGTCGTCAGGATCAGATCAGTCAGCTGGCGCAGATTTTTCAGGCGCTCGGCAAGAGCGGTCTTTGCGCGGCTGACGGTCGCTTTGAATTGCTGGAGATCGCCGGACAGGATTCTGCTGGTCGTTATGCCAATCTGTGGCACAGCGGAGAAGACCTGGATCGTGTGCAGAGTCCATTGAGGGATGCCGACTGGTGGTTGTCGACATTGCCGGTCGCGATTGATCGCTTGCGGTTAAACTTTGTCACTCCAGCGCGTCTGGTCCAACATGGCCGTCCGCTTTTTCGTGCGGATTTTATCAATCTGTTTCCCTTTATCTTGCGCCGTGTCACCTCCATGCTTTATGCCCATTGTCATTTTGAACTGATTGATGATCCGCTGCAGTGGCTGGAGTCGGCCAAGCAGGTGGTGGTCGCGGAAAACGGCTTGGAATGGCAGGACTGGCGTCAACTTGGCCCTGATCCCCAGAGCCAGCAGCCTCTGGGGGGCGTGATGGGATCCCTGTTGTTGTCCGGTCCAACATTGGTTGATCTGCTGCCGATCCTGGAGTTGGGAACCCTGATGAACCTCGGTAAAAATGCGGCTTATGGCGCCGGACAGTATCAATTGGAACTTTGTCGCGAGCAATTTGAAAAAAACCTTTGATTCTGTATACTTTATATATCTGAGGAGTTCCGAACCTCAGAGGATCATCACCTTGAGACATAAATTCGTCCCTTTTGCTGGCCTTTGAATGGGTTCATAAAGCTTTTAGACCGGCTTGATATGACTTTCGACAACGGATTGCGGAGGTGGTTATGAAAGACGTCTGGAATGAGCGAGAGAAAGCTTTTGAAAATCAGTATTTTCGTGATGTGGAACGCAAGCAGCTTGAAGCGATGAAAGAAAAAATGCATGAGGATCAGGTGTGTACGCTGTGTATAAACCGCTGCCCGAAGTGCGGTGTTGAGATTCAAGCCAGCACTTTTCGCGGCGTTCCTCTCGACCAATGTCCTTCCTGTGGTGGGATCTGGTTGGGACCCAACGATCTGAAAATATTGGCAGAAAAGGATCATCGCACCTGGTTTGACGATTGGTTCCACGGCGAAGAAAAACAGGATTAATCCGGTGAAAAAAGATCACGCGATTTGTCTGGTGAACGTGTTTTCCCCTGTTGTATCGCGGTGTTTGAGCAAACGGGTCAGGGCTTTTCCTTGACCCGTTTGCTGTATTGACGTAAATATGTAAGGATATTCTTTTATTAATGATGGAAATGTATTTTGTTGGTTCTGTTTAGAAAACAAGAGGAGGAAGAATGGGGGACTTTGTCTTTGTAGTGTTGGTTCTTGGTGGCCTTGGCGTGTTCTTTTATCGGCAAAATCAAGCGAAACAAGCACAAAAGGCGCAGCAGGAGCCACAAACGGTTTCGTGTGCAACGCGTGTTGAGCCTGTGGCAGAGGAAGCCGCTCCCGCCGAGGATGCGGTAACAGAGGAAATTGCACAGCCTGAAGCCGCTGTCGACGTTGAGAAGCCGCAGGCGGAAGACGTCGTTGCTGCGGAAGAGAAGATCGAGAGTGCCGAGGCCTCTGTCGATGAAGACGATGATGATGACGGCGAAGGCGAAACGCCCAGCGAAGAGCAGTACGATGCGCTCACCTGGCGCGTGTTGCAACGTGTCATGGAACAGCCAGGCATTATGCAGACAGAGATTTATGGTTTATTCCCCAAGGAAAACCGTAAGCACCTCCAGGCTACTTTGCTGCAACTGGATAAGGAAAACGTTCTGCGTCGTGAGAAAGAGGGCAACAGCTATCGTCTGTTTCCCGTCTGATTTTTTATGACGAACGTTCTGAGAAAATGAAAGGCCCGCCGGGTTCAGCACGGCGGGCCTTCGTTTTTTTGATCATTGCCAGATCAAGCGCTGACGCTCGTAATCAATGTGGTAGGGTCGATATTTCAACACATCCATTCCCAGCAGGCCGTCAGCCAGATGACGTTTATTCTCCCGATCAATGACGGCAACTTTGAGTTTTTCAAGGTGCAGCGGTCCCACACTGAGCTGGTCGAGTTGAGACAGTTCAAAGTCTACTTTTGCGCCGTTTGCCAGCCGTGCGGTACTCGAACGCCACTTTTTCAGACGTAACCTCTCCACCGCGTCACGGTCCAGCAACGTCACGCTTGCCCCGGTATCAAGAATCAGTTCCACGGTGATCTCTTTGTTGCGATGTTCCAGTGTCACCGGAACAATCACCTGATTGCCGACAATTTTGACCGCAGTTTCTTCCGGGGCAACCGTATCGATAGCGATCTCATCCTCAACGTCTTCCGAATCAGAGGACCAGTCCGGGCTGGAGATGCCCTGTGTCGTCGGTGCCGCAACCTGCTCGCCTCGGTACTGAGAGGGAATCAGTTCTGGATCATCGACAACAATCAAGCGTCCATTTGCATCGCGGTAGTGGTAAATATCCGATGCCATCACCGGAGAGGCGATCAGGCAGACCAACATAAAGCTAAAAAAGATGTTCACGGCGCGACCTCATCTAATGCAGAAGGATCAAGTAGGGTGATCGTGCGTCCGCTAACGCGGATGATTTTTTCCAGGGTCAATTTTTTCAGTAAGCGTGAGAAGGTTTCCGGCGTTGTGCCGAGCAGCAGGGCGATCTCTCCTTTTGCGGCGGGGAGCTCAATAGCTCCTGTCGGCGATTTGTCCTGCAGCACACTGAGATAATTGAGAAAGCGCTGGCGGATGTCGGCCAGAGTCAGCTGCTCGATCATGCCCAGCAGATATTTGATCCGTTGGGATAAAGCACCGATAAAGGCCATGGCCACTTCCGGGTGCTGTTCCAGGTGGCCAAGTATTTTTTTGGCATCCACCGCCAGAAGTTCACAGGGTTCCATGGCCAGAGCGCTGACCGGATAGCGTCCTTTAAGCTGGAGCAGGATTTCGGCAAAATACTCTCCCGGCTCTATAAAGCGGATCACCGCCTCCTTGCCGTCAGCCGTGGAGCGGAACAGTTTGATCCGCCCTGAGGCAAGAAAGTAAAATTCGCTGCCGGCATCCCCTTCATGGAACAGGATCTCTTTGCGTTGCAGCGTCGTGAACCGGCTGATCTGCTCAACAAAGGTGAAGCGGGGATCGTCGTTATTACCAAAAAACGTCTGTAGAAACAGCTTGACCGCGCTCGATTTTTCCATGCATATCCTTTTGGGCCCGGAAGGATGTTGTGCTGTCGGGCGATAATCTTCTATTCGACAATGAGCTCCTGATCTTCGTCCAGCAAATCCACCGCCTGTTGCAAGGCTCCGATTAACGGTTCCAGGTCGAGTCGACGGCCTTCGAATTCATCAGGGAGAAACGCCAGGGCATTTTGCAGGCGTCGTGCCGCTCCCAAGGCGCTTTTATATTCAGACAGCTGGCGCTGTTCCATGGTGGCATGGTCCATGGCCATCTCACGAAAGCGTTTGGCAATGGAGGGATGGCTGAGTTTGCCTTCAAATACCGCCTGCTCCAGTTCCTGCTGCTGCTCATTGCTGAATTTGTTGTCAACCGTGGCCTGTTGTAACAGGTCGATGGAGCGGTAATCCGGTAGCGGCCGCAGAGGGTCTTCGACAAGTTTGGGTTGGTTCTTTTCCAGATAATGAAAGGCCATCGTCAATTTATCTGCCGTCTGACGGCGGATGCGGATTTCACGGCTGCAGTAATCTTCAAAGCTGTCATAGCCCCAGTCGCTGTAAAGGCGGCTGCCACGGACCTGTTTGAGCAGGCGTCCGAGATCCACCCACGAGGACTTGAAGTTTTTTGCCGAGCTGAGCACCGTGTAGCGGTCACTGCCGGGCTCCAGTTGCTCCAACAAGTGCTCTATCTGTTGTTCCGCGCGGGTTTGTGCGGGTGTGTCCATACTGATCTGTACTCCTGATGTTTATTTGCTACGGTTACAGGACAGACTCTAACATAGCCATGTGATGGTCGTCATGAAGCGTTTGCATACAACCACACATTTTGTGCTGGCATCGCCATAGAGGATACCGTAAAACAGGGGCAGCCTATTTCCCTAAATTGCTGTTGGGAAAGATCTTTAACCGCTCAGCGTGAAATGGAAAGACAATGAAACGCCAACAACGAAAATCCTGTGCCGTCGGCCCACAAACAGAGCAGATGCTTAAGCTCGGTCATCCTTGGGTGATCGAAGATCGCTTTACCCGTCAATGGCCGACAGTGCAATGTGGTGAGCTGGTGACATTAACCTCGGAGCAGGGCACCCCTCTGGCTACAGCACTGGCTGATCCGGGTCAGCGTATTGTCGCGCGAATACTCGGCACGACGGACATGAATTTAAACGCAGACTGGCTGCAACAAAAAGTGCAACGCGCTGAACAACGCCGCCGTGATCACGCCGGTCTCGACGGCACCAATGCTTATCGTGTGATCAATGGAGAAGGAGACGGCCTGCCGGGACTGACTGTCGAGCGCTATGACGGGTATCTGATGATCCAACTCTATTCTCGCAGCTGGGAACCCCATCTCAATTTGCTGGTCCAGACCTTACAAAACGAATTTCAGCCGGACGGTATTTATGAAAAGTTTCGCCCGCAGAAAACCCGCGAATTGGAGAAAAAAGGCTCAAAACGTTTCAGCCGCCTGCTGGCCGGAAGCGCTGTCGCTGATCGCTACACCGTTGAAGAAAATCATCTCATCTACCGAGTCAGTCTCGAAGAGGGCTTGAACACCGGGCTGTTCATGGATCAGCGCGCCAACCGGCGCGACCTGATGGAGCGTTGCAAAGGCAAGCGGGTGCTGAACCTGTTCTGCTATACCGGAGCCTTTTCCGTCGCGGCAGCAGCAGCCGGGGCGACCAAAGTGACCAGCGTTGATGCCTCACCCCATTACCTTGATCAGGCAAGGGAAAACTTTGGTCTCAATCGCATCAATGCCAAGCGTCATGCCTTTATCTGTGGTGACTGCTTTGAAGTGTTGCCTGATCTATTGGCGCAGGGCGAGCGTTTTGACATTGTCCTCATGGACCCGCCAAGCTTTTCCACCACCACCAAAAACCGCTTTACCACCCAAGGCGGCACCGCCAAGCTGGTGGCGCAGGCCATGGCCTTATTGCAAGACGGTGGTCTGCTTATTACCTCGTCCAATCATCAGAAGGTCGATCTGGCCGACTATCTCAAAGAGTTGCGTCGAGGTGCTCTCGAAGCGGGCAGCGACTTGACGGTGATTAAAACAGCCGGTCAGGCAGAAGATTTTCCCTATCCGGTAACTTTTCCCGAAGGGCGTTATCTGAAATATGTGATGGCGGTGAAAGGCTGAACAGTAGAGACGGATTTAGTTGTCAATGGGTTGAGAGGGCCGATGCGCAAAAGTGCATCGGCCCTTTCTACTTTTACTGACTTTTGATTTCTATTCGCGATGTCTATCATCTGAAAACAAAATATAAAAAAATTTATTATTTGTTGACATAAATTAACAAAATATTACTATCGGCTGACGCAAGTCTGTTAAGAGGATGTCAAAACTTTGCGTATTAAAAGATGGTAAGCGTTCTTAAGGTGGCGCTTAATACCTATGGATGGGCATACAGGATCAAAAAGTTCAAGGAGTTTTGCTTGTTGAGCTAAGAATATAAGGAGGTCGGGATTGTGGGGTGCGGTATAGAATAAGCTAATTTATAGCTGCAAAAAGTCATGAGTGGTGAAAATCCTGCTACTGAAGAGGAGCTGAGAAGAATCATCAGTGAGCTTGATGTCGATACTAAGCTAGCTCTGGAGCCAAGACCATACTTTAATGCGGTGCAGATAAATATGTTATTGCTGACTTGGCACAAGATTCAAGCAACCGGATGCTTAACAAACCGGCGGCGTATAATTTTGAGATTGAATTAGTTTTGGCGTTTGGGGAGATAAAGGAGAGAATCAATGGCATTTGTAAATGAGTATGTTAGCCAGAAGGATGTTGAAAAGTATGGGCTAGAGGAGCTACACAAAACTTGTTCTAGAAAAGCAGATAATTATCGAGCTGCACGTGATGGATTACACGACAAAAGACAATGGATGATTGATAGAGAAAAAGAGATTTGGTTTATGAAGCTTGGAATTAGGATGATTCCTGGTGAAAATCCTCCAATATATTTAGGCAATGATATCTATATACTTCATTATAAAGGTAAAGATATCGAAATTATTATGGAGAAGAACCAAAAAGAAGGTAGTACTAAGTTTTCTGATGACCCATTTAAAATTCGTTGGGACGTCCTTTCAATCTTCTCACCATCTATGGATGGAGTACAAACTGAAGAGATAGTTGAATTAATTCAGCAAGCTATGAATGCTTTTGGATTTGAAGGGGTTGGGCAGTATCAATCTTACCCAATGAATGAAGGTTTGAATTTAGATATCAGTGTAAGATACAAATAGAGCTATAGGGGTCAGCCCTTGACCAAGGACAAATTTGAGGTGGCTCGCCTATTCCAGAGGGAGGGGGGACGATGTCCAGACCATTACGGATCGAATTTGCCGGAGCGTTCTATCACGTCACGGCCCGAGGGAATGAGCGCAAGAAAATATTTGTCTCACAGCGGGATTACGCGCGGTTCAAGGACTATCTTGGGATCGCTCGCGAGCGCTTCGGCTGTGTGCTCCATGCTTACGTGCTGATGGGGAATCATTATCATCTGTTGCTTGAAACGCCGGAGGCGAATCTTTCCAAAGTGATGCATTACGTGAACGGCTCGTATACCACCTATTTCAACGTCAAGCGCAAGCGCAGTGGGCATCTGTTCCAGGGGCGTTACAAGTCGATAGTTGTTGACCGCGACAATTACCTGCTGGAGCTCAGCCGCTATATTCACCTGAATCCCGTCAGAGCTGGAATCAAGGAGCGACCCGAGGAGTATCCACACAGTAGCTATGGCAGCTACATCGGCCAAGGCGCAGACGATTTGGTCTGTCGGAAAGAGGTTCTGGCGTTGTTGACAGACGAAAGGACCAAGGCTGCTGACAAATACCGCGAATATGTCGAATCGGCCCTTGATCAGGAGACGGTGAGCCCCCTGGAAAAGCTCTACGGTGGCTTCGTCCTGGGTAGAGAACGTTTCGTCCGCGAGATTTTACAGAGACTGTCCGCCGACCAGGTGGAGCGCGAAGACGTATCGTATCGCAAGTCCTTGCAGGTCGGACATCGGGTTGAGGATATTATCCAGCGGGTTTGTGCCCACCATGTTTGTAGTCCGCAGGATCTGAACAAGAAAGAATATCGCCACGCACAGGATATGGCGATCTATCTGCTGAAACGGCAGACGGCTGCTGCCAACAGGGAGATTGGAGAAATGTTTGACGGCTTAAGTTATTCGGCGGTTGCGAAAATATGCCAACGATTTGGGAAGCGGCTGCAGGATCACAGGGGACTGTCTCTCGCTTTGGAGGAATTGTCCCGAGTCAAGGGCTGACCCCTATGGGTTCTCTCCTGTCGATATTCTGCACGCTTAAATTGGTTACACAGGTATTTATGAAAACAAACAACTCAGCCATTCGTCAGCTTCGCATTTATCTCCTTTTGTTTATTGCAGTGATCTGTCTGAGCACTCTGTGCTTTATGTTTACAGAGCACCTGAGTTTCAGTGATGCCCTCTATTTTAGCATTGTCACCATGTCCAGCGTTGGTTACGGAGATATTCTGCCGAAAACAGAGCAGGGCCGCCTGTTCGCAATGGTTTTTATTATTTTAGGTGCCGTGACCTTTTTGAGCCTTATTGGACGGGCTACTGAACTGATGCTTAACCGGCGTGATGAGGAGAGTAAACGCAGAAAACTTCATATGCTTGTGGGGGTCTTTTTTAACGAAATCGGTCAGGGGTTGCTGAGGCAATTAGTCGAACATATGCCATTAGCTGCGTCGGAGCGTCAGCGTTTTGAATTCACCGCACAATGGACTGCCCGGGATTTCAGGGCGTTGAATGATTATGCGGCTTCTTTGCCGTTTTCGCTGGAAAGGACTGCTGATCTATTAGGGAGCTGTGGCAGTACCTTGACCACCGTCAAGCCGCTGTTGATTCGTCTTCTCGAAAATCCGGCAGTCCTCGAGCATAGTGCCTTTTCCGAACTGTTGCTGGCACTGTTTCACTTTGAACAGGAGCTTGGCTATCGACAGGGATTTACAGATTTGCCCGAAAGCGATGTGAATCATCTGCAGAACGATGCGATTCGTGTTTATCGACTTCTGCTGCCTCAGTGGTTTGATTATCTGGAACATCTCCAAAGGGATTATCCTTATTTGTATTCATTACAAGTTCGGGTAAATCCCTTCCGAATGACGCCATCTGCGCTGGTGTCCTGAAAGGGAGCCACCACTGGCAGCCCCCCTTTATTGATTAATCTTCAAGGACAGTTGTTTTGAGAATTGTGATCGGTTCGAGCGGCACATCCTGATGGTAACCTTTGTTGCCGGTGGGGACTTTTTCGATGGCGTGGACGACGTCCATCCCTTCAACGACTTTGCCGAACACGGCGTAGCCGAAGGCCTCGGGGCGCGGGTCGCGATGATTGAGGAAATCGTTGTCGTTGACATTGATAAAGAATTGCGATGTGGCACTGTCAACAACCTGGGTGCGAGCCATGGCGATGGTGGCATAGAGGTTTTGCAGTCCGTTGTCGGCTTCGTTTTTGATCGGCGTTTTGCCGTAGCTTTCTTCCATTTCGGCGTTCATGCCACCGCCTTGAATCATGAAGCCGGGAATGACACGGTGGAAGATGGTGTTTTCGTAAAATCCGCTCTGGACATACGCCAGAAAGTTTTCAGCAGAGATGGGCGCTTTTTCTGCGTCCAATTCCAGAACAATCGTCCCCTGACTGGTTTCCAGTGAAATTTTAGGGTTGGCCATGGTGGTCTCCTTGTGACTGAGTGAAGCGAGTATTGTTGTTTTATTTCAAGTTGTTTAACGACTTTTTTTATTGTAGACGCGGACTTTACCACAGAGTCGAAACCGGTTCAAATTTTCTCTTGAAGCGCTATGGCCGGGGTATTAATGGTTTGCCGACCTGCGGTTTCCTGTTATAGTGGGCGCCGCAGTTTGAGGGGCTCTCGTCGTGGTGGAGAGGGTTCAACTGTTCTAAGTATTCTGGAATGTAGATGTTATGGCAGAAAACTCCGGCGATACCGGTATCGCTAAAAATATTTTTGTCGGCTATTTTGTCCTGATCCTCCATGTCGTTCTGCTGGTGTTGCTGGGCCTGTTTGTGGTTTTTTTTCGCGGCCTGGTTGAATATATGCCGTGGATCCTCGGCGGAGGACTGGCGTTGTTGTCGTTGTCCGGCTATCTGTTTTATCGTTATCTCAAACGGAGCCGAAAAACGCTTAAGGAAACGTTTGACGGTCATGTGCCGACGGACCGACCCATGGAGATCAGCTTGCTGGGAGGTCTGGCGTCAGTTCGTGTCGGGGTTCCGACGGGAGCGCGGCAGGTCAACGGCGCGCCGCTGCAGTTGGAAGATCCGGAAACCTCGCGTTTGCGCAGTCTGGACCGTCTTGCAAGTATGTATGATAAGGGCTTGATCAGTAAGGAAGAGTTTGATCTGCTTAAAAAAGATGTCTTGAACGGGCCGCAATCCCCGGTGCAATCGTCAAGTTCTGATATTATAGACGTTGATTTTACCAGTAAGTAGCGATGTTTCGGCTACTGAAGGCTGTCGGGCAAAAAAAAGTTGCATTTTTAAATTCAGAATGATAAACAACAGCGTCTTGTATGTCGGGGTGTAGCGCAGCCTGGTAGCGCACCTGCCTTGGGAGCAGGGGGTCGGAGGTTCGAATCCTCTCGCCCCGACCACTATACAAGCGCCAGTAGCTCAGCTGGATAGAGCATGTGACTTCTAATCACAGGGTCGAGGGTTCGAGTCCTTCCTGGCGCGCCACTCAACAACCCTGATTTTTGTTGACAATAAATAGGCCGCTAAGTAGTATTGGCCACCTTGATTTATGGTGGGTGTAGCTCAGTTGGTAGAGCGCTGGATTGTGACTCCAGTTGTCGAGGGTTCAAGCCCCTTCACTCACCCCATTTAACCATGATAGACTCGATCGTCGATGTTCTTGTCGGACTCCCGGCGAGGATAGCGATAGTCGAGTCTTTTTAGTTTTGGCTTCTGGCGACAAGATGATACTCTATCACACTTAATCAGACGAGGCCTTTAACCCGTGGTTTGCCGCGGGATACAGTCGTTACGCGAGAGTGGCGGAATTGGCAGACGCACTGGATTTAGGATCCAGCGGGCAACCGTGGGAGTTCGAGTCTCCCCTCTCGCACCAAAAAATCCAGGGGCCGTTGTGCCCCTGTTTTGTCTGAGATTTTCCGGTTCGTCAGGTTATCTATATTTTAATCAAGTGAGGTTATCGGCATGAATGTTCAGGTTGAAAATGTAAGTTCCGTCAAAAAGAAAATTTCCGTTGAAATCAGCGCTGACCGCGTCAGCGAAGAGATCGCCAAGGTATATAAAAAGATTGCCAAGTCTGCAAAGGTTAAAGGCTTCCGTCCCGGCAAGGTTCCCATGTCCGTGATTGAGAAGTATTATGTTGACCAGATGAAGAACGAAGTTATCGGCCGTCTGATCAATGAAACCTACTATCAGGCTCTGGTTGATAATGATGTTGCAGCCATTTCCGAACCGTCCATCGAAGACAGCAGCGATCTGGAAAAAGATAAGCCCTTCACTTACGAGGCTCATGTCGAAGTCAAGCCGGAAGTGACCGCTAAAGATTACACTGGCATCGAGCTGCAAAAAGAGATCTTTGATTTTGACGAGAAAATTGTTGATGCGCGCCTTGATGAAATGCTCAGCACGCGCTCAACGATGGAAGTCGCCGAGCGTGATGATGCGCAGAACGGTGACTTTGTGACGATCGATTTTGAAGGCTTTCTTGACGGCGTTGCATTTGATGGCGGCGCGGCCACGGATCATGTCCTGGAGCTGGGCTCCGGTAGCTTTATCCCCGGCTTTGAAGACCAACTGGTTGGTATGAAGCGCGGTGAAGAGAAGGACATTGTCGTGACCTTCCCGGAAGAGTATGGAAATAAAGACCTTGCCGGTAAAGAATCTACTTTCAAGATTGCCATGAAAGAGATTAAAGTAAAGAAGATGCCGGAACTTGATGATGAGTTCGCAAAAGGTTATGGTGCTGAGAGTGCTGCTGATCTGCGTGAGAAAGTTTCTGATGGCTATAAAAAGCAGGAAACTTCCCGTATTGAGGAAGACCTCAAAGAACGACTTATCTCGGCGTTGGTTGACGGTAATGTCGTGGAAGTGCCCGATACCATGATTGAGCGTCAGCTTGATTTCATGTTTAAAAATATTTCCAACCGCCTTAAATCTCAAGGCATGACCATGGAAATGATGGGCATGAATGAAGATGCCTTCCGCGTCATGTATCGTGAAACAGCAACCAAACAGGTTCAAGGCAGTCTGCTGCTTGAGGCGATTGGCAGTCAGGAAAACATCTCGGTTGATGAGGATGAAATTGACAGCCGTCTTGAAGAGATTGCTGAAATGGCCAATGCCCCTCTGGATGAAGTAAAGAAATATTATGCTTCTGAGGAGGCGCGTAAAGGCCTGCTGGCACAAATTGAAGAAGAAAAAGTAATTACTTATCTGCTGGGTCAGTCGAAAATCGAAGAAGTGACTAAAGAAGCTTTGGCGGAAAAGCCCGCTGACGAAGAACAGGAGTAATTTATGAGTCTTGTCCCGATCGTTGTCGAGCAAACCGGACGTGGTGAACGTTCTTACGACATCTATTCACGTCTGCTTAAAGATCGGATCATTTTTCTCGGTGGTGCTATTGATGACCATATTTCAAATCTGATTATTGCCCAGCTCCTGTTTCTGGAGTCGGAAGATCCCGAGAAGGATATTCATCTTTACATCAACTCCCCGGGTGGTGTTGTCACGGCCGGTATGGCCATTTATGATACCATGCAATACATTAAGGCACCGGTGTCGACAATTTGTGTCGGACAGGCAGCGAGTATGGGAGCGGTTCTGTTGGCAGCCGGGGCAGAAGGGAAGCGCTTTTCCCTGCCGAACTCACGTATTATGATCCATCAACCCCTGGGCGGATTCCAAGGTCAAGCCAGTGATATCAGCATCCATGCCCAGGAAATCCTTCGCCTTCGCGAAGATCTGAACGGTATTCTTGCCCGCCATTGCCGGCAGGATATTGAGACCATTGCCCGCGATACTGAACGTGACTTTTTTATGGGTGCAGAGGCTGCTCGGGAATATGGCCTGATCGATAAGATTGTCACACAGGACAAGGTCGCATAGAACGGAGGGACGTTATGGAGCACAAGGATGATCACACCGGAGATTTGACCTGTTCGTTCTGCGGCAAATCACAGGATGACGTCAAAAAGCTCATTGCCGGACCGTCGGTTTATATCTGCGATGAGTGTATTGATCTGTGCCAGGAGATCATTGCCGAAGAACTCGGTGCGCAAGAGGTGACTGAAGTTGAAAAGTTGCCGACACCAGCAGAAATTCGTGCAACCCTCGATGATTATGTCGTCGGCCAGAACTGGGCGAAAAAAGTTCTGTCTGTGGCCGTTTATAATCATTACAAACGGATCAAATATTCCGCCAAAAACGATGATGTGGAGATCCAGAAGAGCAATATCCTGCTTCTTGGACCCACCGGCAGCGGTAAGACGCTGTTGGCGCAAACACTGGCACGTGTCCTCAATGTGCCTTTTGCCATGGCCGATGCCACCAACCTTACTGAGGCTGGTTATGTCGGTGAAGATGTTGAGAATATCGTCCTGAGCCTGGTTCAGGCGGCTGATTACGATGTTGAAAAAGCTCAGCGTGGCATTATCTATATTGACGAGATTGATAAAATTGCCCGCAAAAGTGAGTCCCCCTCGATTACCCGCGATGTCTCTGGTGAAGGGGTACAACAAGCGTTGCTGAAGATTATTGAAGGAACGACAGCCAGCATCCCGCCCAAGGGAGGCCGTAAGCATCCGCAGCAGGAATTTATCAAGGTGGATACCGCCAATATCCTGTTTATTTGCGGTGGAGCGTTTTCCGGGCTGGAGGATGTGATCTCCCAACGCATCGGCAAGAAGACCATTGGTTTTGGTGCGACGACCCGAATCGCCAGTGAGGCGACATTGGGCAAACTGCTTAAGGATATTGAACCGGGCGACCTGCTCAAATACGGATTGATTCCTGAATTTATCGGTCGTTTGCCGGTGATTGCTACATTGGAAGAGCTGGACGAGGAAGCTTTGGTTCTGATCCTCAAGGAACCGAAAAACGCTCTGGTCCGACAGTATCAGAAGTTACTTGACCTCGAAGATGTGTCCCTCAAGTTCACCGATGGGGCGTTGGTGGCTGTTGCTAAAGAAGCCGCGCGTCGTAAGACCGGTGCCCGTGGCCTGCGCTCCATTCTCGAAGAGGTGATGTTGGATGTCATGTACGACATCCCCTCGCAGGAACATGTTAAGGAGGTCGTAATCAGCGAAGATGTTGTCGTAAATAAAACGGCACCTTTGATTGTTTATGACTGTGCTGAATCGGCCTGATTCTAAAAAGTTGGAAAGTTGATGACAGAAATTTCAGATACTCCTGAACGTTTTGAGGGAGCAGGGGCTATTCCCCTGCTCCCTTTGCGCGATATTGTAATTTTTCCGGAAATGGTGACCCCCCTGTTTGTCGGTAGACCGCGTTCCATTGCCGCCCTTGAAAAGGCGATGGATGGTCAACGGCTGATTTTTCTCGTGGCGCAAAACGATGCTGAAGTTGATGAGCCATGCCAGGATGACCTGTATTCCATTGGGACTGTCGCTAAAATCTCGCAGTTGCTTAAGCTCCCTGACGGGACCATGAAGCTTCTCGTCGAAGGGATGGTGCGAGCCCAGTTGCTGGAGCTTGTTGAAGAAGAGGACTGTACGCTGGCCTGCTGTGAAGAGATCCAGGAGGGGAGTTGCGGTTCGTTAGAAACCCAAGCTCTGGTTCGTAGCGCCAAAGAGCTGTTTGATGCCTATGTGTCGTTCAGCAGCAAGGTGCCAACGGAAGTCATTACGGCTGTTGAGAATGTCACCAGCGCCGGTAATCTGGCCGATATCATTACCGCCCACCTGAGTTTGCGCGTCGACGAAAAACAGGAAGTGCTGGAACAGATTGATGTTTGTGATCGTCTTGAGCTGCTTCTTGAGCTGATGGAGCGTGAAGTCGAGATTCTCAAAATTGAGAAAAAGATCCGCAAGCGGGTTAAAAACCAGATGGAGCGCACGCAGAAAGAGTATTACCTCAATGAGCAGATGCGGGCTATCCAGAAAGAGCTGGGAGATAAAGACGAGTTTAAACAGGAGCTGATTGAACTCGAAGAGCAAATCGAAAAACGCAAAATGTCGCGTGAAGCGACAGAAAAATCCACATCGGAACTGCGTAAGTTGAAAATGATGTCACCGATGTCCGCTGAAGCAACTGTGGTGCGCAACTATATTGATTGGCTGCTGTCTATGCCGTGGCAGAAGGGTACGCGCGACAGTAGTGACCTTTTGCGCGCCAAAGAAATTCTTGATGAGGACCATTATGGTCTGGAAAAAGTCAAAGAGCGTATCCTTGAGCACCTCGCGGTACAAACGCTGGTCAAAAAGGTCAAGGGGCCTATTCTGTGTCTTGTTGGACCTCCAGGCGTTGGTAAAACCTCACTGGGCCGCTCTATTGCGCGAGCGATTAACCGCAAGTTCATTCGCATCTCCTTAGGGGGCGTACGGGACGAAGCGGAGATTCGCGGTCATCGGCGGACCTATATTGGTGCCATGCCCGGTAAGATCATCCAGAGCATGAAAAAGGCCGGGGTGAAAAACCCGGTTTTCCTTCTCGACGAGATCGACAAGATGTCGATGGATTTCCGTGGCGATCCCTCATCCGCACTTCTTGAAGTGCTGGATCCAGAGCAGAATAAGACCTTCGGTGATCACTTTTTAGATCTGGACTATGATCTTTCTCACGTTATGTTTATCACGACGGCGAATTCGCTTCAGGGCATTCCGGCACCTCTGCTTGATCGGATGGAAGTGGTCCAGCTTGACGGTTATACAGAAGAGGAAAAGCTGCAGATTGCCTGTGAGCACCTGATCACTAAACAGATTCAGGAACATGGTCTGGAAGGGCGTGGTATTCGTTTCAGCCCTGCAGCCCTTAAGGAAATTGTTCGTCATTATACACGTGAGTCCGGAGTCCGTGATTTGGAGCGCCGCATTGCCGCCATTTGCCGTAAAATTGCCCGTGAACTGGTGGCGGACGGTGCGGAAAAGAAAAAAATTTCCATCGGAGTGCCTCAGGTCAATAAATTTTTGGGTGTGCCTCCTTACCGTTATGGAAGGAAAGATCAGTCGTTGCAACCAGGAGTCGCTACCGGGCTTGCCTGGACTCAATCGGGTGGTGAAATCCTGATGATTGAAGTCTTGGAAATGCCAGGGCAGGGGAAGCTGACGATTACCGGAAAGCTCGGTGAGGTGATGCAGGAATCCGCTCAGGCGGCCATGGCCTATGTCCGATCCAAATGGGAAGATCTTGGCCTTGAAAAGGACTTTTATCGCCAAATAGATGTGCATATTCACGTACCTGAGGGTGCTATCCCCAAAGATGGACCTTCTGCTGGCATCACAATGGCGACTGCGATTGCGTCAGCGTTGACCGGACGGGCCGTCGATTGCAATCTGGGCATGACTGGCGAGATCAATTTGCGTGGTGAGGTGCTGGCGATCGGTGGCCTCAAAGAGAAGCTTCTGGCCGCGACGAGAGCGGGCTTGGAGACTGTGCTGGTTCCTCAGGAGAACGAAAAAGATCTGAAAGACATTCCGGAAACCCTGAAAAAGGATCTGGAGATCTGTTGCGTTGCTTCCATGGACCAGGTTTTGGCACGTGCGTTGCTAGAACAACCCTGCGATAGACGTAGGAAGAAAGCAGATAAATAATTGTTCACTTTGCTGAAGCAGGGGCGGTTTTGCCCTTGTACTCTCAATCATTCTCTGTTATAACTGGCGCGTTTCAGCAACGCAAAACTCATTGAAAACTAGGAGGTTAGCCGTGACAAAAACTGAGCTCGTAAATGCAATTGCCGAGAAAGCTGAACTGAGTAAGTCTGATTCTGAAAAAGCCCTGAAAGCTTTTGTTGACACCGTAAGCGAGGCCCTCAAAGCTGGTGACAAAATTGCTCTGGTTGGCTTTGGTACTTTCAGCGTTGGCGACCGTGCTGCCCGCGTTGGCAAGAACCCTCAAACCGGTGCTGAGATCAAAATTCCTGCCGCAAAAGTACCCAAATTCAAGGCTGGCAAAGCCCTGAAAGACGCCGTAAATTAAGGCTGAAAAAAAAGCGCTGAAAGATGTAATAAGTTCTTTACATCGTTAGGTTAATCTGGTAGTTTTCAGCGCGTTAATCGAGTGGGGCTGTAGTAGAGTCGGTTACAACGCCGGCCTGTCACGCCGGAGGTCGCGGGTTCGAGTCCCGTCAGCCCCGCCATTCGATCATACACAATATGGGCGAATAGCTCAGCTGGGAGAGCATCGGTCTTACACACCGAGGGTCACAGGTTCGAGCCCTGTTTCGCCCACCATATTAGGGGCTGTAGTAGAGTCGGTTACAACGCCGGCCTGTCACGCCGGAGGTCGCGGGTTCGAGTCCCGTCAGCCCCGCCATTATAAAAAAAGAGGAGTGATTTAATCACTCCTCTTTTTTTGTTTTTATTTTTAATATTTTTCTATTGGGTAATCAGGGTCTGCAGGTGATCAATGTAATCAGCGACAGTGCCTTGACGATAGCCCGTTGTGCCGATTTGTTTGCCTTTGGCGTTTAACAGGATCACTGTTGGGAAGCCACGTACATTATACTTGCGGGCCAGTGCTTCATTGTGCTCCTGCTGCTCCTGGCTTTGGCGGGTTCGTTTCGGGAAATCAACCTTGACCAGAACCAGATTCTCCTCAGCGTAGTCAATGAATTCTTGCTTGCTGAGGATGTCCTTGTCCAGCTTGATACACCAATGGCACCAGTCTGAACCGCTGAAATTGATAAAGATGGTTTTGTTCTCCTGTTGGGCGACCTCTTTCGCCTGATCGAGATTCTCCAGCCACGTTGCCTCTGCTGAGAAAACCGGTTGTGCCATAGCGAGCAAGAAGATGCTGCAGACTAAAAAGAAAAGACGTCGTTTCATATAATCTCCTGGGTTAGGGGTAACGGTTATAGGTGACACGGGTTGAAAAGGGCCGACGCTCTTTTTGTTCCCATTGTTCCAAGGGGCGACCTATGGGGAGCAGGATCTGTACTTTTTTCCCCGCAGGTAAATGAATCAGTCTGGCAACGTTTTCAGCTCTGCCTTGTGTTCGTAACCAGCCGTCAATCCAGACACTGGCGTAACCAAGAGCTGTAATCGCCAGCAACATGTTTTCTGTCGCGGCAGCACAGTCTTCCAGCTGGAAATCGTAGCCTTCATAGATTTTATCAGGGTGTTCATCGATGATGCAGGCAATCATCGCCGGAGCCTGTTGCATGGCTTTGTTGGCGGGATGCATCTGTTGCAGGGCGGTGAGGATTTCTTTGTCGTCTATGATGACAAATTGCGTTGTCTGGCCGTTTTTTCCTGAAGGGGCACGTATACCGGCCCCGACAATCCGTTCCAGGTCTTCGCGTGGAATGGACGTTTGTTCCATGGGACCCCGATAGCTGTGACGAAGACAAATGGCATCAAACACTTCCACGACGATCTCCTTTAATGGCGTTGGATGACGTGTATAAAACGACACCCGCTCAGTGTAGCAAAATGGCAGGGTGAAAGGGCAGTCCGTTTGGTGGGCGACATCGGTTTATCAGGCCACTGAGAAGCTGAGCTTTTGTGGCCGGATCGACCCGTTATCTGTCTTTCGTGCCACAGCCTTCTAAGGTGAACAGGCATTGAACAATCTGCCGTGCCTGGTCAGAGACCACATGGTAGTACACTTCAACACCATCACGTTGGCCTTCAATGATTCCCTTGTTTTTCAGCAGGGCGAGGTGTTGGGAGACTGTGGCTTGGGGAAGCTGTAAACACTCCCAGATTTTTTTGACATTGCAGGCTTGAGAGATCAGTCCGGCAATAATCTTAAGACGAATTGGATGGCCGAGAACTTTAAGAATTTCAGCTTCCCGGTCATAATTCTGGTCTTTATCAAAAACAACAGGTTTCATGGGCGCGATCCTTCCGACTGTCTCACGGAAAAAGTAATGGCTTAGTGAATCTTTAATTGAATATATGAATATAGATGGAAAAGTGTTTTTCCGTCAACCCCAAAAAAATCTATTTCTCTTGCCTTTTCAAGAGGTTGTGCGTATCGTTTTCAGCGGTATTTAAATGTGCGCCTTCTCTTTTGAATGCGGTGCGTCTTTAAGGAGTGCTCATGCTTTTTACGGTCCTGTTGTTCATCGCCGGATTGGTTTTACTTTATTATGGTGCGGATTTTCTTGTTGACGGAAGCTCGCGACTGGCCTTGTCATTCGGGGTTCGTCCGCTGATCATCGGTATGACCATTGTTTCTTTTGCAACCAGCATGCCTGAGATGATGGTTTCTTTGCTGGCGGTGGGGCAGGGCTCTTCCGATATTGCGGTTGGCAATATTGTCGGCTCCAACATTGCCAATATCGGCTTGATTCTTGGGGCTTCGGCACTATTGATTCCTTTGACCGTTCCCAAAAGCTTGCTGTGGCGTGAATTGCCGATGATGATTATGGCGACCGGCATTTTGTTTGTGATGTGCCTCGATGGTTCTTTGGGGCGTGTGGATGGCATCATCCTTTTGGTCCTCTTGCTTTTCTTTATTCTTTATTGTCTACGCTATGCACGTCAGGCCGGGGCCGCTGTGGATGCTCCACAGACTCTTGTCGCCCAGGAGGCCGGACACCGTGGCCGTGATCTGCTTTATATTGTTGGAGGGATTGTCGGCCTTGGTTTCGGTGCCGATTGGATGGTCAGCGCTGCTGTGACGATGGCGCGTGCGATTGGTTTGTCGGAATTGTTTATCGGCATGACTATCGTCGCTTTAGGCACCAGCCTTCCGGAACTGGCGGCTTCATTGATGAGCGCCGCAAAAGGGGAGATGGATATCAGTCTGGGTAATGTCATCGGCAGCAATATTTTTAATATTCTGTTTGTGCTTGGCGCCTGTCCGCTGTTCAGGCCGATTACGGTTGAACCGGCGATCTTACGCCTTGAACTACCCGTCGTGATGCTGTTCAGCCTGGCCCTGATCCCTTTATGTCGTCACCGTTATGTTCTCGGTCGTGGTAAGGGGATTCTGCTGCTTGCCGCCTACCTTTCCTTTATTGTGGCCATGACGTTGCGATGACCTTGCGTGGGTTGGTCTTTTCGCTCCTCGTTTTTGTCTTCGGGGCTGCCGGTTTTGCTAGTGCCCGGCAGCCAGACTCTCAGGTCACCCATTATCAATGTCGTCATCCATTATTGGGCACGCTTGCAACGGTTGAATTGGCTGTCAAGCCCTTGCCCGGCCAACGCCTTCAGATTGAATTGTCAGGGCAGGCGTCTGGAGTCGCGGCGTTGGTAGATGGTCATCGCTTACAGCGCTATACCTCCATCGTGCAACTCAACGGCCAGCAATGTCCTGTAACAGTATCACACCAACGGTTAACCGATATTGACTATGATCAGCGGCGGATTCAGTATGGCTGGCTGCTGACGTTTTCGGAATTGAACAAAGTGATCATGGAGCGGCTGTGGGGTGGACAGGTTGTCGAACGTCGATCTGCCCAGGTTGATTCTCCCTTCTTAGGTGACTTTCTTTCCGTGTTGCTGGCATTTCAGCAGCACGACCAGCCACTGATGGTTTCGCAGCGTTTTGATTATGCGTGTTTCAGCCTTAACGGCATGGATCGTATGACCGTTGACGTTGAAGAGGTTGAACCTGGGAGTCCCGAGACTTCTCAGACACTGTGGCGGTGTCGTATTACCTCGGCTCTTGGCTGTTTACCGGGACATTGTGATTCATTGCTGTTGTGGTGTGATGACTCTCGCCAGATTGTCAAAGCGCGGGTTCCTTTCTGGTGGGGACTCGGTTCCCTGAATATTGTACGAAGCGTGGAAGCAGATGATTAAGTCCGATTACGGCCAACCGGCCATGATGAAATTCCTCATATTGTTGACGATTGCTTCAGGGATGGGATTACAGACCTGGATGATCCTGTTCAATAACTTCGCCGTCGATGTCGCTGGACTGAATGGTCAGCAGGTCGGGGTGATTGGTTCTGTACGTGAGATTCCCGGATTGCTGGCCCTGCTTGTGGTCTATGTCCTGCTGTTGATCAGCGAGCATCGCCTTGCCGCTTTCTCTGTGGTGGTGATTGGTCTGGGCAGTGTCGTAACGGGATTTTTGCCCAGTTACACTGGGCTGATTTTTTCAACATTGGTGATCAGTTTTGGATTTCACTACTATGAAACGACCAACCAGTCGTTAACACTGCAGTATTTTGATATCCACACGTCACCACTGATTTTCGGCCGTCTGAAAAGCCTGACCTCTGCTGTCAATATTGTGATGGGCGTCAGTGTTTTTCTGTTAGGCCTCTTTCTCGATTATCAGACGATCTTTATTTTGATTGGTGTTGTTGTGGCTGCGGTGGGGCTCTGGGGGCTCAGCCAGAATCCTTCCAGTAACGATGTCGTACCGCAGCGCCAGCAGATGGTCTTGCGGCGTAAATATTTTCTGTTCTACTTTCTGACCTGCATGGCGGGAGCACGCCGGCAGATTTTTATCGCGTTTTCCGTGTTTCTGCTGGTGAAGGAGTTTCACTGCAGTGTTACACAGATCGCGGCACTGTTTGTATTTAATAACCTGATCAATTATTTTGTCAGCCCCCTGATTGGTAAAGCGATTGTGCGCTTTGGCGAGCGGAAGGTGCTCTCGCTGGAATACGCCAGTCTGATTGGCGTTTTTCTCGGTTATGCCTGGGTGGATTCCTTATGGATGGTGATGGGGTTGTATGTCATTGACCATGTCCTTTTTTCCTTTGCCATGGCCATCAGAACCTATTTCCAGAAGGTCGCAGATCCGAGGGACGTCGCACCCAGTATGGCTGTGGGCTTTACCATCAACCATATTGCTGCCGTGGTTATGCCGGTGATTGGTGGCGCATTATGGATGATCGATTATTCCATCCCGTTTATTGCCGGGGCGGCGATGAGTGCTATTTCTCTCCTGGCTGTGCAATGGATCAGAACCGATGTGTCAGTAGGTCCTCCTTCCGCCTGAATATTTCGATGATTTCATTGTGTTTGACGCGAAAAAAAAGTCCCGCTTGCGAAAGCGGGACTTTTTTGTGCTGCAGGGCGCGGGGGGAGCGCTTTTTACAGCTTGTCAGCATGTTTGCTCAGGTAGTCGGCAACACCTTCCGGAGAAGCTTTCATGCCGGCATCACCTTTGTTCCAACCTGCCGGGCAGACTTCACCGTATTGCTCGAAGAACTGCAGCGCGTCAATCATACGGACCATTTCGTCAATATTGCGGCCCAGGGGCAGGTTGTTGACAACCTGATGCTGGACAACACCGTTCTGGTCAATGATGAAAGAGGCGCGCATGGCCACACCGGCCTGAGGATGTTCAATGCCATAGGCTTTGCAGATCTCATGTTTGACATCCGCAACCATCGGAAATTCTACCGGGCCGATACCACCGTCTTCGACGGCGGTGTTGCGCCAGGCCAGATGGGTGAACTGGGAATCAATGGAGATGCCGACGATTTCAACGCCACGCTCTTTCAGTTGGCTGACGCGGTGGTTATGGGCAATAATTTCAGAAGGGCAGACAAACGTGAAGTCGAGGGGCCAGAAAAACAGCACCACGTATTTGCCCTTGAGATCGCTCAGTTTGAACTCAGGGGTGATCGTACCGTCAGCCAGGACAGCGGGAGCAGTAAATTCAGGGGCTTCTTTTGCAACCAGTACACTCATGTTCATTCTCCTTGTTGTTTTTTGCAGCATCGCAATAGCAAGTTATGTGTGAGATTGATTTTTTGTTGAGACGATTGAAGTTTTATCAAATGTAACTAAATTGGTCAACAATTAATTTGAAAAAAATATGCTGCTGTCTGTGCTGGAAAAAAATCAGAATCAGGAGAATGTATCGACGACGGTATTGCGGCCGCTTTGCTTGGCCTGATAGAGGGCGCTGTCCGCTTTACGCAGAAGACTTTCCACATCGACATCGTTTTCATCAAAACCGGCAACACCAATACTGATGGTGACGTTAAACTCAATGTCTTTAAAGGTGAAGGGCGCGTCGCATATCTGCTGGCGCAACATCTCAGCAACATTGATCGCCTGTTCGGGGGGCGTTTCAGTCAACAGACAACAGAATTCGTCGCCGCCATAGCGGATCAGAAAATCCGTCTGTCGGGTTTTTGTGGAGATGCGTCGGGTGAGTTCCTTTAAAGCGTAGTCACCACATTGATGGCCATAGCTGTCATTAACGGTTTTGAACAAGTCAACATCGATCATCAACAGGCTGAGGTTGTGACGGAACCGCTGGCAACGTACCACTTCTTTTTCCAGTTGCGATTCCATGAAGTTGCGGTTGTAGACGCCGGTAAGAGGGTCTGTCTGGTTCATGCGAACCAGTTTCTTCTGGTAAGAGACCACTTCGCTGACATCTTGCACAGAGAGGTATACAAATTCGATTTCGCCCTGTTCGTTGCGAAGTGGGCCCATTGAACAACTCTGTTGCATGAAGTCGAATTCTTCAGACAGGGAACCGGCTGGCGTCATAGGGAATAAATACTTGTGCAGTTTCTGAGAAAAAAAACAGAAATGGCCAAATGCCAGCACAGAACGACAGTTTCTCTGGAAATGGGGGCGATCAAGTTCCGGAAAAAAATCAAACAGGCTTTTGCCGATGATCTCTTCCTGATCAATCTGACTGTGCAGAGCCATCCAGCGGTTCCAATGGCGTACGGTCATCTCCTTATCAAGAACAACAAGCCCGGTATTGATGGTATCAAAAATCTGCGAAAAAATCACCCGAACGACTCCAAGAAGGCCAGGAGGGCTTTTTTCAACCAGTCAATGGACTTTTGATTGGTAATGAGGAACAGATAGCCTTCGACATTCTGTTGTTCAAACCGAAACACCGTACGAATAGAGATCACAAAGCTGTCTGCAGCCACCGGTGACTGATTACAGTCTTCGAGGCACAAGTCTCTGGCCATCAGGCGTGGCGGATCGTAGGTGACAACATCAGCAAGCAATTCAGCAATTTTACCGATACAGGCACCGATAAGGATATTACCGACTTCGATGACGGTTTCCTGTTCCAGCGTATCCATATCAATATCGCTGTCATTCTGGATATATTCCTGATCCTGGTTAAACAGGGTCAACAGGTCTTTTTCCGCTCCGGAGGGGAAGATCAGCAGGGCCTGGCCGGTAAATTTGCCGAGAAAGCCTTGCTCAACAATGTTGACTGTGCCGTTGGAGTTTAGCTCTCGGCACAAATACTCAGGGAGGTCCTTCCCTTTGAGGACCTGAATGTCCGGCACGCTGAGGATGACAAAAATATCGATGACTTCAGCAAGTTCAGCTGAGGCCTGGCCAAAGGCGATATTCATCACTTCTTGGAGGATATCTTTTTCATCCTGCGCGAAAATGTCATCGAGGTTTTCCGTTGTCATGCGGATGCTCCTTTACGATGGCAACGCGGAAGCCGCAAGGGCGAGAGCCTCTTGCAGCGCGGACTTGGAGGGTGGCTTTTTAATGGTGTGGAGGGCGCCCAACGTGGCAACCCGGCTCAGGACTTTTTCCTGAATATCTGCTGTCGCAACAATCACCACGGCCTGGGGATACTTCTGTTTGATTTCGGCAAGAGCCTGAAAACCATCCATGACCGGCATGGTCAGGTCCATGAAGGTCACATCGGGTTTGTGCGCTTCATACTTGGCAACACCCTCCTGACCATTGGAGGCTTCATAAATGGTCAGACCATGATCAGCAGGAAGACACTTCTTCATGATCATACGGGCAACGGGAGAATCATCGACGATCAGAATAGATTTAAGCATGATACAGCATCCGTGTCGTTTCAAGTCTGGGGGGTGGATGGAAAGGCCGAAAATGTGGTAGAAACGACCCTGTTTTTAATCCGGCTAAACTATATCATGTGACGGGAGTCATTGACGAGTCTTTTTGTGGTGAAATTGAATGCTCAATCTATTGATCTTTCCAGTTTTTGTCACGGTTGAGTCTGTGGCATCTTTTACGGCCTCTTTCAAAAGTAGTAACTGAGGAATAACGTGGCCAGATCGCCTTGGTCACCAAATTCACTTTTGGGCACAGAGGCCGATTGTTTTCCGACCATCCAGGCGTAATGGAGGTCCAGACTCAGATTGTCGGAGAGCGAGGCATTGAGTCCTGGCCGGACAAGCACAGAACCATCTCCAAGGTTGATCAGGGTAAACAGTTCCATCGTTATCAAAGGGTGCAGCTCTGCAGACAAGGATGACACTAGGTAATGCCGCCCCGTCAGGTAGGCACGCTGCTCCTGATAAAAGGCGCTGGAAAGAAGCATGGCGGCATCCTTTGGATGATCACTGCCGCAGCCGTTGAAGAGATAATCGATAGTCAGATAAATATCTGCGAAAAGTCGTGCATCCAATTCGAGCGCCGCAATCGTGAATTTGTCGTGGGGATCTTTACCCTCGTCACGAGGCTTGCAACCATAGGTGGCCGCTTCCGCTTTGATGCCGACCCCATGCCATTGACCAGCCACGCCCAGACCGAACATAGGACGACCGGCAAGCTCTCCGCCCAATAAAAGCAGGTCACCCCAGTTGCGTAAGGTTTCGAATGCCACCAGGGTGCCGTTTCCCGTAGTGTCCTCACCCCAGATTTGAATGGCCTGCAACTGACTGGACGCACTGAGATTCACATTCCAACGTAGAGCATCAATGCCGGGGCGCACATCAGTGATCAAGGCATCGGGGGCAAACGGGGCAATGATATCGAGTGGCGAGTAGAGGGTGATGCGGCCAAAGCCAATCGCCTGACGCCCCAGGGTGATCTGATGACGCCCTAGGGTGGTGCTGAGTGCACAGCGGTCAAGGTCGAGTTGGCTGGTGTTGTGATCGTCTTCTCCGTCACGTTTTGACAGGTCAACAGCCTGGCTCGGATGGGTCGTCTGCCATGGCGTCGGGTGTTGGCGGTACCAGCTGGTGGCGGTCCCGCCCCACTCGAAGGAAAAAGACGATGACAAGGCATACGTGTCGTGAAGACGCAGTTGCGCGGCACCGTTCCATTGACTGAGAGAAGTCGTTGTCGTGTCTTGCCATGTTGTCAGGACGCGAACATGTCCCTGGATAGCGTCAGCCGCCGATGGCAGCAGGGCAAGCGAGACAAAAATAGCGGTTAGAGCAAATCCGCGCATTAGTGCTCTCGTCGGACATCGCTGCGTAACTGGCCATCGTGAAGTTCAATGACTCGCTCCGCTTTATTGATGACAAGGGGATCGTGAGAGCTGAAGACAAAGGTGGTACCCTGTTCACGATTGAGCTGGTGCATCATCTCCAACAGGTGTTCACTGGTGGCAGAATCGAGGTTAGCGGTGGGTTCGTCGGCGAGAATAACTGAAGGCGAACTGGCCATGGCGCGAGCCACGGCTACGCGTTGTTGCTGGCCGCCGGACAGGTCGGACGGTTTGCGTTTTTCCAGCCCTTCAAGTCCCAGGGTGGCGAACAGTTCACGAACACGCTGGCGACGTTGTTCCACCGGAACCTTGAGCAGCATCAGGGCAAAGGCAGCGTTTTCTTCAGCCGTAAGTACCGGGATCAGATTGTAGGCCTGAAAGATAAAGCCGATGTTGTGCAGGCGGAAGTCGGCCAGTTCACGGACACTGCGCGAGCTGGTTTCCTCGCCATCAAGGCGAATGGTGCCCGAGGTCGGTTCATCAAGGCAGCCGATCAGGTTGAGCAGGGTGGTCTTACCACTGCCGGACGGTCCGGCCAGCACGCAGAACTCTCCGGCTTCGATGGTCAGATCGACATGGTCGACGGCTTTGATCTGTTGCTCGCCGCTTTGGTAGGTTTTGCACAGTTGGCTCAGTTCGATCAGGGCCATATTGTTTCTCCCGTCCGCTGTTTTTATAGATTTTTTCAAAGTTGTCGCAAACCCACCAGTTTCACTGCCCGTGGGGTGGGCGAAGCCCGCTCCCTCTTTGTCAGGGTGCCAGCATCATGGGTTAGGCAAGGTCACAATTGTAATCAACGTCAGTGCCGTCGCTGATGAGGGGCACAATTCGCCTGTCTAAAGGCAGGCGAGCCGAAACCGTGAAGCATGACGGAAAACGACTCATTGTAGCTAAGTCAAGAAGTCCGGCGACAGCCCAGCCGGTTTTTGCATCCTTTTGAGCGGCCAGTCAAAAGGATGTCGCCTGCCGGGGCGAAACCCGGCGATCTTGACTTTGACCTTCTGTGGTTCGCATCGCGGAACTAATCGCACCGGCGAACTTCATCTGTGCTCACTGTTGGTACGCACGTGACGTGGGCTTCCGCGCCCACACCTCGGGTCCCTTTTGCGTCGACAAAAGGGACGCAAAATCGACTCCCGGGCTTCGCGCTCTCCGAGTCCCCTCACTTCAGTCGCTTACTCCGTGATGTCGGCAAAACTCGCTAACGCTCAGACAGTTGCCGACGATCATCACGGCGACGCTCTTTGCGTTCGGCGCTGCAGTACGGGAGGGCTTGGGTAATTGCCCGAGCAGTGATTTTCTCTCCATCAGTTCACTTGTCTCTAGTGATGTCGGATCGCATCTACCACCAATAATCGCGTGGCCTTCCACGCCGGATACAGCGCTGCAATCAGGCATAACAGGATAATATACAGGGCGGTTTGCGTCATCCATAAAGGGTCCCAGGCTGCGCGCATGATCGGGTCGAACACCACGCCACCAAACTCCATGTTTTCCGACATAAAGTCGCGCAGGTCGATGCCGACAACGACCAGATACCAGGTCAACAGACTGCCGCAACAGCTGCCGATGATTGCGGACAGGATGCCGAGCAGAGAGGCTTCGCAGGCCACCAGTTGCACCAGTCGACCGCGTCCGGCACCAACCGCCAGCATGATGCCGAACTCGTGAATCCGTTCCATCACTGACATCAGCAGGGTGTTGATGATGCCGATGGTGACGATCACCATCATGATCACCAGAATCACATTCTGACTGGCGTAATCGAGGCGGATGGCGTCGGCCAAGTTGGGCATGGCCACCTGCCAGGGCACGACTTCCAGTTGTGGCTGGTCGCGTAGCTGGTCGGCCAGTGTGGCTACCGTGGCGTCGATGGTGTCATCGCGGTCAACAAGCAGGGCCAGTTCGTGGATGTGGCCGGGTCGGCCGAGCAGCTTCTGCGCCATGGCCAGATTGATCATGATCAGGCCACTGTCCACCTCGTTGACGCCGGTTTTCAAGAGGCCACGAATGCGCAGCAGTTCACTGACCATCTCGCCTTCGGCGTTCTGTAACGTCACCACCAGCTTTTGTCCCGTTCGCAGCTTCAATTCGCGACACAGCTTTTCTCCGACCAGAGCGTCGCGCCGTTCGTCCGCTCGCAGGTACTCGTCCGCAGGTAATTTCTTGAGATACGGGTTAAAAGAGCTTTCTGTACTCATGTCGATGCCGGTCAATGCCACGGCGCGGCTGTCATAGCTCGACTGGGCCAGGGCACTCAGGTAGATGCGCGGTGCACTTTCTATTGACGGGACGCTGGCGTGGACCCGCTGCTCCACCGGTTGACGGGCAAAGCTGAGCGATTCGCTACGATCCTGTCTGTAGCCCGTGTGGTAGACGGTCAGATGACCGGAGCCGGAGCGCACGCCACCGTAGATCATCTGCTGATAGCTGCCGATGGCCATATTGTGCATCGCCTGAGTCAGCATCAGGGTCAGACTGACCGCCGCCAGGGTGATCAGGGTGCGGCGGCGGTTATGCCACAGATTGCGCCAGGCAAACAGCAGAGCGTCCATCTACAACCTCCTCAACACATCAACAGGTTGCAGACGCGAAGCACGCCGCGCCGGCAGATAGCTCGCGGCGATACTGACCAGCAGCAGGCACAACGACGGGATCAGATAGTTATTCCAGTCATGCACCGCGTGCAGCCGTGGCGGGATGGTGCCACCGGCATAGGTAACGGCGCTGAGCTGATTGCTGAGGTCGATGCCGTAGTGGCTCATCCACCAGGTCAACACGCCGCCGAGCAGCAGGGCACCGACCAGCGCCAATGCACCAAGTAGTAAGCTTTCGAGCACCACCAGCCAGCGCAGGCGGCGCGGCGGCATGCCTAGCGCCAGCAATACGCCGAACTCGGTGGCCCGCTCCAGCACAGCCATGTAAAAGGTGTTGAGCACGCCGAGGGCGGCGGCGCTGTAGAGGATGGCGACGAAGATCAGGCGGCTGATGTCGTAGGAGGCGATCACTTCCTGCATCTGCGGCAAGCGTTTGCCCCAGTCGAGCACGTCCACCGTATCGCCCAACTGTTGCAGGAGGGTCGCGGCCAGGGTGGCGGCTCGCAGTGGTTGTTGGCAGCGCAACACGATCTCGTGCACTTTGCCCGGCAATGCCATGGTGTTCTGCAGCCAGTGCAGATCGACCAAGGCCAGGCGGGTGTTGAGCATCTGATCACCGCTGTCGAAAATGCCGCTGACCGTGAGCAGGGCATTGGCAATAGAGCCGTCCGCGGCCTGGGAGACCAGCACCAGTTCATCGCCGACCGTGATATTGAGTCGCCGCGCCAGAGCGCTGCCGATGATGCCTTGTCCGGCTGCGTCACCCGTCGGGAAGGTTCCGGCGATGAGTTTTTGATTCAATGTGGTGACCTGCGGTTCCTGGGAAAAATCGACGCCGAGCAGTTCGGCGGGCCGACTCTGGTCTTGGCCGCTAAGCAGGCAGAAAGCGCGCAGCCGCTCCGACAGCCCGGTAACGCCGGGCGTGTGTTGCAGTTGCTCCAGCAGGTCGGGTGTCGGGCTGAAATTGAGATACAGATCGTGTTCCTGCTGGTAGTCGGGGCGGCTGATGGTGATGTGCCCGGTGTAGTTGTCGGTGGCCGACGACAGCATGTCGTCGAACATGCCGGAGAAAATCCCCAGCGATAAAATAAGCATGGCCGCCGAGATCACCAGCGAACTCAGGGTGAGCAGGGTGCGGCGCCGGTTGCGGCCGAGGTTGAGAAACGCCAGTTTGATCAGCATGGCTAGCGCTTTTTCAGGTTGCGTAGAGAGAAGTAATCGGGCGTCAGGCCAATATCGAAGGCAATCTGATCGTAATTGAGTTCGGTGTACTCGCCGGGCTTGTCCACCGGCTCGACGCGCATGCGCATGGGGATGGTGCGCTCACCGATCTGCTCAATGCGGTCAAAGTAGAGATGGCGCACCAGCTTCAGGTCTTCATCAAAATAGTCGATCTGCGCCGGGGTCATGGTCGGGCGGTCAATGGTGTAGACCAGCTTGCCCCACACGGTGACGGTGTCGGGCTTGGGCAGGCAGTCGATGACAATCTCTGTCTCATCGGCGCGCACCAGAGAGAAGTCATACTCCTTGTCCACCTGACTTGATTTGACCAGATCGTCATTGGTGATGTGGCTGCCCATCCACGAGCCGCCCATCATTGATGACGGAATCTTGATGGTGCGGTCCACCTTGGGCAGGTAGTTCCATACCTCGCGATCGATCTTCAGCGTGGCGACGCCGCGCTCCTTGGCCGGTGCCTCAATGCGGGTGAGAAACCGCTCGCGCTGCCACGACCACATCTCCATGGTCAGGGTGCGTTGCCAGTGCTCGGTGGCAATCGTCATGGTCATGCGGCCATGGGCCGAGTTGCCGTTGTACTGGGTTTCCACCTGACGCACGAGGGCTTGCAGATCTTCGGCGGTGAACTCCGCAGGTGCAGGATCCGCCGCACAGACCGCGAGTGTCGGCACCAGCAGCCAGAGCAGCAGGGTCACGAGAATTGTTTTATTCTTGACGCGTCTCATGAATCCAAGTATACCGTGCTGCCGATTCACGTCCAAAAATAAATCATTTTCATGCCATTCCCTTGACCCTTAAATCGCGGCGACCTACATTGGTTATAACCGTGAACGACCAACCGACAGGATCTGCTATGGAAGACCAAACCCCTCAATCGCTTGCTACTCTGCCCCCTTCAGACCCGTACCTGCAACAGGTGCAGGCCAGCCGTGGCCGGCAGAAATATCAGATGATTCTCAATGCCGCCAACAGCGCCGCCCTGGTGCGCAGCCTGCCCGCTCAGGAAGTCTTCCTGCTCGTTAAGGAACTCGGTGCCCTCGACGCCGTTGATCTGATCGGTCTGGCCAGTCCGGAGCAGGTGACGCTGTGTGTCGATATGGATTGCTGGGATGGCGATCAGCTCGATGCGGAAAACGCTCTGGTGTGGCTGCATCTGCTGTTGATTCAGGACGAAGAGGAATTTCTGCGCCTGATCGACGATTTTGATTTTGAACTGTTGGTGATGATGGTCAAAAAGCAGCTGACCGTGGTCAGCGGCCTAGAATCCCTGACCGACGATGACGAAGACCTGCTGGCCAACCGCAAGCGCTTTGATCAGGTATACGAATGCGACTATCGCAACAGTGATGTCGCCAAGCTGATGGAAGCGTTTCAGGATGTGCTGTTTCGCGAGCGTCAGGAGCTGTATCTGCGCCTGATGGAAGCCGTCCGCCACGAGTTCGACAGTGCCCTGCAGGAAGATGTTTTTCACCTGCGCACCGGTCGCCTCGGTGACCTCGGCTTTGTCGAGCGCTTTGAGGCGCGTTCTCTCTACGACGTCATCGATCCGCAACGCTTTGATCCGCAGCAGCATGTCAAGCCGCAGGGCATTTATACGAGCCAAAGTACCGGTGGTGTGGCTCCCGGCTTCCTCGTCACCACGGTGCAGCCGCATGATTTGCTGGCCGATGTCATGTCTGGAGGCTTAAGTGAAGACCTCGCCCATGAACTGACCTTCCTGCTCAATCGCGCCATGAGTGCCGACGGCGTTGATTATGGCGAGCCGAATGATGTCCGCCAGACCATGGAGGATGTTTATCACTACCTCAATCTGGCCCTGGGCTTTCTGGCGGGGACTGATGCCGAAAAAGCCACCGAGTTGTTCCACAGCGTTTATTTGCAGCATCTTTTTCAACTCGGCTACAGCCTGACCGCCTCCCTGCGCCAGCGGGCGCGCGCGATTTCCAAAAGTGTGTTGGGGCCGTATCTCGATGGCCCGGATGCGGCGGTGATCACGGCGCTGTGCCAGGATAAACCACGCTTCTTCAACGGCCTGATGGATGAATCCCGCGCCGACCAGCGCCCCTTTGCCACCATGGCCGAGGTGACTCTGGTCGATGAGGAACTGCAGTGTATCGACATGTTGCAGGCCGTGTTCGGCGAACAGGGGCTGTTGCCACTGGGTGCACCGGAAGATCTTGATCTTGAAGGCTGCGTGCCCGACCTGGGCAGCGAGCTGACCCTGTCGGAAATCTTCCTCACCGCGCTGGCCCAGCGTATAATGGGCCGCGATTTTGCTTTCCGACCATTGCCGATTCAGGAACTCAGTCAATTGCACGCCACCCTGACGCGCAACGACGAAGCCATGACCGCATTGCGCGATGAAACAAGCCGCTGGCTTGAATCTCTGGCGCCGGGCACCACACCGTTTGTCCACTACTGTTTGGCCATCTGGGAAAGTGAGCTGTGCGAACTGGAAGCGGATGATCTGGTGCCGGAATATGTTGGTGGGTTGGTATTGAGAGTAGAATAAGACGATATTTTACCGGTGGATGTATGAGAGGGGGCGCCGGGAAATTAAAATGGCCCAACAGTAGACGAGTACCCCCTCTTCCGCAGTTTTTGTTCCTAAATTAATGGTGATTGTGGCATTCGATTCCAGACCAAATAGACCGCCCGAACTAAAACTTATTGCTAAGATGAACACTATGCCAAGGATACTAGACCCAGAAACCCGATCGCGCCTTTCGCAAACTTTCAAGCGGGTTAAGAACCTTGATGGTTGCGGCGATGCTAGTCTGAAAGACTTAGACGACGTCTTTGGGCATGCCCGTCTTGCGAGATCAGACGCTCGCGTGGAATGTCACAAGCATCTGGCTCCACTGTTTAGTGCCGCGTATGCACATTTGGCAGTTTTGTCGGAGATGTCGTTCGCTATGCTAATCCAAGAAGAAGAGCCTCTCCCCTCTGATTGGTTGAGATCGGGACCTTTGCCTAGGGCGAATTTTGTTCTCAGGTCGAACCTTATCCAACTGACGAATCATGGACTTTCTATCTTGTCGCTTGTGGAAAGAGGGCTCGCAAATAGCGCTCGCAGCTTACTTCGGACACTAATAGAAGCATCTTGGGTGACTGTCATTTTTTGCGGTAAACGGGACAAAGCGCAGCAGTATGTTCAGGGCACTGACTTTGACAAGGCAAGAGAGATATGGAATAGACACTTTTCTCCTCGGGCGATGATCGTGGCCCTAAATGATATCGAAAAACAACTGGGGTTGGATGCCGATTTGAGGGATTACTTGCATGTGCATCGACAACAAATATACCAAATGCATACGCAATCAGCTCATAATACGTACTCGGTATTGGGAATACTATCTTTTGACTCAGACTTGGCTAATGAAGGCGAAGTCTCACAATTGTACCCTGCTCTTCACGGACGAGTCGGTGCTGCTGCGAAGTCAACACTAAAGGACACGATTGATGTCCTCGGCTATGCAGTATTAATGCTTTTTCTACTTTTTCGTGACAAACACAAATACCAGTCCAGAGAGCAAGACAGTTTTTGGTCGCGCAGCCAATCATTGGCCATTGGGAGTCTCGACCTGTGGTTTGGGGCGAGAGGCTTTCAGCCTACTGGCAAGTTGTGGGATGAAAATAAAGATTAATTGACAGTGGACTAGTGACCACTTTGCAAATACCATAGGGCTGGTCTTGAATAGCAACATTTTTAGCCTGACGCCACGCGACTAACCGTCGAATAAAGCCGTCCAATATGGTCCGCAATCTCTTTGAGCTATATAGCTGTAATCCAGATGGGCCTTCTTTTTCCCTAGGTTTCTCTGTGGGTTATCTGAAAATGCCGGAAGCTCATTGAGCCATGGGCGGCCAACCAGTCGCTGCTGACGCGAGATCTCTCTGATTTCCGTTTTATCCATGAGATAAGGACCATCCTGCTGACAAAGTTTTGCCCACCAAAGATGCATTGACCGACAATGGGCTATATTCAAGGCCAATTTCCCAGCAACCAGGTTCTCGGCGACTGAACCGAATAATCCATCCGACACGGTGTACTTCAATTGAGCGAAAAACGAATTTTCATTACCGGTATCGCAGGTTTTTTAGGAAGTCATATTGCCGAACGCTGTCTGGCCGAAGGCTACAGCGTTGCGGGATGTGACAACCTGACAGGTGGTTACTTGGACAATGTCCCGGACGGTGCTGAGTTTCATCAAATCGACTGCAATGATTTTGCATCGCTGGCCCCTTTGTTCAAAGACGTCGATGTCGTCTACCATTGCGCCGCCACCGCCTATGAAGGCCTCTCCGTCTTCAGCCCGCATCTGGTCACCCGCAATGTCGTCACCGCGACCACGGGCGTTGTTTCTGCGGCAGCGGCCGCGGGCGTGAGGCGCTTCGTGCTCTGTTCGTCCATGGCCAGGTACGGCACCAATCAGGTTCCGTTTACCGAGGATATGGTTCCGGCTCCTCAGGACCCTTACGGCATCGCGAAATGGAGCGCGGAACGGTTGCTGGCCAATATTGCCGAAACCCACGGCATGGAATGGGTGGTCGTGGTTCCGCACAATATTATCGGCCCTCGTCAGCGCTACGACGATCCTTATCGCAACGTGGCGGCCATCTTCATCAACCTGATGTTGCAGGGGCGGCAACCCTATATCTACGGCGGCGGCCATCAAAAGCGTTGTTTCAGTTATGTCTCCGATGTGGTCGACCCGCTGCTGCGGATGGCCACAGACGACCGCTGTGTCGGCGAGGTGATCAATATCGGCCCCGACGATGAGTTTGTCACCATTAACGAGCTTGCTGCCATGATCGCCCGATTGCTCGATTTTGATCTGCAGCCGAACCGGATCGATGGCCGCCCCCAGGAGGTTTTGTTTGCCAACTGCTGCGCCGACAAAGCCCGGCGACTGCTCGATTACCAGCCCAAGGTGAAACTCGAAGAGGGCTTGGCCGTGATGATCGACTGGATCAAATCCCGTGGCCCGCGTCCATTTTTACATAATGTGGAGCTGGAAATAGATGGGCCGCTCGCGCCGAAAACCTGGTCGAAGAAAATCCTGTGATGAGTATCCAGTGCGGCTAATCCTATCCTTTAATTCTGGCCCTTTTGCTCCCTGTCTGCGTTGCGCCTCTTTGACTTAACGCACGCTAGGACTGCATCGGCGCGCCTTGACAGAAAACAAAATGACTCAGAATGATGCGTCACGATTAACCACACGGGATACTCGGCTGCTCGATAGCCAAGAGGCCGCCACCCTTTGGGCGGCAGCTAAGGCATTAGAGGGAAAGCTGCATCTGCCCGGCATACGCGATGATTATCGATCCCGGTTGGAGCAGGTTGTTCTGCTCGGCACCAAGGCGATGGAGAACGGGGTAGAAGACCCGGAAGTTGCCTCACTCCAATGGATTTTGCTCCAAGCGCACACGGCCAGAGCAGAGGATGCGCGCTATGGTGCCGGTCAGCTCTCACGCGGATCGCAGCGGGCGCCCACGTTGGAAGATTGCGAAGACGGCTGGCAGCGCGTTGAGCAGATTGTTTGCACGGCCGAACAGGCGGCATTGTCAGCCGTAGAGCTTGCCCGGCAACTTGATACGGCCAAAGCCCATGCGCTGGCGGATAGAGTGCAAGTCGCCGCAAAAGAGGCCAGGGCAATCGTCTCAGAGCGCAACCGTGCCTACACCTTCCATGCCGACCCCGGCTTTTCTTTTGGCGAAGGCTGGTATCTGGCTGCCGCGGCACTGTTAGCCGATGTCCCTATTCAGATCAGACCCGGCGCTGCTCAGGAATTGCAGGCCAAAAGATTCCTTGTCGATGCCGGATTGGCAGACTCTCTCCGACCCTATCGGCCTCGTCCGGCCAGCCCCAAGCATTTGACGCATATCATCGCTCAGGCTTTTCGCGCTGATGCGGCAGCAGCGCAGCGCACCCTTCGCGCAGCGTTCCTGGGAGACGAATCACCAGCGGATTCCTTAACCTCATGGATCGATCATCATGTGGGAGCGGTGCCAGGGCAGAAGGTGTTGCTTTGGGTGCGAACTGGTGACCACGATGCCGAGCGCAATACCTGCTTCGACGAATTACGTCAGCTTGCTGAGCTGGTAGTGAATGCCGGGCTTACCCCCATATTTTTCGGCGATGCTGTTCCTCTGGAGTGTGTTCCGCCAAGCGCAATCAACCTGACCCTGTGTTGGAAAGAGCCGCTCTTTCAAGGGCCGGACATGCGCCGAGCGCAACTGCAACTGTTTGAACAGTTGAGATACCGCCATGGCCTGCTTGGCCAGATCGGTGTCACCACGGCCGGCATGGATGGCCCAGCATTGATGGGATTGCCCACCCTTTATCTCACCCAGGAACCCAATGTCCGACTCGGCAAGTGGGTGGGAGCCGTACCGGGATATCAGGAAGTCGTCAGGGCGCCGGGTTATTTCGATGTCATTTGCACCATGTTGCATCAGTGGCAATAGCGATCAGAGACCTGAATCAGTGAAGGTCTGACTCTGGGGACTGGTCTTGAATTGGGCTCACCAAGACCAACCGCCTCTTGCCTCAGTCAATCGTTGAATTTTCCTGAAAGCGCTTTCGGCAGCGTGATCTCATATGTAATATCCTTATTCTCGTTTATCCTATTTTTACTGTGATATCCAGAAGGCAATCTTCAGGTTTTATTCTTGACTTTACGCATATCTACGTGATTTTTTAGGAAGTCATGGTTAAAGTTGTCTTATTGAGGTGTTGTAGTCAGCGATGCCGAAAATGAGATATCAAGAAACGAACTAATAACTTGTTATGTGATCGAGCTACTCACGATATGGAAACAAAATGATTTGTGCCTATAACGAAGCAAAAGAATATCTTGATCATGTTGTCCTCTATGATGGTGAGGTGAGGGATCAATCAGATTGCCCTTACTGTAAAAGCGGAATAGGCATTGTTGATGAAGCTGAAATAATAACGTATAGATGTGGTAAATGCGGGTGGTGGAAAGCTCAGTACGGCAAGAATGTAGGGATGTTTGGTAACTATTTTATTCCAAGTATTCATGGTATCGCACAGACATATTCCCCATCTGATATTGATGTCCCTATTAAGGAATTACGTGAGTTTCTTTCAAAGAAACCAAATTATCTTTCTGAAGTTAATCCAACTACTTTCGAACACCTTATGGCTGATTGCTTTAGGTTAAATTACGCTCCATGTGAAGTTGTCCACCTCGGTGGAACTGGTGATGGAGGCATAGATTTAAAATTAATTCTCGGTGACGAAACAAGATACCTAATCCAAATTAAGCGAAGAGCAGATTTAAGTTCTACGGAAGGGGTAAAGGTTGTAAGAGAATTGAATGGTGTACTATTCCGAGAAGGGTGCGCCAAAGGAATGGTCGTTACTACAGCAAATAGATACTCACAAGCGGCCCATAAAGAAACAGCCATAAAAACAGAAACCGACGAATCTTATGAAATGAATCTATTGGCTTTTCATGATGTGGTATCCATGCTGAATATTCAATCCTGTGTTCCTTACGAGCCTTGGAAAACCCACTTGTTAAAAGGGTTTCAGGGAGAGACTGAGCAGTTGCGAAAATATACAACACATAACAACACGCTCAACGCGGACTTGTTCAGTCGCTGCGCTCCTTCACCAGCCGGTGAGCGTGGCCGTTAGACAATATTACAAATGAAAAAATTTATCGAAACCGCACTATTTGCAACAATATTTGGCTTTTTTGCTTTCGCAGCATTTTTTGTGTTTACTGAACTTTTCTCAGCACAGAACCCAAAGTTTATTGATAACTTTCAAGGAGCATTTGTTGGTGCTTTCTTTGCTTTTTTATTCCTGAGGTTTGCCGATGGATTGAGCAGAATTTACGAAAGGCATGCCAAAAACAATAAGGCCTTGATATTACTTGAACATCACTTAAATGATTGTGGTGGGATCATCCATGATAATATTTATATATTGGATCGCTTCTTGGTTTTAATTGAAGAGCTTGAAAAAGACTCATCTTTACCATTGGTGTATTCGAATATTTTACATCCAATCCCAATAAACAAGGAAATACCAGTAGATCTGATCAATATAGATTCCATAAATGAATTAGCGAGCTATAATTTAAGAACAAGGAAAATGAATGATTCTATGCAAAATTTGAACAATTCATATCAACAAATAAAAACATCATTTGTAGAGAGACACATAAATCCACAAACTTATGTAGCAAATGTAGTTGGGTTAAAAGAGGACACCTTGATTTTAAGAGACTTCTTGTCACAACTACAAAAAGAGACGGTAAACGTTTTGGCCACTTCAAGAATTTTATGTAGAGACCGTACATTCTTTTCGAGGATTGTTCTTTTAACATTCAAGCAAAGATACTCTAAGGCATACAAAGAAAATATAACTACCGAAATCAATATCCTAAAGAAAGAAATTGATCAGGTCGCAAAAGAAAGCAAAGACCGTATTGATAAAATTATTGGAAAAACAGAATAAATGTCTAACCCAAGGGTGAACCGGACTGTTGTTACTGGTGTGCTTCTCGAATAAGTCTCTACTCAATTGCCTTGAACAGCGCAGCCGGTTACCCAATTCCGTTATGCATGGGTTTTTTTCAAGTAACGATCAAATCACTTTCTTAGCAAAGTACCGTCTCCAGCACTACCATCTTACGCCCACTTCCCGTCAGAAAGAAAAACACATGCACAGCAGGTTTCCGCTCAGGTAGGTGCTGAAAGCGGGCAGCATAATGCTGCAGTTTGATCCCTTGTCCCTGAATGCGAATCATGGGGTCAGGTCTTGAATTGCAACATTTCTAGCCAGACACCACGCGACTAATCGTCGAATAATGCCGTCCTATATGATCCGCAATCTCTTTGAGCGTATAGCCGTAATCGAGATGGGCCTTCTTTATCGCCAAGTTTCTTTGTGGTTTATCTGAAATACCGGAAAACAGCTCATTGAGAGATGGGCGTCCAACCAGTCGTTGTTGACGCGAGATCTCTTTGATTTCTGTTTTATCCATGAGATAGGGAGCCATTCTGCTGACAAAGTTCTGCCCACCGAGGATGAATTGACCGACAATGCTCGGCAAGGGGCTATATTCAAGGCCAAGGGGGTCAAACACAAATTCACGATATTTCTTTTGCGCTTCGGATCTTTTGTCTGAAAACTGGCCAAGTATCCAGTCCACCGTCAACCAGTCCGCGACCTTTTTCCCTGTGGCTGTGGCATGATAACTACTCCATTGCCACTCGTCAGGAGTCGTACATTGATGTGCTCTGACGGGGTTCAGCACGACATATCGACATAGTTCCAGCAGGTGCGACTCTTTTTCAACCAATATCGACTTAAAGCGCCCCTGAAAAACATGGCCGACTTTGCCGTGGGAACGATTGAATATTTGGGTATAAATGCCATTGAGTTGACGCATTCCCGCCGAAAGATTCGCATCCGGGGTTTCAATCATCAGGTGGTAGTGGTTGTCCATCAAACAATAGACATGGCAAATCCAGTTGTAGCGTGCAATCACTTTGCCCAACAGGTCGAGAAATACCTCTCTGTCTTCATCGTTGACAAAAATCAACTCCTGACGATTTCCTCGAGCTGTAACGTGATACAATGCCCCTTCAAATTCTATGCGTAGTGGTCGTGTCATGAAGTAAAGATATCAGAGAAATGTTGTAATTCAAGACCTGACCCCGGAAGTGACCCCGGAAGTGTGCGGAAGTGGATAATCAGGCGGCCGGAAAAGGCGGGGGACTGAATTTGAATGACTCGGTGGTGCGCGATGGTTACGTCGCCGTCACTTATCTCAACCGTTCTGCCTATTTTTTCCATCGTCATGAAGAGGATATTTCTATGAAGATTAATACGGAGTTACGTCACGATTACACCACGCAGCGCCAGCAGCCATCCATAACTGCAAACACCAATCCCGCATCATTTTCGTCCGCTCTAGCAGCAGCTACTGCCGATACGACTACCGTCAAACAGGCTGATTTCACAAGCATGAGGCGCAAGGAAATGTTTGATTGGATGAACGACCAAATCCGTGGTGGGAAAATGTCGCTTGATGAAAGCTCACCTTTTCTGGGGATGACCATGAAGATCTCGGTGGCGACCGGTCAGCCGGTTGATATGGACACGGACACGGTTCGCATCAATTTCGTGGAAAAGGCCCGCTTAGGTATTGAAACTGCCCGGGCATACAACGATCAAGATTTGGAACAGAGGTTGCTGGCTGCAATTGAAACCATGCGCAGGCAGCAAGGGCAGGTGCTTGGCGGTAATACACGTGCATAGGGAGTGGTCATGCCCTGGCATAACCTGGCACCCAACCCGGACGTCTGTCGGTACCCGTTACTTTACGTTGAGGGAAGCTCATCTATGAACAAAGACCAAGCGCAAAAGTTTGCAGAAGAATGGATTCATGCTTGGAATTCGCATGACCTGGAACTGATCCTTTCGCACTACGACGACGAATTCGAAATGTCATCTCCGGCAATAATCAAGCTTACTGGTGAGCCAAGTGGTCTGCTCAAAGGTAAATCAGCTGTGGAAAAGTATTGGGCCGGTGCTTTGGAGAAATATCCGGACTTAAAATTCACGTTGCTGCACACATTGCAAGGGGCAAATAGTGTCGCTCTCCTCTATGAGGGTGTCTTGGGCCTCTCAAACGAGATATTTCATTTCGGTGCAAATGGTAAAGTTGTGAGGGCATTTGCCCACTATGACTTCTGATTAGGCCATCAAAGTTGCCCCCAATAGTCGCCGGACGCTTACAAGCTTGCGTCGTTTATGGCGGCGTTACATTTCCCGTTGAGTTACGCCATGAACATAGAGGTTGTCGAAAAAGCAGATTATCTCACTCTGATAAAAGTCTGGGAGGCTTCGGTTAGAGCAACTCATGATTTTTTGGCCGAGGAAGATCTGCAAGAGTTAAAGCCATTGATCCTTGAACAGTATTTTGACGCCGTTGACCTGAGGTGTGCTAAATCAAATGATGGTGAAATACTGGGTTTTTGTGGTGTGCATGATGGCAATATTGAGATGTTGTTTATTGCACCTGAAGCGCGCAGAAAAGGTCTTGGTGCTCTGTTAGTCCTCTATGCCATCAACTCCCAAGGTGCGAGCAAAGTAGATGTCAATGAACAGAACGGTCAGGCGCTGGGGTTTTATCAGCATATGGGGTTTTCGGTAACAGGGCGCTCACCCGTTGATGGGCAGGGCAAGCCTTATCCGCTCCTGCATATGGCGCTGTGAAAAAAGAGTGGGCGGGCCAAAACATTGGCTGTGCGCTCAGTTTGCTGTAGCTACAGATGTTATCTTTTAGAGGAGTTCATTGGTGGATTTAGAGTTGGACCACTTTTTTATCCTGACGGACAACCCCAAAGATGCGGGTGATCTTTTGGTTTCCATTGGGCTGAGTGAAAGTTTTAGTCGGGACCATAAGGGCCAAGGGACTTCAAATCGGCGCTTTACGTTTTCTAACGGCATGCTTGAATTACTCTATTTACGTGACCGCCAAGAGGTGAATAATGGCCCCGCGCAAAAAATGAGATTTCCGGAACGGATTCAAAAAGAAAATGCCTCACCGTTTGGAATTGTTCTGACGAGAACAGAGGATTCAAACTCAGGAATGCCGTTTAGCGGCTGGAAATATCAACCTGACTATTTTGAGCCACCCAATGCATTTCACGTTGGCGACAACTCTGAAATTTTGGAAGAGCCCCTGTGCATTTACGTCCCATTTGTTGGTCCTGTTAGCCGAAAAGAAGAAACAGGAATATTTAAGTCCATGAGTCATGTTCAGCTCTCTGTCCCTCTTGGCGAGATGTCAGATACGCTGCGAGCACTGCAGTCGGCTGATCGACTTCAAATTGAGCTTGGGAGTGAGCATTTGGCAACGCTTACATTGGATCATGGCCGTAGTGGATTAACCAGGGATCTCCGTCCTGATTTGCCATTGGTGATCCATTGGTAGGTTTCACGGGTCACGAATAGCTGCTAGGGGCTGTTGCATTCCGCTGGGATTTATACCGCTTCAGAGCCAAGCCGACCAAACCCGTATTTCGTGTTCTATTTTACAACGATCAGATGGTACTTTCTTCGTTGAGGATCGTTTCCAGCACCTCCATCTTCCGTCCACTTCCCGTCAGATAGAAAAACACATGCACGGCTGGTTCCCGGTCCGGCAGGTGCTGAAAGCGGGCGGCAAAATGCTGCAGCTTGATTCCTTGCCCTTGAATGCGTTGTAACTGCTCTGCGACGCATTGCTTGAGGCGTGCCTGCTGGTCGTGGTCAAGATCCAGATCGAAAAAGTCCGGCGCATTGCCCGGCGTCAGCCGTTCGGTGAGGGCGCAATCGCGGGCGAGGAGGTCGAGTAGGACGGGCTGCTGGTCTTCGTCGGCCTGATGGCGGATAAATGCCGCCAGCTGTTCAAACAACTCCTTTTGACCCAGCGGAAAGCGCAGCACATTGCGCTGCTGCCAGTCGCGAGCAATGGCCAGAGACGCCTCGCCCATACTCTCGTAGTGATCGCCCAGATACCGCAGCAGATTGCGTGCCCGTCCGCAATTCCAGGTCAGATCCAGCACCCGACTCAGGGCGCGTATTTCTTCCAGGTCGTTATAGTTCATGGTCGGTGTCGTCAGCACGCGGTAGGGCGGGTTGGGGTCGAACACCAAATGATGGTGTTGGGCCTGCTGGCGCAGCGGTGCGCCCGGCAATAGTTTTACCGTTTCGATCTGCAGATGATCGGGGTTGAGGGCCATCACCTGGTCGAAGCCCTTGACCATCTGGGCCATGTCTTCGCCCGGTAATCCGGCAATCAAATCAAGGTGCAGGTGGACATGGGTCGTTTCAATGAGGGCGCGGACATTGTCAAACAACTGCTGCTGCGGGGCATGACGTTTGATGGTCTTCAATGTCTCCGGCAGGGTCGATTGGATGCCGATCTCGAACTGGAACATGTCGTCCGGTACCGTCTTGAGTAGTTCCAACGTGGCTTCGTCGAGTAGATGGGCACCGATCTCAAAATGAAAATGGCTGCAGCGGTTGTGCTTCAGGATAAAGCTGAAAATGTGGTAGGCGCGGCGCGGGTCGTAGTTGAAGGTGCGATCCACCAGTTTGATCTTGGGAATCTCGCGCTCCATCAGCCATAGCAGGTCGCGTTCAATACGCTCCATGGAAAACGACCGCACCCTCGTATCCAGAGCGCTCATACAGAAAGCACAGCTGTACGGGCAACCGCGACTGGTTTCGTAATAGACAAAGCCGCGCTCGCAGTCCATCCAGCCGCTTTCAAACGGTGATGGGATGCTGTCCAACGTTTCCAATAGTGGACCAACGCCACCGTCGATGAGGTGATTTCCATCGCGTTGTTCAATGCCTGGTATCGGTTTTGGTTGTTCTTTGTGCTGCCAGGAGTGGAGCAGGGCGCGTAGTGGTTGTTCTCCTTCGCCATGGATAATAGCGTGGATGCCTGGATGGTGTTGCCACAACGGCGTGGTTTCGTAACTGACTTCCGGACCGCCGAGGATGACGCGGACGTGCGGTGCTGCCACGTGCAGAGCATCGACCAGCTCTAATGTGGCGATGCGGTTCCACAAATAAACGGAAAAAGCGATCACATCCGGCTGTTCTTTGAGCAGTTCGTAGAGCACGTTTTCTTTCGGCTCGTGCAGAGTGAACTCGCGAATGAGCAGTTCGTCGCAGTCAATGGTCGCATCCTGCTGACAATAGGCCGCTAAGTAGGGCAGCGCCAGACTGGGATGGATGTATTTGCTGTGTAGGGTGGTCAACAGGGTTCGCATGGCGCCCAGTCTAGCCGAGGGCGATGTCTGAGAAAAGGGAAAAGAGGCTGAAATAACAATTAAATGGTGTTGTTCTGATGATATTTCAGGTAGCATAAGTGCTTTAAGTTAATCACATTTCGGCAAGGTGGTCCATTCGATGGCGAAACAGCGGCAAAGGCAGACAGCTCAGGGTAAAACGATTCACATGGTGGTGGCCACAGCAGATGGCGAGGTGTTTGAGCATCCCGACTTACTCATGGCGGGAATGAACGGCATGAGCCTGTGTCGTCCGCTGGATGAAGAGTTGATTCCTTTGCCGGAAGGCAGCCGCCTGTTTACTCTGCCGCAGACGCCGCCGGTCGGCTTTGATCCGAGTCAAAATCGTTTTGTTACGGCCGAGCGCTTGCCGCGTCGCTGGGGCGGAGAAAAGATCGAAGCAGTCTGCGCCTTTATGGCTCCGGCCTTTACCCGCACCCTGTTGCCAGCCGCTGACTATCGCAAAGAACGCCAGACGTTACCACTGTGGGCTTATACGGCGGTGGGTTGGTGCCTGGAGGAAGAGCGCTTTTACGTGGCGGCCCAGAAGGTCGATCGCAACGTGCAGTGGCAGCCGGAGCGTTTTGATGACCGTGAAGTGGCGCCCGGTGTTGAAAAAATCCTGGCGCAATACCCGGACAATCGTCTGCTCGACCAGCTGTCACGCTGCGCCCTTGATTATCACTGCTTTGCCGCTAAGAATCTGTTTCTCGGTCGCTGGGAAGCGCCGCTGCCGACCTCGCCGGTATGTAATTCGCGTTGCCTGGGTTGTCTGTCGTATCAGGCCGAAGAGAACGAGTGCTGCCCGTCGAGCCAGGAACGGTTGACCTTTGTGCCGACGGTCGAAGAGCTGTGTCAGACGGCCGTACCGCATCTGGAGCAGGCGGAAAACGCCATTGTCTCGTTTGGGCAAGGCTGCGAAGGTGACCCGATTCTGCAGGCTGATACCATCTGTGAGGCGGTGCGCGCCATGCGTCAGCAGACCTCACGTGGCACCATCAATTTTAATTCCAATGCGTCCTTGCCGGATAAAGTGGTCAAATTGGCCGAGGCCGGTATCGATTCGATTCGGGTGTCGTTGAATGCACTGCGCGAGCCGTTTTACAATGCCTATTATCGGCCACGTGGCTACGTGTTTGCCGATGTGCTGGAATCAATTCGTCTGGCCAAAGACCACGGTCTGTTTGTCATGCTCAACTATCTGGTGTTTCCCGGCATCACCGATCAGCCCGCTGAAGTCGAGGCGTTGCTCAAGGTGATTGATAACCGTCGGGTGGATCTGATCCAGATGCGCAATCTGTGCCTGGACCCGCTGATGTACTGGCAGGCCATGCCGCAGGGCGAGCCGGGTATGGGTATGAAGGCGATGCTCGACCATGTCAAGCAACAGGTGCCGGCCATTCAGTATGGTTATTTTAATCGGACACGGGAAAACTTTTATCCGGCCGGTTACGAAACGGATTGGCCCCTCAGTTAGTAGTAGAACCGGGAGGGGAGTGTAACGCTGCAGCGCGGAGTTCTAAAGAATATCCGTCCTGACGCCGAAATTCATTAGGGGGCTTTTTCAATGAGCCTTCATTTGTGTTGTTTGTCGTCATTTCCTGGAGGCTTCTCCGGGAAGCTGATCACACTGCAAAGGAGTCTGTTGATGAAATTTCGCAGCTTGATCCTGTTGATGCTTTTACTGCTTTGCGCTGCCGCTACGGTTGCAGCGGAAACCCGCTACGTTTCAGACCAGTTGGTCATAACCGTGAGGGAAGGCATGGGCAATCAATACCGGGTGATTCAGACGATTGCCACGGATACGCCGGTGGACGTACTTGATGAACAGGGACGCTATCTGCATGTGCGACTAGAGAACGGTGTCGAAGGTTACGTTCTCAAGCAATATATCTCCCGTTCGACGCCAAAAACGTCGGTGATCGCCAAATTGAAACAGGACCTTGCCGGACTCGAAAAAAAATTGTCAGACCGCCATGGTTCCGTGACAACACTGAGTGAATCAAATGCCGAGCTCGAAGAGGCCTTGATCCAGACGCGTCGAGAGTTAGAGCAGACGCAACAGACACTGGAACAAACCCAGAAACAATATGCTGAGCTGCAAAATAAGGCTGAGAATACCGTGCTGATTGACAAGGAACGACAACGGTTGAAAAAGGACTTTGCCGAACTCAGTCAGAAAACCCAGCAGTTGGAGGAACAGAACGCTGAGGTGCTCAATACGGCCATGATTAAATGGTTTGTTGCCGGTGCCGGTGTCTTGTTTGTTGGCTGGGTGGCCGGCAAGTTTTCGCGTAAGAAAAGGCGCTCGCTGGGCGGTTTCTAAGCCGTCCGACTTAAAAGGGGACGTCGATGCTCAAACTGCTTTTATACACACACGATCCAGAGGTGCAGAAGCATTACCTCAAGGCGTTGCCGGACCAGGGCGCCATGGCTGTTGTGGTCTCGGATTTTAAAGATTTTTTTAAACAGTCCAATACCATTCCGTGCAGTGGTGTTCTGCTCGATGTCGTCAGCAGCATACGCGCCAGTCATTTTGATCGGGAAGTTATTCAGGAGCTGCTGGAGGTCTATCCGTCGCTGCGTTTGCGTCTTGATCCTAAAACCGGAGAGATTCGCACCCTGATGACGGGTGCCGGCCCCGGTCAGCAGATCTCTATCCCGAAGTTTGTGGAAACCTACTGTACCAATTACCCTCCGCGCTGTCTGCGGATGTGTCAGCGCAAGCCGATTCATTGCAATATCCTTTACTCGCTGCATAAACAATTCGCCCCTGAATCTGTAAACCGTTCCGTGACGATGGACCTGTCAGCCGGCGGCTGTTTTCTGGCGACGACAGAAGACTTTACCGTGGGGGAACGTTTGTGGATTCGGATCATCGAATTGATGGATAATTCGCCGATTATGGTTGAAGTCCGCTGGTGCCGCGAGTGGGGAAAGTCGATGATGGTGCCTGGCGTCGGTCTTCATTTTTCGGTGATCAGTGACGGTCAGATGGAAGAGATTCGTACCCTGCTGGATGGGGATTAACCGTCCTGGCTGCTCTTGCTTCAGGAGTTTTGGATGACCTCTTATGTCCTGGCTGTCGACCAGGGGACAACCGGAACCACCGTCCTGATCTTTGATCGCCAAGGTGGCTTGTGTGCCCAGGCCTACAGTGAATTTAACCAATCGTATCCACAGCCCGGCTGGGTTGAGCATGATGCAGAGGAGATCTGGCAGACGACCCTGAAGGTCATACGCCAGGCATTGGCTCAAGGGGATATCTCGGTTCAGCAGCTGCGTTCCATCGGGATTACCAATCAGCGTGAAACGGTCGTCGTTTGGGATCGGCGCACATCGCTTCCGGTGGCGCCCGCTATCGTCTGGCAAGACCGCCGCACCGCCAACTTTTGTGAGCAGCTTAAAGCAGAAGGTTTGGAGCCTGACTGGCAGCAACGCACCGGTTTACGTATCGATCCGTATTTTTCGGCCACTAAAGTGCACTGGCTGCTTCAGCAGTCGTCAGAATGGCAACAACGCGCCTGCAAAGGAGAGCTGGCCTTCGGCACCATTGACAGTTGGTTGCTGTGGAAACTCTCTGGTGGTCGTTGCCATGTCACCGATGTCACCAATGCCTCCCGTACCCTGCTTTATGACATCCATCGCAACTGTTGGGATGAAACCATTCTTGACCGGCTGGGGATTCCGGAAAAGCTGTTGCCAAAGGTCTTTCCCTCCGCGACCTTCTTTACCGAAACTGATCCCGATTTATTTGATGGCGTGAGAATTCCGGTGACCGGTGTCGCTGGTGATCAGCAGGCGGCTTTGTTTGGGCAGATGTGCCATGATCCCGGTATGGCGAAGAACACCTATGGAACCGGGTCCTTTTTGCTGCTGAATACCGGCACGCAACCAGTTATCAGCGATCATTTGTTGACGACCATTGCCTGGCAGCTGGAAGGTTGCCCGTTGACCTATGCTCTGGAAGGCTCGATTTTTGTGACCGGTGCCGCCATTCAGTGGCTGAGGGATGGGCTCGGCCTGATCGAGTCAGCGGCAGACAGTGCCGCACTCGCTGCATCTGTGGTGGACAATGAAGATGTTTACTTTGTCCCGGCTTTAACTGGACTGGGGGCGCCGCATTGGGATCCGTATGCGCGTGGCCTGATGATCGGTATGACGCGCGGAACGACGCGGGCTCATCTGGTGCGTGCCGCCTTGGAAAGTATGGCGTATCAAGTCACCGATGTCGCCCGGATCATGACGCAAGAGTCCGGTGTTGCTTTGACGGAGTTGCGTGCCGATGGTGGCGCGGTTGCGAATGAATTTCTCATGCAGTTTCAGGCTGATATGCTCGGTGTGCCGGTCAGTGTTGCTCCCCTGGGTGAAACCACTGCATTTGGTGCTGCTGCGCTCGCCGGTCTGGCCTCAGGGCTGTGGAGCGATTGCCGAGAACTGCAAAATTGTCAGACTCTTCGTCAGCGCTACGAGGCTGAAATGTCACGCGATCAGGCCGAAAAATTCATGGGCCGCTGGTCTGAAGCTGTTGCCCTGAGCCGCGGCTGGGCGCGCTAGCCCCCTCCTAATTTTTTCCGCAACGCAGGACTTTACTGCCGCTTTCGAATAAAATTGTCACCTTGTCCAGCCCTGATTTTTCTGTGACCTGTCCCAGCCCAAACGTCGGGTGGCGAACCACATCTTTGACTGCCAGCGGAAGTGTGATGGCGTAGCTTTTGATCTTCGTACAGGACTCCAGATTCAATTCCTGCCATTGCTGTTGTTGACGCTTCTCGGCGGTAAGGCGCGGTCGTGCCGGTGCCTTCTTTGGCGTAGCGCTTGTTGTGGTCACCTTTTCAGCTTTAGGGGCGCGATATTTATGGCGTCCCTGACAGGTATTGCACATCACCAGTGCGGGCAGATCATCGACCATGGCGATGATGGTATGATTGGTGATATCGCGACACTTGCTGCAGCGCGCGTCGATCGTCGAACCGGCACTAAGGGTGGTTTTCATAAAAAACGTGTTTCTCCAGAGTGAAAAATGACAACGAATTATAGCAATGATTGAGGCGAAGATCGGAACTGATCTTCGGCAAAGGCTGGGGATCATAGCATTGTTTTTCTGCGAAAGGCAGAACAATGTGATTAGATATTTTTAGGGGCAGGGCTCGGTTGCATCGTACGTGTCCTGTTGGTGTTTTCGGCGTCTGGACCGTTTTTTTTCTTCTGTGATTCTTCTCGCTTTACGACAAAAACCTCAAATCAAGCCATGAGCGCACAAGGCGGAATCCGCTATCCTTTGCCGGATTTCTTTTTGCCTTGTTCGGTTTTTTTCTTGGCGGTTTTTTCGTCCACTTTTTCGCCGCAACAGACGTTTTTCTTTTTATCGGTCAGGGCCCCGCAGCGAGCGCATTTCACTGTGGCTTCCTGACGTTTGACGGTGGATTTTCCTTTCAGACATTTTCCCATTGCATTCTCCTCGTCATGTGGTCTGTTACAAAATTATGTTGCCATTGTGCCCTGGTCTTTATAGGCATGGACTTCAATGGTGATGTGCTCAAGATCCTTGATTGGTCGCAATAACTCTTTATATAAACTGGCCGGTTGTGGGGTGCAACTGACCACGGTGATCTCGGCGGACAGGCAATGGGGGCTGATGCGTCGCACGTGAAGGTCCGCTATTTGGGTCTGGTCATTTTCCAGCGCCGCACTGATTTGTTGTGGCAACTCTGGATCGGTTTGCCGGTCAAGGAGAATGGTGCTGGTGTCTTTAACCAGTCCCCATGCCCAGATGCCGATAATGACGGCCCCAACCAGACCCATGGTCGGATCGAGCCAGAGCCAGCCAAAATACTTGCCACAGAGCAAAGCGGCAATGGCCGTGACCGAGGTCAGCGCGTCAGCGATGACATGAAGGTAGGCGGCTTTAAGGTTGTGGTCGTGATGATGCGCATGGTGGTGGCCATGATGGTCGTGGTGATGCTCTTCTCCTCCAGCATGTAGCATCACGGCGCTTGCAAGGTTGACGATCAGGCCGATGACGGCCACAAGCAAAGCTTCATTGAAGTGAATCGCATTAGGATGAATCAGGCGTTCAATGGATTCGCCGATCATCAATGCTGCGACACCGGCAAGAAGGATGGCGCTGGTGTAACCACTGAGGACGCCAACTTTGCCCGTTCCGTAGCTGTAACTGGGGTCAGCGGCATGACGGCGGCTGTAGACATAGGCTGCTGCTGTGATGCCCAGTGCAAACACGTGGGTCCCCATGTGCCAGCCGTCAGCCAGCAACGCCATGGAGCCAAATAGCCATCCGGCAAAAATTTCCACCACCATCATGATCAGCGTCAGAACAATCACTCGGTAAGTGTTTCGTTCGGCCTGGCGGTTGTCGTGGTGAAAGAGGTGGTCGTGTTGCCAGTGGTCAATCGGGGGCGGATTCATCCTTGTGCTCCTTGATGGTTAAAACTGACCGACAAGCCTGTGCAGCAGGTGGTGGAGCGTTGTTGTTTCCTCGTCATTGAATGTTGAGGTGAGCTCTCTGGTCAGCAATTCGTGTAATTTATGATGCTCGTTAAACAGGTGTTGTCCTTTGTCCGTAAGGACAATCACATAGGAGCGGCGATCTGACGGGTTGGGCTGGCGACACAGGATGCCAAGGGTTTCGAGTCGGTCGACCATAACCGTCAAGGTTCCGGTCGTGATCCCCATGCGTTGGGCCATCTCCTTCATGCGCATTTCACCATGGTGGCCAACACTTTCAACGGCATGCATCTGGGCTGGCGATAGACCACTATCCCTGACCACTGTTTGTTCCCAGGATGAAATTTTGTCATATAGTTCAATCAACACATGCGTCAGATCGTGGGGGATGGCCATGGAATGCTCCTTTGTTTGACTTTCAAACAATTTAGTCACGGTTTGTTTTGATTGTCAAACAAAATTCGTGCGATCCGGTAAGTCTCTGATCCGGTGTTTTCATGTACAGGTTCCTGCTGTTGTGGTACAACACGGTGTGGTAAAACGAGTGGGCTTCGACGGTTTTCGTTGAAGATTGACGCAATAACAAGTTATGGCTGCGATGTGAAAGAAATGGACCGATTATGATCAAAAGCATGACAGGGTATGGCAAGGGGCAGGTCACTGGAAACGATGCTCACTATAGCGTCGAAATCAAAACGGTTAATCACCGTTACGCCGATATTACCGTGAAGGTGCCGCGTACTCTGATGTTCCTCGAGCGTGATCTCAAGAAATGGGCGTCTGAACGTCTGACCCGAGGGAAAATCGATGTTTTTGTCAATCGTGAGTCCACTGAACAGGCTGTGGTTACACCGGTCACCAATGAGGCCCTGGCCGCAGAATATGTCCATCTGTTTCGTGCTATGAGTGAGCGTTATCACCTCAGCGGCGATATTCCGTTATCTTTGCTGGTGGCGCAGAAAGATGTGGTCACGCTGCGAGAGGCGAACCTGGATGAGGCTCTGGTGCGCGAAACCCTGCGCCAGACGCTGGAAAAGGCGGTGGATGCTGTCGAAGAGATGCGTCTCAAAGAAGGCGAGGCGCTTCAGCAGGATATCCAGGAGCGACTGCACGATATGGAGGCCCTCTTGCAAGTGATCGAAGAACGAGCGCCTGTTGTGGTCGAGGAGTGGCAGCAGAAACTGCAGCAACGTCTTGAACGACTACAGGGCGATGTGGACGTAGATCCGCAACGTGTTGCTCAGGAAATCGCCATCTTTGCCGACCGCTGTGATATCAGCGAAGAGATTGTCCGTTTTAAAAGCCATCTTGTGCAGTTCCGTCAGCTGTTTGAAAAGGACGATGCTGTCGGTCGACAGATGGACTTTCTGATTCAGGAACTCAACCGCGAAACCAACACTATGGGGTCGAAATCCAACGATGCGGAGTTGACGCGCCAGGTGGTTGCTATCAAGGCGGAATTGGAAAAGATTCGCGAGCAAGTGCAGAATATCGAGTAGGGCAGACGCATGAACCGTCAAGGAATTTTATTCGTTGTTTCGGCACCCTCCGGTGCCGGGAAAACCACGCTATGCAAGCGGATGATTGACTTATTTCCCACTTTGGGGCATTCTATCTCTTTTACGACGCGGGCCCCGCGTGGCAATGAGCAGGATGGCATTGATTATCATTTTGTCGATGCCGACACCTTTCGTCGTATGATTGATGACAATGCGTTTGTCGAGTGGGCTCAGGTTCACGATAATTATTACGGCACGGCATTGCAGACCCTGGAAGAGGCGCAGCGACAAGGTCGCGACGTGCTTTTGGATATCGATTTTCAGGGAGCAGCCCAGCTGAAAAAGCAGGATGTCGGCGCTGTATTTGTCTTTATCGCGCCACCGAGTATGGCTGAGCTGGAGCGCCGACTGCGTCAGCGCGGGACGGACAGTGATGCGGTCATTGCCCGCCGTCTTGATAATGCGGCCGGTGAATTACGTGAGGCACAGTGGTATGATTACATTGTCGTCAATGATGACATTGATCATGCGACAACGCAGTTGCAGGGAATTATCGAAGCGGAAATGTGTCGGGGACGGCATGTCTATCCCTTCGTGGAACAGATAATCGAACACCGTTAAAACAACGATCAGGATAAAACGGCGTAAGCCGATTCAAGGAGAATAAAACGTTATGGCACGTGTTACTGTCGAAGACTGTTTAGAGCAGATTGATAACCGTTTTCTGTTGGCTATGGTTGCTGCCAAGCGCGCGAAACAACTGTATCGTGGGGCATCGCCGATGATTGAAAACGTGTCCGGAAATAAAAAAGTGGTTCAGGCGTTACGCGAGATCGCTGCCGGCAAGGTTGAATTCGAGGCTCCGGATACCCGCACTCACTAAGTTGCTGGTCCCGTATTGCGCTGCCCTATGGTGGTGTGCTATTGCGGTGCCGATCACATATTATTCACATGACCGTCCTGAAAAGGGCGGTCATCTACAAACCTCGTTGCCCCTCATCCTGCGGGAAGACGGGTTAGAGTGGTTAAAGAGCGTCATTGAAGTCACTCGAAGAAATCCTCAATACCGTCACGACATACCTTCCCGATGCGGATCTTGACCTGATCCAGCGCGCCTATCCATTCAGTCAGCAACTTCATCAAGGTCAGGATCTTCCCTGCGGTAAGCCGGCGTTCAGTCACCCTGTGGCTGTGGCAGAGCTGTTGTTGCGTCTGAGAATGGATGTGCCGACCATTGCAGCAGGGTTACTGCACGATGTCTTGCAGAAGGAACTGGTGACCTCCACGGAGCTTAAAGAGCGCTTTGGTGACCAGGTTCATATGTTGGTCGAAGGTCTGACCAAAATCAATACCATCATCTTTAAACGCGGTGAAGAGCGCCAAGCGGAGAGTTTTCGCAAAATGCTGCTGGCCATTGCCCGCGATTTTCGCATTATCCTTATCAAACTGGCTGACCGGCTCCAGGGGATGCAAAACCTGAGCTGCCTGCCGGAAGCTCAACAGCAGCGCATTGCCCGTGAAACCATGGAGGTTTATGCGCCGCTGGCCAACCGTATGGGTATCAGTTGGATGAAGAGTCAGCTGGAAGATCTGTCGTTTCAGCATCTTTATCCGGATGAATATGAAGAGCTCAACAGCAAGGTGATGGCCTTCAAGACCGACGCCTGCGACCAGTATGTGTTGCGGGTCAAAGAGGAGCTGCATGCCATTCTTGCCAAGCAGGGCATTGAGGGCGATGTGTCCGGTCGCTCGAAACATCTGTATTCGGTTTATCGCAAGCTGCAGCGGCAGAAAATCGATCTGGATCAGATGTATGATCTGATCGCATTCCGTATTATCGTGACATCGGTGCGGGAATGCTACGCGGCTCTGGGGATCGTTCATGCCGAGTGGAAGCCGGTGGCGGGACGTTTCAAAGATTACATCGCCATGCCGAAAGCCAATATGTATCAATCGCTGCACACCTCGGTGATCGGTCCTTACGGTAAGCGGATGGAAGTGCAGATCCGTACCGAGGAGATGCACCGGATCGCTGAAGAGGGGATTGCTGCCCACTGGATGTACAAAGAAGGTAAATCCGCAGGGTCTGGAGAAGAAAAGCGCTTCAGCTGGTTGCGGCAAATGGTCGAATGGCAGAAAGAGATGGATGACTCTCTGGCGGTCACTGCGGATACGCACATTGATCTGTTTCCGGAAGAAGTTTATGTCTTTACTCCACAGGGCCATGTGCGTGAACTGCCCAAGGGCGCCAGTCCGATTGATTTTGCCTACGCCATTCATGGGGACATTGGCCATCGCTGTGTTGGTGCCAAGGTCAATAATAAGATGGTGTCGCTGAAGACTGAACTGCACAACGGTGATGTCGTTGAAGTTCTGACCTCGCCGCATCAGAATCCCAGTAAAGATTGGCTGAAAATTGTCAAAACCTCCAAGGCGCGTAACCGCATCCGCCATTGGGTGAAAACCCAGGAGCGTGAAAAGAGTATCGAGGTGGCCCACGGCCTGCTGGATAAGGAGTTGCGCAAATACGGCAAGAGCCTCAATAAAACTCTAGGCGAGCCGGTGATGGCCGAAGCGGCCAAAGATCTTGGTTTTAAAGAGGTGTCCGAGTTGCTGGCTGCGGTTGGTTACGGCAAGCTGTCTCCGGGGCAGGTGGTCGGGCGTATTGTGCCTGCCGATCAGTTGCGCAGCCATCGCTCCAAACTGGCGGGTCTTGGCAAGGTCATTAACAAGATCCGCAAAAAGCCCTCGCAAAGCGCGATTCGCATTCAGGGTATAGAAGATGTCCTGGTGCGTTTTGCCAAGTGCTGTAATCCGCTGCCAGGTGACGATATTATCGGTTTTATTACCAGAGGCCATGGGATTACCGTCCATGCCGCAGATTGTCCTCACCTGTTGGAAACCGATCCGCAACGACGTGTTGAAGTGGAATGGGATGAGGGCTCGGTGTCTTCCCGCAGCGTACGGATCAATGTCTATTGCCACGACCACAAGGGTGTGCTGGCAGAGATCACCAGCTGTATTACCAAATGTGAAGCCAATATCACCAGTGCCAGGGTGCATACCTCAACCGGCAGCAAAGGGCTCAACGAATTTGAAATCGATGTCAATAATGTTGATCACCTCAAGGAGGTCATGGCGGCATTAAAAGCATTGAAGGGTGTTTATCGCGTTGAACGGGTTCGTGAACGTCGCGGATAAGGATGAGTTGGGGATGACGAGGTAGGCGCGTACAGAGGGTGGAATCCCCCCCCCCCAAAAAAAAAAAAGACAAATGCAAAAAGGGGAGCTAGACGTGGTCAGCTCCCCTTTTTGATGGAATTTTTTTGTCGCTGTGCGATTAACCTTTAACAACCGCCCCGGAACGAATGCAACGGGTGCAGACTTTCATGGTCTGAACGCTGCCATTCTTCACAGCCCGAACCTTTTGCAGGTTGGGATACCATACCTTACGGGTTTTATTATGTGCATGGCTGACGTTGTTGCCAGTTACCGGTTTTTTGCCACAAATTTCACATGTTCTGGACATTGCTCTAGACCTCCTGGATATTTGGAACGCGTATAAGTAGCACGATTCAATGGTCGAATCAAGGACTAATTGTGGTTCTTTTCTAACAGGTTGTTGAAAAGTCCCATCCGGGGCTTTTTCAACGGCGCAAGCCGAAAATTCGATTTCCGTCTTGCGGACAAAGTCAATCACTTGAAGACCTGTTCTTGATTTTGGTCGCCCGTCCATGGGCGCCATAGGCTGTTTTTTAACCGCCTGCAAAATTTTATCAGGGCTCAATGACAAAGAATCTGTGTGAGTTCGTTCAGGTCCTCTTCACAGAAAAGGCTAATTCCCTCTTTCTCGAGTCGGGCTGCGGTGACGCCTTTGCCGGGAATCAGCTCTCCGCAACAATGAACGGCGTGACTGCCGCAAGAAGGGCTGCGTTCTTTGAGCAGCGCCAAGCGACAGTTCGTCATCTGCGCAATTTTCCATGTTTCATCGGCACCTCGGCGGAACGCTTCGGTCACGTCATCGCCGCAGGTGTTGTGCAATTTCCCCGTGCCCTGCCAGACACGTTCTCCGTCGCCGCAGATGAATTCGCAACTGGGGCGTGGTGTGCTGAATCCCGCCAATTGCTCCGGGCAGACAATAATCGGCATAATGTCAGGCCGTTCAATGAGGGCAACGACCTGAGTATTGATCTTTGTTTCAGCGTTGTAGCGGGTGTTCAGTCCGAGCAGGCAGGCGCTGACCAGTAGTGGGGTCATGACACGGAGCTGAGCGGAGGATTGATGATGGCCTCGCTGGGCTGGGCGACCTTGTCGATGATCACGCGTCGGCCTTCAATCCGAATCGCTCCTTCAGCAAACCACTGAATTGCCTGGGGATAGATTTTATGTTCTTGTTCAAGGATGCGGGCACTGAGGCTGTCTTCATCGTCACCGTCAAGAACAGGGACTACCGCCTGGAGGATGATTGGTCCTGTATCGACACCGCCATCAACAAAATGTACCGTGCAACCGGAAAAACGTGCACCATAATCAAGGGCTTTTTGCTGGACGTGTAAGCCGGGGAAAGCCGGCAGCAACGCCGGATGGATATTCATAATCCGTCCGGGAAACGCATCCAAAAAGCGTTGGCCGATGATGCGCATGAAGCCTGCCAGAACAACCAGTTCAACATTGGCGTCAAGCAGGGCCGAGACCACGGCGCTGTCAAAATCGTCACGGCTGCTGAACTCGCGGTGGTTGATGCATTGACAGGTAATATCGGCCTTGGCTGCCCGCTGCAGGGCTCCGGCATCTGGGTTGTTGGAAAGAACAGTAACAATCTCTGCGTCAATCTTCCCGCTCTGGCAACCGTCGATAATGGATTGTAGGTTGGTCCCGCCGCCTGACGCCAACACACCAATGCGCAACTTTGAATTCACCCGTTTTCCCCCGTGCTGATCAGTCGAGCAGAACTGATGGCGGTTCGTCAGCGTTTTTGCTGATTTCCCCGATTTCCCACGCCTGCTCCTTGAGCCCGCTGAGGCGAATCAGGATGTCTTCACATTGTTCCTGAGGAACAATCAGGACCATACCGAGACCGTTGTTGAATGTCCGGTGCATTTCCGTATCTTCAATGTTGCCGCCTTTTTGCAGCACATCAAAAATTACCGGCTTTTCCCAGCTGCCACGCCGGATGACCGCATGACAATGTTTCGGTAGAACACGAGGGATATTTTCCAGCAGACCGCCGCCGGTGATATGCGCCATGCCTTTGATGGTGAAGTCACGGATCAGGTTGAGAACCGTTTTGACGTAGATGCGCGTCGGGGTCAGCATCTCCAGACCAATGCTTTGATTGAACTCAGGCAGTGTGTCGTTGACGCCGAGGCCCATATGCTCAAAAAATACTTTGCGTGCCAATGAATAGCCATTGGAATGCAGACCGCTGGAGGCGATACCGATAATTTTATCACCGACGGTGATGGATGAGCCGTCAATGATGCTGTCGTTGTCGACGGCACCGACGGTAAATCCGGCAACATCGTATTCGCCTTCAGCGTAGAAACCCGGCATTTCTGCCGTTTCGCCACCGATCAGAGCGCAGCCAGCCTGTTGGCAGCCTTCTGAAATGCCTTTGACCACTTCTGCCGCTTTTTCCGGCGACAACTTGCCGGTGGCCATGTAGTCGAGGAAGAACAGAGGCTCGGCGCCCTGGACAATGATGTCGTTGACACACATGGCCACCAGGTCGATGCCGACGGTGTCATGTTTGTCCATCATGAAAGCGAGTTTCAGCTTGGTGCCGACACCATCGGTCGAAGAGACCAGAGTCGGTTTTTTGTATTTGTCGGCGTGAAAGGAGAATAGCCCGCCAAAGCCGCCGATGTCGGTGAGTACTTCAGGACGCGATGTTGCCTTGACCATCGGCTTGATCATGTCGACAAAACGGTTTCCGGCGTCAATATCCACGCCGGCGTCTTTATAGGTAACGCTTTTCTTTTCCACGGTAAAAACTCCTCGTTAAAAGTGGCGTCAAGTAATAAAACATGGGCCGGGAGTTGTCAACGCCAAACTCCACCGAAACCTTGGGATTGTTTCTTTACAGGCGGCGGGGGCTGGCTTAGAATGCAATCAGTTTTTATCTTAACACTTTTTGCTCGTTCGGGTTTGTTCTCCACTATTTTTTTTGCGTCACGTGCGACGCCAATACGCCATCAAGGTAGAGTTCGTGGGATCCTTTTGCCTGCGGCCCATGGTCGCTGCTGATCTTTGTGCTGTTGTGAACATAGAGCAGGGGAGTCACCAGCATCCCTGGAGCCGCCCGTTGTTTGAACGTGAACTGGACAACCCTTTATCACGGCTGTTTGTTGCTTTGGATGGTGATGTCATTGTCGGCTATCTGTGTGTGTGGGTGGTTGCCGGAGAAGCGGAGATTCATAATGTTGCTACGGCTGTGCAGCATCAGCGTCGAGGGGTCGGCATGTTTCTGCTTGGCGAACTGTTTCAGTGGCTGCAGACTGAGGGCGTCGAACGGGTTCTGCTTGAAGTCCGTGCCTCCAATGTCGCAGCCATCCAGCTCTATCAGCGCTGGGGATTTGAAACGTCCAGCTGCCGTAAAGGCTATTATCAGGATGGTGAAGATGCGTTATTAATGCATCGTGACCTGTCTGAATCCCTTTAAGTAACCGCAGTGCCTTGATCGGCACTGCCATGAAAGGCACAGTTTTTATGCAAAATTTGAAAACGGTGATCCTGCATAACCGTGAAGTGGCTCCCGGCTACTATCGCATGGCTATTCTCGCTCCGGGCTACCCGCAGCTGGCCAAAGCCGGTCAGTTTGTTATGTTGCGGGTACAGCTTCAGACGCAGCCTTTACTGCGGCGTCCTTTCGGCATTTTTAAGACGGGAACGCTCCCGCCGGAGTGCAGTGGCATGCCTCCGCGTGAGTTTGTTGAGCTGGTTTATAAAGTGGTCGGCAGCGGTACTGAACTGATGGCCACCCTGCAACGTGGAGACCAGGTGGAATTGCTCGGTCCTTTGGGCGAGGGGTTTGTCGTTACGGAGGATGAACAGCCGATTCTGGTCGGCGGAGGAATCGGATTGGTGCCGTTGTTCAAGCTGGCGGAAGACCTGTGCCGGCAAGGCAAAAAGGTGCGTCTATTGATGGGGGGACGTACGCGTGACGACATCCTCGGCATTACTGAGTTTGAGCGCCTGGGGGTCGAGACCTATGTGTCGACGGATGATGGCAGCCTTGGTGAGGAAGGGTTGGTTACGGTGGTTCTGGAGCGCACGCTGTTGAAAACGCCCCAGGCGCAGGTCTATGCCTGTGGGCCAACTCCGATGCTCAATGCGGTCCAGGCCATTTGTGCGAAACATCAGACGCCGTTGCAGGTTTCACTGGAGGCGTTGATGGCCTGTGGTGTCGGCGCCTGCCTCGGCTGCGTGGTGCCGGGTAAAGATCATCGTGAGGAGCAGCCGGACTACTTGTGTACCTGTCGTCAGGGACCGGTGTTTGATGCCGCAGAGTTACAATGGCCGGAGTCTGGAGGTGCCGCATGAGTCAACAAACCCCTTCTCTCGTCGTTGATCTCGGCGGGCTGCGCTTGCGTAATCCCGTCATGCCGGCATCCGGCACGTTTGGCTATGGCCAGGAGTTTGCGCCGTATCTCGACCTGGAAAAGATCGGCGCCGTTATGACCAAAGGGATTTCTCTGCGTCCCAAAGCGGGAAACCCGACGCCGCGCATTGCCGAGACCTCTGCGGGGATGCTTAACGCCATTGGTCTGCAGAATGTCGGCATTGATGCGTTTATCCGCGACAAGGTGCCTTATCTACAAGCATTGGATACCCCGGTTATCGTCAATTTTTTCGGCAATCAACTCCACGAATATATCGAGGTGGCTCAGAAACTCTCAGATATTGAGGCAGTGGATGCGGTCGAGTTGAATATCTCCTGTCCGAATGTCAAGCAAGGAGGCATTGTTTTCGGTACCGAACCCTGTGCCGCTTCAGAGGTGGTCAGCTCCGTGCGTAAGGTGCTGAACAAGCCGCTGATTGTCAAGCTGACTCCCAATGTCACCGATATCACTGTGATGGCGCGTGCTGTTGAAGAGGCCGGTGCTGATGTGATCAGCTGTGTCAATACCCTGACCGGGATGGCGGTGGATATTGAAAAGCGCCGCCTGCATCTGGCGAATGGCACGGGTGGATTGTCCGGGCCGGCGATCAAACCGGTCGCTTTGCGGATGGTTTATCAGGTGGTGCGGGCGGTTAAGGTGCCGGTGATCGGCATCGGTGGTATTATGAATGCAACGGATGCGCTGGAATTTCTCCTTGTCGGTGCAACGGCTGTTCAGGTGGGAACGGCCAATCTGGTCAATCCCGGTGTGATGGCTGAGATTGTGGAGGGTATTGAGCAGTTTTGTCGCGATAAAGGCCTCAGTGATATCAACGAGTGGATCGGCTCACTGCAGGAATAATGGTTGATTTCTATGGATGTTCGGACGCTGGATGGATGTTGTAACCACCCATATTAATGCCGATTTTGATTGCCTTGGGGCGATGGTGGCGGCACAGCTGCTGTACCCTGACGCCCACTTGGTTTTTGCCGGGTCCCAGGAGCCTGCTCTACGGGATTTTCTGAAACAGTATCCGCATGGCTTGACGTTCTGCCGTTTCAAAGACCTTGATCTCAAGCAGATTCGCCGCCTGATTCTTGTCGATGTCAATCGCGCTTCACGGATTGGTCCGCTTGAACCTTTACTGAAAAATCCTCAGGTCGAATTCCATCTTTATGATCATCATCCCGTTGCTGACGATGAACGTACGCCGGATGTGCAGGTGGTGCGCCGTGTTGGGTCCACGGTGACCCTGATGTGTCAGTTGCTCAAAGAGCGCGGCCTTGTTCCAGATAGCCGCCAGGCAACGATGATGATGCTTGGCCTTTACGAAGATACCGGCAATCTGCTCTATTCCTCGACTGTCAGTGACGATTATGCCGCCGGAGCGTTTTTGCTCGAATGCGGTGCCGAGCTTGACGTGGTATCTGATTATCTTAATCGTGACCTGTCTGCGCCTCAGGTGGAACTGCTTCATCAGTTGATCAAGTCACGTCAGGTGATGACCATTAAGGGGGTTGACGTCAATCTGGCGCATGCCTCGATTGATCGCTATGTCGGCGATATTGCCGTTCTTGCCCATAAAATTCGCGATATGGAAAACCTTGACGTCCTGATCGTTGCCGTGCGGCTTGAGGATCGGGTATTTCTGGTGGCCCGCTCGCGTCTTGAACAGGTTCATGTCGGTCAGATGATGGCAGCGCTTGGCGGTGGCGGTCATGCCACAGCCGCTTCGGCGACCGTCCGGGACAAAACACTGATACAGGTCATGGACGGCTTGCCGACCTTGCTTGACGAGGTGATTACCCCACAGTGGCAGGCGCGGCATCTGATGTCGTCGCCAGCACGTTCAGTCGAAGGCATTGCCTCTCTTGGTCGGGCGCGTGATCTGTTGACACGCTATAATGTCAATGCGTTACTGGTGATTGAGGGGGATTCCTTAAAGGGCTACATTACGCGGCAGACCGTCGAGCGAGCGATTCACCATGGCCTGAGCACCAGTGCTGTGCGTGATTATATGTCCACGGAATTTGGCCAGGTGGCTCCAGATGAGGATCTGTTGCATGTGCAGCAGTTGATTGTCGCGCAGCGCCAGCGTTTTGTACCTGTGGTTGATGCAGGCAGAGTTGTCGGGGTGATCACCCGGGCCGATTTGCTGCGTCACCTGGTCTCCGGGGGGCGGACGTTACGTCAGGCCTCTGATCAGGTGCTGGCCGGTGACGGCATCGGCTTGCATCGACGCCATGTCCAACGGTTGATTCAGACGCGGCTGCCGAAGCGGATTCAGGAACTGCTAACACAAATCGCCCATGTTGCCGATGAGATGAAATGCCCTGTCTATGCGGTAGGCGGGTTTGTGCGGGATCTGCTGTTGCATAAAAAAAATCTTGATGTGGATATTGTCGTTGAAGGCAATGCCATTGCCTTTGCTCGACGTTTTGCCGAGCAGCATGCCTGCCGGGTTCGCGCCCATGAAAAATTTGTTACCGCAGTGATTATCTTTGATGATGGCTATAAACTGGATGTGGCGTCTACCCGCACAGAATATTATCTGGAACCGGGGGCATTGCCCAATGTTGAGGAAGCCTCGATCAAACTGGATTTATACCGCCGCGATTTTACCATTAATACTCTGGCTCTGGCGTTGAATCACGATAGCTATGGTGATCTGCTTGACTATTTCGGTGCACAACGCGATTTACATGACAAGGCCATTCGTGTTCTGCATAATCTAAGTTTTGTCGAGGACCCGACGCGTATGTTTCGGGCCGTGCGCTTCGAACAGCGTCTGGGGTTCAAACTTGGCATGCACACGGAGAACCTGTTGCGCAGTGCCGTGGAAATGGATTTTGTCCAGCGGGTCAGTGCCTTGCGGCTGTTCAATGAGCTGACGATTATTCTCAACGAGGAAGATCCGTTTCCGGCAATTTCACGTCTCAAGGAATTGGGATTGCTCGGCTGTCTGTGTCCCCAGTGGCGGGTTGACGATGGCCTCAAAGAATCATTCCGCCAGGCGGGCAAAGCCTTGAATTGGCATGAGCTGCTTTACACCGGTAGCCCGGTAGAGCGTTGGTTGGTCTATTTTTTATGTTTGAATCAGCCATTATCCGATGATGAAATGGCCGTGGTCTGTGATAAGCTGTCTGTTCCTCAGCGGTGGCAGGATATTCTGGTCGATGAAAGACGTCGGGTCATGAAAGCCTTTCATCAGCTCGAACGTGATCAGAAAAGGCTGTCTGATGCCAGGGCCAGTGACATTTCGCGGCGTCTGAAGGGGATTGGTGATGAGATGCTGCTCTATGCCATGGCCCGAACGCGCAGTGACGACGTCCGATTGGCTATTTCCCAGTATCTCACTCAATGGCGTGATGTGAAGCCACTACTCAATGGTGATGATTTGCTTGCCCTCGGGGTTGAGCGTGGTCCGAAAATCGGTGAGGTTCTTGATCTTTTACGTGATGCGCGTCTTGACGGCGAGGTCAAGTCGCGTCAGGATGAGCTGGAGCGGGTTCATTTTTATCACATGTCTTGAAACAAATGGTGGGGTGTTCCGATAGGTTATGGAACAGATTTTTCTTAAAATCTCAATCATGCTGGTTCCGGCGCTATTGGCGGTAACGGTGCATGAAGTTGCTCATGGCTATGCTGCTGATCGTCTTGGCGATCCGACGGCCCGCCTTCTCGGGCGTTTGACGCTTAATCCTTTGCGTCATCTTGACCCAGTCGGAACATTGGCATTACTTTTTGTCGGCTTTGGGTGGGCACGCCCCGTCCCCGTCAATGTTGCCAACTTGCGTCACCCGCATCGGAGTATGCTCTGGGTGTCTCTGGCGGGCCCAACGGCGAATTTTACGTTGGCACTCTTCTCGGCCCTATTGCTCCACCTGTTTGGGGTTCTTGAACGTCTCGGCTTTTCTTGGCTGAATGTGATCATACATCCGGCGTCGTTGATGGCTGCATTCAGTTTGTATATCAATGTGATTCTGGCCGTATTCAATTTGATTCCGATCCCCCCTTTGGATGGTGGGCGTGTGCTGGCTGCATTGTTGCCTATTCGCTATGCTGCCATCCTGATGAAACTGGAACCGTTTGGTTTTTTCATTGTGATCGCCGTGGTGTTCTTCACCAATGTCTGGCAAAATCTGTTAGGTCCGATCATTATCGGGCTGGTCGCTCTTTTGGCTGGTCAGCAGTGGAGCGTGGTTGAGGCGGTCATCCATTTTTTATTCAGCCGTGGATAATTCTCCGCAAGAACCGACATCTCCTGTTTATCAGGTGCATCTGGAATCGTTTGACGGTCCGCTGGATCTTCTTTTGCATCTGGTTAACAAAAACGAGATGGATATCTATGATATTTCCATGGCGGAAATTACCCGGCAGTATCTTGAGTCCCTCGACCAGATGAAAGAACATAATCTCGATATCGCCAGCGAATTCCTTGTGATGGCGGCGACTTTGATGTACATCAAATCACGCATGCTGCTGCCGAAACGGGAACCGGATGAGGGGGAAGAGGAAGAGGTTGACCCTCGGGCGGAGCTGGTTCAGCGTCTGCTGGAATATCGTCGCTATAAAGAAGGGGCTGAACAGCTGGATGAGTATCCTCAGCTCAATCGCGATGTCTTTGCCCGCCCGGAAGGTCTTGAGGACAGAGATGGCCATGAAGAGCGTGAATCGGAACCGATGGTGCATGATGTCGGCGTCTATGATTTGGTTAAAGCCCTGCGCGAGCTTTTGCAGGAAGCTCCAGAGCCCCCAGTGCATGCGGTGACGAAATCGGCGATGACTGTGGCTCAAGGTATTCGTCATCTTCTTGCCCGATTGCGCCATCAAGAGATGGTGTCTTTTCGGGATTGTATTTCGCAAACGCCCCGACGCGATGAGATTGTCACCACGTTTATCGCCGTACTTGAGTTGGTGAAGCTGCAGCTATGTCGGGTTGTTCAGCTCAACCAGAAGGGGACCCTGTATCTGTATCCTGCGGAATCGGTCCGTCGTGGTGAGGTGCAACGGGTGGACGGAGTTGATCATGGATACCAGTAACGGTTTGCTCAAAGCCCGCCTTGAAGCGGTTTTGTTCAGTAGTGACGAACCGTTGCGATTTGACCGGTTGCAGACGCTGTTTGAGATTGATGCCACTGTGCTGCGGCAAAGTTTGCAGGAACTTATGGTGGAGTATGCCCAGGAGAACCGGGGGATTATTTTACAGGAAGTGGCCGGTGGTTTTCAAATTCGCACACGACCGGAATATGCCTCCTGGATTCATAAATTGAACAAAACTCGGGTAACGCGATTGTCCAAGGCGGCAACCGAGAGTCTGGCGATTATCGCTTATCGTCAGCCGGTGACCCGGGCAGAAATAGAATATTTACGCGGCGTGGACTCCGGCGGGGTCGTGCGCATGTTGATGGAAAAACAACTTGTTAAAATTGTTGGAAAAAAGGATGTTCCTGGTCGACCTTTGTTGTATGGAACCAGCCGTCATTTTCTCGAGTTCTTTGGTTTGAAAGATCTGACAGAGTTGCCGAATCTTCAGGAATTCTCCGATCCTGAAGATGGGGCTCTGTCATTAGAAATGGACTTTGAAGGTCATGGCAACAGTTGAGCGTCTCCAGAAGATTATTGCTCAGGCCGGGCTGGCCTCGCGTCGCCAGGCAGAGCAGTGGCTTCAGGACGGCCGGGTACGTGTCAATGGCCGTCTGGTCACTCTTGGCGACAAAGCCGATCCGGGCATCGATCGGATTGAGGTTGATGGGCGTCCGTTGCCTAAGGCCGAGCAGAAACTCTACCTCCTCCTGAACAAGCCTTTAGGCTTTGTGACAACGCTTAAGGATCCGCAGGGGCGCCCTACCATTCGCCGTTTTCTCAACGGCGTTGACCAGAGGGTTTATCCCGTGGGCCGTCTTGATGTGAACAGTGAGGGTTTGCTATTACTGACCAATGACGGCTGGTTGACACAACATCTTTTGCATCCTCGTCACCAGGTTAGTAAGACCTATCGGGTCAAGGTCAGTGGGCGTATCAGTCCGGAGGCCTGCAGGCAGCTTGAAGAAGGGGTCGAGCTGGAAGATGGTTTGACGGCTCCCGCTGTCGTGCGCAATGTTCACTATTCGGCGCGAAATAGCTGGTTTGATCTTGAAATTCGTGAAGGCCGTAACCGTCAGGTCCGGAGAATGTGCCGTCAGGTGGGGTTCGAGGTCAGTGCATTAAAGCGTATCCGTATTGGTCCCTTGGAGCTGGGAGACCTTGGCAGGGGGCAGTGTCGATATTTAACTTCAAAGGAAATTCAGCAACTTAAATCGATTTTTCGTCGTTAGGCAGACGGATGTGTTATTCGTTCATGAATTTGTAGGAAAAAGTTAAAGGCTGTGGCGATTTTTAACGCTTTGTTGACGTATTTTCCTTTGGGAATTCAATGGATTATGCACTTGACCTAATCGTGTCTGTGCTTTAGCATTAAAAGACGTTTTATTGTTGACAACGGAGCATGTCTCCACTCTTCGTCTTTAGAGGAACTTGTGGCAAATAAAGATAAAATATTAGCAGCCGCTCAAAAGCATCTGCAGAAAAATAATCTTGCAAAAGCGATCAAGGAGTACGAGAAGGTACTTAAGATTGATGGACGCGATGTGCGTAGCCGTCAGAAATTGGCCGAATTGCTCGCACGGCTAGGCAAGCCTGAAGAAGCTCTGAAAGAGTATGAAACCGTTGCGGCTCATTATGCCGAAAATACGTTTTACCTGAAGGCTATTGCCGTCTACAAGCAGATGCAGAAGCTTGATCCGCAAAATACATCTTACACCCTGAAACTTGCCAAACTCAACGAACAGCAGGGCTTAGTTGGCAACGCCCTGTCTGAATATCGTGTTCTGCTGCATCATCATCAGCAGCATGAGGAACATGATGACGCGATCAAGGTTCTGTTGCGCATGCAGGATCTGGATCCGGAAAATATTACCATCGGCATGCAAATGGCGGAGTTCTACGCCAAAATTGATAAGAATGACGAGGCCATGAAGGCCTTTGGCAAAGTGGAACAACGCATTCGCGATCTGGGTAATTATAAGCAACTGCAGAAATTCTACGAACATTTTATGCAGGTCTGGCCGAACAACCTGACGATTCAGGTGAACTATGGTTCTGCCATGGTCGAGCTCGGAGAGGCCTTGGGTGGTGTTCAGTTCCTGACAAACCTGCAACGCCAGAACCCAGGCAATATGGACATTCTGTCAGCATTGGCTGCAGGATATCATGCTTGCAGCGAATTCCCCCATGAACTCAAATGCCTGCAGGCTCTTGTTCAGGCCCAACCTGGTAATCTTGATTTCTGGTTGCGTTATTTTCAGGCGAGTGTTGATGCCCAGCAGTATGAAAAAGCCCTTGAAGCTCTCGAGGCAAATCGGGAACAATTTTTTACTGCGGAACGGGTTGCTGAACTCAAGCCGTTCTATGAAAAAATGCACGAGGTTTTTCCTGACAACAAAGCGTTACTGCCCTCTTTGCAGGCTGTTTACGAGCACCTTGGCGAAGGGGAAAAACTTTTCAGCATCATCTCCGATTCTGGTACTTCTGAGCCAACGTTCGCATCTGAGGAAACGAGTGATTTTGGCGCCGGGGACGTCAATGATTTTGACGCAATTACTTTTGACGCAATTACTTTTGACGAGATAGCACCCTCTTCCGAAGTAGAAGCTTCTTCTCCCTCGGACGAATTTGAATTTGATTCCCTCGAGTTTGATCTTGTTGATGACGATAGCTCGTCGACAGATGATGCCTCCTTTGATGATATCAGCTTTGATATTTCAGATGACGACAGCTCTGCGCCTGCGGTGGATATTCAGACGGACCTTGAAGAGGCGGATTTTTATCTGCAACAGGGGCTTTGGGAAGAAGCGGAGCAGGTTTGCAAGCGTTTGTCTCGGGTTTGCCCCGATAATGCTGAGCTGCAAAAACGTCTTGAAACCATTGATGCACAACGTCATGGTGACGCGCCTCAGGCCGCTGCTGCAAAAGGCACTAAAGTTGCTGTTGCGTTGCAACCTGAGAGTGCTGCAGAAGAGTCTTTTGACCTGGATATGGTGATTGACGACTCCTTTGTTGCTCCGCTTGAGAATGTTGACCTGAATATGGGCGAGGAAGATATTGACTCCAGTCTGGAAAGTTCTTTGTCTTTGGGCGCTCAGGAAGACACGGTGAACGACCTAGCGGATTCTCAACGCGGGATTCAGACCGTTATTGGTGATGAAGATACCGAGTCTGCTTATAACCTCGGTGTTGCGTACAAAGAGATGGGTCTTTATGATGATGCGATTGCCGAGTTTGACAAGGCCATGCGTAGCCCGTTGCGTAAAATAGACAGTTTGTCTCTCAAGGCGGCTTGCTTTGTTGATCAGCAAAAATTTCAGGAAGCTGAGGATGTCCTGACTCTGGGGTTGTCGGATTCTTTACTCAGCACAAAAGACCGAGTGGTGCTCTATTATGAAACCGGTCTGCTCTATGAAGCGTGGCATCGTTATGCTGATGCCCTGGCCAGTTATCAGGTCGTTGCGGACAATGAAGCGACTTTCCGTGATGTCAGTATCAAAATTCTGGAATTGAAAGAACTGGTTGATGATGATACTGATCTGTCAGCGGGAGAATCACGCGTTTCATACCTGTAATTAATCTGGCGTTTTGATGCCGATCTTTTTTGAAGGCATCTTTTGTTTGGACTCCATTATGAGTTATACGGAATATTTCGGCCTGGAGCGAGAGGCTTTTTCAAATGCACCGGATGCCCGGTTTTATTATGACAGCGAGCAGCACAGTCAGGCTTTGACGCGTGTTTTAAGAGCGGTTGATTCCAATAAGGGACTGGCTGTTCTAGTGGGGGGGATTGGTTCCGGTAAAACGACTCTGGCGCGCAGGATGCTGGATACGCTACCCGGAGAGATGTATGAATCCTCGTTGCTGGTCATGGTTCATTCAGGGATTACGCCGGAATGGATTCTGACTCGGATCGCCATGCAGCTTGGTGTTCCCAAGCCTGCAGCGGACCGGATGACTGTTCTTAAGCAGCTTTATGAACGTTTGTTGGAGATTGACCGCCAGGGACGTCGGGCGGTAGTGCTCATTGATGAAGCGCAGATGCTGCAGACCCGAGCTCTGATGGAAGAGTTTCGCGGATTGCTGAATCTTGAGATTCCTGGCAAGAAACTGCTTAATCTCATTTTCTTTGGCCTGCCTGAGGTCGAGGAGTGTTTGCGTCTTGATGAGCCGTTGGCTCAGCGCGTAGCCATGCGATATTATCTCCATTCCCTCAATGAAGAATCAACCCTGGCGTACATCAAGCACCGCCTGCAGGTTGCCGGTGCCAAGAATATGTTGTTTTCAGCGCCTGCCGTTAAGCTGATCTATCAATACTCTGCCGGTGTTCCCCGCCTGATCAATACACTGTGCGATAATTGCTTGTTTGAGGCGTATCTGCAAAAGATTTCCGGTGTTGTTCCCCAGATTGTGCAAAGTGTCGCTGGCGATCTTGGTTTGACCCAACTGCCTGTTGCTCAGGCCACCGAGGGTGTTGATGCCCATTTGAGCAAAATTGAATCCATGTTGTCCAAGATGGAACAGCGCCGCTCCTGACGCACCGCTGTCCAACTCACTGTGTGTAAAGGCTGGCGTTGCAATGCCGGCCTTTTTTGTCTGTAGAAAAATAAAGTGGTCTTCGTCATGTCGGAAAAAAATCGTATTGCCATCCTCCCCGAAACGCTGTGCAACCAGATTGCCGCTGGCGAAGTGGTCGAACGTCCGTCTTCCGTGGTCAAGGAATTGGTGGAAAATGCCCTCGATGCTGAAGCAACAGAGATTGTTGTTGATGTTGACCGGGGTGGGAAAAAACGCATACGGGTCAGTGATAATGGCTTCGGGATGAGTAAAGAAGATCTCTTTCTGTGCTTTGAGCGACACGCGACCAGTAAAATTCGGAGTGAGAGCGATTTGTTTCATCTCAATTCCCTTGGATTTCGCGGCGAAGCCTTACCGTCGATTGCCGCTGTTTCACGGTTGGCTGTCGTTAGTGCCCAGGCGGGTGAAGTTTCGGGAAATCGGTTGGAGCTTGTCGCCGGTGTGGTCCGCCATCACGAGCCCGAAGCCGTACCGGTCGGAACCTCATTTGACATACGCGATCTGTTTTTTAACTTGCCTGCCAGACGTAAATTTCTACGGCGTGATGAAACGGAATTTGGCCATATTGCTGAAATTATCACTCGATTGAGCTTGGCCCATCCCCATGTTCATTTTCGTCTGATCCATAACCAGAGGACGATTCTTGATCTGTATCGGCAAAAATCTCTCAAAGCGCGCGTTGCCGATGTGCTTGGACGCTCGGTGGTGGACCAGCTGATCGAAGTCGACTCTGGTGATGACCGCCTTGGGCTTACCGGTTTTACGGGTGATCCAACATTGAACCGTTCGTCAACACAGGGGATCTACAGTTTTATTAATGGTCGTTTTGTTAGAGATCGGGTGTTGCAACATGCCATCATCGATGGCTATCGTCATTTGTTGATGAAAGGGCGCTATCCGGTCTGTGTGCTGTTTCTCCATCTTGATCCGGAAAAAGTTGACGTGAATGTTCACCCCACAAAGCATGAAGTCCGTTTTCATGATCAACGCGGTGTGCATGATTTTGTCAGTCAGGTCCTGCGCCAGAGATTGCGGACTCAGGAAAAGAGCACAACCGATCAACAGTCCTTTGAACCGTCGATCACATCGATATCGCCACAGTTTGCCGAGGTCTCTGCACCCTGCAATGTCAAACAGCCTGCAATGGATTTGTGTCGTCAGTCAAATACGCAGATGCCGTCTACGCACGTGACCGTCTTGGATGAGACCAAAGTGTGTGAAGCCGCGCTCGTTTATAACCGGCCCACCGTAGAAGCGAGTGGCGATATTCAGCCACCTCAGGCAGAGGTTGAGGCCGATGAAACATTAGGGCTGGACAGTGAAAAGCGTTTTTTTTCCAGTCTGCGGATTATCGGTCAGTTTCATCGAAGCTACATTCTGTGTGAAGATGGCGCGGATTTGATTTTGATTGATCAGCATGCCGCTCATGAACGAATCGGATTTGAACGCTTAAAAAATCAGCTTGCCATAGGGCAAATAGACCAGCAGGAGCTGTTATTTCCCGAAGTCATCGATCTTAATCTACGTGAAGACGCTGAATTGCAGGAACATTGCGACAGGTTCTTTCAGCTGGGTTTTGTCCTTGAGCCGTTTGGCGGAACGAGCTGGGCGGTGAAGTCTGTGCCGGCATTTATTGAAAAAAAAGACATTAAAACAATGGTTTGTGACATGTTGTCTGATTTTAGTTCGGTTGGTTCAAGCGACATCTCTGAGCAGGCCATTGACGATGTTCTGATCAAGATGGCTTGCCATGGTATGATTCGTGCAAATCAGGCCTTGCAGTTAAACGAGATGGACGCATTGCTCAAGCAGTTGGATGACGTGGATTTTAATCGTCATTGTCCTCACGGGCGCCCGGTCATGCAGCGTTTAACGCTTCATGATGTGGAAAAGATGTTCAGGCGGATATGAAAGAGGATTCCCGTATTCCACTGGTGGTGGTTACCGGAGCCACGGCATCTGGAAAAACAGCTCTTGCGGTTGAGATTGCCCGTCGTTTTTCGTCCGAGGTGATTTCGGCGGATTCCCGTCAGGTCTACCGTTATATGGATATCGGTACGGCCAAGGCAACCACGGAGGAACAACAGGTCGTTCCGCATCATCTGATTGATGTGGTTGACCCTGATGAAAAATTCAGTGTTGCAGATTTTGCGGATTTGGCCCATCGTCGAATCCACGAAATTCATCGGCGTGGCCATTTGCCGCTTGTCGTCGGTGGGACAGGTCTGTATATTCGTGCCCTCACGGAAGGCTTGCTTGATCTTCCGGGCGAAGATGAAGAGCTGCGCCAGCGCTTGTTGGCCGCTGAACAAAAACAGGATGGCGTTTTGCACCAACGTCTGCAACACTGCGATCCTGAGTTGTCTCAACGGTTGCACGCCAACGATGTGACTCGGATTATTCGGGCACTGGAGGTGTTTGAATTGACCGGAAAGCCCCTGTCACAGTGGCAATGTGAACACGGGTTTAAAGAAGCGCCGTACCGTGTCATTAAGTTTGCGGTTGGTATGGACAGGCAAGACCTGTATGCTCGCATTAATCAGCGGGTACTGCAGATGATGGACGAGGGACTGTTTGTTGAAACCCGGCAGTTGCTTGACCGCGGCTATTCGCCACAGCTGAAGGCCATGAGAACGATAGGCTATCAGCAGGCGGTTCGTTATCTGCATAACGAGATGACACGCGATGAGGCCATTGCCGACATTCAGCAGGAAACAAGACGTTACGCTAAACGACAGCTAACGTGGTTTCGTAAAGATAAGTCGATTATTTGGGTTGATTACGATAGTAGGTTTGATAGTATCCTTGCATGGATTGACGATTTTATTTAAATGCATTTATTGAAGGAGTGAAAATCATGGCAAAGACACCGTTTAATATTCAAGATCAGTATTTGAATCAGGCGCGTAAAGAGCGTGTCAAAATTACCGTTGTCATGATGTCGGGTGAACAGTTGCAGGGATATATTAAATCCTTTGACAATTTTTGTGTGTTGATTGAAAGTGGCGGTGATTTCTTGCTGTATAAGCATGCCATTTCGTCAATCACCTCGGCAGACGGTCTGTTTAAATTGCATGGCGGTCGTGATTAGACCGTTTTGCCCCCATAGATGAGCAACAGGCCCCCAGCTGGAGACAGCGGGGGCTTTGTTTATTTCAGGTTGATTATGCTGAAGATTGTCTCTGTTGAGCCGGGAAGTATTGGTGATCAGCTGGAACTGTGTTGTGGTGATACCTTGCTGGCGATGAATGGTGAAGACGTTCATGATCAGATCGATTATGAACTGTTGCAGGAACGAGAAGAACTGCTGCTGGATGTCGAAAAACAGGATGGCAGTCAGTGGGAACTGGAGTTTGAAAAAGATCAAGAGGAGTCTTTGGGACTTCATTTCAGCCCACCGCAGCCGCGCCAATGTCACAATAATTGCCAATTCTGTTTTGTCCGTCAGTTGCCGCAAGGCTTGCGGAAAAGTCTTTATGTCCGCGATGATGATTATCGTTATTCGTATCTTTATGGGGCGTATATCAGTCTGACCAATTTGTCGGAAAAGGATGTTTCCCGAATCCTTCGCCTGAAATTGTCACCTCTGTACGTTTCCGTTCATGCGACGGATCCGGATGTCCGTAGTACCCTCCTCGGACGCGAAGTTGACTCTCCAATCTCTTTGCTGAAACGTCTGATTGCCGGAGGTATTCAGCTGCATACCCAGATTGTCTTATGTCCCGGTCAGAATGACGGGGAGATTCTTGATCGTACCATGAACGATCTTGGCGCATTGTATCCGGGGGTCCTGACTTTGGCGGTTGTTCCGGTTGGGTTGACCGGACATCGCCGCACTTTGCCGGTTTTACAGCGTTTTACTGCAGAGCAGTGCCGAGGGGTGATCGAGCAGATTTCTATCGCGCAACAGCATTTTATGACAACACAAAACTGCCGATTTGTTTTTGCGGCGGATGAATTGTATCTGCAGGGAGGAGTTCCATTTCCTGAACTCGAGGCCTATGAAAATCTGGAGCAAGTCGAGAATGGCGTCGGTCTGGTCGCTCTGTTCCGTCACGAAGAAGAGCAAATCTTAGCTGAAGACGCTGATTATCAGGGCTGTGCTGTAGGTGTTGTCACTGGTCAATCTGCCGCAGGGGAGCTCACTCGTTTTGTCGAGCGCTTCAATCTCCAGACCGGAAGCCGACTGGAAGTCTTTGTTGTTGAAAATCATTTTTTTTCCGGTGGTGTCACGGTTGCCGGTCTGTTGACTGGAACTGATATCGTTGATCAGCTTAAATCAAAAAAACTCCCCGCGATTTTGCTGATTCCCGATATCATGTGCCGTGAAGGACAGGAGGTATTTCTGGATGACATGACCTTGGACGCGTTGGCTGTGGCTCTGAATGTCGAGCTGGCCAAAATTCCTCCATCACCCTGGGGGATTGCTGATTTTATTGCTGACTACCATCATGCCACAATGTAACGACAGGATGAATGTATGAAGACTGCCGAACAGATGATTGAGCAGGCGACAGACATGTTGGAACAGGGACAGTCCCGGCAGGCTCTTGACCTATTGATTCAGGCCCATCGTGAATTTAGCGACAATGAGGAAATTATTGTCCTGCTTGCTGAGGCCTATGCCGAAAATCGTCAGGCGCGTAAGGCGCTTCAATTGCTGGAGCGTTATGGCCAAAATGAACAGGCCGGAGCTGAAATTATCCTGGCGCTGGGCGATGAGTATTATGCCCAGGACCAGGTGATGCAGGCCCGTAAGACGTATGAACGATTGCTCTCTTCAACGGAACATGCGTGCGAAGCCTTCGTCCGGCTGGGATTGTTGTGTTTTTCTGAGCAGGATTATGAGGCGGCACGGTGTTATTGGGGACAGGCCCTTGAAGAAGACCCGGCCTGTGTTGCTGCCATGAATTCATTGGGAGATCTCTATCAGGAACAGAATGAACCGGAGCGCGCTAAAGAGTGGTATCTTAAGGCTCTAGATGCGGACGGTGACGATGTCGAAGCTGCTGCAAATTTGGCTGAACTTTGTTATGAGGTTGGTGAGCTGGAAGAGTCTGAAAAATATGCACGACAGGCTGTTTCACTGGATGAGAGCTATGCCCCTGCTTGGTTGACTCTCGGTTATCTTTATTTGGATCAGGACCGGGAAGCTGACGCTACTCGGTGCTTCAAAACCTTTTTACGCTGGGAAAACAGCCCGGCGGCCAGCGATATTATTATTGAGGTTAAGGCGGTTCTGGAGGGGTTGAGTGAGTGACGATTCGCAAGACTTGCTGCAGCCGGGAACAGCGAAGTGGGAGCAATTGTGTCAGCGCTGCGGGCGATGCTGTTATGAAAAACTGGACCATCAGGGGGAGATCTATTATACCGACACACCCTGTCCTCATCTGAACCTTGAGACGCGCGAATGTTCGGTTTATGCGCAAAGAAGTGAGGTTCAGCCGGATTGTGCTTCGTTGACAACCGATATCATTGCCATGGGTGTTCTGCCTGTTGGCTGCCCCTATCGTCAGCTTGTTTCTGAAGCCCCGGTGCCAAGGCCCGCTGGCGACCTCCCCGCAGATCTGCAGGATTATATCCAGCACGACAAGTGAATGCGTTGTCTGCATGCGTTTTGTCCGTGATCAATACGTGAGGTGCTGAAACTGATTCTTTTTTTAGCACGGTTTAACACGGTAAGTCAGGTGAGGAGAAGCCTGAAGCGAGTAATCGCGCCGAGCTTGTTTTCTTATGAGAGGTCGGGCATAATTATTTTTTCATTTGAATCGGGTTTGGAGCGTGGTAAAAATGACCTCCACATGGCAGAGCTGTTTTTCTGTTATACTGATTTGACTCAAAGATAACATTCATCGCGGTTTCACGGTGTACCTGGAGGGGGTATGGGCAACAGAGTGCTGAAATATTTAAGTGTGTTGGCTCTGCTCTCGATGTTTGTTCTTGGGGTACTGGTCATCGCCGCACATTTTCTGGTGACCCCACAACGGATCCGTGATGCGATTGTTCCTGTTCTGGAGCAAAAGCTGAACCGTAAAGTCCACCTTGCCGCTGTCGATGTCAGTCTGTTTTCCGGCGTTACTCTCAGTCATCTTGCCATTGTTGATCCCGAGGACGAAGACCTCCTTGTTGCCGCTGATAAAGTTGTCCTGCGCTATCAGTTCTGGCCACTTTTGCTGCAACGTATCGTTATTGATGAGATTCGTGTTGAACACCCGACGCTCAATGTTGAACGTTCGGCAGATGGCACGGTGGGTCTGGCCCTGTTGAACAGGGCTAACGTTGCGCCACAGACACAGAATGCCACTTTGTTTACCTCGTCAACGGACTCCGTAGATCTCTTTGTGTCGGATATTTATGTCAGTCAGGCCGAGATCCTCTTCAAAGACTATTCGTTTGGGGCTACGCCTCATATCTATAAATTTTCGGAGTCTGACCTACGCATCGGCAATCTCTCTTTTGAGGGCCAATCCAGCGTTGTCCTATGGGGCAAGTTTAACGGTGCGCCGGTTGATATTGAAGGGACTTTTTCGTTGGGAAGACAGTCTTTCGATCTCACCCTCGTGACCGATGGATTGGATCTGATTCCGTTGCAGCCGTACTATCACCAATTCATTGATGGCCGTTTAGATGGCTTGATTATTGATTCCAAACTGCGTTTGCGGGGTGGTGCCTCTGCCCCGGTGCAGGTGTCTGGGCAATTGACCGTGCGGGATCTTGACCTCTTGCTTAATGCGATGAACAAATATCCCCTGCAGAAGTCTCGAATCGCTTTGACAATGGACCTCGGGATGGACAGTGACTATCGGAATCTGGACGTGACCACGCTGGAGATGATGGTCGGAGACCTCGCGGCGAAAGCGAGAGGACGGGTGACTTCACTGCAAAAAAATCCTCAACTGGACTTGGTTTTGACCACTGCGGACTGGTCTCTGCGGCGCCTTGTTCAGGAATTGCCTCGCTCGATAGGGGAAGACCTTGCCGCTTATGATCCGGCCGGAACGATGGATGGTGAATGGGTTGTGCGTGGTCCTATTTCAGAGGGAAAAGCCCTGTTGAAGCAGGGACGCTTGCAACTGTCTGCCGTCCAGTTGTCCTTGGATAAATGGCGACCGCGCATTGATGGCACACTGGACATTGTGGCACGACGGATAGACGGACGAGATCTGGCGATCAGTTTGGGCGATAATTCACTTGCTGTTTCTTTGCATTGTGACGACTGGCAACGTCGTCAGCCCCGTTTTAATCTGCAGGTCAGCAGTGAGCGGTTTGATCTTTCACCTCAGGCAAATGGTTCTTCGGTTCGTTTGGAGCAGGGAGCATTGCCTCTGGCCGCACAATCTACAAGAACTGGCGATGACTATCGCCAGATTCGTGAACCGGGGCCGATTCAGGTCCCCGTTGGAGTTGATGGCACGGTCTCGATTAATCAATTGCTTTGGGAACAGGTGACCATTGAGGGTTTGCGTGGCAACTTTTCACTCAACAACAGTCTGATGCGGGTTGGTAATCTGGTTGGTCGCTTTGCGGAAGGAACATTCCGCTGTGCTGGGCAGGTCGACCTTGGTCGTCAAGGTTTCGTTTATCAGGGCGATGCCGAGGCAAAGGATGTTGAGCTTGCAACGTTTATTGCCGAGGTTGCACCGGACAAGAGCGATAGCTTGTCCGGCAGAGGACGGTTAAATATGACCTTTAAAGGGGCCGGGACACAATCCTTGAGAATTCAGCAAAACTTGTCTGCTGATGGTGCCTTTGTTATCGAGAATGGGCGTATGCAGGGGACGGCTTTGATGAAACAGCTGGCCTCTCTGCTGACGTTGCCGGAGTTTGAGGTGTTCAGCTTCGACAAAGGTGAAGGTGAATTCACCCTGCACACCGGCGGTCAACTCGACTATTCCAGTGCGTTCGCTGGGAGTCGTTCCCGGCTGCTTTCTCAGGGCAAGGTCTTTTTTACAAAGGAAGTTTCCAGTACCTTGGATGTCTACCTGGCGCCAGCAGTGGTAACTTCTCTAAGCCCCGGTGCTTTGGTTAAAAAATACATGGTGGATGAAGAGGGCTGGGCACGTGTTCCGTTGCGGGTGTCCGGTCGCTATGATCGTCCCCAACTGACGTATAATGTGGATGTTCTGGGACGTAAAGTTGGTGATGTCCTCACAAAAAAATTGCAGGAAAAATTAAATGAGAATCAAAACGCCGAGACCGACGAGGTGTTGAAGACGCCAGCAGCTGAACTGATCAATTCAGCGTTGAAAGAGCTGCTCGCTCCCAAAGAGAAGTAATGCGAAGAGTCGCATTGAACATGCTCGGTCTTTTGGATAAAAGGGACGTGTTTTATGGTGGATAAGCGCCGAAAAGGACGCATCAAAAAAAGGTTGCGCATTTTATACGGAAAAGAGATTCCTTCCAAGGTTGGATTTACGTCGGATGTGTCTGCCTCAGGTTTGTGTATAAAGTCCTTTATCGTCTACAATCCAGGCACCTTGATTTTGATGGAACTGGTCTTGCCGAATGATGAAATCGTTCGCCTTGAGGGGCGGGTTCACTGGGCGAGAAAAGTTCCCCCGAATCTGATTCGTAAAGTTAAGCATGCCGGAATGGGCGTCAAAATCATCAACTTTCTCAGTGGCCGGGATTCTTATCTGGAGATGTGTCAGGCACAGTTTGCTGATCTCTCGTGATGCTCTTGGGCTCTTTCATCGCCCTGTCAGGCACTGCTTTTAATTGATTGCCTCCCCTCCAACGTGTTGTCACTTTCTAGAGCCTTTGTCAAAGGCTCTATGCCCTTCATTTTTTAGAGGTCGGCGCTCACAACCTTGTGTCGATGGTTGCCCGAGACTACGCTCTATGATAGGTTTGGGAGCGTATTTGCCGTGAGGCCATCCGGCTGTCTATATCTTCTTTTTTCTTAACGAAAATTCTATGTCTGCAAGTAAAGAACGTCTGGATAAACGTGTTGTCGAATTAGGTCTCTGCCCTTCGCGCGAAAGGGCGCGTGCCTTGATTATGTCCGGAAATGTTCTGGTCAATGAAACTGTTGTGGATAAAGCTGGAACGCGTATTGCCATTGACGCTGAAATCCGGGTTCGCGGAGGAGAATTGCCGTATGTTTCCCGAGGCGGACTCAAATTGGCCGAAGGTCTGGAGCAGTTTGATCTTGTCCTCGACGGACGCGTTGCTATGGATGTCGGTGCCTCTACCGGCGGGTTTACAGATTGCCTCCTGCAAAAGGGGGTTGCAAAAGTTTATGCTGTCGATGTGGGCTATGGGCAACTGGCCTGGAAGCTACGTGAAGATGATCGGGTGGTCAATCTGGAGCGGACCAATATTCGTGAATTGACGCCGGAACAGCTCGACGAGACTCCGGACCTTGCCGTGATTGATGCCTCGTTTATCTCGCTTGACAAGGTGTTGCCGCCAACTCTTGCCGTATTGACTGCGCAAGCCGATATTATTGCCCTGATCAAACCGCAATTCGAGGTCGGCAAAGGAAATGTCGGTAAAGGGGGGGTGGTGCGGGATGAGCAGATGCATCTTCAGGTGATTGAAAAAATAAGGCTCCTGGCACAGACGTTAAACTGCACCGTGTGTGGTTTGTGCGAAAGCCCGATTCTCGGACCAAAAGGGAACCGGGAATTCCTCATCCATTTGCAACGATGCCCTGCTGTGAGTTGAGCGATATGATTAAAATTCTTCATAGCAGTGATCTGAATTTCGGCGCACAATGGCCGTTTTCGGCGTCGGTGTGTAAACGACTTTATGCGGCGCAGTTTGCTGTGCTGGATCGTATTCTCGGCTATGCCGTGGATCAACAGGTTCATCTGCTTGTCTTTACCGGCAATCTTTTTGCGCGTCATGACCCCGACAATGATCTCAAAGAGGCGGTGGCACAACGGCTGGCGTCTCTGCCGGAGGATGTCCGGGTTCTGGTGTTGCCGGGGTGTCATGATTATCCGTTAGGGCAGGATTCGGTGTATCACCAGGCATCGTTTCAGCCTTGGCTCGTTGAACCTCGGCGTGATCCCGGACCTGTGCGTCTGGAAGGCGTTGCCCCCATCTATTTTTATACCCTGCCCTGGCAATGCGGTCCTGACCAAGCGGGCCATTATATGTCCCGACACTCTGGAGAAGGTTGGCACATTGGAGCGTTTCACAGTGCTAAACTGACACAACGCAATCCTTTTCAGGACCCTCTGATTCATTGGAAAAAGGCTATTCGCAGCTGGGAGCTGGATTATGTTCTGGTTGGCCATCATAGCCGTGGCTCAATTGATCACGATGGCGTCTTTTTAGCCGACTGCCCCGGCAGTCCCCAGGGCTTTAGTTTTCATGAATGCGGTGAACGCTCTTGTTCTGTCGTGACTTTGTCAGAGCAGGGGAGCACAGTGGATGCTTTGTCCACCGATGTCGTTCGTTTTCAGAAGCAGGAACTCCCGATGCCGCAACATGATGCAGCGGACTTCCTTCATCGTCAGCTTGACCAATGGGCACAAGGTGATCTGGCGCTGAAGGTGCGTTTGACGGGCGCGGTCGGAGAGTTGTTTGATTCCGAGAGAGTGCTCTCTCACTATCGTGACCGCTATGCATTGCTGAGTTGTGAAGACATGACCCGTTTTCTGGATAGCGAGTCCATGACACAATTGGCTGAAGAAGAAACTGTTCGTGGCATTCTTTGCCGTCGCCTCATTGAATTGGCGGTTGCGGGTGGTGAGGGACAGCGTGCGGTTTATGAAGGAGCACTTCGTGAACTCTTGCACCGTTTTCATGCCCTTGAAGAGGATGAGGCATGATCTTACGCAGCTTGGATTTAAAAAGTTTCGGCCGTTTTTCCGACAAATCCTTTGAGTTCCGTCGTGGCATGAATCTGGTTGTCGGCCCGAACGAAGCCGGTAAATCAACCATGATGGCGGCGATCTCTGCAGTATTGTTTGGGCTGCGTGATAAGCAGCGCTATCTTCCGTGGGGCAGTCAGCAGGGGTGTCATGCCGGATTGCAGTTTGAAAGCAGTCAAGCCAACATCCGACTTGAGCGGGATGTGACCAGCGATCATGTCGATCTGATCCAATACGATGGGATGTACCACCAGACCGATCATTTCAGTGCTCAGATAGCCTTAAGTCATCATCCTCAGGAGTATCAACACTACAGCCAGTTGTTGCGGCAATTGCTGGGGATTAATGACGAATCGCTGTTTCGGGCAACTCAGTTTGTCAGCCAAAATGATTTTCCGACGACACCCGAAGAGTTTGAACGTTTTCTACGTACCATCCTGTCCGGTTTTGTTCAGGGCGACAGTGAAATGGTTTTGCGTTCTCTCAAAGATGATTATGCAGCCATCAGCAGCGATAATCCCTGGACGGGAATGGCCGGTTCTCCGCGTGAGTTGGACGTTGTCCGCGAGGCGCTACAGGATCTGGAACAAAAGCAGCAGCAAAATAATGCACTCCTTGATGAATTGGAACAGGTGCGTAAAAAGATTGCTGCGTTAAAAAGTCGCGTGGCAGAAGATCGTGCTCAGCTTCAGGAAGGGCGCCATTACCTCGATTGGATTCAAGGCCAATGGCAAGGGGGCGTATCCAATCTCGATCCGTTGCCAGAAGAGGTTCCACAGGCCTCTGAAGATGACGCTGTTCCAGAGATGGATGAGCGCAGCCAAATTGAAGCAACCCTGCGTCAGGCCGGTATCCCGGTCCCTGTTCCTGAAAAACTGACGCATTTATTGGCGGAAGCGGATGATATTCGCCATCAGATGATTTCTCTGCATTCAGAGATGCTACCATTTCGGGATCGTTTGCAGAAGACGCGCCATCCTGATTGGAAGCGCCCGGTATTATGGACTCTGTTACTGATTGTTGCCGCTCAATCTGTCTATTTTGTTTTTCCCAGATACTTTTTGCCGACTGCCATCGCCTGTACTCTTGCTGCTGTCGGTGGTTGGAGCCGGTTTGCTGTGGGGATGACAAAAGTTAAGAAACTGTGTGCTGGCCTCAAGGAGAAAATTACTGCGATTGAGTTGCGACGAGAACAGGAGCAGCAGCGGTTAAGTGCCCTTGATGATGAGTTTGAAACATTGGGAATCGCTTCTTCTGCTGTAGAGCTGGTCCGCATTCAGAAAGCATTTGAGCAACATCGTGAGACATTGCAGCGTCTTGCTGAACTGAGCACCGGCACCTCAGGCTGTGAACAGACCACTGTTGATGAGACGGTGGATGACGGGGAGGATATCGGCGAAGTCGTTACAGAGGATGGAAACGACGGGGAGTCCTCTCACCATCTGACCCCTGAGGATCTTCCTGACGCTGAGGCCAAGTTGGAGGCTGTGGAGCGATCGATTCGTCAACAGGACGCAGACATCCTGGCTTTGGTACGCCAGGAAGCCGTGCTGCTGGGGCGTCTTGCCGAAAGCGAGCAAGATTCCAGGCATCATGAGCATCTCGAGCATCGCCTGACCGCCCTTGAACAACGTAAACAGGTCCTTGTCTGTGCCATTGATGTTTTATCGCAAGCGCTGGAAGAGTTTCATTCCAGCAGCCTGCAGGGGTTTGAGAAGCGGATTGCCACCTATTTGCGGAAGGCAACGCAGAACAAGTACAACGCCATTGCCATTGAGCAGGATTTTGCGGCCCGAGTAAAAAGTCGCAATGGCCAATGGGTTGCACTTGAACAACTCAGCCGTGGAACTATGGATGCCGTTTGTTTGGCCATCCGTCTTGGATTATCTCATTCGCTGGCGCCGCATTTGGCCTTACCGTTTTTTCTGGATGATGCTTTGATCAATCTGGATAGTGATCGGCTGCAGGAATGCGTTACCGTGTTGGAGCGATTAAGTTCCGATCATCAGATTATCCTGTTTTCACACGACGAAAGATTGCATAAAATAGCTGCAAGAAGACGGTGGCATATCATTGCGTTGAGCGAGCGACGCAACCGGCCCACTGCCAGAAGCCGAGAAGGAGCCGAAGATGCAGGACAGTTGTCTCTTTTGTAAGATTGTTGCTGGAGAAATTCCGGCACAGATTGTTTACGAAGACGATCTGGTTATTGCTTTCAATGATATTGATCCCCAGGCGCCGGTGCATATTCTGGTGATCCCACGCAAACATATTCCCGGCATGAATGATATTGCTGAGGATGACTTGGTCGTCATGGGACGCATTCATCAGGTCGCTGTGAAATTGGCAGAGCAATGCGGAATTTCCGAATCCGGCTACCGTCTGGTCAATAATTGCAACGAACATGGTGGTCAGGCTATTGCTCATCTGCATTATCACCTCCTTGGGGGACGCCAACTGAGCTGGCCTCCCGGCTAAAGGGTGCTTGAATGACCCGGTGTGGACAGGGTTTTTAGTCCCGAATGACGTCGCCTTATCTTTCGACAACCGGTAGGGCGTTATTTCACCTTTTCCCCGTTTTGTGCGTTTTGCAAGTATTGCTTTTGAGGCAGTTATGACGAATAAGTATCAACGCGATATCCAGAAATTGATGAATGACATCGCAGAGTTGTTGGTCACTCACCATGGTGGCAGCCTCACTGAGGATGATCTGGATTATGGCATCAAACAGCTGAATAGCGCCTTCAAACTGGCTCAAAATTCGCACGCCGAGCAAAAACGCAAGTCTGGAGAACCCTATCTGTTTCACCCGTTACGTGTTGCACTTTTGGCCGCGCGTCACTGGATGGAATTCTCGTCCATTATTGCCGCTTTACTTCATGATGTGGTAGAGGACACCCCCGTAACGCTGGAAGAGGTCGAGACAGCGTTCGGCGCCGAGGTGGCATTGCTGGTCAAAGGATTGACCAAGGTGGAAGATGCGGCCTTAAGCCGGGAAACCCTCAAAGCGGAGACCTATCGCAATCAGATTCTCGTTGCCATTGAGGATATTCGGGTCCTGTGTCTTAAATTGTGGGACCGTCTCGACAATCTGCGTACTATTGGCGCTCTGAAGCCGGAAAAACAGGTGTTGATTGCCGAAGAAACGCGTACCGTCTATATCCCGCTCGCCCGCCATCTGGGAATGGGGCAAGTCGCGGATGAGTTGGAAGCGTTGTCTCTGGGCATTCTTTACCCGCGGCGTGCTTCCCGATATCGTCGGGTGATTAAGGAGTTGGCAGAACGCAGCGACTCTGGCCGACGGCGAATCCGTAATGAAATTACCACTGAATGTAACCGACATCACCTTTCTGTTTCGCTAAAAGACAATTGGCGTTCTTTCTCTCTGGAAGGTGCCATGAGGGTCGGCCGAGGGCTTTCCGCTCTGTACAGTCTTGATGTGCTTGTCGATTCAACAATGGATGCCTATCTTGCCTTGGGCCTTTTGCACCGCTTGTATCAACCGATCACCGGCAAGTTGCGTGATCATCTCAATGCGCCGTCGCAGCATGGCTATCAGGCGATTAAAACGACTGTTCAGGCGGGAGAATATCGTCTACGCATTCAGATTACTACCCGCAAGCTCGATCGTTTCAATGAATCCGGAGTGCTTGCCCCAGGGTTTGAATTCCGCCGTGAAAACTTCGCCGGTTTGATGCGTAGTCTGCTGGATGGCGAATCCATCTTTGATATTGACCATCTGCGTCTGGCGTCAGCGACAATTCAGGTGTATACCCCCAACGGCGAATCACGCATGCTGCCGGAAGGGAGCAGTGCCCTGGATTTTGCTTTTGAAATTCACGAGAAACTGGGGATTCATGCCTTTCGTGCGCGGATTAATGGTCAGACCCGAGTGCTGAAAACCCGCCTGATGGACGGTGACCAGATTCAGATTGAAACCGTTGATGTTCCTGGTGTCCTTCCCAAATGGCTCGACTGGGCCGTCACCCCGAGAGCGCGAAACAGTATCCGACGCTATTTGCGTTCCATCGTGCGCGATAACAAAAATAATGATTAAAAAAATTCTTGTCTGTGTTCTGCTGGCGGTTCTGCTTCTGCCCTGGGCGGGGTGGGCCACTGACAATGCCACGGTTTTTGTCTATCATCGCTTTGGCGATGCCCGCTATCCATCAACCAATATTGCCTTGGATGTGTTTGAGGCGCAGTTGGCCTATCTCAAACAGCATAATTATCAGGTTGTGACCCTTGGGCAGATTGCAGCGGCGCACCGAATGGGAACTTCGCTGCCGCAACATTGTGTCGCATTAACGGTCGATGACGCTTATGAGTCTTTCTTGACTGGTGCCATGCCGCTGCTACGACGGTATCATTATCCGGCGACCCTGTTTGTCAGTACGGACAGTGTTGCCGGGGAGAGCTATCTCGACTGGGACCAGCTGAAAGGACTGCAGCAAGAAGGGATTGAAATCGGCAATCATTCCGCATCTCATCCCTATTTTGTCAGCGAACAGGTTAACAGGACTCATGAGGACTGGCAACTGTGGGCTCAGCAGGAGATCAATCAGGCCCAGCAACAGTTCAGAATGCATCTCGGTTTTTCTCCTGAGCTGTTTGCCTATCCTTACGGTGAATATTCTCCAGAATTGAAGGCGGTTGTGGAACAGATGGGCTTCAAGGCGGCAGCGGCGCAACAGTCTGGAGTGATCTCCGCTTCGGCAGAGCTCTTTGCCTTGCCACGGTTTCCCATGGGTGGACCCTTTGCGACCTTGAAAGGTTTTCGCGAAAAACTATCCATGGACGCCATGCCGGTGACCGTCCTTGACCCACCCACGCCGTTGATAACCAGCATGGATCCGCCCCGTTTGCGCTTTCAACTCGACCCACAACGGATTGTTGTGTCCTCACTGCGCTGCTATGTGCAGGGCCAAAATAGCGTTGTTCCGCAGTTGATTGATCGGGAAAAAGGACTGTTTGAAGTGGTGGCTGAGCAGCCATTGGCGGGCAGAAGAAACAAATACACCCTTACAGCACAAAGCCGCAAGGGTGGAAAGTGGTTGTGGTTCAGCCAGTTGTGGATTCACCCCTGACGTTTTTTGATGCCATTACCGCATTGACGACATTTCGTCGAAAGCTGTTGAGCTCCGGCGCGAACTGAGCTGACGCTGGGGAAGAACAGAACTTCTCGCGATGCGGATATCACTTCGTAATCGCAGTGCTGATAGCTGAGAGAGTCGGTTATGCCGGATCATGGTTTGAATCTCGTTGACATAGGCGTCGCGTCGCGTGGAGTAGTTCACTAGGCCTTCAGCCAACTTTTTCCCTTCCAGTGGGGCACCTGACTTGCGAAGGGCGAAACGCGTTTCCCGCAGATTCCGATAGGCCGGATGGCTGTTGAGGTTGTTCATGTAGGCGTGGATCGATGCGGCAAGATTGCTGAACTTTTTTACCTCATACGTCGCACCCTCCGGTCTGTCAGCTGGGACCAGCCCCGCTCCGGGGATAAACGTCCATTGTCCGAAAATGTTGTTGGCCTGCTGGGCAAAGCGCGAGCTGCCATAGGCGGATTCATTTGCCGCCTGTGCGAGAACCAGAGCGGTAGGCACCATATCGACCCGCCGCAGCAAAGTTTTCGCGATGTTAGGATCAGCAATCGGGTCGCCTTCGCAACGGTATTGACGGCAGAGCTGTTTTAGCCATTGGTGTTGCCTATCGGTCATTGCAGAGGGGTTGCTTAGCAGTTTTTTCAGGGTGGTTCGTTGCTGGAGGATGACATCATTCTGCATGATGACCATGGGTAACAGGCTGAGAAAGAAGAGCTTCTTTTTCAGCTTCACGTCCTGAATGTTGCCCATGTCGCGGGGGAAACGATCCAACGTAAATGCCGGAACCCCTTGATCGAGTGTTTCCCAGCTGTATCCCCAAAGGTCAAAGGTTTCTACCAGCTGTTGATACGAATTCGGCTGCAGGTGAGCCCTGTCTTGTGCGGTATTTCCGGGGTGGACGTCACAACTACACAGTAAGATTAGACTTGTGATGTAACTCATTGAATAAAAACGTATTTTTTTGCTCATGCTTAGCTCTGTAACAGTGTGTTAAGATCTTTTTATATGTTTACCTTAAACGGCGCAGCACATTATCATAGCCGTTGGAACAATGCAAGATGTTGAATAACCGGTTTTTTTTGTTTGCGGATCGGAAAACGGAGGCAGGATGAAATCCTATCGAAAGGAACTGTGGTTTGAACATCCGCAACGGATGGGTTTTCTTAATATAACCAGGGATGTCGAACGTTGTCTCTCTGACAGTGGTATCCGAGAAGGACTGTGTCTGGTCAATGCTATGCATATCACGGCGTCGGTTTTTATCAACGATCATGAATCGGGATTACACGAAGATTTTACCCGTTGGCTGGAAGGGTTGGCTCCTTATGATGTCAATGGCTATGCCCACCATCGCACGGGAGAAGATAATGGCGATGCCCATTTGAAACGAACCATCATGGGGCGGGAAGTTGTCGTCGCTGTGACAGAAGGACACCTGGACTTTGGCCCGTGGGAACAAATTTTCTATGGCGAGTTCGATGGACGACGGCGCAAACGGGTGTTGGTTAAAATTATCGGTGAATAATGCCCTGATGAAGGGAATGGCTGTTCCATTGATTTTCTCTACAGCATAAGGTAAATTCACTGCGCAATAAAATCCTGTTCGATTGTTGCCCCTTTGAATGTTGGGCTGCAATGAACCCGAAACAAAAAGGAGCACGGAATCAATGAGTGACACGCTCAAGCCGTTGCGCGAAAAAATTGATGCCTTGGACGACCACATTCTTGAATTGCTCAACGAGCGCGCCAAGGTTGTTCTCGAAGTTGGTAAAGCCAAAGAGGGCAGTAAGTCCGCTTATTATGTGCCCAGTCGTGAACAGGCCATTTATGAGCGCCTGCGGCAAAGCAACCCGGGCCCTTTCCCCTCTGATGCGATTCAACGTGTTTTTCGTGAAATCATCTCGGCATCACTGGCTCTTGAACAACCGCTGAAAGTGGCCTTTCTCGGTCCTCAGGCGACCTTTACCCATGTCGCTGCGATGCAACAGTTTGGTCTGTCGGCACAACTGGTTCCGCAAAAAAGTATTTCTGCCGTGTTTGATGAGGTGGCGCGTGGCCGGGCCAACTATGGTGTGGTTCCGGTTGAAAACTCCAATGAAGGTGTGGTGACCCATACCCTCGATATGTTTATGGAGTCAGACCTGAAGATTTATGCTGAAATCCTTCAGGAGATTTCTCATGATTTGTTGTCGCTGACCTCACGCATGTCCGATATTGAACGGGTTTATTCCCATCCTCAGGCCCTCGGCCAATGTCGAAAATGGCTGGAAGAAAATCTTCCCGATGTGCCGCTGATTGATGTTGCCAGTACCGCTGCTGCGGCTCAGTTGGCTGCCGGTGACAAAAGTGCCGCAGCCATTGCCAGTGCCGCTGCCGGTGCCCAGTACGACCTGCAACAAGTGAAGGCGAATATTGCCGATAATCCGAGCAACTTTACCCGCTTTTTGGTCATCAGCGATCAGATTCCGGCACCCGGTGGACATGATAAAACCAGCATCCTGTTTTTAATCAAGGATGAACCGGGCATCCTGCTTAAAATGCTTGAGCCGTTCAGTAAGCGCGGGATCAATCTGTCGAAAATTGAAAGCCGGCCGCTGAAGAAACGGGCGTGGGAGTATATCTTTTTCCTCGACATTGAGGGTCATATCGAGACGCCGTCCGTCCATGATGCCGTCGAAGAGTTGGGCAATTATTGTCAATTCATCAAAGTTCTCGGGTCTTATCCGCGGGCTGTTTAGCTGGCGGATTGCGAAGGAGAGGGATGAACGGTTTTTATCTGCATAAAATAGCCATTATCGGTGTCGGCCTGATTGGCGGGTCTTTTGCCCTGGCGTTGAAACGCGCCGGTGTTGTCGCCACTGTTTCCGGGTGGGATGCCGATCCGGAGAATCTACGTCAGGCGCATGACCTTCAGGTCATTGATCAGTTGCCCGCAACGTTGCAAGAGGCGGTTCATGGCGCTGAACTGGTGATGCTGGCCGTACCGGTTGGCGCGATGGAAGCCGCGGCCCGTCAAGTGATTCCCAGTATGGATCAGGGCGCGATCCTCACCGATTCGGGCAGCGTCAAACAATGTGTTCTGGAGGCGCTCGAACCTCTGGCTGTCGCGCAGGGGGTCCGTTACGTGGCGGGGCATCCGATTTCCGGAACCGAGCGAAGTGGTGCGGCAGCCGCTTTTGCTGAGCTTTATCAGGGGAAACGCTGCATTCTGACGCCCTCGGAACAGACGGATGCTGCAGCTCTGGATGTGGTGACCCGTGCCTGGCAGGCGGCGGGCAGTGCTGTCGTGACGATGGATGTGTACAAGCATGATCGCATTCTGGCGGCGATCAGCCATCTGCCGCATATGATTGCCTATTCACTGGTGAATTCCGTCAGTGCCTATGATCGCTATGAGGAAAATATTCTCGACTATTCAGCCGGTGGCTTTCGTGATTTTACCCGTATTGCCTCGTCCGATCCGATTATGTGGCGCGATATCGCACTGACCAATCGTGACAGCCTGATCGAGATGATTGATCAGTTTGAAAATTTTCTCAGTGAACTCAAAAACGATATTCAACAAGCGGACGGGGAGAAGCTTTACGAGTTTTTCCTGCGCTCCAAGATAACCCGCGATGCTCTTTTGCAACCGAAGGTGAGATAATTAACATGATACAGAGTCAAACAGTTTCATCCTGTGGTGGTTTGCGTGGCGAGATAACGGTCCCCGGCGACAAGTCCATCTCTCATCGCTCGGTGATGTTCGGCAGCCTGGCCCAGGGGGTCACGCGGGTCAGCGGATTTCTTCAAGGCGAAGACAACCTGTCGACGCTCAAAGCGTTTCAAGCCATGGGCGTCACCATTGAACAACCCGGCGATGGTGAATTGGTGATTCATGGTCGCGGGGTGAACGGCCTGTGTGAGCCGGAAGATGTCCTTGACTGTGGCAATTCCGGGACCACGATCCGTCTGATGAGTGGTTTGCTGGCCGGACAGTCGTTTTTTTCGGTGCTCACCGGCGATAAATATCTGCGCAAACGGCCCATGGGGCGTGTTGTTACACCGCTGGCGGAAATGGGGGCTATCATTACCGGCAGGCAGCAGGGGCAATGTGCCCCCTTGGCCATTCAGGGCTGTCAGCTGAAGGCAACCACCTATCATTCTCCTGTAGCCAGTGCCCAGGTGAAATCCGCTGTGTTGCTGGCCGGCCTTTATGCCGATGGCGTGACAACGGTTTATGAACCCCATCTGTCGCGTGATCACTCCGAACGGATGCTGCGCCATTTTGGTGTTGAGGTGACCTCGTTTGACGGCGGTGTCTCCATTGCCGGTGGACAAGCTTTGACGGCGCGGGATCTGTTGGTGCCCGGCGATATTTCATCAGCGGCATTTTTTATCGTTGCCGCCTTGATTGTTCCCGGCTCTGAGTTGTTGATTAAAAATGTCGGCATCAATCCCACGCGCTCCGGGGTGATTGACATCCTGAAAAAAATGAACGGTTCTATTGAGCTGGTTAACGAGCGTGAGATGGCGGGTGAACCGGTCGCGGATCTTCTGGTTAAAAGCAGTCACCTCAAGGGGATTGAAATTGGTGGCGAAGATGTCCCCCGGGCCATTGATGAGTTTCCCGTCATCAGCATTGCTGCCGCATGTGCCGAGGGCACTACGGTGATTCGTGATGCGAAAGAACTGCGCGTCAAGGAAACGGACCGTATCGCGGCCATGGCGGATGTGCTGAAGACATTTGGGGTGGCTGTGACCACGGCCGAAGACGGTATGACCGTTGAAGGAGCCGAGACCCTTTTGGGTGGCAAGGTTAATTCGTGTGGTGATCACCGCATTGCCATGAGCTCTGCAGTGGCCGCGTTGCGTGCCACGCAGGATGTCGTCATTGAAGATACACAATGTACCGCAACATCCTTTCCGAATTTCTGGGAGTTGCTACGCCGTCTTTCTTCCTGATGTAAGGCATCAGGAAGGCATATTAAAAGGGTGGGATCTTGTGGTCTCTCCCTTTTTTGCGTCAACAGCGTATCTGCGGAAAAGCAGAAAAGGATCAATGATAGGGACGAAAGTGTAACCATGGAGTCAAAACTGATTATTGCCATTGATGGTCCATCCGGTGCCGGCAAGAGCACATTGAGTCGTTTGTTGTCCCAACGGCTTGACTATATCAATATCAACACGGGGGCCATGTATCGGGCCGTAGCCCTGGCAGCCAGTCGAGAGTCGATTGACAGCGAAGACTGTCAGGGCTTGCAGGCGCTGTGTGAACGCCTTGATATCCGTTTTCAGTGTGACAATGGCCAAGAAACTGTCTGGCTGAACGGTGAAGATGTCTCCGAAGCGATTAGGACTCCGCAGATGAGTCTTTTGACCTCGAAAATTTCTGCTTGTGCTGAAGTGCGACAGGCCATGGTTAAGTTGCAGCGTGCCATGGGCAAAGACGGAGGTGTTGTACTGGAGGGGCGTGATATCGGCAGTGTCGTGTTTCCTCAGGCTGAGGTGAAGTTTTATCTGGAAGCCAGTGCCGAGGCACGTGGTCAAAGACGCTATGACGAATTGAAAGCCAAGGGGCTGGATGTTGACCTGCAACAGACGATCGAAGAAGTCAGACAGCGTGATGCTGCGGATTCGGCGCGAGAACATGCGCCATTATTGCGCCCTGATGATGCGGTGGCGATCGACTCGACCTGCCTGAGCATAGAACAGGTTCTGGAGAAGATGCTGGCTGTCATTGACGAGCGTCTTGGATTGTGAGATTGGGAGGAGAGATGGAGATTGTTCTGGCGAAAAGCGCCGGTTTTTGCTTTGGCGTTAAACGGGCGGTCAATATGGCGTTTCAGGCGGCGGAAAACTCGGAGCATATCTGTTCTTTGGGGCCGTTGATTCATTCTCCTCAATTGGTGCAACGCCTGGAAGGCAAAGGGATCAGAGTGCAGGACAGTGTCGAGCAGATTGACGATGAAACCGTCATCATCCGTTCCCACGGTATTACCCGCAGTGAGGAACAGGCTCTGGAAAAAAAAGGTGTCGCGATTGTCGATGCCACTTGTCCGTTTGTCAAAAAAGCGCAACAGTATGCCGCATTACTTGGTGATGAAGGATACAGTGTGGTGATTGTCGGCGAACAGGAACATCCGGAAGTGCAGGGGATCATCTCCTACGCTTCGGGGAGAGAAACTTGGGTTGTTGCCAATCCACAGGAAGCACGCTCCATCCCGCCGCATAAAAAGCTGGGACTCGTCGCCCAGACCACGCAATCTTTTGATAACTTCAGTGAAATTGTTCAGGAACTGCTCGACAATAATAAGGAATTACGAATTTTCAATACAATCTGTGATGCCACATCCGTGCGTCAGGATGAGGCCCGGCAGATTGCCGGTCGCGTCGATACGATGTTCGTCATCGGAGGGCACAACAGTGCGAATACCACACGATTAGCGCGGATCTGTGCAGATCTGCAGCCGAACACTCATCATATCGAAACGGCTAAAGATATTGACTCTTCCTGGCTGTCCGGAGCTGAGACCGTTGGTGTAACTGCAGGGGCTTCAACCCCTGAATGGATCATCCGTGATGTGGTGGAAAGATTACAGACACTGACAAAATAATTATTTTTTTTTTCACAAGTGTATGGTAGGGTTCCTTTTCGCGGCTTAGGCCGAGAAAAACGTCCTTGACAGGACGTAATCTTTTACGGGGGTACATTGGTTAATGTCTGAAAACAACGAAGCAGTTAACACAGAAGAACTTGACATGATGGATGACGAGTTCGAAGAAGAATTTGACGAAGAGTTCGGTGACGAGAGCTTCAAGGATCTGTTTGAAAACAGCCTGCAAGGCAATCTCGCCGTCGGCGACGTGGTTGAAGGAACAATTGTTCAGGTCAATCCGGATTCCGTTGTGGTTGATGTCGGCTACAAATCTGAAGGGGTGATCCCCCTGTCAGAGTTTGCTGTTGACGGTAAACCGGCAACTCTTGAAGTTGGTGACAAGGTTGACGTTCTGTTTGAACGTGCCGAGAATGAAAGTGGCCTGATTGGCCTCTCCAAGGAGAAAGCAGACCGTCAGAAGGTTTGGAATGCTCTGGAGGAAGGTGCTGTTGTTGAAGGTCGCATCGTGTCCCGTATCAAGGGCGGACTCTCTGTCGATATCGGTGTTAACGCCTTTTTGCCGGGTTCTCAGGTTGACCTGCGTCCGGTTCGCAACCTTGACAAACTGATCGGCGATACCTTTGAGTTTAAGATTATCAAGCTCAACAAACGCCGTGGCAATATCGTTCTTTCCCGCCGTGTTCTGCTTGAAACCGAGCGTGAAAGCCAACGTTCCGATACGCTTAAAACTCTCGAAGAGAGTCAGATCGTTGAAGGTGTTGTCAAGAACCTCACCGATTACGGTGCATTCATCGATCTCGGTGGCATCGACGGTCTGCTGCATATCACTGACATGTCCTGGGGCCGTGTATCTCACCCCTCCGACATTCTGGCAGTAGGCGACAGCATCAATGTCAAGGTGCTCAAATTTGATCGTGATAAAGAGCGTGTTTCCTTGGGTCTGAAGCAGATCACTCCGGATCCCTGGTTGAGCGTTTCTGAAAAATATCCTACCGGTGCCCGTGTGACTGGTAAAGTTGTTAGCCTGACCGATTACGGCGCATTTATCGAACTTGAAGAAGGTGTAGAAGGCCTGATTCACGTTTCAGAAATGAGCTGGACCAAGCGGATCAAGCATCCGAACAAGCTGCTGTCCATCGGTGACGAAGTTGAAACCGTTGTTCTGGCCATGGATACGGAAAACCGTCGTATCTCTCTGGGCCTCAAGCAGGTTGAGCCCAATCCTTGGGAAGTGATCGGCGAGAAATTCCCCGCTGGCACCATCATTGAAGGTCAAGTCAAGAACATCACTGACTTCGGTATTTTTGTCGGTGTTGATGAAGGCATTGACGGTCTGGTTCACATCTCTGACCTGTCCTGGACCAAGCGCATCAAGCATCCTTCCGAGCTGTACAAGAAGGGTGATCTGGTCAAGGCTGTTGTCCTGAACATCGACCGTGAAAATGAGCGCTTCTCTCTGGGTGTTAAGCAACTGACCCAGGATCCGTGGCAGATCATTCCCGAGCAATACGCTCCGGGTACCATCATTCGCGGTAAAGTCACTTCTGTGACTGAGTTTGGTATCTTCCTTGAGGTTGAAGAAGGCGTTGAAGGTTTGATTCACGTTTCTGAAATCAGCAAGGACAAAGTTGACTCACCGAAGGACTTTGCCAAGGTGGGTGACGAACTTGAGGCCGTTGTGCTTCACGTTGATACCAACGAGCATAAAATCGCTCTGTCGATCAAGCATCTGTCTGATCGTAAAGAAAAAGCTGAAGTTGATGCATTCATGGGGGCCCAGAAAAAGGCAACCTCCAGCCTTGGAGACCTTTTGCAGGGTGCATTCAACAACGCCAACGATGAGAACTAATTCGTTCGTTGCTGTTCTTGGCCCCTGCTGCAACTTGCAGCAGGGGCTTTTTTCGTCAGGATTGTCATGAAGAAAAGACCTTTTGCCATAGCATTCGCAGTGTTCTTTGTGATATTTGTTCTTTTCGCCGGGATCATCATGGTCATGTCGTCGTCGCGCGGTGGGGCACAGAAGTTCGCTCTCACTGAAAAAGTCGGCGTCATAGAAGTTCTCGGAACAATCACTGACTCAAAAGCCATTGTCGAGCAGCTGATCGATTTTGGTCAGAATCATGCTGTCAAAGCCATCGTCCTACGCGTCGATTCTCCTGGTGGCGGCGTCGGCCCCTCTCAGGAAATCTATGATGAAGTGGTGCGACTTGTAGCGGAGAAACCCGTTGTTGTTTCAATGGGCTCGGTTGCCGCGTCCGGTGGCTATTATATTTCTGCTCCGGCAAGCCGCATTTATGCCAATCCAGGTACGATTACCGGAAGTATTGGCGTCATCATGGAGTTTACCAACGTAATCGCCCTGATGGATAAGATCGGGCTCAAAACGACTGTCGTTAAGAGTGGCGATCATAAAGATATCGGCTCTTCGATGCGAGAAATGACCGGTCAGGAAAAAGAGCTGTTGCAGAGCCTGATTGATGACGTTCATGATCAGTTTGTGACTGCGGTCAGCGAAGGTCGTCAATTGGATAAAGCTGAGGTTTTGCAATTGGCGGATGGGCGAATTTTTACTGGTCGTCAGGCGTTGTCCAAAGGGCTTGTTGATGAACTGGGCGGTTTACAGGCTGCGATTCAATGTGCAGCTGATCTTGCTCAGATTGAGGGCACGCCGGATGTGGTTTATCCTGCCGAGCCCAAGCCGAATTTACTTGAATATTTTATCACCCGTACGGCTGCGGAGATAGAGCGGGTGATGCTGAAGACCGACACGCAGGGCTTGAAATTGTTATGGTCGCAATCTCAGACCTATTGAGAGCTATTGTATTGGGGAGAATAAAATGACGAAAAGCCAACTGATTGAACGATTGATGGAATCGACATCCGAGTTGAACAAAAAAGAATCTGAACTGGTGGTCAATACGATTTTTGACAGCATTGGGTCTGCTCTGATCAATGGAGACCGCGTTGAAATCCGTGGTTTCGGGTCGTTCTCCATTCGTGAGCGTGAAGCTCGTCAGGCGCGTAATCCCAAGAGTGGCAACCTGATCGATATTCCATCGAAGAAAACTCCTTTTTTTAAAACCGGTAAAGAACTGCGCGAGCGTGTAGATCTTGATTAGTCATGACTGATTCCATGCTTCCAACGACTCATGCGTGCATTTCACCGACTCTTGTTGGTCGGCCTCTGTCGCTTGAACCAGGGAAAGCCATTGTTGAGCTGGTGACCCTAGAGTCCATGGTCGCTGATCCACAAGGCCTTGTTCATGGTGGATTTATTTTCGGATTGGCTGATTATGCTGCGATGTTGGCCGTCAATGAACCGACTGTGGTTCTTGGTGCCTCACAAAATCGCTTTCTGGCTCCTGTCCGGGCCGGAGATGTCGCTGTTGCGACCGCTGTACTTGTCACAACTGAAAAAAACAGACACCAGGTCGAATGCATGGTCAAGGTCAATGACAAACCTGTCTTTACGGGAGAGTTTACCTGTTTTGTTCTGGAAAAACATGTTCTGGACTAATCGCGGTCACGAGATGTTTAATACGCAAAAAGCCTCACAACTGTGAGGCTTTTTGCGTATTAAACATCTCCGGGGTGGCGGCTGAGACAGGTTCTTGACCGTGTCTTAGGAGGGGAGTTGTATCAACCTCTTCAGGCGTCCTGATCGTTTTTCAGGCTTGCTCACCGATGTTGTGTTACTCCCAAATAAAATAGTGTTGGTCAAGCGACATAAATCTTTTCTCGCTCACCCCAGAGTGTTGTTTTAATATAAATCTAACACTCGAAACATGTTTGTCAAAAAAAAATGATGATTAAAAGTGATGACGAATAAAAAATCACGACATGGCTCTTTTCTGGTTAAGGAAATCGAAGGCGAGAGACGTCTTGATCTTTGGCTGGCTACTGAATGTGAGATGTTTTCACGAACTGAATTACGCAAGATGATCGACCTTGGAGGGGTGCATGTCAATGGCTGCCGAGTACGCAAATGCAGTTATTCTCTGCGTCGAGGTGATCAGGTCGATGTCTACCGCGACACGCAGCCCCTGAACCCGTTTCGGCTCAGTGATGTGGATATCCTGTATCGTGACCGTTATCTGCTTGCCGTCAACAAACCTTCCGGAGTGGAAACACAACCGACGCCGGCACGATATAAAGGGACGTTGTATGAAGCCTTGCTGACTTTTCTCAAGGATCCTTATCGTCCTATTGACAAGCCTGAACTGGCGATGGTTCAGCGACTGGATCGTGAAACCTCCGGGGTTATGATCTTTTCAATCCATAAACGTGCCCATAAGCCACTGACTGAACTTTGGCAATCGCGACGAGTCAAAAAGGTTTATCATGCGCTGGTTCAAGATCCCGGACTCGATGATCAAGGTGAATTTGTGTCTCAATTGGCCAGAAACCGGAAAAGTAATCGCATAAAATCAGTTGAGCACGGAGGAAAACAGGCTCATACCCGCTACCGGATTTTACACAGGATGTCCGGCCACGCGTTGGTTGAAGTGGAACTGCTAACAGGACGAATGCATCAGATCAGGGCCCATTTCTCTGAAGCTGGCGCACCGCTTCTGGGTGATAGGTTGTATGGGGGTGAAATCTCGGTAAAAGGACTGGCTGTACCCCGGACGATGTTGCACTCTTCCCACTTGGTGTGTGATCATCCGGTCAGCCAGCATTCTTTGAATCTTGAAGCTCCCTTACCGGAGGATTTTAATCGCATTCTGTCCCTTCTGAAAGAAGAACAATGATTGCCTATCCTGATATTGATCCTGTTGCGTTTCAGATCGGTCCCTTTGCTGTCCGTTGGTACGGTTTGATGTACCTTGCCGGGTTTGTCTGTGCCTATGCCATGATCCGGCGATTGACCCGTCAAGGGCAGAATCTGGTGATGTCATCTGATAGCGTTGCGGACCTGTTGTTTGCTTGTGTTCTCGGTGTGGTTCTTGGCGGACGTCTCGGCTATGTCTTGTTTTACAATGCCTCTTTCTATTGGCACAATCCGGCTAAGATTTTTTCTGTCTGGGAGGGGGGGATGAGTTTTCACGGCGGTCTGATCGGTGTTGTGATTGCCGCACTATACTTCTGTTATAAAAGGAACCTCCCCGTCGCGCTCGTTGCCGATATTCTGGTGGTTTCATCTTGTTTTGGCTTGTTCTTCGGTCGTCTGGGGAATTTCATCAATGGTGAATTATGGGGGCGGGTGACCACGGTTCCCTGGGCAGTTGTTTTTCCTGGCGCAGGGCCGCTGCCGCGTCATCCGAGTCAATTGTATGAAGCTTTCCTTGAAGGTCCTGTTTTACTAGGCCTTTTACTTTTGGTCTATCGCTTCAATAAAGCTGCTGGCAGTGTCTTTTTTACCTTTATCTGTGGTTACGCGGGGTTTCGCTTTATTGTAGAATTTTTTCGCCAGCCCGATGCTCATCTTGGAGCACTGGTGGCCGGGTTAAGTATGGGGCAGCTCCTCTCCATCCCAATGTTCCTCGCCGGACTTCTGGGGATTGTCTGGATAAACGCGAGGAGGACACATGAAGACTGATTGCCGAGCTGTTGTTTATGACTGTGATGGCGTGATGTTCGACAGCCGACAGGCCAATTTGGCGTATTACAATGTCATCCTGCGCTATTTTGGTGAACCGGATGTCGATGGCACGCAAAAAGAACGCGCTCACTTATGCCATACCGGATCCAGCCCTCAGGTGTTTGCCGGATTACTTGGTGAAGAACGCCTTGAAGAGGCTTTGCACGTTGCTGGGCAAGTGGATTATGATCAGTTTATCCCGCAGCTGACCGTTGAACCGGGACTTCGAGAGGTGTTGACGGCTTTACACGGACGATTTCCGCTGGCCATTGCCACCAATCGGGGGAGCAGCATGCCACGGATACTTGATTATTTTGGCTTTAGTGATTTTTTTACAGAGGTGGTTACCCATCAGGATGTGGCACGACCAAAGCCCTATCCTGATATGTTGCAGGAAGTTGCGCGCCGCTTTAATATCGCCCCCCGCGCTCTGACGTTCATTGGCGATTCGGAGCTTGATCTGGCTGCCGCGGACGGAGCTGGCTGCCGTTTCATTGCTTATCAGTGGGATGGGGGGCAGCGCATGGATCATCATCTGCAACTGCCGGATCTGATCCGTTAAGGGTTTTGCTCATTTCTAGAACATGTCCGTTACAGCAGCGCCGGTAGGTCACTGTATCCATCAGGGCATGAATCAGAAAAATACCACGTCCGTGCTCATCTTCAGGATGAGCCTCGATTTTCTTAATCTCACTGATATCAAATCCCTGCCCTTGATCGTAAACTTTAATACATAACTTGTTCTCTGACAGAGAAATACTGATATGCACATCCTTGTTCGGATCATTCTGGTTGGCATGCTTGATCGCGTTTGCCATGGCCTCAGTCAGAACAAGGTTGATATGGTAGGCGAGTTCTTCGCGGTTATCGTTGAATTTTTTCAACGTATAAGCGACATCTTCACCAATTTTTCCAATCAGACTGAGATACTTCGTCTGGTTCGGAACTTTGATGTCCACTTCGAGCTGGTTTTCCATAATAGGCTCTCCTCATTGTAGCGGCGCTAACCCTGTAACAGGGTAACGCCGCCAGCAATCGTTTCAAAAGCTCGCCAGGGCTTCATCTGTGCCGGGAAAAATTTCAAAAACCCGATGCAGACGAGTCAGCTCAAACATCGATTTAACCTGAGATTGCAAGCCGCATAATTTTAAGCCGCCTTCACGAGAACTGGCATTTTTAAAACCGGAAACCAAGGCACCGAGTCCGGATGAATCAATAAAGCGGACCGGCGATAAATCAATAACAATATTGACTTTGCCTTCTTCAAACAAGGTCAGGAGTTGCGCTTTGAGCTCACTGCTGTTATGGGCGTCAAGGCGTTCTTCCTTGAGGGTGAGAGTAATGACGTGATCATGTTCTTCAATAGCAACATTCATCTGGTAATCTCCTGTTGTCCTAATGATTAATTTTCAAAACAATCATGGTGACATCATCATTGAAATGGCGGCGCCCCTGAAACATGCGGGCATCATTCATGGTGTTGTCGATAATCTCTTGGGCTGAAAGAGCACTGTTGTCCGTGATGGCCGCTTTAAGGCGTTCCATACCATACATTTGTTGACTGCTGTTTTCTGTTTCAATAATACCATCGGTGTAGAGGACGAGGATATCCCCTGGCTGAAAATAAGCACGTTTTTCTTCAAAGTCGATCTCAGGCGTGATGCCGAGAATCATTCCTTCACCATCAAGCTCTTCAAATGTTCCAGTCGTATTATGGAGCAACAGTGGCGGGTTGTGCCCGGCATTCGCATAGGCAACTCGGCCTCTGAGTGCGTCGTATTGCAGGTAGAACATGGTGATAAAAAGTTCAGCATTGGTCAAATCCTCATACATGAACCGGTTGAGAACGTGTAAAACATCCGGTGGTGTACTGAGCTGGCGGGCCTGCGCCTGAATAAAGGTGCGTACTTCTGCCATCAACAACGCGGCACCAATGTTGTGACCGGAAACATCTGCAATGATAATGTCGAGTAACTTGTCTTTCTCAATAAAATCGAAATAGTCACCGCCGATTTGTTTTGCCGGGACACAAATGCCCGCAATGTCCATTCCCTGGCAGTCAGGCATCTTGTCCGGCAGCAGGCTTAGTTGAATGGCTTCAGCAATTTTGAGCTCTTTTTCCTGTTCACTGACTTCGATCAGTTGAGCGGTCTGACGGGCATTTCTCCAAGCAATGCCGATTTGGGCTGCCAGATTTTTGTAGAGCTCGATGAACTCATCGGTGTATATCCCCTTGGCATAGCGCGAATACGAAGACAACACGCCAATCGGCTGCCCTTCAATGGTGATTGGAGCGTGGGCAAACGATTTGATCCCTTCTCGTCGGATGATCTCCATGGACGCCGGTTTGTCCGTACAGTCCGAATCATTGGCCAAAATCACCCGGTTATTGATGTACGTGGAGCCGATGCAGGTCTCTTCATTGATCTCTCTGTCCGCCTGAGACAGGAATTCGCTGTCTATACCTTTGAAGCATCGCACTTTGAGAAGGTTGCTCTCCTCATCGTAAAGACGGATGGCACACAGGTCAAAGCGGAACTGGTGATACAGAAGTTCCAGAATGTTGTTGAAGATCGTATCGAGGTCGGCACCGCTGGCAATCATATTGGCGGCCTCGTAGAGGACGCTCAGCTGTTCACGGCTGGCGTCACGGCTGAGACTGACGGTGCCGAAAATATTGAAAACGTCTTCCATTTTGCTACCACGTGCCGACAGATAATTGTCGATGATAATTCGTGCCGCAGCCGTCCCGACAGATCCGGCAAGGGTTTTTTCGGTAAAGCGTTTGAGGTTGGGAATTTCGTATTCAGACAGGCTGCCCTTTTCGTCTATTTCACGGTCACCAAGATAATTGGCAATGGCCATATTGGCCTGTTTTTCACCAATAAATTTGGTCATCAGATCGACAAACTCCATGATGGTCGGTGCTTTACTGATCCGTGTTCGTTTTTGTGGGATGTCTCGCCAGGTGGAAACACGAACAAAACGCATGGCCTGAGTGGCTTCCACTGAGGATGGAAATGTCAGGATGGAAATGGCAAGGAATAACCCGATATTGAAAAACAGGGTCCAGAACAGGGCATGAGACCAGATGTCAAGCGTGTTCAGGTAAAATAATGCCGTTGGTCGAAGCCATTCAATCCCAAAAGGGCCGTGAGTCAGAATGTCTGTTGACAGCCAGCCGACATCGACGAATGTCGGAACCAGCAACGTATAGAACCAGATAATAAAACCACTGAGGAGGCCTGCCGCTGCACCTTTTTGTGTGGCGCGCTCCCAGTAAATCCCGCCGAGCAGAGAAGGGGCAAACTGTGTGGCTGCCATAAAAGAGATCAGACCGATATTGACCAGAGCTTCCGTTTCTCCCAGCGTGCGATAATAAAAATAACCCAGGAAAATGACTGAAACAATGGCCACCCGCTTAATGTTGAGCAGCAGGCCTGAAATATCAGCTGTTTTCAGGTTGAAACGCAAGATGATCGGCATGATCAGGTTATTGAGAATCATTGTAGCCGAAGCGACGGATTCCAGCATCACCATCCCACCAGCCGCTGAAAATCCGCCAATAAAGACAAAGATCGCCAGAAGTTTTTGATGTTCCAGCAGGGGCAGGCTCAACACGTAATAATCGGCCATCGTCGTATCGCCACTGAAAGTGATGATCCCAGCCACAGCTATCGGCAAGACAAACAGATTGAGCAAAAACATATAGGTCGGAAATGCCCACATGGCTTTGCGGATATGTTCGTGATCGGAGTTTTCAATCACCATGGCATGAAACTGACGAGGTAGAAACATGACCGCCATCATGGACATGACCGTCATGGAAAACCAGCGGCCACTGTTGTTGCTCTCTGTCGAGATCAGAAGCAGCTGTGCTTTTTCTGGAAATTCTCCGAGAAAACGCTGAAACAGATCAGAAAAACCATCAAACATGCCATAGGTGACAAACAATCCGACTGCCAAAAAAGCGCTCAATTTGATAATTGATTCAAGAGCGACTGCGGCCATCAATCCCTCATGGCGTTCCGTACTGTTGAGCTTCATGGCTCCAAAAAGAATGCAGAATGTTGCCAGGAAAATAGCGGCAAGAAACGCGGTATCCAGCGGGAGATTCGGATATTGCAAATCAAAAGCGGTGGTCAGGTTGCTGTCAGAACCGCATAGCATGTTAAAGGTCTGTGAGATGGCTTTCAGCTGGAGTGCAATGTAAGGCACGATGCCAAGCACCGCAAAAATCGTCACGATCCCACCAAGATAGGTCGACTTTCCGTAGCGGCTGGCAATGAAGTCGGCAATGCTGACGATGTTTTGCTCTTTGGTGATCAGGATGATTTTGCGTAGTAAAAACCACCATGTGAAACAGATCAGGGTGGGGCCGAGATAGATGGTGAGAAAATCCAGGCCGCTGGTTGCGGCCCGGCCAACACTACCATAATAGGTCCATGACGTGCAATAAACGGCCAGAGACAGGGAATAGACTGTGGCGTTGGTGACGAAACTTTTTCCCCGCCGACGCAGATTGTCAGCGAGAAAGCCGATACCGAACAGGAGCAAAAAATAGGTCAGTGTAATACTGCCGAGAAATTGCACAGACATCATTCAAGCTCCCTGTCTGGTGGCAGATCCGTCTGTTGCTGGGGTTTTTCCTCAAGAGAGGCACTGAACAGATAAACAACGACAATGGAAAGAGGCCAGCCGACCATTAGATAAAAAATGAGCAAAGGGATGCCGAAAACGGTGTCCAGGCGGTTGAAAATTTGCATAAAGGGGAAATTGAGCATAATAATGCCCAGGCAAAAGAAAATAAGCCACACTTGGCGTTTTTGCATTGTCGACTGTTTGGCCATGCCTCCCCCTTGTGTCACTTTGTTTTAAGTATAGGCGACATTCAGCGGGCTGTCGATTGCTGGCGGCTATTTAAGTGGTGAAAACTGTTAAATATTTTGTCAGCATAATACGAATGCTACTTTTCTTTAACGGTCTGTTGCAAACGCATAGCTGTTCTTGCCACTGTTTTTTACGGCATACATGGCATTATCCGCCTGTTTTATCAATGCTTTTGCAGTGTGCCCGTGCTGCGGGTACACTGCAATGCCAACACTGGCCTGGACCTGAAGTCGATGGCCTTCAAATTCCATGGGTTGGTCAACCGATTCAACGACTTTGGCGGCAATGGTTTCAATGTCACGGGTTGTTTTGATTTCCGTCAGTAATAGCAAAAACTCATCGCCGCCGATACGAGCGACGGTATCTGTTCGTCGTACACAGTCAAGAAGGTGACCGGCAACCGTTTGCAGAACAAAATCTCCAGCATCATGGCCGTATTGATCGTTGATCGCCTTAAAGCCATCCAGATCAAAGAACAGTATCGCGCATTGTTCCCGCTTGCGATGTGCGTTTTCCAGGGCAACGTTGATCCGGTCTCTGACCAGCCGGAGACTGGGCAGTCCTGTCAACGCATCATGATTGGCCAGATGGCGGATGCGCGCCTCAGCTTGTTTTTGGGCTGAAATGTCCATATGGGTGCCAAACATTAGCAGCGGTGCGCCGTCCTCCGTCCAAACGGAAACTTTTCCGCGATCAAGAATCCACACCCAGTGCCCCTGTTTGTGTTGTAATCGGATTTCACATTCATAGTATTGTTCACGTCCGGAGAAATGCCGCTGCAACGCCCGCAGTGCTTTTTTCATATCCTCAGGATGGGTCAGCTCTTTCCACGTCTTGATGGAAACAGGCGTCAGTTCTTCAAGGCGATATCCCAGGTGCTCGGCCCAGCGGCTGTTAAACGTTGTTTCACCCGTCTGGACATTCCATTCCCAGGTGCCAACATGGGTTCCTTCAAGAATGAATGCCAGCCTCTGGCGTTCTTTGGCCAATGCTTCGGCCGCTTTTTTTTGCAGGACGACGCTACCGACACGGTCAGCAATTTCGTTGATCAGGTAACGTTCTTCTTCGCTAAACACTTCTTGGTCAGCGTGGTGAAGTGATTCAGAGTAACAAATTTGAACCACGCCACGTCGCCGGTCATTGATCTGAATCGCTGCTTCCAGTAATAACGGGCTTTGCTGAAAGTCACTGGTCGTATAGCACGTCTCGTCAAAAATAATGCGTGCTGTCGCGTATTCCGGAAATTGCCAGGCCGGGGGCAGACATTCGACTGACTCGCGAAGAAATTGATCGACATTCTTTCCGGTACTTTCAGCCAGTCGCGACAGGCTATAAAGGCAATGAAGAGCTTTTATCCTCTCTCCAATATCGTTAAGTAATAGTTCCCTCTCCGCTTCAATCTTTTTACGCTGCTGTATTTCTGACTCCAGAGATTTTTTGTTTTCCGTGACGCTATGGACGGCGCTGGCGGCTTTTTGGAACAAGATAATAATGACAGTGAGGCAAGCTGTCAGGCTTAAGCCGAAAATCAGCACCAGCTGAGGTAAGGGCGTATGGCTGTCATTTAAAAATTGTGCTGTCGGCCGACTCTCAACCCGGAAAAGATGGTTGCGAATCGTCAATTGCTGTTGTTCATGCAGAGGCTCCGCAGAATCTTGCCATGTTGACGAGCGATAAATTTCATCCTTGTCCATAGAGATGCGCGACAGAAAGCGAACCGGAGAATGTCGGGCAGCGAGCAATGATTCAATCCAGGATTCTGTGCGGAAAACGGCCAATAAAAAACCATCAAAATGGTCATTAGCAAAGATCGGAAGATAGACGAGAAAGCCAACGCCTCCCTGGACTAATTCAATGGGCGCAGTCAGTGTGGGAACTTTTTGGTGTCGGGCGAGTTTGAGGGCTGTCCGGCGCTGTTGCTCGAGGGCTAAATTGAGACCCAAGGCTTCTTCATTGCCTTTTTCTGGGACAACCCAACGCACCTTGAACCCAGGGTCGACCCATTCCAGAGCCTGGTAGCCAGGGTGGTCCCCGAGATAACTGGCCGCTTCAAAAAGGAATTCGTCACGACTCATGCCGCCGCGTTGCTGCCAGCGAAAGACAAACCGTTGCAGTGATCGGATACGTTGTTCGAGATCCACTTCGATTAAATTGAGAAGCGCGTAAGCCTCACCCCGGACTGTCTGATGGCGTGCTTTTGTTTCCCTCTCTTCAAGAGCCAGCCACAACGAATAAACCGCTAGACACAGAAGCAGAGCTGTTGCATAGGGGATCCAACGCTTGGTGATTGAAGGCGACTTTATGGGGAAGAGGGGCAGTGTGCGCATACAGACCTCATGTCGGCTGATAGACGTATCCTATAAAGCCTAGCCGAGCAATGTGGTTTGCGCAATGATCTCGCGGTTCTTCCTATCGTGATTATTGTCTCAGTCCCTAAAGCGCTTGGTCAGGTCACCGTAAGAATCAATGCGGCGATCGCGTAAAAACGGCCAGATGCGTCGCACTTGTTCACTACGTTGCAGATCAAGATCGTGAATCAGCACCGTTTCCTGTTCGCTGTCTGCCTGGGTGAGAATTTCGCCTTGTGGCCCGGCAACGAAACTGCTGCCCCAGAACTGTGCCCCGGCAGTCGTACCGGTTGGATCTGCTTCAAAGCCCACCCGGTTGACACTGATAACCGGCAGGCCGTTGGCAACAGCGTGGCCACGTTGTACGGTTATCCAGGCTTCACGTTGGCGCTGCTGTTCTTCATCCGTGTCCTGAGGGTCCCAACCGATTGCGGTTGGATAAATCAGCATGTCGCATCCGGCGAGAGCCATCAAGCGGGCTGCTTCCGGATACCATTGATCCCAGCAGACCAGAACACCAAGAGTGCCGACACTGGTTGGAATTGGGGTGAATCCTAGATCTCCCGGGGTGAAATAAAATTTTTCATTATAACCCGGATCGTCAGGAATATGCATTTTACGATACATTCCCGCCATCTGACCATTACTCTCGAAGACAACCGCTGTGTTGTGATACAACCCAGCCGCACGCCGTTCAAAGAGGCTGCAGACCAGCACCACTTCAAGTTCTCGAGCCAATGTCGCGAAATGGTCGCAACTTGGGCCGGGAATCGGTTCAGCAAGTTCAAAATTATCGCACGATTGATGCTGGCAGAAATAGGGACCGTTGTGGAGTTCCTGTAACACAATGAGTTCAGCACCCTGCCGAGCAGCCTGACGTATCGCTGCGCTGAGGTGAGCGCGGGTCTGTTCAGATGTTGGTTGGCAGGCTTGCTGAATCAGGGCAATGCGGCGTGTGCTCATGACAAGGTTCCTTTCGGCAGTTGCATGGTCAGACAGTGCAATGAACCGTGCTGCAGGATGACCGCAGAGCAGTCAATAGCGATCAGTTCATGGTCGGGGAACGCCTGAGCCAGCACCTCCAGAGCTTTTTTATCTGCAGGGTCGTTATAGATCGGGGCCAGAAGCGCGTTGTTGATGACCAGAAAGTTGGCGTAGGTCGCAGGAAGCCTGTCGCCGTCTTCATCATAAACAGCTTGCGGCCAAGGCAGAGGCAACAATCGAAAGGGCGCGTCGTCCAACGTTGTAAAACCGCGTAGTTGCTCCTCCATTTTCTTCAGCGCCGGGTAGTGTTCATCGTCCGGGTCGTCACATTGGACATAGACAATCGTATTGTCAGGACACAGCCGGGCCAGCGTATCAATATGAGAATCTGTATCATCACCGGCCAGATAGCCGTGATCGAGCCACAAGGTTTTGCGGATTCCGAACTGGAGGTGACAAAACTGTTCGATATCGTGCTTTTTTAAGTGTGGATTACGATTCGGGCTCAGCAGGCAGGTACTGGTCGTCAGCAGGATTCCCTCGCCGTCAGACTCAATGCTACCGCCTTCCAGAATTAGTGGTTGAATATGAACAGGTGCGGTAAACGCACCTGCCGCCGACAGCGCTTGGGTGATCTGGTTGTCAAAACAGGCCGGAAACTTCAGCCCCCAGCCATTAAAACCAAAATCATAAAGGGTCGGCTGCCCCTGTTTGATCACGGTGATGGGACCGAAATCTCGGCTCCAGGTATCGTTGGTATTCACGGCATAGCATTGCACGCGCTGCAGCGAAATATCGGCCTGTTGTAACACGGCTACGGTTTCTGATGGTTGCGGAGTAACGATAATGACCTGTTCAAAACGGCTGATTTGTCGGACCAGCTCAATGAAAACTGGAAGAATCTTATCTAAATAGGGGGCCCAGTCGCTTTGAGGTGTCGGCCAGGATAACAGGACACCATCCTGTTCCTCCCATTCCGAAGGCAGCCGGGTTGCAGTTGTCGTGTTCATAGTGAAATCTCCTTATTCATCGGAGAATTATGCCATGATTTGATGGCGAAAAAAAGAACCATAGAGGGGGCGCAGTGCTTTAACAGATTGTTGAAAAACAGACTGTAGTGCCCATGGACCGGCGACCACAATCAAAGACGGATTTTCACGTCCTTGATTGTGGTTGCAAGACGGGAAGCGCATTTTCGGCTTGCGCCGTTGAAAAAACTCCCTTGATGGGATTTTTTTCAATATCGTCTTAATGGCGTTTTTGATCGCGGAGATAACGTCCGGTAATCAGGAGGATTAAAAGGAAGACTCCCAGGATGCTAAGACCTTCCAGTGAATGAAGAAAAGACACCTGTTGCCAGGATTTTAGGCCGAGATAGCCCAAGCCTGGATAGCTGATGCCCCATAAGGCTGCGGCAAGACTGCTGTAGCCCAGGAAAGCTTTGGGGGGATATTGCACACTGCCGGCAACAAATGGGACCAATCCCCGCAGCGGACCTAAAAATCGGGCCAGAAACAGGCTCTTACCGCCGTGAGCGGAGAAAAAAATCCGCGCTCGTTTTAAAAGAGGTTTACTGCGTTGCGGAAAAACAGACTGGGTCAATCGGGGTCCAAATCGCCCTCCCAGAAAATAGCTGATCAGGTCGCCCAACAGCGCTCCTATGGCGGCGCATACACAGCTCAGTGCGAAGTCGCCGTGACCGGCTGCGGCCAAGGCTCCGATGGTCACACACAGGACACTGCCGGGAACCACCAGGCCGATCAGGACGACACCTTCCGCTGTGGCGATAGCGGCGACGAGGAGATAGTACCAAGGGGTCGCCGTGACGCTGCTGAGCAACTGTTCCAACCACGTTTCCATTCTTTAGTGAGTAGCGTAATTTGGTCCGAAGGTAAACGGCAAAATGCAAGATGACGGGGCAGGCCTTTGTTCGTACGTAGAAAAATCGCCAGGTATCCGAAGATACCCGGCGACAGGGGAGGGCATTAACAGCCGGTGAGCATATCGTTGCCCGCCGCAGGTGCCACCGCGGCTTTTTTGCTGACTTCAATGGTGACGCCGTCACCAACAGAGATGTTGCCGGCACTATCCGGGCTGACTTCAATGGTGATTTTGTCACCACGAACCTTGGTGACGGTCCCGGTGGTCTGTTCTGCCAGAGCGGTTGTCGATACGGCAGCGACGAGGCTCAGTGCGGTAATCATATACAGGGTCTTTTTCATCATGTTCTCCTCAAAAGAAAGGTTGGGTTGTCATGGTTATTTCTTATGACATTGACTGCAGGATTTAGGCGCGGCACTGTTGCCTTTTTCCTGCTCTTTTTTGTGACAGTCAAGGCACAGTCCATGACCCTCATCTTTGCCGGTGATGGCAATTTTTTGTGGCGGCTGGGTGGTGTGACAGGAGCTGCAGTCCATTTTCTCACCATGCATCTTGTGATTGAACGTCACAGTTCCTTTGCCCGTGTACTCGTAGGTCTCTGCGGCTAGTGCGGTGGTGGCAAACAGGGCCATGAACAGGACAGACAACAGCAGTTTCGTTTTCATTGTGGTACCTCCTTGTCAAATGGGAAAGTGGTGTAAAACTGTGACTATCGTTTTAGCGGCCTTTTGCAGACAATGCATTAGATGTCGATCTGTATACTGGCCGATGTCGATATGGATTCCTCTGATTTCAGCAGGTTAGAAGGTATGCTTTTGGGTGTGCATTCTGCTGTTTCGTTGCCCTTTTGATCACGATCTGCTACCCTCACAACACTATGATTGAAGAAAAACCTCAGAAAAATGACGCGATGCTCCAGATTGATGGTGCGGCGATTCGTCAGGCTCGTGAAGATCAGTCTTTGACGCAATTGTATGTGGCAAAGATGGTCGGGGTAACGACGGATACCATTTCCCGGTGGGAAAATAACCGCTATCCGACGATCAAGCGTCCCAATGCTGAGAAATTGGCCGAGGCCCTCGAAGTGGCTTTGGAAGAGATCCTTTGGCATCCCCAAGAGGAAGAAACGCTCCCACCACAAGCCGACTCACGAAAAATTCCCCGTCGCTGGATATTTCTTCTTCTTTTCGTGGTTTTGCTATCCGGAGTTGTAACTGTGTGGTTTTGGCCAAGACCTGCGATTTTAGCAGAACGGGTTTTGCCGAGTTATGCGGCTCCGGGAGCTGTCTTTCCCGTCCAGTTACGCTTTAGCAGTGGCTCGATCCGTGGCGTGGTGAGAGAGCAGCTACCGCAAGGCTGGCGGTTTATGTCATCTGTTCCGGCGCCTGACAGTGTTGATCCTGAGACGGGGCTGGTGCGCTGGATTGTGCAGCTTCAGGAACAGCCGTTGACCATCTATTATCTCGTGCAGGTTGATCCAGAGGCCAGGTTAAAATCCATGATGCGTTTTAATGGCGAACTGGTCGCTCACACGACAACGGAACGGACTCGCATTGAGCTGATTGGCGCGGATCAGTTGGTGATCCAGCATATTCACTGGGCGGATCTTAATGCCGATCTGATGATTGACGATGATGAGATGCTTGATGCTTCGTATCTGAGTGAGAATATGCCGGGGATGGATCTCGACCTTGATGCTGTGGAAGCTATCTGGATTGAGGATCATTATTATTGGGATGAGCAAAGTCGCCAGTTTGTTCCCGGTTATCCACCTCGCCCCGAAAGCGAGAAAAACACCACGTCTTGATGTCACTGATTTAATGCAAGTTTTATAGATGCCAATCCGGTCAGATTGTTTTATACTGCCCGACGTTGAAATGTTATTGAACCGCATGGAGTTTCCACCAGGGGAGGGAAGTTTACCTGCGGTCCCGTCAGTAAGCAGGTAGTTATTCATGGAACGTGTCCTACAGATGCTCGAAGGAGAGATGTCGCTGGTTGAACAGCAGTTCAGGCAGGATCTCGACTCTGAAGTTGCCCTGATCCGCAAGGTTGGGGAATATGTTCTCGCCAGCGGTGGCAAACGTATGCGGCCGATGTTGGTGCTGCTTTGTGCGCGCCTCGCCGGATATCAAGGCGATACCCATATCGGTGTTGCCAGTGTCGTCGAATTTATCCATACCGCCACTTTGCTGCATGACGATGTGGTCGACAGTGCGGATTTGCGTCGTGGCGCGGCCTCAGCCAACAGTGTCTGGGGAAACGAAGCCTCGGTTCTGGTCGGCGACTTTTTGTTTTCAAAATCCTTTTCCATCATGGTGCGCACCGGAAGTCTGCCCATTCTTCAGGCGTTGTCTGATGCAACGACTAATATGGCCGAAGGGGAAGTGTTGCAACTGATCAGCACCTGTGACCTTGATCTGAGCGAAGATCGTTATATGCAGGTGGTCCGTGATAAAACCGCGGTATTGATTGCCGCCGCCTGTCGTTGTGGCGGAATTCTCGGTGGTGTTTCAGCAGAACATGAACAGGCTCTTCATGAATTCGGTATGGAGCTGGGGATTGCTTTCCAGTTTATGGATGATGCTCTGGATTACGTTGCTGATCAGGCTGAATTTGGTAAAGCCTGCGGACACGATCTTGAAGAAGGTAAAATGACCCTGCCGTTGATCGAAACACTGCGTCATTGCAGTGGCGAAGAACGGAACCGGGTTGAAGAAATTGTCGAAAAAGACCTCCTCAGTGATGAAGACCTCGAAGAGGTAATTGCGTTGATTCATCGTTATGATGGCATCGACTATACGCGTAAACGCGCAAAAGAACTGGTTGAATCCGCGAAACAGCGATTAGCTGTTTTTGAGAATGGCGAGGCAAAGCAGGCCCTTGAAATTCTTGCGGATTATGTTGTCAGCCGAACAAAATAATTCTTTCGCAAAATCGCTGTTTTTTAATGGTTAAATGCCTCTGTTTTTGATTTCACTAACAGAGGCATTGCTGTTTTTAGCCGATAAAGAGAATTGGAATGCTATCTGCATAGACAAGAATATACTTGTCACCTTTCAGCGGAGAGTATTCGTCCATGACTGTAGAAGAACTTGTCCATAAAAGCTCTTTCGATTTTTCTGATCGCAGTTATACCATTTGCATTTACCGGCGTGCGGATGGTTTTACCGCCATGACCGAATTCAGTCCGGAAGATATGATTATCAATGACGGCTCGGATATCCAATCCTTATTGGAAAAACATCGTCGTCTATTGCCGTTGGCGATTATTTCGCGTCAGATGCGTCCCGAGAAGCAGCAGAAAGAAGAAAACCAGAAATGACCAAGGCCAATTGATTTAGGACGTAGCGCCTGTTTTCGTGGCCTGAAATATTAAAAAAGCCGCGGCAGTTTTACTGTCGCGGCTTTTTACGTTGTAACTGGAAGCGAGGGCGTCCACCGACATTATGATTCGGATGTGATCGTTTCATCGCTATTTTTAGGTTCTACTGGAGCTGCTTTCTTGCGGCGGGGTGCCCGCCGTTTGGGCTTCTCATCACCGTTTTCCGTCTCATTTTTCTCTGGAGTTTCCTGCGTCTGAGAAGCGGCGTCTTTTTCCGCTGTTGTTTTTGACGCGGGACTCTTTTTTGTTGTGCGGCGACGCGTTGGTTTTTTGCTCTCCTCCTCAGCTGTGTCCGATGATTCCTGAGGAGACGCTTCAGACGAGGTTGTTTGCGTGCTCCGGCGCCTTGTCGGTTTTTTTGGCGGCGCACTATCCCCGCCGTTGTCTGGCTCCGGTGATGAAGATTCAGGGTTGGTATCGGTTGTCTTCTTCCTGGTTGTCCGTCGTCGAGCCGGTTTTTTTTCTTCCGGAGTACTTGGCGCCGGAGCAGCTTCTTTATCCTGTCTGCCCTGTTCCTTTTCTGCCGCTGTTGTGTCCTGAGCCGGTTTGCGTCGAGTCCGCGTTACCCGTTTTTTGGGGGCTGCATCGGCTTCGCCGCTATCCTGAGGCTCAGGTGTGGTTTCAGGTTGGTCTGCATCTGCAGACGCGACCTTGTTGCCTGCCGTGGTTTTGCGGCTGGGACGACGGCGGGGCGCAGGTTTTGATTCTTCCTGACCGGTGTTTTCATCCATTGCCGTTGCTGCCTCAGCATTTGCTGACACCATGTCTGGCTTTGCCTGTTCAACAGATGCCGTTTGCGTGGTTTCTTCAGCCTTTGAGCCCTCTTGCTGCTCTGTTTTGCTGGCAACATTTCTCCTTGGGGCACGGCGGCGAGCGGGTTTACGTGCAGGCTTCTTCTCTTCGGATTCGGAATTCTTTGCCTCGCTTTCCGAAGGTTCTGATGTCGGCGATGTTTCCGTATCTCGTGGGCTGTCAGCTTCAGAAGTAGCTGCTTTTGCCGAAGTCTGTTCTTGTGGTTGATCCTCGCCCAGTGAGTGGTGGCTCGCAGGTGAAGCATCATCAGAAGAGGGCTCAATTGCTGCTTCTGGTCTATTGGCGTCTACGTCAACGGCACTTTCACTGCCAGGCTCGTCATTCTTCCTGTTGCGATCATTGCGTCGACGGTTTGAGCGACGACGACGACGAGACGATTTGCGTGGTGCTTCATCGCTCGCTTCCTCCGCTGTGTCCGCTAGCATCTCTTCTGGTTCTTCGACCGTTACCGGATCCGGCAGGACAACTTCGATATTGGCCCGTTCAGACAAGTCTGTATCAACCAATGGACCAAGCTCTTTTGGTGTATTGAGGCCGCTATCTCGACTTTGCTTGACAAAATCAATGTCCAATTGCTCAGGCAGATAGCTTGGGTCGGCTTTGATTTCTATGGTCAACTTGTAGCGTTGCTCTAGGTCGTAAAGCTCACGACGCTTGTTGTTGAGCAGATAATTTGCGGTGTCGAGAGCGGTGGTGCAGATAACCGATTCAATATGGCCTTTAGCTGTTCCGGCCTGAATACGGCGCAGCAAGGCAACCGAACGACTCTCTTCACTGCGGATACGCCCGCTTCCTTGGCAATGTGGGCACATGTGAAAGCTGCCTGCTCCAAGATTGGCTTTGATGCGCTGGCGACTCATTTCCAGCAGGCCAAACTGTTGACTGATGCGGCCGACGGTCACACGGGCTTTGTCAATTTTCAGAGCTGTTTTGAGCGCTTTTTCGACTTCGCGGGCATTTCGTCGCTGACGCATATCAATAAAGTCAATGACGATCAGACCTCCCATGTCACGTAACCGCAACTGACGGGCCACTTCGACGGCTGCTTCAAGATTGACGCGATGAGCGGTGGCTTCGACATCCTGCTCTCCGCCCATCTTTCCGGAGTTGACATCAATGGCCACCAGAGCTTCAGTCTGGTCGAGGACGATGGACCCGCCAGACGGCAGTGCTACTGTATTGCTCGATAATTGGGAGATCTGCTCCTCAATTTGATAACGGGCAAAAATCGGTCGACGTTCCTGATGTAATTTGACCAGATTGACGTATTCGGGCATGACTGCCTTGAAGAAATCTCGAGCCTGCTGGAAGACGTCGCGATCATCAATCAGAACTTCGTCAATTTCCGGGGTGAAGTAATCACGGATGGAACGCAGAACCAGATTGGATTCCTGATAGATCAAGGCTGGAGCTTTGGCGTTGTCACTATGGCTGACAATACTATTATAGGTATTGAGCAGATAATCAAAGTCGCGCTTGAGCTCTTCCGGTGGCTGGTCGATGGCCGCTGTACGGATGATGTAGCCCATTTCATCGGGCAGCTCAAGGCTCGAGAGCGTGTGTTTGATCTGCTTGCGGATCTGGTCGTTGTCAATTTTGCGCGAAATACCCCGTGAAGAGCTTTGCGGAATTAAAACCATGTACCGCCCAGGTAGGGAGATCTCCGTAGTCAGCGCTGCACCCTTGGTGCCACGTTCTTCTTTGACGACCTGAACCAGCAGTTGTTGCCCACGTTTGAGAATGTCAGTAATGGCTGGACGACGGTTGGACTGTCCCTCATCACTCTCGCGATTGGGGTAAAGAGAGGGGTGGATTTCGCCGATTTGCAGGAAGCCGGGGCGTTGCGCTCCATAGTCGATGAAGGCGGCCTGAAGCCCCTGTTCGACTCGGATCACTTCCCCTTTGTAGATGTTGCCTTTAGTTTGCTGGTGACCAGCCGTTTCGATATCCAGTTCGGTCAGGATACCGTCTTCAACAATCGCGACCCGGTCCTCTTCGGGAAGGGTGGCGTTGATCAACATTTTTTTACTCATGCATGACCTTTAAAATGCATTGTCTTTGAAAGACAATGTGGGGGACGCTTTTTTTAACAGCTGTCCCGCATTGACTGATAGCGATTTTCCGGAACCTCACGGAAAATCTACCGGCATCTCACGCGTCAGACTGTAATGGTCGCGTCGTGGCAAGCCGGTGTTGAATACCGATAAACCGTGTTTCCAAACACGGTCTGCGTGCCCCAAAGGGCTGCGTTACTTTTTTCTCCGGGGTTACACCGTGGGGGTCGTCGTGCGTTTCAGGCGCCATGAACTGTCACTGTCCAACGTGAGGGTTACAGGGATCACAACCGAACTGCGGTCGGATATATAACGCAGTGCATGGTCCTCGCCAACAGACCGTCCAAATTGGTTGGTGGTGTAAGGAACCGGGTAAAACGTTTCAGAGCGTAGCAAAATAACCTGAAGTGCAGATTTCTCTGGCTATTGCCAATTGCTGCTCTTGGTGAAGTACTATACCAGATCAGTGATGTTTGTCACCGTAATAAACGGAATGTGTTCGGGAAGTGTGAGTTTTTTTATAAAAAATGCCCCCGACCGGAGGAGCCGAGTCGAGGGCCAAGGACAACATGAGATGGTTTTATTTGGCTCAGGCCAGAGCAACGGCCTTGCGATTTTTTGTGATCGGATGCAGACAACGGTCAATGGTTGAGAAATCGAGTTCCGTTTCTGATAATGTCCGAATCAGATGAATCTTTTCATCGTCCTGCGGGGTGATTTTTGAAACATCGTCCTTGATTGCGCTGAATGTCTCGGCCGTTGTGCCGGAAATGCGCAAATAAGGGATGCCACTGTCATCGAGAATCTGTTTGGTAATTCGCGACATTTCCGTGCTGCCGGGAATGACCAGACCTGCCAGTTTTTTGCGGAATTCAGGCAGATGGTACAGGGATGACAGCATAACCAGCAGCTCGTCGCGACTGCTGGTGACTACCAGCAGGGTTGCTTCCTGGAGCAGATCAGCGACCCGTTGTGATGATGCCGCACCGAGTTGCACGTTGTGAATAATGCGATTGTACTGGTCCTGGTCTCCCTGAAGTGGCGTTTTCAGCAAGCGTGAAATCCGACCAAGGGTCGGGTTGGCCAATATGGGCGAATAATTAAAACCACCCGCGACATGCAGAGGCTGATCAATAAAGGCCTGGCGCAGAAAAGCAAGATTTTCTTCCCGTTTTTCCGTGATCAATTTGTTGGCCAGTAGCAGGCGAACGTCAGCGCCTTCCCGCTCAAACAGGGCGAGATTGAGAGTGACATGGTCAATCACATTGCCGATGCCGCCACCTGAAACCATGACAACCGGTGCGTCAAGCATGCGGGCGATCTGGGCGTTGTTCAGTCCGATGACAGAGCCGACGCCGCCGTGTCCTGCGCCTTCAATAATGACGAAATCACAGCGTTGCTCTAACGCATTGGCCGCCTCGAGGATTTGCTCACGCATTGCTTCTGCGCAAAGTTTGCCGCGAAGAACCTGCTTGGTGGTTCCCTGCTGTACGACGACGGGAGACATAAGATCCAGGTCGTCCTGGAGGTCGTAAACCTCAGCGGTCAGTGCGGCGTCTTTATCCATCAGGCGTCCCTGATACATGATGGGTTTAGGTCCCAGTGGCTTGATGAAGCCGACGCGGCGGTATTGCTTGCGAGCCAGATGCATCAGCGACAGGCTGATGGTAGTTTTCCCGCAATGTTGACCTGTCGCCGCGATAAAAATCTTTTTGCACATAGTTGGCGTCTTCCCTTGTTGACGTTTCGGTTAGATACTGCAAGGGCGCTGCCAATCCTGCCTTTTGAGCAACGTTGTTTTTTAATTCCTATAATTTCAGTTTGTTAGCATTGTCTGTAGGTGGCTTCTCTTTCTTTGCTATGGTATTGGTTTGAGAGCGGTGTGCCGTTTTGGCATGATGTGGGCGAAGTTGGCACGAACAATGAGCCGCAACGGGGCAGTTGCGTGTCATATGGTGTTCTTTCAGGGGGGCTGATATACTGTTGCAATGATTACGCTGACCCTTCATCGCAAAATTCTGCTGGCATTTCTGCTTCTTGCTCTTGTTCCTTTGGTGCTGTTGATCATCAGTGCGTCGCGTAGCCTTGACAGTGTCGAAAGCCTGGTTCGGGAGAACGCAACACAGGCTCTGGACCAACAGGCTGCTCAGGCCTTGTCGTTACGTGCTCAGCATGTGGCCATGCAGGTGGCGGATTTTCTGAGCCGGGTGGAAGCGGATGTCGATACCCTGGCATTGTTGCCCGTTGATATTGAGCTCTATCAACAGTTCTATCACGATCATCAACGCGCTTTGTGGCAGGGGGGGGGACAGGATGGTCGGCGGCGGGAGGTCCTTGTCCCTCTGTATGTGCAATTGATGTTTGTCGGCACTGACGGACGCGAGCGTATTCATCTGGCTCAGGGGCACCCGGCGGCTCTGCGAGACCATCTCCCTGATGGGGACGCTGATCTGCTTATCGACGATTTTTTTGCCCAGACGCAACAGCTGCAAGGCGATGCCGTGTTGGTTTCCCCTTTGATCGGCCGTCACGTCAGCCGTGAACAGCAGTTGGCTGGACAAGACTATCGCGGACTGATCCGCTTTAGCCGCAAGGTTTATACGGTGCAGGGGGAAGAACTGGGCTTGGTGATGTTGGCCCTGGATCATCGTCATTTGATGGAATTCACGCGTCATATCAGTACCGGGGAAGAGCCATTTGTCCTCGATGCCCGCTATGGCGAAGGGAATTATGCCTTCATGTTTGATCGTCAGGGCTGGATGATTGCCCATCCCAAGTTTTGGGATATTCGCGGCTATGATGCTACCGGGCAGTGGGTCGAAGCCTTTCGGGGGACGGCGGTCCATCCCGATGACGGCAGCCGCGCATACAACCTGTTCCAGGCCGGAGCGATTCACGAGAACTATCCACTTGTGGCGCAACAGGTTTTGGAGGGGCACTCCGGAATTGCTGATGTGACCAATGTCGGTGGTGCGCGGAAAGTGATGGCTTTTGCGCCTATTTTTTATCAACCACGCGGGATTCTGGATCAGCCCGTCTGGGGCGGTGTGACAATTGGAGCCGAAGTCGCGAACTTCCACCGAGCGGCAGTGGCCACTTCGACCGACATTCGCACCCGGTTTAACCGCTTCTGGCGTCAAGGATGGGGCTTGATTGCGTCAACGTTGCTGCTGTTGCTTATTGCCGCTCATCTGTTGTCGCGAGGTATTTCCAGTCCGCTTCATCGTTTGATTGTCGGTGCGAGGGACCTGGCGCAAGGCCGCTTTGCGGAGCCCCTTGACGTGCAGGGCCATGATGAAGTGGCTGCGTTGACCGAAGCCTTTAATCACATGGTTGAGGAACTTCATCAGCGACGCGAGCGTCTCGGTCAGAGTTTGCAGGCGTTGCGTCGTTCTCGCAGTGAAATCAGACTGGAGCGGAATTTTACCCAGACCGTTATGGAAAATATCGATACTGGAATCATGACGGTTGATGAGTCGAACTGCGTCACCTCCATGAATCAGGCCGCACAGAAAATTCTTGATCTTGAAGATCGGGCGTTGAACAGGCCTCTGGCAAAAGTTTTTGGCGGCTATCCGGAAATTTCTCATTCTCTAGTAACGGTTGGTTTATCCGACGAAGTAAAAAACGGCTGGAGCCGTTACTATGAATGTCAACGACACGGGCGGACAATGACCTTTCGCCTGGCTCTTTTTCCGTTGACGCCGTCTGCAGACAATGGCTTGATCCTGACCGTTGAAGATCTCACCGAACGCGCCCAGATGCGGAATCGCATGGCGCGAATGGACCGTCTGGCGTCCCTTGGCCGTTTGGCCGCCGGTCTGGCCCATGAAATTCGCAATCCTTTAACCGGAATCAGTTTATTGCTGGACGATTTGCATGATCGTTTGTTACATACCCCCAAAGATCAGGAGTTGATTCGCCGGGCTCTCGAAGAGATGGAACGGCTGGAAGGCCTAGTTGGTGATCTGCTCAAATTCTCGCGGGTTTCGGCCAGCGAGTGTCGGCCCGGACAGATGCGTACGGTGATTGAGCGAACCCTGTCACTGTTTGAACAGGGCTGTGAACGCAGTGGCATCACTTTGGTTCGCGATTTTGATGACAGCCTGCCGCTGGTTGCTCTTGATGAGCAACGCATGCAGCAGGCCTTGCTCAACTTGCTGCGCAATGCCCAAGAGGCCATGCCTCAAGGTGGGACTCTGACGGTTTCATTGCGGTCTCACAAAAGCGAACTTTGTTTGCAGGTTGCCGATACCGGCGTCGGTATGGACGACGAACAGCGGCGTCTGATTTTTGAGCCTTTTTTCACCTGTAAAAAAGAGGGCAACGGCCTTGGTCTGGCCATTGTTCACAACATTATCGCTGAACATGATGGCCGTATTGAGGTAACCAGCACGCCGGGCCAGGGCAGTTGTTTTGAACTGTGTTTTCCCCACGTGCCCCTGCAGCCTGATGCTGTGAAGGAAGAATAACATTATGGATAAAATTCTCATTGTCGATGATGAAGCGTTTATTCGCGAGAATCTTGAGCGGATTCTTGGTGAAGACGGTTACCACCTGTTTGGCAGTGAAGATCCTCACTCCGCTCTGCAGATTGCGGAACAGGAAGAGATCGATCTGGTTCTGCTCGATCTGAACCTCGGAGCGGCCAGTGGTCTGGATGTCCTGGACCGGTTGCAGGCGATCGATCCCGACATTCTCGTCATTATCATCACCGGCTATGGCACGGTGGAGAGTGCGGTTCAGGCCTTGAAGATGGGCGCTTATGATTACATCAAGAAACCGTTCAAATCCGATGCCATCCGTTTAATCGTCAAGCTGGCTCTTGAACGGCGCAGCCTGCAGCGGGAGATTCGCCGTTTGCGCAGGCGTTCGGAAACCGATCTGTTGGAACAGGCCAACATGGTCGGCATCAGCCAGCAGCTTCTTGAAGTGGTGCATCAGGTGGAAGATGTGGCCCAACATGATACGGCGACCGTGTTGATCAGCGGCGAAAGTGGCACCGGGAAAGAGCTGGTAGCGCGGGCTATTCATAATTTGTCCTCCCGCCAGCGTCAGCCTTTTATCGAAGTCAATTGTGGATCTCTGCCGTTTAACTTGCTGGAGACGGAATTGTTTGGCCATGAAAAGGGTGCGTTTACCGATGCCCACACCCGTAAGATCGGTCTGTTTGAGGAGGCCAACGGCGGCACGTTGTTTCTCGATGAGATTGGCGAAATGGACATGGCGCTGCAGGTCAAATTACTGAGGGTGCTGGAAGATCGCAAGATTCGGCGACTGGGAGGCAATCGCAATATTGATATTGATGTGCGGGTGATCGCCGCGACCAATTGTGAGCTGACCGAGGCGATTCAGGGGAAAACATTTCGTGAAGATCTGTTTTACCGGCTCAATGTCTTTCCCATCACCATGCCGCCGCTACGAGAACGGCGCGATGATATCCCGCTGTTGCTCGATCATTTTCTCAAGCGCTACAGCCGCGAGTTCAATCGTCCTGTCCGGGAAGTTTCCGCTGAAGCGCTGGGACTGCTTAGCCGCTACCATTGGCCCGGCAATGTGCGCGAGTTGCGCAATATGGTGGAACGTATCTGTATTATGCATCGCAATGAGGTGATCACTCCGGAGATGTTGCCGATTGAAGTGCGGGGGAAAGCGCCGCAGCAAACTGCAGAGTTAAACTGGGTATTACCCCCGCAAGGGACCTGTCTGGAATCTGTCGTCGAAGAACTGGAAAAAGATCTGATTCGTCAGGCGCTCGACATGACGGCGGGGAATGTCGCCAAAACAGCCCGTCTGCTCAATTTGGCCCGTGGCACCTTACGCTATAAGCTGGAGAAATATCATTTGCTCGATGATCCTTCCTGATTGGAAAAGGTGCATATTAAGCGAAAATAAAAAAATTTAGGCTTGCTGAATTTTTTATTTATGGCTATAGTAACGTCGTCTTTTTAGTCGCCGTGATGACGGCGGAAAAAAGGGCTTTCAGTGTTGCTAAGCCATGGCAGGAAACTGTCAGCAACAAGCCGACCCCTTCCCCTTGGGGTCACCGCCCTGTTCCATCCCTCCTCCGGAACAGGGCATTTTTTTGTCTTTTCCCCTTGATTCCTTCCTGAATTTTACCCCTTTTGCTGACTGTGGTTATCACGGTTCTCTTGCTGGAGGCTGCTGTGGTAAACTGCCCGATACTGTAAACCGTTTATGTTCCAAACACTGGAGTTGTCCTGTTTATGAAAAAATTGCGTTCTGCCGTTATCCCTCGTGCTTTTTTTCTTATTTTGCTTGGATTCCTTTGTTGTCTTGAGATCCCTGCATCGGCGGATGATTCTCTGGCTGATAAAGTTGAGCAGTTTACCTTGGCAAACGGTCTGACTCTTCTGGTGGCTGAGCGTCATGATTCGCCAACGTTTACCGCTTACATGACCATCGGGGTGGGGTCCGTCAATGAGGTGGGGGATAATCGCGGCGTTGCCCATCTCCTTGAACATATGCGTTTTAAAGGGACCCGGCAGATTGGGACCAGGGATTTTGCTGCTGAAAAACCATTGCTGGACAAAATTGAGCAAACCGCAGAACAGTTGGAGCGCCTTGAGCAACAAACCGATGGCGACGATACGCGCAAGCAGGCTCTGCAGAACGTATTACAGGATCTGCAGCAACAGCATCGCGACCTGGTGGTCAAGGATGAGTTCTCACAGATTTACGCGCGTCATGGTGGCGTGGGCTTTAACGCTTTTACCGGCAAGGACCTGACCAGTTATCTGATCTCACTGCCAAGCAACAAACTTGAATTGTGGATGTCTCTGGAAGCCGACCGGATGCAAAATACCGTGTTGCGAGAATTCTATACCGAGCGTGATGTGGTGCGTGAAGAGCGGCGTCGCTCCTACGAAAGTCGGCCAGATGGCATGATGTACGAGGCGTTGCTGGCAACGGCGTTTCAGGTGCATCCTTATCGCCATCCGGTGATTGGCTGGACCTCGGATATCGAGCATCTGACGTTGGCCGAGACTGCGGATTTTCTCCACCGTTACTACGCGCCGATCAATACGGTGATCGCTATCGTCGGTGATGTCGATGCGGCGCAGACCTATCAGATGGTTCAACGCTATTTTGGTGCGATTGCACCCGGAGAAAAAATCCCGCCGGTAACCGCTGTGGAGCCACCACAGCAAGGCGAGCGGCGCACCGAGGTGCGTTTTGATGCCGAGCCGCAGTTGCTTGTCGCGTTTCACAAGCCGACCTTGCCGTCGCGCGATGATTATGCCTTTGATCTGCTCGGTCAACTGCTTACGGAAGGGCCGACGTCCCGCTTATATCGTTCTCTGGTGCTGGAGCAGCAACTTGCCACGAAAGTCGACTGTTTCTCGGCTCCGGGTGCCCGTTATGACAATCTGTTCGTCGTTAGCCTGACGCCGCGTTCGCCTCACTCAACGGCGGAATTGGAACAGGCGTTGTATCGCGAGCTGGAGCAGTTGAAAGCGCAACCGGTCAGTGACGAGGAATTAACGCCGGTACGCAAGCGCCTGCGGGCGGATCGCCTGCGCTATCTGCGGAGCAATAACGGGCTGGCCAATATGTTGACCCGTTTCCAGGTGGTTGCCGGTGATTGGCGCTATCTGGTCGATTATGATCAAAACGTCGCCGGAATCGGAGGCGAAGAGCTGCAACAGGTTGCCCAACGCTGGTTGACCAAAGACAACCGTACCGTCATTACTCTGGTGCAGGAGGCTGGTGATGAAGCATTGTAGCGTCTGGATTCTGTCACTGGTGTTATTGCTCTGCTGGTCGATGACGGCTCTGTCCGCCGGGACCCGTCCCGACGATCTGGACCTGCCGGAGCTGGCGTTTACGATTGACTATCCCGAAACCTTTGAGCTGTCCAACGGCATTCGCGTCTATTATCGCCAGGATGCGGAATTGCCGCTGGTGGATATTTCGGTGGTGGTGGAATCGGGAAAAATTACGGCTCCGCCGCAAAAAGCCGGGCTGGCGCAGCTGCTGGCCGACAGTCTGAAAAAAGGGGGCGCCGGGCCATGGGATGCCGCTGCTTTCGATACGGCCCTGGATGCGTTGGCCGCGCCACTTGAGGTGGAGGCGGGCACCTATACCACACGGTGCTCTTTGTCGTTACTCAAAGAAGATACATCGCAGGGGTTGGCCTTGCTTGCCGCGATGATCCGCCAGCCACGATTTGACGCCGGGCGATTCGAAGTCAGCCGTCATCAGATGCTGGAAGGGATTCGTCGCAAGGCGGACCATGGCGGGGCGCTGGCGCAGCAGATTCTCATGGCGCGCCTTTATGCCGGGCATCCATTGGCCGTTTCGCCGACATTGCAGAGTGTGTCAGCACTCAGCGTGGGCGATGTCCAACGCAACCATCAGCGCTATTTTGGTCCTGCGAACACGCGCATTGTGCTGACAGGCGATGTGGGACAGGAACAGGCGAAAGCGTTGCTGGAGGAGGCCTTCGGTGACTGGCAGCATGATTGTGTTTCCCCGGAGGTCCCACCATTGGTGGCGCAGGTGCAGCCCGGTGTGGTTCTGGTGGACCGCCCGGTGCCGCAGACAACGATTTTGCTCGGGGAACTGGCCATTGAGAAGAACAACCCTGATCTCTATGCCGTTCAGGTGATGAATTATATCCTGGGTGGCGGCGGTTTCAGCTCGCGGCTGATGCGTGAGATCCGTTCGAACCGTGGGCTGGCTTATTCTGTTTATTCCTACTTTTCCGTGGGACGACGGCTGCCCGGTATCTTTATCAGTGGTGCGGAAACAAAAAATGAATCGGTCGGCGAAGTGGTCGGCCTGATGAGAGAGGAAATGGAACGACTTGGTCGCGAGGAGATTACGCCGACCGAGTTGGAACAGGCCAAACAAAGCCTGGTCAATTCGTTTGTCTTTGCTTTTGACAATCGTCATGCTTTGGCCACGCGTATTCTCGACCAGGAGTTGTTTGGCTATCCAAAGGATTATCTGGATCAGTATCGACAGCGAATTTCCGCCGTGACGATCGATGATGTTCGACGTGTCGCCCAACGCTATCTGCATTCCCAACAGCAGGTTGTGGTACTCATCGGTGATCTTGAATCCTTGCGCGATACCGTGAAAAATTGGAATCAGCCGGTCACTGAGCTGCGCGTGGAAGATCTGCTATAATGGGTTCACCTTTGCAGGTTCACGCTTGGTGGATGGAATTCAGGAAGACGTGGTGCTGGTCGGCTGATAGGTTTCCAGCGTAAAACGGTTGTTTTCAAGTTTTCCATAGTGACAGGTGTCACCCCAGTTGCCGACAATGGCGACGGTTTTTTTGCCTTCTTGCCAGAGTCGGGCCTGATGGAAGTGGCCACACAGGAACAGGTCGGCACCGTTATCCAGGCGCTTTTGCGCCTGTTGGCGAATCGCTTGCTCAGGGAGTCTGTACTCGGTGCGCGGTTGACGACGACTTTTTTTCTTGCTGAGCACGCCGAGAATATCGCCAATTTTCCAGGTGAGGTCGCCGGGGAAAATTCGGATGAGAAAACGGGCGAAGCAGCTACGGAAAAAACCACGTAATATGAGATAGCTACGCGTTGGTGACAGGGTGTCACCATGGTTTAACGCGACGGTTGTATGGTCCAGTTGCACCATACCGTCATCCGGAAACACGGTGGCATCAAGGATGTCTGTGAAAAAAGGACCGACATGAAAATCGTGGTTGCCTTCCACCATCACAATGCGTGTGCCGGCTGCGTGAAGTTGTTGCAGTTCGTGGAGCAGGGGCAAATATGCGCTGAACACACAGTGGCGATAGCCCACCCAGAACTCAAAGATATCGCCGAGCAGAATCAGCGTGCGCACCTGTCCACGCTGCTGTTGCAAAAAACTCAGCAGGTGGCGGTATGCCGCCTCGTCGGGCCGGGTTAGGTGGGCATCGGCGATAAACAGATCTTTCATGGCGCGTACTATAGCAGTCGTCCGAGAGGGCGGCAACTGAATTGAGAGAACCTTTTCCATGACTCGAACCTGCCCAAGTCAGTCGGAGCTGTCGTCAAAAGTGGTGACCCTGAAGCCGAAGATGTTGCTGCATGCCTGTTGCGCACCGTGCAGCAGTTCTGTTGTGGAACGGCTGCAGGAGGATTACGATTTAACTGTTTTTTACGACAATCCCAATATTCATCCCGAACAGGAATATCTGATCCGGCGCGATGAGCTGGTGCGTTGGTGTGAAACTCTTGACTTGCCTCTGATTGTCAGTGAATACACGCCACAGCAATGGCATGAACGCGTCGTTGGCTACGAGCAGGAACCGGAGCGGGGGGAGCGCTGTACCCTGTGTTATCAGATGCGTCTGGAGCGCACTGCCAAGGCTGCAGTCGAGGGGGGCTTTGATCTGTTCACGACGGTGCTGTCGATTTCACCGCATAAAGATGCGCCGCGTATCAACCGGCTTGGTTGCGAAGTGGCGCAGCAGTTCGGCAGTGTTTTTTATCAGGCTGATTTCAAGAAACAAGGTGGTTTCCAACGCAGCCTGGAGCTGTCTCGGCAATGGGGTTTTTACCGCCAGAATTATTGTGGCTGTTGTTATTCTCTGGCGGAAAGTGAACAGCGCCGACAGCAGCGTTCGAAAACGTCTGGTGAAGGGAACTGATTGTGGCTGTCCGCGTGCCTGTGTTCACTCCTGGAGAGCGGCTGCGTGGCCACGGTTGGCGGATCGTCTTTTTGCTGTTAATTGCAGCCACCATCGGCGTGGTTACCGGCACTCTGGCTGTCGCCTTTCGCTATCTACTGTTGGAGACAACCCAGTTTTTCTGGGGGGAATCTTACGACCTTGTGGCCGCGACCGCAGCCATGCCGTGGTATGCGGTGGTGGCGATTCCAGTGGTCGGCGGGTTGATTCTCGGCCCGATCATTGAGCGCTTTGCGCCGGAAGCCCGTGGCGCCGGCGTGCCGGAAGTGATCGAATCCGTGGTCACCCGCGAAGGAAATATCCGTCATCGCACCACGCTACTGAAAATGCTGTGCACCACCCTGTCTCTTGGCTGTGGGGCTTCGGTTGGACGTGAGGGGCCGGTGGTGCATATCGGCTCCTCGGTTGGTTCTTCGCTGGCTCAGTTGATGAAACTGTCTCCGGAGTGGAAACGGGTGTTTCTGGCCTGTGGTGCCGCGGCCGGGATTGCCGCGACCTTCAATGCGCCGATGGCCGGGATGCTGTTTGCCGCTGAGATTATCCTGGTCGATTTTCAGATTAATTACTTGAGCCAGATTGCGGTGTCCGCAGTGACGGCTACGGTGGTTTCTCATCGCTTTCTCGGCTCATTTCCTACCTTTGATGTTCCCGCCTTTCAACTTCTAAGTTACTGGGAAATCCCACTTTATCTTATTCTTGGCATTCTGGCCGGATTCATGGCCATTCTTTTTATTCAGCTGATCAACCGTGTTGAAGATAGCTGTAATGCCTTGAGCTTGCCCTTATGGTCGCGACCCGCTTTAGGCGGAGTGCTGGTCGGAGGTCTGGCTCTGCTGTCGCCCTATGTCTTGGGGGTGGGCTATCAGGCGATAAACGAAGTGTTGACGGCGGATTTGCTGCCGGCGATGATGGTGGCCATTCTGCTTGCCAAGCTCGCTGCCACGGCAATCTCTGTCGGCGTCGGTTTTTCCGGCGGGATTTTTGCGCCATCTCTGGTGCTTGGCGGACTGCTTGGCGGTCTGTTTGGCTGTTTGGTCGAAGCCTTTGCGCCGCATGTTGTTGCCGGTTTCCCTGTCTATGCTCTGGTGGGAATGGCTGCCATGGTCAGTGGTACCACTTTGGCACCGATTACGGCGATTTTTACCATTTTCGAACTGACCTACAATTTTGAGATCATTTTACCGCTGATGACCAGCTGTATCGCCAGTCTGGTGATTGTGCAGACCTTCTACGGCCTGTCCATTTATGAAACACGGCTGGTGCGTCGCGGCGTCAAGATCGTGCGTGGTCGGGATATTAATTTGCTGCGTTCGTTGTTGGTGGCGGATTACATGGATCAGGACTTTGAGCAGATTGATGAACGGATGCCTCTTGGTCAATTGGTGGCACTGGCTCAGGAGAGCCCCTATCCCCATTTTGTGGTGGTCAATGAGGATGGGCGTATGGTTGGCATGGTTTCCATGCGCGATCTGAAATCCTGTCTGAGTGAAATGGGCGAATTGTGTGAGTTGGTGGTTGCCTCCGAGATCATGACCCGCAAGGTGATCACCATCACGCCACAGCAGAATCTTGAAGCGGCTTTTGAGCTGTTTGAGAAAAAACCGATTTCAACCTTGCCGGTGGTGAATAGTCAGGATGCACAGCATGTTGTCGGGGTTTTGAAGAAAACCACTCTGATTCATGCCTATAATCAGAACATTCTCAAAATCGGAGTAGGGTCATGAGTGTGAAGGGCGTTGGTGCTCCGCAGCGACTGGTTGCTGTGATTGGTGCTGGCAAGGTGACAGATGAACAGTATCAGCAGGCGCTTCAGGTCGGTTCAGGCTTGGCCCGACAGGGTATTGACATCGTCTGCGGAGGGCTTGGCGGTGTGATGGAGGCGGCATCTCGCGGCTGCAGCGAAGGCGGTGGCGTGGTGATCGGTCTGTTGCCGGGTAGTGATGCGTCCACTGCGAATCCGTGGGTCTGCTATCCGTTGCCTACTGGCCTTGGCCATGCGCGCAACATGCTGGTTGCCCAGTCGGCTCCGGTAGTTATTGCCATCGCCGGTGAGTATGGTACGTTGTCCGAATTGGCCATTGCCCTGAAAACCGGGCGCACCGTGATTTCTCTGGGCGGCTGGCAAGACATCCCAGGTGTGTTGTGTGCTGATGATCCTGAACAGGCCGTTGCCATGGCTGTACAGGTTTTATCCGCTGTTGAATGAGATGAAGGAGGAGTGCATGGATTTACAACGCTCACTGGAGATCAGTGAACGGATGATTGATAAGGTTCGCGGCAAACGAAATATTCTCATCGTTGCACATGACAATCCTGATCCTGATGCCTTGGCGGCAGCCTATGCTCTCAGTCATCTTTTTTTGATCAAGACCGGCCAGAATTCTGTCATTGCCAGTGGTGGTGTTGTTGGTCGGCGGGAGAACCGCACGATGGTCGATAAGTTGGAGATCAGTGTGGTGCCGATGAATAAGATCGATCGCGGTCAATTTGATGTCGTCTGTATGGTCGACAGCCAGCCGGGAACCGGTAATAGTACCTTACCTGACGATTGTCGCGTCGATATCATTATTGACCACCACCCGCAACGCGTCGATGTGGCGGATCACATGATTGTCGATATCCGTACCGATTATGGGGCCTGTGCGACAATTTTGTACGAATACCTTTTAGCGCACGATGTGTATCTGGGAACACGTCTGGCAACGGCCATGTTTTATGCCATCCGTTCCGAGACTCAGGACCTTGGCCGGGAATGGTCTTCACCGGATCGTAAGGCGTATCAGGAATTACTCAGCCTGAGCAATAACCGCATCCTGTTTGATATCTCTCATGCCAAGGTGCCGCGAAATTATTTTCTCAATTTCAACCAGGCCCTGGAATCATCGCGCATCTTTCATGATGTGCTGGTGTTCAATCTGTTCGAGGTGGATCATCCTGATATGGTTGCCGAAATGGCCGATTTTCTTCTGCGGATGGAAGGTGTTGGTGTCGTTTTGGGGATGGGTTGTTGTGATCAGGAGGAGGTGTTGTCGTTGCGCCTGGATCGTGAAGACCTTTTTGCGGGACAACTTATTCGCACCGTGGTTGAGGGACTCGGTTCCGCCGGTGGCCACGGCATGATTGCCGGGGGGCAGATTCGACCGATGACGGGGAACCATGCCGTTCAGAAAGAGCTTGAAAATACCTTGATCAAGCGTCTCCTTAAAACCTTGAACTATGAGCCGGTGAAAGGACGTCGTCTGTTGTCCGTCGACGGCAGTAATTGACAGCTGGCTGAGCGCTGTATAAGATGACTCGCTCGCGGTGTGTTGATGGGGCCTTGCCTCGACAAATCGATTGATGACGGATTTGTTGCACCTTTTTTGTCTTGTACTGTGAATGGGTTGACCATGCGTTGTTTTTTATGGGTAATGATCCTGCTGCTGAGTTTGGCGCAAAGTGCCTTAGCGGCAGTGGAATTATCCCGAGAGGGCAAGAACCCCCAGTTGTTGTCAGAGGTATATCATCACCAGGGCACGCCCTATCTGGCCATTGACGATGTGCTCCCTGCGCTAGGCCTGCGTGGTTACTGGAATTCCGTGGATCATCAGTATGTGATTTCAACCCCATCAGGAAAGGCGACTTTTTTTCCTGGAGGACAGTATCTTAAAGTTGGTGATCGTTTTTTGCCGATTGAAAAAACTGCGCGATTTATCGACGGTCGTTTGCGTGTCAGTGAAGGCTTTGTCCGCGAGCAACTAGCCGGTTTGCTGCCCTATGCCGTTTATTATCGAAACCTCGATCCGCAACTGGCGGTTCCGGAGTCCTCTGAAGGGGCCCTGGAGAAGTTGTTTGCTTTTTTGCTGCAGAAAAAGAAAAGCAGCAGTGAACCCGCCCTGCGCGCTGTCGCCATTGACCCCGGTCATGGTGGCGAAGATACCGGTGCAATTGGGTTGCGTGGCATAAAAGAAAAAAGCGTTGTCCTCGCTGTCGCGCGCCAGCTCGAAAAACAAGTCAAAATGAAGCTGGGAGTTCCCGTCTATCTAAGTCGTAATGATGATTATTCATTGAGCTTTGATCAGCATCTGCAAAGTGCTCGCAATGATAATGTCGATGCCTTTCTTCTCCTTCATGCACAGGCATCCTTGAGTCAAGAACCACATGGGATTCATCTCTATGTCCGACAGGGGGAAGATCGTTTTGGAGAGACGAATCCTGCACAGCGCAAGGCTCCCAGTAGCATGATGTTGGCTCTTCGTCTCAGTGAGTCATTAAGAGAGGCCGGATTTCAAGTTCAAGAAGTTGCTCAAGCCCCTTTGCTGCCGCTTGTTAAGGGAGATTTGCCCACTGTTTTAATTGAATTGGGTTACTTATCCAATGGTGAAGACCTTAACCTGTTAACAGAAGAACAGGGGCAGTCTCGTTTGGCTGCTGCGTTATTTGACGGGCTGCAGAAGTTTTCAACCGGTCCATGATGTTTGGATCGTCATAACCTTTACCTGATATAGTTTGGCGTTTTGCTGCGCCGGGAGTGTTTAATATGATTCGTGCTGATCAGCGTCAATTTGACCAATTACGTCCAGTTCATCTGCAACGTGGTTACACCCGTTATGCTGAAGGTTCGGTACTGGTTTCATTTGGTGAGACGGTCGTTTTGTGTAACGCAACGGTTGAAGAGGGTGTGCCTCCTTTTATGCGTGGAGAAGGTCGTGGCTGGGTGACGGCTGAGTATGCAATGCTGCCACGGGCAACACAGAGCCGCAATGCACGTGAGTCAGCGCGTGGCAAAGTTGGCGGTCGCACACATGAGATTCAGCGTCTTATCGGCCGCGCACTGCGTGCCGTGATTGATTTTGAAAAGCTCGGTGAAAGGACGATTCACCTTGACTGTGATGTCCTGCAGGCTGATGGCGGCACCCGCACGGCATCAATCACCGGAGCATATGTCGCTCTTGCTGATGCGATCAACGGGTTGATGCGTGATGGTGTTTTGGCACAGACGCCTTTAAAAGATTCCTTATCCGCGATCAGTGTTGGCATTGTCGATGGTCAGCCATTGCTTGATTTGAACTATGGGGAAGATTCACGGGCCGAAGTGGATATGAATATCGTCATGACCGGCTCCGGCGCCTTTGTTGAGGTGCAGGGAACAGCTGAAGCAGAGCCTTTTACGGTTGAACAGCTGGATGCCATGCGCGCTCTGGCCATGAAGGGATGCTCTGAGCTTGCCGAAATGCAGCGGACAGCTTTGGAGGCGTAACCATGGAGTTGGTTGTTGCGACTCAAAATCAGGGAAAGCTCAAGGAGATTCGTCGTCTGCTCGGTGAATGCGGTATTGATGTCATTGGCATGGATGCTTTTTCCGGTCTTGTCCCGGCACAGGAAGATGGGGCGACTTTTGCTGACAATGCCCGAAAAAAGGCTCTGGCCATCGCCCGTCAGACGGGACGACGGTGTCTGGCCGATGATTCCGGGCTGGAGGTCACCGCTCTAGAGGGACGTCCTGGTGTTTTTTCTGCCCGCTATGCTGGAGAAAATGCTACCGATGAAGAGAATAATCTGTTGCTTCTCAAAGAACTTTCCGGTGTTGCAGAATCTTCTCGGCAAGGCGCTTTTTGTTGCGTCATGGCATTATGTGACCCGGATGGATCATGTCAGCTGTTTGAAGGACGTATTGAGGGACGTATTCTTGAGAGCTCACGAGGTCAGGGGGGCTTTGGTTATGACCCTCTGTTTTGGGTCGTTTCGCACGGCTGTACCATGGCAGAACTCCCTATGGATGAGAAAAATCGTATCAGTCATCGGGGGCAGGCGCTGCAAAAAGTTGTCAGCGCATTGAAATCTCTGTAATATCATGCTGGTGACAATCGTAAAGGTGTGGTATAAGAAAATTTGTCAATGAATTGACAGTCTTAATTAGCGAAAAAATTTCATGAGAAATTCGTTTGACGAGGAATGTGACAATGACTATTGATTCATCCTGTTACAAACAGATTCTGGATAATTTATCCGAGCCTGTCTATTTTGTTGATCCGGAAAGACGGATTTTATATTGGAATAAAGCGGCAGAACAATTAACGGGTTTCTCAGCAGATGATGTTGTGGGTTCTCTTTGTAAGGATGGCCCTCTCCATCATGTCGATGTGAAAAATGTTCCGCTCTGCGAGAATTACTGCCCGCTCAAAACCTGCATTGATACCGGTCTGCCTCAGGAGAAATTAGTGTTTGTCGCGCACAAAGATGGCCGTCGCTTGCCAATCTTTGTTAAAACCAGCGCTGTTTTTGATAGTAGCGGCGGCGTTGTTGGTGCTGTGGAAACGTTCTCCGATGCAACCGAGATGCTGGAGATGCGCGAGCTGAACAGTGAGTTGCGGCGGCAGACGCATCTTGACGCTTTAACCGGTATCCCAAACCGGCAGGCTTTTATGGATGCGATGGACCGGGAATGGTTCCGCTTTAAGCGCTACAAGACGCCTTTCTCTGTTTTGGCTCTCGATGTCGACTATTTTAAGCAGTTTAATGACGCCTATGGCCGTTCCACGGGGGACAAGGTCTTGCAGTGGCTGGTCAAGCGCTTGCGCTCGTCGTTGCGTCGTGCTGATATTCTTGGTCGCATAGAAGGCGACAAGTTCATGATCCTGCTGTCCTATTCAAACCGCAAGTCAACGATGAAAGTGGCGAATATGGTGTTGGATATTATCCGACGTGAGCCGTGCCTGGATCTGCCGATCGCCATGACCGTCAGTGTCGGGGCCGTGACCATTGAGGAAAATGAGACGATGGATCAGCTGATGGACCGTGTTGAAAAGGCCCTGGAACGTTCGAAGGAGATGGGGCGCAACCAGGTGACATTCTGGGGGTGATCCGTACTTGACTTTTGAAGGTGGTGATGCTAAAAGCCAGCTTTCTGAAGAAGTCCATTTCTAACGTTCATATTTTGGAGGATCTCCCAGCATGGAAAGAACTTTTGCTATCGTCAAGCCGGATGCCTTTGCTGCCGGTTCCGCCGGTAAAATCATCGCCCGTATTTATGCGGAAGGTTTCAAAATCGTCGGTCTGAAAAAACTGTACATGAGTAAGGTCGAAGCAGAAGGCTTTTACTATGTTCACAAAGAGCGCCCCTTCTTTGGTGAACTGACCGACTTCATGAGTAGTGGTCCCTGTGTCGTGATGGCACTGGAAGCGGACAATGCTATTGCCAAGTGGCGTGATCTGATGGGTGCAACGAACCCCGCAGAAGCCGCTGAAGGCACCCTGCGCCGTGAATTTGGCAGCAGCATCGGCGAGAATGCTACCCATGGTTCCGACGCTCCGGAAACGGCAGCTTTTGAATTGTCTTACTTCTTTAACGGTCTTGAGTTACTGTAAGAAGAACACTCGGTAAGCCTTGAGTAATCGAAGCCCTTCGGATACAATCCGGAGGGCTTTTTTGTTCCTGCAAAATTCTGTCGTCGGCATGTCTAACGATGCCGGAAGGCTGATATCCTCTCCGCGCAATTTTTTTGCGTCGACGAGGTTCTGATGAAAGTGACATTGTGGAAAAGAAAGATCTGAAAAATTTCAGCCCGGACGAATTGTTGTCGTTTTTGTCCGGCATGGGGAAAGAGCGCTTTCGTTGCGAGCAGTTACTGCGTTGGATGTATAAACGCGGAGTGACAGACCTTGATCAGATGACCGATCTCTCCAAGGCTCTCCGTGAAGAACTTAAGGAAAAAACCTATATCTCCGACTGGAAACCGGAAGTGGTTGAAACGAGTAGTGACGGGACGCGAAAATATCTGTTTCGCCTTGAAGATGGTCAGAGTATCGAAACGGTGCGGATTCCTATGGACAACGATCGATCCACGTTGTGCATCTCTTCCCAGGTCGGCTGTGCCATGGACTGCTCCTTTTGTGTGACCGGTTCTTTTGGCTTTATTCGTAATCTGACGGCTGCGGAAATCGTTAATCAGGTGTGCGCCGTCGGCAAAGAAGGTCCGATTAACAATATTGTTTTTATGGGCATGGGCGAGCCGTTGCACAACTTAGACAATGTTCTACGCGCTTTGAAGATTCTTTATGCGCCAGCCGGTTTTGATTACAGTTCGCGCAAGGTGACCCTGTCGACCTGTGGTTTGGTGCCACAGATCAGGGAGCTGGGAGAGCGAATTATGGTGAATCTTGCCGTATCGCTTAATGCGACCACCAATGAGGTCCGTGATCGTTTGATGCCGATCAATCGACGTTATCCGATTGAGGAATTGATGGATGCCTGTCGACGCTTTCCCATGGCTTCACATCGCCGGATCACCTTTGAATATATCCTGATCCGTGATCTCAACGATTCTCTTGCAGATGCTAAGCGATTGGTGAAACTGATGCATGGACTGCGCGGTAAAATCAATCTGATCCCATTTAACGAACACGAGGGAAGCTTGTACAAATGTCCTGACGAAGCGACGATTGAGGCGTTTCAGACCTATCTACTTAATCGGGATATTGTGGCCATCCGGCGAGCCAGCAAAGGACAGGATATTTCTGCTGCCTGCGGTCAGCTCAAAGGAAAACTGGAAAAACAATCGTGATTTCCGCTGAATAAAATGACCCCTACTGGATTTATTGATCAAAAATTTTGATAAAATAACAGACGACAAACCAAGGAGAAGACGATGGCGCAAGCGGTGATTGGAGTAATCGGCGGCAGCGGTCTGTACGAGATGGAAAATCTGCAACAGGTGGAGGAAATCCGGCTGCAGACGCCTTTTGGCGAACCCTCAGATGCTTACATCACGGGGATGCTCGGCGATGTCAAACTGGTGTTTTTGCCGCGACATGGTCGTGGACATCGTTTATTGCCTTCCGAAGTCCCTTATCGGGCGAATATCTACGGCATGAAAATGCTCGGGGTTGAGCAAATCATTTCCGTGTCTGCTGTCGGCAGTATGAAAGAAGAGATTGTGCCCGGTCATATTGTTATTCCTGATCAGTTTTTTGATCGCACCACCAAGCGTGCATCAACGTTTTTTGGCGATGGAATTGTCGGTCATGTTCAATTTGCCGACCCGGTGTGTCCGGCTTTATCGGAAGTTATCAGCACGGCTGCTCAGAACGCTGGGGCGACAGTCCATAAGGGGGGCACTTACATCTGCATCGAGGGGCCAAACTTTTCCACCCGTGCTGAATCCTTAGTGTTTCGCAGTTGGGGAGTCGATGTGATCGGCATGACCAATCTTCCTGAGGCGCGTCTGGCCCGCGAAGCGGAAATCTGCTATGCCACGGTCGCGCTGGCGACCGATTACGACTGCTGGCATCAGGACCATGACGATGTTTCTGTCGAAGCTGTTGTCGCAGTGATTCATCAGAACGTCGCCATGGCGAAAAAAATTGTTGCCGAAGCGGCGACCTTGATTGGCAATAAGGCGTCCTGTGGTTGTGGCGAGGCCTTGAAATATGCCGTAATGACGGATCCGGCACAAATCCCAGAGGCAACCCGTCAGCGCCTCGACCTTTTGCTTGGCCGTTATCTGGAGGAGAAGTAGATGAGTATTTTAGTGGTCGGTTCCGTTGCTTTTGACAGTGTTGAGACCCCGTTCGGCAAGGCCGATGATGTGTTGGGTGGTTCAGGTACTTATTTTTCTACGTCGGCAAGTTTTTTTACGGATGTGAATCTGGTCGCTGTCGTTGGTGAAGATTTTCCTGAAGAACATGTTGATTTTCTCCGTTCTCGCAATATTGACCTGACCGGCCTGACGACAGCAGCGGGAAAAACGTTTCGCTGGGCTGGAAGCTATGGTTACGACCTGAATGAAGCGACGACCTTGGATACCCAGCTCAATGTGTTTGCCAGTTTCCGTCCTCAGTTGCCCGAGGCTTATCTGAATGCGGAATATGTCTTTTTGGCTAATATCGATCCTGAGCTCCAATTAGATGTTCTCAAACAGGTGGTTCGACCCAAGCTGATTGCCTGTGACACCATGAATTTTTGGATTGAGGGTAAGCGCGAGGCTTTGATCAACACGTTAAAATATGTCGATATTTTGCTGATCAATGAAGGTGAAGTTCGCCAATTGGCTGAAGAAGCCAATGTGGTTAAGGCGGCACAGAAAGTTCTGGCCTTGGGGCCGAAAACATTGGTGGTGAAACGGGGAGAATATGGCGCTTTGATGTTTACCGAACACGGCGTGTTTTCAGCGCCGGCCTATCCTCTTGAGACCGTTTTTGATCCGACCGGTGCTGGTGATACCTTTGCCGGTGGATTTATGGGCTATCTCGCCAGTGTTCGCGATCAGTCTGACGCCGCAATGCGGCAGGCGATTATTTTTGGCAGTGTCATGGCATCTTTCAACGTTGAAAAATTCAGTTTGGAGCGCATGAAGACGTTGGAATATCAAGAGATTGAAGAGCGTTTTCGAAAATTCCAACTGCTGACACGTTTTTCCGGGATCGATTAAAATTTTACCTGAATCGGAGACATCATGATGCGTCTGTTTGCCATGAGTGCTTTTTTGTTGGTGTTTCTTGTCGGAGGATGCACACCGAAAATTACGACCGAAGATAAAGCTCTGTCCCATTTTAAAATGGGACAGTCCTACCTCGTAAATAAGCAATATACCAAAGCACTTAATGAATTGCTCAAGGCGGAGAAGTTATCTTCCCGAGACGCCTCCATTCAATCGCATCTTGCCGAAGCCTATTTTGGCAAACGCGCATTTGCCTTGTCTGAAGCTCACTACAAAAAATCGTTGGAACTCAACCCAGGCGATCCAAATGTAGAAAATAATCTGGCGGCTCTGTATCTGGCTATGCAGCGATGGGAGGATGCCGCCGCATTGTTTCGAAAAGTGGCAGATAACCTGCTTTTCCCCAATCGGGTTCGAGCCTTGGCAGGCATGGGGATCGCTTATCAGCGCAATGGGGACTATATTAAATCCATTCTGGCTTTTGATGAGGCGTTGAAAGCATCGCCGAACTCACCGAGTATTATGACGTTGGAAGCCCAAACCTATATGCTTATGGGCAAGCATGATCTGGCACGCAAACGTCTTGTTCGCGTCGTTGGAATTATGCCGGAAAACTCCAACGCCAGAATGATGCTCGGAGAATGTTTGTTGTATCTGGACGAGAATGATGCGGCTGCCGAACAGTTTCGTGAGGTTGCTAACCGGGAAGATGGCACCGCTCGCGGCAATAAGGCACGCGAATATCTTAACATGCTGCAGGACCAGTCTTGATCTTAATACGCTCTGAACCGCCGGAGAAGTGGCATAAATCTCTGGAAAACATCGCTCCGTGCGACACGGCGATCATCCTTGGTTCCGGCTGGTCAGAATGGGCGGAGTCGCTTGATGCGGAATGTGTTTTTGATTATCGTGATCTGTTTTCTTTTACAGAGCGAGCGTGCCCAAAGGTTTCAGGTCATGCCGGAAAACTGAAAATTGTCACGAAGGCAGGGCAGCGGTTGCTGGTTTTTCAGGGGCGATTCCATCTCTATCAAGGGTTGTCTTCATCAGAAGTGGCGCAAACAGTTCGACTGGCCCATGCCATGGGCTGTCGACGCATTCTACTGACCAATGCCGTGGGGGGGATTGCCCCAACCCTGATCCCTGGAGATTTCGTCGTTATTGAAGACCACCTGAATTTTCAGGGTGATAATCCGTTGAGGGGAATCAGTGATGATCCTTTTGTCGATCTGACCGGCCTTTATGACTGCGGGTTTTTCCCAAAACTGCAACAATGGGCGCAGTTACACCAGATGCGCCTTTCCAAAGGAGTGCTGGCTGCCGTTGTTGGGCCGAGCTATGAAACTCCGGCGGAAATTCGCGCTTTTGAACGGTTTGGGGCTGATGTCGTTTCCATGTCAATGGTTCCGGAAGCGATTATGGCGCGTTATCTTGGTCTGAAGGTCGTCGGGCTCTCTTTGGTGACTAATGAGGCAGCGGGGCGCAGTTCTGAAGCGCTTAACCATCAGGATGTGTTGCAGTGCGCAGAAACCTCACGTTATCGTCTCTCTTTATTACTTGATCAGATTTTGCAGTTCTGGTCTTAGGCTTCCTGCCGTTTTTTTTCCCTCCTTGGACGTTTTTCTAGCCTTTAAATACAGACGAATACAGGTCTTTTGCGGTTGTCTGTTTCTCCGGGCTTTTCCGTTGTGGTCAGTATGGTGTTTTTGTCGCTTTTAAGTTCCAACATGCTGTAATGATAGAGGTAAATCGTTTTGAACTTTGCTTGACAGAAGGCTTCTCCGTGCTAGTCTTAAATGTAGAAATGATGTCAAGGAGAAAAGCAAGTGGGATTTGCCAAGTATAAAATTCTTGTTGTGGACGACGAAGAGAATAGCCGTGAATGCCTCGGTAAACTATTAATGCAGGTGGGCTATGACGTGTCCTGCGTTTCAGGTGGTTACGAGGCGCTCTCCTTTTTGCAGGAGCATGCGGTTAATATTGTGTTGAGTGATATCCGCATGCCGGATATGGATGGTTTGTCGCTGTTGAGCAAAATCCATGGGAGCTATCCTGAAACCTGCGTGGTTATGGTCACGGCTCATGGCGAAGTCGAAACCTATTTGGAAGCGGTGAACCTCGGTGCGTGTGATTTTGTTCACAAGCCGGTTCGTTTTAACGAACTGAAGCTGGTTCTGGAAAAACTGTCGATAACGCATGCATTGCAGTTGTCGTAACTGCAGGAGGGAGGAAGGCATGAAAGAATTTAAAACCATTGTTCTGGCAACGGATTTTTCCGAATGCTCTGATGAAGCTTTTGACTATGCGCAATCGATCTGCCGCATGAGCGGAGCGAAGATGGTTCTGATTCATATCATTTGTGAGCCGGTGGATTTGCGTGGTTTTTATGTGCCACATATCTCCTTTGATGTCCTCGAAAAAGAGATTGAGGACGGTGCTAACCGGATGATGGATGAGTTTTGTCGTGAACGGATGACCTCTGAGGACACGTATGAAACACGTGTTGTTCCTGGAATTGCCTACAATGAAATTATCACTCAGGCTCAAGAGCTTGGTGCTGATTTGATTGTAATGGGAACTCATGGCCGCTCCGGGCTTGATCATGTCTTGTTTGGCAGTACGGCAGAAAAAGTCGTGCGGAAATCACCTATTCCGGTGATGACAGTGACTAAACAATAAGAACTTTTCAAAAAGAAGAAACAACAAAAGGCGACGTATTGTCGCCTTTTGTTGTTTGAAAAGTGCGAGATTCACCTTGTTGCAGGGTTGTCAATCGTAGGGCAGACAGGTTATGCTCTGCGCAAATTAGGGCCGGATTCTGAGACATTGGAAAGAGAGTGAATGCAAGGTTTATGACGGAACACATTCTTGTCATTGATGACGAAAAATCAATTCTGGATCTCTGTCGGATGATCTTGAGCAGCCGAGGCTATGCTGTGCGCATTGCGCAATCCGGTAAAGAGGGGCTGGAGAGTATCAAGTCGCATCCTCCTTCGCTGGTGTTGCTCGACTACATGATGCCGATGATGGATGGCATGACCGTTTTAAAACAGATTCGGCAGCACTATCCGGATGTTTACGTCATCATGTTTACCGGAAAAGGCAGTGAAACGGTTGCCGTCGAAGTGATGAAAGCCGGTGCTTCCGATTATGTCCTCAAACCATTCAATAATCATGATTTACTCGATCGTATTGAGTGTGTCCTCAAATTCAGACGTATCGAACTGATTAATCGTAGCCTCGAGCGGGAGCGGGCTCAGCTGCAACAGGAGATCCAGGCCTGGAATCGAGAGCTGGAGATGCGCGTTGCTGAGAAAACCCGTGAACTTGAACAGGCTCATACTGAAATCGTTCAGGCGGAGAAGCTGGCAACCGTTGGTCACTTGTCGGCCGGAATGGCGCATGAGATCCGTAATCCGCTTAATTCGATTGGCTTGTTCGCGCAATTGCTGGCGACGGGACTCGATCCGCAGGATGAACTGGCGGAATATCCGGAAAAAATCCTCAAAGAGATTGAACGGATCGATGCCATTTTGCTTAAGCTGCTGGCGGCGTCAAAACAGCCGAGGATCGATACCTATCAGATTATGCTTAGCGAGATCATCCATGATGTTGCCGATTTGTTTCGACCTCAACTGAATCAGCAAGGTGTTGAGTTGGATCTTTATCTGCAACCGGTCGTGCCTCTGGTGGCAGATCGTGATGAATTCGTGCAGATTTTCACGAATTTGTTCGTCAATGCGCTTCAGGCGATGCCCAATGGTGGTTTGCTCAGTGTCGAGATGGAACAGCAGGATGGAAGGATTTTGATCGAAGTCAGTGACAATGGTTGCGGTATTGCCCAAGAAAACCTGTCTAAAGTTTTTGATCCCTTTTTTACAACGAAAAACAAGGGAACAGGCTTTGGCCTGTCGGTCGTCTTGCGCAGTGTCAAAAATTACCATGGAAGCATCCGGGTTACCAGTGAACCGGGAAGCGGCACCTCCTTCCATCTGGATTTTCCGATCTCATCCAATACGGAGAGTTTGCTCGCGGGTGAGGCCTCCTCATGACGATGGTGTGCTACCAGCTGCGTGAGGTGACGTTGACGCTTGATGAAGACGAAGCCGCTCTTATCGGGCAGGTTGCCCAGAGTGTAAAAATCCCGAAAGAGAAAATCCTGTCATGGAAAATTGTTCGGCGGGGGATTGATGCGCGGCGTAAAGGGCGGATTCTGCGTGTTTATACGGTACAATTTACCATTGACGCTGCTCTGGAAATTGCGCATGGTCAGGAGACGCGTCTTGTCAAAATTGAACAATTGACGCCGCCGGACTTTTTTTTGCCGACGGCTCAGCCGAAGAGGGTGGTGGTTGTTGGAATGGGGCCTGCGGGACTGTTTGCGGCTTTGACCCTGGCGCGTTGCGGTCACCATGTCTGTCTGATTGAGCGGGGAAAACCCGTGGAACAACGGATTTCAGATGTTGAGAGTTTCTGGTCCGGTGGCCCTCTGAATCCCGCGAGCAATGTCCAGTTCGGCGAGGGCGGTGCCGGAACATTTTCCGATGGGAAACTGACCACGCGTCTCAAACATCCCCTGACGCGGACGATTTTAGAGACTTTTGTGACGTTTGGCGCCCCGGAGGAGATTCTCTGTGAGGCCAAGCCTCATGTTGGAACGGACCGCTTACGCCAGGTTTTGATCAATTTTCGCCAGGAATTGCAGCATCTTGGTGTCGACATCCGCTATGAAAGCTGTGTCACGGATCTGATCTGTTCCGCGACGAATAGCGTGCAGGGCGTCATTGTCAACAACACGGAACAGGTGTTGTGTGATGCGGTTCTGCTTGCTGTCGGCCATAGCGCACGCGACACCTATGCCTGGTTGGATGAACGTGGCGTACGCATGGAGCCCAAGCCTTTTGCCATTGGTGTTCGTGTTGAACACCCGGCGGCGCTGATTAACCGGATTCAGTACGGAATGGCTGAACATCGCCATTTGCCGACGGCGGATTATGCTTTGACCTATAATGATCACAAAACGGGCCGTGGTGTCTATTCCTTCTGTATGTGCCCCGGCGGGCAGGTGGTACAGAGTGCCAGTGAACCGGACACCGTCGTGGTCAATGGAATGAGCTGTTTTAAAAGACAAGGTCCATTGTCAAACAGTGCATTGGTTGTTTCCGTGCGCCGCGAAGATTTTGCCGATGATTCCGTGCTTGCCGGTGTCCGCTTTCAGCAAACATGGGAACGGCGGGCGTTTCAACTTGCCGGGGGCGATTATCGCGCTCCGGCACAGAATTTAATGGCTTTTCTCGGCAAAGCGGGGAGAGGCCCGGTTTCAAGTTGCCGCCCCGGTGTCGTTGAGGTTGCTCTGGAAGAAACACTGCCGTCTTTTGTCAGTGAAGGGCTCAAAACGGCCCTGCCTCATTTCGATCGAAAAATGCGTGGCTTCGTAACGACTGAAGCGACCTTGGTCGGTGTTGAAACACGAACGTCGGCACCACTGCGGATTGTCCGTCAAGATGACGGCCAGTCGGTGAATTGCGCAGGCCTTTACCCCTGTGGTGAGGGTGCCGGTTATGCCGGAGGAATTATGAGTGCTGCGTTGGATGGTATTCAGCAGGCCTTGGCGATTCACCACGCCGACCATTAAACACCAGGAGAAAGTTGTTTTGAGTAAAGTTTTTATAGAGCAAATCAAAGAGCGAGATCAAATTGACAGTCCGTTTCTCGTGCGCGATAAAATCATGGCCATGGCTAAAAACGGTAAGCCGTATATGACCTTGAAGCTGATGGATCGTAGTGGTGAAGTGGAAGGGCGGGTCTGGGACCAGGTGGACCATTTTTCCCGGCTGTTCAACAAAGATGACTTCATTCGCATTCACGCTAAGGCAAGTGTCTATATGGGAAAAATGCAACTGGTGATTCAAGATCTGGTTCGCGTCGATGAGTCCGATATCTCCCTCGGAGATTTTTTGCCGGTATCCGCTTATGATCCTGCTATGATGGTGAATCAAGTCCATGAGCTGATTGCGTCCATGGAAGATCACGATTATCGACAGCTTTTGGAGAGCTTTTTTAACGATCCGGTTTTTGTCGCCCAGTATCAGAAAGCGCCAGCTGCCAAAGCCATGCACCATGTCTACCTCGGTGGACTTCTCGAACATTCTCTGGCCGTGGCACATCTCGCCGTTGATGTCTGTCGGCGCTATCCGACGGTCCAGCGAGATCTGCTGATCAGTGGAGCCCTGTTGCATGATGTTGGTAAAGTTGCCGAATTGCTTTTTGAGCGCAGTTTCGATTACAGTGATGAAGGGAAATTACTCGGCCACATCGTCATCGGCGTTGAAATGGTGGAGGACAGGATCCGTGACATCGACGGCTTTCCACGGCTTAAAGCTACGTTGCTGAAGCATCTGTTGTTGTCGCATCATGGTCAGTATGATTATGGCTCTCCCAAGCGACCGAAAACGCTCGAAGCGGTGATTCTCAACTTTATTGACGACATGGACTCCAAGATCAATGGAGTACAGGCGCATATTGAGAAAGAGGCACACAATGACAGTCGCTGGACGGGCTATCATCGTTTGTATGATCGATACTTTTTTAAAGGGGACTCAGTGCTGAATGAGGACCCGCAGACGGAACATCCAGAGGCCACAATCGCTTCGGAGACCGTGTCTGCTGTCGTGCAACCTGTTGCTGTAGACAAGAAGCCGCAGCGGCGTCGTGAAGAGAAGACACTGAGTGCCAGCCTCGGGGAACAGCTGGCCGGTTTGAATATGGATCTGTTTGGGTCCAGAGAGGAATAGCGTTATGCTCGTTGAAGCCTTGGCCGTCGGGCCGTTACAGGTCAATTGCTATCTGGTGGCCTGTTCACGCACCAAACATGCCCTGGTCGTTGATCCCGGCGATGAAGGTGATCGCATTCTGGAGACCATTCATAAGCTTGGTCTGGACGTCAAAATGGTCATCAATACCCATGGCCATTTCGATCATGTCGGTGCCAATCACCAGATTCTTGAGGCGACAGGCGTTGAGTTGTGTATGCACCGCAACGATTTGCCCCTGCTTAAAGTTGCTGCCAAGCAGGCACAAAGTTACGGATTGCCGGCCCTTCAGTCTCCGGACCCAAAGCGATTCCTTGAAAATGGCGATCTAATCGAAGTCGGCGATTTGAGTTTTGAAGTGATTCACACCCCAGGACATTCGCCCGGAGGCATTTGTCTGTATGGTGAGGGACATCTCTTCTCCGGTGATACTCTGTTTGCCGGTTCCATTGGTCGCACCGACCTCCCAGGTGGGGATATGCAGCAATTGCTCGGCCATATCCGCAACCAGCTGATGGTCTTACCCGATGCAACGGTGGTGCATCCCGGTCATGGTCCTGATTCCACTATCGGACGGGAGAAAACCACCAATCCATTTCTCAACGAAGATTAGCTTATCGGTCTTGTGGACTGTGAGCAGGACGGGAATTTCCCCATATCCTGACAGAAAGAGAAGGGGCCGATAACCTCTGAGCTATCGGTGGTTCACCATGTTCAAAAATAAACGCGTTGTCCTCGGAGTTTGCGGCGGGATCGCCGTCTATAAAGCGGTTGAGTTGTTACGGCTTTTAGTCAAAGCCGGAGCCGATGTGTCGGTGGTGATGACCCGCAGTGCCCAGGAGTTTGTGACTCCTCTGACGTTTCAGACTTTGTCAGGCAATCCGGTTCATACCGAACTGTTCAATCTCTATCAGGAAAAAGAGATTGGCCATATCTCCCTGGCCGATCGTGCCGATCTGTTTATTGTGGCACCGGCAACTGCTAACGTGGTTGGGAAGGTTGCTGCGGGCATTGCCGACGATCTGTTGACCACGACCTTGATGGCCACGCGTGCTCCGGTGTTGTTTGCACCGGCCATGAACGTGCACATGTACGAAAACCCTATCTATCAGCGCAATGAAGCCTGCCTGCGTGAACACGGCTACCATTTCATTGATCCGGCTGTCGGTGCTCTGGCCTGTGGCTATGAAGGGCAGGGGAAACTACCCGAGCCAGAGGCTATTTTCTCTGCGGCTCAGGCCGTGCTGGCTCCCCAGGATTTGACGGGACAACACCTGTTAGTGACGGCGGGTCCGACACGCGAAGAATTGGATCCGGTGCGCTATATCAGCAATTATTCGTCCGGTAAAATGGGCTATGCGATTGCCCGGGCCGCACGGATGCGCGGAGCTGAAGTTGTTCTGGTGAGTGGCCCGACGTTCCTCACCCCTCCGCAGGGGGTTACCCTGATTCCTGTTGTCAGCGCTGAGCAGATGCGAAAAACTGTTTTGGAGGCGTTGCCAAAAGCCACCGCTGTGGTCAAGTCGGCTGCCGTCGCTGATTATCGCCCCGCACAGCAGGCGACGCAGAAACTGAAAAAAACGGCTGATGACATGACGCTGATCTTAGAGAAAAATCCCGATATCCTCTCTGAAGTCGGAGCGTGTAAGGAGGGCCGTGTTCTGGTGGGGTTTGCTGCTGAAACTCAGGATCTGCTCAAGCATGCCGCAGATAAACTGAAACGTAAGAACCTTGACCTGATCGTTGCCAATGACGTGACTCAGGCTGGAGCGGGGTTTGATGTCGATACCAACATTGTCAAACTGTTGTATGCCGACGGACATGTCGAATCGCTCCCACAACTGAGCAAGGATGAAGTGGCGCATCAATTGCTTGACCGAGTTGTCGAACTGTTGAGGAAGCGAGACAAACAAACGCTCTAGGGCTGATCTGCAAGCAGGTGAAGAAGTCGTTTCGGCTCGGTAATCGCCTGACAAAACTCCTGTTTAAGGTCTCGAATAAACGCGTCACTTTGGTCACGGGGGAGTTTGCCATCCAGCCAGAGTGCGTTGAGGTTTGAGCGAATCTGTTGGGCGACATGAATCGCCCGTTCGCCGGTTGGATCAGCCTGGAGAAAGGGACTTTTATCTTCAGCCAATACGCTGACAATCGCCTGAAAGGCCATTTCCAGATATTCCGTGCGTTCCTCTTCGCTGACTACCCAACTGGAACGCCGGTCAACGGCCTGCAATATTTTTTGCCAGCGGCGAATGCGGCTGATCAGCAACATGGAGTTAAACAGACGTTTGTTGGTGCCGAATGAGAACAGCGTGTTGACCAGAACCCGGCGCAACAGCTGATCGTGCTGTTTGAAATCCTGGCGGGCCAAAAGTCGGGCTTCTTGCCAGACCTCTTCTGGGATCTGTGACTCAAAGCGCAACTCCCAGTACGCATGGCCAAGCAACACGGTGTTGTAGCTGCGGATCATTTTGAAGGGCACCATATATGAGTGGGCAATCGTATCCGCCGCCAGATGGGCAAGATAGCCGTAGGCGCAGGCGCGCTGGGCCTCATTGCGGGCTTCATTGAGGATTCTGTGCCCCATGTTCCAACTGTGACAATGCTTGAGATAGTGGGTGTACTTTTTGCCCAACGTGATATCTGCGCTGATGTTGCCGTATAAAAAGTCGCCGGGGTAGTGATTGAGCAGATGCTGGAGGACTGGTGGCAGCAGGGTGAGATTTTCCAGAATGCGGTTACCTAATTGCAGGTGGACACCGAATCCCCAGGCCCAGGCGCAATCCGGAAGTAACAGAACCAGACCCGCACCGGCGACAGTCGCAAGGATCATCGTAGATGTTGCAGCTCGGCTAGGTAAGAGGCGTTTTATTTCCATAAATTTAGAGTAATGCCAGATCCAAAGGATGTAAAGTCGCATGCCGCAGAGTTTTGACCAGACCATGTATGAAATGCTCAGTCAGACAAGGGCCGTGTTAACGGAATTGCACAGCCTTGGTGTTAATGAGGTGTATCTTGACCCCCATGACACGCCGTTGCCTTTGTGCCACGAGCAACCGCAATGCCAGACCGGTCGTTGTGATTGCCGCCAGCCGACCCTGGAAGAAATTCGTCAGGAGCTGGGGGAGTGCCAGCGCTGCGATTTGGCCCAGAGTCGCCATTCGATTGTTTTTGGTAGTGGCAACCCGCATGCCGAACTGGTCTTCGTTGGTGAAGGACCCGGCCGTGAAGAGGATGAAAAAGGACTGCCGTTTGTCGGTGAAGCAGGTCGCTTACTGGAGCGCATTCTTTTTGCCATGGGATTTGAACGCGATCAGGTCTACATCTGCAATGTGGTGAAATGCCGCCCACCGCAAAATCGCAATCCGAATCCTGACGAAATTGCCGCCTGCGAACCGTTTCTCAAACAACAGCTCGCCAGTTTGAAACCGCGCGTGATTGTTGCGCTCGGAAAGTTTGCCGCCCAAACCTTGCTGCAACAGCAGACGCCAATCAGCCATTTGCGCGGCCAGTGGTCAGAATACGAGGGAATTGCTGTCATGCCAACTTACCATCCGGCCTATCTGTTACGAAACCCCGGCGGAAAACGTGATGTGTGGGAAGATATGAAAGCCGTTATGATCCGTCTTGCACAGGAGGATTCTGAGTGAGCCAACTAAAATTGTGGGCTTTTATTTGCTTTCTGCTGATCGGCTTCAACGCGGCTTGGGCGGATGAACCGATCCGGGTCAGTGATGTCCATCGCCAACTCGCAGAACGTCATCTGCAGGCCGGACACCCGTTCTGGGCTGTTCGCTCATACCGGCAAGCCCTTGAATCCGGTTCCGATGATCCCAATATTCACCGTAACCTTTCACAGGTTTTGTATGACCTGGGATTTGTCGATCAGGCGATCGAAGAATTGCAGTTGGCGATCAATAAAGCACCGGAAGAAGATTTCCTCCACATGGAGATGGGCGTGTTCTATCTGGCTGCCGGCCGTCTACCTCAGGCACACAAGGAGTTCTCCCGGGTTCTCGAGCTCAATCCCGGTTTCTCTTACGGCTATTATTATCTTGGTGAAGTGCTGTTTCGCCTTGGTGATTACCATCTCTCCGGCATGGCGCTGGCTATTGCCGAAAAACTTGGTCTGCCCGGATTTGACCTTCAACGCAAACTCACGGCCCTGGGCTGGGATCTCCCAGAAAAACCCTGGCATTGTGAACCGCATATTTATCATTTAAGGCGCATTACCGTTCCGACGCTCACTCAAGCACGCCACGTCATGCAACGCTTGGAGGATGGCGAACTGTTTGAGGAGTTGGCGCGTGAATTCTCCACCGGAAGTGAAGCGAAAAGTGGTGGCTATATTGGCGGTATTTCCCTTGCCAGCATGCCGGAGGCTTTTACCCGGGAACTGGCCGGACGGGAGTGTTTTTCACCGGCTGTCCTCCTGGAGTCGGAGGATGGGTACCACATTGTTCAGCGCATTGCCCCGTTTGATGCGGACTTCTGGAAGAGAACCGTTGCAGAGGAAAAATCGCAACGGCAACAGCAAATGAAACAACATGCTCATACGGATGAACAGACTCCGAAACGCTACGTGTTATTGAGTGGCGTGTTCCGTAATCATGATTACGCCGACCAACGTGTGGCGCGTCTGCTCAAGCTGGGTATGAAAAGCTATCTGCAGACGCGCGGGGACGGAGAACATCGTCGTTATGAAGTGATTGTCGGTCAGTATGACAGTTATTCCGAAGCGGAAGATGCTGGTAACGTCATCAAAAAATCGGGTCTCGAATATTACATTCGTAAAAACAGCGCGGAGTAGTTGTTAAAAACCGGACTGTCAGGCGTTGGAGCTGGCGATCCATTCAATCTCAATGTGACACCCTTTGGGCAGTGCTGCAACCGCGACGCAGGCTCGTGCCGGAGGGTTGTCGCTGAAGTAACGACCGTAGATGTCATTGACCACGGCAAAATCATCCATGTCGGTCAGGAAAATGGTGGTTTTCACCACATGGCGGAACTCCAGGCCCGCTCCGGCCAGTGCCGCCCGCATGTTTTTCATTACCTGCTCTGTTTCAGCATGAATGGATTCGCTGATCAGTTCTCCCGTTTGCGGATCAAGGGGGATCTGACCGGAAAAGAATGTTAAATGGTCAATCTGGACCGCTTGGGAATATGGGCCGATAGCAGCAGGTGCGTCTGCCGTAGCAATAATCTTTTTCATCAGAACTCCTATGTCTTGGGACCGGGGTGTTGTTGATCTCTGTGAATCTGATATACCTTGTGCAGGGTCGCTTGTAAAGTGGACATCTTTTCTCTGTTCTGCGCAGCAGGTGATCAGGAAGAGATCCTGGACCGGACCGAAGAGATAGAACGACTTTTAACAGCTGAGCAGGAGGTGGCAAGAGATGATCAATCAGCAACCACAATTCGTGTCAGCTCATGGTGGACACAGCGGCCAGTTCTGTCTGCATGCCCATGATACCCTGGCCGAGCTGGTGGACGAATACGCACGGCAGGGGTTCAGTTGGGTCGGGCTTAGCGAACATATGCCACCCACGGAGGATCGTTTTCTTTATCCCGATGAACGCGAGGCAGGGTTGACCGCGCGCCATCTTCAGGATCAGTTTGCGCGTTATGTTGAAACTGCTCGCCAGTTACAACAGGACTATCGCGACCGCCTGACGTTGTATGTCGGGATGGAGACAGAATATTATCCAGGCGCTCTTGATTTTGCCAAACAGCTCAAATCTCAGTATGGTCTCGATTACTTGGTCGGTTCCGTCCACCATGTTGACGGGCGCTGCTTTGATTTCAGCCCGACAGATTATCAGCAGGCCTTTGATGATCATGGTGGTTATGAACCGCTTTATTGTGCCTATTTCGATGCCCAGTTGGCAATGATTAACGAATTGCAACCTGAAGTCGTGGGACATTTTGATCTGATTCGCCTTCACGATCCTGATTATCCGACCCGTTTGCAATGCCCTGCCGTAGAGCAGCGGATGGAGCGTAATCTGAAGCGGATACAGGAGTTGGGACTGATTCTTGATTATAATGCCCGCGCTTTGCTTAAGGGAGCGGATGAGCCTTACGTCAGTGTTCCTGTATTGCACAAAGCCTTAGAATTGGGGATTGATTTGCTGCCCGGGGATGATTCGCATGGCGTTGATTCTGTCGGTGCTCATCTTGCTACGGTGATTTCATTGTTGAAGGAAGCCGGCTACCATTGCCAGTGGCGCTGCCCGGCATTGCATCAGTAAAGGGACTGGAATTGTATGTTGATGAAAGAGATTCTTGATCAGGGCCGAATCTCATTGAGCTTCGAGTTTTTTCCACCCAAAACACCTGCTGGTTGGGAGAAATTATTTGAAAATATTGCCGAGTTGTCACCGCTGGCCCCTTCTTCGGTGAGCGTGACCTATGGCGCAGGTGGATCGACCCGCTCGCAGACGCATGACCTTGTGCTGCGTATTCACAAAGAGACGGGCGTGACGGTTGTTCCTCATCAGACCTGTGTTGCTGCAACGCGCGACGATGTGACGGCGATTCTCAGCGAATACGAAGAGAGTGGCATTGAAAATGTGTTGGCGCTTCGTGGTGACCCGCCTCAGGATGATCCGAATTGGTCTCCTCCTGACGATGGCTTTAAGCATGCCATTGACTTGGTGCGCTTTATTCGTGAGCGTTTTCCCCGCTTCAGTATCGGTGTTGCCGGTTTCCCTGAAGGACATCCGGAAATGCCCAACCGCTTGTTGGAAATTGAGTATCTCAAGCAGAAGGTTGATGCCGGTGCGGATTATATTGTGACGCAGCTGTTTTTTGATAATCGTGACTTCTATGATTTTTGTCAGCGTTGCCGTTTGGCAGGCATTGAGGTGCCGATCATCGCCGGGATCATGCCGTTGCGTACACGTCAGGGCATGATGCGCATGGCGGAACTGGCTGCTGGAGCTCGTTTTCCAGCGCCTCTGCTAGAGCGTGTTGCTGAGGCAACAAGTGATGAAGAAGTGGAACGGATCGGCACCGAGTGGGCCATTGATCAGGTAAAAGACCTTGTCGCTCATAAGGTGAGCGGCATTCACTTCTATACATTAAACAGTGCCACTGCGACCTGTGAGATCTTTTCGCGGTTAGGATTGCGTTAATCCACAGAATGTTGAAATAAAAAAGGGAGTGGCAAGCCACTCCCTTTTGGGGTTTTAGCAGGAAAAAATCTGCGTTTATTCGTCTGTCCCCAAAACAACAGCTGACGCTTTAATAATGGCATACGCTGTTTTACCTTTGGACAGACCCAGTGCCTCTGCGGCATCTTTTGAGATAATCGAAGTGATCACTTCTCCACCGGGCAATTCCAGAATAACTTCCGCGTTGACTTGACCGAGAATAATTTCTTTGATGGTACCTTTGAGGGTGTTGCGTGCGCTCAGTTTCATGGTCATCTCCATTGATAAATGTTGAAAAAGCTATATGCCTTATAGGTTGTTAGTATAGCACTTTAATGCTGGGTGTCTGTGGTAAATTTTACCTGATGACGAAACCGTAGCGTTTGAGGATTGTTGTGGCCTCGTCAGTGGAGATAAATTCGGCAAATGCGATTGATTCGGGATTTTTCTCGCCACTCAGAGTCAGCGCGCGCGGGTAAGTGACTTCACTGTAAAGCTCTTGAGGAACTTCAAGAAGAATCTTCGCATGTTGTGCCAACAGGGCATCGGTCTTGTAGACAAATGCACCATCCACTTCACCGCGATCCGCATAGAGCAAGGCCTGACGCACATCCTTGGCCAACACCAGTCGTGCTTGCAGTTTGCTGTATAACCCCGCGGCTTCCAGGGCTTGTTGAGCATATTGACCGGCAGGCACACTTTTAGGGCTGCCTATAGCCAACGTGCTTAAGTTAAGCAGGTCATTCATTCCATTCAGTGTTACTTCAGTGCGTCCGGTGAAGACCAGGGTGTTATGGGCAAAGGTGCGAACCTGATCTTTATGGATCAGATTGTTATCCACCAAATAGGTCATCCATTTGGGGTTTGCTGAAATATAAAGTTCTGCCGGAGCCCCTTGGGCAATTTGTTTGGCCAGAGCACCTGACGAAGCGAAGTTGGGTAGAATGTTTGTCTCGGGGTGGTCCTTTTGGAACAGGGTGATCAACTCTTTCACGGCATCTGTCATGCTGGCGGCAACGGAGATATTGATTGTTCCGGCCATAGAAGTAGACGCAAAGACTAGAGACAGAAGAATGGCAAACAGGAAACTTCGCATGGAACTTTATCCTTTCTAAAAAAAAGTGGGGAATGCTATCGTTGAGTCTGTCGTAGCTCATGAGCATGGCTGACATAGCCTGCGTGGCTTGAAGGTGCCCCTTGACCTGGGGCCCTGTCTGTGAGATATAATCATGTCATGGTGATATAAACATGTCAAAAGAAAACTTTGTACTTCAGAATACGATCCGCTCTAAACGGGAAGGGCTTGGCTGGTCGCAACAGGACCTGGCAGACCGGGCTGGATTATCGCGTACCGGAATCAGTGCTATTGAAGCCGGTCGGCTGATTCCCTCGACGGCTGCTGCTCTTGCCCTGGCCTCTGCGTTTCACTGCCGTGTTGAAGATCTTTTTGTGCTGGCCGGTAAAGATACGGCTCAATGGGCCTGGCCGCCGACTCAGGATCCGGTACGTTACTGGCGGGCGATGGTTGGCTCACGCCACTTGCTTTATCCGGTTGAGAACAGCCCGATGGGAATGGTTCCGCATGATGGTGTCAGCCGTGCCGGAAAATGTGTTGATCACCCGTTTTCCGAGCCGGTAAGGACATTGGTCATCGCCTGTTGTGATCCAGCGGTGGGGCTGCTGGCTGCTGAATATTCCCGTCAGACACCTTTTCGCATGGTGGTGCTGCAGCGTTCCAGCCGTACGGCGCTGGAGTTGTTGGAACAGGGATTGGTGCACGTTGCCGGGATTCACCTGTGCAAGTCGGATGAGGAACAGGGCAATCGTGAGGCTGCTGCGAAAGTTTTACGCTCTGATTTCCATCTGGTACGGATCGCCGACTGGGAAGAGGGGCTGGCTTTGTCTCCTGGACTTGCTCAGGATGGTGCCGGGGCGATCCTCAATGCGGATGTCCGCTGGATTGCTCGGGAAGAGGGCTCCGGGGCGCGACAGGTGCTTGACGAACTACACAGCAACAACTTTGTTGCGACCCATACGGTTAATGATCACAGCTCCGTTGCCTTGGCAATTCGCAGCGGTTTTGCTCAGGCCGGTGTGGCGTTGCGTCTTGTCTGTGCCCAGCAAGGGCTTGATTTTATTTCTGTGCGAAAAGAGGCGTATGAATTTTGTATTCTGGATGCCTCAATGTCTGATCCTCGAATTACCGCGTTGGTTGAGGTGATTCGTTCACCACAATACCGTAAAATCCTTTCTGAACTTCCCGGTTATGAAAGTCGTCGTACCGGGGAATTGGCGCCGGTGCGCAACGATTGATTTCGTTTCAATTTTTTTTCATATCAACATTAGGGGGGGGGATGTTCTTCATAAGGGCATCCCCCCCCTAATGTTTTGAACTCCTCTCCATCGACACCCTTGAGAGATGTGAAAAAATTCTATTGACACAATAGTATCTCGATGACATGATCATGTCACGCATTGGGTTTTTCTCGCCAAAGGTGTCCGTGTATCCCTGCCGAGGCTATGACAGCCTCACCTTTCACTGATCATTCATATTGCCGTGATCTTGATCCTTTTTTGCCAGGATTGTGCTGTTGAAGGGGTGATGATCAATTTTGTCTGTGCCTTGGGCTACGCACAGTCTTATGTGAAGTGATGGCAGAATTCTGTCATTGGTGTTTCATTTAATTATGGGTAGGAGTAGGAGTTTTTATGACGTTGGGGAAGAAGTGGCAAGGGCTTGTGGTGTTGTTGGTAGGTTTTGTTGTTTCTCCGATCCAGGGCCTGGCACAGGATCGTGTGACAGAATTGAGCCCGTTGGTTGTCACAGCAACATTAGCAGAAAAAAAAGTGGAACAGGTCCCAGTTGCAGCGGAAGTCATTGATCGTCAGCAATTGGTTGAAATGGGAGCGGAAACGATTTCGGACGCTCTGGTTTATGCGACAGGAATCATGTTGACGACGGCAGAGGGGCGCAATGTCGGGACCTCAATTCGCGGGGTTGGCCGGAATCATACGCTTATCATGATTGATGGACGTCGTTTGGCAGGAAGTTTTAAAGCGCAGATGGATGTCGCGCAATTGCCGGTGACCATGGTTGAGCGTGTTGAAATCATCAGGGGGCCTGTTTCAGCTCTTTATGGCAGTGATGCCATTGGCGGTGTCGTCAATATTATCACCCGAAAACCGACCATGGAGACACAGGTTGGAGTCGATGTGCGGGGAGGATTTGGACCTTCTGCCGAGCATTTGGGACAAGCCTACATCACTGGCGGAAGCCAAAAAGTTCAGGCGAATCTTGGCGTCGCCCGTGCGGTTAAAGATGATTGGGACGGTGACGGTGAGTTGCCTGACGATATTGATGAAACGTCGTTGAACAGTCTTGTCGGGCGGGCGCATGTTGAAATCAGCCCGCGACAGCACGTGAATTTTGGTGGGGAATATGGACATTTTGAACGTGATGGCGGTCGTTACTATCTGAATGTGGATCGTCGCTATGATGCCGATGACCGCCGCTGGGGAGGATTTGCCGAATATCATCTGAATCAGGGGGAACCGCTCTCTGCCATGCTGCGTGGATACGTCAGTCAATATAAAGCCACTTCATCTTTTGATCCTCCGACATCAAAAGGAGAAGAACGGCGGCGGTTGGTTCAGGGTGATGGCCGGGTGACATACTCGGTTTCAGATCGGTTTGTTCTTACCAGCGGCGGTGAAATCCGTGAAGACAGTCTCAAGGTGGATGGCATGGACCACGATGAAGAGTGTGTGTTGAACAGTGCCTTGTTTACTCAGGCTGACTGGCAAATCACACCGAGCGTCAACCTGATTGCCGGCGTACGTTTTGATCATCATGAAGATTTCGGGGGGCATCTCACACCACGTGCCACATTGAGCTGGAGTTTTAACCATGGACGGGTCTGGGCCGGGTATGGAGAAGGTTTCAGGGCGCCAAATTTGAATGAACTGTATGTGACATCCATACTGAAAAAAGGCTTTGAGACGTACCTGAATAACGAAGACCTTGATGAAGAAACCTCACGGAGTTACGAATTGGGAACCAGTCTGCATTTTGGGCGATTTCGCAGTCAGTTGGTTGTGTTTCGCACGGATCTTGATGACCTGATTGCTTCTGAATTGCAAACGGCAAGTGGTAAATATCTGACCTACCAATATGTCAATTACGATGAGGTCCGTGCCGAGGGAGTGGAATTCGAAACCTCAATCATGTTGCCAGCCGGATTACAGATTGCTGCTCAGCTCAGTTACGTCGATACAGAGGACCGGGAAACACACCAAGATCTTGCTGATGAGCCGTGCTGGAAAAGTGGTGTCACCGTCTCCTGGACAGAACCGCAATGGCAGATTCTGACCCAGGTTCGTTGGTTGTATTTTGGTACTTCGGAAGATGGTGAAGGTCTCGAACAAGAGGCGTATCAGTTGACCCACCTGTCTTTCGAAAAAAGTCTGTCTGAAAACGTAGCACTCTATGCGGGTATCGATAACCTCTTCGATGAAGATCATGAGGCATTCACGTTGTCTCCGCGTGGTTATTATCTTGGACTGAGCTGGGAGTTCTAAACGGTGAAGACTGTGCTGTCGAGTTTTGTTCTGCTCTTGGTGCTGGCAACCTCCAGTCTTGCTCGTGACATTGTCGATATGGCCGGGAGGGCGGTCACTGTTCCCGACCATATCGAACGGGTTGTTGGTTGCGTGGCTCCGGTCAACTGGATGATCTATGCCGTGGCGCCGATGAAACTCGCGGCATTTACATCCGCACCTTCTCAAACGGATTGGGAAATTTTGGACCCTCGGCTGCATGATCGTCCCGTTATCGGCAGCTTTCTCGGCGGCCAAGGAGTAAATAAGGAGACCTTACTGGCTCTGCGACCGGATGTTGTTGTTTTCTGGGGCTGGGGCAAGTCTCCTGTCGCCCAACGTTGGCTGCAACAGCTGAATCAGTGGCACATCCCAGTGGTATTTGTCGCCATGGATCGACTGGAACAATACCCGGCAACTCTGGAATTTCTCGGTGAGCTGCTCGGCGAGCCAGAGCGTGGAAAAACGTTGGCGAACTATGGGCGCAGTGTGCTTGCTGAAGTTACAGCCACCGTTGCGACAATCCCTGCCTCCCGCGTCAAGAGTGTCTATTATGCACAGGGACCTGATGGTCTTGAAACGGAACCGGAACACTCCTTTCATGCGGAACTCATTCCGTTATCCGGTGGAGTTAATGTGCATAAGGGACGTTTAAAGCAGCGAACGGGGCGGGAAAAATTAACACTTGAGCAGGTGTTGCTTTACAACCCGGAGGTGATTCTGGCGACGGAGCGCCTTTTTGTCCGTCAGGGGCTCATGTCGCCGGGGTGGCAACAAATACAGGCGGTGCAAAATGGCAAGGTTTATCTGATTCCCGATTATCCGCTCAACTGGTTTGATCGACCGCCTTCCATGATGCGTTTTATCGGGGTGCAATGGCTGACATGGAAACTCTACCCTGAGGACTTCACAATCGACATGGTCGAAGAGACACGCAAATTTTATCATCTGTTTTTTAATCACAATCTTTCAGAAAAGAGAGTGCGTGAGCTGCTCAAGGACGAATCTGTATAAAATTTGTACTGTTTCGTGGTGGACACTCACTGTGAGTGAGCCTTATTTGCAGATGGTTTCAACGCCATTTATGGCGCAAGCTGTCCGCATGCGTTGCCGAGGACTTTCACGAAAACGTTGGTTGAAGGTTCTCTTCAAAAACATCATTATTGATGACCCCTATTGGTTTTTAACGCACATTTTTCCTGCTAAAGCTTTCTAGTATTTTCTCCCTGATTGTCTAGTTGCTGAAAACAATTGATTAATCTCTATTTTTTTCATGAGCGAAAAGAGAATGTCTGTTATTGATTTTCCATGATTGCGTCAAAGAAGGACATCTGCTAATATCGGCAATTCCTATCAATCCTTTCTGTCAGGAGACGCTTGTGGATATCCGTCGACTTGAAGTTTTTTGCAAAGTTGTTGACCTTGGAAGCTTTACCAGAGCCGCTGAAGCGGCTTTACTTTCTCAACCCTCGGTCAGCGAACATATTCGGACATTGGAAGAGCATTACAACGAGAAGCTGATTGACCGCCTCGGTCGACGTGCTCAACCAACTCATGCCGGTAAAATTCTCTATCAGTATGCCCGACGGATCATCCAGCTTAAAGATGAAGCGGATCAGGCGATCAAGCAATTCCAGGGGAATTTGTCGGGTAAGCTTGCTGTGGGCGCCAGTACGATTCCAGGTGCCTACCTGCTGCCGCCGCTTATTGACAGCTTTAAATCGTGCTATTCAAGTATTGAATTGATGCTGAAAATTTCCGGGACGACAGCCGTTGTTGAAGAGATTCTTAAAGGCACCCTGGAACTCGGGCTCATTGGCACCATGTGGAAGGATCAACGCGTCGAGTGTGAAGAGATGTTTTCCGATGAGCTGGTGCTGACGGTTTATCCTGACCATCCCTGGGCAAAGCGTTCTTCCGTTTATCCGGGGGAATTGCTTGAAGTCCCGTTTATCTTGCGCGAGCCGGGATCGGGAACCCGCATTGAGATGACTCAGGGACTGAAAAAAGCAGGTGTAGAAGTTCCCCATTTTCAGGTGGTTGCTGAAGTGGGTAGCAATGAAGCGGTTCGTCAGGGGGTGCGTGCTCGTATTGGTGTGGCGATCTTATCTTCGTTATCCGTGTCGGAAGATATTGAACGTGGCAGCCTCGTATCAGTGCCGATTGAAGGGGTGACCATGCCGCGCTCTTTCTATCTGGTCCAGCGTCGTAATCGTCAACTCAGCCCTCTGGCGACGGCTTTCTACAATCACCTCAAAGAACGTTGCTAACGCTTTTTAAAAAAATATCCTGTCCTTTTTTTCGGACTGCTGCCTAGAGCGGCAGTCCGAGTCTTTTGATCTTTTCGACCAGTGTGGTCCGGTTGATCCCCAACATGGTCGCTGCTCGAGATTTGACCCCTTGATTGAGTTCCATCGCCTGCGTAATCCAACGGCGTTCAATTTCCTGAATCTGTTTCGGCATATCGACACCATCCTCCGGCAGGGTAAAAAGATCCTGTCCGGATATCGACGCCATGCGACTGCCGGTGATATGTGGAGGCAGGTCCTGCAGGGTGATCTGCGGGCCGTCGGTTAACGCAACCGTACGCTCAATGACATTCTCCAGCTCGCGAACATTGCCGGGCCAATCATAGTTTTCCAGCACTTGAAGGGCCGCACTTTCGATCGGCATCATGGATCGATTCATATAACGACAGCTCTTCTGAAGAAAATGACGGACCAGTAAGGCGATGTCTTCACTGCGCTGGCGTAATGGCGGCAAGGTGATGGGAATGACATTGAGCCGGTAAAACAGGTCTTCACGAAAATGACCGTCACGGATCATCTGTTCCAGATCGGCATTGGTCGCTGAAATAACCCGTACATCCAGTTTGATATTGCGATTGCTGCCCACGGGTTGGACTTCCTGCTCTTGAAGGACACGCAGTAGCTTCAGTTGAAGATGAACCGGCATGGTGCCGATTTCATCAAGGAAAATTGTACCACCATTGGCTTGTTCGAATTTACCGGACTTGTTGGCGATGGCTCCGGTAAATGAACCGCGGATATGACCAAACAGCTCGCTTTCCAGCAGGTCCGTAGGAATGGCGCCACAGTTGATTGGGACAAACGGCTGGTCTTTACGTGGGCCGTTGAAATGAATTGCTTTTGCGACGAGTTCTTTACCTGTCCCAGACTCTCCGAGGATCAGCAATGAGGAATCCGTATGCAATACTTTTTGCATGCGGGAAAACACCTGTTGCATCGTCATGCTGGTCCCAATGATGTTGTCAAACGCATAGCGTCCGCGTAATTGCTGGCGCAGGAAGCGGTTCTCCGCCACCAGTTGCAGTTTTTCCTGGGCCTTGTCGAGAATCACCTTGAGCTTGTCGAAGTTAAGCGGTTTCGTGACGTAGTCGAAAGCCCCATATTTCATGGCGGTGACGGCGGATTCCGCCGAAGAGTTGCCCGTGATCAGGATGACATTGATCTCTGCGTTATGCTCTTTGACTTTTTTTAGGATCTCAAGTCCATCCATTCCAGGCAAGCGCAGATCCGTGATGACAATGTCAAATGGTGTCTTCGCCAACAGAGTCAGACCTTCCTCTCCTGAATGACTGATTTGAACACTGTATCCCGATTTCTTTAACAATAAGCCAAGCGTTGTACAGCTTTGCTCGTCGTCATCAATTAAGAGAACTGAGCATTTTTTGTCCATGAAAGCCTCGTTAGAGTAAACCTGGTCCGCTTTCCCTATTTTAATCTGAGTGTGGAAGCGTCATTTTTTTGACTGAAGAATATCACGATTATGAAAAAACAGGCAAGGTGCTGTTCCTTGTTGGCTAAGCCCTGCAGCGTCTTATTGTAAAACCTGGCCACCTCCACGGTAATGCCGGAATAAAGTCGCCTGACAGGGACTGTGAGTAGGGGCAACTTTCGATCGCCAGAGAAAAAAGACATTAAGGGGTAGTGCTGCAGCCGGGATTATTTTTAGTACACTGTAAGTTTACTTCTGCTTACGATGTGATTTTTTTTAGCCTTGCGGAATTTTTTTTCAGGATGTCAACACCTGGCCTTGTTCAAATAAATGGTGTGATATCTGGTATCTTCAGAGCCTTGAGGTAGCTTTGCACCATGTGTGTTAAAAATAGAACAATATTATGCCTTGACAAAATAGCGGGGACTCTGTTTAGATGTGCGCAAGTTTGCACCTCTAAGTATTTGTAATAACAGCGTTTTTTAAGTAAGACTAAAAAATATCACGAATTTTTCTTCGTGAATAAAAATGGTATTGAGCTCCGAATTCAATCAGGAGGAGAGTATGGCAGTAAAACAGTTTAAAAAGATTATGGCCGCCAACCGTGGCGAGATCGCCATCCGGATTTTTCGCGCCTGTACTGAGCTGGGTATCAGTACTCTTGCGATCTATTCAGAAGAAGACAAACTGTCTTTGCACCGTTACAAGGCGGATGAAGCCTATCAGATCGGCAAAGGCAAGGGGCCTATTGATGCCTATCTCGGTATCGAAGAAATTGTCGAATTGGCACGTGCCAAAGGGGTTGATGCGATTCATCCGGGTTACGGGTTTCTTTCGGAAAATCCAGAGTTTGCTGAAGCCTGCGAACGTGCCGGTATCACCTTCATTGGTCCCACCGCTGAAATTCAGCGTCGTCTCGGCAACAAAGTGGCGGCTCGCCACGTTGCTTTAGCTGCCGGTGTTCCAGTTGTTCCGGGAACGGAAGATCCGGTTAAAACCGAAGAGGATGCCCTGCTGTTTGCCAAAGATTGCGGTTACCCGATCATGGTCAAGGCGGCTTCCGGCGGTGGTGGCCGTGGTATGCGTGTCGCACGCAACAAGGAGGAGTTGCTTGAAGGTCTGAAATCGGCAGCCTCCGAGGCGAAAGCTGCTTTTGGTGACGGCACGGTATTTCTCGAGAAATTTATCGAGAATCCCAAGCATATTGAAGTGCAGATCATGGGGGATACCCATGGCAATATCGTCCATTACTTCGAGCGCGATTGCTCGATTCAGCGTCGCCACCAAAAAGTCATTGAGCTGGCTCCGTCGCCGTCACTGACGCAGGAAAAACGCGAGGAAGTCTGTGCTCACGCGATGAAAATCGCCAATGAAGTGGGCTATGTCAATGCCGGAACCGTTGAATTTCTCATGGATAAAGAAGGGAAATTCTATTTCATTGAAACCAACCCGCGGATCCAGGTTGAGCATACCGTCACAGAGTTGGTGACCATGCGTAACCTGGTACAGACTCAGATTCGTGTCGCAGAAGGCTACAAGCTCTCAGATCCAGAGATTGGTGTCGAGAAGCAGGAGGATATTGAACTGCGTGGTTATGCCATTCAGTGCCGTGTGACCACCGAAGATCCGGCCAATAATTTTGCCCCGGATTTCGGGACGATCAAAGCATATCGCACCGCAGTAGGCTTTGGCGTGCGTCTTGACGCTGCTAATGGTTACTCCGGTTCACGCATCACCCCGCACTACGACTCACTGTTGGTTAAGGTCTCGACCTGGGGCCTGTCGTTCAAGGATGCCTGCCGTACCATGAATCGTGCGCTGCAGGAATTCCGTGTGCGTGGCGTCAAGACCAATATCGGCTTTTTGGAAAACGTGGTTAATCACGAGCCGTTCCTTACCGGCCAGTGCGATACATCATATCTGGATAAACATCCGGAACTGTTTGACATCCGTCAGAAAAAAGACCGCGCCAACAAGCTGCTCCATTACATCGGCCATGTGTCGGTGAACGGCTACCCCAATATTAAGAAACGCCTGCATTTCAAAGATTTGCATGAGGCGGATATCCCGCATATTCGGCCGGAAGCGATTCGCCCGCGCGGCACCCGCGATATCCTGATGGCTAAAGGTCCCAAAGGGCTGGCGGACTGGGCGTTGAACGAAAAGCGCCTTTTGCTGACCGACACCACCATGCGTGACGCCCATCAGTCGTTGCTGGCGACCCGCGTGCGTACCTACGATTTGGATAAGATCGCTGAGGCGACCAGCCATCTGGCCGGTGGACTATTCTCGCTGGAGATGTGGGGTGGGGCGACCTTTGACGTGTCCATGCGTTTCCTTACCGAGGATCCCTGGGAGCGTTTGGATCGTCTGCGCAGCAAGATTCCCAACCTGCTGTTCCAGATGCTGCTGCGCGGTTCCAACGCCGTCGGTTACACCAACTATGCCGACAATGTGGTCGAGGATTTCGTTGAGAAGGCTGCTGCCGGTGGTATCGACGTGTTCCGTATTTTCGACTCCCTGAACTGGACCAAAGGGATGCGTGTGGCCATGGAAGCGGTGCAGAAGAATAATGCCATCTGCGAAGCGGCCATGTGCTACACCGGGGACATTACCGATCCCAAGCGCGACAAGTATCCGCTGGAATACTATGTCAATATGGCCAAGGAACTGGAGAAGATGGGCGCGCACATCCTTGGCATCAAGGATATGGCCGGTCTGCTCAAGCCGTTTGCCGCTGAAAAGCTGATCAAGGCGCTGAAAAACGAGATCAGTATTCCGGTGCACCTGCATACCCACGATACGTCCGGCAATGGCGGCACCATGCTGCTGATGGCGGCCCAGGCTGGAGTGGATATCGTCGATACCGCGTTGTCCTCCATCTCCGGTCTGACCTCGCAGCCGAGCATGAACGGCCTGCTGTCGACTCTGGAAGGCACCATCTGGGATCCCTGTGTCGACAACGAAGGCATGCAGACCCTGGCCAACTACTGGGAGACGGTGCGCACCTACTACGAGCCGTTTGAATCGGAACTGCGTTCCAGTACCGCTCAGGTCTACTACCATGAGATCCCCGGTGGTCAGTATTCCAACTACAAGCCGCAGGTTGAGGGCCTCGGTCTCGGTCATCGCTGGGAAGAGTGCAAGCAGATGTACCGTGAGGTCAATGACATGTTTGGCGATCTGGTCAAGGTCACTCCGTCGTCGAAAATCGTCGGTGACATGGCCATGTTCATGGTCCAGAACAATCTCAAGCCGCAGGATGTCATGGAGCGCGGCCACGAGCTGACCTTCCCGCAGGGCGTTGTCGACTTTTTCAAAGGGATGCTTGGCCAGCCGTACGGCGGCTTCCCGCAAGAGCTGCAGAAGATTATCCTCAAAGACGAGCAGCCGTTTACCCACCGCCCCGGTGAGTTCCTGGAACCGGTGGATTTTGCCGCCAAGAAACAGGAGCTGGAGAAGAAGGTCGGCCATCCGGTTCTCGACCGCGATGTCTCCTCGGCGGTGCTTTATCCCGGCGTGTTTGAGGAATTTGACCGCCATCGTCAGGAGTACAGCGATACCTCTGTGCTGCCGACACCGGTGTACTTCTACGGCCTCGATGTCGGCGATGAGGTCAGCATTGAGATTCAACCGGGTAAAACCCTGATCGTCACGCTGACTGCCATCAGCAAGGTGCATTCGGACGGTACCCGCAACATCTACTTTGAACTCAATGGTGAACCGCGCCAGATCAAGGTCAAAGACCTGTCGGTGGAAAGCGATGAGAGCGAACACGTCAAGGCGGAAAAAGGCAACGACCGCGAGGTTGGCGCACCGATGCCGGGCAAAATCTTCAAGCTTAATGTCGGTGTTGGCGATGAAGTGAAAGAGGGTGATACCCTGATTGTCACTGAAGCCATGAAGATGGAGACCAACATCAAGGCCAAGATTGACGGCGTGATCAAGGAAGTGTTGTACAAAGAAGGTGATCAGGTGCAACAGGATGATCTGCTCATCGTGATCGAATAGTTTAATTTCACATTCCGATTGATTGGGGCCGGGTTTTTTTGAAACCCGGCCTTTTTTTTGTGGTATGACAGACGTATATCATTTTTTGTATTTTCACTCTGGATTCGACACGGTTGATATGAATACCCAACAAAGGAAACGCGTTTATGGTGATTTATCCACAAGACACCGCCAGTTTCGATGTCGATCCGCAATGCGGTTTTACGCCGCTGTGCCCCAATGAACTCCCTGTTGCTGAAGGTGATACCATTGTCAATGAACTCAATGCTCAAGCCCGTTTTGCTCAATTACGTCTGGTGAGTAAAGATTGCCACCCTGCCGAAGCTCCTTGGGTCGCCGCAACACCGCAAGAGATTCTCCAGCCGGTCGAAGGAGATTACCCCGACCTGGATGTCAAATGGCCGCCCCATTGCGTGGTTGGAACGCGCGGCAACCAGCTGATTCCAGGTTTGCCGACAGAGCAGGATTACGATTTGGTGGTGGAGAAGGGCAATGATCCTGTCATGCATCCTTACGGGGCCTGTTATCATGACCTCAATGAACAGATCAGTACCGGCGCGATTGAGTGGCTGCGCCAAAATAACATCCAGACCGTGCTGGTTGGTGGATTGGCAACGGATTACTGTGTCAAGACGACGGCACTGCAGTTGGTGAAAAGCGGCTTCACGGTGATCGTTAATCTGGCGGCTTGTCGCGGGGTTGCCGAGGAGACAACGGCATCAGCCATCGATGAGATGCGGCAGGCAGGGATCATTCTCATTGCCGACAGCCGTGAATTGGAGGCGGCATGAGCCCACGTATCACTGACCGCCCGCTGATCCGCAGTTTGCTCGACACCGATCTTTATAAAATCACTATGTTGCAGGCGTTTTTTCATGCGCCTGAGTTCCGCACGGTTTCCGTCGAGTGGAAATTCGCCTGCCGCAATGACAATGGTTTTGATCTGACGACATTGCGCGATGATCTGCAGTGGCAACTGGAGCAGGTTTGTTTGCTGCATTTTACCGATGAGGAACTGGATTATCTCGACGAATTTCCTTTTTTTACCCATGATTTCATCGAATTTCTGCGCATTTTTCATCTTGATATGCGTTTTGTTCGTTTTGATGTCATTGATGGTCAACTGGACATCCGCTTTCGAGGGCCTCTGCTGCATGTGACATTGCTGGAGATCTGTGCTCTGGCCATTATCAGTGAGTTGCACACTCTGGCGCATTATGGCGGCATTGATTTCGAACAGGCCCGCCAACGGCTGGAAGAAAAAATAGCTCTGCTCAAGGCCCCCGGACCGATGCCGGGATTCCATTTTGCCGATTTTGGAACCCGCAGACGTGCCAGCCGGGACTGGCAGGAGGAGGCTGTGTGTCGGCTCCATGAAGCACTCCCTGACTATTTTACCGGCACCAGCAACCTTGACCTGGCCCGTCGCTACAATCTCATGCCTATTGGCACCATGGCTCACGAATGGTTTCAGGCCTGGCAGGCCGTAACTCGCCTGGCGGATGCCCAAAAAGCAGCTCTTGAAGGCTGGGTGCGCGAATATCGTGGCCGACTCGGCATTGCCTTGACCGATTGCTACAATATGGATGCGTTTATCCGTGATTTCTCCGACCCATATTTCGGCAAATTATACGACGGTTTGCGTCATGACAGCGGACCGCCGATCGAATGGGGGGAAAAGGCCATTGCCATGTATGAAGCGATGGAAGTCGACCCGCACTCCAAGACGCTGGTGTTCAGCGACAGCCTCACATTTGAGCGGATGATAGAGATCTATCAACACTTTAACGGTCGGATACAGATCTCCTTCGGGATTGGCACGATGCTAACCAACGATATCGGCCAACCCGCATTGAATATGGTGATCAAGCTGGTTGCTGCCAATGGTAAGCCTGTGGCTAAAATCTCCGATGAACCGGGAAAAAGTATGTGTGAAGATGCCGGCTATCTGCGCTATTTGGCCTCCGTGTACGATATCGCTCTTGATCTGTAACGATCCATGACGGTGCGATATCGTTGCAGCAGACCGTTTAACTGGTTGGAAATTCACGAGGATGGTTCGGCGTTTGTGTGTTGTCCCGCATGGTTACGTCGGCCTATCGGAAATCTTCTGACCGCACCCTGGCAGCAGGTGTGGAACAGTGCTGTGGCCCAGGAGGTTCGAAAAACCGTGCTTAATGGGACCTTGCATGGTTGCAGCCCCCGACGCTGTCCCTTTCTTGCCGAAGTCAAACCGCCAGTTTACCGTGACGGGCAGTGCGATGATCCAAGTTTGTTGGCGGTGCTACACCAGGGAGAGGCCTTCCTGAACCACGGTCCACGAACTGTGAACCTGAGTTTTGATCCGCGCTGTAATTTGACCTGTCCGAGTTGTCGCCAAAATCCACGCTCTTTGGATGCCGGGGCGGTGAAGCGTGTTGATCGTCTAGTGCATCTGGTGGTTGAAGACCTGGCACCGCAGGTCGAAGAACTACGCTTAAGCGGCCATGGCGATCCCTTTGCCGCCGCCGGCTACCGGCAGATCCTGGCGAAGATCTCCCCGACGACCTTTCCCTCTCTGCAGCGATTACATCTGCACTCCAATGGCTTGCTCTGGACACCGCAGCGTTGGGCGGAACTGGCCCATCTCCACCCGTACTTGAGCTCGGCCGAGATCTCCGTCGATGCCGCTGATGCTGTGGTTTATGCCGAAAATCGTGGTGGTAATTTTGCCGTTCTTTTGAACAATCTTGCCTTTTTGCAAACGCTTCCCTGCTCACTGTTACTGAGTTGTGTTGTTCAGCAAAACAATTATCGGCAGATGTCTGCATTTGTCGCTCTTGCGCAGCGATTTGGTGCCCGTGCCTATTTCAGTCCCGTGATCAACTGGGGCACCTGGAGTCGGGCAGAATACCGGAAACGAGCCGTCCATCTGCCGGACCATCCCGAACACACCGCTTTTTGTGCTGAACTTGCCCACATCGCACATCTTGCCGATGTCGATATCGGAGCGTTATCCGTCGCTCTTCACCGCTGAATCACTCTCAATACAAAAAAATCTTGCTGTTTTGTAACTCCTGATCAGACTGCTGCGAATCCTGAAGCATAAGGCAGAAGATCGGAGTTACAGGCGTCCTGTGCTGCCCGTCTTCTTTTAAACAACAGGAGTGAGATATGAAGCGCAATCAACGACATCACATGTTTTTTTTATCACGGATGAGCCTCGCGTCACTGATGCTGCTGCTGCTGATTCTTGGTGCATGGGCGGAGCAGGCCGATGCCTTTCAGCGACAGGTGACCCGCAGCGGCAACAATGGCAACACGGCAACAAAGACCAGTAACGTGAGCCGGCCCGATCAGGGCTATCAACGCGATGTTGTTCGCCAAGGGCCTCAAGGTTATAGCAATAGCACATCAGCTCAGGGGCAGTGGGATGCGGATAGCGGGACCTGGAATCGTCAACGAACAGCCACCAATGACAACGGACAGAGTGCCACAGCCACAAAATCCGTGACGCGGACGGATGACGGTTACAGCAGCTCAAAAACGGTGACAGGGCCGCAGGGCAATAGTGCGACTAAAAATGTTCAGGGTTCCTGGGATCCTGAGACGAAGACCTGGAGCAAAAGCGTTTCGAATGGAGGGGACTGATGAAAGACGACTCTCAGACCATAATGCGACGCTATTGTCCCGTTGAGCGCAGTTATTTGGTGATCGTTCTGTTGGCGGTGGTTCTGTCGTGTATTCTGTTTACCCGGGCACAAGCCATTTCTTCGGGGGCCAGCTCATCGGGGCAGCGTCCTCTGGATGTGCTGTACAATGCTGCGGACAGTGACGGTAATGGATTGATCAGTGAAAGCGAATGGCATACGGTAATGCAAAAACGCTTTGAAGAGATGGATACCAATGGCGATCAGCAGGTTTCTTTAGAGGAGATGGCAGCCAGTCGTGACACCGCCAAACAACGCTTCCGGACCCTGCGGCAATCCGGAAGGTACCGGTGAGCCAAATAACCACGATGGATGCTGTGCCCTATGAGACAGCATCTGCTTCAAGGGACATAACCATGAACGAAAACGTTGCGCGCATCTGTCAGGAAGAGGAAGACGATCAGAAGATTGTCCGACAGGTTCTTGCAGGTCAGCATGACGTGTTTGAGCAATTGATGACCCGCTACCAGAACTACGTGTTCAAGATTGTTTCGGGAATTCTGCCCAATGATGTGGTCGAAGAAACGGCACAGGATGTTTTTATCGAGGTGTATCGTTCGCTGGCGAAATACAACCAGCAGATGCCGTTTAAAAAATGGCTTGCCGGGATCGCAGTCCATCGCAGTTATGACTATTGGCGGCGCTATTATCGCTCCAAGGAGGTGCCGCTAAGCGCCTTGACACCGGACCATCAGGAGTGGATTGACGGGGTGATTTCCCATCATGCCACAGAGCAGTTTGAGCGAAGTGAGGCCCGTCAAGAGGCCAGAGAATTACTCCATTACGCCCTGTCTGACCTGACAGAAAAAGATCGGATTGCTCTGACTCTGGTGTATTTAGAGGGTCTGACCGTCAAGGAAGCCGCTAAAGTCCTGGGCTGGAGTGCCATCAACGTGCGTGTTCGAGCCCATCGCTCACGGGAAAAAATGCGGCAAAAATTGGCTCCGTTAATTTGTGGGGAGGAAAACAATGGGTGATCACAACATGGAAAAATTGGAAGAACGTTTACGTGAGGCCTACCTTCAGTCTGAGCCATTGATCCATCCGGGGGATGACTGGCAACGACAGGTGATGGAGAAAATTGCCAAAGAAAAGATCAAAGCGCCGGAGCCTTTCTCTCTACCCGCACTGTTTAGTCGCGCCGGGCATCTTTTTGATGTGTCGCCGCAGCAGGTTTGGGGCTTTGCCACGGCGTGCAGTTTATGTGCTGTTGTTGTCGCTGCGGCTGCATTTTATGCTTCGAATACCATGGATTACGATATGTTCGCCATGATTGTTGAAGACCCGGTGTTTGAGACGTTGGCTTTGCTGACGTTATGATGTGGAAGGAAGAAAATCGTGATGACTAGATGGAAATTATGGATCGTTATGGTCGTGGTGTTTGTTGCAGGCATCGCGGTCGGCATCGGTGGAACGGGCTTGTTTCTTCGCTATAAAGTGACCTCGGTAATCGAACAGGGTGCCCCGGCGATCTCACAACTCTTGGCACAACGTCTCAGTAGCCGTCTGGACCTGTCTGATGCCCAGGAAAAACAGCTTGAGTCAACTCTGAACCGGGCACAGCAGGAACTGGGCGAGATTCGCAGTACAATTCGCCCTGGTGTGCAACGTGTTGTCCGACAGACTGTTCAGGAGATTCGCTCGGATTTGACACCTGCACAGCAACAGGAATTCGACATCTTTATTCAACCGTATCGCACGCGCTGGCAAGAACATCTGCGTCAAAGAGAGCACGCTGAAGCAAAGTAGTGCTCCACTTTACAAACACGGATCACCCCCTGAAAGCCGGACGTTGCTGAGCGCCCGGCTTTTTTATGCTCTTTTGCCGACGTGAAATGAATAATGACCTCTCCTTGTTAAAACCACTTCAGCACATAGTAGCGCAGATAAATGTAGATCATCGACAGGACAATGGTCAGTAGCATGGTCGGTAGACCGTATTTGAGGAACTGCGTGAAACTGATTCTGTGTCCGGCTTTTTCACTGAGTCCAATGACGATGACATTGGCCGATGCGCCGATGGGCGATCCGTTACCACCCAGACAGGCTCCGAGAGCCAAGGCCCACCAGACCGGATCAATGGTTCGGGCTTGGGCGGCTGTCGTCGCCGTCGAACCAAACACCTGCTCGGCCAGATCAATCAGGATGGGGTTCATGGTGGCAACAAACGGGATGTTGTCGACAATGGCGGAGCAGATCGCTGAAAACCACAGCATCACCATGGCCAGCACCGTCATGTCATCGGGTCTGGGATGGGTGACGGCAATCATGGCGCGCGACAGATCTTCCACCAGTCCCACTTTGACAATGCCGCCGATGATAATGAACAGTCCGATGAAAAAGAAGATCGTCGGCCATTCCACTTCAGCGAAGATCTCCGCCGGTTCTTCATCCGAGAGCAAAAACAGAGTCATGGCACCCATCAGGGCGACGGTGGCCGGCTCGTAGTGGAAGAAGCCGTGCAACATGAAGCCGAGAATGGTCAGGCCGAGGATGAGCAAGGATTTTTTCAGCAAAGCAGGGTCGCGAATCTGTTCGCGCTCGTTCATGGTCATGATACGACGTTTCAGCTCTTCTTTGACCGTCAGGCTTTTGCCGAAGACGATCTTCCATGCCAGCATCCAGAACAGAAAAATGATAATGATCGCCGGTGTCAGGTGGACGATGAAGTCCATAAAGTTAAGCCCGGCTTTGGAGGCGATCATGATATTGGGCGGATCGCCGATCAGTGTGGCGGTGCCGCCGATATTGGATGCCAGCGCTTCGGTGATCAGATAGGGGATGGGATTGATCTCCAACTGCTCGGCAATCAACAGGGTGACTGGAGCCAACAGTAGAACCGTCGTCACGTTGTCGAGAAAAGCCGAGCCCAGCCCGGTAATCACCGCAAACAGCGCCATGATGCGAAACGGCTCCCCCTTGGCGATCTTGGCACATTTGATGGCCACATATTGAAAAACACCGGTTTTGGTCATGATGTTGATCATCACCATCATCGAGATCAGCAGGAAGATAACATTCCAGTCCACGCCGAGATCCATATCGTGAAACGCCTCATGTTGATCAAGAATTTTGCCGATCAAGGTGATGGCGGCCCCGAACAGGGCGACTTTGGTTTTGTGGATTTTTTCAGAGATGATCAGGGCGTAGGCGACAAGAAAAATACCGGTGGCAAACCAATACATAAGAGACTCCGAAAGATGGCTCCTGATGCGGAGCCGTGTTCGTTGAGGTCTTGAAACGTGCGAGTGTTGAAACTGTAGACAATGGCCGGATTACCAAACAACCCGACCTTTATTGTTATCCGCCCATGGGCTCGGTGAATGTTCTACCTCTGCCTATTCTGACAGGTCGGTCACACCATCATAATTATACGTAAAAGGATCACCAATAAGGTGGACCAGAATATCTACACGGGTGATTTCACCAATAACCTTGTTGTGGTCATCTACAACGGGCAATGTATTGAAGCCCCGCTCGGCAAAGATAGCATCGGCTTGCAGGAGTTGATGATGGGGATGGAGAGAAATCACCTTTTTAACCATGATGTCACGAGCGCAACGATGCCGTGCTTTCTCCGCCTGACGTTTGAGATAATCGGCACCGTCACTGATGGATCGGGCAAGGTTGGCATTCATGTAGGACGGCATGACTTCTTTGAGCAGGTCACGCGCTGAGACCACCCCGATCAGGGTACGGTTTTCATCAACGATATAAGCGAGACGTGGCGTCGGCGCAGCGATTTTGTGCAACAGACAGACAAAGTCGCAGTCCGGATCAGCAAGAACGACACTTTTACGCATGCAGGTGGAAACATCCATGCTGGACCTCCTTTGGTATAAAATAACTTATCGCGTTTATCTCCGACGGGGAAGATGTTTTTGTCGCATGAGAAATGCTTTAGTCAAGCATGCCCCATGAAGGCATAACTGGCAAACCTGGACACGATTTTTTTGAAATCGGATCTTTGAATCTCCTGTCGTCTTCTTCCGGGAAGCCTGTGCCTACTGAAGCAGGGCAGCGGTTGTTTGTCGTGTAGAGCAATGTTAGTCTGTTCCGACCGGTTATTTTGCCAAACATTTTTGTTTCGTTTTTTTATTACCCAGCGCAAAAGGAGGATCCTTTGCTTTTAAAACGGGATTACAGCTACACCGTCCCCTGGAATTTGATGTTGATTGTCGTTGGTTCAGTGATTCAAGCTGTTGGTTTCAAATCCATTGCCACAGTGCACGGTTTTGTCCCCAGTGGTTTGTTCGGTCTGGCAACATTGATCGAATACAAGACGGCTTTGCTCGACGCCGGTATCTGGTATTTATTGCTTAACGTACCGATGTTTGTGCTCGGCTATCTGTTTATAAGCCGCCGTTTTCTCGCCTACAGTTTTGTTTCCATGTTGACGGTTTCTCTCGCTTACAGCAGCCTCGACCTGGTGGTGACCATCCAGAATCAATTGTATGCGGCGGTCTGTTTCGGGGTTATCAGCGGCGGAGGCGCCGGACTTGTTCTGCGTTCTCTGGGATCGAATGGCGGCTTAGATGTGATCGCGGTGATCGCCAATCAACGCTTTAATGTCGGCATTGGCAAAACCTACTTTATGTTCAATCTCGCCCTGTATTCAATTAGTTTTATCAGTCTGGATAATGATCTGGTGATTGCATCGCTGATTGCTGCTTTTGTCGCTTCCGTGTGCATGGATTACAGCTTGTCGATGTTCAGTCAGCGCAAGCTGTGTCTGATTATTTCAAAACACAACGAAGAGATCGCCCAGAAGGTGATGCATAGTATGAAGATTGGTGCTACGTTTCTTGAAGGTGTCGGCGCGTATAAGAACGAAACACGCCGTGTGCTGATGGTTGTGACCAACAACATTCAACTTAAAAGATTGGAAGAGTTAGCTTTCACGGTCGATCCACACAGCCTGTTTATTGTTGAGAACACCTTTAACGTCATCGGTTCGACCTTTTCGCGGCGGAAAATTTACTGATCCGCACGCTCGGAGATGTTTTATCTGTGCAACAGCGCGAATCCTTTATTGACCTGCTTAAAACATTAGTGCGCCATCCCAGTGTGGTGGGTGCAGAGCACTCATTTTTTCGCGTTTTACAACGCGAACTCGAGGAGCGTGGCGCACGCGTGACCTGGTATCAGGGCGTGCTTGTCGCTCAGGGCGATGCGCCCGAGAGCGCGTTTTTCTCTGCGCATATTGATCGCAACGGCCTGGTCTGTACCGGTCCCAACGAATTTCAGTATGCGGCGTTTGTCGCCGGCAATCGCTCCGATTTACTGGGCAACTCGGTGTCGGAAGGGTTGATGATGAAAATCGTCGATCGCTTCCGTGCTACGCCGGTGATGGCCTATGAACCCTGGACCGGGGGCTATCTCGGTCGGGGCAAGATTGTCGATACCTATGTCTGCCCGTATCGTAACAATCTGATTTTCGAGGTGGAAGGGCTGGAATCGCTGGTGGCGGGAACACCGGTGGCCTTCAATGATCATTTACAGGTGGCCGACGGCCTGTTGACCGGACAACTCGATAATGTGCTCAGTGCCGCCCATCTGATTCACCTGTTCGCTCTTGGTTTTCAGGGCACGGCCTTGTTTACCGCCGAAGAGGAAGCCGGTAAAAGCTGGCGCTATCTGCTCGAATGGTTTCGCCGTTTCAATGGTTCCACAGATCAGCTTGTGGTCGTGGATACCAGCCCGTTCCCGGATCGAGCGGCCGCAGACAGCCAGCAGCTGGTGTTGCGCCGTCGTGACGCCAATGCTGCGTTCAGCCCGCGCATGACCGACCGCTTGGCGCAATTGTGTCAGGATCATGGGATCAGCTATCGGTTTAAAGACGATTATGTGCAGCAACTGGCTGAGCAGGCCGCGCAACCGGCACTGCCCTTATCGCTGGGCAGCACCGAGCTGGGGCGGATTGTTGCCGCTTCAGACGGCTTTGTTCAGGGGACCACCCTGCAACTGCCGACTACCGGGTACCACACCATGGAAGAATCCTGTTCGCAACAGGCCTGTCAGGCATTTCATCGTATCCTCACCTGTCTGGCCGGAATCGACTGAATCCAACACCATTCATGGCATGTTCTGGCATGCAGAAAGGCGTGAAAGATGAGTTCATCTGCTATTGAGACCACACCATTGGGAACAACCGATATCCGTGTGAGTAAAATCTGTCTGGGTACCTGGGCCATTGGTGGCTGGTTGTGGGGCGGCAGTGATGACAGCCAATGCATTGATACCATTCGTGCCGCTCTGGATCAGGGCATCACGTTTATTGATACCGCCGCAGTGTATGGTTTTGGTCATTCTGAATCCCTGGTGGGGCAGGCCTGGAAAGGCCATGTCGCACGCGAGAAGGTGGTATTGGCCACCAAGGCCGGATTGCAGTGGGATGACAAAGGGCGGGTATCGCGTAACTGTACCCGTGAGCGATTGCTGCAGGAGATTGATGATTCGTTGCAGCGCCTGCAGACCGATTATATCGATCTTTACCAGATTCACTGGCCGGACCCGCTGGTGCCCATTGAGGAGACCGCTGAGGTGATGGCCGGATTGCTCGCCAGCGGCAAGATTCGGGCGATTGGTGTCAGTAACTACGATCCTGAGCAGATGGATCGTTTCCGCAGTCTGGCGCCGTTGCACAGTGTGCAGCCGCCTTACAATCTGTTTGAGCGGCAGATTGATGGCGATGTACGGCCTTATGCCCAGCAGCATGGGCTGGCAATTCTCGCTTATGGGGCTATCTGTCGTGGTTTGTTGTCCGGCAAGATGACGGCGGAGCCGACCTTTGAGGGCGATGATATTCGCCAGTATGATCCGAAATTTAAAGCGCCGCGTTATGCCGCATATCTTGACGTGGTGGCTAAGCTGGATGCGTTTGCCCAGGAGCGTTTTCAGCGTGGTGTGTTGGAGTTGGCGGTGCGTTGGGTGATTGATCAGGGAGCGATTGCTTTGTGGGGAGCGCGGCATCCGCAGCAGTTGGATCGGGTGAATCAGGTGTTTGGTTGGTCGTTGTCAGAGGCGGATCGTGATGAGATTGCTGCTATTGTTAATGCGGCGATTACAGATCCGGTTGGGCCGGAGTTTATGGCGCCGCCGGCGCGAAAGTAACATGTGATAGCCCTTGAGGTACCGATGAGTATCCCTGAACAATTAGGAATACCAGATTACGAGTTTCGGCTGATCATTGGGCGAACTCAAATAGAGTACGATGAAACCAAGGAAATGGTGAATCGTGAAAAGCATGGTTTTTCTCTGGAAAGTGCTGTGCATTATTTCGAGCAATTGCTAACCCCGGTGTCGCATCAACCATTCATGACTAGCGACGCCTTTGTTGAAAATGGCGAGAAGCGGCATATGCATATGGGGTTAGACGATAGCGGAGCAGTTGTCGTATTTGTAACGACAATGCGGAATGATGAAACTGTAAGAATCATATCTTTCCGCCGCGCCAGCCACGCAGAATGTGAAACCTTTCGTGTGCATACGGGCTATAATAAATCATTCCCGCAGACGCCAAAACCGCGCGGCTGAATTCAATCGTTAGGTTTCAAGGAGGTCGAAGTGGGCGAACAGTGGGAATTTGAGGCGGCAGTTGGATGCTTCAGAGTTATTGATACGTCCCTTCGCTGTATCTATGAGGGTGAGGCTCATATGTATCGTGCGCTGTCTACCCAATTGCGCATTTTGCTCTGTGACTCAAACTGGGGTAAGGACAATTCTCTGCTTCCACGGTTGTTTGGAAACATTGAGCTGACTCCTCTCAAAAAGATTGAGTTTTATCAGCCAGGGACATTCCCAGAACATTTAGAATATCTAAATAACGTGCATGCGGTAGGTTCAAGCGCGTTAGAGATCGGCTGCATGCCGTTTGAAGTCATCCGGTACTTTAACGGTGTCGAGATATGTCAGCCGATGCTTGATGAAGGCGCCTCACCAATTCCGCTAACGGAGTGGGTAGACCAGCTCTTTACGGTACACCCTGTACCCCTTTCACTGCGGGATCTAATCAAGGTTGTTGCTGATCGCGATGGCGGTGCTCATGTGCACCACAAAGAAGATGCATTGCTCAAGCGGTTGCAGGAAACTTGTCCTGCAAATTCAAGCATAGGTGCTTTAGTCGTAATTGGTCTTGCCCGTGTAATGCAGAAAGTCGGTTGGGCTGTGGTCTCGCATTTTGAGCGGCACGGTGCAACAGGAAAATTGAATTTCGACTCTAGCCAGTTCACCAATGACCATCCGCTAGTTCAGAAGTCATCGCAAATCCCGACCGACTATTACAATTATCCGCAAACTCGGTTCAATTTGCTTTCAGTTCGGAGCGCGGAGAGTTGAAACCTAATCTGTTATAAGGCATGGAGAGTTTTGTGCAGGAATTTATAGAGCTAATAACGGCACGCTCCAATGAGCACGAAGTCGCGTTCTCCCGCATACCTGATCTGCCCGGATCAATGATGGCCATCCTGCGGCAGGAGCTTGATTCCCTAATTCGAGTTCTCTATCTGCTGTCTATCCCTGATTTGACGGAACGGGAAAGGCTAATCGCCTGTACGGTTAGAGGAGAGCGCTGGAGTGTCCAGACTGCCAGGAACAAACAGGCTGTTGTTACGGATGCAATGATGGTTGTAGTGGCAGAGCAATATGAAGGGTGGGCACGCTCTGTATACAAGTTTGGCTGTGCATTCATTCATTTGTCGAATTTTCACGGATATAGCGCTCAAAATCCGCTTGATTCAGTATCGGCAGAAGAAAGAGCAGACATTCTTAGGCACATGCGCCACTACCATGGCGGCCCGGCATCGGATAACCCAACCTTCCATGAACTGGCAAGTTATTTTCCAGAGGTCTTTAAGAAAATAAAAGGCAATTTGGAGTGTTACTTAGAGTCACTGGTGGAGGGAGACTCTCCGGAGCATGTCTTGTAACAGTTCGTTCCAAGGGCGACGTTTTTGGCTCCGCCATAAATGCACTCTGAACGCAAACGTTAAGCCCCCAAGGCCTCCTGTTAAGCAGCGCCGAACGGATGAAGCTCTCTGGTGCAATCGCTTTTATCATGCATACCACGGCAAATGCAAAACCAAGGTCAAGGTCGCCGGGACTCGCCCCGGCAGGCGACATACTTTTGACTGGCCGCTCAAAAGGATGCAAAAACCGGCTGAACTTCTCCTGAACCTAGCTTAACCGCCAATGAGTCTGTTTCCGTTTTGCTTCACGGATTCGGTTTGCCTCCCTTTAGCTCGGCAAATCTTGCAACTCATCACCATTGGCGTAAAACGTTGATAACAATATTATGTCGCGTTCTATCTCTGGTGTGGCACCGGTTAAACGGGTGGGCCGGTGTCCACCCTACACTTGTGTATGTATTTAGCACCCAAGTTCTCCCGTTCAGCAGCGCCGAACGAAGAGAACGGTCACCGCGATGGTCGTCGGCAAATGTTTGAGGACTGTGGTACACAGGCCGAGTTCTTGCCGACATCGCGGTGTGAGTGAACGTATAGAGGGAACCCGCAGGGCGCAATGGTCGGGAGTCGTTTTTGCGTCACTTTTGACGACGCAAAAGTGACCCGACGTGCGGGCGCGGAAGCCCGCGTCACGTGGGCACCAACCTTGAGAACGGATGATGCACGCCAGAGCAATACGCTTCGTACCACGTACCACAAAGCAAAAAAGCCCTGCCGCAAAAAATGCAGCAGGGCTTTTTCAATTCAAACCAGACGCGAATTACAGGTTGTAGAACACGTCCTTGCCGTTGAAGATGGACACGCCTTCCAGCTCATCCTCAATGCGCAGCAGCTGGTTGTACTTGCAGATGCGGTCGGTGCGGCACAGTGAACCGGTTTTGATCTGACCAGCATTGGTTGCTACAGCCAGGTCAGCGATGGTGGAGTCTTCGGTCTCACCGCTGCGGTGAGAGATGACACAGGTGTAACCGGCGCGTTTGGCCATTTCAATGGCTTCCAGCGTTTCGGTCAGGGTGCCGATCTGGTTAACTTTGATCAGGATAGAGTTGGCAATCCCTTTTTCGATACCTTCCTTAAGAATCTTGCTGTTGGTGACGAACAGATCGTCGCCGACGATCTGGATTTTGTCGCCCAGTTTGTCGGTCATCAGCTTCCAGCCGTCCCAGTCGTTTTCGGCCAGACCGTCTTCGATGGAGATGATCGGATAGCGCTCAACGAGGTCGGCGTAGAAGGCTACGGTCTCTTCAGCGGTTTTGAGCGGTTGTGCTTCGTTGGCGAAGTTGTACTTGCCGTCGCTGTAGATTTCAGAGGCGGCCACATCGAGAGCAAGGAGGATCTCCTCACCGGCTTTGTACCCGGCCGCTTCGATGGCTTCCATGATCACTTGCAGTGCTTCTTCGTTGCTGCCGAGGTTGGGAGCAAAGCCACCTTCATCACCGACGGCGGTGTTGTAGCCTTTGTCCTTGAGCACTTTTTTCAGGGCGTGGAAGATCTCGGCGCCCATGCGCAGTGCTTCTTTGAAGGAAGGCGCGCCAGCAGGCATGATCATGAATTCCTGAATGTCGACATTGTTGTCGGCATGCGCACCACCGTTGAGGATGTTCATCATCGGCAGCGGCAGTTCTTTGGCATTGGGGCCACCGAGGTATTGGTAGAAAGGCAGACCCGATTCTTCGGAGGCCGCACGAGCACAGGCCAGGGACACGCCGAGCAGGGCGTTGGCGCCAAGGTTGCTCTTGGTTTCAGTCCCATCCAGTTCGAGCAGTTTGGCATCGATACCCGCTTGGTCGGTGACTTCCCAGCCGATCAGGGCATCACAGATTTTCTCGTTGACGTTGTCAACGGCTTTTTGTACCCCTTTGCCGAGATAGCGGGATTTGTCGCCATCACGCAGTTCCAGCGCTTCACGCTCGCCGGTAGAGGCCCCACTGGGAACGGCAGCACGACCCAGAACGCCGCTTTCGAGCAACACGTCAACTTCGATGGTGGGGTTGCCACGTGAATCAAGAATTTCACGTGCGTAGATGTCCATGATTTCGCCCATGACTGAACTCCTTTGTTGTCCTATTTTTTACTGAAGTAATTAGATAAACTGGACTTTCGCCCTGTGTGATAATGGTGGGTCCGCCACAATGACGGGCCATTTTAAAACAATGTATGTTTCCAGCGCTGTATTTATAACACAGGGGGAGGAAATTAAAAGGCAATTTTCGTCCTGATGTTTTATGGCGGTTTGATGGGGGATTCTGCTTAAGTGACATGGCAAAAGGCAGCGTGCTTAGAGCGTGGTTTTGTTTCGCAACTTCATGTGGTTAGCTTGTCTGAAGCGGGGGGTAAATCCCTGTTGATCTGTGCCGGTATTAGTGCTAATCTGGGCGATCTTGATGTGGTGATTTCCTAGTGACGGAAAAAGGTCGCTTGGAAACCGGGCTGAACCATGCCGCTGCGGTTCTAGGGAGAATTGTGGGCGCCACTCAGGAATATTGTTTGCGCATAGCCGAGTTTCTGTGAACGAAGACCCTTATCGATGTTGTTTCACCATTGCGGACCCCTTGATGGTGCATGCCCTGCTTGGGCAGCATAACAGCCATCTGCATCAACTTGAGAAACTTTTGGGAGTTCGTCTTGGATCACGAGGCAACGACATACAGATCAGTGGCGCAAAACTTGATGTCGAACTGACCGAACTGGTTTTAAATCAGTTGGTGGCTTTGCTGCAAAAAGGCTATCCACTGTACCCTCCGGATATCGATTACGCGGTCAATATTCTGCGTAGCAATTCTTCCATCAAATTGTCGGATATCTTTTTCGATACCGTTCTGGTTTCCGCCCGCAATAAGTATATTGCGCCGAAGAGTCTCGCCCAAAAAGAGTATATTGATGCGATTCGCCAGAATGACGTGGTGTTCGGTGTCGGCCCGGCCGGTACCGGAAAAACGTACCTGGCGATGGCCTTGGCAGTTGCCGCCTGGCAGAAAAAGCAGGTCAACCGCATAGTCCTGGTGCGTCCAGCTGTTGAAGCCGGAGAAAAACTCGGATTTTTGCCCGGAGATATTGCTGAGAAGGTCAATCCTTACTTGCAGCCGCTTTATGATGCATTGTTTGATATGGTCGAGCGCAGTAAGGGTCAGGCGATGATTGACGAGGGAATTGTTGAAGTTGCGCCATTAGCGTTTATGCGGGGGCGGACCTTGAACGATTCTTTTATCATTCTTGATGAAGCGCAAAATACGACCCGAGAACAGATGAAAATGTTTTTGACCCGACTGGGTTTCGGTAGCAAGGCAGTGGTCACTGGTGATGCAACCCAGATTGATTTGCCCACCGGTCGCCCGTCTGGACTGCTTGACGCTTTGCGAATTCTTGACAAAATTGACGGCATTGCCATTCGTCGTTTCAGTCAGATTGATGTGGTGCGCCATCCCATCGTGCAGCGGATTGTTCAGGCTTACGAGAAAGCGTAGTTATGACGCCAAAAAATAAACAGAAGCAAACGAAACGTTTTGTTTTGACGCCTTCAGCGACCAAACGGGTGCTGTTGGTGTTGCTGGCTGCTCTTTTAACCGTGATTATCATCCCCAAAGGGGGATTTGTTCCTGATTATTATCAGCCGGGTGATATCGCTTCGCGCGATATCAAGACACCGCGGGATTTTCTGGTTCCTGAACCGGAACTGACGGAAAAGAAAAAGCAGGATGCCGCAGATGCGGTGATCCCCCTCTATGATTATGATCCGCGCCCCAGTAAAGCGGTGGCGCTTAAATTCAGCGATGTTCTTGGCCAGCTTAATGCCGAAAAGCATCGCCTTGACACCGTTGTCGTCGCTCCGACCGAGCCCACTGACGAAGGCAAAAGTGCCTCTGATACGACTGCGAAAGCGATTGTTGAAGCTGGGGTTATGCCTTTGCCGCCGGTTGACCCTGCTGCTATTTTAGATTTACAACTGAGTCCGGCTCAAGTTGAAGCGCTCCGTCGTCTCGCTGAAGATGATGCTTTGGTGGCGCAATTCAGCCGCGATGTTCGCGCTGGTCTGAACCGAAAGATTGTCGGCAATCTGGAGTTGTTCCAGAATAACTGGCATGGTTCCATTCTTGTCCGCGATCTTGCCCATGAAAAAGAGGCAGCGATCGAGGATAAAGAGTCGGTGCGCGGCATCAATGAGGTGATCAACGACCTGCGCCAGCAGTTGTTTGGCGATCAAGCGATTTCTGAAGATGCTGCTGCCGTCATGGCGGTTCTGCAGAAGATGGTCCGTCCTAACCTGACGTTTAACCAGAGCGAGACAGAAGCACGTAAGCGGGCGGCAGCTGAATCGGTTTTGCCGGTTCTGCTGCAGGTCAAACGTGGTGAAATGATTGTCCGTGAAGGGGAGCGGGTCACGGCGGAGCAAGTGCGGAAGCTGCATGCGTTACAGTCGTCTGTCGATGGTTTCAAGATGGCTCGCAATGCCGCCGGATTGATGCTGGCTATTCTTCTGCTGTTTTATGTCGTGCATCGCTTTGCCAAAATGAACATCCGCAAATACCACCCGGAACAACGGGATCTGTTGTTTCTGGTTTCGGTTTTTGTTGGTCTGTTTGTTATCGCTAAAGTGGGGATTTTTATCTCCATGGCATTGCAAAGTGCCTTTCCCTATATTGATTCGGCCTGTTATTACTATCTGCTGCCGTTTGCCGCCGGAGCCATGTTGGTACGGATTGTACTTAACTCTGAAGTGGCTTACGTGTTCTCCATGCTGCTGGCGTTGTTGATGGGCATGTTGTTTGGCAATAACCTGTTTATCTCGCTGTATGTGTTGGCGGGCAGTGTCACCGCCGCGCATTGGGTGCGTCACAGCCAGGCGCGCAGCAACCTGTATCGCGCCGGCTGGTATTTGGCCCTGGTCAATATGGGCATGGTGTTGGCCATTTATTCCTTGTCGGACAATCCGTTCAACGAGCAGGTGTTGTATCGCCTCGGCTTCGCCTTTGTCGGTGCTTTTGGCTGTGCCATGGTGGTTAACGGTACCATTCCTCTGGTGGAATCGTTATTTAAATACACCACCGATTTCAAGTTGATGGAACTGGCCAATATGAACACCCCGATTCTGCGTGAATTGATGATTCAGGCACCGGGCACCTATCACCATTCCATCGTTGTCGGCAATCTGGTGGAGAATGCCGCCGAGGCCATCGGCGCTAACCCGCTGTTGGCGCGGGTGGCAGCCTATTATCACGATATCGGCAAAATCAAAAAGCCGCTCTACTTTGCCGAAAATATGCATCCGCCGGAAAACCGTCACGACAAACTGGCACCGTCGATGAGTGCGTTGATTCTGATTTCTCACGTCAAAGACGGTGTGGAACTGGCGAAAGAACATAAGCTGGGACAGGATCTGATTGAAATTATTCGCCAGCATCATGGTACCGCCCTGATCAAGTTCTTTTTCGACAAGGCGCAACAACGGGAAAAAGACGGCCAGGTCAACGAACAGGATTATCGCTATCCCGGTCCGAAACCGCAGACTCGTGAAGCGGCTCTGATCATGCTGGCGGATTCGGTTGAAGCGGCAGGTCGGACTCTGATGGATCCGACTCCGGCACGCATTCAGGGCATGGTACAAAAAATCATCAACAAAATTTTTATCGACGGCCAGCTTGATGAGTGTGAGCTGACCCTGAAAGATCTCCACGAAATCGCCAAGAGTTTTAACCGCATGTTGTCGGGGATTTTTCATCAACGTGTCGAATATCCTGAACCGGCCTATAAGGAGCGGGAAAAAGATAAAGAGATTAAAAGGATTAACAACGATGATCTATATCGAGAATCAGCAGCAGAACCACGATATAACGATAGCAACATTCAAAAAGGTAGCCAGGACGATCTTAAACGCCTTGGAATGTCCTGAAGACACCGAGTTGTCGGTAGTCATTGTCGACGACGAGCAAATTCAGGAAATTAATCGGGACTATCTGCAGCGCGACAAGCCGACCAATGTGATCTCTTTTGCCCAGCAGGAGGGTGAAGGCGCCGGGATTTGTCCGGAGTTGCTCGGTGATGTCGTCATTTCAGCCGATACGGCGGCACGTGATGCTGCTGAGGCCGAAACAACGTTTTTCAGTGAAATGTGTTTTTTGCTTATTCATGGCATTTTGCATTTGCTCGGTTACGACCACGAACGTGGAACCGAGGAGCAAGCCGCTGAGATGGAAGCGAAGGAGCGGGAATTATTCGGCCTGCTTCAACAGTCGTTTCCCGAATTGACCGCAGAGGGGAGTAAATAGGAACAGATCATGGACAGTACACCGGAACATCGACGCAGCTGGTTGCAGCGGCTGCTAGGGATCACCCATCATGTGACCTCAGAAGAACATCTTCAGGAGTTGATTCACGCCTCGGAAGAAGGAGGCATCATCAATGCCGAAGAAGGCGAGATGTTCAGCTCAATTTTTGAATTCGGTGAAACGATTGTGCGGGAGATCATGATCCCCCGTACGGAAATGCGCAGCTGCCCGGTAGACGCCAGCCTCGACAGCTTTATTGAGATGGCGCTGAAGTTCGGGCATTCGCGCATTCCGGTTTATGAAGAGACCATTGACCGAATTGTCGGTCTGGTTTATGTCAAGGATCTGCTCAAGTTCTGGGGGGTTCCTTCCCAGGAAATTTCCCTGCGCGATTTGATGCGCAAGCCCTATTTTGTCCCGGAAACCAAACGGATTGAAGAGCTGTTGCAGGAGTTTCGCACCCAGCGGATGCATATTGCCATTGCCATTGATGAGTATGGTGGCACCTCCGGTTTGATCACACTGGAAGATCTCATCGAAGAGATTATCGGCGATATTAAAGACGAATATGATCTCGATGATAACCAACTGATTGAAGAGGAACCGGGCACGATTGTTGTCGATGCACGCCTCAGCCTCGATGAGTTGGAAGACTATTATGATTTGCCTGAATTTGAACGGGACCAATTCGATTCCGTTGGTGGGCTGTTGTTACATCGTCTCGGCTATGTTCCCAAGCCCGGCGAAGAAGTTCTCGTCGCACCGTTAAAAATGGTCGTCCTGCAAAGTGATGAGCGGATGATCCAACGTATTCGCGTAATTCGGGAAGAAGCTACGGAGGATCTCTTGGATGAATAATCCGTGGCTGCAGAGGTTGGCCCCGCCCCTTTCTGGCCTGCTCATGGCCCTGGCCTTTCCTTTGGCTGGGCTGGGCTGGTTGGCCTGGCTGGCTTTGGTGCCACTATTTGTCGTCATTTCACATCGGCCCTGGCGCGCAGGATTCAGCGCCGGGGTTGTTTTTTTTGCCGTCACTCTGTACTGGTTGAATCTTGTAATGACGGTGTATGGGCACCTGCCTTGGGCGCTGTCCATCGTCGCTTATCTTTTATTGGCGACGTATCTGGCTTTGTTCTGGGCGGCAACGTGCTGGTGTGTCGTTCGTATTCGAAACGCGTTTTCACTGTCATTCCCTTTGGTGACTGCTGTGTGTTGGGTCGCGTTTGAATATGTGCGCAATTGGCTGTTCACCGGCTTTCCCTGGGCGAATATCGGTTATTCGCAAATTGATTGCAGCTGGATTGTTCAGAGTGCTGATCTGTTTGGCGTTTACGGGTTGGCGGCGATGGTTGTTGCCGTCAATGCCCAACTTGCTGAATGGATTATCAATTTTCGCCATGTTCAGCCTGCTCTATGTCGCGGAGGGCTGGTGGTTGCTCTTTTAGTCGGAATGCAACTGGGCTATGGCTATTGGCGCCTTTCAGCCTGTCCAGCCGCACAGGAGCCTTTGCGGGTGGGATTGGTCCAGGGCAGTATTGATCAGTCTCTGAAATGGGATCCCGCCCATTTGCAACAGACGCTTGATCGCTATCGCCATCTCAGTGAACAGGCGGATCAACCGGATTTGCTGGTGTGGCCAGAGAGTGCCACGCCTTTTTTCTACCAGAATGGCGGCAACAGAGCGTCTCAGGTGCGCGCAGTGCCACGACGCCAGCAGGCTTTTCTGTTGTTTGGTAGCCCGAGTTATCAGCGGCAGGAATCTGAACAAGAGGTGGATTACGTCAATAGCGCCTACCTGCTATCACCCCAGGCGCAGTTGCTTGGACGCAGTGACAAAGTTCATCTGGTGCCGTTTGGTGAATATGTCCCGTTATGGGGAATGTTTGGTCTGGTTGAGAAACTGGCTGTTGGTATTGGTGACTTCGTCCCAGGGCAGCTGCAACCGTTGCGCATGAATGGCCATCAGCTCGGGGTTCTGATCTGTTACGAAGCGATCTTTCCGGAATTGGCCCGGAAACTGGTGGCACGTGGAGCGCAAGTGCTGGTCAATATCACCAATGATGCATGGTTCGGAGATTCGGCGGCGCCATGGCAGCATCTGGATATGGCACGGATGCGGGCCGTGGAAAACCGGGTCTGGCTGCTGCGCAGTGCCAATACGGGGGTCAGTGCGCTGGTTGATCCTTTTGGTCGGGTGGTGGCTCAATCCCGTTTGTTTGAACCGGCTCTGGTAGAAGGAACGGCATATTTTCAACAGGGGGGTAGCCTTTATACCCGCACTGGTGATAGTCTACCGCGTTTGCTCGTCATTGTCGTGTTGCTGTGGTTATGGCAGACTCGCAAAAAAAAGTTGTGATCCGGCCTGAGAGGCAGGTAATCTAACGCATTATTGAATACGCGCCTTGTTGACCAAGGCACGATTGTCATTGAAACGGCAAGGAGAACGGATGTTTCGCGAAGAAATTGAACGAATTAAACAGCTCTCGGAAAAGCTCACTGAGCTGAGGGGGTATCTTTGACATCCCGAGCAAGCAGGAACGTGTCAGTGAACTTGAGGCGGAGATTGCCGATCCTGATTTCTGGAACCAGGGGGATCGCGCCCAAGAGTTGTTAAGAGAGCGTACCACGCTGCAAAAGCTGGTTGACGGCTGGACCTCTGCATCGCAGAGCGTTGAAGATCTCGAAGTTCTGGTCGAGCTGGGCGCGGAGAGTGACGACGAGGCCACACGCGAAGAGGTGCGTGAATTATTGCCGGATCTGGAACGTCATGTTGCACAGATGGAGTTTGCCCGCATGTTGTCGGGTGAGCACGATGCCAGCAATGCCATTTTAAGCATTAACGCCGGAGCCGGGGGCACCGAGGCTCAGGATTGGGCGGACATGCTGCTGCGCATGTACCTGCGTTTTTGTGATATCAAGGGATTCAAAACCAAGATCACCGATTATCAACCCGGTGATGATGCCGGCGTGAAGAGCGTCACCTTTACCGTTGAAGGCGATTACGCCTATGGCTGGTTGCGTCCGGAGATGGGGATTCATCGCCTGGTGCGTATTTCTCCGTTTGATGCCGCCTCCAAGCGCCATACGTCATTCTGTTCGGTGTTTGTCTTTCCAGAGCTGGATGACAGCATTGAGGTGGAACTGCTCGATAAGGATATGAAGGTTGACACCTTCCGCGCCAGTGGCGCCGGTGGTCAGCATATCAACAAAACCGATTCGGCGATTCGCATTACCCATATTCCGACGGGGATTGTCGTTGCCTGCCAGGATCAGCGTTCACAGCATAACAACAAGGCGGAAGCGATCCGCCAGCTCAAGGCGCGTCTTTACGAAATGGAGCGGCAGAAAAAAGAGGAAGAGGCCAATGCCCTGTCCGGTGATAAGAAAGAGATCGGTTGGGGGAGCCAGATTCGCTCGTATGTGTTACATCCCTATCGCATGGTCAAGGATCACCGGACCGGTTTTGAGGTCGGCAATACCGATTCCGTGCTCGACGGACACATTGAGGGTTTTATCGAAGCCTATCTGCTGGCCAATAGTAAGTAGTTTTGTCTAACGGACGGGGCCGATGTGTTGGACCCGTTGAGTCTTTTACCCGAGGGCTCACTTAAAATAGAGTACGTTTGCGCTCCGTCTGGAGGCAGATGGTAATGAATAGAAAGGACAAAGATGTCAATGGAAGAGATCAATGATTTAGTGGCCCAGCGCATGGCCAAAGCCGATGACCTGCGTGAGCAGGGGACCAACCCTTACGCCAACGGTTTTGTCGTCAGTCATCAGAACGCGCAGATTCACCAAGCTCATGCCGAGGATGATGCGGCAGCTCTGGAAAACTGCGAACAGGATTATGTCATTGCCGGGCGCATCATGGCCCGTCGCGATTTCGGCAAAGCGGCCTTTATCCAGGTACAGGATCGCAGCGGTCGTTTGCAGGTGTATGTCGGCAAGAACAAGATCGGCGACGAAGCGTTCGCGGTGTTTGGCAAGTTGGATGTCGGCGATATTGTCGGCATCAGCGGCAAGCCGTTTCGCACCAAAACCGATGAGCTGTCCTTGCGCGCTGAAAGCTTGACGCTGCTGACTAAATCATTGCAGCCGTTGCCGGAGAAATGGCACGGTCTGACCGATGTGGAAACCCGCTATCGTCAGCGCTATCTGGATCTGATCGTTAATCCTGAAGTGGGCGAGGTGTTTAAAAAGCGCAGTCAGATTATCAGCATGATGCGTGCCTTTATGCAGGAGCGCGACTATCTTGAGGTGGAAACACCGATGATGCAGCCGGTGGCCGGTGGTGCGACGGCCAAGCCGTTTGTCACCCATCACAATACCCTGAAGATGGACCTGTTTTTACGCATCGCTCCTGAGCTGTATCTCAAGCGTCTGGTGGTCGGCGGTTTTGAGCGGGTGTTCGAGATCAACCGCAACTTCCGTAACGAGGGGATCTCCATCCAGCATAACCCGGAATTCACCATGATGGAGTTCTATCAGGCCTACGCCACCTATCATGATCTGATGGACTTGACCGAAGAGATGATCGGCTCCATCGCCGAGAAAGTGTGTGGCAGCCGGGTGATCAGCTATGGCGGCAAAGAGGTCGATTTAACCGCGCCCTGGGATCGCCTCACCGTCAAGGAAGCGATTGTCAAATACGGCACCATCAGCATGGAAGACCTGGAAGACCCTGACAAAGCTCTGGCTTATGCCAATGCTCTTGGTCTGGAGTTTGAAGGCACCATCGGTTACGGCAAGCTGCTCACGGAACTGTTCGACGCCGTGGCCGAACCGAAGTTGTGGAACCCCACCTTTGTCACCGAATACCCGACGGAGGTTTCTCCGTTGTCGCGGCGTAACGATGAGCGCCCTGAAGTGGTGGACCGCTTCGAGCTGTTTGTTGTTGGTCGTGAGCTGGCCAATGCCTTTTCCGAGCTTAACGATCCTATCGATCAGAAGGGTCGTTTCGAACAACAGCTGGTGGAAAAAGAAGCCGGGGACGACGAAGCCCATGCCATGGATGAAGATTATATCCGGGCCTTGGAATACGGTTTGCCGCCGACCGCCGGTGAAGGGATCGGTATCGACCGTCTGGTCATGCTGCTGACCGATTCCGCCTCCATTCGCGACGTCATCCTGTTCCCGCAATTGCGTAAGGAAACCCGTTAATGCTGTGAGCACGCCGGAAATTTTTTCCGGCGTGCCTGGTTGAAAAAAGCCTGCATGGCTTTTTTCAACATCTCCTTCTCCGGCGGCTTTACTTTCAGCACGAGTTCATGTGCGAAAGGAACCTCTCTTATGGGCTATGAATGGTTTATCAGCCTGCGCTATCTGCGTGCGCGGCGCAAGCAAACCTTCATCTCTGTAATCTCTTTTATCTCCGTGACCGGTGTCACCCTCGGGGTGGCGGCGCTGATTCTGGTGCTGGCCATTATGACCGGGTTTCATGACGGTGTGCGTCAGCAGATTCTCGGCAATGTCCCCCATGTGACGGTGCAGGGGCAAGGTGGCGGGATTGCGGATTGGCCACAACTGGTTGAAACAATTCATGCGGCATCGCCATCGGTCGTGTCGGCGGAACCCTATGTCGTCAAGGAAGCCATGCTGTTGGCGCATGGCAACGTCGCTGCCGCCAATCTTAAAGGTATTTCAGCGGACAACCGCGTGCTGTCACAAGCCTTTTTTACCTTGGATAATCAGCCGGTGACCGAAGTACTCTATGACAATACCCGTACCCAGCCGGGAATTGTCATTGCCTCTGATACTGCCGCCATGCTTGGTGTCTCCCTTGGTGATCGCGTCAATGTCATTCCTCCCGATTTTACCCTGACACCGTTTGGCCTGATTCCGAAGATCAAACCGTTTGATGTTGTTGGCATCGCCCGAGCCCGCGGTGGTTTTCTTGATACCTATTACGCCTATATTGCTCTGGATCAAGCGCAACGGTTTATTGGTGACGCGAACAAGGTCAGCGGTATTGAAGTTGAAGTCGAGCGGTTTGACGATGCGCAACCGCTGGCTGAATCGCTACGCAGCTCTCTGGGCTATCCCTACAGCATTCGATCCTGGCAGGAGATGTTTGGTTCCTTTCTGGCGGCTTTGAAGCTGGAAAAGCTTGGATTGTTTATCGTTTTGGGGATCATTGTCTTGGTTGCCGCCTTCAACATTGCCACGACGCTGATTATGGTGGTGATGGAAAAACATAAAGATATCGCCATATTGAGGTCTATGGGCGCGACTTCGAGAAGTATTTTGAAAATTTTTGTTTTCGAAGGGCTGCTGATCGGCACGTCGGGCACCGCTCTGGGAACCGGGCTGGGACTGACTCTGGCTTTGAATGCAGATGCCATGATCAGCTGGCTGGAACGGCAGCTGCATGTGACAATCTTTGACAAGGCTGTGTACGGTATGGACCATTTCCCGTCGCAAGTGGAGTCGGCAGATGTGGTTGCCGTTGTGGTGGTGGCCATGGTGATCTGCCTGGTGGCAACGGTTTACCCGGCTTTGCGGGCCGCCCGTCTTGATCCCGCCGAATCGCTGCGATACGAATAATGACTGCAAAGGGCGATGAAAACACGATGACTGTGTTGTTGGAAGCGCGACATCTTCGTAAAAGTTTTGATACCGAACAGGGATCGCTGACCGTGTTGCGCGACATCAATTTGTCGATCCATGCGCGTGAGCGTGTCGCGGTGGTTGGAGCCTCCGGTTCGGGGAAAACCACCCTGATGCATATTCTTGGCACACTGGATCGCCCCAGTGACGGGCAATGTTTTTTTGACGGTGTCGATCTGTTCTCGTTATCGAATGCCCAGTTGGATGCCTTTCGCAACGACAGCCTCGGTTTTGTGTTCCAGTTTCATCAGTTGCTACCGGAATTCACCGCAGTTGAGAATGTCATGATGCCGGCTTTGATTTATGGTGAGAAGCGTGTGGTCGCGCACCAGAATGCACAGGACTTGCTTGAGCAGGTGGGTTTGGGCCATCGCCTGCATCATAAACCTGGGCAGTTGTCTGGAGGCGAACAACAGCGTGTGGCCATTGCCCGCGCCTTGATACGAAAACCGCGCCTGCTGATCGCGGATGAACCGACGGGCAATCTTGATTCTTCAACCTCGGATGAAATCTATTCATTGCTCGAGCGGTTACATCGCGAGCACGAATTGACCATGGTGATTGTGACGCACAATCATGAGTTGGCGTCATGCATGGACCGCACTGTACAGATCTGCGACGGAGAATTGGCGGCATTTTGAGTGGTCCTGCCAAGGGCGGTTTCTGCTCAGTGCTGCCTTATGTTTCATTTGTGTCGCAACGCGTTAAGCGGGGAGTTTTCAGTTTACACCCGCCAGGGCTTTTCCTATAATGAACGACTTTGTATGCTGGTAAGTTGTTTGCCCTAATCAGGTCATTTAGGCACGGCAGATGGACGGCGTCCATGCTGCTGTGACGAAGAGAATACTCCGCACAATTCGAGTCGAGGAGATCGGATTCTATGCTCAAAAGGGCTGTTGTTTGTTTGGCGTTGGTCATTTTCCTGTGGGCGGGTAGCGCGCTGGCGGTTGTCACTGGCCAGACGGTGTCGGATGTCAGGATTGACGGAATCAGTCGGGTGGATGTTGCCAGCGTTGAGGCGGCATTGTCCATCAAGCCCGGAGAGTCCCTTGATGAAGATCGTGTCGATGAAGATCTTCGGGCCATTTATGCTTTGGGGCACTTTAAGGATGTTGAGGCCTCTGTGGAGCAGCAGGGAGATGTCGTCACACTTGTTTTTCATGTGACAGAGCGTCCTTTGGTTCGCGCCATAAAACTGGAAGGCGTCAAGGAACTCAAGCGGTCCAAAGTTCGCGGTGCGTTGACCATGCGCACGCCGAGTATTTTGCATCCCAAGACACTTCAGGAAAGTGCTGCTGCCATTCGTCAGACCTATATCGACGAAGGCTATTATGCTGTTGAGGTTTCTTCACGCGTTGATACCACCGCCCAAAATGAAGCAACGGTCTATTTTGATATCGTTGAAGGGACCAAGGTGACCATCGACGATATTACCTTTGAAGGCAATACGGTTTTCTCTGATCGCAAGCTACGCGGTTTCATGCAGACCAAAGAGTGGTGGCTTTTTTCCTGGCTCACCAGTGGTGGTACTTATAATGAAGCGATGCTTGAAAATGATCGTGAACTGATCAAGGATGCCTATTTTAACGAAGGCTACATTCGTGTACGGGTCAAACAGCCATTGATTACCCTGTCCGATGATCGTGAAGAGATGGACATCCATATCGAGATTGAAGAGGGCGAGCAATACTATCTCGGCGATATGGCGGTGACCGGAGACCTTCTCGAAGATGAAGCGACGTTGCTCGGATTGCTGACGTTTAAGCAGGGCGATGTGTTCAGTCGTGAGCAATTGCGTAAGGATATCAAGCGCCTTAACGATTATTATGCCGACCATGGTTACGCCTATGTCAACGTGTCTCCCGTCACCCTGATCAATAATGAACAGCGTACCGTTGATGTCACCTTCGAAATCGAGCAGGGTGTGCAGGTCCATATCGGACGGATCAATATCGGCGGTAATACCAAAACCCGCGACAAGGTTATCCGTCGTGAGATGGTGCTTGTTGAGGGTGACCTCTACAGTGCGTCACGTCTGGAAGCCAGCCGCAAGCGGATCAACAATCTTGGCTTTTTCAGTGAAGTCAATCTCGATACGGTGGAATCGGGCAGTGAAGAGCTGATGGATGTTCAGGTCGATGTCAAGGAACAATCCACCGGGACTTTCAGCGTCGGCTTCGGCTATTCTTCCGTCGATGGGTTTATCGGCCAGGGCTCGGTCAGTCAGGATAATTTCCTCGGCAAAGCGTGGCGACTCAATCTTGCCGGATCATTCGGTGGTGATTCAACCACCTATCAGCTCGGTTTGCTTGATCCGTATTTCATGGATAAAAACCTCGCCCTCGGTTTTGACCTGTACCGCACCGACCGTGAGTGGGATGAATATTCGCGTGAGGCGACAGGTGGCAAGATCAAGCTGGGTATCCCCATCACCTATGCAACGCGGACCTTCTTTATCTACAAATTTGAGAAAAAAGATATTTACGATGTGGACACGCTGGCATCGTATTACATCCGTGAGCAGGAAGGGAAGTCCACCCTGTCCTCCCTCTATGCCTCGATTTCAACCAATACCACAGATTACCGTCCTGATCCTTCGAGTGGTTTTATGTCAGAGGTTTCTGTGGAATTTGCCGGTCTCGGTGGCACGGAAAAGTTCGTCAAGACTATCCTCGACCATCGTCATTTCTTCCCCATCAAGTGGGGGGTGGTCTTCTCGGCTCATGGACAGGTTGGCTTTGTGCACAAAGTGGGTGGCGAAGAGATTCCAGTGGACGAGCGCTTCTATCTTGGCGGGATCAACACGATGCGCGGTTTCGAAAATCGTGAAGTGGGTCCGCGTGAGCCGGCACTCGAATATTACACCGATGACGATGGTAACTATGTGCTGAACGATGACGGTTCCTATGCGGTCCGTGAATCGAGCACAGATTATGACTATATCGGTGGCGTCAAAGAGGCTTTCTGTAATCTTGAGTTGATTTTCCCGATTCTTAAGGATGCCGGATTGAAGGGTGTCGTCTTCTTCGATATCGGTAATACCTGGGATCAGGGGGAAGAATTTATGTCTGATCTGCGCTACAGCACCGGATTGGGCATCCGCTGGAACAGTCCTCTTGGACCTTTACGCCTCGAATGGGGCTACAACCTCGATCCTGAGGAGTACGAAGACGACTCGCAGTTTGATTTCTCAATTGGCAAGTTTTTCTAACCTTTTAAACTGGTGTTAAGGAGTTCAACATGAAACGTATTGTTATGGCAGTCCTGATCTGTCTGAGCCTGGTGGCAACAGCTGGTGCCGCCGATGTTAAACTCGGCTATGTCGATTTGCAAAAAGCATTGACCATGTCGGCAGCAGGACAATCTGCCAAAGCAAAAATGGATGGTGAAATCAAGGCTATTGAGGATGAAGTCAAGCAGCGTGAGTCTGATTTGCGTGCCCTGCAAGAGTCGTTGCAGAAACAGGCCGCTATGCTGAGTGCTGAAGCACGTCAGGAAAAAGAGCTGGATTTCAAGCAGCAGGTTAAAGACCACCAGCGTTATGTTAAAGACAAGCAAGAAGAGATGCGCAGCAAAGAGATGACCTACACCCAGCAGATTTTGCGTGACCTTGGTGCTCAGGTCGTGACGTTGAGCAAGGACAAAGGGATCACCATGATGTTTGAAAAAAGTCAGCTGGTGTATGCCATTGATGCGATTGATTATACTGATGCGTTGATCAAAGCTTACGACGCCGCCTATAAAGACAGTCATAAGTAATTCGGAAGGTCGAGCTTCATGGCAACACTTAAGCAACTGGCGGCACTGATTGACGGGAATGTTCTTGGTGACGACAGTCTGGAAATCACACGTCTGGCCCCGATTGACGGGGCCGGACCCGGTGATATTACATTTATCGCCAATCCTAAATATCTCCCCTATCTCGGCCAGACTTCGGCCTCGGCGGTTCTGGTTGATCGACCGCTCGATCGTAAGGATATTGCCTATCTGGTGTGTAAGAATCCCTATCTGGCTTTTGCCAAGGTTCTCACGCATCTCAATGTCAAACGTCCTGAGCCGCTAGGGGTTCTGCCGGGTGCCCATGTGGCGGATTCAGCAGTTTTAGGCCAGGGGATTACGATTTACCCTGGTGTCTTTATCGGCGAACATGTCGAGATCGGTGATGGCGCGATCCTTTATCCCAATGTGGTTGTTTATGACAACGTAAAGATCGGCCAAGACTGTTTAATTCATGCCGGATGCATTATTCGCGAAGGCTCGCAAATCGGCAATCGGGTGATTTTGCAACCCAATGCTGTGATCGGCTCGGACGGTTTTGGCTTTGCTCCAGACGGTGAAGCCTATTACAAAATACCTCAGGTCGGGATTGTTGTTCTCGAAGACGATGTTGAGATTGGCGCCGCGACCTGTATTGATCGTGCTGCCATGGGGGTAACCCGCATTGGACACGGAACCAAACTGGATAACATGGTGCAGATTGCCCATAATGTTACGGTTGGACCACATACCGTAATGGCGGCTCAGGCCGGTGTCGCCGGTAGTGCGAAAGTTGGCCGTCATTGTACGTTTGGCGGTCAGTCGGCCATCGCTGGTCATATTGAGGTCGGCGACAATCTGACCTTGGGCGGCCGTGGTGGAGTCACTGGAAATATTGAGGGCAATCAGGTCGTTTCCGGTGTGCCGGCTATCCCACACCGTGACTGGTTGAAGTCGTCGATGGTTTTTTCCCATTTACCGAAAATGAAAAAAGAAATTACCGCCTTGAAGCGCCAGTTGGAAGCGCTGCAGGCATTCGTTGAGAAAGAATAGAAGTTATGTTGATGAATACAACGCAAGTCATGAAACGACTGCCGCATCGTTACCCCTTTTTGCTGGTTGACGCCGTTGAGTCGTTTACGGAAAACGAGTCCATTGTCGGCATTAAAAATGTCACCATCAATGAGCCTTTTTTCCAAGGACACTTCCCCGGCCATCCGATTATGCCGGGTGTGTTGATTATTGAAGCCATGGCTCAGGTTGGCGGTCTGTTTGCCAGTCTCAATGATGGGATTGGTGAGGACAAAGTGACTTATTTCACCGGGATTGACAAAGTTAAATTCCGTAAACCCGTTGTGCCTGGTGATGTGCTGCGTATGGAACTGTCATTAATCAAATGTCGTCGCGGAATTTACCTGTTTTCTGGAAAGGCCTACGTTGGCGGGGCTCTTGTAACAGAAGCGGAACTCAAAGCGACATTTGTGGATCGGGAAGGCTAATTACGATGATACATCCCACCGCAATCATTGAGCCGGGGGCTCAACTTGGCAACGATGTCCAGGTCGGTGCGTATTCCATTATCCGTGAACACGTGGTCATCGGTGACCGCACTGTCGTCGGACCACATACCGTGATTGAAGGACGCACAACTATTGGGTGCGACAATGAAATTTTCCAGTTTGCTTCCATTGGTGCGGTTCCCCAAGATTTGAAATTTCATGGTGAAGAGACCACTTTAACGATTGGTGATCGCAACAAAATTCGTGAATTTACCACCTTGCATCTGGGGACGGAAGACGGTGGTGGCAAAACGGTGATCGGCAGTGACAACCTGTTGATGGCGTACACACATGTCGCCCATGACTGTCTGGTCGGCAACCATGTGATTCTTGCTAATAATGCCACATTGGCGGGGCATGTGACTGTGGAAGATTATGCCATCCTCGGTGGCATGTCGGCCGTTCATCAATTTACCCGTGTCGGTGCCCATGTGATGGCCAGTGGCGGTTCCATGATTGCACAGGACATTCCTCCCTTTGTCATCGCCCAAGGGGATCGGGCGAAAACCATCGGTTTAAACCTCATCGGTCTGAAACGCCGGGGATTCAGTGCGGAATCACTCTCCGCTTTGAAGAAAGCGTACAAACTGGTGTTCCGTTCCGGGTTGCGCCAAGAAGAGGCTCTGCAACAGATCGCTGAAACGGTCGAGGATTGTCCTGAAGTGCGCGCATTCAGTGACTTCATCCGTACCAGTGAGCGGGGCGTCGCCCGATAAATTTTGCAGGGCGTGATCTGTACACGCCTTAGCGTCAGCTTTTACTGAGGAACACGTCATGTCGTCATCTTCCCCCCATGTCTGTCCCGGTCCGCGTAAAGCACTGATCGTTACCGGAGAGGCCTCCGGTGACCTGCACGGTGCTAATTTGATCAAAGCGGCACGGCAACAGGACCCTGAGCTGACATTTTGTGGTGTTGGTGGGGAAAAGATGGCGGCTGCCGGCTGCGAGATTCTGATCCCAAGCTCTGAACTTTCAGTGATGGGGTTGGTGGAGGTCCTCCGTCATCTGCCGAGGATCTGGCGGGTTTTTCAACAGCTGAAACAACGTCTTTTCAGTGATCAGGCCCCGGATGTGGTGATTCTGATCGATTCCCCCGATTTTAACCTGCGGTTGGCAAAACAAGCTAAAAAAGCAGGGATTCCGGTTCTTTACTATGTCAGCCCTCAAGTGTGGGCCTGGCGCAAAGGGCGTGTGAAGGGAATCTCCGCTGTTGTTGATCAACTTGCGGCTATCTTTCCATTTGAGCCGGAATGCTATCGCGGTTATCCCATTGATGTCCGCTATGTCGGCCATCCCTTACTGGATGAGGCGAGCCGGGTTGCGGATGTCGATGAAATCCGCCAACGCTATGGGCTGGCCGATCGCCTGACGATTGGGCTTTTCCCCGGCAGTCGTCAAAATGAGCTGACCTATTCTTTCCCCACCATTGTCGAAACCGCCGCCAAGCTGCGTCATTGCTACCCTGATGCGAATTTTCTTGTTCCATTGGCCCCTGGGGTTGATGAGCAGCAACTGAGTCCACCGCTCAAGTCTGTCGGTGTTGAGCCGATTTTTGTCCGCGACAATATTTATGACACGGCTGCGGTTTGTGATGTGGTGTTGTGTGTCTCTGGAACTGTGACGTTGCAAGTGGCCTTGACGGAAACACCGATGGCTATTCTCTACAAAGCGGCTCCTCTGACCTATGCCATCGGCAAACACCTGGTGTCGGTCGAGTTTATCGGTCTGCCGAATATTGTTGCCGGAAAATCCGTCGTCCGCGAGTTTATACAGGATGACGCTAATCCGCAGGCTCTGTTCGAAGAGGTTCAAAAAATACTCAGTGATGACCAGTATCATCAAACCATGAAACAGAACTTGGCAGACGTTCGTCATCGTATGGGCGAACCGGGATGTTCCAGTCGCGTTGCAGAAATGGCCAGTGGGTTAAGTTGTCAACATGTTCAAAAACGGAGTCTCCATGGCCGAGCATAATCTGCATGTCTACAAACGGTTGCTGACGTATTCACGACCGTACTTCAACCGCATCGTCTTGGCCATGATTGCTTCGCTGGGCGTTGCCGGTACGGATGTCGCCATTGCCAAGTTGGTGCAGCCTCTGGTGGATTATGTTCTTAACGCCAATGACATGATGTTGGTCAACCTTGTTCCTCTGGTGGTCATCGGCCTGGCGGCTATTAAAGGGGTATCGCGTTACATTCAGGAATATTTTATGAAAACCGCCGGGCAGATGGTGGTTCAGGATCTGCGCAACAGTTTGTATTGCCACTCCCTTGATCTGTCGATGCGTTATTATTCAAAGAATTCTGTCGGCAGTATGGTGTCGCGTATTCTTAATGATGTTAGTATGTTGCAAAAGTCAGCGGCGGACGAGCTGGTCACGGTCGTGCGTGAAGGATTAACTCTGGTCGGTTTGGTCGGGCTGTTATTCTACAACGACTGGCGGCTGGCCATTGTCGCCTTTGTCGTTTTACCGGTTGCGGTGGTTCCAGCATCCCAGATCGGCCGCCGCATCAAAAAGTACGTGCGTAAAAGTCTCACCAATATGAGTACGTTGACCGGCATTCTCCAAGAATCCTTCAGCGGCATCAAGGTCGTGAAAGCGTTCGGCACCGAAACGGCGGAAAAGGACAAATTTGAACGCGAGAACTGGAACTTTTATCAGCGTATGCGCAAAGTGATCCGTTACGATTCGGCAACCGCACCGATTATGGAAGTGCTGGCGTCGTTTGGTGCCGGTGGTGTGTTGTGGTATGGCATCCAACGCGTCATGGACGGCGCGATGACCCAAGGGGAATTGCTGTCCTTTATCGCTGCCATGGGTATGATGTATGGACCGATGAAGCGTCTGATCAAAACCAATAACGTGATCCAGAAAGCCATTGGTGCGGCAGAGCGGGTGTTTGAAATGATCGATTTACAGCCGGATCTGACTGACTGCGAGGGGGCGGTCGAACTGCCGCGTTGCAGAGGCCATGTGGTATTTGACAAGGTTGATTTTGCCTACGATGACGAACCGGTTCTAAAGGGCTTCAGTATCGATGTGCCGCCGGGGAAGATGGTGGCTGTTGTTGGTGCCAGCGGTGCCGGTAAATCAACCCTGATTGGATTACTGGCGCGTTTTTACGACCCGGTTTCCGGACGGATCCTTATTGACGGCTATGATGTGGCAGCCGTCACGCAGGCCAGCTTGAAAAAGCAGATTGCTCTGGTGGATCAGGAGACCTTTCTTTTTCACGATACACTGTACAGCAATATCCGTTATTCCAATCCGACGGCAACGGATGCTGACGTGGAAAAGGCGGCACAGCTTGCCTATGCTGACGAATTTATTCGTGAGATGCCCGAAGGTTATAATACGGTCATCGGTGATCGCGGCGTGCGTTTGTCCGGTGGTCAGCGCCAGCGGATTTGCATTGCCCGAGCCATTCTTCGCGATGCACCGATTTTGCTGCTTGATGAAGCGACCAGTGCTCTGGATACCGAGAGTGAAACCGTGGTGCAAAAAGCCCTGGCCAATCTGATGAAAGAGCGGACCACGTTTGTCATTGCTCACCGACTGTCGACTATTATGCATGCTGATGAGATTTTGGTTCTCAGTGATGGTGTTCTTGTTGAGCAGGGGCGACACGAAGAACTGTTGGCGGCTGGTGGGGTGTATCGTCGACTGCATGATATGCAATTTGAGGATCGGCGATGAAATCTCTGGCAAATTGGTTGCTGATGAATCTGGCCCCCTGGCTGGCTGCGCGGATTATCCGGCTGTTGGCATGGACCTCACGTAAAGAGATTATCGGCAGTGATGCCGTGCGCGAATTATGGCAACGAGATGAACCGGTGATCCTGTCGTTCTGGCATGACCAGTTACTGCTGATGGCTCAAGGGTATCAGGGCCCTGGCGCTCAGATTTTGATTAGTGCGTCCAAAGATGGTGAACTCATCGCCCGGACCATGCAGCATCTCGGGCAACAGGCTGTGCGCGGTTCTTCCAGCCGCGGCGGCAGTGCTGCATTTAAACAATTGTTACGTTTGGCACGGCAGCCCAAAGATCTGGTGATTACACCGGACGGTCCGCGTGGCCCACGTCATGAGTTAAAAGATGGCGTTGTGCAATTGGCCCGAATGTCCGGGAGGGCCGTGGTGCCGATGGCTCTGGTCGCTGGACGTGGGCACCGGTTTGCTTCTTGGGATCGCTTTTTGTTGCCCTATCCCTTTGGGCGGCTGGTTTACGCCTACGGAACCCCGCAATATTGCGCGAAAGAGGATGATCCTCAATTATTTCGTCAACAGTTGGAGCGGGCAATGAGAGAAACGCAGCTCAGTGCGGAGCAGCGTTTGGAGAGCTATGGTTTATCTGCTGTATGACATTGTTGTCTGGTCGATCGCCCTGTTTCTGGTTCCCTGTTATCTGGTTCGGGGGATGATTCAGGGCAAGGTGCGTCGTGGACTGCGTGAACGGCTCGGCTTCTTTGCGCCTGAGCGGTTCAGTTACGATTCATCACAGCCCGTGTTTTGGATTCATGCCGTCTCTGTCGGTGAAACGCGGGCGGCAATTCCACTTTTGAAAGCGTTGCGAAAAAATTATCCGGATGCCGTGTTGGTGCTGTCCAATGTCACGGAAACCGGCCATGAAATTGCGCGTGGCATTCAGAGTGTTGATGAATGTCTGTTTTTTCCTCTGGATGCATCCTGGGTCGTGCAGCGTGTTTTGCAACGGGTGCGTCCCGATCAGGTCATTATCGTCGAAACGGAATTGTGGCCCAATTTTATCCGTACCTGCCATCGTTTCAACATTCCAGTCCATCTGGTGAATGGGCGCATTTCTGATCGCTCATTTCCCCGTTATCTGTTTTTTAAACGCTTGTTGCAGCCCTTGCTTGGGCTGGTGGACAGTTTCTGTATGCAATCAGAAACAGATGCTGAACGGATTACCCAGTTGGGGGCTCCGACGGATAGCATTGTTGTGACTGGTAATATCAAGTTTGATATGGAGTCAAGCCTGCCCGCCGATGTCACTGACGAACAGTTACGCCAGCAGTTTCATGTGCCGGAAACATGTCGTGTGCTGGTTGCCGGAAGCACCCATAGTGGCGAAGAGGAACTGGTGATTACCGTCTATCAGCAGTTGCGCAAACGATTTGACAACCTGTTGCTGATTCTCGTGCCGCGTCATCCAGAACGCTGTGATCAGGTCGCCGAATTGCTCAGCGACTCACGCTTGAGCTGGCAGAGACGATCCATGCTGTCCGACCAGCCGCTGAGTTGTGGTGATGTTCTACTGGTGGATACTATCGGTGAGATGCTCAAATTTTACCAGCTGGCCCAGGTGGTCTTTGTCGGTGGTAGCCTGGTGCCCATTGGCGGCCATAATGTCCTGGAAGCCTCTTTATTGAAGAAAGCCGTTCTTTTTGGCCCCTACATGCATAATTTCCGTGAAATTGCTGCCATGGTCGAAAAAGCACAAGGTGGCGGGCGCATTCACGATAGCGATGAGCTGCGGCGTGAATGTGAACACTTGTTGGAGCATCCTGACATCTGTCAAACGATGGGGGAAAAAGGCTGGGTGCTGTTACAGAAAAATTCCGGCGCCACGTTGCGAACCCTAACCCATATCATGCGTTCTTAACACGGATATGGCGTTTTTTCTTGATTGCCATCGTCGCCTGGTACAGCAGGGCGCGCCGTCTTGGCCGGACAGACTTCTGTTTGCCTTTCTCTGGCCGTTTTCACTGTTGTACGGAGCGATCAACGCTCTACGCATCTGGTGTTATCACCGTGGCTGGTTGACCTCCTATCACTCCTCGTTATTCGTTATCTCTGTTGGTAACCTGGCCGTTGGTGGTCTTGGAAAAACACCGGTTGTGGATTGGCTGGTCAAAACCTTGTCGAATCAGGGCAAGCGAGTGGCCGTTGTCAGTCGCGGTTACGGCGGACAGTTCAGCGGTGAGGTGGCTATCGTTTCTTCGGGCAAGGGTGGTGTCGAAATGGATGCACAGACTGCCGGCGATGAGCCTGTTTTGCTGGCGCGACGCAATCCGCAGGTTCCGGTATTGATTGCTCGCAAACGTGCCCATGCCCTGAAATCGCTTGAGCAGTCTTTTGATGTCGATGTTGTGATTCTCGATGATGCGTTTCAACATCGCCAAGTCGCGCGACAGGTTGACCTGGTGTTGCTGGATGCAACCCGTCCCTTTGGTAATGGCTGGCCATTGCCTCTGGGGAATCTGCGTGAATTTCCCCAAGCACTGCGTCGTGCGGATCTGTTGCTGTTGACCCGTTGCCAAGGCGAGGCTCCAACCTCGCTGGCCGGGAAACCGACCTTTACAAGTCGTCATCTGTTGTCCAGAACCGTGACGGATCTGTCGGGCTGCTCGCTGTCCGTTGATCAGCTGATGGGAAAGAGGATCGTTGCTTTTGCCGGTATCGCCAATCCCGACTCTTTTTTTAGCGCCTTGTCTGAGTTGGGTCTTCCCCTGTCTGATCAACTGTCTTTTGCGGATCACGTTGTCTATTCCGATGAGAATATTGCACGTGTGGAGCGCGCGGCTGAGCAGGCTGATGTGTTGATAACGACCGAAAAAGATGCCGTTAAACTGAATGCTAACATGTTCAAAATCCCCTGCTATCAAATTCCCCTAACCATAGAGATTGAAAATTCAGCCTCCTTTACCCGCTATTTTTGTTCCCTGATATGAGTTAACCATGCCACTGCAGCCGGAACTGCTCGAGTTACTTGCCTGTCCACAATGTAAACAGCCTGTCGAGATGTCCGGAAGCGAAGATGCAGTGGAATGCCGTTCCTGTCATAGCCGTTTTCCCGTTCGTGACGGTATTCCTGTCATGCTGGTCTATCGGGACGAGGAGCAGGGTGATCATCCTCTTGCAACCGAAACAGTGCTGTCGGGAACGGGCCGTTTGCTGATTCTTAATGACGGCAAACCCGGCCACGTCAACCAGTCTCTCGCCTTTGCCCGCCTGCTTAAACGTGATTACACCCTGCTTGATGTCGGCTTTAAATATCGCACGTCAAAAGGGGCGTCCTATCTTGCGGATCGTGTTGGCGTTTATACGCCCCGATTGTTTATGGCCGAGTTGCCGACGGGAACCTATGATGCTGTCGTTTCTGCGGGCTCGGAAACCTACTACGCCAACCGGACGCTGTCAAAGCGGTTGAGATGTAAATCCGTCGCCATCATGATGCCGAAAAGCTATCGGCTTGATTTTGACCTGATTGTTGCCCAGCATCATGACAATCCTCCGGACCGACCGAATATTGTTCCCGTGCCGATTAATCTGAGCTTTTCGCAGCCTCAGGGGGTTGTGACTCCACGGCTAGGAGAACGTTATATTGCTTTGATTATTGGCGGTGACAGCGCCCAGCAAAAACTGGATGTGGCGCTGCTGCGCGATCAAGTTGAAAAGATTCTCCAGTTGTTTCCTGAGCATCACATCTGGCTGACCACCTCTCGGCGCACCTCGACTGACGCTGAAAAAATGCTGCGACACTATTCGTTTCAGGATCCTGTCTGGTATTCTGAAAATCCCGTTAATCCGATTGCCGATTATCTCCATTATTGCGACTATGTTTTTGTCACAGCGGATTCCAGTTCAATGATTAGTGAGGCCGTGAGTTTTGGACAGGCCTGCGTCGAAGTGCTCCCTCTCGCCGAAGAGCTGCCCAGTCGGGGCAAGTTCGTTCGTCTGTTATCGCGCTTACAAGAGATGGGCTGTCTCCATCTGTTTGATGGAAGCTGCGGGACATGTCAAAAAAAAGTTGATCTTTGTTTTATCCTCAACAAAACCAAATAATTGATCCGGATTATATACGGTTATTATGAAAGTTCTTCAGGTTACAGCTGCGTTAGAGCAGGGGGGCGTCGAACGGGGGACCGTTGAGATGGCGAACTATCTGGTCGGGCGGGGTGAGGACAGTTGGGTTGCCTCTCAGGGGGGGCGTCTGGTTGCCACTCTGCAGGCACAGGGCTCGCGTCATATGACATTGCCTCTGAAACAGCGCACGCCCTGGACGATTCTTTATTGTGCCGTCAAATTACGTCGTCTGATTCTGGACGAGAACATGACGCTTGTTCACGCCCGTTCGCGTGCTCCGGCCTGGGCGGCCTATCTGGCCTGCCGTTGGACGGGAGTCCCGTTTGTGACGACGTTTCATGGCACACACCGCATCCAGAATTGCTTTAAAAAGTTTTACAACAGCATCATGGTGCGCGGCCAGCGCGTGATTGCCATCAGTCAGTTCATCAAAGAACATGTGATGAAGAACTACGGTGTCGATGAAAGTCGCATCGACGTTGCCAGTCGCGGCTATGATCCCGTCATTTTTCATCCGGATCATGTCGATGCCGCGCTGGTTCAGGTGTTGAGAAAAGAGTTGAAACTCGTCGATGGCATCCCCGTCATCTCATTGCCAGGGCGCCTGACTCGCTGGAAAGGGCAGGATCTGTTGCTCAAGGCACTGGCACTGATCAAGGATCTCCGCTGGCAGGTTGTGTTTGTCGGTGGCGCGGATAAAAAAAGTGGCTATGTGCGTGAACTGCGCGCACTGGCTCGAGAATTTCAGATTGATGATCGCGTTCATTTTGTCGGAGATCAGGCGGATATCGCTCTTTATTATGCGCTTTGCGATCTTGTGGTCTCCGCTTCCACTGAGCCCGAGGCTTTTGGCCGTGTCGCGGTTGAGGCCCAGGCCATGGGCTGCCCGGTTGTCGCTTCGGCTCATGGTGGCTCCCTGGAGACGGTCAAGGATGGCGAGACCGGTTGGCTGTTCACACCCGGCAATGCCGAGGATCTTGCCGCGACGTTACGGCGGGTGCTGACCGGCGATGTTGATCTGCGCGCGATTGGCGAACAGGGGCGGCTCTGGGTGGTTGAACATTACACCATTGACCGCATGTGTCGGGCGGAATGGGACTGCTATGAAAAAGTGCTTCATGAGTGTCGTGAACCACGGAGCTGAGGCACGGAGGAAAGGCAAAATTTTTTTAGCCCCAAGATAAAGGCCTCGATAAGTTCGGATGAAACCCAAAACAAGATTTTTGGCCACGGACAGACACGCGCTCCGTTAGTGCGAATACCGGATAAAAGTTTAAATCCTTGATTTTCGTCGAGGATCTTATCCGATTTTATCGTGAGGGCATCGTGAAGCTAAAACTAAAAAGCACTTTTTTGCACGGCAAGATAAAAAACGGAACCGATGCCTGCGTGGTGAAGACCGGTTTTACGTCATTTTAAACAACAGGATAAATCACATGCGTGTGTTGCATATCGCCTATCAACAACTTCGCCGCTACGGCAAAACCCGGGTGAGTTGGGCGCAAAAGCTGACCAGTGGTTTGATCAAGAACGATCATTGCGTCCAGGTGTTCAGTGATCGTGATGTCGCCGCCTTTGAAGCACCCTTCGGCTGGCGTGACCTTGGTCGCAGCAAGGCCAATCGTCGTCTGTTGGAGATGGTGGAGGCGTTTGAGCCGGATCTGGTGATTGCCGGTCATTGCGATATCATCAGCAATGAAACCCTGAATGCGATCAGGCAGCTGCGGCCGGGTGTGATCCTGGCGCATTGCAATAACGATCCGTTGTTTGTGCCGGAGAATGTCGAAAAAATCAAACATCGCGCCGAAGTCGTAGATGCTGTCTTTGTTTCAACCGGTCGCTGTGAGTTGTTTCTGTTTGAAAATACGAAAGCACGGTTTTATCACATGCCCAACCCGGTTGATCCGGCGGTGGAGAGTTTTAACAATGCCGTAAAAACCGATTTATCGATTGATCTATTGTTCTGTAGCAACAGCGATGATTTCACCAAGCGCCTGGAGATGGTTGGTCGCTTAAAAGAAGCCCTTGCACCAGAGATGAATTTCAAGACCTTTGGCAGCTTTGGCGAAGCACCGGTGTGGGGGCGTGATTACGACCGCGCCCTGTCGGAGACCAAAATGGGGCTGAATCTGAATCGCCAGGAAGGCTTCTACTGGTATTCCTCTGCCCGTATGGCGCAATTGGCCGGCAATGGGATTTTACAATTCACCCATAGTGGTCCGCGTTTTGATGAATTGCTGCCCGCTGAATCCGTCGTTTATTTTACGGAGGAAGGAGATTTGCTGGAGAAAATTCGCCAGTTTCAGGCGGATGATGCCATGCGTCGTGCCTGGGCGGGGCGGGCGAGGGAATTCTTCCATCAGGAGATCAACAACACCCTGTACGCACAATATATTCTTGAGGCGTCCCTGTTGCAGCCGTTCAGCCATGATTACGTTTGGGCGCGTGATATTCGCATTGACGGTACCCTGAAGTGATGTTGTTGCTCGGCAGTCAACAGCCTTTTGCCCGCGGTGGCAATCGGCTGTGTTTTGTCCATCCACACAACCCACAGTGGTGCGTCAAGGTGCGCCGGCCCGATTTTACCCTGGCCGATTATCGGCGTAAAAAAGGTTTTCCGCGCAACCTTCGCCCGTTGTCGTCCTTTGATGACAATCTGGAAGAATCCCGGGTCATCGAGACGCTGCGACAACGGTGCGGTGAGGACATCCATCACCATATTTACCGCTGTTACGGTTTTACCGACACGGATTTCGGTCGCGGCTTGATGACGGAACTGCTTCGTGACGGCGATGGGCGCGTCTCTGTTTCCCTGAAGCAAGATATCTGGGAGCGAGGCTATCCCGAAGAGACGCGGCAGGCGGTTGAAGCCTTGACATCCTTCTGGTTGCACTATCTGGTGCCGTCACGTGAACTGTTGACCCATAATGTCGTGGTGCAACGCGACACACAGGGGCAGATTCAGCGTCTGGTGGTCATTGACGGCCTTGGTGCCCCCTTCGCGGTCCCTTTTTACTGGCTTCCAAAAGCGATTCGGCGCAAGAAAGTTGCTCAACGGATTGAACGTTTTCATCAGCGAATTGAAAAATTTATTCACCAGTGCTCGGAGGGGCGTCAACCCAGTGCTGTCGGTATTCTGCGTTATCGCACTCTGGAACCTTCCCATAATAATGGCGTTGTTACGAACGACATGACCTCACCACAGGACAAGGTCTGATACCATGAAACTGATGCAGATTCTTTTGTCGCAGTCCGAAGCGGGCGCGGAGACCTATTTTGAAAAGGTGGCCGCTGCGTTTGCTCAGGATCAGAGTGTTCAACAGCGTCTGATCATTGAGGCGTTGCCGTCACGCGAGGACCGGCTACGTCGATCTGGGGTTGATTTTCGTACTCTGCCCATGGACCGGGTCGGCAAGTTTCTTTTTTATAATCATCATCTGAAGCGCGAGGTGCGCCGCTTTGCACCGGATTTGATCGTCACCTGGGTGAACCGGGCATCGCGCAAGTGTCCGCCAACTTCTGCCGTGGTTGTCGGTCGATTGGGGGGCTATTACGCGATTGAAAATTATCGCAAATGTGACCATCTGATCGTCAACACGCCGGACCTGGTGCGTCATGTTGTCAGTCATGGTTGGCCGCAGGATAACGTCAGTATGATTTCCAATTTCGGTGAACTGCCGCAAACTCTGGAAGTTCCCGAGTCTCTGCCGACGATTGCCGAGGGCCACCGGGTTCTGCTGACGTTGGGGCGTCTGCATGAGAAAAAAGCCCAGGATGTCCTGATCCGTGCTCTGCCGCAGATTCCCCAAACCACGTTGTTGATTGCCGGCAACGGTGAGCTGGAAGCATCCCTGCGCGAGCTGGCCGAATCGGTTGGGGTGACCTCACGGGTTCATTTTCTCGGTTTGCGCAAGGATATTCGTGCGTTATTTGAACTCGCCGATGTCTGCGTGTTTCCCTCTCGATTTGAACCCTTGGGCAATGTGGTTCTAGAGGCCTGGGCCACCCGGACACCGATTGTTGCCGCAGCCAGCCAGGGGCCCTCATGGCTGATTGAGCATGATCAAAATGGTTTGCTGTTTGAGGTGGACGCTGTCGACCAGTGTGCCGATCAGGTCAACCGTCTGCTGGCTGATCCGTCTTTGGCGGATCGCCTCGTGTCTGAGGGCTGGCAAAAATTTTCCGCGGAGTTCAGCATGGAGGTGATCATTGATCGCTACAAGACGTTGTTTGGTACGCTGGTCGAACGGGGTAAGTCATGACCTCTTCGCCACGCGTTGCCCAAGTGCTTGCCGGTGCCGCACAGGGCGGCGCCGAGAATTTTTATGTCCGCCTGGTTCAGGGTCTGTTCGATTCCGGCGCCATTGAACAAAAAGCTTTTATCCGCCGTCATGCCCACCGACTTGAGGCACTGTCTTGCCATGGGCTTGATGTGGAAGGGTTTCGCTTTGGCGGCCCGCTGAACTTTTTGGACCGCCATCGTTTTGTTCGTGACCTTAACGCTTTCCGACCGGATATTGTCATGACCTGGATGAATCGGGCCAGCGGTCAGACCCCGCGTGGACCGTATCGACTGGTGTGTCGTCTGGGCCACTACTACAATCTTAAATATTATCGCCATGCGGATTACTGGGTGGGGATTTCCAAAGGGATTTGTGATCATCTGATTCGTGGCGGCATGCTGTCGCAACGGGTGGTGCATATCCCCAATTTCGCCGATGAAACGCCGGTATCCGCGCTTTCAAGGGAATCGTTTGGGACACGCCCTGATCAGCCGCTTATTCTCGCGGCGGGGCGTCTGCACATCAATAAAGGGTTCGATACGCTGTTGCAGGCGTTGGCGCAACTGCCGGAGGTCGTGTTGTGGCTGGCCGGTTCTGGCCCGGAAGAGCTCTCTTTAAAGCGTCTGGCCCGTGAGCTCAATGTTGAGACTCGGGTCCGTTTTCTCGGTTGGCGTGATGATGTCACGGCATTGATGAAAACAGCGGATCTGTTTGTCTGTCCGTCTCGCCATGAAGGCCTTGGTTCGATTGTCATGGAATCCTGGGCACACCAGTGCCCGATTGTCGCCACAAACTCACAGGGGCCGGGCGAGGTGATTGACGATGGTGTGACCGGAGTGCTGGTGCCGGTGGATCAACCGCGACCGCTTGCCGAGGCGCTTGGGCGATTGCTTGACGATGTTTCCGGACGACAACAGTTGGTCGATGCCGCTTACGCCCATTATCGCAAAAACTACAGCAAGGCTGTCATCGTCCGCCAGTATGAGACGTTTTATTCCGAGATCCTGTCCTGAGTACGTTCACATTCTTAGGGGCGGCACGATTCGGAAACCCGTTGTTTCAAGGTGTACTCGGAGAAGATGTGTTGCGCAACCAGCTGATCGGCAAAAGCAAGATTGCGCTGGCGGCAGTCTGCGAGGATTGCAGCGGCGTGATCAAGAACAAGGCCATCACCGTCTGTGATGGAAGCGAGTTGCCGTTGTAAGGAGTCACTGTCGCCGCGGTCAATTTTGATCATCCGGTCTGCAGGCAGGTCAACGTTGTTGAGCAGATGAATAAACTTGGACGAGTAGCCGAGCACGGTGACTTTTCGGCCGGACAGCAGGCCCCAGTAGGAACCGTGGTAAGAATTGGTGATGATCCGCTGACTGTTGTGGAGAGCGGCTGTAAATGTCTGCTCCGAGCAGTTATTGAACAGCAGATCCCAACCGTTTTTTTGGGCGAAATTCTGGGTCCAGCGCATGTTGTCTTCGGCCGTGACCTTGGGGTCGGCGTTGAGAAACAACAGAGTCCGGTCAGATTGCGGAGCAACGTCGAGCATCGCGTGGAGGCAACTGCAGCACGGAACAAACCGTTCGTCGGACAGCACCGAAGCGCGGTCGCGAATTGCCCAATCCAGATAGGGAAGATCCGCGACCGGTTCCCCTAGCGGCTCCGGGCTGCGTAGAGATTGTCCTGCACCCCAGAGGATGGCGTTATCGCATGGAATGTTGTGGCGCATGAGTTTGTCAACGGCCAGCCCGACAAAAACACCGCCGCCGACAATGTGCAGGCCCTGCAAAGGGGTGTGAAACGTAAAATAATGGCGGGGGGAACAGAGGAAGTCACCGATGTTCCCGCGTGACGGCGCATGATGGATATAGGTAACACCGTTTTCTTGCGGGAATGCGGCGTTGCTCTTGTTGCCCCACTTTTTTTTAAGCGTTTTAATCAGGCGCATAAAGACTCCAGGATGGAGAGTTTTTGTGATTTGGCGCTGGTATCTGTTTGCGCCATTGTTCGGTCCAGCACTGGCGGAGTGGTGAAAATTGTCTGTTGCGCCATGAGGGAATGTCAATGGCTGTGAGCTGGCTGCAGGTCATGCGCAGTAAGCTTCCTTTCAACTGATGATGCTCAGCCAGCGGGGTCGTCAGAGTGTTATGGCCTGCTGCGTCCGGACGAATGCTGATGATGGGTAGGCGGCTGTTTAGCGCTTCACAGAGCATGGATGCGCTGTCTTCGGTTACGAAGGCCATATCTGTCCCTACCAGACAGTCCTGTACTGACTTGCGTTGTTGGTCTCCCCAACAGACCAACTCGGCCAGGCTGTCCTTTTCGGTGCTAAAACGTAGCTTGAGCAGCGTTTCAATTTCACGTCCAGTGCGGGGAGATGTGGAGATGCGCCAGCGGATGTGATGTGTTCCGGCCAGCTGGATCATACTGTCAATCAGCTGAGTCCAGGTGCTCTCGTCATAGGAAAAACCTCTGGCGTTACCGCCCAACAACATGGCCCAAAGGGTTCGATCGCGAGGCGGAGAGAGAGCGCAAAACTCGTTGTAGGAAAAGGGTGTGGGGAGAATATCCAAGAATATGTGGTGTGTCCGTGACGGTGTTGACGGTGTGGCGACAAGACAATCAAATGCGTTGCTGTTCAAACGACGGGGTTGGCCAATATAGATCGTCTGCGCCCGGCTTCCGGCGGCAAGCAGTTGCGCGGGGAATTCATAACGTCCGGTTTTTGCCAGGATGATATCGCCTTCATTGAGCTGTAACGGATGGTTACGCAAGATGAATCGTTTGAGAAAACGGCTGACCGGGTGGTCGCCGCCAAGGGTTTTGCAGGTTCGAATGACGCCGTGATACACGGGAAACAGAATCGGTGCATGAGAAATGAGGCCGACAGTGGTTTTTTGCAGGTTGTAGCCACTGTACACATGTCTGGCAATGCTGAGCAGCTGTTGATTGCTGCCGTGGTTTTTGGACATCAGAACGACAATTTTTTTCACATTCGCCTCGACGAAAAAAGGGCGCGGATTCAGGCACGTTATGGAATACCAGAGGGATCATAAACACTCTATGTGAGGATCCTGTTTGGCTGACGGTTTGTTATCAATCTCAGACAGTGTGTTGTTACTGAGAATGTTTTGTGGTGGAGATGATGGAAGTTCTACGTGAAGAAAACAGCAAGCTGTCTTACTGGATTCTTATAATGCTCTTTGGCTTGTGGTTGCTGTTCTTCCCGTTGCAGGGGGCGGTTTATCAGGCGACGATTTATCTGCTGCCTCTGACGTGCCTGCTGCTTGAAGAGTGCCGGGCTGTGTTGAAAACCTTCCTGTCTGTTTATCGTCACCTTATCGTTCTTCTGCTGCTGCCAGGTGTTGTTTCTTTTGGCCGATACCTGCTCGCTGGACACGGGGAGGGCTGTTTCTTCGCTGACTTTGAGACCTTGTTCCGTTATTTATGGCGTTTTCTCTTTTTTGCTCTGGTCGCTGCTTCAACGGTAAAGGTGCTCAATATTTCCAGTCGTCAGCTGTTGTCAGGGCTTGTTTCTTCGGCTGCTTTGCATTGTCTTTGGGCGCTGGTTTCAAGTCGTGCGGATATTGTTCTTTTTTTTGAAGGGCAAACGGACTTGCGGCTTATGGGGGCACTGGACAGTCCCAATGAGTTTGGTTTGCTGATGGCATTGGGTGCGGTGGCGACTTTGCGGCTATTGATGGACAAGCAAAAGAAGATCACAGCTGTTTTCCAGACGATCCTGTTGGCGGGATGTCTCATCGCCATGTTTCTCTCGCAAAGCCGCGGGGCCTGGTTGGCTCTGGCTGTCGGTCTGGGACTGTTTGCGCTCTGTCTGTATCGGGACAATGTGAAGATGAGCGGCTGGGCATGGGGCATGACCATAGGTTTTCTTTTAATCACGCTATGGTTGCTCGGACAGAACGATTATCTGCGCGAACGTCTCGAGCTGTTTTGTTCCGACCCTGCCCGGATGATGATCTGGAAGCATTTTATGTCGGTTTGGAGGCAGCATTTTTGGTGGGGCGTCTACAGTCTCGACGGGATGGGGGTCGGCAATGCATCGGGAATCTGTTTGTATAAAAATCCTCACAGTATCTTTCTCGATGTTGCTGTGAGAACGGGTGTGCTCGGGCTGTCTGTTTTGGTTTTTTTCTGGGGGTTCTGTCTAAAGACTTTTTGGCGTTCGTCACAACGACTCATTGTGTTGCCTGTTGCTGGAATGGTTTTGTGCGGCGGATTGTTCAGCTGGTCTCTTTACGCTAAAACATTCACCCAGTCACTTTACGCGCTGGTGTTGATATTTCTTTTTTCCGACAGGGCCATGTCGGTATCACAACCTCCGGCACAGCGGGAGGAGTGATTTGTCTGGTTTTCAAGGCTGGAGGGCGAGTTGCTGCCCTGAATGGCCAGCAAAGAAAGAGCAGAGCGTATGAAATACTTGGTGACTGGAGCAGCAGGATTTATCGGTATGCATGTGACGCTGGCTTTGCTGGCGCAAGGGCATGACGTTGTTGGTATCGATAATTTAAATTCATATTACACTCCCGCTCTCAAACAATATCGCCTCGATCAACTGGCGGCATATCGTCATTTCAAGTTTGTTGCGTTGGATTTGGCGGATCGACAGGGGATGGCACAGTTGTTTAAAACTGAGGCGTTTCAGCAGGTCGTTCATCTCGCTGCCCAGGCTGGCGTCCGGCATTCGCTGACAGCGCCCTTTGATTATGTGGATAGCAACCTCGTCGGCATGATGACTGTGCTGGAAGGCTGTCGCCATCACAAGGTGGAGCATCTTGTTTTTGCCTCTTCGAGTTCTGTCTATGGCATGCAGCATCAGGTTCCGTTTCGTGAAACGGACTGTGTTGACTTCCCGGTTTCTCTTTATGCGGCGACAAAAAAATCCTGTGAACTGATGGCGCATTCTTATGCGCATCTTTATCATTTGCCGATAACCGCCCTGCGTTTTTTTACGGTGTACGGACCAGCTGGTCGCCCGGATATGGCTCCCTGGATGTTTACTGAGGCCATTCTAAAGGGGAAGCCTATCAAGGTTTTTAACCAGGGCAAGATGAAGAGGGACTTTACCTACATTGATGACGTGATTCACAGTGTTGTACGCATTGCGCAATGTGTGCCGTGCGCAGATTGCGCTGAGGCTGGAACCCATGCCCCCTATCAGCTGTTTAACGTTGGCAATCATCACCCGGTTGAGCTGTTGGATTTTATTGAAACCATTGAGCAGTGCTGTGGCCGTACGGCCGAGAAAATTTTTATGCCCATGCAGCCTGGAGACGTGATGCAAACCCATGCGGATGTTCAACGTCTGGAAACCGCCACCGGCTATCAACCCAACACGTCAATAGCCCAAGGTATCGGCCGGTTTGTTGATTGGTATCTTCATGATGGCGAGAAATTTTCTTGCTGAGAATCAACGGCCTCTTTTTGTCCCCCAAAAGACCTTCGATTTTGACGTTCACCAGCCAGGACAGCGGCTGATGGCGTAAAAACAACCATTGCATTTTTTACTTTTCTCATAGAATATGTACCATTTAGATCTTTTTGGGCGGGGGGGGTATGCGTGAACCTGCTTGGATGGGTACACATAACTTATCTTGCAGAAGAAAATGCCGAATGACTGTTAGTGTTTAGTGAGCCGGATCTTTTGTTTTGGTTAGTGTGTCGGGAACAGTTAAATCTCAAACGTATTAATAAATAACTTATTCTAGGCTGAATACCCTACGCCTTAGCGTGAGTTTCCGCAGGAGTATTAAAAGAACATGGATCAGGATTTGTTGCAATGGTTGGTCTGCCCTAAATGCAAAGGGGGCGTTGAACTGGATCAAGACGAAAAATTACTGTGCGAAACCTGCAGTGTCCGCTATCCGGTTCGTGATGGTCTGCCGGTGATGCTGATTGATGAAGCCGAAAAAGTGGAGTTGGCAACGTCGTGACCTGTCGTTCATTGAGGTCGTTGCAGCCGAAGCGGATTGTCGTGCGGGGAACTAATTGGATTGGTGACGCTGTTATGACGACTCCGGCTCTGTCTGCCTTGCGGGTAGCATATCCCGAGAGTGAAATTGTCATGCTCGCCAACCCGTTGGTGGCAGAGCTGTTCCGTGTTCACCCGGCGATTGATCGCGTCATGGTCTATGATCGCAAAGGCGCCCATAAAGGCATAAGCGGTTTCTTCTCTATGGCTGCTGAATTGCGTCGCGAGAGATTTGATCTTGCCGTGTTGCTGCAGAATGCTATCGAAGCGGCTCTCCTCGCCTTTGTGGCACGGATACCATGCCGTGCCGGTTACACGACCGATGGCCGACGTCTGTTGCTGACCGCTCCGGTTCCCGTTTCGCAGGCGGACAAGCGACTGCATCATACGTCCTATTATCTGGAGCTGCTGCGCCGTTTGGACATTGAAGGGGGCGACGGTCGTTTATGTCTGGCCGTCAATGCGGATGAGCAGTCCTGGGCGAAATCGGTCGTCGGTGAAGACCCGGTGATTGCGGTGAATCCCGGTGCGGCCTACGGCTCGGCTAAACGCTGGATACCGGAACGTTTTGCGGCGGTAGCCGATCAACTGGCACAGCGCTATCAGGCGCGCATTGTTCTGACCGGCGGCCCTGGGGAAAAAGAGATTGGTCGTGATATTGCTTCGGCCATGCACCATGACGTGATCAATATGGTCGGCCAGACCAGCGTACGGCAAATGATGGCTCTTCTTGCCAACAGCCGTTTGCTGGTGACCAATGACTCCGGACCGATGCATGTGGCGTCAGCGTTTGATATTCCGATTGTGGCCGTTTTTGGCTCGACGGATCACACAACAACCTGCCCGGCATCCGAACGGGTGCGTATTGTGCGCAAAGAGACGGATTGTGCGCCCTGTCTGCTCAGGCAATGTCCGACGGACCATCGCTGTATGACGGCCATTGAAGCGCAGGATGTGTTTAGCGCCGCTTGTGCTTTGTTGGATGGCACACCATGAAGATACTGATCGTCAAGATGAGCGCTTTAGGAGACGTTATCCATGCGCTTCCGGTGTTGCGTTATCTTCACCGGATTTATCCCGAGGCTGAAATCGATTGGGTCGTTGAAGATCCCTTTGTCCCCGTGCTGTCTGCACACCCGGATATTCATGAGCTGCTCACGGTGCGTACCAAATACTGGCGGACGCTGCCGACCATGACGATGCTGAACAAAGCGTGGAAATTTATCCGTCGTCTGCGTCGGGATCGTTACGATGTGGTGCTCGATCTTCAGGGCAACAGTAAAAGTGGACTGTTTACCCTGATGAGCCGTGCTGACCAGAAGTATGGGTTTGATCGTCAGGGCGTGCGCGAATGGCCGAATCTGCTGGCGACGAACCATCGGGTTGCACTGGCCGCATCCGACCATCATATCGCTCAGCGTGCTCTGGCGATTGCTCGTGCGGCGTTTCCCGGCGATACGGATGTTCCTTTGGCCGGACCTCTGCCCGTGGACGATGGCGCACGCTGTCGCGTTGCAGATCAGGTGGCGGCAGCTGGCATTGATCAGCCACTGGTGATCTTTCATTATGGTACGACCTGGGCGACCAAACTGTGGAATGTGGAATGCTGGCAGCAGCTCGCCGGTCGTCTGTTGGACTCCTTTGGCGTCAGGCCGGTGTTGACTTGGGGTAATGACGAGGAACGCCAGGCTGCCGAGGCGATCAGTGCTGCGACGTCCGGGCAGGCCCTTGTCTGGCCGCGTGGGACCTTGCCGGAGCTGGTCGCACTTCTGGCTCAGGCCGATCTCGTGGTCGGTGGCGACACCGGCCCCATCCATATTGCCGCTGCCGTTGGAACTCCGACCGTGTCGCTGTTCCGTGTGACCGATGCAGAGCGAAATGGTCCGCAAGGGGCGGCGCATCGTCGCTTGCAGAGCTCCCTGCCCTGTGCTATGTGTCTACGCAAACACTGTGATCAGGATGCCCAATGCTCGCGATCTATTTCGGTCGACGATGTCTTTGCCGCGATCTGTGAATTATTGCCCACAGCGCGTTCAACCCGTCAAAGTGATGAAAGAGAACAACATGAAGGAAATCATTTGCGGACATCTGCGTCAGCATATTGAAGTTTTTGAACAAATTGTGCTGCCACTGGCTCCTCAGGTGGCGTCTGTCGCCGAAGCCCTGTGCTCGGCACTGAAACAAGGCCGGAAGGTTCTGGTGATGGGCAATGGCGGGTCTGCTGCTGATGCTCAGCATTTGGCGGCAGAACTGGTCGGGAGGTTTCTTAAAAACCGCGCCGCCTTGCCGGCCATCGCCCTGACCACGGATACGTCGATCCTCACCGCAGTAGCCAATGATTTTGGTTACGATACTGTTTTCAGTCGACAGGTGGAGGCGTTGGCACACCCTGGAGATGTCGTGATCGGTATTTCAACCAGTGGCAATTCTCCCAATGTCCTTGAAGGGTTGCGTGTCGCTGCGGAGCAGGGCTGTGTCACTGTTGCCCTGACCGGTCGTGATGGCGGCACCATGGCGAATGTTGTCGACTTGCCCCTGACCATTGGCGCTCAGGATACGCCTCGTATTCAGGAGGCTCATCTGACCCTCATTCATATCCTCTGCGACCTGGTCGAAAGAACCCTGTTCACTGATTAATCCCATGAAGCGAATGACTCCTCAGGAGTATCAGCACTTGGTTGACACGTGCCAAGTGCTGGAAAAAGACAGCTATGGTGAAAAAGTGTTGCGTTGCAGCGATGGGAAGATTGTAAAAATTTTTCGTCTCAAACGCTTTTTTTCCAGTGCCTTGATCTATCCCTATGCCCGGCGGTTTTCGCGCAATGCCTTGAAATTGCATGCCCTGGAGATTCCGACCATCCATGTTGTCAGGACCGCCCATTGTCCTCAGCCCTCCAGGGATCTGGTCTGGTATCAACCCGTTGAAGGTCACACTCTACGTGATCACGCCCGAGACCAGTCTCTTCACAATCTGATGGAAGGCCTTGGTGCGTTTATTGCCAGCCTGCATCAACGTGGTGTCCTGTTCCGTTCTCTGCATTGGGGCAATATTATTGTTCAACCCGATGGCACTTTTGCGTTGATCGATATTGCTGACCTTAAATGTTATCGGCGGGCGTTAAGTTCCTCTCAGCGGCAGCGTAACTTCTTTCATTTTCTGCGTTGTAAGGAAGACCGCAACTGTCTGTTGGAGCAGGTAGAACTGTTTTGTCGGGGATATGCTGCCGTAAGTGGCATGTCTGAGAACACGTGCCGACAATGGCTTGTGGCGGTGGCAGATCGAATCGACAAGGGGAGCTGTTAATGCGTTTGGCTTTTGTTTTATTCAAATATTTCCCCTACGGTGGCCTGCAGCGCGATTGCATGAAAATTGCGATGGAATGTCAAAAACGGGGCCACGAGATTGATCTGTTCTGCTTGGAATGGAGTGGTCCTCGTCCTGATGGGATGAACGTGCATGTTTTTCCCATCCGTTCTTGGCGTAATTACCATCGTTATCATCAGTTCGTCGTCAAGGTGCGTCAGTTCATTGCCCAGCAAAAATACGATGGCGTCATCGGTTTCAATCGCATGCCCGGTCTTGATGTTTATTTTGGCGCGGATCCGTGTTTTGCCGTCAAGTGCCAACAGCGTTCCGCTCTCTACCGACATCTGCCGCGCTCAAAAAGCTTTCTCAAAGCGGAGCAGGCGGTGTACGGCAACGACTCACACACACACATCCTGTTGCTGGCCGATCTTGAAATTGACGCTATTCAGAAGATTTACGGCACGGACGCCAAGCGTTTTCATTTGTTGCCTCCCGGGGTGGCTCGGGATCGTCTGGCCGGTCCGGATTATGAACAGCGCCGTGACGCATTTCGTCGCGAACTCGGTCTGCAGTCCGATGACAAGCTTTTGTTGATGGTCGGGTCCGGATTTCGTGTCAAAGGTGTTGACCGGGCACTGGAAGCCCTGAATCAGTTGCCGGAAGAGCTCAAGGGCAAGACACAGTTGATGATCCTCGGACGGGATAATCAACTGCCGTTTGAGCGTATGGCACGCCAGCTTGGTCTGGCACAGAGAGTGCATTTTCTCGGCGGGCGGGATGATGCCGCCAGTTTTTTGTTTGCCGCTGATCTGTTGATTCATCCCGCTTATCGCGAATCTGCAGGCATGGTGTTGCTTGAGGCCGTAGCAGCCCGACTGCCGGTTCTTGTGACCGACACCTGTGGTTATAGCTTTCATATCGAGCGTTCCCGCGCAGGGATTGTTCATCAATCTCCCTTTGATTCTGAACGTTTCACAGCACAACTGCAGCTGATGCTAGAGGGGGACACGACTTCCTGGAAAAAAGCGGCAGAACAGTATGTGGCGCAGACGGATATTTTTGGTTTGGCGGAAAAAGCGGCAGATGTGATTGAAGAGGTTGTCGCATGATTGTCTTACCGAGTTCCTGGCAGCAGCAATGGCGAGGTCAAGATTACTTTGATGTTGTTCTCAGCCTTCAAGGCGAGGAATACCGCAACATGGATGGTCGACGCACCTTCCGTTTTGAAAAAGACGGGCGGGGTTATTTTGCCAAGGTCTATACCGGTTTAGGTTGGAAGCGTATCCTGAAAAGTCTTCTCACTCTGCGCCGCCCTCCGGTCCTGAGTGCCGCCAATGAGTGGCGGGCGATTCGCCGTCTCGAAGCTTTGGGTGTCGATACCATGACTCTGGTCGGATACGGCGAGAGGGGAACCGATCCGGCACGACGTCAATCCTTTATCATTACCGAAGAGTTGACGCCGACAGAGAGCCTTGAGGACTTTTGTCGCACTTGGCGTCACGCGCCTCCCGCACCTGCTCTGAAATGGGCTTTGATCGATAAATTGGCGCATATTTCACGGCAACTGCATGACAATGGCGTCAATCATCGCGATTACTATCTATGCCATTTTCTCTTGAATCTCTCGGCCGGTCGTGAGAATTTGCGACCTGACGGGCTGACCCTGTATCTGATCGATCTGCATCGCGTGCAGTTTCGTCGTCACCTGCCGCAGCGTTGGCGTTTGAAAGACCTTGCCGCACTGTATTTCTCCAGTATGGAGATTGGCCTGACGCGCAGAGACCTGTTTCGTTTTATCACCACCTACACGGCAATGCCGTTACGTCAGGTGCTGCAGGAGAAGACGGCTCTGCTCAAACGCATTGAGAAGCGTGGAGATCAGTTGATGGAACGCTATAACCGGAAATATCGTCCCGATGCGTAGTTTTTTGCTCAGGCACCGCAGTCTGCTCTTTATTATGCTGTTGTCTACGCTGTTGAAGCTGCTGTTTGTCTGGCAAGGAGAGGTGGTCAATCCCGATTCCGCCACCTATATTGCTGCCGCCCAAAAACACGCCGCAGGCCTCTATGGCGAAGCCTTACACTTTTACCGGATGCCGTTTTATCCGTTACTGCTCGCTGCGGTTCACTTTGTCATACCCAACTGGATTTACGCCGGACAGGTCTTGACTGTCGTACCTCTGGTGCTCTGCCTGTGGCCACTCTATCTGTTGACGCAACGCCTGTTTGATGAGCGGGCAGCAATCGCTACGGCAGCGCTTTTTGCTGTGTTGCCCTCGTTCAATATTTCATCAACCGCGATCAAACGGGATCCACTGTTTCTGCTGTTCAGCCTGTCGGCCCTGTTTGTCTTAATCGTGATTTTTCAGAACAGACGCATGCTCTGGTGGGCGTGGTTTTTTCTGCTGAGCGTTTTTTCTGTTCTGACGCGTATTGAAGGGATCTTGCTGCCGATTGCCGCGCTTGTGTTTGTGCCGTTTCTTTGGTTTTCAGCAGACCGCCGCGCGCATCTTTCCCGACGGGACTGGCTTGTAATTTGTTTGATTCCGCTCAGTGTGTTGTCTTTGCTTGGTGTGGTAAACGTCCTCGGCATTGCATCCTTTTTGAGAATTGATGACGTTTTTCGCTGGGGAAAGGAACTGCTCAGCCGGGATTTCTTCTCGACCTATCAGGCCTTGATGGATGCGTTGGAAGCGTTACAGGACTCATACCCCTCGGCAGATCTGCACAATAATCTCATCGAAACGACTCGTCATTACGCCCCTTTGATTTATCTCATCGGTTTGCTCGAAATGCTGGTGAAAATGATTTTCCCGACCTCGCTCATTGCCTTGTGGAGGCAACGTCGGGCGACTGAGAAACCGCAGGTTCGAGAGCGCTGGGTTGTGCTGTTTGTCGCGGCGGCGGTTGTTGCGGTTAATCTGCTGTTTTGTCTGAAGCGCGATTTTACAACCGAACGCTATCTGTGGTTGGCAGGTGTCTGTCTGTTGCCCTGGGTGGGGCAGGGGATGGCGGTGTGTTGGCAGCGTTATCAGGCGCGCATGGTCGTGCTGATAGGCACAGGTCTGCTGGTTGTTGGTTCACCTCTGGCAAAAACGGTGAGTGTTGCGGCGCAGACACAGGACCGGACCGTGGCTCTGGCTGGTGAATGGCTGCAAGAGTATGATCCTGCGGGGACCCTGTTTGTGATGTACAATGACCGGCGTTTGCCGCTCTATGCCAATCGTGCCGAGGATGTGACCCAGGTCCGCGAACTGGATTGGCTCCGAAGTCAGGTTGTCGCAGATCCGCGCATCTCCTTTCTTGCCCTCTATGTTTCCAATGACAAGCACGAAAACTGTACTTTCCCCGGCTTTGATGTGGTGAAAACCTTCGAAGGACGGCGTAAGACAGCGCTTTTCCTTCAGCGCCGTCTTGAGTCAGCGCAGTGATCAGGCCCGAAACGGAAAGGCCTCATAAAGGTTCTTTTTGATCGTTTCTATCCCCGGTCGCTGATAGTGCTCGCGCAGGTCACTCAGCTCCTCCACCGTGGTGTGGGCACTGAATGGACAGGGTTGCATCGCCTCCAGTCCAAATACGGAATAATAATCCGCAAACTTGAAGTCGTTGCCGCGTACCCGTTCGGAGAGCTTGAGCCAGCCATTAGGGACGCCCAGAGCATCAGCGATGATCAGGCCGTGAAGACTCGAGGACAGGATGATTTCGCAGCGTGCCACCTGCTCAAGAAAATCCATCGTTTCAGAAAAGATATCAATAAAGGCGACACCCGGTTGTTTGAGAAATTCGATGACGGCAGGGTGCTTCTGGTCCACGTAATGGGGCACGATACCAACGCGGTAGTGTTTCTGCTGCGGTTTGTCCGGCAGAAGCATGTCACTGAGCAATCCGGGATCTCCCAGCGCTTTGATCGGCTGGTTCTTGATCAGAGCGGCGGTGTGTTTGCCGCGAACAGCGTCAAAGGTATGTGGGCTGCGAAATGGTTTCTGCTCTTCGATCAAACCGCTGCCCCAAACGTGGACGCGATGGCTCCAAAAATGATTTTTCAAGCGCTGAAGGATACTGCCGACGGCAACTAAATCACAGCTTTTGGGCTTGGCATATTCCACTTTGCGACCCGAGATTGCCTCACACAAAACTGGCGACAACCAGTCGCCGAAGTTCTTTCGACCGTTTTTCAATCCCGAGGACCAATAGACTTTCAGCGGTGTTTGCATGGGGTTATTTTCCTACCTTACGTACCAAAATGTCTTCCATCACCAGATAGGGCAGGTCGGAGCCGTAGAACATGTTCAGGGCATCCTCCGGGGCACAAACCATCGGTTCACCGCGGCGGTTGAGCGAGGTGTTGAGCACCACACCATTGCCGGTCCGCTTCTCAAGTTCCTTGAGCAGAGCGTAATAGCGAGGATTGGTGTCTTCTGTAACCACTTGGGCGCGCGATGTTCCGTCTTCATGGATGACTTCGGGAATGCGCTCATTCCAGGCCGGATTAACCTTGAAGGTAAAGGTCATATAGGGTGCCGGGTGGTCGGTCTGCAGCAGGTCTTCGGCAACAGTATCGAGGACACTGGGACAGAACGGCCGCCAGCGTTCACGGTATTTGATCTGCTCGTTGATGCGGTCTGCGACACCCGGCACGCTCGGGCAGCCGAGGATGCTGCGGCAGCCCAGTGCACGCGGGCCGAATTCCATGCGGCCCTGAAACCAGGCAACGGGTTGGCCCTGTGTCAGAATTTCAGCCACGGTTTCCGGGATGTTGTCGATCTTTTCCCACTGCGGCTTTTCCGCATGGGCTTCACAGGCGGCAATACATTGCTCGTTGGTATACTGGGGACCGAGATAAACGTGCTTGAGCTTTTCGACCTGAATGCCATGCAGATGTGCTGCATAAGAGGCCGCACCGATGGCGGTGCCGGCATCGGAGGCTGCCGGTTGGACGAACAGCTCTTTGACGTAAGGCAGGTCCATGATGTACTGGTTGAGTTTGACGTTGAGTGCGCTACCACCGGCAAAACACAGCTGACCGGTCTCCTGAAGGATGTCTTTCAGGTAGTAGTCGATCATTTCCAGAGACAATTTCTCAAACAGTCCCTGAATACAGGCGGCATAATCGATATAGGGTTCATCAGCGTTGTCACCCTGACGTTTGGGGCCGAGCCAGTCGATCAGTTTGGGGCTGAAGTAGTAGCCTTTACCATCTTCCTTGTAACGGCGCCAGCCCACTGTGTTGACCAGTTCGGTGTTGATGGTCAGCTCGCCGTTTTCGAATTTGGCCAGACGAGAAAAGTCATATTTTTTTTGGTCACCATAAGGAGCCATGCCCATCACTTTGAACTCGCCGTCGAGCATTTCAAAACCGAGATATTCGGTCATGGCACCGTAAAGTCCACCGAGGGAGTCAGGATCGTAAAATTCCTTGATCTTGTGGATCTTACCATTTTCGCCATAACCGAAAAAGGTGGTGGCGTATTCCCCTTTGCCGTCGATACCGAGAATCGCGGTCTTGCCTTTGAAGCCACTCAGGTGATAGGCACTGCTGGCGTGCGCCAGATGGTGCTCAACCGGAACGAATTCAATGTCGTCCCAGCGGATGCCGATTTGCTGCAGCATGTTTTTAACATTGGCAATGTTGCGATGATAACGACGGTTGCCGTTGACCAGTGCTGTCAGTGCACGGTCGGGGGCATACCAGTAGCGTTTGGCATAGTGCCAGCGGTCCGGGCGATCCAAGCCGATTTCACTGAACGGAAATGCGACAATATCAACATCCTCAGGTTTGATGCCGGCAAAGTCGAGGCAGAATTTTGTCGCTTCGAGGGGCATGCGGTTTTTGGCGTGCTTATCGCGAAGAAAGCGTTCCTCTTCAGCGGCGGCGACCAATTTGTCGTCAATGTATAATGCGGCGGAAGGGTCGTGGGTCAGTGCGCCGGACAGTCCAAGAATTACTTTGGGCATGAGTGTTATCTCCATCGTCACGACAACCTAAGCGGTGTCGTGTTTATTTTTTTATCGGCTGAGGCTTTTGCCACAAGCTCAAATGTCATCCGGTTGTGGCAGATGACGGTCAAACCAGCGATATAAAGCGGAATCCGTTTTCCAGTTGCGCAAAAAACGGCTTCGATCGCGCGAGTACAGTTTATTAAAGCGGTTGCGGGATTTAGGTTCCCACATGGCGTCAAGGTCAATAACGCTTACGCCATGATCCGTCACCAGAAAATTGGTCGCTTTGCAGTCCCCGTGAACAATGCCGAGTTGCAGAAAAATGCGGAATAACTCAATCAGATGGTTGGCCGCATCGAGTTGTGATCCGCAGGGTTCATTGTCCTCGACAAAATAATCGGCAACATCCTGACCGTCAACAAAGTCGCACACATAATACCCTGTAAAGCGCAAAGGACCAAACCGTTTTTCTGCCATAGCAATGGCGGAAGGGGTTGATATTCCGCTGATCTTGAGGCGATGGGCGTTCCCCCACGACACCGAGGCACGGGTGGGCCGCAGGCAACGCTTAACGGCGTGCAAAATGTTTTTGATGTTGTAGCGTTTGATCACCCAATCACCGTCGGCGGTGGTGAGACGAACGACGGTGGCACTGTTGCCGTTTTTAAGGTGCTTTCCGGCGGCAACCAGTTGGTCGGGATCGTTCTTAAATGAAGCCATAAAGCGGTCTTGCGCATCACGACGGTGAATGATGTGCAGTCGGCCATGTTGACAGCACATGAACTCACTACAGCTGCGGAACGCTTTGGCAACATATTTCAGGCGCCTTTTCCGGCGCTGCACAGCAACGTGGTTTTTGATGCGCTCTGCCCAGTCTGCGGGTAACTGACGTTGTTCAGAGTATTGTCGCACGATCTTTGGTTGCAGATGGTCAAAATGGGGGGCGATCTGAGCCCAAAACAGGGCAAGGTTGGTGATGCTGCGGCTTGTTTCCAGTGGGGCCTGTTCTGTGTTGCCGCTGATTGCGTCACCGTCGATGGTGTAGATTTTTGTGCCATCCACAAGAAAATTGCCCAGATGCAGGTCTTGCTGCCACAAGCCCCGTTCGTGCAGGTGTGCGATTTCGGTGACAAGGCGCGACAGCAGCATGGTTCGTTCGTTGTCACTGGTTGCCCTGCTCCACAGTTGCAGCGCCGACTGTGCGTTTGGAATAAATTCAAACACCAAAACCGGTGTCTGATCCGTCAGTTTACCGGCAAATAACAGGCCTGGAGTGGAAATGCCAGACTGAAGGAGTTTATCTATGCCCTGTTTTTCCCGCAGCCAATGGCGTTGTGCTGCCGTCGGGTGTAAAAAAAGCTTGACCAGAACCGGTCGCTGTCCCCAATCGCCATGCAGCACACAGCGCTTCTTTGGAAGATCACGCAAAATGCTTCGGCAGATGATTTCAGCCGGTTCTGAATGATCAAGGGCGATGGAAAAAGGGCACGCTTTAAGGGTGTCTGTCATGTCTTGTTTAGTCTGCAGTTCTGGGCGGTGTCGTGTGGCGCCGCGCGACTTTAACACAGCTTGAAATGGAATCTACTGCGCTGTTTGGCCTCAGGAACGTCGTTTTTTGTTGATTCGGCGGGCCACATCCCGCCAAAGTTGTTTGGCCTCTGGCGTCAGGTGGTCACTATTGAAATAGGCGCGCATAAAGATAATCCGGTCTCGATTAGTGGCAGATTTGCTGCGACGCGCTAACGCTGTGAGGTCACGGACACGCAGGGCTTTGAACCAGGGACGCCAGCGGGTTTTTTCCAGATCGATTAACCGCGCCTCGAAGGGTTCGGTGTCGCATTGAATGAAAATATGCTTGGGAAACAGGCAGCGGTGCTCCAGCCCCTGCTGATGCAGTGTGCGGACGAGGGTGCCGCAGATCTCAGCGATTGCCATGTTTTTCTGTCGTGTAAAGCTGGGTTTTGTCTGGCGGGTCTCAAGGATTTTTTCAAGAGACTGGTAACCGGTGAGAAATTCAGTCACCAAAATCGCCTGCAGATCCCCCTGATGTTTGCGGGTTGCACAATAGACGGCTTTGAGTGCCGGAACATGTGCCTGCTCATAGCGGTGAATACTGGCCATCTCCTTAAGGAACGTCGGAACACCAACGACAGGATGGCGCAGCGTGTGGCTGCGGTAGTTGCTTTGTCGTTTAATGACGACAGTGTGTTCCTGCTGCTGTGCATCTTTAAAGGAAAAAATACTCACTTTGCTCCAGCCGTTTTTACCCCGACCGGTATTCCCCTCATCAACGGCTTGTAAATCAAGCTCCCAGAGTCGCTCAAAATCAGCGAGGTTGCTGTTGCGGAGAGTCTCTTCCCACTGAGGATTCAGATAAATCAACTGTTCATTCATGGATCGCTATTCTTTGGCTGTCCGGCCGTGGCGAATTTTCCTTCTGGAGGCGTTCCCGGCCGGAACTACGTTCAGGGTACTGTTAGCTTTGGTGCCCGATTAGGGGGAAATATGTTAGCACAGAGTTAATTTGTTGAGCACTGAACTTTTTATTAAAATAGTGCCGGAGTTGAGCGGATGTTTGGCTGGCAGCGTAAAGGGTTGTTGGTGTTGGCGGACCTTGAAGGCAAGGGAAATGGCTGCCTTTGTAACCTGTTTAGACTAGATGTCGACTTAACTAGGTGTTTTTCCATTTGTTGTGGTGTTTCTGACGACCAATCGCGGACTTTTACCGCTTGATGTTACTGATCTACTCAGGTTATATTTTGTGGCCTTTTTTTAAATGATTGATCAAAACACAGGATTGTGATGACGGAAGATCAGATTCAGGATTTTATGGATGCATTGCCTCAGTTGCGGACTCTTGTGGTTGGCGATCTGATGCTGGATGAATACTTGTGGGGGAGAACCGCCCGGATTTCTCCCGAGGCTCCCGTCCCGGTTGTCGATGTCTCTCAGGAAGATTTGCGTTTGGGGGGCGCCGGTAATGTGGTCAACAATTTACGGGCTCTGGGCTGTCAGGTGCAGGTCTGTTCGGTGTTGGGAGATGATGCCGATGGTCGTCATCTGCTTGAACAATTGGAACGGATTGGTGTCGACGTCTCGGGTGCTGTGTTTGATGCAGATCGTAAGACAAGCCGTAAAACACGTATTTTGGCCAGTAATCAGCAGATGATTCGCATTGACCGGGAAAGCCGTTTGCCTCTGGGGGAACAGATTGAGTCCCACCTGGTTGATGAGATTATTGCGCGAATTGATCATGTTGATGTGGTGTTTCTCTCCGATTACGGCAAAGGGGTGCTGACCGACAGCGTCCTGGCTCAGGTGATTCAGGCGGGAAGAAAACAGGGCGTGCCGGTCGTTGTTGATCCCAAAGGCACAGATTATCGTCGTTATCGTGGAGCGACTCTTTTAACGCCCAATCGTTCAGAAGCCTCAGAGGCCTCCGGGGTAAAAATTGAAGACAGTGTGACGCTTTCCGCTGCAGGTGAAAAACTCCTTGAACTCGCTGAGCTTGATGCGTTGGTCCTGACACGAAGTGAAGAGGGGATGTCGCTCTTTGTTCGTCAGGGAGAGCAGATTGATCTGCCGACCCGTGCACGAGAGGTGTTTGATGTTTCCGGTGCCGGGGATACTGTTCTTGCTCTGATCGGCATCGGTCTTGCCGCCAAGTTGACATTAAAAGAAGCCGCGACCGTGGCCAATATCGCAGCGGGAATTGTTGTTGGCAAGGTGGGGACCTCAACCGTGAACTGCCGGGAGATTTTACAGGCCGTTTCAGAACATGGCCTGCCTGAAGAGAATAAGGTTCAGAGGGCGACTGAACTGGCCGAGATTCTCAAGCATGCACGCAATTATGGCAAAAAAATTGTTTTCACCAATGGCTGTTTTGATCTTCTCCACGCCGGGCATGTCAGTTATTTGCAACGAGCAAGAGAGTTGGGAGATCTGCTGGTTGTTGGCCTCAATACGGATCGCTCCGTGCAACAACTCAAAGGCCCTGAACGACCTCTGGTGTGTGAAGATGATCGCGCTCAGGTGATGGCGGCTTTGGCCTGTGTTAGCTATGTCGTGCTTTTTGACGAGGAAACACCGCTTGAACTGATCAAACTGTTGCGGCCGGATGTTTTGGTCAAGGGGGCGGATTATACTCCAGAGGGCGTTGTCGGCCGCGTGGAAGTTGAGAGCTGGGGTGGAACAGTTGAGCTGATTGAGTTTGTACAGGGCCGTTCTACAACGAGCATAGTGGAGAAGATACGTCGTCTGGAACGGAATTAGGCAGCGGATTTCACCTTATGTTTTGTGTCGATGTCGGGCAGTGCCCCTCATAATGCTAAAAAAGCATGGTGTAAACATCATTTCTTTTACGATGTTGCTTCTTTAAGCTGTCCACGTTTGGTGGCTAAAGAAGGCTTCGTTTTATTTTGTTGGCGAATTGAACACAATATAATGTTTTGAGCGCCACTAATGTAACGGGGGCTTGAAAATAAGTGCTTTTTATTGTGCTTATTGTGTGTTTTATTGCGTGTTGAATTCTCTGTTGAACCACCTTAGGGTATGCTCTGCTCACCTGTGAGCCCATGATGCAGGAGGTCTTTTTTTGAAGATACTTGTTACTGGGGGTGCTGGTTTTATCGGCTCCGCTGTTGTTCGTCATATTATCAACCACACAACAGATCAGGTTGTGAATGTTGATAAGTTGACCTATGCCGGAAATTTGGAATCTCTGGAAAGCGTCTGCGGCGACAGCCGTTATTTTTTTGAGCAGGTCGATATCTGTGATTACGCGGAAATTGAGCGTGTTTTCTCCGAGCATCAGCCGGACTGCGTCATGCATCTGGCCGCCGAAAGTCATGTAGACCGTTCAATTGATGGCCCTGGTGACTTTATTCAGACCAACATGGTTGGAACCTATATTCTGCTTGAAGTCTCTCGGCGATATTGGGGCCAGCTTGATGACGAGAGGCGCCGTCGCTTCCGTTTTCATCACATCTCGACAGATGAAGTCTATGGCGATCTGGCTGGTAGCGATGACTTTTTTGTTGAAGAGATGGCCTATTCTCCCAGCTCTCCTTATTCTGCGAGCAAGGCCGGGTCTGACCATCTGGTCCGTTCCTGGTGCCGGACCTATGGATTGCCGACGGTTGTCAGCAATTGTTCCAACAACTATGGTCCCTATCATTTTCCGGAAAAACTGATTCCGTTGATGATTTTAAATGCCCTGGAGGGTAAGCCTCTTCCGGTGTATGGGTCAGGGTTGCAAATCCGTGACTGGTTGTATGTCGAAGACCATGTCCGTGCTCTTTATACGGTTTTGACCAAGGGAGTTATCGGCGAGTCATACAATATCGGTGGTCACAATGAGAAAAAAAACATTGAGGTTGTCGAAAGTATTTGTAGCCTGTTGGAAGAATTGGCTCCTGAGAAACCGGAAAGCGTGTTAAATTACAAAGATTTGATCACTCATGTTCAGGATCGTCCCGGACATGATCTGCGCTATGCGATTGATGCCGGAAAGATTCAGCGTGAGCTGGGCTGGGTTCCGCAGGAATCCTTTGAATCCGGCTTGCGCAAAACGGTTCAGTGGTATCTGGATAACAGATCCTGGTGTCAGCACGTCCAGGATGGGTCCTATCGTCGTGAACGGTTGGGACTGAAGCCTGAGGAGCAAAAGTAAACCGCATGAGCGAAAGACACATTGCTCTTATCGGGGCGAGTGGGATGCTGGCCAGTATGCTGCGTGCGACAGCACCATCCTCGGTGGTTCTGCATCTTCTCGGTCTGCCCGAATTCGATCTGACGCGCTGTGATGATGTGCGCGCGCGCCTGAGTGCTCTGGCTCCTGAAATCATCATCAATTGTGCGGCGTTTACTCAGGTTGACAGGTGTGAATCTGAGCGCGAACTGGCCATGTCTGTGAATGGCGATGGCCCGGCCTGCCTGGCTGATGTGGCGTATGAACTCAACGCAACACTGGTGCATATTTCCACGGATTTTGTTTTTTCCGGAACGCATGACACACCCTATCAGGAGGACGATTCTGTCGGACCCCTGAGTGTTTACGGTGAGTCGAAATTGCGTGGAGAGCAGGGCATTACAGGCAGTCGTCTGCAGCAGTACTATATTGTTCGCACCAGCTGGTTGTATGGTCCCAATGGCGCCAATTTTGTCGAGACGATGATCCGCTTTGCCCATGAACGGGAGGAGCTGCGGATTGTTGCCGATCAGATTGGTACTCCCACCTACACCGGTGACCTTGCTGCGGCAATCTGGCGTCTGCTTGGGCTGGACGAATCCGGTCAAGACGCTGCCGCTTATGGGCTTTATCATTACAGTAATGCCGGTGTTTGCAGCTGGTATGATTTTACCTGCGAAATCGTACGTTGGCTCAACGATAATCATGAAGCTTTAGCGGTGAAAGCGATTCATCCCATCGCTTCACATGAGTACCCGGTTCCGGCAGTCCGTCCGGCTTATTCGGTCCTCAGCAAGGCCAAAATTATTCGTGAAACGGGCATCGCAGTACCACCCTGGCAAGAGAGTTTGCACGGCTATTTACAGCAAAGAGCCCATACACCTTGTCCTTTGTGATGGTGATCGCCGCCAGCGGTCGGCAGTGATCTGTTGATGGACAATCTATAAATTTTCGATGAGGGAATCCATGTCTGGAATCAAAAAGGGAATTGTGCTCGCCGGAGGGGCGGGAACACGCCTTTACCCGCTGACGCTGGTTGCCAGTAAACAGCTTCAATCCGTTTATGATAAACCGATGATCTATTATCCGCTGTCCACCTTGATGCGTGCCGGAGTACAGGATATTCTGATCATTTCAACGCCTCAGGATACACCGCGTTTTAAAGATCTTCTCGGCGATGGCTCCCGCTTTGGGGTCCGACTTCAATATGCCGTTCAGGAAGAACCCAAAGGGATTGCACAGGCGTTTTTGGTCGGAGAATCATTCATTGCCAATGATCCGGTCTGTCTGATTCTTGGTGATAATATTTTCTATGGCAAAATGGACCTGACGCGGATTTTTGCCTCTTTTGATAGTGGTGCCACGGTGTTTGGCTATCCGGTAAAAGACCCCGAACGTTATGGTGTGGTTGAGTTTGACGCGCAGGGAAAAGCTATTGGTATTGAAGAGAAACCGGCAAAACCAAAGTCCCATTATGCAGTCCCCGGACTTTATCTTTACGATGGCACGGTTGCTGAGGTGACAAAACAGCTGACGCCTTCAGCGCGCGGCGAACTGGAAATTACCGATGTCAACATGGCTTATCTGCATCGCGGCCAATTGCATGTTGAGCGCCTTGAGCGAGGCATTGCCTGGCTTGATACCGGGACACATATGAGTCTGCTCGAAGCCAGCCATTTTATTGGCACCTTGGAAGCGCGTCAGGGGCTCAAAATCGGGTGTCTGGAAGAAGTTGCCCTGCGTAAAGGCTATATTGATGCGGAGCAGATGAAACAGGTCATCGAACAAACCCCGAAGTCAAGCTATCGCGATTATCTGGAGCGGGTTCTGGCCGAGAAATAACAGGTCATTGAAAAGCACTTCATGCTGTCCATGGCGGAATAACATCCGCGAGACAGGGTGTTTTGCTTTTTTTTGTTGTTACGATACTTTGTGCGGCAAAAAAAGACGTCGCAAAGAATTTATCGCATTCCGATACAAGGAGAGCGTTTCATGCAGGTGATCAGAACAGCTATTCCCGAGCTGTTGATTCTTGAGCCCAACGTGTTTGGTGATGAACGGGGCTTTTTTATGGAAAGTTTCAACCAGCGTAGCTTCGATGACGCTGTCGGGCGGCCGGTTGATTTTGTTCAGGACAACCATTCCCGTTCCAGCAAGGGGGTGTTGCGCGGTCTGCATTATCAGCTGCCGCCGGCAGCCCAGGGTAAACTGGTGCGTTGTGTTGTTGGTGAAGTCTATGACGTCGCGGTGGACTTGCGGACCTCTTCCGCAACCTTCGGCCAATGGGTTGGTGTCCATCTTTCCGCGGAGAATAAACGTCAGTTTTGGGTTCCTGAAGGGTTTGCCCACGGTTTCTGTGTTCTCAGTGACTGTGCTGAATTTCTTTATAAGACAACAAATTATTACGCCCCCGACTGTGAACGTTCCATCTTGTGGAATGATCCGCAGCTCGCCATTACCTGGCCGCAGACTGTCAGCCCCCGGCTTTCCGCCAAGGATGAGCAGGCAGGCTTTTTCGCTGACGCCGACTACTTCAGCTGCTAAGAAAATGAACGCATGATGTGGAAGGCCTTTGTTTTTTTTGTTGTGTCCCTTTATCGCAGTCGTGGGTTGATTGTTCAGCTGACGGCGCGCGATTTTAAAACCCGCTACCTTGGGTCTTATCTCGGGTTGATCTGGGCCTTTGTTCAGCCTGTTGTTACCATTGCCATTTTCTGGTTTGTTTTTGAAGTGGGGTTTAAGTCCGCTCCGGTTGGTGACTTTCCTTTTATCTTATGGCTGATCTGCGGCATGATTCCCTGGTTTTTCTTTGCCGATACCGTATCTATGGCGAGCAATTCCATTGTTGAAAACAGCCACCTGGTCAAGAAAGTGGTTTTTCGCGTCAGCATGCTGCCTTTGATCAAGCTGCTGAGTGCGTTACTGATTCACGTCTTTTTTGTCGCCATGATTTTTGCTTTTTTTATCGCCTATGGCTATGCACCCTCGTGGTGTTCTCTGCAGGTGATTTATTATAGTTTCTGCCTGTGCGTCTTGTTGATCGGTTTGTCCTGGCTATCTGCCGCTCTTATGGTCTTCTTGAAAGATCTCGGGCAGATGATTGCCATTGGGTTGCAGTTCGGTTTCTGGCTGACGCCGATATTCTGGTCTTTGGAGATGATTCCGCAAGGATACCGCTTTTATCTGAAACTCAATCCGTTCTTTTATATTGTCCAGGGCTACCGCGACAGTTTTATCCATCATGTCTGGTTTTGGCAACATCCTGTCTATACCCTTTATTATTGGGCTGTGACATTGGCCGTGTTCGTGTTGGGCGCACTGGTTTTTACGCGGCTTCGTCCCCATTTTGCGGATGTGCTGTAAATGGACGCGCCGGTTCTCGTTGCAGAAAACCTGGAGAAAGTGTATCGGCTTTATGATGATCCGCTTGATCGTCTTAAAGAAGCTCTGCATCCATTGCGCAAGAAATATCATCGCGATTTTCATGCCTTGCAGAAGGTCAGTTTTAGTGTAAAGCGTGGAGAGACGCTGGGGATTCTCGGTAAAAACGGTTCCGGGAAGTCAACATTGCTCAAGATGCTGACCGGTGTGTTGACGCCGACGGCAGGACATTGCGTTAGCAGTGGACGTGTGTTGGCTCTGCTTGAGCTGGGGACCGGGTTTAATCCTGAGTTGACCGGAATTGAAAACATCTATTTCAACGGCATGTTGCTTGGCGCGACACGCAAAGATATGGATGACCGATTGGAAGCGATTCTTGATTTTGCCGATATCGGGGATTTTGTTTATCAGCCGGTCAAAACCTATTCTAGCGGCATGTATGTCCGCCTGGCCTTCGCAGTCATGGCCAATATGGATGCCGATATCCTGATTATTGACGAGGCGCTCTCCGTCGGCGATGCCTTTTTCGTTCAGAAATGCATGCGTTTTTTACGCAATTTTATGGAACATGGAACACTGGTATTCGTCAGTCATGATATGGGGGCGGTGACCAGTTTGTGTGAACGGGTGCTGTGGCTTGACCATGGCTGTCTGAAGATGGATGGCTCGTCAAAAGAGGTCACCGAAGCTTATCTGGCGGATCTCTATGAAGCGCAGCAGGGCACGGACGTCGCTGCTGAGGAGGTGTTGTTGCCCTGCGAAGATGGCCTCAATGTGGTAGAGTCTGCTCCGTTACGCGACATGCGTCATGATTTGATCACGGCTTCCACCCTGAGAAATGACATAGAAATCTTTTGTTTTAATGATGAGGGCGCTTCTTTTGGCAAACGGGGTGCCGAGATTATCGATGTACATTTGAGTGATGCGCAGGGGCAGAAATTGTCGTGGTGTGTTGGTGGCGAGGATGTCATTCTCGTGATACGTTGTCTTGCTCGACAGGATATCGGCTCCGCAGTGATTGGTTTCGTCGTCAAAGATCGTCTCGGGCAGGCTATTTTCTCCGACAATACCTTTCTCAGCTGTCGCAATAAGGAGACGAGTGCTCACAAAGGGCAGCAGCTTGAAGCACGCTTCAGGTTTTGTATGCCGGTGATGCCGAAAGGCGATTACAGCATCAGTGCGGCCATTGCTGACGGCACGCAGAACGAGCATATTCAGCACCATTGGCTCAACGACGCACTTATTTTTAAAATTCAAACCAGCATAGTCTGTCAGGGCGTTGTCGGCATCCCCATGCAAGACATCTCTCTGATCGTCGACTAGGAGAGTGAAAAGGACACAACGTGCATCAAAGTTCTTATGACAAAATGGCTTTGTTCAAGGAGCGTTTTCTCAAACCTGAGATGGCCTTGTCCGTTCTCGATCTGGGTAGCCAGGACGTCAACGGTTCCTACCGGGCTATTTTTGACGAGCACAATTGGCGTTATACCGGGATGGATATGGTTGCCGGTAACAATGTTGATCTCGTGGTTGATAATCCTTATTGCTGGAAAGAGCTGAGCAGTTGTTCCTATGATGTGGTCGTTTCCGGGCAGGCACTGGAGCATATCCAATATTTCTGGGTGACAATGCTGGAGGTTTTTCGCGTCCTCAAGCCAGGAGGGATGTGTTGTCTCTTGGCACCGTCTTCCGGACCGGAACACCGTTACCCCGTCGATTGCTGGCGAATCTATCCGGATGGGTTTAGCGGCTTAGCCCGTTTTGCTCAGATGGATGTTCTCCATGTTGAAACGCAGTGGCAGGATCTTGGTTATGAGGATGGCAGCGATGTGTGGCATGATTCCATGCTGGTCGCACAGAGACCGCGTTTTTCTCCCTGGATTAATGTCAAGGCGAGAGCAAAAAATCGCCTACAGCATGTTGTCCTCTCCTATGGTCTGCCTAAAGACTCCTTTGTGGAGCAGTAAGAGTGATTTCTTATGGCAAATGATCGAACTCATAAAACGAATAAAACGACAATGTTAACGAAAAATCTGGCTGCCGCCGCCGCGTTCAAACCGGAGTCGTTAGAACTCCCCGATGCCTGGGTTGGCCATCTGCCTTTTGCCGCCTGGCTGGTACGTGAATACCGCCCGACGATATTTGTTGAACTGGGAACCCATTCGGGGAATTCCTATTTTGCGTTTTGTCAATCGGTTAAGGCCGCTGATCTGGAAACAAAATGCTATGCGGTCGATACCTGGCAGGGTGATGAACATGCCGGAAACTACGGCGATGATATTTTTTCTGCGGTTCATCAGATTAATCAGGAAAAATATGCGGCGTTTTCCCGTTTGTTGCGCATGACGTTTGATGAGGCCGTCGGGTCCTTTTCCGATGGCACGATTGATCTGTTGCATATTGATGGGTTGCATACCTACGAAGCTGTCCGTCATGACTTTGAAACCTGGCTGCCGAAACTGGCCCCTGGTGCTCTGGTGTTGCTGCATGACAGCAATGTGCGTGAGCGGGGTTTTGGTGTCTGGAAGTTTTGGGAAGAGCTGAAAGAACGCTATCCGTATCATCTGGAGTTCAATCATTCCCACGGGCTGGGGGTCGTGCAGATTGACCCACCTGGCCGGCAACGGGTCCATCCTTTTTTCAATCCTGCTCAACATCAGGAAATCGTGGCCTATTTCAGTGCTCTCGGAGCTCAACAGCTTGATCGTTTTGAACTGCTGCGCACAAAAGCACAAAACGAAGAGCTTAAGCAGCTGGTTGCCGAGCGAGACGGCCAGAACGATGTGCTCAATCACGCTGTTGCTGAGCGCGATGGCTGGATCAGAGGACTTCATGATGGCATCGAGGAACGTGATACAACGATTCGTAGTCTTTATGACGTGATCAATGGGCGTGATGAGCAACTGCATGTCTTGCAACAGGTTGCAGAAGAAAAAGATCTCCAGCTAGTTGAAAAAAATCAACAGATCGATGCCATAAATCAGCAAGTTAATGCCATTTACCAGTCCCGTTCGTGGCGGATGACCCGGCCGTTACGTGCTCTTGGACGGATAAAAAATAGCCTCATTGGCTCATTCCCAGTACGTTTTTCGCGTAATGCGTTGCTGTCGTTTCGGGCGGGTGTTCGCCGCTATGGGTTTGTCGGTTTTGTGCGCCGGTTCCCGTATTATTTGCGCCATTGTGGACGTTATCTTGCGTTGTTTGGAGCCTGTGCACCTTCATCAGGTGCCTTGTCTGACCTTGAAAGTATCCAATGTGAGCCGGTTCGCCTGCTTCCGGATCTGACTGGAGACTGTGAACCGATCAATAACTCGATTTCCGTGGTTATCCCCACACTGAATGCCGGTCCTGAATTTCGTTCTTTGTTGCAGAAACTGCGGCAGCAAAAAGGGGTTGGTGACGTTGAGATTATTGTCGTTGATTCTGGCTCGCGTGATGACACCGTTGATCTGGCTCGCCACTACAATTGCCGTGTGATTGAAATCCTGCCGGAAGATTTTTCTCACAGTTATGCCCGTAATCTTGGTGCGGATTCAGCGACATCTGACTATCTGCTGTTTATGGTTCAGGATGCCTATCCCATTGGTCAATACTGGTTACATGGCCTGGTGAGCTATCTTCAGGAACATGCCGAAGAGAAGCTGGCTGCGGTCTCCTGTTCGGAATACAGCCGCAGCGACAGTGACATGATGTACGATTCCATGATCCACACCCATTATCAATTCCTCGGCTGTCTGGACCGCGACAGAATCGGATCGTACCAGGGCGAAAGCCATATGTCGTTGCGGGCCCAGGGACAATTGAGCGATGTGTCGTGTTTGATCGGCAGAGAATTGTTTGGCACATACCGTTATCGCGGTGATTATGCTGAAGATCTGGACCTTGGCATCCGGTTGATCCGTGATGACTACCGCGTCGCCATGTTGTCTTCCGTTAAGGTCATTCACTCGCATAATCGACCGGCGTACTATTACCTTAAACGCTCCTTTGTCGATGTCGTCTTTCTGGTGGGCATGTTCGACGATTTCGACTTTCCCCGGGTCACCAGTTTTGAGGGTGTGATTGCCGGTATCGTTTCAACCGCCGCCCATGTGTCGGCGTGGTTGACAGAGGTTTCCGGGCGCACGGATGGCAATTTTCCGCTTACGGATCAAGCGGATCGGTGGCGAACGGAGTTGACAACCCTCATCCTTGATCAGCCCTGTCATCTTGGCAATGCGCCGCTGGATGACTATATTGAGATACTCCGTGGCCGTTATTTATCCTCCACGCACAGCGTAGAGAAAAAAGCCACCGAGCAGGCCTTGCGCTTTGTTGACAGCTTTTTGGCGCGTCTTGATCATTTTAATGGCTTCGTTTCTTCGGTGTATCAGGCTGGAGATAAGCACCTGCAAAAAGAGACCCTCGGTGCCGTTGTTAAAATCTTCGCGGCTACGGCTGGCGCTGAATTGGCCTATCTCTATTTGGATCGCAAACAGCGTGGGTCGGAACAGGAGTTGGCTGCGGCGCAAACGATTTATCAGGAATTGAAGGTGGGGGTCTGATGAAAATTCTTCTGATTTTGCACCAGTTTTATCCCGAGTTTTGTGGTGGCACTGAGCGTGTTGCCCTGAATCTGGCCCATGCTGCGCAAAAGGCTGGACACGCCGTGCATGTTTTGGCTTGTTCTGTTTCTCCCGAAAGATCCAGTGTCTCAGGTCACAGCACATTGCCGCATGCTTTTGAGACCATCTATGAGGGCGTGCCGGTGACACTGCTGTCACGGGATGCTTTGCCGGCGACTGCTGATATCAGTCTGGAGGCCGGGCCATCTCTTGTTGAGCCTTTGGCGGACTGGATGACACGCAACCGATTTGACGTCGCCCATGTGCTGCACACGATGCGTATGGGCTCGGCTGTCGCCGCCCTGCGTAAAATCCGTTTGCCGTACTTGGTGACACTGACTGATTTCTTTCTCCCCTGTTTTCGTATCAACCGGACTAATCTGGATGGCCAATTATGTGAGGGCCCCGAGCAAGGCACGCGTTGTGGCCAGGATTGTCTGGTCGGTCCCTGGACAAGCGACTCTTTGCAGCAACGTCACCAGATCTCTGCGGCATTTCTCGAAGGCGCAGCTATCCGTGTCTGCCCGTCTGATTATGTGGCGAATTTTTTCCGCCAGGCGTTTGACGGACTCGATTTTACCGTGTTGCCCCATGGGGTTGATCTGGTTGCCGCCGCCTGCGCAGCGGCCCTTAAGGCGAAAAAAACACAAACCTTGACGCTCGGCTATGTCGGCGGGATTATTCCGCAAAAAGGACTCGATGTTCTGCTGTCCGCTTTTAAGAACATTGACTCGGATCATTTACGCTTACAGGTTGTCGGTGGTTTTTTTGGTGACGAACAGTATCAACGTCAGGTGCGCAAACTGATCGATTCCGACAAGCGCATTGAGCTGGTTGGGCGGGTCGAGCCACAAGAAGTCTTTTCCCGTTTGCAGCAGTTTGATGTGTTGTGTTTACCTTCCCTTGTTCCGGAAAGTTTTTCTCTGGTCTTCCAGGAGGCTGCTGCCGTCGGCGTGCCGTCTCTGGTGTCTGACCTGGGCGCTCCGGCTGAACGGATTCGCCGGAATGGCGGTGGCTATGTCGTGACAGCAGGAGATGTGGATGCCTGGACGCAGGCCATTCAGGCTCTGCTCAACAACCCCTCGCTTCTAGAGCAATGGTGTAAAGAAATTGTCTTACCACTTCGTCTTGAAGAGGAGGGCTTTCTTTACGAGTCTCTCTACCGCCAGATGGCGTTTGAGTCGGCGTGTGCGGGAAAGGATTAAGCGGGCGTGGGTCAACGTTGGCACGATCTGACGGTCGTCATTGTTAATTACAATGGCGCGACCTGGCTGCACCGTTGCCTGACCGCGTTATTTGCTCAGCGTGTGCTTCCCGGCGAAGTTCTGCTGGTCGATAATGCCAGCAGCGATGAATCTCTGCAGATTGTTGCAGGGTTTCCCGATGTTCGAGTCTTGGCGCAGACAGAAAATTTGGGGTTTGCCGCAGGAAACAATCTCGCTTTGCGCCATCTCTCTGAGCACTGTCGTTGGGTCGCATTACTGAATGCCGACGCTTTTGTCAGTGAAGACTGGTTGGATGAATTGCAGCGCGCGACCCGCGATGCTCCGAACTACGCTGCTCTGGGAAGTCGTTTGCTGGAAGCTTCGCACCCTGAGACGCTGGATGGCCTCGGTGATTGCTGCCATATCAGTGGCCGGGTGCGCCGTCTGCGTCATGGCGAGAAGGATACCGGACCCGGGCCGCGGCAAGAGGTTTTTTCTGTGTGTGCGGCCGCTGCGCTTTACCGGAGAGCCGCTCTTGAAGCCGTTGGCGGCTTTGACGACGATTTTTTCTGCTTTGTTGAAGATGTTGATCTCGGTTTTCGGTTGCGTCTGGCGGGGTTTTCAGCGGCCGTGGTGCCGCAGGCAACTGTGCATCATGTCGGAGCGGGCTCCAGCGGCGGGCGTTTCAGCCCCTTTGCTGTCTACCATGGGCATCGCAATCTGCTCTGGCTTTATGTGAAAAATATGCCTGACGGTCTGTTCTGGCTGTTTCTCCCGTTGCATGTTGGCATCCAGCTGGCCTCTATTGTTCGTTGTATGATCCGAGGCCAAGCCCGGTGTGTGTTGCGAGCCAAGCGCGACAGTCTTCTGGGGCTTCCCAACATCTGGCGAAAACGCCGCCTGATTCAGTCTGGACGCTCGACATCGGTCTATGCTATTTTCACCACTTTAACGAAGACGCCTTGACGTTTCCGTGCGGGTATTTTCACTCGTAAACACGCTTGAGGAAAGACGGTCATGACAAGCATTACGCAAAAAATGATCGACCGCGGACTGTTTAGTGCCGCTGAGCTAAAAAAAGTGATGCCGGCCGCCCACCAGGGGGAGTCGGATTACCGTGTTGCGATCAAAACAGGTCTTGTTGCCGAGGATGTTTTTCTTGATCTGTCCGCTCAGGAGCTGTCTCTTGAGTTGCTGAGCGAATTGCCGGAAGACTATGATCCTGCTTTGTTTGAGAGTATTTCCTTGCTCTTTATGCAGAATCACTGCTTTTTTCCCGTACAAATCGTTGATCAAAGCCTTCATGTGGCGGTTAACGACCCCTTTGACTATCAGATCGTCAACGGTCTTCAGCCCCTGTACCCTACGCATACCATTCATCTGCACCTGGCCCGCGAGAAGAAAATTCGCGACTGGATGCAGCGCTTTTTCACTCCGACGCAAACGGATGAGTCCCATGACGCTGAAGAGGATGACGTCACTCTGACCTATGGCTATGATGACGCCGAACACCTCAAGGATATGGCGTCGGAAGCACCGGTCATCAAACTGGTCAACCAACTGCTGACCAAAGCGGTTGAAGACGGTGCCAGTGATATTCATATTGAACCGTTTCAGGACCAGCTGCAGTTTCGTTATCGAATCGACGGTGTACTGGTGATTCAGAATCAGCCGCCGGTCGCTTTACAGCAGGCGATTGTTTCACGTATCAAGATTATGGCTCGCATGGATATTGCCGAACGACGGCTACCGCAGGACGGCCGTATCCGGACAAAAATTGCCGGTAAGGATATTGATATTCGTGTTTCCTGCCTGCCGACCATGTACGGTGAAAGCGTGGTTATGCGTATTCTCGACCGCAACCGCGTCGATCTCAACCTTGAAACGCTGGGTTTTCCGGAAAAAGAGCGTGAGCGGTTTGAAGAACTGATCACACGTCCTTACGGCATTGTTCTGGTTACCGGCCCGACCGGTAGCGGTAAAACAACGACATTGTATGCGGCCCTGCAACAGATCAACACCCCGGATAAAAAGATCATCACCATCGAAGATCCGGTGGAGTATGAATTGTCCGGTATCAATCAGGTTGAAGTAAACAGTAAAGCCGGACTGACCTTTGCCAGTGGTCTGCGTTCCATTGTGCGTCAGGACCCGGATGTCATTCTGATCGGTGAGATTCGCGACAAGGAAACTGCGGATATCGCGATCCAGTCGGCATTGACCGGCCACCTGGTGTTTTCCACCCTGCATACCAACGATGCGGCCGGTGCCGTAACCCGTCTAGTTGAACTCGGGGTTGAGGATTATCTGCTCTCATCCGCGGTCATCGGCATTATGGCGCAACGTCTGGTGCGGGTGTTGTGTCCCGAGTGTAAAGAAGCATTTGTACCGGAGGCTCAGGTCTGTCACAAACTGGGCCTGCCTTTTACGCCGACTGCTGAAAAGCCGGTTTATCGGCCGGTTGGTTGCCGACACTGCAATGATTCGGGCTACCGTGGGCGTCTCGCCATTTTTGAGCTGATGCCCGTCACTGAACGCATCCGTCAAAGTATCCTCGATTCCAGCGCATCAAGCCGAATTCGTGATGTCGCTCTTGAAGAAGGCATGCTGTTGCTGCGCCAGGATGGCTGGCGTAATGTTGAAGCCGGAATCACTTCGATTGCCGAAGTGCTCCGGGTTAGTTAAACAGGCGTGAGAGAGAATCGTTGACGATGGAAAATCACACCTATGACTATAAGGCCATTTCATCGCAGGGTGATGTGGTTACCGGCCAGCTTCAGGCGGGTTCGGAAGCTGCGGCAGCAACGGTTCTGCAACAGCGTGGGTTAACGCCCCTGCGCATCCAGGCTGCCGGAGGCACGGCTGCCCCAAAGAAGGCTCCGGTCAAAGTCAAGGCGGCGAAGCCTGTCGTCCAGGGACGTTCCATCAAGCGGTTCTCTCTGCCGACCTTGCAACGTCGTGCCAGTACCCGTGATCTGGTGATGTTTTCGCAGGATCTGGCCGCGTTGTTGGCTGCCGGTGTCCCCTTGCCACGTAGCTTGAAAATCATTGCTGAGTTGGTGGAAAAAAAGAGCTTTGAAGCGGTGATTGTCGATCTACACGAGCAGATCAAGCAGGGGAGCACCTTCTGGGAGGCCCTTGAAAATCATCCGCACTATTTCTCACCGGTTTTTGTCCATATGGTTAAAGCGGGAGAAGCCGGGGGCGTTCTCGACCGTGTTCTGGAGCGGTTGGGCAGCTATCTTGACGGGGTTCAGGAGCTGAAGGAATATCTGCTTTCAGCCATGATGTATCCGTTGTTCCTGCTTATTACAGCCATGGCTTCAGTGACGGTCCTTCTGACGGTGGTTGTGCCCAAGTTTTCCGTCATCTTTGGTGATATGGGTGTCGAGTTGCCGATGTCAACGCGGATATTGCTTGGAATGGGCAACTTCCTGCAGAACTATTGGTGGGCCGTGATTCTGGTGACAATTTCTGTGGTGGTGTCCTTACGGATGTACTCACGCTCCCCGGCGGGGCGCACGCGGATGGACCAACTGAAATTACGGCTTCCCGGTCTCGGTTCCCTGTTTAAGCGTATTGAGATTTCACGTTTCTGCCGAACATTCGGCACCTTGCTGACCAGCGGTATTCCGATTCTGTCCGCACTGCAAATGGTGCGTGGTGTTTTGGGCAATGTTGTTTTGAGCTCTTCGGTGGAAAATGTTCACTCGGAGTTGAAACAGGGGGGGATGCTTTCCGAGTCGTTGGCGGCGACAGGTTTTTTCCCTGCCATGGCGATTCAAATGATTGCTATTGGTGAAGAGACCGGTCGAATGGATCAGATGTTGGTGCGCATTGCCGACATGTATGATCGGGAAATCCGCGTCACCATCAAATCGTTCACGTCACTTTTCGAGCCGCTCATTATCCTGTTGATGGGACTTGTCATCGGCGCTATGGTCATCTCCATGCTGCTGGCGATTTTCAGTGTCAACGATATGGGTTTTTAACGGTTGCTGAACCTGTAAAAGAAGACTAATGGAGTCTTTTGCACAAAAACCTCAACTTTTTGTTTTACGGAGTTTTAACATGGTACGACAACGCTATACATCAGAGCAGGGTTTTACCCTGATTGAACTTCTGGTCGTTATGATTATTATCGGTCTGCTGGCTTCTTTGGTCGCCCCGAAAATGTTTAATAAGGTGGATAGTTCCAAAGTGAAAACAGCTCGTGCCCAGATTGAATTACTCGGAACGGCACTTGATTCCTATCGTCTTGACAACTCGGCGTATCCGACGACACAGCAGGGACTTTCCGTGTTGCGTACCCGTCCTGATGCGGTTAAGACATGGGATGGTCCATATCTGCCCAAAGATATTCCTCTTGATCCCTGGGGAAACAGCTATGTCTATAAAGCTCCAGGCGAACACAATGAGTATGATCTCTCCTCATACGGCGCTGACGGAAAAGTTGGTGGTGAGGATGATGCGGCTGACATTAACAGCTGGGAAAACTGATTTATTGCCCTTATGGCTGCAAAGCGCTTCTCTCATGGTTTTACCCTCATTGAACTGATCATTGTTGTTTTGTTGATCAGTTTAAGTGCCTCGTTGGTGATCGGTCTCAATTTTCGCCAAAGTGACAGTGTGCGACTCAGTGCCGCCTCACGGGAGCTTCAGGCTTTTTTGCAACTTGCCCGCAGCCGGGCTGTTTTTCTTGGTCAGGATAACCGCTGTTTCTATCAGGCATCATCCCGCCAAATTACGGCCCAGCTCGCGGCGCGCCCCCTTGTCTTGCCCGAAAATGTGTCGTTGGTCTTTGACGACGACCAACATGGCATAACAAGCGATCCCGAGACAATACAACCACTTCTCCATTACTATCCTGACGGTTCGGCCGCTGCGCCTCTCTTCTCTCTGATTAACGCCAGTAAACGCATCGCTGTCACTATCGATCCACTGCTTGGTTTTGTCACCATGGAACCACAGGCATTATCGGATGTGACGCAGGAAGGGAAATAAGGAGGATGCGTCTGTTGTACAAGAATGATGAGGGCTTTTCTCTCATTGAGATGTTGGTGGCTGTTGTCCTGGTCGGCATGGTCCTGACCGTTTTTCTCCAGGTGTTTTCAGGCAGTATGCGCCTGTCGCGCAAAAGCCGGGCAATGTTGGAGCAGCACCTGCAAGCGGAACAATTGTTTTCCAGATTTTTGTTGCAGGATGAGCGTGACGACCTTTTCCCCTGGCAGGGGGAAAATGAAACAGGGCGTTGGGAGATTGTCCTGCAAGAGCGTGATACGGTGATTCCGCTTGAAGAGCAAGAAGAGGTTGTTATTACTCTGCCTTCGGAGTTGTTTGTTGAAACTCTGACGTTCTATCCTGTCGCAACAGACTCTTCGATTGTTTTACAGCAAATCAGGCGCAGGCCTTTGAATTATTACACCGAAGACTTTCGTCAGCAATTTGTGCTTCCGGCGGATGAGGAGGAAGCTCAGTGATCTTTCTGTTTGAGAAAACGACCAATCGTTATCGAAGAAATCAGGGCTTCACCTTGATTGAGCTGATGATTTCATTGGTCATTCTGTCGTTGTTGATCACCGTGTTGTATCAGGCGTTTGCAACAGCGTCACGGGTGTGGACAAAGCAGGAAGTGTTCGATGAAGTTCGTGCCCGTCAGATGGCTGTCAGTCGGCTGATCCGCTCGGATTTTCAGCACCTGCTGCCTTATCATTATCTGGGCGAAAATGGCGAGTATGATTTTTTTGCCATGGCGCCGAATGTTGTTTTCTATGCAACCAGTGAAGGATTTGGTGCCCGCAATCGAGATCGTTTCGGACTTTTTTTTACCTGCTGCTATCTTCAGCCTGAGGATGATGGCACTTTGACTCTGAAGTTATTTAAAACGTCCCATCCGGAAACGGATTTTCTCGATTTGTTTGAGCAGTTTCTTGGTCAGTCAGTGCAGGAACAACAGGCCTGGGTGCCGCCGTTGTTTTTGCGTGAAAACAGTGTCACGGTTCTCTCCGGGGTGACGAATGGCGGTTTCTTTACGTTCTCATTACCCATATCATTAGAAGAATTGGACATTGACGAAGAAGAGCGTTTCTTTCAGCGAGTAGCGGAACCGTTTCTGTTGCAACGTGAAGTGCCGCCAGGGATCCGTTTTATTTACCAGTTCAATCAGGACTGGTACCGTCATGAGGTCATTCCGTTTTGCCAACCTGATCCGACGGTCACTGATGAGGAGGCGGGGCAATGACGACCAGATCCTGCTCTGATCCTTTAAAACATCCTCATTTCTGCGGCTTAGCGTCAAACTCAACTGGTAGTGCGCTGGTTGCCGTACTGTGGATTTTACTGTTGTTGTCGGTGATGGCCTTGAGCTATGCTCGCACAACCCGACTTCAGGCACGGAGTAGTTTGACCCGTACAGAAATTTTGCGCGATCACTACCGCCTTGAGAGCGCTTTTGAAATCGGGCAGCATGAATACGACAAATACGTTCGTAATAAGTCGTTGCTCGCTCGTCGCGAAGAAATCGAAGAGTCGACCGGCAAGCCCTTGGTGTTGTGGTATCCGCGTTATGCCCCCTGGCTGGTTGAGATTGACGGGGCGACCATGGCGGTACAACTTTATAATGAAGCGGGGCGTTTTGATGTCCGTCAGATGACATCTGATCAGTGGGAACGGGTTCTCATCGTTTGTGGTGTGGCGGATGAAGAGTTGCGTGGTGCCTTGCGCGACGCGATTGCTGATTGGAATGACAGCGATGAAGCACATCACCTGCAAGGCGTTGAAAGCGAAGCCTATCTGGAAAAAGATCCTCCCTATCGGAGCAAAAACTATACTGTCCAGTCCCTGGCCGAATTGCTCCTTGTTCACGGGGTGACAAATGAGCTTTATTATGGCACGGCAGAACATCCCGGCTTGATCGATTTTTTGTCCGTCTATGGTCATGTCGGCAAGTTGGATATTAACTGTGCCGCCCCGCAGACACTGGCCCTGGCTGAAAGTCTGGATGAGGATGAACTTCAAGCGGTTCTTGACTATCGTCAACAGCAGCAGATCCGCTCTTTGGCTGAGCTGGCCGAGCTGGTCGGTGTGGACAGTTACAGCCAGCTACAGCGTGATTTTCAGGTTGTCGAAACCCCTGATTATGTTACTATCTCCGTTTCGCACTGGCCTGTTTCGACTGCAATGCCTCCAGCGTTGTGGTCCCATCGGACATTCAAGGTTGAGTAATGGCTTTTTTACCGAAAACTCATGTTCTCTTATGTTGTGAACACCGCCTGCTGCTCTATCAGATTCAGAGTCAGAAAGTCGTTTTTTCACAGGAGTGGGCTCTGAATGACGAGGGGGACTTCTCTTCTGCGCTGTTGGAGGTTCGGCAAGCCTTGCCACAAAAAAGTGATGAGGCTCTGATTGTCGGCTTTCCCCTCAATGCCTTTAATTTTGTTCGCTTTACGCTGCCGAGTGCGGCTCAGGAAAATCTGGACGAAGCTGTTGGGTACGAATTGATGCGTCATGTGGCTTATGACCTGTCTCAGGCCTGGTACGATTATCGGGTTTCGGAAGAAGGCGGGAGCTTGCAGGTCAAAGTCATGTTGGCCCTTCGCCAACCACTTCAACAACGGCTGGCGGCAATTTCCGCTGCAGGTTTGACGGTGACCGGAATGGCGCCGACGCTCCTGGTCGCCGCATGGCTTACCGGACTTAATGGACTGTTTCTCCAGTGCGGTGACAAAACGCTTGAGTGTTTATCTTGTCGCTCCGGCCATGTCGATATGGCCGTTTCACGAGAACAAGCCCATGCTTCGAACGCTCAGCTTTTGTTGCCCATCCGGCAGGAACTGGCAGCCAATGATGAGCTGTGCGTTCTCAATGAAAATGATTTGACGGCAAAAATCGGTCAGGAAATGGACCGAACATTGCATGTTTTTTCACTGAATGTCGGTGATTCTGTACCGCCGCTGAAAGCTTTGCCGCACCGCATTGATCTTGTTCCGCCGCATGTGCTGCAACAGCGACGCTTGCGTTTGCGCTTGCTGATCGTTGCGGGTCTGCTTTTTGTTGTGAGTTTGCTGGTTTATCCTGCAGCGGAATGGCTGGGAAAACAGAGCGCTCTGGCTGGACTTGACGACGATATCAGCGAGATGCGTCATCAAGCTGAAGCACTGTCAACGTTACGTCAGCAGAATCAAGAAATGACAGATCGTGCTGAACGCCTTGCTGCCTATATGCAAGGTCGAACGCAGCCCCTTGATCTGCTCAAGGAAGTGACTGATGTTCTGACGGCGGAAACTTGGTTAAGCGCTTTGGAAATTCATGAGCAACAATTGATCCTGCGCGGAACCACGGCTGACGCTACGGCGGTGCTGGAAGCCCTGGCAACGTCACCTTTGTTGCAGGATGTCAAGTTTGACTCTCCCGTAGTGAAGAAGGGCGCTCTGGAAACGTTTTCCATCGTCGCTACACTCAAGTGATTTTGTTGATACTGGTATGATGAAATTTACGCGGCCAACATCGTTGACGTCACTTCAACCGAATCAGTTGCTGATTCCGGTAGCGATCTTTTTGTTTGTTCTGGTTGTCGGGCAGTGGGGTATGGATCAATGGCGCAGCCATCTGGATGATCTGGATCAGGCTATCGAGTTGCGTTTGATGCAGCGCGATAAATATCAGCGTATCGTTGAAAGCAGCTCAGCCTACGAAAAGTTAAACAATTCTTTGTCCATAATGCAGGAAGAGATTGATCAAACGCGTCTGTTCAGGGCGGCATCTGAGGCGTTGTCCCAGGCTCGGTTTCAAAATTTAGTTAAAGATTTGGCTACAAAGAATCACATCGATATTCGTTCTACCCGTGCAGTTTCCCTAAGGGCTCAAGAACAGATACAAAGGGTCGGTTTGCGGATTGACGCGAAGGGGGAAATTGGTGCCATCCGGGACTTCTTAGTCGATTTGCGGAATGACCCTCATTATATTTTCGTCTCATCTCTGGAGATTCGCACCATCAATCCAAGGGAACAACGTTATTACTACCTTACGGCTGAACTTGTGGCCATACAGGATCTGTAACCGGTGAAAAAACTGCCTTTACGTACCGTATTGCTCGTTGTTTTGTTTCTTGGGGTTGGCCTCAATGTCGGGTTGGCGTTGCGTGCTTATCAGCATCATCGACAGCTGAACGATACTGCTGTTGATCGTGTACAACCGGGACAAGACACTCCCGGAACACTTGTCAAGGACCTTAATGCGTTGCTGGATCAGCCCGCTTTGCGACGAACCGTGTATGAAGGGATCGAGAATCGCAATCTGTTCTCTCAGGATCGTACCGCTTGGAAACCGCCTGTCGAAGAGAGTGGCGAACTTGAAGAAACTTTCAGTGAAGCACGACGCACTGATGTCGTTTTGTATGGCACATTTATGTCTCAGGGCCGTCTCGGTGCCTTGGTGGAGTTTCCTCACCTTGAAGAAAAACTGCAACATCAGCGCATGTTTAGTGGCGATACGATTGTCAGTACGGCGAAAAAGAACAAATCTTATACGATCGTTCGTGTCAAAGAAGACAGTATTACTGTGAAAGATCAAAGCGCTGTTGTTTTTCGTATCGAACTGTACGAAACCAAAAAGAAAAACCGTCGCTCAGCTACAGTGGCCAAAACGTCGATCACTGTTGAAAAAGGCGATGGCAAAGATGTTGGTTCCGCAGTCGTTGCCGGCAAATCCCGCGCTGAGGCTGCTGCAGAAGTGGTCCATCAGCGACAGGCGCAAGCGCGCCAGGATGAGATGGTGAAATCCGGTGAATTGCGTAAAGTCAATACGCCCTTTGGCACGGCCTATGTGAAAAGTCCGGCAGAAGCAAAAGAAGAAAAATAGCGTATGAACCCGTTGAAAAAGGTCCATGTGTCCATGAATATTTTTATCCGTCGTTTGTCTCCAGCTATGCACAATGTATTCACTTGTGTTTTGGTGCTGATCACTCTGACCTCTTGTTCTTTACTACAGCCGACGGCTCGCGAACAGGCTTCTGCTCCGTTGTTGGAGGTTGAAAAACCAAAAGAAAATGCAACCGAAAAAGTGGTGTTGTCCGCCGAGGGGTTGGATCGTTCTTCAAATGATCCTCTTGAGAAACTGCAACAGGATATGCAAACTTTGGAGGAGCGTGAAGAGGCGTTTAATCGCAAATTGACTGAAATGATGCGCAGCAATGCAGTGTCAACCCCGATTGACAGACAGGCTAAGGACAATGGCCTGAAACGGGTCTCGGGTCGTCAGGAAATCGCCTGTCATTTCGACAGTGCCGACCTGCTTGAGGTCGTTCGCCTGTTTATGCAGGAATATTTGAAAGAAGATTTTCTGATCTATCCTGGAGTTGAAGGGTCTGTAACCATGGAAGTAGAACGTTCCATGACAACGGATGAGATTCGCCACCTCCTTGAAGGGGTATTGCAGATCAACCGCATGACCATGTTTTATCAGGATGATCGCTGGCATATCATGCCTTTGGATGATGCGCCAATCGCTTTGGGCCAAGAACGTCTTCTCCTTTCAGGGGATGATAAAGTGGTTCGTGGCCAAACCATTCAGGCGTACACGTTGCGCTATGTGACCGCATCGGAGCTGGTCAAAGTGATTACTCCCTATCTCACAAAAGGGGCACAGGTCTATGCGCATGAGCCCAGTGGAGTGTTGCTGGTCTGTGATTATCCTCATGTCCAGGCTAAGATTGACAAACTGATTCAGCTGTTTGATGTTGGGCCTTTCGCCGGAACGCAGATGAGAGTTTTTTGGCCGAAGTATGTGCTAGCAGATGAGCTAGTCAAAGAGCTTGATGCTCTTGCGAAGAGTGTTTCTTTGGCAGCTGGTGATGATGCCAACCCCAATAGTAGCTTGTCTTTTGTCGCTATGCCGCGGCTGAATCTGTTGCTGGCCATGTCTCGCGATAAAGAGTCCCTGCAGTTTGTTGAAATGTGGGTCGATGAGTTGGATCGTGAGATTCCTACAGTCCTGCAGCAAAATCAGGAAGAGGGTATCTTTGTTTATTCCGTAAAAAATGGTATGGCGGAAGATATTGCCACGGTGCTGAAGGGCCTGTTTGGTGAGGGCAAGGCTGCTACGACTACGGCTAATAGTAAGGGCAAGGAAGAAAACCTTCCGACCGGTGTTCAACTGACGCGTTTGAGCAGTGGTCTTGATGACAAGAAGGACGCATCAAAACCGATGTCTTCAGACGCGGTCAGTGGTTCTCTAAGTGGGCCGGTGACTTTTGTGGTTGATGAAATCACTAATGCTATTCTCATCCGCTCAAGCGGTGCAGATTACCGTAAAGTGTTGCCGGTTATAGAGCGACTTGATACCTATCCCAAGCAGGCATTAATTGAGGTGACCATTGCTGAAGTTCAGTTGGATGAGAGCAATGCTCTGGGGGTTGAATGGCAGTATTTTGCCAATAATGTTGGTGGCAGCGCCAATGCTCAAAGCGGTCTTAGTGTTGATTCAGGGCTCGGGGTTGTCTCGGGCGGTAGTAGTCTGATTAGCTCGGGGCTAAGCTATGTGATAGAAAATACAGACCGTTTTACGGCAGCTCTCAGAGCTTATTCCGGACAGAATCGCGTCAATGTTTTGTCAGCGCCGCACATTCTGGCATCAGATAATCAGGAAGCGAGAATTGATATTGGTGATGAAGTTCCTATCGTCACGTCTGAGTACCGTACGACAGAATCCTCATCAACCGCAACAACGGTCGATAAAACCATTCAATATCGCGATGTCGGTGTGATCCTGTCTGTGACGCCCCATATCAGTGAAAGCGGTACAGTGCGCATGGAAATCTCACAGGAGGTCAGTGAGCTGTCGCAAAAAACCGTGGAGGGTGTTGATTCTCCTGTTTTTTCTAAGCGATCTGCCTCGACTCAGCTGGCTGTGAATGACGGCCAGACGATTGTGATTGCCGGTTTAATGCAACAAACGACAACCAAATCGACATCAGGGATTCCTTTTTTTGCGCGTTTGCCGCTAATCCGCTATCTTATCGGTTACGACGGCGAGGATTTTGCCAGCACTGAACTGATGATCTTTATTACTCCACATGTTGTTTTGACCGAACAAGACACGGATTTTGTCAGCCGTTCTTTTCTTAAGCGGCTAGAGACAGTGCGTGCTGACATGGAACATTGACCCAGTGAGATGTTAACCTTGATGAAAACACTTTTTTCGTAAAGGATTTCTAAATAATTATGCTGATCCGTTTATTTTTTCTGTGTTGCTTTCTTCTGGCAACGGTCAGTTCAATGGCGATAGCGCCTGATTCTGATCAGGGAAACGTGTTGCGTCTTGTTGTTCTTGGCGGCCAGAAAGACCAGATTCGTCCCTGTGGCTGACATACCAAACAGGCGGGCGGTCTAGCCCGTCAGGCAACAATTATGCAGCAGCTCCTCGCTGATTACGGAGAGGATCAAACGTTGCGTCTGAACGCCGGAAATGTCTTTAAGCGTGATGGTGTGCTGGAAAAAAGACGTGGTCAGGTTATTCTACAGGCCTATGCCATGATGGGGTATGATGTTTATGCCGTTGGTCCCTACGATGCCGTTTTCGGTCTCAAAGAGCTTGAGCGGATGACGTCAGCTGTAGGTATGACACCTGTTTGTTCCAATCTTGCAGAGGGAGCATCCGACGTGATTGCTCCGTATCAGCTGGTTGAAAAAAGCGGACAGAAAATTCTGATCACAAATCTGGTGGACCCGTGGCTGTCAGAAGTGAAATCCGAGAAAAAATCCATAGACCTCCCTGTCCGCCCGGTTGAAGGTGTTTTGGCACCTTTGTTCGAATCAATTCCCTATGATTTGAGCATTGTTGTTGTTCAAACGGCCACTTCACATCTTGAGGACTTTTTAGGGCATCTTGGAGTGAAACCGGATCTGATCGTCTTGGGATATCAGGAAGGTGTGCTCCCACCGAAAGAAATGACTGGTGGTTTGATGTGCGTCGGAAATAACCTGAATGGTAAAATTTTGGCGGCGGTGGATATTCCCAGGGATAAAAAACCTTTGACGCTTGAAAATTGGCAGCATGTTACATTGTCCATGGCGGATGTTGTTCCTGAGCCGCAGATTGATCGTCTCATTACAGAGCAGGAACAGTGGGAAAAAGACTTTCATCGCAACAAAAAGAAAAGCAATAATGCTTTAGCGCGCAGTCAGTCAAATTTTTATCTGGGCAGTGACTGGTGTGTACGTTGCCATCGTGATATCAGTGCTTCCTGGAAAACCAGTCGTCATGCACATGCCTTGTCAACATTACAGAACAAGGGGCGTGCGGATGATCCTCGCTGCCTGCCGTGTCATGTCACGGGGATGACTCTTGAAGGCGAAGATAGCCAAGAGGATTTGAATAGAGAAGGATTCACTTCGCTTGAACAGACACCACATCTTGGCAACGTTCAGTGTGAAGCTTGCCATGGACCTGGCAAGCTCCATGCACGAAATCCTAAGCTTAACCCGCTTAAGCGGGGTGATGAAAACGTGTGTCTCCGATGTCACACCGAAGACACAAGCCCTGGGTTTTCTTATGGTAAGGAAAAGGTTCATTAAGGGGCGGGCTAAAAGAAAGAAAACGATGCTTTTGGTGCGAGGAAAAGGCATAAAAAAATCGTGACGTTAAATTGATGTAAAAAAAAAGAACGGCCCTTCGAATAACGGGTTAAAACGCTTGACAACACAGGTTAATCTCGCTTATAAGTTCAGTGCCTTAGGAGTAAAATGTTCTCCGTGTATAGCATGATAAATAAAAAGAGGAGGTTAACATGACTCGGTGCTTGATTGCCGGGCGAAACTCTGTATAATAGCACAAATGAATTTCGTGCAATTACTGTTGTGTATTGGTTCGAAGTCCCGGCCGGGCCCAGCAGCACTTGTAGCCGGGCACACTTCATAAACAGAAAAACAATCGAAAGACCTGCAAAAAAACGATTGGAAGGAGGTGTGGCCGGGAACAGACAAGCCGGGGAGGTTGTTTTTCACACAGCTGAATTACTGGAAAAACCGTAGTGAAAACCGTAGTCTTGAGGAGGGATCGTGCTAATGGGTAGCCGGTCTCAAAAAAAACGTTACAAGGAGATGAAACATGAAATTTAGAATGATTGGCTTGTTGGCCCTGATGGCCACACTGGCTGCGGGTACCGCATTTGCGGCAAACCGCGTCGAGGTAAAAGTTACCTCGGAACCCATCGCTCAGTACGCAACTTGCGAAAAGGCCGGTGGTTACACCATGGAATGGGATTCTGGTTCCTTGATCACCGACGGTGATCAGATCACTGTTGACCTGCCTCTGAACGTCACTTTGTGTAATGATATTGATATTATGATTCCCTGGACTGACGCCGCTGGCGGTGTTCCAGGAGTCGGAGTCGGTGATTCAGACGGCGTTCCTGTTGATACTGCTGCTGCCTACTCAGCTGGTACTAACGGTGCTGCCTTGGTTGTTTCTGCTGCAAACGATGAAGCAGAGGATGGTGTTTACTTCTGGGTTTCTGGTGATGCTGGTACTCAACGTGTAACTATCAATGTTGAAATGGTCGGTAATGCTACTGGCATTCAAGTTGGTGCAGCAGTTGACGACGTCTTCACCCTTGAATTCTTTGACCAAAACATCGGTGGCGTCTTTGTAGATAACGATGATGCTGATACAATCTATAACAATGCTGCTGATATCGCAGACAACACTCGTTGTATCAACGTTTCTGCTTACAGCAACGAAACTGTTAAGGACAGCCTTGACTCCGCAGCTGACAAATACACCTTTATTCCTTCTGACCCCCAAGTGGCTCATATCGTATCTGCTACCGGTTACAGCCTGTATGAGTGCGAGAAAAATGCAGTTGGTCGTATCATTATCGGTGAAGCTGAGTACCAAGGTACTGAGTCTTGTATTTCATTCGATTTCGAAGACGGCGCTGGTTACTGCGCAAACACTCACTCCACCAACAATGCTCTGATCATCAAGGCAACTGCTGACATGCCTGTAACTGATTACAATGTTGAGTTGGAGATTCTGACTGACGGTGTTTACTGGTCCAACGAAGCTTTGTCTGCAACTTCCTATGAAGATGCTGCTAACGCTTGTGCCAGCACTAACGCTATCGCAACTGATGGTGGTGTTCCGACCTGGACTGACGCTGATGGTGTTGCTGTAACAGCTGCTGCACCTCGTGTTGATGGTGTTTCTGAAGATTGTGACGTTGCTTCCACAAATCAAGCGGTTACTTTGACGCTTGCTAACGTTGCACCTGTTGGTGCTGATGCTCGCTACCTCAAATTTGATATGCCTGCATTCAACTACGATCTCGATGAAATCACTGCAGGTGATGAAGTTGAAGTACGTGTTAAACTGAGCAAGGCTCCTTGTGGCGAAATTCTTGAGGACACCTTTGTTGTTGGTACCTTTGGCTGCATTGAAGCTGGCGTCAGCTACGATGTGACCTTCCCTTACTTCACAGAAATCACTGGTGATGCATACTGGGATGGTATGGCTATCGTTAACCTGAGCGGTACTGATGGTACTGCTGATCTGACCATCTACGAAGCTGACGGTGACGTTTTCACTGCTAGCTATGATGTAGATGCTCATGGCATGGTAGTTTTCAACACTTCTGACCTGCTCAGCACTGCTACTGGTAGCGGTACTCTGGGTGATGCTCGCTTCTACGTAGAAGTTGAAGCTGACTTCAATGTTGATGGTTTCGCTATGATGGCGAACTCTGCAACTGGCGAGTCTATGGGCTACCTGCCCCGCAAGTAAGATCTTTCACTAGATCTTGGTAAGACATGAAAAGGGGGAGCCTTCGGGTTCCCCCTTTTTTGTTTGTTTTGGCTATCGCATGATGATAATGTTTGCGCTTGAGTTGTTTTTCTTAATGCCCCGTCTTCTTCATTCTCAACTGTATGTTCAAGCCATAGGATAAAAATTCATGATTCACGTGACGAAACAGATGGTTGCCGTAGTTATAGTACTGATGTTTTCTGCCATGGCACAGGCGGAAACTGGTGTCGCTACTCGAGCCGCCTGGAGTGGTTACTGGTGGCCCTATAATTATGGTGGCCTGGCGACTGGTTACGATTATCGTGGCAATCCAGCTCCTTTGGAAAAATATGAACAGCTGGTTGACGGCTACCTGAGTGGTCGGCTCGTTGATCCCTATCTCGACCGATATTATGATGCGGACGCCCCAGGCTGGTATGGACTATGTTATGCGTGGGCCGCAGCGAGCAGTTTTGAAACGGAGCCGTCACGCCCTTCTGTGCATGACAATATTCTCTTTCGTGTCGGTGACAAAAAAGGCTTATTGACACTTGCTCATACCGATGATGACAATCTCTCTGGAGAAGGTGATCAGCCTGAGCAATTTCATCAATGGTTAATAGAAAAAATCGGTGAACAGAAATTGATTTTTTATGCTGACCTTGATGCCAGTGAGGAAGTCTGGTCCTACCCCATTTATGCCTATGTCATGGAAATGGCAGATCGGGATGGTGCTCAACAGGACGTTGAAGTCACGATCACTTATGCGGGTGATTTTGTCACACGTGATTTCATCGGCACCGATATTTATCATCAACGCTATACCTATACTCTTTATTACAACGATGATGATGAAATTGTTGATGGTGAATGGACCGGTGACAGTGTTGACGATCATCCGCAACGTATGACTCTCGTCCGGGAGCAACAAAGTAAAATTGATGGCTTGGATATAGACCTGTTACGCGCGATTGGGAGTTCTGTGGATGATGAATTGGAGGATTCGTCAGCTGTTGCATTGTCACCGGGGACATGGCAGTTGATCAGTCTCAATGATGATGTCTATACGCTATCTGGCCGCGAGGGAGATGTTTTGACCATCAATGCCACGAAGTTGGCAGGGCCTGAAGCTCCTCTAACATTTACTGTAATTGATGGAGATGAAACCGTTCTTGATACATTTACACTTAATGATGTTAATGAGTCTATTTTGTGGACAATTAGTGGGGATGCCACGGATACCTATCAGCTGATTGTTGATCAGGAAGACTATGCAGAAGCGGATTTTTATAAGTTGGATATCAATATTTCCGGTAATAACAAACAGCAGTTATTACCCTATATTCCGGCAAACGGTTGGTGGAATGGCCTGGCGCTGACCAACATGACATCCGTTGATGAGGAAAAATTGTGTCTGACCAGCCTTGATGAAGATGGTCAGGCTCTTGACAGTCACATTGCTCAACAGACTCTTGAAGGACGTCAGAAAATCGTCACCTTGTTTGATAACCTGCCATCTCGACTCAATGAACAATCTACTCGACAGTCTTTATTGTTGTATGCCTCAGATGCTGTTGCAACTGTTAATCTTTTTGGTGGTGTTGATACAGGCTTGGGGGGATTCTTTTCTGCGGATATCGTTCAGTCTGATCACCTGGTTTTACCGTTATCTCAAGCTGACTGGCGAGAGACCGTTTGGGGCGGTGTCGTGAATCGAGGGAATGAGAATCAAACACTGACTTTTACCTTCTATTCTGCTGAAGGGACTCTGGTTGCCTCTGAAGTTGTCGAATTGGATGCTGGTGGTAAGGTGATGCTTGGTACACTTTCTAGCTGGACGAAGCGGGCTGCGGGTGGTTGGATTGATGTTGATGCTGACAACAGTGAAGCGCAACTGGAAGCTTATCAGATCTGGCGCTCCATTTCGAACCTGGCCCGTGTTGAAGGTTTGCGTGCGTTGTCTGAGTCCAGAGAACAGTGGCTGCCCCATATTGAAGACAGCGGTTTCTGGACAACACGTCTGACACTGGTAAACCCTCAAAATGTCTCGATCAATATTTCCTTGTCGCTGTGTGGCCAGGACACAGTGTTGGGTGATGCTGCGGCCGCAGTCTTGACCCTGTCACCCCATGAGAAACGAACCCTGACCCTCGCGGAGGTCTTTCCAACGGCAGGGGCTGTTTTGCCTTACTGTGGGGTGAAATTAGCTTCTGCACAACGCTTTGCTGGTTATGTCACGTATGATTCCGCTGAGGATCTGGCTTATTTGCCGTTGATACAATCGCATCAACTTTCTTCACAATTATGTCTGCCACATCTTGCAGCGGGTTACGATTGGTGGACCGGAGTTGTCCTGTTTAATCCTCAATCTGTAGCGGTAGACGTGACCCTGACGCCGGTGGATACTGACGGGTTACTCAGGAGTGACTTGCAGCAACAGGTGCAACTCGACAGTGGTGAAAAGCAGGCTTTCACGTTGGCACAGTATTGGTCCGCGAGTGACATCAGTCAATTTTCCCATGTTGACTGTGCCGCTGACGGTGGCGAATCGATTGGCGGTTTATTCCTGTTTGGCCGTTTCGGTGTTCAGCAGGTTACGGGGAGCCTGCTGTCGGTGATCCCTGTTGAATGATGTAATGATCTTTTCGTGAGAGAGCGTCATGGCTCCTGAGCAAAAACAGCGTCTTTCCCAGCCTTTTGTCCTCAGCCTGTTGTTATGGTTGTTGGTCGTCGCGATCCTTTTTGTGCGTTATGGCTTGCCGATCAAAGATGGTGATATCTGGTTCCATCTTGCCTACGGACGCTATTTTATTGAACAGGGGACATTGACGTTGGATCATCGCATCTTTTCGTGGACCCCATCATCAAACGAAACCATTTACTGTGCCTGGTTATCGCAAATTGCTTTTTATCTACTATATAAACTCGGTGGATTAAAAGCGCTATTTGCTATGCGTTATCTCGGCTTAGCCAGCTATGTCATTTTACTGGCATGGTTTGCGCGGCAGAAAAATTTAGTGTGGCATCCCGTGGTCCCTTTACTGGCGGCCCTCGGACTTTTTACTGTTCCTGCCGCCGCATTTGCCAAACCAGAACTTTTTTCTTTTATTTTGATGAATGTGTTTGTTTTTATCTGGTGGAAGATAAAAACTACGCACACAAATCGTACCTATCGGTTTTGTTACCTTTTCCCGCTTTTGATGCTTATATGGGTGAACAGTCACGGTGTTTTTCTGTTTGGCCTTTTTTTTCTTGTCGTCATCTGTTGTGGCGAGTGGCTGAATTATTATTTATCCTCTTCTTATGTGTTAGATCGAAATATCCGCCGCCACCTCTTTATTGCCACCGGGCTAAGCTTTTTGCTGACGCTGGTGACTCCTTATGGTTGGTCCTACCAGTACAATCTTTATATTGAGACTATTTTAACGCGCTTACAGGGCCATGAAGAAAACCTCTATAGCTTTGTCGTCGCGTATAAGTCCATTTTTAAATATGGCTCCTTGGTTTTTATTTCGAGCTTGCTGCTGCTCACATTTTTGATGATTTTTTGGCGACGCGTGCGCGAGAAAAGAATCGATTATGCGGTCATCTCAGCTGTAGTTTCTTTTACCGTGCTTTACGTGTGGATGTTTCGCACGACTTATCTGGTGATACCGATCCTTGCATTCAGTAGTGTCGGATTGATGGAACATGATTTACCCGCGAGCAGTTCAAATTTATTAACGCGGCGTTTTATTACAACAGCCAGTGCTGCCGGTGTGTTGCTGGTTCTTGGCATGTCGGTTTGGTTGGTTCGCTACAAACAGATTGGACCATTATGGAGTGGTTTTGGTGTTTGCGATATGAGCCCGGTGAGCAGCGCAGAATATATTCAGAAATATTTCCCCGATGCCAGATTGGCAAATACATATAATACCGGAGCCTATTTTATGTGGGCTCTCTGGCCGAAAACTCCTGTGATGATCGATGCCAGGCGTTTTCCTTATGAAGGATGGCTGGCTAAATACGTTGAAGATGTCGAACAGTGCAATCTCACTGCATTGGAAGAACAGTTTCCGTCGGATTTATGGTTTGTCGATTTCAGTTTTCCGAGATTATTGCTGCGATTAAATGGGGCAAAACAATGGCAATTGGCACATTGGGACAAAGGGGGGGCTCTTTTTGTCCATAAGGACCTTCCGTTGCCTGATGTGGATGTGTTTCCTCCCGCCTCCATTGATCTGCGTAATTTTCGCAGGTCACGACTTGTCCTGTTTCTTTTTATGGATATGGGCAAGGTCGATATTGCTGAACAACTTATGGCCAACATTCAGCAACGATTTGGCTCCGGGTATTATGCCCCTGATGTCGCGCAGCTTACTCGCTATGTCAACGCTGTAAAGGCACTACAGACAGGGGAGTTGAACACGGTTGTCTCTTTGTTGCAATCGGAACAGGCCGCAAGTGACGCGAGTGACGCAAGAATGAATCGCATTCTTGCTTTAGCTTACAATGGATTAGCCTTGCAAAAATGGATGCAATCGCAATGGCCTGAAGCTGTGGATTATGTCCGCAAAGCTTATAAGGCGAGCCCGCAGAATCCCGTCGCTCTATACAATCTCGGTGTGGCAGAGTGGTATCTTGCGCAAACCTCTTCTCAACCGCCACAGAGACAGATCGTCTCTTCTTCCCTTTTAGGGTCACAGCAGGTACGCTGGAAACAACCGTTGAAACGTTTTGTCACGATGGTCCGGGGGCAGTCTAAAGGATATGAAGCTGCACTGTCGGTGGCGAGTCAGGTTTTACGCAATGAGTATCGCGAGGTCCCGCCGTTGATGAAGCAGTAACCCGTCATCATTTTTTTGTGGTCTGGACGATTTTGTTCAGTGAGTGGTCGGTTTTGGGAAGAACGGTGCTATCCTCAAAAACAAATGGCAGAAGTATTTTGAAAGCCGTATTCCTTAATGCATTTGTCTTAGGAGCGTTGCTTAACTCCTGACTCATAGAGGTGAAAGGTCCATAGTGAGCCTCAGGAACAGGCCAGCGGTTTTCGTTAATCTAGGGGGAACATACGCTTCACAAGTGTAACAGCCCCTCCCTTTTATTTTTAAACATCAGATATAAATTCCCCACTCATCAAGTCGCAAGCTCTCTTCTACGCAAACCAACCGCTCACGATCAAACCTGAATTGCTGTATGAATAGGCTGAAATGAGCAACAGGCCTGCAACATGGTGTCTATTACACGTATGGTTTTGCTAGTGTGGCCTCCTGTTTTATTAAACCCAAAAGGCTGTCGTAAGAGATCCGTTCTCTGATGCCCAACTTGAGCATGTACCCCTATAGGTCGATAGATGTCTGGAAACTCTTCTATCGATACCTGATGTGTTGCATTATCTCGCGTTGAGAAGACGGTGCGCATCATGTGCATGGTCAACCTTGTCGCTTCAGCGCCGTCACTCCCAGCCGACAGGGTGGATGATAGCCGGATAATGGTTCGAATGATTCTGGACCTGACTTGATTCCGAGATCAGGTCATTGATAGGAGATTGATCAAGGATTCAACCTGTCTTTATGACACATTGTCAGGGCTGTTTTGATGATGGGAAGGCAGGGGCCGTTTGAGATAATAACGGCACTAAGTGTTCCAATGTTGGGACTCGGAAGACAACGAGTTTTGCTTTCGATTTTCTGGCAAGCATCTACGATGCCACGTCTGTCAATCAATTCAAAAGGTCAACGGTTCCTGGCCAACACGGCAATGGCTGTATTTCTAGACTTCATGGCAGAAATCAAATGTTTTATAGGGGGAAATATGTTAAACAAGACTTTAATGGGACGATACTTTAATCCCAGAGGGATAGCTACGGGTTGTTTTTAACCTTGTTTTTTTAATGATTTCTGCTTTTGTGCTCCAGGTGAACACGATAACAAGAACGGAAGGGCAACGCATTTTTTCTGCGTCTATAGGTCAAGGCTGTGACAGAAATGGGCAGATGTTCAAGGTATTTCGTGTTTTCCTTGAAGATCTTTGCACCTTAACCGCTCGCTCAGAATTCGGTATTGATCTGCGTTCTTCGCATTAAGTAGATGTCTTATTTGTCAGATATATAAGGGGTTCCATGGACTTGCCTTTAACATCAATTGTCGTTCCTGTTTATAAAAGCCAAAATACCTTGCAGGAACTTTTTGAACGAATTGATCTGACATTTCGTGATCTTGAAAGACCTTATGAATTGATTTTGGTCGAAGATTGCGGTGGCGATAACAGCTGGGATGTGATGCAGGGTCTGAGTAGAGAACACACCCAGGTTAGAATTGCTCAGTTGACTAGGAACTTCGGTCAACATAATGCTCTTATCTGCGGTTTTTCCATGGCGCGTGGAGAATTTGTTGTGACGATGGATGATGATTTGCAACATCCACCGGAAGAAATTCCCCGATTGATCGCGACAATTGAAGAGACTGGCGTCGATGCCGTTCATGGTGTGCCGCGAGAGCGAAAACACGCGCTGTATAAAAATGTCGGTAGCTATGTTTACCGCTTTTTACTCGGGAATACCTACAAAGGTCTTGAGCGGGTTCCTTTCAGCAGTTTTCGCATCATTCGTAAAAACATTGTCGATGAGATCTGTCGTTGTCGCACTCCAAATCCGGCCATCGGACTTTTACTGTTGTCCATTACACGGCGGATGGTTTCAATTGATGTTGACCATCATGCACGAAAAAATGGCCAAAGTACCTATACGCTGGGGAAGTTGGTTCGTTTGTTTTTCAATGGGGTTATTTATAATACGGATCTTCCTCTCAAAGCTGTTTTTGTCATGGGAATTGTGTGCCTCATGTTGAGTGCTCTTCTCGGCTGTTACTATCTAGGGCTTTATCTTTTGGGCTACGTTGCCGTATCAGGGTGGACAACATTGGTCCTGCTGGTGCTGTTTTTTTCCGGGATCGGTATGTTTTCCCTTGGGATTGTCGGAGAGTATTTGACGCGGATTCTGCAAGAAGTCAATCGGGTCCCGCAGTATATCGTGCGTCACAAAGAAGACTGAAATTCCTGAAAGCATTATGGTGTTGAAAGACGGCAAAAAAATGAACAAAGCGTTGATCCTTGGTGTCGGAAGCGCCCAAGTGGATGCCATTCGCTACCTTAAACGCCATAACTGGTGGGTGATCGGTTGCAGTTACCGCTGTGAAGGAGCGGCTCTTTCTCTCGTGGACCAATTTGTTCTCCTTGATGTTGCCAATAGTGGCGCCTTGGCAGATTTTGCGCAACAGCAAGACGTTCAACTGGTCTATTCCGTCGGTTCGGATCTGGCGATTCTGTCGATCGCCAAGATCAATCAGTCTCTCGGGTTCAAAAACTTCATCAGCCCCGTATTGGCAGACCAATTAAACAGTAAAATTGCTCTACGCCGTTTTTTAGACCGGGAAGGTTTGAGTCCTGTCTGCTGGCAACCATTAACGACATCCTTCACCGCAGAATCCTGGAGCTGTTTTCCGGCATTTGTCAAACCAGACCGAAGCCAGGGGCAGCGTGGAATTGTTCGTGTCGGCAATCGCTCGGACTTAGAGCGAATCCTGGCAACAATTGCCCTGGACAGGGAAAAGCTGTTTCTGATTGAGGAGGCTTTGCCGGGACGTGAAATCTCGGTAAATGTTCTGGTCGTCGATGGCAGGGTGTGTTTTCAGGCCGTGTCGCAACGACTTTCCCTGGCGGGTTTTGATTGCGGAATTCCTCACGCCCATCTGCTGTGCGACACGGTGATCACGACAGATGAACAGACCATGTTATCTGAATTGATTCAAGATGTGGTGACGGCATTGGGCATGGAACACGGGCCGATCTATTTTCAGCTCAAAATGACACCGGATGGGCCGAAGATCATTGAATTTTCACCACGTCTGGACGGCTGTCATCTATGGCGACTGATTTATTATTCCTGTGGGGTTGATCTCCTTGATGGGGTGTTTTCCCTGATGGCGGAACAAGTGCCAACATTGCCGAAATCTCCTGTCTATAAACCCTGTACGCTGGAATTTTTTTTTGAAAAGCCCGGTACGCGATTTGATCATAGTCGCCATCCTTTTCCCGCAGATACCCTGTACGGGGAATATTATTATCAACCCGGCGAGCAGGTCCGACCGATAAACGGACAGATGGAAAAGGTGGGCTATGTTATCAGGGATGGAATTCGAGAAAAATGATAAAAGGCCATAAATGAAAAAACAATGTATAGCGATTACTGGCGCTTGTGGCAGCATTGGACAGGCACTTGTTTCCACCTTGGGGGAGCAGCCTTTACGCTTGCTCGGTCGCTCATATGACAAATTAAAGGCATGTTTTCCTTCTCGAGATGCTGGAGAGTTATGTGCCGTTGATTACTCGATAGATCAGTTGCGCTCTGCTCTTTCTGGTGTTGATAGCCTTGTTCATCTGGCAGCTTTACGACCGGGAACGTCAGCAGAGACGCTAGCAACGTACAAAGATAATATTTTTATCACTGATACGATTTACCGGGTGTGCAAAGAGCTGAATATTTCCAATGTTGTTTTTGCCTCTTCGACATCGGTTTACTCATCAATAAATACGGTGCCTTATCAAGAGCAGGAGATTGTCCAACCTGCAAACTTTTATGCATTAAGTAAACTCATAGGAGAGAACCTTGGAGCGATGTACGGCCTGAAGCAGAAAGCATTACGTATCGCTTCGGTCATTGCTCCCGATGAAAATCCATCGTACATGAGGATGGCTTTTATTCATAATGCTCTCAAAGGGCAGGATCTTAAAATCTATGCCGTCAGTAGCCGTGAATATATCTATTATAAAGATGTTGTTGCGGCGCTCGTTCAGGCCTTGAATAACCCGGACCTTTCCGGGGTATTCAATATCGGCTCAGGCGTATCCATTTCAAATCTCGACTATGCACATTTGGTGAACGAGGTCCTTACCCAAGGATCGCTGAACATCAGTCTGTCCGCGGATTGTTGTGAAGACGGAGAGGTTCATGTGATGGCGTGTGATAAAGCCCAGCGTGAACTGGGCTTTACGGCAAGTTATTCACTGGATACGGCAATCAGGGAAATCTCTGAGGTATTGAGGGCGCGGTTGTGATCTTTATTCTCCATCTGAAACGACTCCTTCTATGAAAATTCCTTTCAATAAACCATTTATCGTCGGCAAAGAACTCTTCTATATTGCCCAGGCCGTCATTAGCGAGGCACGATTGGCTGGCGGTGGTAAATTCACCCGTCAATGTGAACAGTTGCTGGAAGAGCGCATTGGCGGCAAGGCGTTTTTGGTTCATTCCTGTACGGCAGCGTTGGAGATGGCTGCGATTCTGTGTGATCTGCAACCGGGCGACGAAGTGATCATGCCTTCATTCACCTTTGTCTCCACGGCCAATGCCTTTGTCTTACGTGGAGCCACACCTGTTTTTGTCGATATCCGTCGCGACACCCTGAATCTTGATGAAGCGTTGATTGAAGCGGCCATCACGCCCCGGACCAAGGCGATCGTGCCTGTTCATTACGGCGGTGTGCCCTGCAATATGGATCGGATTATGGAAATTGCCCGCCGACATGAACTGTGGGTGATCGAGGATGCCGCTCATGGGTTATTCTCCCACTATGGCAACCGGCAACTCGGTGGTATCGGCCATCTGGGATGCTTCAGTTTTCACGAAACAAAGAACATTATCAGTGGTGAAGGTGGTGCTTTGCTGGTGAATGACCCTCTTTTGGTTGAGCGGGCAGAAATTATTCGTGAAAAAGGGACTAACCGCAGTCGGTTTTTTCGTGGTGAGGTGGATAAATATACCTGGGTCGATCTGGGCTCTTCCTATCTGCCGTCTGAACTGGTCGGGGCGTTTTTGTGGGCGCAACTTGAGCGTTCTGAACAGATCAATAGCCAGCGCCGTCAACTGGTGGCTCATTACCATGATGCTTTAGCCGATTTGCAACAGAATGGAAGTCTTGAACTGGCAAATCCCCTTGGGCCCGATGCAGGCTGCGGGCATGTGTTTTATATCCTTACCCGTCACATTCAGGAGCGTTCAGCATTAATTAACTGGCTCAGGAGGGATGATATTCATGCGGTCTTTCATTATGTGCCTTTACATACCTCGCCCGCTGGACAACGCTTCTGTCGCAGTGAGGGGATGTTGCCGGTCACTCGGGAGATGAGTGATCGTTTGTTGCGGCTACCGCTTTATTATGAATTGAGCGAAGAGAAAGTCGATCAGGTTGTCGCAAGCATTCGCGCATTTTATGCGGAAAAAATTTAACCCGATGAAGCTTCATAACTGGAAAAAGCCGGCAAAAATTCTGTTTGGTGTCCTGGTTTTGCTCTGGTTGTTTTCCAGCGGCAAACTCGATCTGGGGTTGCTGTTGACCGCACCTTCGATCGGTGGTCATCTCTTCGGGCTTATCTTGCTTCTAATTATGTTGCTGGTGCAGGTGTATCGCTGGCAATTGCTTCTTGAATCCCAAAAAATCCATCTTGGTTTTAGAACCGCCTGCCGTCTTACATGGGTGAGTCAGTTTGTCTCTGTATTCACCCCGGGAGTTGTGGGAGGAGAGATCGTTCGCGGCTATCAACTGACTCGAAATATCTCGGAAAGAAAGGCGGGGGGAGCATCGACTGTCATCATGGATCGGGTGTTGGGTCTTTATGCCCAGGTTTTCTTCGGTCTGATCTCGTTTTTATCCCTGCTGGTGACAAAACAGCAACTGCCGGCCCCCGTGTTGCAGATGGGGTGGGTGTTAATGGCGATTCTGCTGACCATCCATGCGTTACCGCTGCTGCGTTATAGCGGTATTAAACGGCTGTGCCGCTTTTTTTTCAAAGAAAAGACCTTCGCAGTCATTGAAGATGTCTGGCTGCATTATCATCGTAATCCCGCCATCCTTGCCAAAGGGGTTGCGTTATCTCTGGTGGCCGCACTGTTTTCCTTGTCGGCATTTACGTTAGCAGCCCGTCTGTTTGTACCTGGAATTGATTGGAATATTGTCTTTATGGTGGCACCGCTGATCTTCATCGTGGTGACATTACCATTGTCGCCGGGAGGAATCGGCGTTGGCGAGGCTTCTGCAGCGGTATTGTTTACCGCTTTTGGCATTGAGGCCGGAGCAACCATTATGCTGCTTTATCGTTTATGGCTGCTGTTGCTGAAATTGCCTGGAGGGCTGATTATCGTTCTAAACCAGCCCTCCAGGTGATTTTTTGGGGGGGGGATCGACTTATCTGAACCGCGGCTAAAACATGGCTTTTTGCATCCCGTCTACGTCAACCCTTTGATACCAATTGCCTTTTTCGTACAACCAGATTTGAGTTTGCTGTGCTTCAGGAAAGGTAAAACCACGCATCTCAATACTCGCCCACACCTCGGCTTCAGCACTTTTACCATCTTCAGCCACAGTAATGGTGCCGATTCGGTAGCTTTTAAAGGTGACGCGACTGCGAGACAGGAACGAGTCGCGTGTCACTTTGTCCCGGTAGGTTTGCCAGAAACTGTCATAGACCACACCCCATTGCCCGGCAAGGCGCGCTTCCATCGCGACCTGAATCCGTTTTTGCAGCGCCTGACTATTCTTCTGAGAATGCAAAAGAGTGGAACAGCCGCTTAACGTGACCAGCATTAGTATCAAAAAAATCCAATAGCGTTGAGCTTTCATGATATCCTTCTCCAGGGGAAAACTGCGTATAATTCGTAGGGTTAGTATGTTGTGAAAATATGGCCCGGAATAGATTCTCGCCTCCATGCCGTGGCCGGGTCCGAGTATACTATGGTGTGAATGATTTTGTGTCTGTTTTTTTTCTTTGAGAACATGATGGATTACAAGGCCAAATTCAAATTATCGAGGTGCCGATGAAAGGGTTTCTACGGAGTGCCGGTATTTTCATGTTTGTCCTTTTGGCAACGCCTTCTTTTGCCTTTGAGTTGCTTCAGCAGCAGGGGACAACTTACTATTATCGCACCGATGATGGCAAGATCCTCATGCGAGAGATTCCCACCCAGCCAGGGAAATTGATCAAGATTCACGAAGACAAACAGCAGATGAAATCGTATTACCAGGCTCCGGATGGCAGAATTGCTGTGCGTGCCAGTCGTAAGGCACAACTCTCTGATTTCCCGGACTATGAGTGGTATTACGGTTGTGCGCCGACGGCTGCCGGCATGTTGTTGGGCTTTTATGATCGTAATGGTTACAACGGCTCGACTTACCGCAATCTGATCCCCGACGGCGTTGCCGAACAGACAACCTTTACCGGCAGCAATCAAATTGTACTGGATGTCATCGCCAGCCCGGAACATATCGCCGATTACTATGTGGCATATGATCATTATGGTGATGATCCGAACCCGGCAGGACATGAAGACAATTGTCTGGCCGATTTTATGGAAACCAGTAAGGACGCTGCAGAAAACAGCGATGGTGGCAGCAGTTTCTGGTACTGGCAGACCGGCGATCCGTTCACTCTCGAAGATATCGAACTCTACAATATGGAAGATACCAGCGCTATTTACGGTATTGCTGAATGGATCTGGCGGCAGGGCTACGATGTCGAGACATTGTGGAACCGGTATATTGATCGTCAGGTTTATGGTGGCTGCACATTTTCTGAGTTTCGCCAGGAGATTGATGCCGGACGACCGGCTTTACTGCATCTGAATGGTCATGTCATGGTGGCCTATGGCTACGCATTTCCGGATACGGTTTATGTCAGAGATACCTGGGAAGAGGATGGTTACTATAATCAGGGCTCGTTGCGCTGGGGAGGGCGTTATTTATCGGATTCCGGATACCTGAGTCATGTGGGTATGACCTTTCTGACGTTGTCACAAGGCGATGCTGCAGCGACGGAAAATGCCATCTATTTTCCTCATGTTGACACCACCGGCGGTTGGGAATCAGAAATCTGTTTCATTAACCGTGGCGATGAAACGGCTTACATCCGTCTTCTGGCTCTCAATGATGATGGCCAGGACGTTGCTGCTGAACGTGAATATGAACTGCCTGCCAATGGCCGAAAAAAGCTCCTCATCGGCAGTGAATATGAAGAGGCGGCTCTGATTCGCCAGTGTGTTCTTTACACGACCTCCACCAATATCACCGGCTATCTTAAATTTTATCAGGATGGACAGTATCGTGTTGCCATCCCTTGCGTGACAACTTCCTCTGATCAGGAACTCGTTGTGCCGCACATTGCTTCCGATGACTATTGGTGGACCGGTTTGGCTCTCGTGAATACCACTGCATTGGACAAAAACCTGCTGCTGGAATTCGACAATAGCGAAACCAAAACCATCACTTTGCCTGCTGGGGGCCATACTGCGTTCACGATTCGTTCGCTTTTTTCCGGCCAGGCACAGCCTGAAAAACAATGGGCTGTCCTCAAGCAGGCGGCGGGTGTCGTCGGCCTTCAGCTTTTTGGCGGAGGCAACCAACTCAGCGGCAATCTTCTGTTCTCTGATTCGGCAACCACGTTGTACTATCCGCATGTTGCCTGTGACGATAACTGGTGGACCGGTATTGCCGCCTGTAACAGTTCGGAAAGTGCGACGGATGTGGTCATTCGTCCCTATGCACAGGATGGAACCGTCCTTGATACGACCAACATAACCTTACAGGCTGGGGAAAAGTTTCTTGGAACAGCAACGGCTCTTAACATGCCGGAGCAGACCGCCTGGTTCAGTTTGTCCGCCAACAATGTCTTGACCGGATTGGAACTATTCGGCACCCACAATGGCTGGCAATTGGCCGGCTATGGCTGCGTTAACATCCAGACTCGTGACGGCATTTTCCCCAAGCTGGAGGATGATGGCTGGACCGGTATCGCCTTTGTCAACACCTCGAGCTCCGCAGCGACGGTGAGCCTCGAAGCGTATAACGATTCCGGGACCTTGCTGGCGAGCAGGTCTTTGACTCTTGCTGGCCATGAAAAAACGGTTGGTGAAGCAGAAAACCTGTTTTCTCTGGATATTGGCATGGCGACCTATCTACGCTTTACTTCAAGCCAAGACGTTGTCGGTTTCCAATTGAACGGCTCATCCGACGGTACCATGCTGGATGCTCTGCCGGGTTTATAGTCTGTCCCCACGGTAATAAGAAGTTTTGAGGAAAGGAAACTCTTCTTTTTTTTCGAGATGTCTTACGGCGTCGCGCTTTACCCCGAAGACTTTCCTCCTTTGGTGAGGAGCCTGATAGCCTGACGGTTACGTGATTATGACCTACTCCTTTGGGGCTATCTTTTTCATCTGGATGGTTGTGTTAATACCTGCCTGATAACAACGACTAAACGGGTGAAAGTGGACTGCGGGAATCGTACAAATCCGCGATGATATCGCCCTTCCTTTCATTGCACACATTTTTCTTTTTTCCTTATTTGTTTCATATTAGAATTGTTGATGTACTCATTAGTCGTGAGAGTCTTGATCTATTTCAAGGCTCTATATGTTGGCATGTTTCTGATTGTTTTTAAACAAGGCACAGAGTGTCTCAGGTAAGATATTTCTGTTCATCTTTGTTTTCAGGTTTTAGCGTTATGTTTCTCATAAGGCCAAACTTTTTTGTTCGGCAGGCCAAGGGGGGTAGCATTTGGAATATGGCTAATGCAGTCTCCTGTACAATGGACAAGATGTTCCTCTAGGTCACTATGACTATTCGTTTTGGGATTGTAGGAGGGGCGGGTGGCATTCAAAATCCTGATTATTGAAGATGAGCCTCTGATTGCGCTGCAAGTAAAAACTTTTTTGTCCCGAAAGGGATTTGAGGTTGTTGGCTGCTGTGACAATTTTTCTGAAGCTTATGATCTTTTTACAACGCACAGGCCTGAGATTACTATTACGGATATACGCCTAAGTAATGATGAGTCGGGTATCGATATCATTAAGGAGTTGAAAAAAGCAGGTAGCTTTGAGGTGTTGTTTTTGACCTCATTCAGTGATCAGATGACATTGAAAAAAGCCTTTGAAACGAAGCCGTTCTATTATCTGACCAAACCATTTAAAGAAATTGATCTCTATACTGCCGTGATGCTTTGCGCCCGGAAACTCCAGGAGGGTTATTTAGATAGCGACTGGCACTACGACCCTGTTACCAGAATGCTTAAATATCGCAATGAAGTCGTCTTTTTGACGAAGCAGGAACAACGGCTTTTTCACCTTTGCTATAGAAATCTTGGCCAATTTGTCCCTCTGGAGGTTGTTGAAAATGTTCTCTGGGATGATAAATACGTCAGTGATTCGACCCGGCGGGGCTTGATCCACAGATTATCCAAAAAAATAGGCAAAGAAATTTTCGAATACAGCAGTATCTACGGATGCCGGCTGATTTTATGAAAAAACTTCTCCTCTTTTTCCTCCCATTATTCCTTTTTTCGGGCTGTTCGGGCTCTTTGATACTGACCTCTGAAGAGAGGGCGTATCTTGAAAAGAAACAAACGATTATCTTTCACAACGAAAACGACTGGAAACCCTACGATTATTTTGAAAATGGGGTTTCCAAAGGTTTTTGCATTGATGTTGTTCGGTTGATCGCAAAAAAGGTGGGCTTCAAGGCCAAGTTTATTTCAGGCCAGAGCTGGAACACCTACATGCATATGCTCGAAAACCGTGAAGTTGATGTATTACACAATACCGCTATTACGCCGGATCGAGAACGGTTCATGATTTTTACGCAGAGCTATGTGAGGTTCAGAGATGCTCTTTTCATTCGCAAGGAGAGAGTCGGCATCAAAAGCCTTGATGATCTGAAGGGGAAGAAACTGGCGGTGGTGCGCGGCTATTACCAGGAAGTCTTATTGCGAACCTACTATCCGGAAATCAACCTGTTTTTGGTCGACAATACAACGGAGTGTATCACGGCTGTTGCAGAGAAGAAGGTGGATGCGGCTATTAATGAGGTTGGCGTGAGTAACAGTTTTATCAATGACTATGGCATACAGGACGTCAATCTTGTCAGCTTTATTCAGGATGAACGTTTTAATCTTGATCTGCATTTTGCTGTTCACAAGGATAACCGAATTTTAAGGGATATTCTGCAAAAAGGTCTGGATGCCATTTCCGAAGAGGAGATGGCCAAGCTGAAGAAAAAATGGCTGATTCTTGGCCCCAAGGAAGAGATTGACTACGCGATCTTCGGTTACATTGCTCTGGGGGGCATCGTTTTGTTTGGCCTGTTCGCGTATCGAACCTGGTTGTTAAAAGAACACAACACGCAATTGCAAAAAGCCCAGACCTCTTTGCAGGAAGAAGTCCAACAGAAAGAAGTTCTGCTGAGAGAACTGAACCATCGGGTGAAAAATAATCTTCAGATTATTCAGGGGATTATTTCTCTGCAAACATCCAAAAAGGATAATTCCAACATTCTCGAAGAGATCGAAGGAAATATTCAGGCGATCGCGCTGGCCTATGACAAGCTGGTGTATCAAGATTCCCAGGATTCCATCCAGTTGCAAAGTTACCTACGGGCTCTTGTCGAGCATTTGCCACGCTTTGGCAATAAAAAAATTCGCGTCGACCTTGTTGTGCCAGAAGTGAAGATTGGCCTCCACAAGGCGGTCACGCTGGGACTTGTCATTACGGAATGCTATAACAACTCGGTCAAATATGCATTTGTCCCGAGCCATGCTGACCCGATGTTTTCGATCCAGTGTGTTGTTAACGGTTCAAATGGACTGCGGTTCATCATTGCGGACAATGGAATAGGTTTCGGCCCAACTGTTATCAATGGGATTGGCCGGGAGCTCATGACGTCGTTATGCAAAAACGATTTCCAAACAACTCCTGACTTTTATAACAATCAGGGTGCTGTCATAGAAATTCTTATCCCCCATCTTTAAAACGCAAACATTTCCTTATAAGAACTATACACTTCGTTATTTTTTTTAGTTCTTTCAAACGTTTTTCAAACGCCTGCGAAATACTATTAAAGAAGCTCCAGAATTAGAGTTAGGCTGTTTTTTCTGGGCAGTTAGCAGCTGTATCTGACCACTGGAAAGATCGATATTCGTGAAAAATTCATTTCATTGTCTATGACTTATCCAACAATTGTTCTGAACAACTCTAGCATCGTACACATGCCCGGGGGGCGCCTATATGTCCACTTTCACAGCATTTGATCAAAATAATCAATCCGTCTTCTCCGTCGTGACTTCCGCCGGTGCTGCCGCCAATGAAATAGTGTTGCAAGTGACGAATCTTTCGGGTGCGGATCTGCCTCTTACTTTTTGGGAGGGAGGTCAATCTGTATCGAACTTTAGTCTGCTCGATGTGGACAATGTCAATGTTTCTTCAGATACCTTCACGATCACGACGGCGGGGGATTACACCTTCAGGCTTGTCTTCGATGACAACACTGATCTGAATACGGTCCTGGGACTCAGTAGTGTCACCGGAGAGGGGGAGGCTGCCCTGGATGTTCCGCTGTCATACGATGTCAGTCACAGTGACGAGGAGGCGATCAGCTTTACCATTACCGATCAGAATATGTGGGGTAATTTTGGCCAAGATACTGACATGATGGTGGTTGGCTGGCACGACTATCTGCCGATTCTTGGAACCGATTTCATGCAGTGGCAGGCCGATGAGAATGGCATTTACCAATGGGTCGATACCAGCGTTGACGGAGATAATTATTGGTACGCAAATGCGAGTCTGCTGGATCTCTCTGTCAATTTGACGGTTGAAGATATTTACAACGCTGCGATCGAGGAGATCACTTCGCTCAATAGTGCGGCCCAGGCATTGTTTGATCAGGCCGAAGCAGCAAAGGATACGGTTGTTGGTGTGTTGTCCGGCAATATCGATGATTGGGCCGACATGGCCGATTACATTGTGACAACATATTACGCGGGAGGTTTCAATCATCAGTGGGAATGGGCAACGGGGCATGGGCTGGTTTCATCCGCAGATGATCCGGTATGGAAACTTAGTAAAATTATTTATATGGCTTTTACTCAGCCTGTTTTCAGCTTTTTTGAAGATGGCATAGCGGTTCTTATGCCTGATCCGTGTAATCTTGGCGCTGATCTGTGGGACGGGTTTTCGGTGGCAGCGGCCTATGCCATTGAAGAGAAAGGCTATGATTTATGGACTGCACTGAAATGGGCCGGCAGTCAACTTGGCATGTCATCGTTAGAATTTGACTATTCAAATGCCATCCTTGCGGATTACTCAATCAATCTACAGGATTTTTTCAATGCTATTGTCGATGTTTTGGATAAAGGAAGCAGCTTCTTAACAGACATCTCCAATACGTTAGATGATTTTGGCGTCGATATTTTAAATGAACTGGCCGGTTGGTTTGGTGCCGGCACATTGGATAGCGCATATCCGACATATCTTGATGCGTTGAATTTTTTTGATTCATTGATCAGTGATGTCATTGCCGCCAGCAGTGCGATCAGCGATGCTGCCGCAGACCTGATTCAAATCCCAACCCCAGAAGAGCTCGCAGATCTTGGGGCGTCGTTGGACCTTTCTCTGGACGGCAGCCTCTATGCCCGTGTTGGTCTTATGATAGATCTTGAGCTGGATGGCGGTTCAGTCGATACCGATGTTCAGTACGCATTCAGTTCGACCACCGCGTATAACCAGTTGACCGATATGTTGACCATTACGCCCACGTTAGTAAACGTGACAGACGGCGATGTGGTGGCTTTCAGTACCGCCAGCCCCAATATTTCATTTAGTGTCAAGCTGCTTTACGACGTTGGTGCTGAGCTTGATCTTGATTTTGATGGCGAGCTCAATCTGCCGGGGGTGACGATCTCTCTCGATGGTAACCCCGAGGGGAGTTTCAATTTCAATCCGATGATTTCAACCAGTGGGACCAATTTACAGTTCGATTTCAGCGGGGCGGATGTCAATCTTATTCAACCACTGCTGTCAGATCTGCTTGGCCTGCTAATTGATCCCGATCTGGGGGAGTTGCTGGACTTTGTCGATAATGCCAATCGCTCATTGAATACCTCAATCAGTATTGAGATGCTCGATCATATCGTTCCTTACGATGAACTGTTTATTTTTCCGGAGAGCGTCGATATCGAGATCCCTGCGCTTCCGGTTGATGAGTTGACGATTGTCAGTCTTGACACTGAACTCGATGGCGGTTTGTCCATACTCGACGGACTGGTCTCAGTGTCTCCAGATGATCTGTTGTCTGACAGGCTGTCGGGGATCATCAGCGGCCTCACCCAAGGGATGATCGAAAGTCTGGAGCTCAATCTGCCGACAATTCTGACCGACGGAACCTATCTGAGTCGGGAGGACCTTGTCGCACTGTATGAGGCATCAGATGCCTATGCCGTGCGTCACGCCATCGACTCGTCCTACGTTGCTTCAAACTTGAGTATTGCTCAAATCATCAACGACTATTATTACGACGAAGGTCTGGAAGCTGTAAATTTTGAACAATTGGCCAGTATCTTCACCAATGCGACAATCAATCTGGGGGATGTAATCAGCGATTTGTTTGCGACTGATTGGTTGCAGGATTGGATGATTGAACATAGCGCTGAGAACCCGGAAGCTCTGCTGGCTGATCTTATTCAGAACGCGACCTCAGAATTTGCTCTCAACGCCCTGGATATGCTGGAGGGTTTTCTTGGTGGCATTGGCGGTTCCTACGAAACCGGCTCATTTGTCATCGTCGACATGACCCAAGGGGGAAGCGATGGGCTTTTCCATCTCAACACGTTAGACTTCAATTCTGACGACATTATCAATGATCCTGAAAATCCAGACAGCTGGTCCCTTTTATTTGAGCCTTATACCGACGCAGACATCACCGAGGATACCGCATCGTTCGGTCTTTATATCTCGTCAGGAGACACCGGCCCGGTCTACAGGGCGACAATGGATGTTGACAGTGTCGCCGCGTTCATCATCAAACAGGTCCTTGCCGCGCTGACGGCAGAAATTGGTCAGGTCATCCCCCCCGAGTTGACGAACCCCTTTGACGCAGATCTTAGCCTTGAGACGCTGCTGAGAATTGTTGAAGTCGATGGCGCTACTGCGGCACAAGTGCAGAAGTATCTTGATTTTCAGTTCGAGCAGGAAAAGTTGGATTACGATATCTCTTCTTTCACCGATTTCTCTCAGGAATTCACCCTGACCGTCGATGACATGGCCTTCGAGGTGACTTTCACTGAAACGGGAGAAACTGATGCCGACTGTGTGACTCTCTCATTTCGGGCGAGTGAGGCTGACAGCCTGAACATTTTGGAGGCTTCACAATACGACACCAACCACGATGGTGTGATTGATTACAAAGTGCAGATCGTACCGAGCGCCATGTTCTCGAACGATACGGAACTGGGCTATAACTATGGTCTGAGCCTGGACTATCTCAGGACGGCGCTGAGTGCAGCCGTCAATATTCCTCTTTCCGAACTGTTTCCCGGCTTACCGGAGTTGACTTTTACCCTCTTCGATTACGATATCGGGCCGCTTCTGTCGATTGACGCTGAAATCAATGGACTGGATATTGATATCTGGGAATCGCGTTTTGCGTTGGACATTGGTGAAGACAGCGTGACCGGGGTCTTTGACGTTAATGTTGCTCCGTCTTTTGCGGCGGCTGCGACAGCCTGTGCCGATCTGCCAGAATCGGTTTTTTCTCTTATGAGTCCGAGTTTTGACGATGTTGATAATGACAATCTGGCCGGTATCGTTGTTACGGACAACTCTGTTACTGCTGAAGAAGGTGTCTGGGAGTACAGTACCGACGGAAGCAATTGGTGTGAGATCGGCAGTGTCTCTGAGACTGCCGGACTTCTGTTGAGTAAAGACACGTTGCTTCGTTTTACTCCTGTCTCTGAATACGCGGGAGAAAAGCATTTTTTAACGGTTTATGCCGTTGACGACTCCTCCGACCTCATTTTTACTGACTCAGAGGCTGTACACACCTACAACACAACTGCGGATAGTGCAACCTCCATGGTGTCCGTAACTGGTGAGCTTCTGGGCTATCAGATCGATCCAACGCCGGGTGTGAATGATGCGCCGAGTGTGGACATTAATTCCCTCAGTGTTCTTGAAGGCGGGGCAATCAGGATTACGGCAAGTGTTCTGCATGAAACCGATCCTGATGATTCCGGAAGCGCTTTGACCTACTCCATCGCCTCTGCGGTTGCACACGGCACTTTGTGGCTCGATACGGACAAAAGTGGAACTCTCAATGGCACAGAAAATGCCCTGACGGCTGGCAGCACATTCACGCAACAAGATATTGATAACCGTATCTTCATGTATGCCCATGACGGCAGTGAAACCACGAGTGACGGTTTTGTCTTCAGTCTGGCGGATGATGACGGGGCTTCAGTGAGTAATCAACAATTTGAGATCACGGTCATTCCGGTAGACGATCAGACGATTCTTCACTCCGTTGCAGGAAGTGATCCTGTGACTCTTGCTGAGGATACCCCCTATACCTATACGATTGTTGCCAGCGACCCGGACAGTCCCCTGAGCTACTCCGTGGAAACCGAACCCACACACGGAACTGTCATTATTAACGCGACGACTGGAGAATATACCTATACGCCGGATGCTGATTACCATGGTACAGACAGTTTCAGCGTGGGAGTGGTCGGTAACTCAGCGCCGGTGACTGAAACGGTGATTCTGGCTGTGACCAGTGCTCAGGATGATGCCACGGGAACGGTCAGCATTAATAATGATGGAGGCGCAGTAACCGCTAGTCTGACAGATGTCATCGACGTAGATGGAGCCATCATTCGGACAAACTTTCTGTGGCAAAGAACTTATGACGGTACTTCTTGGGATGATTTAGGCGGCGGGGAAGGGGATACGACAACCTTCTACGCCATGGGTGGAACCTATCGTTGTGTTTTTACAACGGAAGATGTAGAAGGCGGCATAACAACCTTTGTGACCGGCAGCGTCACCGCTTCGTACGAAGATACGGCAAGCGTGATCAATGATCCCTCGTCTCTGCCTCCATCCGCGCCCGATAACACTCTAAGCATCACGATTGCCGAGGACACTTCCTATACCATCCTCCTCAGCGCCCCTGTGCCCACGGAGGAACACAATTACGATCATTATGAATTTTCGCCCCAGCACGGGGTGATTAGCGGTCCTGTTATTACCCCCTCCGGAGAATACGAATATACCTACACGCCGGATCAGGATTTTTACGGCACGGATCAGTTCCGAATAGATCTGATGGAACTTATGCCCTTCACGACTGCCGATGGACAACTTCTCTATGTACCAGCGCAGACACTTTATTTAACGATGACGATAGAGAACGTCGAAGATGAAGCCAGCGGATCCGCAACGATTACGGGTACGGCTGAAGAGGGGGGCAACCTAACCGCAAGTCTGGCGGATATCACTGATGTCGATGGCACCGTCACGGGTACCTATCAGTGGCAAATCAATAACGGGAGTGGCTGGACAAATATACTTTCAGCCACGACAGACACCCTGGCTATCCCGGATTCACAGTCCTATGTCGGTTCTTCGGTTCGCGTTATCGCCATAACGACCGACACGCAAGGCGGCACAACCGAATTCATCAGTGCCGAGCGGCTGATCGCCAATGTTAATGACGCTCCTGTTATCACCAGCTTTGGCGGCGGTGAAACCGGAACTGTCGTCAGTACAGAAAATCGAACCGTTATCACGGCTTTTTCCGCCTCAGATGAAGACCCTGATGATACGGCCACCTTTTCAATTACCGGCGGTGATGATCGGGATTTGTTCAGTATCGATGTCAACAGCGGCATATTAGCATTCAAAAACGCCCCGGATTATGAACGCCCGATCGACAATGGCGAAGACAATAGTTATCAAGTCATTGTTACCGTGACCGACGGATCTGGTGCAACTGACAGTCAACTGCTGTCAGTCAATGTCACAAATGCCAATGAAGTCCCCGTTATCACCAGCAGTTATGGCGAAGACATTGTTTTTTTAAGCAGTAACGAAAACAGCTCTGTTGTCACAACCGTGATCGCGGTCGATCCGGATAGTGACAGCGTACTGACCTATTCCATCTCCGGGGGCGATGATCAGGCGTTGTTCCAGATCGATAGCAGCAGTGGTCTCCTCCTGTTTAACACTGCACCAGACTATGAAATCCCCGAAGACAGCGACGGAAATAATGTTTATCTGGTTGAAGTCACCGCAACGGACACTTTGGGTGCCAGTGCCACGCAATCACTGTCTATCCATGTCACGAACGTCAATGAGGCTCCCGTTATCATCCGTAACACGAGCGAGGGATTTGTCACTTTCAATCTCTACGAGAACTCCACCGTAGTTACCACGGTGATCGCCTCTGATCAGGACATTACTGATACGCTGATCTATTCCCTTTCCGGGGGGAATGATCAGACACTGTTCCAAATCGACAGTCAAACCGGTGTGTTGGTTTTCAGCCATGCGCCGGATTACGAAAACCCAGCCGACAGCGATTCAAATAATACATACGAGGTCCAGGTCATGGTCACAGACGGCTTGTTAAGCGACACACTGCCCGTGACTGTGAATGTATTGGATATCGATGAAAATCCCGCGGTGATTCCTCCTGGCACAAACGATCCTTCTAGCCCGGATTCAGATGATGACAAGGACGGCGTCTCTTTGGGAGAGGAAAGTGCTGTGCCTTCCCTCGGAGAGGATGGTAGTGCAACCGGAGACGGCAATGGCGACGGTATTCCTGACGCACAACAGGCTGATGTGACCTCAGTACAATTTTCCGAGATGGATTATTTCAACAGCAATGGCGATCCTTTACAAACCTATATTACCTTGGTGGCCGACTCTTCCTCGGGGAGGATCAACGAATCCGATGATAATCAGGCGAGTATTCTTTATATCGGTCAGATTGATGCGCCTGATAATTTGCCGGAAGGAGCACTTGCTCCGCTTGGCCTCATCCGTTTTATCGTTGATGTCGCTGACGCTGGTCAGATCGAAACGTTTAGTCTCTATGTTGACGATGCCTTGAGTATTAACGGTTATTGGAAACAGACGAACAGCGGGGACTGGGTCAATCTGGCGAGTGAAGAATATGGTGGAAAAATCGTCTATGAAGAAGGAATGATCAGACTCGATTTCCAGATCGAGGATGGAGGTGTCTTTGATTCAGATGGTGTGGCAAACGGCATCATTAGTGATCCTGGTGCCCCAGCGTACTTCCTCCATAAGATTGGAGACCTTACGGCCGAAATCAGTAGTGACAGTAGCGCAATATTGACTTCGTTCAGTATTGATCCTGTTCTGGATCCGGAAACGTTGCCCGGCCGTTTCAGCGAATATGCTCAGTCAAGCATGTCAGCTGTCAGTGCCACCTCCGGAGCGGAGGTTGGTCTGACCCTGAAAATTTCTGGCACGCCGGAACTTAATGGTTTTTGGGTGCCAAATGAAGATTCCTGGATCAATCTGGCGACATCTATCGAAACCATCGAGAACGAGACATTGATCCAGATTGCTCTGACTGATAATGGTGCCTATGACACAAATCCTGATGCGCAAGAGCTGTCTATCAATGGAGTACTCGGTGTGATGCCGCTTACGTTGCTCGGAGCGGTTCCTGTTAACGATGATCTTCAGGGCGTTTGGTTTTAATCGAAGGAAGTAAAAGGGGAGGTTCTTAATGCGTCTGGTCTTCAATTCATATGTGGCTCTACTCCTGATCCTGGCGTTATCAGGTTGTGGCGGCGGTGGTGGCAGCACCTCAGTGACGTCCGATAATTCTTCCGTTACGGATGATACGGTTCCACCTGATGACTCAGTGATCTCTTTTATGGGGGTTTGGAGTGGCACCAGTATGGAGCGTAAAATTCTCGCTTTATCCGAGGATGATAGCGAGCTCTGGGTTATGGAGATGGATGAGAGTTATGTGCCGCAGAAACTCGGTTTGTTTATTGATGTAACATATGAAAACCAGAACGATTTCAGCGGCAGTGGCTATCTTTACCCTGTTTCCACCAGCAGTGATGGAGAAGCTGCTTCAATTCGAGGGGATTGCACCACGGAACTGGACCTTACCATGACGGTCAATACGGCCAATTCTATTGAAGAAAGTGTTTCCTTGACGGAAAATCCCATTTACGCTGGACCTGCTCATTTGGAGAGTCTGGCCGGCGTCTGGGTCGGTAACTACGGTGAAGAGGGAACGCGCACTGTGACAGTGGCTCCCGACGGAACGTTTACTGTTGAAAACAGCCTTAATCCCTACTGTACCTTTGCCGGAGCATTATCTCCCGCTTTGGAGGGGAACCTTTACGAAGTGATTTGGGATGAGAACAATTATGTCAATGCCGTCGAAGCTGGTGTCTGCTCTGGAGATTATCTAACCGGACTGGCGATACTTGCTCCGTTTACGGATGCGGACGGAGAGGCGAATCCTGATCTCGATCGTTTGTATTTGTTGCTGACGACAGAAAATCTACAACAAGGTGCAGTCTTTATGGGAATTAAACAATAAAGAGTCAAGATGCAAAACCACAGGTGTTGTACACAATAAAAATTTTTGTTATTCAGGAAAGGCAGAGCTTTTAGTTCTTGCAAATATTCAGATGATGCTCTTGCCCTGAGATGCTTCGTCAAATTAACTCACCATATGATGAGATAAGAACGACATCGCCCGAGTGTCGTATCTTGGCAGGTACGCTGGACCGTTTAATTGCCAAGCACCTTAGAGATAATCATAGGAGGCAGGTCACAACAGGTAAACCAATGGATTGCAATTTTCTCAATGGAACCAACAGCGAGCCTTTCTGTCTAATCGCAGTTTCAAGCTGTCATGGGCTATTCAAGCCGCCGAAACAAAATTATCTTTTTCGATAACAGGTAGCACTTGTTTGAAACTGAAAGACAGCAGTGTTACCATGTGCTCCGTCCCGTGAAGGTTCGCCAGATCATAAACCGGAATTCTGTCAATTTCCGGTGCCGATCTGTATGACAATTGATAGGTCTGTTTTATTCGTGACATCACTTCTTTTTATCTTTTGCATGGTCACAATGAAGGAACAATGATGAAAGAATTTTTTAGGCAATGGCGTCCCTATCTGGTTTACGGCGCCCTGTTCAGTCTGTTTATCAATGTATTGCAACTGACCTTCCCATTATACATGTTGCAGATTTATGACCGGGTCCTTGCCAGTTACAGTTTGCCGACGCTTTATGCACTCACTCTGGCGGCTGTGGTTTCTTTGATCGTCATGGCCGCTCTGGAATTTATCCGTTCCCGTTTGTTGGTGCGCTGTGGTGTTGAAATTGATCAGTGCCTCAGCGCGACGGTTCTCGATCAGCTGATTAAACAATCCGTTCATGCGCAGCCCTCAACCCAGCAAGCCTCGTTGCGAGACGTCAATCTGTTGCGAAATTTTTTTGCCGGTAGTGCCATTTTCACGTTATTCGATATCCCCTGGTCGCCGATTTTTCTTGCGGTGATCTACCTGCTGCATCCGTTGCTCGGCCTGGTCGCCACGGGTGGCGCGGTGCTGCTCATTGTGTTTGCTGTGCTCAATGAACGGATGACCCGTAAACCGTTGGATACGGCCAATACGGTCAATGGTTTTGCCATGAAATTTGTCGATATCGCACGGCGCAATGCTCATACCGTCGGTTGTCTGGGGATGGTGGCCGCCGCGACGCAAAAATGGCAAGGCTACAATGACAGCGTGACAAAATTGCAGACGGAAGCGAGTCGGCAATCCGGCCTGATTCAATCGCTGTCGAGCTGGCTGCGGCAGTCGATGCAGGTGTTTATTTATGGTGTCGGCGCTTGGTTGACCTTAAAGGGTGAAGCGACCGCAGGGTGCATGATTGCTTCCTCCATTATCATGGGCAAGGCACTGGCTCCCGTACAGATGGGGATCAGTTCGTGGAAAAGCATGATTGAAGCTCGCGGTGCCTGGAGCCGACTGGACACCTTGCTGACGGATATTGACAAACGGGAAACCATGGAACTTCCTCCGCCACAGGGCAATCTTCAAGCGGAACATGTTTCGTTTGCCGTGGGGATTGTTCCAATTTTGCGGGATATTCATTTTTCGCTTAATGCCGGAGAATCCCTGGGCTTGATCGGTCCTTCCGGTGCCGGAAAATCAACCCTGTGCCGATTGTTGCTGGGGCTTTGGCGGCCACAGCATGGCACCGTGCGTCTCGACGGGGCGGATATCTATACCTGGGATCCTCAGGCGTTGGGTCCCTGGCTGGGGTACTTGTCGCAGGATGTTGAGTTATTCAGCGGTTCTGTTGCAGAAAATATTGCCCGTCTCGGCAGCATTGACTCCGAAAAAGTGATTACCGCCGCCCGTCGGGCCGGTGTTCATGAAATGATTCTCAATTTTCCTCTCGGTTATGATACTCCCGTCGGCGAAGGCGGTGCGGTGTTGTCCGGTGGTCAACGTCAACGTATCGGCTTGGCACGGGCACTTTATGGCGATCCTCGTTTGGTTATTCTTGACGAACCTAATGCCAATCTCGATGAAGAAGGGGAAGCGGCGTTGGTAAGGGCGTTCGCGGCACTGAAAAGCGATGGGGTCACTGTGATTGTTGTGTCCCACAAACCGACGCTTCTGGCCGGGATGGATAAGATTCTGATGCTGAAAAACGGCCAGACGGCTTTGTTCGGTCCACGTGACGCGGTGTTTGCCAAACTTATGGAGGCTCAGAGTTCGCAGCGCCCAGAGGGCCGGGTTGCGCAATAGTCCGAAACATTGAGGGGAATACGTTGCCCCGACAAAATAAGGAAATCTTACATGTCTGAGCTAGATGATAATAAAGAACAAGATCAACCCGGTAAAAAACCTGCTGAGGGCAAATGGTGGTCCCGTTTTTTTAAGACCCATATCAGTGAAGAAGATTATGAAAAACTTGGCGATGAGCAAGCTGCTGCTCCAGAACTCGATATTCATTTTACTGATCGTAGGCGACTAATCAATGCCGGGCTGTTGGTGATCATTCTGTTTTTTGGCTGTGGCGGATTGTGGATCAGCTTAGCCCAGATCAGCGGTGCTGTTATTGCTTCCGGCGAAGTGCGTGTTGATAGTGAACGCAAAACGGTCCAGCATCTTGAAGGGGGAATCGTCCGTTCAATCCTGGTGCGTAACGGTGACCGGGTTGAGGCCGGCCAGCCCCTCATTGTGCTCGACAGCTCTCGTATTATTGCGGCAACAGACCAGCTAAAGCTGCAGATTATGTCCGCGTTATTGACTCAGGCACGTCTTCAGGCAGAAAAGGATCTGGCGGAAAAAGTGGTCTGGCCTGCCAGCGAAGAAGGTATCGCAACTGAAAAATATGATGAACTCAAAGAGAGTGAAGAAAAGGTTTTTGTCAATGGTCGACAATCCTTGCTGACCCAAATGGGTTTGTTGCGTAAGCAGATCGATCAGCTTTATCAGCAGGATCTCAGTCTTGAGGCCCGTCGGCAGGCGGAAGAAAAGATTGTCGCCACCCTGCAAGAAGAGCTGGATGCCAAATTGATCTTATATCAGGACCATTATATTGATAAAACTCGGATTCTTGAGTTGCGGCGTGCGATTGCCGAGCATCAGGGTCAGCAGGCTCAGGTCAGAGGTTCTCAAGCGGAACTTCGTGAAAAGATCGCTGAATTCGAATTGAGAATCAGTGGACTGCAAACCACCTACCAGCAACAGGCCAGCAGTCGACAAGCCGAAATCCGCCAACGCCTCTTTGACCTTCAACAGCAACTCGTTCCGCTCATTGATGCCCGGCAACGTCTGACCGTCACGGCTCCGGTCGCCGGAGAAGTCGTAGCGTTGCAGGTTCATTCCGAAGGCGGAGTCATCAGCCCCGGCCAGCCGTTGTTGGATCTTGTGCCCAAGGATACAGCGTTGATTATTGAATGTCCGATCATGGTCAAGGACATCACGCATCTGTATAAAGGACAGCCGGCCGATGTCCAGCTGCTGGCATTTAACCAGCGCACGACGCCGAAGATCAAGGGAACGGTTGTCTATATTTCCGCAGACCGCTTGATGCGCCAGACGCCTTACGGTGAACAGCCCGCCTATATTGCCCATGTTGAGCTTGAAAAGCAGATGCTGCGTGAAAATGATCTGTATCTGACTGCCGGAATGCCGGCGGCGGTTTTTATTCGGACCGAACCCCGCACGGTACTGGATTATCTTCTTGAGCCTCTTAAGCAGAACTTTGAACGGGCGTTGCGTGAAAACTAGGAACCTGACCTAAGAGATGAAGCCGATGACGAAAATATTTTTCTTAAAAATGGTGATGTTTGGATTGATCCTGGGACACTTTCTGTGCGCAGAACTCTTTGCTCAGAACCTTTCTTTGCAACAGTGTCTGCAGCTTGGACTGAGCCAAAACCCTGAAATTCGATCCTATATGTTGTCCCATGAAGAGGCTGACGTTGCCATTAAGGAGGCTTGGGGAGAATTCCTGCCGACGTTGAGTTTTGAATATCGTTATAACCAGCTGAGCAACGATTCCTCCAAAGAGACGGATAATGACTATCTTGATCAGGATAGCGACAGCTTCAGTTGTCGTTTGACCCAACCGCTGTTCAGTGGCCTGTCCGGTGTCGCCGGCGTTAAGCATGCCCGTACGTTTCGTGATTATCGTCAACAGGAGCTCAATGCCATTCTGTTGCAGCGTACGCGGGAAATCAGGACGAGTTTTTATGAATATCTGCAGGCAAGCCAACGCTCTGAGCAATGGCGGGCTTCCGTAGGTCGTTTAGAGAGCCAGAAGGAGATTGCAACCGCCTGGGTTGAGCAGGAGCTTGCCCCTCGTTTGCGGCTTCTCGAAACTGAAGTTGAACTATCCAATGCCAGACATGAACTTATTCGCTCAGAAGCGGAAAAAGCCGTTGCCAAAGCGCGGATGCGCCAATGGTTGGCGCTTTCCCCCCAAGAGGATTTTGACCTGATTGGCAATTTTGACCGACCCGAGACTTTTTGCGGAGCATCGCTGGAGTCTTGTATTGAACAGGCGTTGCAAAGGAGGCCGGAACTGGCTGCAGCGCAACTTGATGTGGAACTGGCGCGTCTGGACAAAAATAAAATTATGGCCAGAAACATGCCTCAGGCGCAACTGGAAGCGTCATGGACGGATTATCAGCGCGATTACGACACGGATCAGTATAACGACGATGATCGTGATTATTACAGCGTCAGTCTTAACGTGACGATGAGACCCTTCCAAGGGGGGAAAAACTACTATGCTTGGCGTAAGCAAAACGTGACCATTGACCGTTTGACACAAAGACTGGCCTATCAACGCCATGCGATTGTCAACGAAGTAGAGACCCGCTACCAGCAGCTTCATGAAGCCAGGGCGCGTATCAATAACGGACAAGATGCCCTGTCTGCCGCTCGAGCGGCATATGAGGTGGCCAGTCGATCAGCGGAATTGGGGGTTGTCTCCCTCAATGATTTGCTTGATTCAGAACTGCGTCTGACGCGTGCAGAGATCAGTCTGATCGACTCTCAGGCGGCGTGGCAGCTGGCACGGGTCCAGCTTGACTACGCTGTTGCCGGAGAGGTTCGCCAGGATGCGCCATTTTGAGTGAATGACGATCCTGATAGAAGGGCAAAGGAGTTGCTGGATGAAAGCTGAGAAAAAAGGGGATATTCATGCGTAGAAAATGTTCACTCATAGCCCTTTTTCTTCTCCTGTTTGGCGTGCTTTCGTCATCGGCTTTTGCCGACATCCTGATCGATGACTCCCGTCATGAAATTAAACTTCAGGGAAAATTTGCTCTGTATTCGGATTCCTCTGCAAACCTTTCCTTTAAAGATGTTTTACAGTTGCCCGCTTCAGATTTTAAAACGATTCCCGGTTTTTTGAATCGCGGCTACACCGAGGAGGCCAGCTGGTTACGTTTCACTCTCAGACCTGAACATCCATCGACAGATTCCTGGTTTCTCTGGGTCGGCCCCAGTATGATCGATGTCGTATCGATCTATGTTCAAACCGGACCGAACTCAGAAGATCCAAGTCATTTTCGCCTGTATGATCTTGGCGATACCCGTCCTTTCGAGCATCGTGTCATTGATCACCCTCAGATGGTGGTACCGTTGGAACTTACAGATGGTATGCCGCATGAGATTTTTATTCGTGTCAAAACCAAAAGCACGCATCTTTTTGAGGCCTGGCTGCTGGACAGTCGTGGCCTGGCGGAAAAAACATCTGAATATGTTTTTTTTCAGGGTGGCTATCTGGCGGTTATTCTCTGTCTGGCCATTATCAATTTACTCGTAGCTACTCGCCTGTGGGACAAGCGCGCTCTGTATTACGGCTTGTATCTGGTGACACTGTTCGGCGTACAATGCGGTCTGGAAGGATTTATTTATTTTCTTCCTTTTCCTGTCCCTGCCTGGAGCTCGGATGTTCTGGTCGGTAGTGGCACCGGACTGGGCTTTTTTTTCTTCTCTATCTTTTGTATTACGTTATTCAAAACCCGCAAAAGATACCCACTGTGCCATATCTTTTTAATTTGTGTCATGGCGCTTGGTCTGTTGGCGACGTTCTTGTCAACAAGTGGTTGGTACGCGCAATGTGCCCGTGTCTTGATGGTGTGTGGTCTGGTTTTGACGGTGTGGATGATGGGGTTAGCCGTTTCTCTTGCGCGTCGTGGAGAGCCCGCAGGCACGTTGTTTCTGATGTCCTTTTCCATAACCGCTCTTGGAGCACTTCTCCATTTTTTTCGGGTTTTGGGAGTGGTGCCAGCTTCATGGTTGACGGTGTATGCTTTTCATCTTGGCTCCGTTGTTCATATGATCATTATGACGCTGGCCTTAAGTGAGCGTTTCCTCTTGATAAAAGAGATTATTTTAAAGAACCACAGGGAAGCTGAAGAAAACGCCAAGCAGCAAATAAAAGAAATGACCAGCGATTTACAGCTGAAGAGTGCGCAACTTGAGGAAGCACTGCAAATTGAGCAACAAGTCAGGGAGAATCAGTCGGGATTTATTGATATGATCTCCCACGAATACAGGACGCCCTTGGCGATTTTAAAAACCAATCTGGATATCCTTGATTCTCGTTTTCAGAACAAGCTGCAGATTGAAAAAAAACATCTGGAAAAGATGATCTACGCCGTCCAGCGACTTCATGAAATATTTTCCCACACGTTCAGCACAAGTTTTTCTGAGGACAAGATTGTCCGTTTTACCAGTGAGCAGATTCCGGTCGGAGACTTTTTGTGCCAACTGCACAAAAAAGTGATGAAACTATGGGAACATGGTCGTTTTGTTTTCTCAGTCAACTTCCCACCGGATGTTTGTGTTCTAGGTGATCGTAACTTGTTGGATACAGCGTTGTTTAACCTCCTTGATAATGCTGTTAAGTATGGAATGGGGGATGGGGAAATTTTTATTGAAGCCACGATGGCTGACTTGAAGGTGCAAATTGATGTCATCAACAAGATCATGCCGGATAAATTATTGTCGACCTATGGCTTGCTGGATCGAAGCACTCGAGGGGAAAATTCACAGGGTATCCATGGAACCGGTATTGGTCTCCATCTTGTCCAGCAGATCGTTGCACGCCACAACGGAGCTGTGACAGTTGAGATCATCCAGCCGGACCAGGTGAGAGCAAGGGTTCGATTGCCGATGGTTCAGGATTGATTGTTATTTAGATGTAAATCTCGCTTAGAAGAACGTGATCATTTGCGTAAGTTTTTGTGCGCTTTGTAAGATTTAGAAGGATTTTGTACTTTTAATGTATTAGATGGCTTGATTTGAGTAAACGCTTTAATCTATAGTTTGTGTCTGCATTGTAACTCCATTTCGACTTTTGCGGAGTACGAACATGACCCATGGAAAAATTATCGTTGTCGAAGACGATCCTGATTTGCTGGAAAGTGTGCTTGAGTACCTGCATATCAAACAATTTAACGTTGCTGGTGCCGCTAATGCTTTGGAGTTTTATAAAAAACTCTCCAGCGAAAAGTTTGATTTGGCGATTGTCGATTTGAGCTTGCCAGATGGCGATGGCCTTGAACTTGTTGAACACCTCCGTCGTCACATTGGCTTGGGGGTCATTATTCTTACCGCTCAGGGGGGAACAGCCCAGAAAATACGTGGTTATCACTGCGGTGCCGATTATTATTTTGTCAAACCGGTTGAAATGGCGGAGTTGGTCGCGGCAATTCACAATTTGTTGAGTCGTCTTGGTTCCAAGGCGGAAGTGACACCACTTCCCGAAGAATCCTGGTGTCTTCACTGTCAGGACTGGACCCTGGTGGGGCCACAGAAACAGCACATTGAAATCACCGGAAAGGAAATGACTTTTTTACAGGAGTTGGTGGCTGTTAACGGTGAAACCGTGACAAGAACACACCTTTTAGAACAACTCAGTTACCCTTTGGAGGGACCTTATGGTGGACGGTGTCTGGACACCCTGGTTGCTCGGCTGCGTAAAAAGATTAAATCCGCTACCGGCTTTATGCCAATAAAAACTGTACATGCCTTAGGCTATCGTTTCAGCTCTCATTGCCGACAGGATTAACACTTAACTCGTTACTCCCATTAAAAGTCACCCCACCACCATTTCTTCCAGTTAAAAAACGCGCTTCTGAAAGAGACTTTTGGTTGCATTCTAATGAATCGATTGTGCAGATTATCATCTGTTCCTTCCCCTCAAACAATGACACGACCTTTAGAGTTATTCCGCAAATTGCAAGACAGCAACGCCTCCTTGCCTCGTCAGCTCCCCCCCCTTTGCTCAGTTGCTTGAAAGAACAAGTCTCTCACTTAACCCGTTAATTTCTTTGATTCTCATTCATGGATGTCATGTAACAGGAATGTTTACACTGCAGGTAAGTTGCTTTAAATATTGAAGTATTTACCGGCGTTCCTGCCGAATGTTTTCATGTTTTGTGACGGTCAGAAATAGGGCTTATGCCTGTTATTAATGTGAAGAATTATTTAATTTTGTAAGATTTTGTAAGATTTTGACAGGAAATTGTAAGCTGTTTTTTATCTTTTCTTAAGATAAAGTCTACAAGTTAATTTGTAAGTCGAACCTTATAATTGATGCTTTCAATAAGAAGAAAAATATACGGACTTTTTCATCGTTCATTAAGGCGACTTTGCTTGGAAATAGTTTTTACCTTTACTGGTTATGGGTGTTTCTGTTTGTTGACCGTCGAATTAAAACGTCGTTGGCCTGACTGGAGGAAAATATGAGTACGGAAAATATTTCTGGTTTGCAGATACTGTTCATTGATGCAGGTTTATCCGAAATAGATGCATTGTTGGCCGGAGTGACACCGGGAACAGAAATCGTCATCTTGAATGAAACGACCCCGGTTCTCGACCAAATTGCTCAGCGCCTTGATGGTGAAAGCTCTGTCGAGGCTTTGCATATTCTTAGTCACGGCAGTTCCGGAAGTCTTGATTTTTCCGCAGGCAGTCTCACTCTTGACAGCCTTACTGACAGCACCAACAGCACGGCGTTAACCACCATCCGCGACAGCCTGAGCAGCGATGCCGATATTTTGCTCTATGGGTGCGATGTCGCTTCGGGAGAAGAGGGGGAGAGTTTCCTCGCCGCGCTCGCCCAGGCAACCGGGGCCGACATTGCGGCATCCACCGATTTGACGGGTTCTGCTCTTCTTGGCGGTGATTGGGATCTTGAAGTCGCCACCGGAAGCATTGAAACCACTTCACCGATCAGTGCACAGCAGTTGAATGACTACAGCGGAACACTGGCGCTTCCCGGTGCCCACGACGGAACCGTAAGCGGCCAGGTGTTTCTGGGCGGTAATTACATCGAACTCGGTATCAGCGCCGTTGGCTCTTTTGGTACCACGGTCAACGCACCAAGCGATTTTTACGGCACATCACGTTCCACTCAGGTCGGCATGAGCAACGATGCCGACGGTTACGGCAACGGAACCGACCTGCGGATCGACTACTTTCTTCCCGGTTCTCCTGAGGAACGCTGGGCGATCGGGTATAACGGCAGCAGTTATGGCGGCTTCAGCGCCAAAAACGGCAACAGCGGTAACGCCACGACACTGACTGACACGTCGGTAACCAATAATACTTCCGGTGACACGCTTAGTGCGACGTTTGATACCACGGTGCAAAGCACTCTGGACGTCACCCAGGTCCACACGTTTCAGGTCGATGATAAATATTTTAAAACAACGGTGACCATTACCAATGTCAGCGGTGGCACCCTGACCGATGTTCGCTATATGCGCTCCTTCGACCCGGATAATACGGTGTACATGGGCGGCAGCTATACCACTGTCAACAAGGTGGAAAATACCTACTCCGTCGATGGTAAATCAGTTGTATCGGCAACCAGCCAGGCCGGTGACAGCTATAGCAGCGCTGCGGGCAGCACAGCTAAAATTCTGTTTTTCTCCTCGGACCCCCGCGCCTACGTGAGCAACTTCGGTTTTTCCAACTCAAATCCTTACGCCGCTCCAGAGCAGGCTAAAGGCTATACGACCACATCCGACTCGGCCATTGCCATCACCTTTAAGCTCGGCACTATGGCGGCCGGTTCCAGTGTGACCATTGAGTATTACACCTCACTTGATACGGCGGATATCGCTGACACCGTTGCCGCTATTGAGGCGGCGTCCAATCCGGCACCGACTTTCACCGCCTTTGATGCTCCGGTCGACACGACCCTTGAAGATACCCAGGTTCAGATCACATATGATGATCTTGCGGCACACGGTAATGAGGCTGACCAGATGCCGGACCCGGATAATGAGGGTAGTCTGACCACCGGTACCGTCGATGCCTTTGTCGTTACCGGCGTTGAAAGCGGTACGTTAAAAATCGGTACCGACGCCGGTAGCGCGACGGACTGGAATCCCGGCACCAACGACGTGATTGACGCCACTCATCATGCTTACTGGACCCCGGATCTCAATGAAAACAATATCGAAAACGGCAACACGGCGCTGGATGCTTTTGCCGTCAAGGCCCGCGATACCGACGGACTGCTTTCCAGCAGTGCTGTTGTCGCAACCGTCAATGTTACGGCGGTCAATGATGCGCCGCATATTGCCTCTAATGTCAGCCCAATCACACTGGCCGGAATCAACGAAGATCAGTCCACCGTCAATGGTGCGTCGGTCAGCGAGCTGGTCGGTCCCCGCTTTACCGATGTCGATGCCGGAGCCAGCATGGGTGGCATTATCATCGTCGGCGATGCATCGACCGCTGAGCAGGGTACCTGGCAGTACAGCACCGATGACGGCGTTACCTGGTATGCTGTCGGAGCTGTTGCGGCCGATAACGGCCTGGCTCTGCCCAACGATGCGAAGCTGCGTTTTGTCCCCACAGAACACTGGAATGGCACGCCCGGTGAGCTGACCGTCTACGTGACCGACAACGAGTATGCCGGCGGCTACACCAGCGCTGACACACGTGATATGGAAACCGACCTCTTCGCGTCCGGTGTCTCTGATAATACGATCAATATCGGCACCGAGGTGTATTCCGTCAATGACCTTCCTGAGTTTACCAGTGCGCCCGGTGCGGCAAGTCTGACGGAAACGTCTGCTTGGGATGATGCCGTTGATGTCGGCAAGGTCGAGGTCTCCTCGGGGGCGCTCACCGGTACCCTCAGCGCCACGGATCAGGAGGATGTGGTCGAAGACGGTGGTACGCTCACTTTTACCATCCGCGGTGGTACAACCGTGGATACCACGGTCACCAAAGACGGATTCTACGGCACGCTGACTCTGGATACCGATACCAATGCTTGGACCTATACCCCGGACAATTTTGAAGCCATCAACGCCCTTGGCGAAGGTATCGTTGCTGAGGACACCTTCGAATTTAAGGTTTACGACAGCGACGGCGGTTCCGTCACCCAGACATTGACCATCACCCTGACCGGCACCAATGATCTGCCGGTCCTGAATTCAGCCATAAGTGATCAGACCTTTAACGGCCAGGGAACCTGGAGTTACCAGATCCCCGCCGACACGTTTACCGATGCCGAAGGTCTTGATCTGGCGTATTCCGTGACGTTGGATGGCACGACGTTGGCGGCCTCATTCACCGAGCCGTACGATGCCGGCAATCCGGCGACCTGGATGCGTTTCGACGAAACAACACGGACGCTGACCACGCTACCCGGAGTTGATCTTGCCGCTTTGATGACGGATCCCCTCTCGGTCGTTGTTACGGCTGAGGATTCGGTCGGAGCAACCATTGACGACACCTTTCAGATTACCCTGGATGTCAATGCCTCCAATCCCAATCCGGCCGTCGGCAATATTGCCCCGACGTCAACGGATGATCACATCAGCCTTGCTTCAGGGGCGGAGCTTGTTTTAAGTGTTGATGATTTCGGCACGTTTTCCGATGCTAATGGCGATGCGCTTGCCGCCGTCAAGATCACTTCTCTGCCGTCAGACGGCACACTGCAATTCTATAACGGTTCCGGCTGGTCCGCTGTTCAGTCGGGTGACGAAATTTCCCGTGCCGACATTGATGCCGGAAACCTCAAGTTTGTTGCCGGTACCAATGCCACCGACCTGAGCTTTCAGGTCGGCGATGGCACGGATTTCAGCGGCGACTATGCCCTGACGGTGGACGTCACATCGACCTCCGGCGGCATCACGCTGGACGGGTCGGACGTGACCACGGCCGAGGCGTCAACCTGGACCAATGTCTACAGCAGCGATCCGCTGAGCGGCTTTGGTGCTGAAGATACGGTGCGGGTCATTGTTGAAGCGGACGGCGGAACGATCAAGCTGACGGACACCACCGGCTTGACCGTGATCACCACCGGCTACGGTAATGCGACAGACGGCACCGCAACCAGTATCGCTTTTGAAGGATCACAGGCCGCAGTCAATGCCGCGTTGCAAACCCTGCAGGCCAACCTCGACGTCAATCCGGATATCACTCTCAATATCAGCACCGTTCTCGGCGGTTCGGCCTATAATCCGGAAAACGGTCATTACTATGAAGTGGTGACAATTGCTGATTCAGGGACGATTTCCTGGGCAGATGCTAAAACAGCGGCCGACGGAATGACTTTCGACGGATTGCAGGGCTATCTGGCGACGATCACCTCGGAGGCGGAAAACGACTTTATCCTCTCAAAATTGCCGACTGACGGTTGGATTGGTGCCAGTGACGAAGCCGTTGAAGGTGAATGGAGGTGGGTAACCGGCCCTGAAGCCGGAACCCTGTTCTCGGTGGGCAATGATTCTCCAGTGACCCAGCCGGGGGAGTATGCCAACTGGAATACCGGTGAGCCCAACGACTCGGACCCCGGTGAGGACTACGGTGAATATTATGCGAGCGGCGGTTCTGCTCCCGGACGTTGGAATGACCTTAATGGCTCTGCTCTTAACGCCTATATCGTCGAATACGGTGGCATGGCCGAAGATCCGGCCGCTAAAGTGGCCAATACAACCATTACGCTGACAAAACTGGATACCACGCCGGTTCTCTCTCTGGCCGGTGATGCCAATTACACGGAAAATGCCGTTGCCAAAGCGCTCAATCCGACCATTCTGATCACCGATCAGGACAGCACTACTTTGGCCGGAGCGACGGTCACTATCTCAACCGGCAAGGTTGTCGGCGACAGCTTGAGCTTCACCAACGATGATGCCGCCACCTATGGCAATATCGCGGCGGCCTATAATGCCGATACCGGTGTCATGACGCTGGCTTCAGATGGAGCCACGGCCACAATCGCCCAATGGCAGGCCGCGTTGCAAAGCATCACCTTTGAATCCACCAGCGATGATCCGGGCAGCAGCCGCCAGATTCAGTGGCAAGTCACCGACCCCGATGCGCACGTGAGTAATCTCGCCACGACGACGATTCTGGTGTCCGAGGTTAATGATGCGCCGACCGTCACCTCATTGCCGGATGTGAACGCCAACGCCGGTGAGGCGCTTAATATCAACATAGGCGATATTTTCACTGATCCCGAAGGGGATACGATCACCTATAGTGCCACCCTTGCTGATGGTACGGCTCTGCCTGACTGGTTGTCGTTTGATGCAGATACCCATATCTTCAGTGGTAATCCCCCCGCCGGAACACCTTATCTTGACCTGAAGGTGATCGGAACCGATGACGGGACACCTAGCGCGGCGGCTTCAACGACGTTCAGACTCAATCTGGCGCAACCCGACTCAGGTGCCGCGGCTTCCAATAATAGCGGTAGCATCACCATCAGCGACGACAACGGCGGCAGCGTTGCTTTGAACGATCAGCTGACCGCAACCGCTCCGGTGGACGAGGATGGTTATACTCCCGCCGATGTTGTCTATCAATGGCAAGTGAGTCGTGACGGTGGTACGACCTGGAGTGATATTTCGGGAGCTACGGCCCAGACGTATACCATCACCCAGAATGAGTCGAGCAGTCAGGTGCGGGTGCAGGCGTTTTACACCGATGATGGCGGCTTTGCGGAAGAACCGGTTTCCAACGTGCTGGTTGTTCCCGCACTTAATGTCACCGGTGTGGTGACCGTCACCGGTGCACCGTCACCGGGGCAGACGCTGGTCGCCACCGTAAATGACGCCAATGGACTGACCACGGCGACTCCGACCTACACCTGGTATCGCGGTGACAGTGAAGGTGCCAAAACCACGGAGATTGGCGGCAATTTCAGCTCCTATACACTGACCAACAACGATGGCGGCAAATACATTACGGTTGAAGTCAGTTATACCGATGATGAAGGCACGCCTGAGACCGTCAGTGATTCTTCGAGTCAAATCCAGCTCGGTATCGTGGCGCCGGTCGCCAATAACGATGTCGGCAGTGCCGATGAAGCCGGCGGCGTCGATAATGCCGATGGCGGCAGTAACGCGAGCGGCAACCTCTTTGCCAACGATACCGATGCGAATGTCGGTGACACCATGGCTCTGTCGGCATTGCGCAGTGGCGCTACGGAGGGCCTCGGAACCATCGGTTTGTTGGAAGGTAGTGAGTACGTCGTTTCGGGCAGCCACGGGACGTTGCGGGTCAATAAAGACACCGGCGACTATACCTACACGGTCAACCAGTGGGGCTGGAGTGTTGAAGACCTGCAGTCTGGTGAGACCCTGACGGATTCGTTCAATTACACGGTCAACGATTCAACGGACCTGTCCGATACCGGCGTGTTGACCATTACCATCAACGGGGCCAACGACGCACCGACCATGCGTGATTTACCGTCGAGTGTCAGCGTGGTGGAAGATGCTAAAACGGCCATCCCTCTGTCGCCGCCATTTTCTATGAGCGATGTCGATAGTGATGGTGACTTTACCATCAGGCTTACCGCCAGCGAAGGCAAGCTCTCGGGTGCTTCCAAAGATGGTGTTACGGTCACCGGCAGTGAAAGCTCCACCCTGACTTTGACCGGTAGCCTGAGTGCTGTCAATGCCTGGCTCAACGCCGATGATACGCTTTATTATACCTCGGCGCCTAACGACAACGGCGTGGCCGGAGCCGTTCTGACGCTGACGGCAGAGGATGCCGACGGCTCCGGCGAGGTCACTCTGGGCACGGTAAATGTCGATATTACCGCCGCCAATGACGCGCCGATCCTTGATCTCAATGCCGACAACAGTCTGGCAGACGGTGTGGTCGAGGCTGATGCCCTTGCCGCTGGTGCCGATTTGGGCGGCAATGACCATGCCGTGGTGTTCCGTCCTCGCGGTAGTGCGGTTAATGTCGTTGACAGCGATTGCTTGATTACCGATATCGACGGTGACACAACTCTGGTCGGTGCCACAGCAGAAATCACCGCCGGTGACTGGGACAACAGTTTTACGATTTATGAAACACTGACATCCACGGCTGGAGCGAGCTACGTCGGTGGCAGCGGCACGATTACCATTACCGGCAACGGCACCGGCAGCAATGGTTTGACCGGGGCCACCCAATTGACCTTCAGCGGTGAGGCAAGCTTTGACGATTATCAGGCGGTGCTGGAAACCATCCAGTATAACAACAGCCTCGACAGCGCCTTTGCCGGTAGTCGGAGCGTGACTATCACGGTGCTGGACAAAGCTCCGGTTGACGGCGGCCTTGAGTCGAACTCCGCATCTTTCACCATTGATGCGGCCAACACGGACATTGCCGTCGGTCAGATGATTTACATCGACGGTGTTGATTCCGGTCAGACGGTAGCCACCGTTATTGACAGCACTCATTTCGTCGCTTCCGGTCCTTTGACGGATCTGAATGATGGTGACAGCCTGTCGTTTACACTGGATGGTTCAAGCATCACCACGGCGACCGCCAAAGCCGATCTTGAGGCCACCGGTTATGTCGCCGCTGCGGCGACCACCACGGTCATGGTTTTATGGACACCGGTTGTCGACCTGAACGGCAATGCGACGGCCGGAACCGATCACACGACCAGCTTCACCGAAGGCGATGCCGGCGCCAGCATCTCAACCCCTGATGCATTGGTTACCGATCAGGATGGTAATTTGCAGAGCCTGACCCTGGAAATTCAAAATCCGGTCGATGGCGACGACGACATCCTTTTTCTGTCAAGTGCTGTTGTCAGTAACTTGGCCGCCAACGGCATTACCACCACATTCTACGATGAAGGTGGTGCCGAGGTCGCCAATGGTGACAATGGGGTCCATAAAATCGTTTTCAGCGGTAATAAGGATGCCACCTACTTCCAACTTGGATTACGCGCCGTCGAATATAAAAACACATCGGAAAATCCTGATGTCACTCCGCGTGTCATCACCGTTAATATCGTCGACCAGGCCGGAAATGATGGCGTACCGGCCTCTACAACGATCAATATCATCCCGGTCAACGATGCGCCGGTTATCGACACCAACATCGCGGCTACAGTGCTCGAAGGTGGTGTCGTTGTCGTCGGTAACGGCAACCTGAGCTCCTCGGATGTCGATGATGACGATGCGTCGCTGCGCTATGTCGTCACCGATGCCCCGGATCACGGCACCCTGTTCCGTGACAATAACGGTAACGACGAGGTGGATGCCGGAGAAGCCCTGGCCGTTGACGGCACCTTTACCCAAAGTGATATTGATGCCAATGTTATTAAATATGTTCATGACGGCAGTGAGACGGACGCTGATGCGTTTGGTTTTAAAGTTGAGGACGGCCTCGAAGATGGCGTAACAGCGCCGAGCGGCACCTTTGATCTGGGCATTACTCCGGTGAACGATGTTCCTGTGGGGCAGCCGACGATCAGCGGTGTTTTGGAGCCGGGTGAAACCCTGACAGCCAATACCGACGGCATCAGTGATGGTGACGGCCCGGAAACGCTTATTTTCAGTTACCAGTGGCAGGCTGACGGCGTTGATATCGTTGGTGCGACCAACCAGACCTTTGATCTGACGACGGATCAGTCTGGCAAGGAAATTACCGTCGTGGTGACCTATACCGATGATGGCGGTACGACGGAAAACCTGACCAGTGACGCGACGGATTCGATTGGCTATATCAACAGTGATCCAGCCGGCGCGGTGGCCATTATCGATGACGGCACACCACAGGCTGGCGAAACTCTCACTGTGGATACCAGCGGTGTCACTGACGCCGACGGCCTCGGTCCCTTCACCTATCAGTGGCAGGTGAGCACCGACGGCGGTATCACTTGGAACGACGTTGAAAGTGCGACGGATTCGACCTATACGCTGCCGGTTGACGCCGCCGTTGATGATCAGTATCAGGTGATCGTCAATTACACCGACGGGCACGGTTTTAGCGAAAGCCTGACCAGCGGTAGTGTGACGCTGGTTGATGTTGCGGCGGAACCGAACCATGAGCCGTGGCTCGACGCCGTCGGCGACAATCCCGGTGCCATCGACGGCAGCGTCGCATTGTTCAGCGCCGTCAGTGTCGATACGGTCGAAGACGGTCAGCTCATCACCGAACTGGTGCTGACGGTGTCCGGTCTGGCCGACGGGGCGGATGAGAAGCTGACCATTGATGGCGAAGATATTGAACTGAGTGACGGCATCAACGGAGCAACCGCAAGCGGTGCGGTTGATTATAGTGTGGACGTCGTCGGAGATACTGCAACGCTGACCCTGACTCACGTTGGCCTTAGCGAAGCGGAAGCGCAAGCTCTGGTTGAGGGCTTGGCGTATAAAAACACCAAAACGGACGGCGCAGAGCCGCCGTCCGCTGATCCCACCGCCGGTCTGCGTGTGGTCACATTGATATCGCTTACGGATGACGGCGGCACGGCTGACGGTGGCGACGACAGCGGAGCGATTGGACTGAGTTCGACGGTGGATGTTGGTCCCAGTGGTGCCAACACGGCACCGATCGCAAGCGGCGACAACGCTGCGGATGTGCTTGAAGGAGGTGTTCTGACATTTGCCGGTGCTGATGTCGCGGCGACAGATACGGAACAGCAGGCGGGCTTGCGCGTCGTTCTGGATAGCGATCCGACCAGCGGCACCCTGTTCCGAGATATCGACGGCGATGGTCTGGTGGATGACGGTGAGGCTCTGAGCGCCACGGACAGTTTTGCCCTGGCTGATATTGCCTCCGGTCGCATCAAATATCTGCACGACGGGAGCGATTCGGCGTCAGACAGTTTCACCTATCATGTTACAGATGGTCTGGTATCGAGTGATTCAGACGGTGTTACCGACGGCGATCAGCCGGAAACATTCACCGTAACGACCACTCCGGTCAACGATGCACCAACTTTGACCGCGATTGCCAGCGATCCTGCCTTTACGGAAGGCGATGCCGCCGTGGCATTGTTTAGCGGCAGCGACGCTTCTCCGATAGAAGCCGACCAGAGTCTGACGGAACTGGTTGTCCAAGTCAGCGGCTTACGTGACGGCAGCGATGAAACACTCACTCTTGACGGCACAAGCATTGTCTTGACGCACGGCACTACCGGCACAACCGCCGGAGCCGTCGGTGTGGATTATAACGTTTCAATCACCGGTGGAACCGCCACCGTGACATTGACGAAAGCAGCGGACAGCGCCACCTGGAATGGTCTTATCGACGCTCTGGCTTACGAGAATACCAGTGAAGATCCGACCGAAGGTTCCAGGGCTGTGACGTTGCAGAGTCTCTCCGACGATGGTGGCACCGCCAATGGCGGCGTCGATCAGGCCGACATTGCCGTAACCAGCACGGTGACGGTTGGAGCATCCAATAGTGCTCCGACCCTGACGCCTGTTGATTTCAACGTCAATGAAGGTGGATCATTTACCCTGTCGTCAACGCAGATTGCCGCGGCGGATGTCGATACGCCACTCGGCGATCTGGTCTACACCGTTGAAACAGCGCCCTCTCAAGGGACGCTTTATCTGGACGGCAACAGCAATGGTCAGCTTGACGACGGCGAGGCATTGGCGTCGAGCGCCACCTTTAACCATGCGGATCTGATCTCCGGCGCGGTGCGCTACCAGCATGACGGCAGCGAAAACAGCGACAGTTTTACCGTCACCGTCAGTGATGGCGAAAGCTCTTCAGGCGCTGCCACGGTCAATGTCGTCAGAACACCGGTCAATGATGCCCCATCGATTTTAGGCCTTGGTTCCGATGTACTGAATTATCCGGCCAACAGTGGTTCGAAGAGCATCGAACAGGGCGCTGATGCGTCCGTGGTCGATCCGGATTCAACGGATTTTGACGGCGGTGTTCTGCGGGTGTCCATCGACTTTAACCGTGATCCGGTCCATGATGTTCTCAGTATTGTCAATGTCGGCACGGCTGCCGGACAAATTGGTGTTGTTGGATCAGCGGTTTCCTACGGCGGAACCCAGATCGGCACGTTTACCGGCGGCACCGGTACCAGCGATCTGGTCGTTACCTTAAACGCAAACGCCTCAGCCGATGCCGTGGCTGCTTTGGTCAAGGCAGTCAACTTCAGCAACAGTGATGCTGAACCGGATGCAACTTCGCGCAGCATCAGCTTTGCCCTGAGTGATGGTGACGGCGGACAGTCTGCGCCCGTTGCCGTCAACGTCAATATCGAAACCGATGCAACCCCCGGAATTTCCATTGCCAATGGTTTCTTTATTATTGAAAACACCCAGCTGGTCACAGCATTGTCGGCAACAGACGGCGGTTATCCACCGGTGACATTCAGCGTCAGCGATACGGTCGATGCCGGTAACAATCCCGATGCTGATTTGTTTGAAATTGTCTCCGGAAATATTCTACGTTTTGCCGCTGCGCCGGATTTTGAAACGCCGGAGGACAGCGGCAGTGACAACGTCTATAACGTCATCATCCGCGCAACCAACGAAGTGGGAGCCTACAGTGAGCAGGCCTTGGCCATCACCGTCCTCGACCAGGATCCGGAAGAGGGGGTTGGTGTTGGTGACACGGATGCACCGGTTTTCGGGTATGCCACAGTCAACGGAAACATCTTGACTATGACCTATACCGATGCCAGCTACCTTGATAGCATCAATTCTCCTTCGACTGGAGCTTTCAGTGTCAATGTCAACGGCTCAAATCGCAGCGTGTCTTCCGTGGCGATTGATGCCTCCGGGCGCAAGGTTACCTTGACCTTGGCTGCCGCTGTCGCAAACGGGGATACGGTGAGTGTGTCTTACACCGACTCAACGGCAGGGGATGATGCCAATGCCATTCAGGACGTTCTCGGTAACGATGCCGCCAGTCTGGTTAACGCCTCTGTCAGCAATCTGACGCCGGGAAGTGGGGGCGGAACGCCCGATAGCGGTGGCACTTTGAATCATGCTCCGATCTTTACCGGCGCAGTTGACTTTACACTGTTTGAAAATCAGACCAATGTTGCAACAGTTACGGCTGTTGATGTGGATGGTGATGCCGTTGTCTTCACTATCAGCGGTGGAGATGACGCTGATCTTTTCACCCTCACGCCGAGCGGTGAACTGAGTTTCATCGCTGCTCCGGATTTTGAACTGCCTGCCGATGCCGACGGTGACAACGTCTATCTGGTCGATGTTACCTCAGCGGATGGCCGAGGTGGGACAACGCTGCAAAGCCTGAGCATTACCGTTACAGATGTTGATGAAACCGGCGGCACCATTCCTCCTGGGAACGAAGATCTCGCACCGCCCATTGACAATGAGGGAACGGTTGGTGACGGCAATGGAGACGGTTTGCCTGATAGTGGCCAGGGACTCGTCGCTTCCGTTGTTTTCCGTGAAACGGATCACATCACCACGGACCCCGAGGCACCGGTGACTTTCGTCACTTTGGTCGCAGATTCATTGGAAGGCAAAGAAGATACCGGTGACGACAACCAGGCCACTCTGTTCTCGGTTACCCAACTGGATGCACCGGATGATCTGCCTGATGGAATCAGTATGCCGCTGGGACTGCTCAGTTTTACCGTGGATGTCGAAAATGTTGGTGAAACTGAGACCTTCAGTCTCTATGTCGAAAGCGGTCTTGATATCAACGGCTACTGGAAACAGGATGCCGACGGCGACTGGGTCAACCTGGCCAGCAGTGCTTACGGCGGTGCTGTTGTTGAAGAGGGCAACAAAATCCGACTTGACTTCCAGATTACTGACGGTGGTGAATTTGACGCTGACGGTGAAGCCAACGGCATTATTGTCGATCCGGGCGCTCCGGGATATATGGACAGCCCTGCCGTCGACGTGATCCGTTTCTACAATCCCTCCAGCATGCTGCATATGTACAGTGCCATGGACGGTGAAATCGACGTCTTGAGTGGCGAAAACAGTGGTTGGGTGGTCGAAGGTCCCGCATTCCAGGTTGATGCTGATGACTGCTGTGATGTTTATCGCTTCTTTAATGCCTTCAACGGCGACCATTTCTTTACCGCCAATGAGGCTGAAGCCCAGGGGCTGATGGCCAATGAAGCCAGTGGCTATACCTACGAAGGTATTGCCTTCCAAGTTTCTGATACCGGCTCTGTCGATGCAGCCATTAACCGCTATTACAATGCCGAAACAGGTGAGCATTTTTATACTGACAGTGCCCAGGAAGGCATCATCGTTACCGGCCAGCTTGGCTATGTTTACGAAGGTGTTCTCGGTTACGGGGCCTGATTCCTTCCATCATAAAATGAAATATTTCTTTGGGGCGTCCTTGCAGGACGCCCTTTTTTTTAAAGTGGTCGTTGTGTCTCCCTGATTGACCTAATTCTTGGCGGTGTTTATAATAAGTATTTTAAAACCAAATGCTTTTCATAAACACTATGTGAATTCTGTAAAAATGGGGGCTCGATCATCATGACACCTGAGATTCAAAGCGTTCAAAACTCTGTCTCTACCCCTGCAGACAGCCGTACAGAGATCCTGTTTATTCTTGATAATCTGTCAGACTGGCAAACGCTTGCCAATGCAGCACCTCAAGGAGCAGCTGTTGTTATTATTGACAGCACTGGAGATGCACTGGCTCAGATGGCGGATTATCTTGCGACTCTTGATGCCGCGAGTGTTGATGCTATTCATCTGTTCAGCCATGGCAGCAGCGGGCGTTTGCTTTTGGGTGCGACAGAACTGTCGGCTGAAAATCTGCTGGAGGAGTCCGATCTGCTCACTTTGTTGGGTGCAACTCTTTCTGACGACGGAGATCTTCTTCTCTATGGCTGCAATGTTGGAGAAGGGGGTACGGGGGTTGAATTTGTCAATCATCTTGCCCAGATAACCGGCGCAGATGTTGCGGCATCGGACGACGCAACAGGTTCAGCAGCTTTGGGAGGTGACTGGATCCTAGAGACCCACAACGAGAATGCTGTTGTCGAAACGGATAGTTTGCAAAATTTCTCTGCTTATAGCGAAGTTCTTGCTACACAAACAATTGACTTCGGAGGCGTTATCACCTCCGGCTCTCTCGCCAGCGGCAATTTTTCAATCGGTGATGTCACCTTTTCGATTAGTTCAGCCTCTGGCTTTACTGCATGGCAGGCAGATGGAGGCCTCTACATTACTGAAACCAGTGATGTTGGAGATTTTGAACTCACGATCACGGATTCTGGCAGCAATAGTCAATTCAGTGCAGAAAGACTTTATATTATCAACAGCAGCACCGGAGGAGATCCTTCGTTCGGTGCTCAATTATCCGCGGCTTTCTATTCCGGATTCAGTCAGCTTATATCATCATCCGTTCCAGAAGGGACGCAGACAGTAGATTTCACCTCTTTTGGGACTAAAATTGGTGATAAGGTCATCATAAGAGATAGTGAAATCAACGGCTACGACGAAAAAGTTTCAATTTTTTTGGATAATTTTGTTGTTGATCTCGATGCCGCTAGTAATTCTGCTCCTACAAGCACGAATGACAGCCAAACAATCAATGAAGATACCACCTACGTTCTGACATCCAGTGATTTCGGGACCTTCCATGACACCGATGGCGACAGTTTTATCAAGATCCAGATTAACTCACTGGAAACCGCTGGCGATTTTGAATATGCCGGGGACGGCATAACGTGGGTCGACGTGACGTCTAATCAAGACGTCACGGTTACGGATATCAATGCCGGCAAGTTGCGCTTTACGCCGACAGCTGACGGTAATGGCACCCCCTATGCAACCATCGGTTTCAAAGTCAGTGACGGCACGGCTTACAGCACTTCCACCTATACCCTGACATTCAATGTCAATGCCGAGAATGACGCACCTAGCTTTACAGGTGGTTCAACGCTGACTGCCGTAAATGAAGACACTACCGCTCCAGGCGGCGCGAGTGTTTCCAGCCTGCTCAATGGCAACTTTTCCGACATTGATGGTGATGGTTTTTCTGGCATCGTGGTCACCGCCGATAGTTCCGATCCTGTCAATGAAGGCAACTGGGAATACAGTACCGACGGCACTACCTGGTTCGATGTCGGGACTGTGACGACCGCGGCAGGGTTGTTACTTGATGCAACAACGTTGCTCCGTTTTGTTCCCGTCGCGGACTATCATGGAACTCCAGGATCGCTGACCGTTTATGCGGTCGACGACTCTTCTGCGACAATTTTTACAGCCGACGCCAGCAGACAAACCTACGATACCACCAGTGATGATACGACCGCCAAGGTCGCGGAAGCAGGAGTCAGCCTGGGAACTACGATCACCCCGATTGGTGACACTCCCAGTGTCACCAACGCCGCAACGGATGAGGATGTCCAGACCAGCAGCGGTTTGGTTGTCAGCCGCAGTGCCGTCGATGGTGCCGAAGTCACCCATTTCAAAATTACCAATATCAGCGGTGGGACTCTGTATAAAAACGATGGCACCACCCAGATCAGCAACGGCGATTTTATTACCTTTGCCGAAGGGCAGGTGGGGCTGAAGTTTACCCCGACAGCCGACAGTACCAGTAACGGCAGTTTTGATGTGCAGTCCGCTACCGATGGAGTTGGCGGCGGTCTGTCTGCGGCAAGCGCCACCGCGACCATTACGGTCAATGCCGTGAATGATGCGCCGACATTGACTAATCTGGCTGGTGATGCCGTTTCCTACACGATCGATGGGGCTGCCATCACTTTGGATGCGTCTGGAGATGCCAGCCTGGGCGATGTTGATTCCAGCGACTTTAATGGTGGCAACGTCACTGTTGCCGTCGTTGGCAATCCCTATCCTGCTGAAGACGTTCTCAGTATCGGCAGCGTTGGTGCGATCAGTATTTCCGGCAGTAACGTCATCCATAGCGATGGATTTACAATCGGCACCTTTTCCGGCGGCAGTGCCGGGAGCGATCTGGTGATCACCCTGAATGCCAATGCAACCCTATCGCGTGTGCGTGATCTCATCAGCGCCCTGCAGTATCGCGACAGCGATTCCGCGACGACCAATACCGCTGCGCGAAGCGTGCGTATCACGGTTGACGATGGCGACGGCGGTACGTCGTTGAACCAGGATGTCACGGTTTCGTTGGTGCGTGCGCCAATTATTGATCTGGATGGTGACGATTCCAGCGGTGCGGCCAACGGTGGCTACAGTGGCAATTTCAGCGAAGACGGAGGCGCCGTTGCCGTTGCCGACAGCGATGCCACGATCAGTGATGACGGCTCATACAAATCCCTCACCGTGACACTGACCAACCAACAGGATGGTGTCGATGAGGTCCTCAGTTCCAGCTACGACAGCGGTGCCCGGACCGTCAATGGTGAAGCGGTAACCATTGGCGCTTATAATAGTGCCGACGGGACGCTGACCATCACGGTTGATGACGGATCCGCCTCGGACGCGACGATGCAGATGCTCATTGCGTCCATTCGTTATGACAACAGCAGCGATGAACCGGATGAAACGCATCGTTCCATTACGTTTACGGCCACGGACAATGATGACAACGTCGGCACTGCCGTCACCGCCGTGTTGAGCGTGACCAGTGTCAATGATGCGCCAACTCTGACGGCCACCGGCAGTGATCCCAGCTATATAGAAGGGGCTGGCGCTGCGGATCTGTTTAACACCGTCACCGCATCAACCGTAGAAACCGCGGATCATTTTTCCGCGATGACCCTGACCGTGACGAATGTCAGTGATGGAGCCTTTGAGGTTTTAGGTTTTGATGGTTCGGATATCGCTCTAACGGATGGCAACAGCGTCGTTACGACCACCAATGGTCTGACGGTGTCCGTTACCGTGGCAGGTTCTACCGCAACGGTCGCATTCAGCGGCGAATCTCTGACCAATGCCGAGATGCAAACCCTTGTGGATGCGCTGTCTTATCGCAATACCAGTGATGAACCGACAACCGGCAGCAACAGGGTTGTCACGATTACCGCAGTAAAAGACAGCGGCGGAACCGCCAATAGCGGGCAGGACACAGCAGCGATCAATCTTGTTTCGACCATTACGCTGACAGCCGTCAACGATGCGCCGGTCATCAGTGGTGTTAACGGCGACAGTTCCTCAATCGTTGCCGGCTCGGGTGCTCAAGATGTCACGCTTTTCAACGATGCCACGGTGACAAACGCGGATTCAGCCGATTATAACGGCGGCTCTCTTGTCCTCACCCAAGGTTCGGGAACGATCAACGGCAGTTGGGGGGTGGACGGCACGACGGTGACATCCGGTGGAGACGCGACGGTCGCCGCCGGCGAAACCATTGCCGTCGGCGGAGTCGTCATCGGCACTGTGCATGCAACCAATGATGGCCAGGGAGGCAATTCGCTGCAGGTTGATTTCGATACCGCGAATGCAACCTCAGCACGCATTCAGACCTTTCTGCAAGCAGTGACCTATTCTGCTCCCAGTGCCTTGGGCGCCAGGACGTTCACCGTGACCCTCAATGATGCTGATGGTACGGCCAATGGGGGTGATCAGGATGCCTCGGCAGGTTTTACAATCGACGTTACTCCCAATCCGCCGCTGGTCAGCAATCTGGATGGTGACAGCGTCAACGGTATTGTCGGTAACGCCATCCTGGTTGATTCCGGCAGTGACGTGACCGTCAGCGATGCCGACAGCAGCAATTTTAATACCGGCAACCTGACGATCACCAGAACCAGTGGTACTGGCAACTTTGGCCTGACCGGCAATGGTTCTACAGGGGTCTCCTCCGGGACCAGTACGCTTGATGCCGATGGTACCATTGCAGCAAGTGAAATCATTTTTGTTGACGGAGTTGCCATCGCAAGTGTCAATGCCTCAGGTGATGGTCAGGGGACGAATAACCTGATCTTCAATTTGGGCAGTAATGCGACCCCTGCACAGGTACAAACCTTGATCCGTGCATTGAACTTTACGTCCAACACTGGGGGTACTAACACCTTCAGTCTGACTCTCAAGGATGCAAGTAGTGGCGCAACAAGTGATGCCAGCAACTTCGAAGTGGATCTGGCTGCCCCGACCATTACCTCAGCAACCTACAGCACGCAGACCGGGACATTCGTTGTCACGGGAACAGACCTTCAAACTCTTTCCGGAGATGGCAACGACATTGATGCCTCACTGTTCACCATTACCGGTGAAGGAGGGGGAACTTATACATTAATCGATACCGTTGACGTGGATATCAGTTCTGCAACCGAGTTTTCTTTGGTGCTCTCAGCGACGGATAAAGCTGGGGTCGATGCCCTGGTCAACAACAGCGGCACAACCTCGATAGATCATACCACTTACAATCTGGCAGTAGCAGCAGGGTGGAACGCGAGTGGCGGCAATGCCGATCTGACGGGCAATGGCATCACAGCTACGCTGAATACGCAACCAATGATCATCAGTGATGGCGGCGATGACACCGCCTCGATCCGGCAGACGGAAAATCTGATCTATGTCACCACTGTCAGCGCGACAGACGATGATGGAGATGAGCTCACCTATAGCCTCAGTGGTGGCAATGATCAGACCCGTTTTAGCCTTGATTCGGTTACGGGCGTACTCAGCTTTATCAGCCCACCGGATTACGACAATCCTGTCGATAGCAACAGTGACAACAGTTACGAGGTGATTGTCACGGCCAGCGATGGTAAGGGAGGCAGCGACATCCAGCAGCTTACCATCAGCGTGATCAATGAAGCACCGCGAATTATTAGCGACGGTGGCAATGACTACGCCGTTCTCAGTGTGAACGAAAACACCCTTGCAGTGACAACTGTCCAGGCACACGATGCCGATAACGACAGCATTATTTACTGGGTCAGTGGCGGTATTGATGCTGATCTGTTTCAGATTGATGCGACCAGTGGTGAACTGAGCTTTATTCAGGCTCCTGACTACGAAAACCCGGGAGATAGCGGCCTCAATAACAACTATATCGTTCGTGTCACCGCCGAAGACAGTGATGGTGCCAGCGACGTTCAAACCTTGAGCATCAATATTGCCAACGTTAATGAAGGCAGTGATCCCGTTCAACCCGATGACGACGGTGACGGAGCCCCGGCTGCTGATGAAGACCTGGCTCCGCCTGTTGATAATGACGGAATGACTGGCGACGGCAACGGCGACGGCATGGTGGACAGTGCGCAAGCCGATGTCGCCTCTGTCGTGTTCAGAGAAACCGACCATATCTCCACTGACGGCGATGCAATCCAGACCTACATTACCCTTGTTGCTGATTCCCTTGACGGCAAAGAAGATACCGGTGACGGCAACCATGCCGTACTGCAGAATGTCGTCCAGCTTGATGCCCCTGACGCACTTCCCGACGAACTCTCCATGCCGTTGGGCCTGATCAGTTTCGTCACCGATGTCGAAAATGTTGGTGAAACTGAAACCTTCAGTCTCTATGTGGACGGCAGTCTTGAAATTAACGGTTATTGGAAGCAGGATTCCGAAGGAAACTGGGTCAATTTAGCCAGCAGTGACTACGGCGGCGCCGTTGTCGTCGAAGGGGATAAAATACGCCTTGATTTCCAGATTACCGACGGTGGAGAGTTTGATGCAGACGGTGAAGCGAATGGTGTTATCGTTGATCCCGGAGCCCCAGGCATTCTTGGATTTCCAGCGGTTGATGTGATCCGTTTTTACAACCCTGTCAGTCAGCTGCATATGTATAGTGCCCTGGCTGGGGAAATCGAAGCGTTAAGTGCCGATGACAGTGGTTGGGTTGTTGAAGGCCCGGCGTTCAAAGCTGATCCGGACTACAGCGTTGATGTGTATCGTTTCTTCAATGCGTCTAACGGCGATCATTTCTTTACCGGAAGCCAGGCGGAAGCCGAAGGCCTGATGAATAATGCCGACAGTGGTTATGTTTACGAAGGCATTGCCTTTCAGATCTCGGAAAGTGGAGCGGTTGATGACGCTATTGGCCGCTATTACAATGCGCAGACCGGCGAACACTTTTATAGCGCCAGTGCAGAAGAGGGTATCCTCCTCACGGGTCAACTTGGCTACGTTTATGAAGGTGTCTTGGGTTATAGCGCCTGAGCAATTTAATTTTCGCCGGAGGGGGGGGCTTCTCACTCCTCCGGCGGGACACACAACCTTTCTTTTTTTTCTGATAACTTCCCCTGTTGCTCGTGTATGGGCAATGCCTCATGATTATTGATGCTGTTGATGGCGCTTCTTGCTCAGATAGAGTAAGATACGAAATTGGCCATGTATCTAGAATGCCATGTGTCTTTTTCGTATCGCGTTATTACGAAATGTATTGTAGTGAGTGCTTAAAAAACATTTTCGCAACCTTGTTCTCAAATAGTTAAACTTTCAAAGGAGCCTATTAGTGCCTAATATTCAACCTGTTACGTTGCAGAAACATGGCCAGAAACATTTATTGCCTCTCTCATCCTGGGAATTTGCTGCGAATCAGCATCTTGCCGGGTTGTTAGTATCCGAATTCGTTCCGGCAGCACAGTTTTTTCCGATTGTTTTTGCCAAACAGGCTGAGGGTGAAATCACTGTTTGCGCTTTGTTGGGGTTTGAACCTCAAAAAAATGTTTTTGTTGATGCCAATAAAGGTTGGAGAACCGGTTATATCCCCGCAATGTTCAGGCGTTATCCCTTTATGCTGGCCCAAGAAAAAGAGCAAGATTCTAAGGAGGCCATCCGTTTTGTTCTGTGTATAGATGAAGAGTCAGGGTTGGTTGGTGACAGCGGTGGAACACCCTTTTTTGATGACAATGACAAGCTTTCCAAGCCTTTGCAGAACATGCTGACATTTTGTGGAGAATGTCAGAAACAGGCCGTATTCAGCAAAAAGTTTTGTGCTTTGATCGAAGAGCTGGATCTGTTACAGCCCCTTAAAATTGAAGTGAAAAAGAACAACAGAGTGATCAATGTTGAGGGGTTATTTCATGTCGATGAAAAGAAGCTGGAAGCTCTTGACGATGAATCCTTTTTAAAAGTGCGGCATAGTCGTTTTTTGCCCCTTATTTACGCTCATCTGTTGTCACTCCAGAATCTTGGTACGATTAAACAACGTTATCGTGTCATAAACACAACGGAAGCGAATTCTGCTCTCCCGCAGCATTTCAACTTTTGATGCAAGATGTCGATGATGTCACCTGTAAAATGAGCGGTGTTGTCCTCTGGTCGCTGTACTGAATAGAGGGGAATTGCCGTTACAGGTGTCTTGAGTCAACGCTTGATCAGGTATTTTCATGCGCTTTCCACATGTTTTTGTGCTTTTAGCCGCCTATCAAGGTCGTCGCTGGCTGAATGAACAGATTGACTCCATCTTGAATCAATGTCAGGTGAATGTTCATCTGTATATCAGTATTGACCCTGGGGAGGACAATACCGAGCAACTTTGCCGTGAATGGGCAGCACAGGATGCTCGTGTGCACGTTTTACCGTTGGCGGGTTCTTTTGGCTGTGCGGCAAAGAATTTTTATCATCTGCTGCATCAGGTTGATCTGTCAGCTGCGGATTATGTTTCCTTTGCTGATCAGGATGATATCTGGTCTTTAGACAAACTGTCGCGCGCGTGCGAAGTTTTGCAAAAAGGTTATTCCGGTTATTCGAGTAATGTTACGGCATTCTGGCCGGATGGACGCCGTACGCTGATTGATAAAGCCCAGCCGCAGCGTGATTTCGACTATTTATTTGAAGCCGCCGGGCCGGGATGTACCTATGTGTTGGATCAGACACTCGCAATGGCCCTGCAACAAGATATACAGCGGCATTATGCCGATGTTGAGGCGATTTATTTTCATGACTGGTTGTTTTATGCGTATGCTCGTGCAGGTGGTTATCGCTGGTTTATTGATTCCCATAGCGGTTTGCTTTACCGGCAACATGAACACAACCATACCGGAGTTCACCAGGGCTTTGGCGCGTCTTTAAAGCGGCTGCAGATGGTTATGTCACATAAATACAGAGCCGAGACGATACGCATTGCCCGCCTCTGCATGCGTTGTCATCCAACCTTTGCTGCCCCTTTTCAGCTCGAAGCGGCGGCGTGTCGGCGTTTTATTCTCAGCAGAATCTTTGCCTGCCGCCGCTCTCTTCGTGACCGAGTGGCGTTATTTTTCCTGGCCTTGCTGAGGTTGTTTTGATGTTGGCAGGAACTGGTGATGTCCATGAGTAAAATTTTAGTTACTGGGGCCGATGGTTTTATTGGTCGCGGACTCTGCATTTTGTTGGCTCAACGTAACTTTGCGGTGAAACAACTTGTCCATCAGAAGCGAACGCCAGTTCAAGACGACAACTGTCTGGCTATGAATATCGGGCCTGACTCGGATTGGACAGAGGCTCTTGCCGATGTGAAGACGGTTGTTCATCTGGCCGGGATCGCTCATTGTCGTGCCGGTGAAGAGGATTATCGTCGGGTCAATGTTGAAGGCACTGTCCATCTTGCCCGGCAAGCCGTTCTTCATGGCGTCCAGCGGATGATCTTTGTCAGTACGATCCAGGCTGCTGATCCGGGTACAAATCCCTATGGGGTGAGTAAACGTGTTGCTGAGCAGCAGTTGCAGGCGATTGCCGCTGAGAGCGACATGGAATTGGTCATTATACGTCCTGTCCTGGTTTATGGCGCAGGCGTTAAAGGAAATTTGCTTTCATTGTTGCACTGGTTGCAGCAGGGGCGACCTTTTCCAGTTTGTCGTCCTGGTGTTAAACGCAGTCTGGTGTCCCTTGATAACCTCTGTGATGCCTTGTGTTGTTGTATTGAATCTTCGTCATGCAATGGGCAAGTTTTTACCGTCTGTGATGACCGTTGTCTTTCACTGGAAGAGCTTGTCGATCTCATGGCGTACTATCTTGGCAAAAGAATCGTTCAAATTCCTCTGCCGCGCATGCTGTTAAAGGCTGCAGGCCGCTGTCTGAGTTTGATCGAAAGAGCTCAAGGCAATAAACTGGAACCACTCTTTACCTCTTTTGTCGTCGATAACAGTGAAATAAAAAGACAGCTGCACTGGCAACCACCGTATTCTGTCGAACAGGGGATAGAGAAGATGGTCAGACACGTTGTGGGGATGAAGAAATCGTTATGATCCTTATCCTGGTATCGGTACTGTGTAGCGCTTGCGGTGTGTTTTTTGTCTGTCGCTATGCAACGTCCTTAGGTCTGGTTGATATCCCTGGACAGCGTAGTTCCCACCGGCAGCCTACCCCTAAAGGGGGAGGGCTGGGAATTGTCTTGGCCTTTTTTCTCTCCCATCTGTGGCTCGATCTGCCTCTTTTAGTGTCGTTGTCAGCACTCGGCATCGCTATCACCGGTTTCATTGCGGATCGCAGTGATTTTTCTCCTCGCATACGCTTGATGGTTTTTTTCCTGTGTGCCGGTCTGTTTTTGTCGTCGCAGGGCGGCAGTAACCACCCTGTCGCTTTACTGTTGTTTGCCTGCAGTCTTGTTTTTATTGTCGGGACGGCCAATTTTTATAATTTTATGGATGGCATTAACGGTATGGCAGGCCTTAGCGGTATGGTGTGTTTTAGTCTTCTGGGTCTTTATGGGGCGTTGCTGGATAAAAATGATTCTCTGGTGATGGTCTGCTTTGCCATTGCTGCCGCTTGTCTGGGATTTCTGCCCTTTAATATCCCTGGCGCCAGAATTTTTATGGGCGATGTCGGCAGTGTTTTTTTGGGTTTTATGTTTTCTGCGATCAGTGTTGTTTTTTCTGAAAATCTTTTTGAATTTAGCGTTTTGGCTTCATTCTTGATATTGTTTTATATGGATGAACTGACAACAATGGTTCAGCGTCTTCGGGCCGGAAAGAGCCTTTTACAGCCGCATAGAATGCATCTTTATCAGGTTCTGGCCAATGAGGCCGCATGCGCACAGTGGCGTGTTTCTCTGGGTTATGCGGTGATTCAACTTCTGTGTGGTGGTGTTGGTATCTGGTGCTACCGCAATGGTCAATGGGGTTTGTGGGTGGCTATTCTAGCGCTGTGTTCTCTCGTTTTTATTGGCGTGGACCTGTTTGTAAAAAACAAATTCTCCATCAGGGTTTCGGTTTGAATTATGGACTTCTTGGTACTGAAAAGAAGGCTTTTCGTTATTTTTCCACTGCAACTGTTTCTGGTGGTCTGTTCGCTGTACCTTGCCTTTCTCATCCGGTTTGACTTTTCTATTCCAGACGTTTATCGCGCGGTTTTTTTTCGTATTCTCCCTGCCGTTATCATCATCAAACTCCTAGTTTTCGGCTATTTTAAACTTTATAGCGGCTGGTGGCGTTACGTCTCCATGGACGATTTGGTGGTGATTTTTAAAGCGAACTTCATTGGTTCGGCCGGGGTGATTGTCTACAATTTTTTTGTCTATCGTCTGGAACTGGTATCGCGAACCATTCTTCTACTCGATGGTCTGTTCTGCTTTCTTCTCGTTGCGGGAATTCGTTTTTCTATCCGTGCCTTTCGGGAAAACTTTTATCCCATGCCGGTCAATAAGGCCGAGAAAACACGGATGTTAATTGTTGGCGCTGGCGATGCCGGACAAATGATCGCACGGGAACTTCATCTCAACCGTCGGTTGACGTATGACGCGATCGGTTTTATCGATGATGACCGCCGCAAGCAGAAAACCCGCTTTCGTGGACTGCCGGTTCTGGGCACGTGCAAAGAAATTCCGGCGGTTTGTCGTAAAAAGCAGATTGAGGAAGTGATTATTGCCATCCCGTCAGCAACGGGAAAGCAGATCCGGACAATTGTTGACTATTGCCAGAAAGCCAATGTGCGTTTTAAGACATTGCCGGGTGTCGGTGGCTTGTTGGATGGTTCGGTTTCCGTGGAGCGCATCAAAGATGTTTCGCTGGACGACCTCCTGGGGCGCGAGCCCGTCAAACTGGATGCCGAGAAAATTTCCGGTTATCTATGTGGTAAGCGGGTTTTGGTGACGGGTGCGGGCGGCAGTATCGGCAGTGAACTGTGTCGCCAGGTTGCCTATTTTTCACCCAGTAAGCTGATTCTGTTTGAAAACGGCGAGACGCCGTTGTTTTCCATCGAGCAGGAGTTAAGAAAACTCTATCCGAAACTGCCGGTGTATCCCATTATCGGCGATGTCCGCTATCGTTCACGTGTCGAAGCGATATTTGATGAGTTCATGCCGGAAGTGGTTTTTCATGCGGCGGCGTACAAGCATGTGCCGATGATGGAAGTGAACCCGGCGGAAGCCGTTAACAACAATGTTCGTGGCACGCAGGTTGTCGCTGAAATGTCCCACATCTTTCGTGTTGAACGTTTTGTGATGGTTTCCACGGACAAAGCCGTCAATCCGACCAATGTTATGGGCGCAACGAAGCGTGCTGCTGAAAAACTGGTGCAAGCGTTGTCCTGCCACAGCAAAACGCGTTTTGTCACCGTACGTTTCGGAAATGTGCTGGGGAGTAATGGTAGTGTTATTCCGACGTTTAAAGAACAAATTCGTAACGGTGGTCCACTCACGGTAACCCATAAAGAGATTACCCGTTTTTTCATGACCATTCCGGAAGCATCGCAGCTGGTTTTACAGGCTGGAAGTATGGGGAAGGGCGGCGAAATCTACCTGTTGGACATGGGCGAGCCGGTAAAAATCCTCCATTTGGCGGAGGAATTGATTCGCTTGTCCGGTAAAGTCCCTTACGACGATATCGATATTGTTCTTACCGGGTTGCGACCTGGAGAAAAACTCTATGAAGAGTTGCTTCTGGAAGGGGAGGGGATCAAGCCAACCACCCACGAGAAAATCTGTGTTGCCCAATCCGTCACTGAGGATAATGCCATGCTCAATGCCCAGCTGGAGCATCTTTTTGAGGCGGCCAGGAGAATGGATCTTCGTTTAACCATTGATTTATTACAGAAAATCGTTCCCGAATATCATCCGGCGCAACATGATTCTGTTCGTAATCTATAGAATTGCTTAAACAGGTCTCATGGCTAACCTGATGCTAGATTGGCCCTAACCTGGTTCTAGTTGACCACCTTTACTATCTGTTGCATTGAAAAATGGAGAAAATTTTGCCATGCCCGTATCATGAATTTAGCCTGATTGCTTTGTGTTCACTACGGGTCTCAGTTACATGATTTACGGCATTAACGTCGATGACAATTGATGGAGTGGATGTACTAAGCGATGCAATTTAAAAAAATTACTGTGGTTGGAGCGGGCTACGTGGGCCTGTCAAATGCCTTATTGCTGGCACAGAACAACGATGTTTGTCTTCTGGAGATCGACGACGAAAAAGTTAAACAGATTCAACAGGGTAAAAGTCCTGTTTCTGATGAGGATATTGAGTCCTTTTTGCAGCGTGAAGATCTTAGCCTGACAGTGACAACGATTCCAGATCAGGCATATCATGACGCTGACCTGGTTATTATTGCCACCCCTACAAATTACGATACTGAAACAAATCGTTTTGATACACGCAGTGTCGAGCTGGTTGCCCAATATGTGACCGCTCACTATCCCCAAAGCCTTCTGCTCATCAAGTCGACGATTCCCGTTGGCTACACCCGCGAGTTACGCCTTCAGCTTGGCAACGAGAACATTTTGTTTTCCCCGGAATTTTTACGAGAAGGAAAGGCTCTTCACGACAATTTATATCCATCTCGTATTATTGTCGGGGAACATAGCGAACGTGGCCAGGCAATTGCTGAACTGTTCCAACAGGGCGCCATCAAGAAGGAGGTCCCCATTCTTTTGACTGGCGCGTCAGAGGCCGAAGCGGTGAAATTGTTTGCCAATACCTATTTGGCCATGCGTGTTGCATTCTTTAATGAACTGGACAGCTATGCCGAGGTGCATGGCCTAAGCACCCGTGACATCATTAAAGGTGTTGGCATGGATTCTCGAATTGGTGCCCATTATAACAATCCCTCTTTCGGTTATGGCGGCTACTGCTTGCCGAAAGATACCAAACAGTTGCTGGCAAACTACGATAAAGTGCCCAATACTCTGATTCGTGCCATTGTTGATGCCAACACAACGCGAAAAGATTTCATTGCCGACTCCATTATTCTGAAAAATCCCCAGACGGTAGGTGTTTATCGTTTGTTGATGAAAGCCGACTCCGATAATTTCAGGGCGTCTTCCATTCAAGGGGTCATGAAGCGAATTAAGGCAAAAGGGATCAACGTTATAGTCTATGAACCGGTTTTGAAAGAGACCCATTTCTTCCATTCGCCGGTTATGACGGATTTGGAAGAATTTAAAGCATCCAGCGATGTCATTATCGCCAACCGTATGTCTGATGATCTTGCTGATGTGATTGAAAAGGTTTACACCCGGGATCTTTTTGGCGGAGATCTCTGATCCTCAGCGAAAAAAGCGTCTGCACTATTGAGGCTGTCGGAGAGAAATCAAACTCTGCGTGAATTATCTCTGATTGTCCATCGTCGATTTGGACCTTATTGTTCAGAAAAGAAATTCACGATCTGCAGAATCTGGTTTTTATGCTCTGTTTCCATTCTGTCTACCCCCGCGTAATATTTAAAAAAACGAAGGCGCTGGCTGCGGCTGAGGACTTTTTTCCCCACCTTGTCGAGACAGGCGAGGTCTTTGATGATTCCCCGATTGCGTAACCAACCCCGGCGTGTTTTTCCCAACGGGCAGTCAAAAAAATAAACTTTTGGCTGCTCCGGGTGCTGTTGAGAAACGAGAATGTTACGCCATTTTAGGTCCCAGTGAATAAATCCGTGGCGGTGTAGACGTGAGGTATACTCCGCAGTTTGGCGCAGGATACTTTTTAGCCAGATGCGGTTCAAAAACATTTCCGGATGGACTCGTGAAATGGTCAGCAGGTCTTCAGAGTCGGGAACTTCAGCTGTAATCAGCGCTCCAACTTTGAAAAAACCATGACGACGGGACTGTCCATAAGCGACAATCCGGGGTGTCGGAATCCCCAGCTTGTTGAAATAGAGCAGATTTTCCCACTCCCCTTGCAGTCGCCCTCGTCCGAGGAAATGTCTCAAACCTTTGCCGTTGCGGGAGTAGACTTTCACATAGTACGTGGCATTGTGCTGGTTAACCCGCTGAACGTAACTGATCGGATCTTTGGATAAGGCCGTGCCTTTAGCTTTTAGGCTGCTTGTCAATGATGAGAAAGACTGTTTCTCATCTTCCTGTCCTAAAAAGACCCAGTTTGTGTGTGATGTGTGAAACAACGTGATCTCCCTCTAAGATACAAGCCGCAACGTCATAACATATTTTTAACAAGGGTTTCTAGTGAATTGTTGGGGACTTTGAATTGAAAAAAGAGGGGGGCTGCTTCGATCCGGGGGAACCCCGTGATTGTAAGCACGATGATTAAAACTGTTGCCTGAGGCGTGGAGCCGTTTTAACTATGCAGGTCATTGACTGCCGCGACGAGGAAATCGTGGATCTGTTCACTTCCGCCCATCTGTAGGACTTCATCGGCAATAAATGTTGCGTCAGAACAATTCAGGTCAGCGAGAAAGGCTTTGGTTCTGGGAATAAAAGGGGAAACCATCGAAAACTCGCGAATGCCTATACCGAGAAGAACCAGAAAACTCAATGGGTCTGAGGCCATTTCGCCACATAGACAGACCCCTTTACCAAGGCGCTTTGCCGTGTCACTGACATATTTGATTGCTTGAAGAATAGCTGGGTGAAGGGGGTTGTAATATTTATTCACCAACGGATTGTTGCGATCGGCAGCCAGCATGTATTGAACCAGGTCATTGGTTCCCAGTGCAAAAAAATCGACTTCTGTCGCCAGGAATTTACACATCTGAACGGCAGCAGGGACTTCAATCATGACACCGATCGGGATGTCATCCGCAAAGGGGATGTTGTCGCGGCGAAGATGATTCTTCGCTTCCTCAATCACTTCTTTACAGGCGCGGACCTCTTCAACGCCTGAAATCATTGGGAACAGCAATTTGACATTGCCGTGACAGCCTGCCATGAGAATCGCTTCGATCTGTGTCCGGAAAATATCGCGATTATCCAGAGATACGCGCACTGAACGCCAGCCCATGAACGGGTTATCCTCCGCAGGCGGACTAAAATAGGGGAGAGCTTTGTCTCCACCGATATCAAGAGTGCGGATCGTTACCGGCCCCTCAAAACTTTCGACAATCTTTTTGCACAGCTGATACTGATCATTGCGATCAGGAAAATTGCTGCGTGTCATGTAGGGGAATTCGGTGCGGTAGAGGCCAACTCCGTTTGCGCCATTACGTTGGGCAATCGCAACATCACTGAGTAGGCCGATATTGGCGCGCAATGTGACGTGAACCCCGTCCTTTGAGATGGCTGGTCGATCACGAAATTCGCTCAGGCGATCAAGTTCTTTGCTGCTGTCCTCTTCCAGGCGTTGATATTCTTCAATAATGCCTTCAACCGGATCAATGAACAAACAGCCTGAGTTGGCATCGAGAATGACCATTGAGCCGGGCGTGACTTTTTTGGTGACCCCTTTAACCCCGACAAGCGCCGGGATGCCAAGAGCCTTGGCCATAATTACCGCATGAGAGTTTTGTTCACCGGCTTCAGTGACAATGCCCAGCAGCTTTTCATGATCGAGAATGGCCATGTCAGAGGGGAGAATCTCTTTGGCAAATAAAATACCCGGACGCTTGAACTGAAGATTTTTTTCCTGTTGACCTGTCAGGTTGGCAAGCAGGCGTCGTCCAATATCGACTGTGTCACTGGCTCGTTCTCGCAGATAGGGGTCTTCCATGCGTGAAAAAGCTTCGGTGTATTCTCCGATGACCTTTTTCAGGGCGTAGGGAGCACTGTGTCCACTGCGGATTTCCGCAATCATCTGGTCGATAAATCCTCGGTCTTCCAGGATCATCAGATGGGTATGAAAAATAGCGGCATCCTGCTCGGAGAGTCGTGTTGCGACCCGTTTTTCGAGAAACAGTGTCTGGATGCGTGTTTCTTCCAGGGCATGATTGAGCTGATCAATCTCTTCATTGATGTCGATATTTTCTTCATCAAGGATGTCGGCAAAACCACTTTGTTCATCAAGAATATGTACCTGACCGGAGATAACGCCGGGATAGGCGACCATGCCGCGAAGTGCGCTTTGACGTTGCGGCTGTTCCGAGAGTTCCGGTGGGGTTGTTTCCAGCTGCTTCTTGTTTTGCTGAATGGAGTTGAGGAGTTGGGCATTGATGACAACCGTTGCGACCTGGAATGCAATCGTTGTCATGGTACTGATTTCCGTGGGGCTGAAAGCACGTTTTTCCGTACTTTGCAGGGTGATGACCCCAATCGGATTACGACGCTCCATCAGAGGAAGTGCCAGAAAACAATGGAATTGTTCTTCGCCGGTCTCCTGAAAGTAGAGGTAACGGGGGTGTTCCTCCGGTTCCATGATAGAGATGGGATGTCCCTGCTCAATGGCCATACTGGCCAGGCCTTCGCCAAGCTTCATGCTTACTTGGCCAATCGCTTGCGGGGTGAGGCCCTGGGTAGCACGAAGCCAGAGCGTTTCACCGTCGTCATCCAACAGATAAATGGAGCACACTTCGGAATGCATCCGTCGCGCAACGAGCGTAACGATATTGTTTAAGGTCTCGTTAAGGTCGTGTGACTGCAGGATCAGTGCACTGATGTCTTCAAGTGTACTGATCCCCAGTGATTCTGTTGATGGATTGTCCATGGCGTTCATAGGGCCTGTATTTGCCTTACATCATCCTTAAAGGGCTAGCCTTCCTTAGGGTTGATGTGGTAGGCGAACACTTTAAGATGGTCTTTGAGGTTCTGAGCCGGGGCCAGGTCTTTGACAATGGCATGGATCGCGCGACGTTCGTCTTCACTGTGCACATGCCCTTCAAGAATCGTGGTGCCGTTATCGACCTGAACCTGCAGATGGTAGCCCTCGACTTGATCTGATTGCAAAATGGCAATTTCTGTTTTCTTGCACTGAATCAAATCAATAAGTTTTTGCCGACAACGCTCGTTGTTCTCTTCGAGATTTTTCTCTTCTATCCCTTTGCAGATCAGGTCAACCGCCATCTCTTCAGAAATTTTGACGGTATTGATCACCAGATCATAGTCATAGGGGTCGTTCCAGTCCCGATCAAAATAGTATTTGATGAATCCGGCGCGTTGTTGGTCGCTTTTTCGGACCAGGATACGTGACAGATCAGGATCAAGCCATTCCCGCTCGGCCCATCGTTCAACTCGGATGTCAAACGGTGCAATAATGCGGGTGCGGAAGACGGTGTTGATCCCGGCAAGCAGATCTTGACCGCCACGCCCGTAGATGATGACATTGCCTTTGAGTGCATATTCAAGAATAATCTGCTCAATGCGATGCATGTCAATCTCAAGGCTTTCATCGAGCTTTTCAACAAATGCCGGCGGTTTTTCATCCGCCATTTCGACATTGTCTGCTGACAGGCCATAGGATGCCGCAACTTTGAGGATTGCTTCACCGTCAATGAGATCGTAGCCCAGCTTGTCAGCAAGGTTTCGTGCGATGATTGAGCCACCACTACCCATTTCACGCGAGATTGTTATGATTGCCATGATTCTCCCCTGAGTTCATAAGGCTCCGATGTCGGGCATCAACCGGCATCGTGAAAAGAGTCCCCGTTCTGTTTCGCGTTTCGGAGATGAGCCAATTCAATACAAACGAGCAGACCTGGACAGGGTGGTTATCTCTTGAACGGACAGTCCGTTAGCCATGCGGAACAAGGAAAATTACGCATTGTTTATCGGCTGTTTGGCCCCCTGAATTCACGTCGCCATTTTAGTGTAAACAAAACGGAAAAATTCTAACAATTGCACATGATATTGACAAGTTATTAGTAACACAATGTCTCAAAACGGCCTTGTGACTTATTTCAATGGCGCAGGATCGTGCTGTTGCCACCATTTCTATGGCTTACTCGTGGTCAAAACCCGGTTTGTGTTCGAGATAATGCCAGGAATCGATAAAGCGGACAGTGCGGCTTTTTGATCGCATGACAACGGTATGGGTTTGCGCCCCGCCTGAAAAATAACGTACCCCTTTCAGTAAGTCACCTCCGGTGACGCCTGTCGCCGCAAAGAAGACATCGCCGGACGCCAAGTCATAGGCTGTATAAACTTTGTCGAAATCGGTGATTCCCATTTTAGGCGCACGCTCACGTTCCTCATCCGTGGTAAAAATGAGTCTGGCCTGCATGTCACCGCCAAAGCATTTGACCGCTGCTGCGGCTAAAACACCTTCCGGGGCTCCGCCGATTCCGAGGACCATATCGATACCACTGTCGGGAATGCCTGTGGCCACTGCGGGTGCGACATCTCCGTCGCTGATTAATTTGATGCGGGCGCCCACCTTGCGGATATCTTCAATGGCCTGGTCATGCCGTGGGCGATCAAGAAGAACAACGGTCAGATCTTCAATGTTGCAGCGCTTTGCCGCCGCCATTCTTTTCAGGTTGTTGGACGGGAGGTCATTGATGTCGATGCACCCTTTAGCTTCAGGGCCGACGATGATTTTTTCCATGTACATGTCTGGAGCATGCAAAAAACCCCCGGCTGGAGCCAAGGCAATGGTGGCAATCGCTCCTGGTCCGCCTTTGGCACATAAGGTGGTCCCTTCAAGGGGATCTACGGCAATATCGACTTTGGGGCCACTGTCATTGCCGACCTTTTCACCGATATAAAGCATGGGCGCTTCGTCCATCTCTCCTTCACCAATAACGACTGTCCCGTCGATATCCATCATGCCGAGAGTCTGACGCATGGCGGTTGTTGCCGCACCATCTGCTGAGATCTTATCTCCACGTCCCACCCATCGCCCACAGGCAACGGCAGCAGCTTCTGTGACACGGGCAAGTTCCAGGGCCAGACTTCTATCCATTTGATTACTCCTGAATGTTTGAAGGGGATTGTGATTGAATGTTTTTATAAAAAGGTCGTGAATGTTGGCTAAAGATTGACTGGCAGGGTGACAACCTGCTGGTATTGATCTTTCAAGGAGTGTTATGATGACATGGTTAAGCGTTTGAGACAATTGCTAATTCTGTTCGATTTTTTAGAACTCTCCCAGAGCCATTAACTGTAAAGATTTAAAAGTACGAAAGACATGACTCAGCAAACCAGTGATTTCTCCTGCTCGACGTTAGAGCAGATCATAGCCGATGATATTTCCCAACATGGTGGTATCCCCTTCAGGGATTACATGCAACATTGTCTTTACCATCCCCAACATGGATATTATATGGCCGCGCGCCAACGCGTAGGCGCCAAAGGAGACTTTTTTACGTCATCCTCGGTGCACAGACTTTTTGGTGCCCTCATTGCCAGTCAGTTGCATCAGATGTGGCAATTGCTTGATAGCCCATTGTTTACCATTGTTGAGCAGGGGGCTGGTGATGGTTTTCTTGCCTTAGATATTCTTGATACCCTGGCCGCTGATTATCCTCAGATGTATGCGGTGATTGACTACGTTCTTATCGATGTCAGTACCGATAATCAATGCCGCCAGCGAGAACATCTTCATCCCCATGCTGACCGGGTCCGTTGGCAGTCATTCGAGAAGCTGGAACCCTTTTCCGGTTGTTTTTTAAGTAACGAATTGATTGACGCCTTTGCTGTTCATATTGTTGAAAAACACGACAAACAGCTGCAGGAAGTTTATGTGGTTCAAGGCGCGAACGGTTTTGAAGAGGAGTTGCGTCCTGTCGACAGTGAAAAATTTCAACAGCATTTTGAGTTCGTCGGTGCCGGTGTCGTCGAAGGCTGTCGCGGGGAGGTTTGTTTGGCCGTTAAACCGTGGATGGAAACTGTCTCCGCTAAGCTTGAGCGCGGCTTTGTGTTGACCATTGATTATGGCTATCCAGCACAAGAACTCTACGCACCGTTCCGTCGACAGGGAACATTGCTGTGTTATTATCAACATACGGCCAATGACAATCCGTACCAGAGAATCGGACGGCAGGATATTACCAGCCATATTGATTTTACCCTGTTACAGCGTTGCGGTGAGCAGGCAGGGCTTAAGCTGTTGCATTTTACGGAACAGTATCGATTTCTGATCGGTCTGGGATTTGTTGAAGAACTTATCAAGCTACAAGCGATGGAAACCGATCCCCAAAAAGCCATGGCGTTGCGGATGACATTGAAAAATTTGATTCTACCCGATGGCGGTATGGGGGAAACGTTTAAGGTTTTGATTCAGGGGAAAAATGTTGGCTGCCCTGAACTGCTATGCCAACGGAAAATAAGTGATATTCAGATGCCATCTGTTTAATTTCTTACAACCAACAAATAACTCTAACGGGAGAAGAACGATGAGAGAACAAATTGAAGCGGCTTTGGATGAAGTGCGTCCCACTTTGCTGGCTGATGGCGGCAATGTTGAACTTGTTGACGTGAGTGACGATGGCGTGGTCAGTGTCAAACTGGTTGGTGCCTGTGGTTCATGCCCTATGTCAACAGTGACATTAAAGATGGGGATTGAACGAATTTTGTTGGAAAAAGTACCTGGTGTTAAAGAGGTTGTGCAGGTTGCGTAAGGACGAGGGGCCTTTGTTTGCCTGCAGAGATATTTTCCTCTGACCTGGATACCTTTGCGTGTCTCTGACTGTATTCGTGTTCGATGGCCCCTGTGAGCGGGGGCCATCGATACGTTTGTCAGTTATGCGACGGGATCCACTGTATATCAATCTGACGTTGTCGTGGACCGTCAAATTCGCAGAAGTAGATACCCTGCCAGGTTCCCAGTTGTAATCGTCCTTTGCGAACAATCAGGGTTTCGCTTGCTCCCATCATGCTGCTCTTCAAATGGGCTGCGCTGTTTCCTTCCGCATGGCGATAGTGATCCTCCCAGGGGATTTTATTGTCCAAGGCGGTCAAAAGGTCGGTTACGACATCCGGATCGGCATTTTCATTGATTGTCAGGGCTGCTGTCGTATGACGCACAAACAGGACTAAGATGCCATCACTGTATCCTTCTTGCTGGATGTGATGAGAGACAAGGTCAGTAATGTTTATCATCTGGTCGCGATACTGGCTGCTGATTTTTATCATTGTCATGATCCTTTTGAAACGTCAGAAGACATGCAGTTCGTCGAGGTGATGCTACCACAAAACAACCTGTCGCTTGTAGTGAGCAATCGTGTCGTGTGTGGAATCTCGTCGTTCATATGTGTTTATGGTGCCCACAGATTCTCCCGTATCGACAAGCCGATTTGAGGTAAACTATTTAGCCATGACTGACTGGTTTGAAGAATTTTCCCGTTATCTCAGCGTCGAACGCAATTTGTCATTACATACACAAGTCAGCTATCTGCGTGATGTCCGTGCGTTTTGTGATTTTGTGTGCGGTGAAGACCATGCCGACCTGAAAAAAACACTTCCCGAAGTAGAAAAATTTGCTTTACGCCGATGGATGGCGCAACTGCTTAAAACTAATAAAAAGGTGACAGTCGCGCGTAAAATCGCATCGGTGCGTTCTTTCTATTCATTTTTACAACGAGAAGGGTATGTTGAACACAATCCGGCGCTGCAGGTCCGTTTGCCGCGAATTGAACGCTACCTGCCGACCACCCTGGATGTCGATTATATGTATCGACTTCTCGATGCGCAGGGGGATAACAGCCTGCAGTGGCTTCGGGATCGTGCGGCGTTTGAGCTTCTCTACTCATGTGGCCTACGTGTCGGTGAGTTGGTGGCCTTGGATCTAAAACATGTGGATGTTGATCAGGCTCTGGTTCATGTGTTGGGTAAGGGAGGAAAGCAGCGGATTGTTCCGGTCGGGCGTAAAGCACTGCATGCTCTGAGTGCATATCTCGATCGACGTGGCCTCCTTGAACGTAACGATCCATTGTTTGTGAACCGTCGCGGGACACGTTTGTCGGCACGAACTGTTCAGAGAGATTTGAAAAAAACACTTCTCGCTTTGGTGTTGCCGACAACGGCAACACCCCACTCTTTGCGGCATAGTTTTGCCACCCACCTGCTTGATGGCGGAGCTGATTTGCGGGCAATTCAGGAGATGTTGGGACATCAATCTCTGTCAACAACACAGAAATATACCCAGGTCAGCACGGATCGAATGATGAAAGAGTATGACTTGGCTCATCCGCGCAGTCGTAAAAAACCTTTGTCTGAGCGTGAGGATGGATGACACATGTGGCAATTTTTTAAACCAAAAAGCCCCGCCGAAAATCGGCGGGGCTTTTTGGTTTAATATGTGGACCGGGGTGAGCTATTCACACAGATCGATATTGATATCCCAGTTCTTGATTTTCATGGTGCCATTGACAGCAAGGTTCTGCTGCATTTTGAAACAACGGTCGAACAGTTGAGGCTCGTGACCGATCCCTTTGGCGATGCATTCTTTCTTCGCCATGTCGAAGTACTCCTGAAGAATCGGCTTGTACTCCGGATGCACACACTTGTCGATGATGGTTTGGGCACGATCTTTCGGAGCCAGACCACGCAAGTCTGCCAGACCCTGCTCGGTAACCAGAACATCGAGGTCGTGCTCGGTGTGGTCGATGTGCGGAGCCTTGGGAACAACGCAGGTGATGCCCATCGGATCTGTCTTGGTCGGGCGTACTGAAGGAGAGTGCATGATCTTCAGGTAGCCGTTACGCAGGAAGTCACCGGAACCACCCAGGCCGTTAATCATACGGGTACCGCCAACCAGAGTGGAGTTGGCGTGAGCGTACATGTCAAACTCAACCGGGGTGTTCATGGCGATACAACCGAGACGACGGATCGGCTCAGGAGCGTTGGAGATGGACAGTGGGCGCAGAACAATTTTGTCCGCATATTTGTCCCAGTTGTCAAAGAAACGGGGGAAGCCCGGAGTTTCAGACAGAGACAGTGAACACGCCGAAGCTGCATCCAGTTTGCCGGAGTCAAACAGGTCCAACATGGTGTCCTGAAGAACCTCAGTGAAAACAGTCAGGTTCTTGAAAGGACCTTTGGCCAGACCACCAACAACGGCGTTAGCGATGGAGCCGACACCGGATTGCAGGGGCAGCAGGTTCTCAGGCAGACGGCCCGCTTTTACCTCATCACCGAAGAATTGCATGATGTGTCCGGCAATCGCTTCAGAAGTTGCGTCCATGTCCGCGAAGGCACGACCTTTGTCACGGTGTTTAGACTCAACAACAGCAATGATTTTATCCGGGTCGCAAGGGAATGCTGAGGTGCCGATCCGGTCATTGGAGCTGCTGATCAGGAACGGTTGACGATTCGGAGGTGTCTGAGGGATCAGGCAGTCATGCATCCCTTCGAAGGAGGGTTGTCCGGTGTTTACTTCCAGGATGATTTTATCAGCAATCATCAAAATCTCACCGATGACGCCGCAGGAAGATGTCGGAACCAGACCACACTCTTCAGTAACTGCCGAAACTTCAATGATGGCGATGTCGATCTTCGGAGTGTAGAAACCATAACCCAGGTCCTGAGCAAACAGGGACAAGTGCTTGTCACCCATGCGGATGCGACCTTCGTTGATCCCTTTGGCGATGTTTTTACCGGTTTGGTAAGGCCAGCGGCGGTCGATCATGTCCAGAGTTGCCCAACGGTCCTCAGTTTCTGCGCCAACAGAGGCACCGATGAACAGGTTGAATTTCATTTGACCTTGCAGGTTGTTCTTTTCAACGTGGTCAGCCAGCGCGATGGGTACCGCTTTAGGGTAGCCAGCTGGGGTAAAACCGGACCAGCCAAGGTCCATACCGCTCTTGAAGAACTTAATGCAGTCTTCAGCGGACATTACTTTGTCGAGAAGGGCTTTGCGACGTACACGACTTTCGAGGCTTCCGAATTCAGACATTGAACTTTCCTCCTTGTTGTCCTTTTGCATTCATATAAGGTTAAACAACCAATTCCCAGGTCCCATGTGGACCAGAAGCGGGATAAACTCTGAATGAATATTTAAGATTGCTGCCGCAAGAGCAAACGCCTTCAAAATTAAAACAGCAACGGAATCCGTTTTTCAATTTTAGAATAGCGTTATACTTATCCATGTATAGTATGGGCCGTTTTTTTAGTCAAGGGAAAAAGTATACAATATGTTTTGTTTTTATCGTGGCTGATGGATGTGTTTTCTGGTGTGTTGTATCGATTTTGTGCCTATAAATATATGATATTAAAAGGAAAAAACTTATTGAGCTATTTCTCATATTTTTACAGCGAAATTTTTCGAGAGATTGGCTCACTCCGTTTAATAAGTGGCAATATCAGATATGGTGTTTTATTCTATCTTTGGTTTTGCCTGGAAGGTGGCTACCTAAGCTTTTTGTTTTAAATTGTCGTTATCTCGTAGATAAATCACAGTGAATTTGTTTGTGAAAATTTTAGTTTGGCTAAATTTCTGTGGTGCGTTTGTCGATGCTCTGATTTATTGCTATCTGGGAAACAGCGGGTGAAAAATCCTATGCCTATTGGGTGAAAGGCGGTTGAGGGAGGGCTTTAGGGGCGTTTTATGGTGCAGTAGTCAGGTGTTGAAAGTCCTGAGGGCTTTCTTTTCTGCAGCAGATGATTATTGAGAACTGTTTTTTGTAAGGCACGGTGGCCTCATTGTTTGCTGGATATGTGCCTTGAAAAACAAAAGCCCCACTGTAAAACAGTGGGGCTTTTGTTGGTAAGCTGTTTGGAATCTCTTATTCGCACAAGTCGACTTTGATATCCCAGTTTTTGATTTTCATGGTGCCGTTGACAGAAAGGTTCTGCTGCATTTTGAAGCAACGGTCGAACAGCTGAGGCTCGTGACCGATCCCTTTGGCGAGGCACTCTTTCTTCGCCATGTCGAAGTACTCCTGAATGATCGGCTTGTAGTCCGGATGGACGCACTTATCGATGATGGTCTGGGCACGCTCTTTCGGTGCCAGACCACGTAAGTCTGCCAGACCCTGCTCAGTAACCAGAACGTCGAGGTCGTGCTCGGTGTGGTCAACGTGCGGAGCTTTAGGTACGACGCAGGTGATGCCGGTCGGATCAGTTTTGCTCGGGCGTACTGAAGGGGAGTGCATGATTTTCAGGTAGCCATTACGCAGGAAGTCACCAGAACCGCCAAGGCCGTTGATCATGCGGGTACCGCCAACCAGAGTGGAGTTGGCGTGTGCGTACATGTCGAACTCAACCGGAGTGTTCATAGCGATACAACCGAGACGACGAATCGGCTCAGGAGCGTTAGCGATGGACAGCGGACGCAGGGTAATCTTGTCCGCGTACTTGTCCCAGTTGTCAAAGAAGCGGGGGAAACCCGGAGTTTCCGACAGGGACAGGGAGCAGGAAGATGCCGCATCCAATTTACCGGAGTCAAACAGGTCCAACATGGTGTCCTGAAGAACCTCGGTGTAAACCGTCAAGTTCTTGAAAGGACCTTTAGCCAGACCACCGACAACGGCGTTAGCGATGGAGCCTACACCGGATTGCAGAGGCAGCAGATTCTCAGGCAAACGACCCGCTTTAACTTCGTCAGCGAAAAATTGCATGATATGGCCGGCGATTGCTTCAGAGGTATCGTCAGCATCAGCAAAGGCACGGCCTTTGTCGCGGTATTTTGATTCGACGACAGCGATAATACGATCCGGGTCACAAGGGAAGGACTCGGTGCCGATACGGTCGCTGGCTTTGCTGATCAGGAACGGCTGACGCTTGGGTGGCTTGAGGGGGATAATGCAGTCGTGCATGCCGCGGAAAGAAGGTTGTCCAGTGTTGACCTCAATGATGATTTTGTCTGCGATCATCAGAATCTCACCGATAACACCACAAGAAGAAGTGGGAACCAGTGAGCCGTCAGCGAGAATTTCAGAAACTTCGATGATTGCAATATCGATTTTGGGCGTATAGAAGCCGTAACCCAGATCTTGAGCAAACAGAGAAAGGTGTTTGTCGCCCATGCGGATGCGACCCTCGTTGATCCCTTTTGCAATGCTCTTGCCGGTCTGATAAGGCCAACGGCGGTCGATCATATCCAGTTCAGCCCAACGGTTTTCAGTTTCAGCACCAACTGAAGCACCGATAAACAGGTTGAACTTCAACTGACCTTGAAGGTTGTTTTTTTCAACGTGGTCAGCCAGCGCGATGGGTACCGCTTTGGGGTAACCGGCCGGGGTAAAACCGGACCAACCGAGGTCCATACCGCTTTTGAAGAACTTGATGCATTCTTCAGCGGAAACTACTTTGTCGAGCAGCGCCTTGCGGTGCACGCGGCTGTCGAGAGTTCCGAATTCAGACATGGTGCTTCCTCCTTAACGTGTGTGAAAAATTCGTCCCAAATGAAATAAGAATTAAAGATGGTTCCCAGGGTCACATTTCATACAGGTTTATCTAGTGACTAGACCAGATCGGGTAAAAAATGCGAAGCTAAAACCATGTTATGATCGGAATGTATAATATATGTGTATAATTAAGTCAAACGAAATGTGGCATAAAATGTGATTTACGGTCTTTTGTTAATTTACTTAAAGTAAAAAAATAGGATGGAATTATTTTGTCGCATTTTGTATTTAACATATTGAAATAATACATTTATTTCCATTTTAACTACCGCAGCAAAATTTTTTACTAAAAATAAATTTCACACAATGGAGCAATGGCTGCGTTACGCTGCTTTCTAATACTTTGTTTCTTTTGTTGCAGGATCTCTTCGTTTAAAAACTGTATACATATTAATTAGTTATCTGTATACGGTGTCGTTTCTGACTGCTAATAACGGTGTGTTATTGGGCCGATCATTTGTGCGGTTTTTAGGATGAAATCCGCCATGATGTCAGGTCTTTTATGATGTGGCTTTTCTTGTCAGAATAGGGTCGTCCAGCAACAAAAAAGCCTCTCAGATGAGAGGCTTTTTTGTTGCTGGATTTTTTCAGGAACACTCAAATATTGTGGTCTTCCTTGAAGTCAGCAATTTCTTCTCTGAGGTCTTCATTGAGAGGCTGTTGTTGCAACAGGCTTAACGTCGCTGATGCTTGCTCGGTTTGTCCCCCGAGTTGTTGCGCCTGGGCGAGGTTAAACAGAACTGAAGGCAGTTGTGGATAGTCCGGATAGACTGAGCGAATGTTGTTAAAACGGGTGATTGCCGCATCGTAACGTTTTGTTTTGAGATAGAAGCGCCCGATATAGGCTTCATTTGAAGCGAGACGGTTGTGACATTCCTTGATATAACCGTTGAGTTCTTCAGCATTCACACTCTCTGGATAGTTTTTCAATAATTGTTCAAAGGTTGCCAAAGCGTTACGCGTTGCTGTTTGATCGCGGTCGATACTGAGAATCTCTTCAAAATGACATTTGCCCAAGCGGTACATGACGGAAGCACTTTGTGTATGTCCTGGATGCTTCTTGAGAAAATCCTCGTATGAGGCAATTGCAGATACATAGTCTTCCTGCTCATAATACGCATCACCAATTTTCATTTCCGCAAGAGCGGTTAGTTCAGGGGATGTAAAACTGTCACGAACCTTTTGCCAGTGCTCAATGGCATTAACGTAGCGCCCTTTTTCCATGGCGATTTCACCTTGCTGGAGTTCTCGCATGGCTTCGCTGTCAGCTGTTGTTGCCGGAGTCACCGCTTTGTTTGATGAGCAGCCTGAAATAATCAGCAGGGTCAATAACAGTATGAAGGTCCGTTGCATGAATGTATCCTTTTTTACGTGGAGTAGGGCATGTTTCCGGTCAAATTTCGAAGAATAGTAATGCATGCCCTCTGTTGACTCAAGTGTTATCTCCTGGCCAATGATTTACGCTGCGACGTCGCCTTGTTCACCCAATGCATTTCTAAGTTTTTCTAAAGCGCGTTTTTCAAGTTGGCGAACTCTCTCCTTACTGATTCCATACTGTTCAGCCAGGTCTTGAAGGGTTTCCTTGTTTTCTTCAAGAATACGATGGCGAATGATGTGTTGCTCGCGCTCGTTGAGCAGAGCCAACGCATGCTTCACACGCGTACGGGTGATGATTTCATCTTCATGTTCAATAAGGCGCTGTTCCTGGTTTGTTCCGTCGTCCATCAGGTTTTCGAGGTGGCTGGTGGTACTGTCCTCCGAGATCTGGGCATCCAGAGAACTGTCTCGGCCACCGAGGCGCACACTCATCTCAGAGACCTCTTCAGCAGAAACATTCAGCTCCTTGGCAATTTGATCGGCATCAGCATCAACACCGAGTTTCTGCAACGCATCGCGCGTCTGCTTGAGTTTGAAAAATAATTTCTTTCGTGCCTGAGTTGTACCTATTTTGACCAGAGACCAGGTATTGATGATGTAATTGTGAATATAAGCACGTATCCACCAGACGGCATAACTGATCAGACGAATGTTACGATCAGGATCAAACTTTTTGATTGCCTTCATCAGGCCAATGTTGCCTTCTTGCACGAGGTCGATCATTTTCAGGCCATAGGCTTGATATTCATAGGCGATCTTGACGACGAAACGTAGATTTGCACATACCAGTTTGTGTGCGGCATCAAGATCATTGTGTTGGCGATAGCGCTGAGCCAGCTGATACTCGGTTTCACGGTCAAGGGGGTCAAACTGGTTGATCTGGGCCATGTAGTGATCAAAGCTGTCAATGACTAAGGGGAGATTAGACATCGTTCTCAATCCTCACTTTGATAATGTGATATGTTGTTTTTTGTTAGCACTCTATTGTCTTGAGTGCTAACAATTGTAGTCATCTGCTTGAAATTGCGCAATAAAAAAATAGCACCATGCCTTTGGTGCTATTTTTTTGTTTACTTTTCTTCGGGGAAAATCAACTAAGGGACAGTCGTTTTTTTGCAAGGGATGGTCATTTTTATAATTTGGCCACGGCGGGCAATCAGAACATTTTTCTGCGAGTCTGTTGGCTGATAGTGGCCGGTGCCCTGACAGCTGATTTTATAGCGGGCATTGTAGTCAAGTCCGGGAATAAAGGCCGGCACCGGATAGTCGATATCGTCAATTGTGCAGACGATTTCACCTTTAAGGACTGGTTCGTTTTCTTCCCATGAACTGTCGCTGTTCTGATCAATATAGGCATCGATCACAAGGGTTCCACGTTCCGTAGGCATCGCCGGGACTTTGTCGAGAATGATGTTGAGAATATTTCCTTTTTTTTCACGCTCGGGCCGTTCGTCTTTTTTTTCAAACGATTCGGCAGGTTGCTCATCTGTGTTTCCCAGAGTCGCATCAGTCTGGGCGACACAATACAACGGGGATGTGGTCAACGTGACTAGAAAGGCAATTGCACTGAGTAAAAGAGTAAGTGTTTTCATAGCCTCATAAAGAACATGAACGGCAAACTGCTGTCAACTGGGTAAATGTTGCAGTGCGTTAAATTTCAGTAAAACCGATCATGGTGTCCTTCCGTTTAATTCACGAATTCTGACTCCTGTATTTATGTCACAAGACTGTAGAATATTCTCTATTTGACTGTTGAATATTCTACATTCAGTGGATGGTTTCTGTGGCTACTGATTCCCAACTATATAAAATTAAAGAATAAAATAGTGTGGCATGATCTCTGAATCTCTTTGACCACAAAGGAGATCCATCAATGAAAAAATGGCTGATCATCTACATCGTTTCTGCTCTGCCGTTCACCTGTGCGTTGTACGATGTACATGCAGGGGACTTTGACAGGCTTGGGATTCCTATCAGTCTTATTGAGGATATTCGCCAGCGTAATCCCCTTATTCTTAGTGCCTTTCACGAGTGGCAGGCGCAACAGCATCAGGTGATTCCGGCCAAGTCACTGGACGATCCGCAACTGACCATTGCGTTGAGTAATTATCCGGTCGATAGCCTGCGCGGCGATGAAAGCGCCATGACCGGCAATGAAATCCGTCTTTCCCAGGCAATTCCCTATCCGGGCAAGCGCGATCAACGGGGCCAGTCGGCTCAGGAGCAGGCCAACGCCGCCGAAGCCCGTTATCTGGACCTGATCGCACAAAACGAGGCGCAAGGTCGGCGGGACTATTATACGTTGTGGTTTCTTGATCGCTCACGACAGCGCATTGAAGATGAGTTGGTCGAAATCACCACGTTGATCCGACTTGGAGAAAGCCGTTACCGCTCCGGCCTCGAATCGCAGGCCGCCGTTGTCGAAGCGCAGCTGACCGCCTCTCGTCTGCGCGAGCAGCTGATCCAGCTGCAGCAAGAGCAGCGTGAACAATTGGCGTTGTTGAATCAGCTTCGCAGCCAACCTGCCGCTTATCCTCTCACCATTCCGACCGAACTGCCGCAAACCCTGTTGCCGGATAATGATGACTGGTGGCGCCAGGTGGAGAGCAGCGCTAAGACACATAGCCCGCGTGCCCGCCAGTATCAGGCGCTGATTCGTCGTGCCGAACACCAACAGATATTGGCCGAACTGGACCGTTATCCGGACTTCACCGTCGGCCTCAGTTACCGTCAGCGCCAGGCCACAGCCATGGATGACGGTACTGATTTTGTCGGTGCGGAAATCCGCTTCAATTTGCCTATCTTTCATAATAAACAGCGCGAACAGATTGCTTCTGCGCAGTCCCAACAGTCCGCAGCGGTAGGTCGCTGGCATCAGGATCAGAACCGTATTCAACAGCAGATTTACGACCTGAGAACACAATTGCAAAGTACCTACCAGCGTGACGCACTTTATCGGTCCGCCATTTTGCCTCAGGCCGAGCTGTCTTACCGGTCACGATTGGCCGCCTATGAAAATGATCTGGAAAGTTTTTCCAACGTGTTGCGCAGTCTTGAGATCTGGTGGGAACACCGGCAGAACAAGGATGCGGTGCGCCGGGATCATCAGGTGGCTGTAGCAACGCTGGTGGAATTGACCGGTGATGCGTTGTTGACCTCTTTAGCGGTCAGTACAGAGGAAAAGGAGATTAGACCATGAAACGACAGTCCTGGTTGCTCATCGTGGGTTTTGCCGTGGGGCTCGCCGTGGCACTGTTTTTTACGGGCACGCACCAGCCGTCAGAAGTGAGCGACGTGCATCTCCATGAAGAGCAGGCCCAACACCAGCTGTGGACCTGCGGTATGCATCCACAGGTCATCCGCGATGAACCGGGATTATGTCCGATCTGCGGGATGGAGTTGACGCCCTTGATTCAATCTCCACAAGGGAAACCCGCAGAAACACCCTCGGCCAGCATCAAGTACTGGGTTGATCCTGATGATCCGACGTTTATCCGTCATGAAGAGGGGATATCCCCTGCCGGGGCTGCTCTGGTCCCGGTTTATGAAGGCCATGCCACATACGGTTCGGTGATCCATATTGATCCGGTGATGGTCCAGAACATGGGCATCCGCACGGCTACGGTGGAGCGTGGCACGTTGAGTGCCACATTGCGTACCATCGGCCGGGTACACGTCGATGAACAACGCCAATACACTATTAACAGCAAGATTGCCGGATGGGTGGAACGGCTCTATGTCAATGTCACCGGCCAGCAGGTCAAGGCTGGTCAACCGCTGCTTGAGCTGTACAGCCCGCAGCTGGTGTCTGCCCAGCAGGAATTACTGCTGGCCGCCCGTTACCGTCAAAATCTGGACCCCAAAGCCGACAGCTCATTACGTGAGTCGGCAGATCGCCTGTTTGAGTCGGCGCGTATTCGCCTGCAACGCTGGGACATCACCTCCGCTCAGATTGATGCGCTGTTGAAGCGCGATGAGGCGCGCAAAACCATGACCCTGTATGCGCCGCACAACGGTGTGGTGACGATGAAGAACATTCGCGAAGGGGAAGCCGTCAAAGCTGGACAGACGTTGCTGGAACTCAGTGATTTCAGCCAGGTATGGGTGCAGGCCGAGATTTATGAACAGGACCGTTCCCGCGTCAGTGAAGGATTGACGGTGACAGTGGCCATTCCGGGCGATACGCGTCCCACACGCGGCTACAGCGGCCGGATCGATTATCTCTATCCCTATGTCGATGCGCTGACCCAGACGGTGCAGGCGCGCATTGTCCTTGATAATACCGATGGCTCCCTTGAGCCGCAACGCTTTGTCGATGTGGTGATTACGTTGCCGCCGCAAAGCGATGCGCTGCTGATTCCTGTCGACGCCGTGGTGGACAGTGGAGAGCGTCAGCTGGTGTTTATCGCCCGTCCGGGTGGCACGTTTGAACCGCGTCCGGTCCGTCTGGGCCAACGTGATGATCAGGGGCGTGTCGCGGTTCAGCTGGGTCTGTTTGAAGGGGAAAATGTTGTCGTTTCCGCTCAGTTCCTGCTCGATTCCGAGACGCAACTGCGTGAAGCATTGCGCAAGATGACCATGGACAAAGCAGAAGAAAAAGCACCTGAACAACCCGCCGACATGGAGGAGTTGTTCTGATGCGCGTGATTGCCGTACACCGTCGTCATGAAAGGAGCGTGTCATGCTGAAAGCACTGATTGCCGCCTCCGTACGTCATCGTTTCCTCGTGGTGCTGATCACTCTGGTGCTGGTCATGGCCGGTGTTTATGTTCTGCGCTCGACGCCGGTGGATGCCATTCCCGATTTGTCCGATGTGCAGGTGATCGTCTATAGCGATTATGCCGGGCAGGCCCCTCAGGTGGTGGAAGATCAGGTGACCTATCCGTTGACGACGCGTCTATTGTCTGTTCCTCAGGCCAAGACGGTGCGTGGCTATTCGTTCTTCGGTAGTTCGTTTGTCTACGTGATTTTTGAGGACGGTACCGATCTGTACTGGGCCAGAGCTCGCGTTCTCGAAGCCCTCAATACTGCCGCCGGACAACTGCCGGACGGTGTGGTGCCCAGTTTGGGGCCGGATGCCAGCGGTGTCGGCTGGGTCTACCAGTATGAGTTGACCAGTGATCAGCATGATCTGCAGCAGCTACGCTCCATTCAGGACTGGTTTCTGCGCTATGAGTTGACCGCCGTCGAAGGGGTCTCCGAGGTGGCGAGCATCGGTGGTTATGTCAAACAGTATCAGGTGCGGGTCGATCCCAACCGGCTGCGTGGTTACGGCTTGACGCTGGCCGAGGTGCGTCGGGCGATTGCCGCGAGTAATGAGGATGTCGGTGCCCGCCTGCTCGAGATGGGGGAAACCGAGTTTATGGTCCGTGGCCTGGGGTATATCCGCTCCGTGGCTGATCTTGAAGCGATTCCACTGCGTGAAGTCGGTGGCCGCTACGTCCTGCTCGGTGATGTAGCGCGGATTCAGATCGGTCCCGAATTGCGCCGTGGCGTGTCCGAATCGAACGGCGACGGGGAAACCGTCGGCGGCATCATTGTCATGCGTTCCGGTGAGAATGCCCTGGCTACGATTGAGCGCGTTAAACAGCGTCTCACAGAATTACAGGCCGGTTTGCCGCAGGGGGTGACCATTCATCCGGTCTATGACCGCTCGGCTTTGATTGAACGGGCCATCGATCATCTCAGTTACAAACTAATTGAAGAGTGTGTGGTGGTGGCGTTGGTGATTGTCCTGTTCCTGTTTCACCTGCCCAGTGCCGCCGTGGTGGTGCTGACGTTGCCGGTGGCGATTCTCATGGCGTTCCTGATCATGAACGGGCAGGGGATCAACGCTAATATCATGAGCCTGGGCGGCATTGCCATTGCCATTGGCGCCATGGTCGATGCGTCCATTATCATGATTGAAAATGCCCATAAACATCTGGAACATCCAAGCGGTGACGAACCCCATCATCAGGTGATTCTGCGTGCCGCCCAGGAGGTCGGGCCGACGCTGTTTTTCTCTTTGGCGGTGATCACCCTGTCGTTCCTGCCGATTTTCTCTCTGACAGATCAGGCCGGTCGCTTGTTTAAACCGCTGGCCTATACCAAGACCTATGCCATGGCCTCTGCCGCTATTCTGGCTGTGACCCTGGTGCCGGCGTTGATGGTGTGGTTTGTGCGCGGACGTATCCGCCCGGAGCAGGCGAATCCCCTCAATCGGCTGTTAACGCGTCTCTACCATCCACTGGTGGATCTGGTGCTGCGCTGGCGCAAAACCACGTTGCTGGTCACGCTGGTGCTGGTGTTGTCGTCGATCTATCCGTTGTCCCATCTGGGGTCGGAGTTTATGCCGCCGCTAGATGAGGGTGATCTGCTCTATATGCCGACCACTCTGCCGGGGCTTTCCACGGATAAGGCGCGGGAACTGCTGCAGCAGACGGACAAGATCATTGCCGCTTTTCCGGAAGTGGACAATGTTTTCGGCAAGGCCGGTCGCGCGGAAACCGCGACCGATCCGGCCCCCTTGTCCATGCTGGAGACAACCATTCAATTGAAAGACCAGCGTTATTGGCGGCGGATTACCGTGGGGCGTTTTTACAGCGACTGGCCGGAAGTCCTGCAGAAACCGTTACGTACCCTGTGGCCGGATCAGCGCCCCATTACCCGCAAGGAACTGGTCACCTTGCTGAATCAGGCCATTCAATTTCCCGGGTTGACCAATGCCTGGACCATGCCGATCCGTACCCGCATCGATATGCTGTCCACCGGCATCAAAACCCCGGTGGGGATCAAAGTCCAAGGCAATAATCTGGAAACTCTCAACCAGGTGGGACAACAGCTTGAAGCCGTCGTCGGTCAACTCCCCAACACGCTGAGTGTTTATGCTGAACGGGTGATGGGCGGCCGCTACGTGGATATTGACATTGACCGGCTTGCCGCCGCCCGCCATGGTCTGACCGTCGGGGCGGTTCAGGATGTGATCCAAACCGCCATCGGTGGCATGACCGTCACCCGCACCGTTGAAGGGGCGGAGCGTTACCCGGTGAATGTGCGTTATGCCCGTGATTACCGCAGTGACCTCGACGCCTTACATCAGGTGCGCCTCGCCGCGCCATCCGGGCGCTCGGTGCCGCTCAAAGAGGTGGCCCAGGTGTCGGTGAAATCAGGTCCGGCGGCCATTAAGAGTGAAAATGCCCGCAAGACCCTGTGGGTCTATGTGGACCTCAACACCGATGATGTTGGTGGCTATGTGCAGCGGGCCAAGCAGGCGGTGGCCGAACAGGTCCAATTGCCGGCGGGAGTCAGTCTGGTGTGGAGCGGGCAGTTTGAATACATGGAGCAGACCCGGTCACGCTTGCTGATGATCGTGCCGCTGACTCTGGTGGTGATCTTTATTCTCATCTATGCCAGCACCCGATGCGCGATAAAGACCGCCATTGTTTTTCTGGCTATGCCGTTCTCGCTGGTGGGCGCGTTCTGGTGTCTCTATGCCCTCGATTATAACCTGTCGGTTGCCGTATGGGTCGGGCTTATCGCCTTGGCTGGTCTGGATGCGGAAACCGGTGTCATCATGATGCTCTACCTGTCGATGGCCGAAGACCAGTGGCGCGACGAAGGACGGCTGGTGAACCGTCATGATCTGAAATTGGCGATTTTCGACGGCGCCGTGAAGCGCATTCGCCCCAAAGTCATGACCGTCGGCACCGTCATTCTCGGTCTGGCTCCGATCATGTGGAGTCACGGCACCGGCTCGGAAATTATGAAGCGGATTGCCGCGCCCATGGTTGCCGGCGTGACGACCTCGGCGATTATGGAACTGCTGGTGTATCCCGTGATCTGGTACGTGTGGAAATCCCGAGATCTTGCGGAATCCACCAAACAACCCAATGATTTTTCCCAACAAACCAATGAATAACAAGGAGATGAATGATGAAAAAAATGACGTTGATGCTGTTAGTTTTTCTCGCGGTTCCCGTGCTTGCATTTGCCAGTGATTGTTGTGACGGCAATACAATGAAGATGGATGGCATGGAACATCATGCCGGCATGAAAATGGACGGCATGAAGATGGATAGTATGCACATGTCCGGCAATGAAGTGATGCTCGGTCATCAGGAGATCAGCGGTGTGCGCGCCATGGCGCATCTTAAGGATGTCCGCCAGGCCATGTCTGAAGCGGGTATGACCACCACCCATCATTTTATGGTGATGCTGCATGATCTGGCCACAGACGCGGATATTGATCAGGGCTCAGTTGCGGTGAAAGTGACGCTGCCGTCTGGAGAACAGCTCCCGGCCAAAAAACTGATGGGAATGCAGGGGCATTTCGGTGCTGATGTGACCCTGGCGACTCCGGGTGAGTACACCTTTACCGTTGGCAGTGTCCTGGCCGATGGCCAGAAGCGGGTGTTCATCTTTAAGACCGTGCTGCCCGAGTAAAAAACAAGGTTTTCGGAACTTCACTCGCATACCACCAAAGACCTCCCGTTCAGCAGCGCCGAACGAAGAGAACGGTCACCGCGATGATTGTCGGCAACTGTTTGAGCGCCAGCGAGTTTTGCCGACATCGCGGTGTTAGTGAACGCAGTGAGGGAACCCGTTAGGGCGCAATGGTCGGGAGTCGATTTTGCGTCACTTTTGTCGACGCAAAAGTGACCCGACGTGCGGGCGCGGAAGCCCGCGTCACGTGGGCACCAAGCTACGTGGTCGGATGATGTTAGCCAAAGCAATGAGTTCCATCATGCGGACCACGTAGCAGAAAGGTCAAGATCAAGTTCGCCGGGATTCGCCCCGGCAGGCGACATCCTTTTGGCAAGCCGCCCAAAAGGATGCAAAAGCCGGCTGAACTTCTCCTGAACCTAGCTCAACCGACAATGAGTCGGTTTTCGTGATGCTTCACCGATTCGGCTCGCCGCCCTTGAGGTCGGCGAATCGTGTGCCTCATCAGCTTTGGCGTAAAACGTTGATAACAATCAGCCGGTTGGCTCCATCTTTTTCGTGGCACCGGTCAAACGGGTGGGGCGGTGCCCACCCTGCGGCAGCGGGTTATTTAGTCGCTCAGTCCTCCCGTTCAGTAGCGCCGAACGCAAGGAGCGTTGCCGTGATGGTCGTCGGCAAATGTTTGAGGGCTGTTGTAAACAGACCGAGTTCTTGCCGACATCACGGCGTAAGCGCGTGGAGAGAGGGAACCCGCAGGGCGCAATGGTCGGGAGTCGATTTTGCGTCACTTTTGTCGACGCAAAAGTGACCCGACGTGCGGGCGCGGAAGCCCGCGTCACGTGGGAACCATCACCGCGAATGGATGAGGTTCGCCGGAGCAATGCGTTGCGTGCTGCGAACCACCACGCTATCGCGACAAATGGACAAGTGCTGACCTTACGTTAAACTGTAGAATATTCTACAAAGACTTCGGGATACTTCTATGATGTGGAAAAAGACATCTTTTCGCGTGATCTTTCTGCTGATCCTGGTGGCGGGAATCTCGGCGTTGCATTACACAACGACGACCCATCATTCCCACCTGCATGATGTCTATCGCCGTTTGTACTACATCCCCATTATCCTCGGCGGTATCTGGTTCGGGGTGCGCGGCGGGTTAGGCACTTCGCTGTTTATCTCAATCGCCTATCTGCCTCATGTGTTGATGCAGTGGGGCCATCTACCGTGGACCGCACCGGAGCGTTACCTGGAGATCATGATGTACAACGTGATCGGCGCAGTCACCGGAATCCTGATGGCCAAGGAACATGCCCAACGCCTGCGGGCCGAAGCTGCGGCGCTGCAGTTGCAGGAGAGCTATGATCAGTTGCGGCAGCAGGCGGACTTGATTTTGGAGATCGAAGAGCAGTTACGCCAGGCCGACCGTTTGACCACTCTCGGCGAACTCTCCGCCGGGCTGGCCCACGAGATTCGCAATCCGCTCGGCTCGATTCGCGGTACGGCGGAGATTCTGCAGGGCGCTTTTTCGAGCGAAAATCGCTACCATGAATTTACGACGATTTTAATCAAAGAAGTGGATCGCCTCAATCAGGTGCTGGAAAATTATCTGCGTTATGCCCGCCCGGATGTCACCGAGCAACAGCAGTTTGTTCTGGCACCGATTCTCGATGAAGTGTTGCAGCTGACAACGGTGAAGGCGCGTAAAAATCAGGTCAATGTCGACGTGGAAATCGATGTGGCCAATCCCATTGCCGGTGACGCCAGCCAGTATAAGCAGGCATTCTTGAACTTGATTCTCAATGCGCTACAGGCCATGGAAGCGGTGGGCGAGGGCGGCTGTTTGTCGATTCTGGCAACGACCAATGACAATAAAGCGGTGGTGCGCTTTTGCGATACCGGTCCGGGATTGAGCGAGGAGCAGCGGCAGAAGATCTTTCAACCGTTCTACACCACCCGCTCCCAAGGCACGGGCCTTGGTTTGGCGATTACGGAACGGATTGTTCATAATCATGGCGGCACCATTCAGGTGGAGACACTGCCGAAGCAGGGCTGCTGCTTTGAGTTGCGCCTGCCGCTGGCTGATCTGGCCCCGGTGGAGGAGATAATCCATGGCTGAATCCATTTTGCTGATCGATGATGATGCGTCCATGCGCCGGGTGATTGAGTTTACCCTACAGGAGGCGGGTTATCAGGTGTTGACTGCCGAGAGCGGCGAACAGGCTCTGCCTATTTTTCGCCAGCATCAACCGGCTCTGGTCATTACCGATGTGCGTATGGAGGGGATGAGCGGCTACCAGGTATTGGAAAAAGTTTTGGCCGAATCCCCTGAAACTTTGGTGATGATCATCACCGCCTATAGTACCGTGGAGCAGGCGGTCGGCGCCATGAAGAGTGGCGCCTATGATTATCTGACCAAGCCGTTTAGCGGTGAGCAGCTGCGCCTGGCTGTGGCGCGCGCGTTTGAATACCGGGCACTGCACCGCGAGAACTGCCAGCTTCACGAAGTGCTTCAGCGTCAGGATACGTCGCAGCCGATTGTTGGGAAATCAGCCGCATTGCATCAAGTGCTGGAGCAGGTCGATAAGGTGGCGTTGAGTCTGGTTCCGGTGTTGATCACAGGAGAAAGCGGGACCGGAAAAGAGCTGGTCGCACGGCGGATTCATCAAGCCTCGTCACGGCGCATGGCCCCGTTTGTCGCCATCAACTGTGCGGCCATTCCGCATGACCTGCTGGAAAGTGAGCTGTTCGGCCATGTTAAAGGAGCGTTCACCGGGGCGATTAAGGACCAGAAAGGACGTTTCGAGTTGGCCGACGGTGGCACCCTGTTCCTCGACGAAATTGCCGAAATGCCGCTGGCGTTGCAGCCCAAGCTGCTGCGGGCGCTCCAGGAACGGCAGATTGAACCGCTGGGTGGACAGCCGCGGCACATTGATGTCCGACTCGTCGCGGCGACCAATCGCGATCTGCCCGAAGAGATTGCCCAGCAGCGTTTTCGTCAGGATCTCTATTACCGACTCGCCGTGGTGCCACTGAAACTGCCGCCGCTGCGTGAGCGGCGCGAGGATATTCCCCTGTTGGTCAATCATTTTATCGCCCACCATCCTCAGGGGCGAGGTGTTCAGGTTTCCGACGCGTTATACAGAGCACTTGCCGACTATGCCTGGCCCGGCAATATTCGCGAGCTACATAACGTGATTGAACAGATGCTGATCCTGCGTCAGCACGATCGGCTTGATCTGAAGGATCTCCCTTCTCATATCACGGGTTCTTCCGTTTCTGCTTCACCTGTTCTTCAGTTGCCTGCTGAAGGCTATTCGCTGGAAGAAATCGAGCGTCAAGCGGTCATTCAGGCGATGCAGTATTGCCAGGGGAATAAAAGCCGGGCTGCGGCTTTTCTCCGAATCCCCCGACATACGTTACTTTATCGGTTGGAAAAGTACGCCATTGATCAATGGCGGTGATGTCATCCGAACACTGTCGTGGCTATGACGACACGCCTTGTGGCGTAACAGCCTCATTCCTCGCGACTATTTTTATTTAGTAGCCTCTCATCTATGCTCTTCGCATAGAAAAAATCTTCTGGCCAACGGCTGTTTATTTTTTCTGTTCTGTAAAGATCTAATCATTCCTTTGTTGCAACATCTTGTTTTTACAGCGGATAAGTTTTTATGACGGCTCAGAGGGGCTCGTCGTTGCAGTGCTTTTTTTATAAAGCTTGACCATGAGGTAAGATTAACCATTGATTAAGCCATGCTGGTACGCCAGTTGCAGTTAAGTTACTGAAAGTAAAAGATAATTATTACTGTGGCGGTTATGATTATCGATGGAAGATGGACTTAATGTTCCATAAGGGGAAAGCGGGAGACAGCCTATGACCCTGTTCGCTCGAATCAGCATCATCGTTTTATGCAGCCTGATTTTTTCTCAGACCTCATTTGCTCAAACAGAGGTTTCTCTTCGTGCCGGATATCAGTTCCTGACCCCTTCAGGAGATCTGTCTGGCAGTGGATCTTCCCTGGAAACCTCATTAAATACTGACGATGATCTTGATTGGGGCAATAGCCGGGAATTGTTGGGAGAACTCACTTTGGATTGGGGGAATTCCCAGTTGAATTTTTCCTACCTGCCGATGGAGTTTTCCGGTGATAACCTCATGGCGACGGATGGTTTTTACAATGGGCAGGCATTTCGTCTCGGCGATCGTGTCTCTACGGATGTCAAATTTGATCTTTACGACATGGGATACACCTTCTGTCTGATCAATATGAAAGAAGTTCCCACACCATTTCGACTGGGTGTCGAGTTTGCCATTAAGCTTGCCGATATCGAAATTGAATTTTCAGATGAGGATGCCGGAATTCACGAAAACGATTCGGTGATTGCCCCGTTCCCGACTTTAGGAATCCGTACCTGTATTGCCTTGTCAGAGCATGTGGCACTGACTGGTCGTGCCGGTTATATTGAATACGATGACAACCACCTGTTTGATGCCAATCTGCAATTGGAATACCTGCCCATGGAGAACGGTGGTCTGTTTGCCGGCTATCGCTATTTTGATCTGGCGGTGGATGAATCCGATGTCGATGTCAATTTGGAATTCTCCGGTCCTTATGCAGGAATTATGATCCATTTTTAGGCGGCGTTTTTTTTCGCCGGACCCACCCCGAACTTTCCTCGATTCTCAAACTCTCATAAGCGTCATCGTGTCTGGCCACTCAAGCGGTTGAGCAACGCCAGCACCAATCCCAGCACAATAAAACCACCGGGAGGCAGCAGTAGCAGGATCACCTGCGGATAGCTGTCGCCGAACAGACTGAAGCCGAGAACGGTGCCGAGGCCGATAAATTCACGGATGGCGCCGAGAATAAACAGGGCCAGGGTGAAGCCCAGCCCCATACCCGCCCCGTCGGCAATGGATGCCGCCAGGGGATTTTTCGAGGCAAACCCTTCCGCGCGGCCCATAATCAGACAATTGACCACAATCAACGGGATAAAAATGCCCAGCGCCTGATACAGATGAAACGCCCAGGCTTCCATGACCAGCTGAACGACGGTGACAAAGGTGGCGATGACGATGATGAAGGCTGGAATCCGCACCTGATCCGGGATGCGTCGGTGCAGCAGCGAGATGACGCTGTTGGAACAGATCAGCACAAAAGTGGTGGCCAATCCCATGCCGAGACCGTTTTCCGCGCTGGTGGTGACCGCCAGCACCGGACACATGCCGAGAACCAGTTTAAACGTGGGATTTTTTGCCCAAATCCCTTTGGTGAATTCAGCTGCCAAGCTCATGGGTGATCTCCCTGGGAGTCATGATCTGTTCGCGGTGACGGTGCAGAAACGCCAGCCCTCGCTGTACGGCAATGACCACGGCACGCGGCGAAATGGTGGCGCCGGTCAGCTGGTCGATGTCGCCGCCGTCTTTTTTCACCCGCCAGTCGGTGTTGTCGAGACCGCGATGCTGAAACTGGTCGGTGAACGAAGCTTCTCTAATGCGGGCACCCAATCCCGGCGTCTCAGCCTGAGACAAAATTTCAATGGCGATGATCTGCTCCTGCGCGTCGACGCCGACGGTGAGAGTGATGGCGCCGCTGTATCCGTCCCGGCTGGTGACGTTAAACGCGACTCCCACCATCTTTCCGGCGCGGCGGGCGCGGTAAAAGGTCAGGGAGTGCTGTTGTCCCGAGCTCGCGTCCGTTTCACTCAGCGTGATCACATCCTGATCCGGATGGTTGTCAAACGGCGGCAATACCGCCGCAATGGCGTTAAGTTGCCGCAACCGCTGTTGTTCGGCAATGGGCGCGCGGGTGGCATTCTCGACCAGTGCCAGTACCAGCGCGGCCGTGGTGGCGATCAGAGTCAGGGTGACGACCAGGCGGCTCAGCTCCTTCATGAGGACACCTCCCTGACCGGAGCGGTTTTGCGCGGTCGGCCGAAAATATGCGGCTTGGTATAGCGATCAATAAGCGGCGTAGCGGCGTTCATCAGCAGAATTGCAAAGGACACCCCCTCGGGATAACCGCCGAACAGACGAATCAGCAGGGTAATCACCCCGCAGCCGACGCCGAACAGCAGCCGTCCATTGCGGGTGAGGGGCGTGGTCACCGGATCGGTGGCCATGAAAAAAGCACCGAGCAACAGGCCGCCGGTGAGCAGATGAAACAGTGGACTGGGATAACGGCCGGGGTCGCTCCACCACAGAATGCCGCCGAACAGCGCGACACTGCCGAGATAACTGAGCGGAATCTCCCAGGTGATCACCTTGCTGATCAGCAGGTACAGCCCGCCGAGCAACAGCGCCAGGGCGGAGACTTCTCCCAGGGAGCCGGGCATGTGGCCGAAAAAGTAGTCGGTAAAGCCGTCATAAGCGGACGGTGGCAGTTGGCCGGTGAGGCGCAGGGCGTCTTTCATAGCGCCGAGCGGCGTGGCCGCGCTCATGGCGTCAATGGCCGTGACCGCGGACTCGGCAACCGTTGCTGCCGTCCAGTGGGTCATGTGCAGCGGAAAGGAGATCAGCAATACCACCCGCGCCACCAGCGCCGGGTTGAATGGATTATGGCCGAGGCCGCCATACACCTGCTTGCCGATACCGATGGCGACCAGCGCGCCGAACAGCACCAGCCACCAGGGGGCGGACGGCGGCAGGTTCAGGGCCAGCAGCACGCCGGTCAGCGCGGCACTGTTGTCGCGCAGCGTCAGCGGCGTGCCCGCCAGGCGGCAGCACAACGCCTCACATCCCAGGCAGCCGACCACGGCCAACAGCAGAACGCTCAACGCCGCCAGGCCGAACAGATACACGGAAACGGCCACGGCAGGCAGAAGGGCATAGATCACCCGGCGCATGATTTTCTCCGTCGTGTCCGAGCCGTGGAGATGCGGCGAGGAGGACATGTAGAAAAGCGGTGTCGGCGATGGAGCGGCCGATGAGAGAGACGATGGCGTCGGTGATGGGGTCACGTCAGGCACTCCTTTTGACGGGCGCTGATCTCCGCTTTGGCGTAACGCAGCATCTGCACCAGCGGTCGCGCGGCCGGGCACACATAAGTGCAGCAGCCGCATTCCATACACTCCAGGGCGCCGTCATTCAGGGCGACATCGAAACGGCCGCGCTCGGCGTAGGCGGTGATGGTGGCCGGCAACAGGTGCAGAGGGCAGGCGGCGATACACCGGCCGCAGCGGATGCACGGACCGGCCGCGTGTAACGATACATCCTGGCTGCCGAACAGCAGCAGGCCCGTGGTGCCCTTGACGACCGGCGTGTCAAGACCGAGTTGGCTCTGGCCCATCATCGGGCCGCCGACAATGATTTTGCCGATCTCCTCGCGGCTGCCGCCGCACTGGTCGATCAGAGTGCGCAGCGGCGTGCCGAGACGCACCCACAGGTTTTTCGGCGTGGACAGGGCTGGACCAGCGATGGTCACCACCCGTTCGACCAGCGGGCGGCCGTAGCGCACGGCATCGCTGACGGCCGCAGCCGTGGCCACATTATCGACAACCACGCCGATGTTTGCCGGGTGGCCGCCGGACGGTACCTGCCGCCCCAGCAGCACGTCGATCAGCTGTTTCTCCGCGCCCTGAGGATATTTGCTCGGCACGCAAACAATCTCCATGGCGTCAAATTTGCGGCTGGCGTGTCGCAACAACGCAATGGCTTCGGGTTTGTTGTCTTCAATGCCGATCAGCGTCCGTTGTACACCCAGCGCCCGGCGCAGAATGTCGGCCCCGTCCAGCACTTTGTCGCCCTGTTCCACCATCAGGCGATCATCGCCGCTCAGCCAGGGTTCGCATTCGCAACCGTTGATCACCAATGTATCGCACGCGTGCTGTTCCATGAGCGTCAGTTTGACGTGGGTGGGAAAGGTGCCGCCGCCCATGCCGACAATGCCTGCGTCGCGGATGTGCTGCTTGAGGGTTTCCGGGCTCCACAGCTGCGGGTTCAACGGCGTCAGGTCGGTGGCCCAGCGGTCTTCGCCATCCGGTTTGATGACAATGGCCGGGAGATTTTTGCCGCTTGGATGGGGGCGCGGTTCAATGGCTACCACGCTGCCGGATGTCGAAGCGTGAACCGGGGCCGACACCTCGGCTTCAGCCGTGGCCACACACTGCCCCTTGGCCACCCGGTCACCGACGGCCACACAGGGCTGGGCCGGTTCCCCGGCGTGTTGGCTCAGGGGCAACACCAGCTGGTCGGGTAGATGGCAAACCTCAATGGGCTGGTGCGTCTCCCGCTTGTGGCCGGGCAGATGGATGCCGCCGCGAAATGTGGGTGCGGTCTTCATAAGGATGTGTGCGCCTCCGTCGTTTCAGACTGTTGTGCCGCCAGATCGATAATGCAGTGATTGGGGCAGACCGGAACGGCCTGTGCCGCCTGCTCGGCATGGTCATAGTCCACCCGGGCCAGAAATCGCTCGACAACATAGGCTTCGGGCACTGCTTTTTTACACAGGCCGCAGCCGAGACAGCCGTTGTCGCAGTAGCGGCGCACCTGGGCGCCTTTGTCGTGACTGCGGCACAGCACGTGGACCATGGCGGTGATCGGAACCAGGGCAATCACCTGACGCGGACAGGCGGCGGCGCAACGCCCACAGCCGACACAGCGTTCGTGATGGACAACCGCCAGCTCATCAGCGGTGATCTCAATGGCGCCGAACGGACAGGTCGCCGCGCATGAACCCAGACCGAGGCAGCCGTCCGGGCACTGTTTGGGGCCGTCGGCCAGCAGCTCCGCGGCATTGCAGTCGCGCAGCCCCAGGTAACGGTACTTGAGGGTGGTAGCCCGGTTGTCGCCCCGGCATAGGACCAGGGCTTTTTGCGGCAGCGGCGGATGGGCATCCATGTGCATGACCTCGGCAATCCGCACGATCATGTCATTGCCGCCCAGACAACAGCGATTGAGCGCGGCCTGCCCGGCGACGATGGCGGCGGCGTAACTGGCACAGCCGGCAAAGCCGCAGGCCCCGCAATTGGCTCCGGGCAGGATGGCGACGATCTCGGTTTCGCGCTTGTCGACCACCACGGCGAATTTTCTCGACGCCCAGCCGAGAATCAGGGCAGCCACCAGGGCCACACTCCCAAGACTCAGGATCGCGCTCATCATGGCCGGTGCTCAATCCGATGCGTTGTCATTCCCATCCTTTCTTCACGGTGTCAGATCTTGACCAGTCCCGAAAAGCCCATAAAAGCGAGCGACAGCAATCCGGCCGTGATCAGGGCGATGGCCGTACCCTGAAAGCACTTGGGCACGGCGCTGACTTCAAGCCGCTCGCGCAATCCGGCAAAGATCCACAGCGCCAGGGTGAAGCCGAGACCGGCGCCAAAGGAGAACGCCAGCGATTCGAGCAGGCTGTGCTGTTTGTGAATGTTGAGCACGGCAATGCCGAGTACCGCGCAGTTGGTGGTGATCAGCGGCAGGTAGATGCCCAGCGCCCGGTACAGCGCGGGGCTGACTTTATGCAGCATGATTTCGATGAATTGCACCAGGCTGGCGATGATCAGGATAAAGGCGATGGTCTGCAGATAACCGATGCCGAGGGGAATCAGAACGTGATAGTGGAACAGCCAGGTGGCCAGGGAGGCGATGGTCATGACGATGATGATGGCCACGCCCATGCCCAGTGAGGTGTCGATACGCTTAGACACGCCCATAAATGGACACACGCCGAGAAACTGGGTCAAAACGACATTATTGACCAACACGGTACTGACGAGGATCAACAACAGTTCCGTCATGATGTTTGACTCCATTACAAAGGCATAACAACACAGTTACAATGGCGCGTAAAGATGAGGGGTCGCCGTTGAGTCGCTGTTTGTACGTTTTTCACGACTGTGGGCGTAGGTTATCGAATTGTTCCCTTTGCGCCGGATGCATGACATGGATCCATAAATGGATGTATTCCGTGTATTATTATACCACGTAGCGCGGTAAAGTCCCGTCAGGCGCGACCGTGAAAAGAAGGTACGATGGTTGTTCTTTTTTAACGGGCAGGGTAGTCTGAGAGAAAAATATTTCTTCTACGAATGGGAGATTGCATGTCCATGAATGCTATACCAGAAGGGTTTCGTTTTGCCGTACAGCTTGATGGCTCCGGTTCGGCGCGTTTGTTGGAATGGTCTGATCTGCAAAACGGAGCCAGTCGCTCCACGGTTTGGGTTCACTGTGATTACGAAGATCCTGAGATTCAGGCTTGGTTGACACGCCAGGGACTTGATTCTCTGGTGATCGAAGCCCTGATTGCCGAAGACAGCCGACCGCGGGTCGCTTTATACTCCCCAGGCGTTCTGGTTGGCTTACGCGGTGTTAATAAGAATCCCGGGGCGGCGATGGAAGACATGGTTTCTTTACGGGTCTGGCTGGATCCGGAACGGATTATTACCTTGAGCCATCGCTCTCTGGCTTCAGTGAAGGATATTCAGGAACAACTCAATATAGGGCGTGGACCAAAGTCAACACAGGGCTTGTTTTCGGAGCTGTGTGATCGGCTGGAATGGTATGTCAGCCAGATGATTGATGATTATGAAGATCAGGTGGAGCTGATTGAGCAGAGTGATCTGGCAGAGGATCATCTTCGGCGTCGCGAAGCGATTTCCAGTCTGCGGCGACGTGTCGTTACGCCTCGCCGTTATCTGTCGCCACAGCGAGATGCCTTATCACAATTGGCTGCCGAACCACCTGCATGGTTCAATGAACGGACGCTGATGCACCTGAAAGAAATTCGTAACCGCTTGCAGCGCCATATGGAAGACCTCGATGCTGTAAGAGACCGGACTGTCATTGTGCAGGAAGAGCTGCAGGCGCAAGTCTCCGATCAACTTAACGCCCGCATGTACATCATCAATATTTTTGCTGCAGTCTTCCTGCCTTTATCCTTTTTTACCGGTCTGTTCGGTGTCAATGTCGGTGGAATCCCCGGGGCTCACTCCGAGGTGGCGTTCTTGCTGTTCTGTGGCTGTTTGCTCATTCTCGGTGCCGGGTTGATGCTCCTCTTCCATTGGAAGCGCTGGTTCTGAGGGCGTCACGCCATCTCTGGCATACCATTTTTGCCACACGCTGTCCGAAACGGAACGTAAATGAAGATCGCGTTGCGGGAAGGGGATGGAGATACCCTCTTTATCGAGCCGGTTGTAAATCGCGACACTTAATGCACTTTTGACATCAAGGCCTTGGTCAAAATTTTCCAGCCAGACACGCAGTTTAAAGTCCAGGGAACTTGCTCCAAAGGCGACAAAAAGAGGCGAGGGCTCCGGATACTGCAGAACCGTCGGGTTGTTTTTAGCCTCTTCTTTGAGAATCTCCAGAACCCGTTCAATATTCTCGCCATAGGCGACCCCAACATCAATGGTAATGCGTGATCGCGAGTTGCTGTGCGTCAGGTTGGTCACTTTTTCCGAAATGAGCTGACTGTTGGGGACGATGATCTCGGCCTGACTGTACGTTTCAATCACGGTAGAGCGTAGCCCGATTTTTCGCACAATGGCCCACTCCCCATCAAGGATGATTCGGTCTCCCAGTTTGATCGGGCGTTCGAACAGCAGAATCAAACCACTGACAAAGTTATTGACGATATTCTGCAGGCCAAAGCCGATTCCGATACCAAGAGCACCGGCAACCACGGCAAAGCTTTGCAGACCAATGCCGAGTGAGCCGAGAGTCAGTAATAAACCGCATGAAATAATCACATAGTGAAGCAAGGTTTTCAGGGAATCACGCAAGCCACTGTCCATATAACGCGGACCGACAATTTCGACATCAAACAATGAACGCATCAGCCACGACAATGTAAAGGACAGGTACATGATCATAATGATCATGATCACGGCGCTGACCGTCAATTCAATGTCACCAATCATCACGCCGAGATCTTTGACCGCCAGCCAGGTCGTGGCAACACTGTCACTGCCACCCCAGATCTGCACCGTATAAAGCGCACCATAGATGAGCAGTGCCCCGATCAGGAAATGATTGATTTTCTTGGATAAACGTGAGCCGAAAATCTTGAAGAACTTCCAGCTCTGAGTCCAGGGATGGAGTAGAAGGTAGTCAATGCCGCCCTGAGTCAGACGCATGACCATATAGACCATCAGCAGAACAAAGACGGTTTTGATGGACGAATCCACCAGCCGTGATGACAGCGTGCTATAGCCACCCAACTGAGCAATCAGTGAGATTGCCAACAGGATGATGCCGATGCGTTGACCGATAACGAGTTGCCAGGAATCCTTGTTCTTGCGACTCAAGGAACACATCCAGACCAGCAAAGGGATACCGATAAAAGACAAGACCACCAGATACAGGCGCAAAAAAGGCAATGGCAGGCCTATGACCTGGAGAAACATGGAAATCAGGTAGATAAAGGCCAACAACCAGACAAGCAAAGCATGTCGCCGCTCCGGCACAATACCGGCGACAAGGATACATGCTGCAATGACACTGACCAGCAGAAGATAAAACGTCCAGGCCAATGGCGGAGCTTTATACAGAGGGCTGAGGGTGGCAAAGGCGACAAATAATCCAGCGGCCCAGGGATGTCGAAACAGGATGTTCCATTGAGAGGCGTCATTCTTTTTGCGATGTTTTCGCAGATTGAAGGCCAGGGCTAACGCCAGGCTCAATTGCACAACAGCCACCCACCAATAGTCGTGAAGGTAGCTTTCCCGATACCACTGTACCAGTTTGAAATTATCTTTGACCTGAGTGATCAGTTCGCTGTCAAATTGCCGGTAAAAGGCACTGCTGAAAAGAGAACGTGCCGTTTTCTTGAAAATTTGTGAACGCAGATTTTTCAGCGCTGTATCAATCTGACGAACCGTTGCATCGTTGCCGTCCTGTACCAGAACGACCTGCTGCTGTACCGCAATCAACTGTCCACTGGCATCGGCAATCTTTTTGAGCAGAGCGGTGATTTTTTCGTCGGCCTGATCAAATGCTGCAACGGGGAATTCCGTGTTCTCCTTGAGGAGATAATTTTTCCATTCAATCCAGAATGTTTTTCTTTGCTGCCATTGATTGCGAGCATTGTCGAGGATGGTCAATTTTGCCGACAGTGACTCGAAGATGACATTGAGACTGCCCAGTTGGGTAATGAGCACGCTTCGCGTTTCAAGAAGACGTTCAAAACTCCATTGTTCCGGGTCCCCCAACTCTTTAAGTCGTTGATCGAGCGTTTTTTGGCGTTCCATCACTTTTTCCAGATTGTCTTTTGTCTGGTCCAGTGTGGTGATCTCATTGAGTTGGGCTGTGGTAACAGCGACATTGTTGTTAAACGTCGCCAGGCGGGAAACAACTTCTGAGACCCCTGGGAAAACAGTCGCCTGAGTTGCCGCAGGCGCTGTTGACTCGTTAGCGGCGGTGTTTTGTTCACCGGCCAGTTGACCTGTTGACGTGCCGTTTTCGGCCAAAATCCAGGTCGGTGTCAGAGTGAGAATGAAAAGAATACACAAACAGATTATTGAAGAAATGGGGCGCACTCGGGGCTCCTTTAGGGCGATTATTATTTAAACCATCACCAGAGGCTATCGGCACAGTTGAAGGGCGATCAGGTTTAGTCCGTTTTATGTTTTCTATTCTACCTTGAAATCTGTTTGGAGAGAACCGCAGAACATAAAAAAGCCCCCGTCACCAAAAGGTGACGGGGGCTTAATGTGCCGACAGTGTCCGTTATGGACGTTGTCGTAGATGTCTCTCTGAATTAGTTCAGAGGGAAGGCTGCAACAGGCCTAGAAGCGATAACTCACGGATGTATTGACCAGATACAGTTCACCATCATAGTCATCACCCAGATAAGCTTCACCATCTTCAACCCAACGGTAGAAACCGCTAACAGCTAACGTCAGCGCTTCATTGAAGCGATATTCCGCCCCCAGAGTCAGATCCAGAGTCTCATAATAGAGATCGGAATAATCATCTGAGCCACTGTAGTCGAGATAACTCATCATAAAGGTCTGCGTGTAGGGCAGATCGTTGGCGTCCAGATAGGCCACGTATTCCTCTTCAGTCATGCCGGACAGGACGTAATCCAGATAGTTTTCATAGTAAATATTGTCACCGAAATCCGGATTGTCCGCTGAGGCTTCGGCCTTGGTCAGGGTCAGATCACCGCTGAGAGTCAGCTTGTCTGTAGCCTGGTAGGTCGTTGACAGATAGAGGACCTGAGCCGTGGTGTCATAATCGACATCGGCATAGACCGAAGCAATCTGCTCACCCATACTCTCCGAGAAGCAACCAACGTAGAGTGCTGTCGCATATTTGGTTGTGGTTTTGCCGTATTGATAATCATAACCGGCACTGAACGTCAGTTTTTCGCTCGGCATCAGGAAGATGCTGACACCGGCGTTCCAGCTGTTGTTTTCCCAATCGTTATACGCCTCATCATTTTCTTCAAAGGTGTATTGACCATTGACGCTTAGCGAGAAAATATCATTGGGAGTCCAGGTCGCACTGGCTTTGAACTGATGATGATCTTCAGCCACATTGCTGCCGGAGGTGGTGCGATTCCAGCTGCGCAGAACTTCATAAAAGGCTGAGTTGGTGGTCATATCCAGTGGGTCGGGATCATTTTCCATCAGCTGGGTCCAGCCATATTGATACAGGTCGTTATAACCGAGACCGTTGCTGTAGCTGAATGGAGAGTCTGCATGCTCATAAGTGTACTTGGCGCGCAGATTGACTGCGGACATGGGGCGTGAGCTGATGCCCAGTTCGAATGTGCTGTAGGTGGTTTCTTCATCGTCAAGGTACGCTTCATCGAGAAGATCGCTGTCATACTCTTTGAAGGTGTCGTTATCACGATCGACGATTTTGTAGGTAAAGGCGCCGGTCAGCATGGTGCTGGCTCCGAGCACATAGGATGCATACAGGCCTGTTTCGAGCACGTCACGGCTGGCACTGGAAGGACGGGTGTAGTTGAAATCCGACACCGGAATCGTATTGGCACCAAATACAATCGAGGTGTCAGCGGTGTAAGAGGTCATGTCGACATACAGGTCATCACTGTCGATTTCGTACTGTTTGGCATACGCTTTGAGTCTCAGACCGGCAATGCTGCGGTTGCTGACACTGAAAAACAGGGTATCGGAATCGTATTCCAGATCGTTGTAGTTGTTTTTCGTCTCGGCACTGACGTAGCTACCGTACAGTGTGGTGTTGGCTGACGCGTCATAGCGCAGTTTCACCGTATCCATTTTCTTTTCAATGTCAGCGGTGATGCCGATTTCCTGAGTGTCGTTTTCAAACAGCAAACGATCGAAATAGGGCTTAACGATGGTGTCGTAATAGTATTCATTATCGACTTGACCTTCGTGAGCATAATCGTCGCTCTGGTTGTCAAATTCCCGCTCGGTGTGGAAGTAGCTGGCGGTAAGGCCGGCCATTTTAAATGTTGCACCAATGCTGACTTCTTCCGTGGTCTGATCAATCTCTTGACCAACGGCCACCGTATGGCACGGTGTGCATTGACCGGTCATCAACGTGGTTTGCTGCCAGCCGTGTTTTTCTTCATGGCTGAATTTTACTTCCGGAACCAGATAGGGGAAAGCCGGCAGTTGCAGTTTGGCGCTGGCTTCATGTTTACGCCGTTCGATCATGTAGTCACGGCCTTGGTCCAGATCATTAAAGGTTGCAGTCTGCAGACCTTCCAGGCCGACAGTTCCGGCTTCGGTGAGCAGGGGGACCGCATTGGCAGCAATGATGCCGTCATAGATGTCGTGCTCGCCACCGATGTTGATACTCGGTTCGAAACTGGTGTAACCCGGGCCACCTGTTGCTGACAAGTGAGTTTTATCTTCAAACAACAGATCATGACGCAGGCGGTGGATAAATTTTTGATAGTTGTATTTTGCGCGAAGGATCCGTTTGATATCGAATTTTGCGGATGCTTCACTTTCTTCTTCGTCGGAATATTGACCTTCCAGTTCAATGCCGACGCCATTTTTGCGGACATCGAGTTCAACGCCTCCGCCAATGGACGAATCCATGGATTCATATTCGGCGGTTTTGTTCAGACTGTCATCACTGCTGACACCGGTATAGCCCAGGTTGATGGATGCTTCAGACCAGTCAGCGGCAATGCCGCTGGTTGCCATCATCAGGACCGAGAGGGATGCCAACAAAACATAGGTACGTAACTGTTTCATAATTCACAGGCCTCCTTGTCGGCTATCGAGTCAAACGGCTGCCGCCGCCCGGGGTATACAGTGAGGGCAGGTCAGAACCGTGGACGCTGGGGTGACACTGACTGCACCGTGTCATCATCGCCATTTGCATGGCATGTTTGTCGTCGATGCCTGAATTGACAATGGTGTTGAGAATTTTCTGCGCACTGGTGCCGATGGCTGCCAGGGAGGCATCAGAAGATGAAGCCAGCTGGGCATATTCGGCCAACGCATCCGTGTTAGGACGGAAGTTTGTATGGAAGTGCAGTTCATGGCATTGCAGACACAGGAAAGGCTCGTTTTGTTTAATCAGGTTGTCAGCAACCGTGCCGTGGGGATTGTGGCAGATGGTGCAGTCTTCCATGACTGGTGCATGTTCGAAAGCAAAAGGACCGGACTGATCCATGTGACAGGTCAGACAGAGCTCGTTTTTACGTTCGTCAGTACGCAGCATCGGACGGGTTTGGCTGCCGTGCGGGTTATGACAGTCGCTGCAGCTCATTTTGCCTTCTTTCACCGGATGGTGATTCGGCATGTGCATTTTAGCGCGCACATCCTGATGGCAGCTGTAGCACAGTTCATCTTCGGGTTTACTCAGCATGGCTTTGTTGCCACCATCTTCATGGACAACGTGGCAGTCGATGCAACCGATGCCGTAAGCGGCATGGGTGGAATGATTCCACTCCATGGTTTCACCTTCAGTATGACAGTTTTGGCAGATCGCTGACGCCTGAGCGGCATTAAGAGAAGAGAAACTGAGGATTTTCTCCGTATCTCCCTCGTCGATATGCTGGCTGGCCGGTCCGTGGCAGGATTCGCAGCCTTGATTGTCCATACCATTGGCCAAATATTCAAAATCAGCCAGCAGGTTATGGATGTTGTGTTCAAAAGCTTGTCCTAGTTCCTCGTGACAGTCGAGACAAGCGCTTGAACCGACGGCTTGGGCATCGGCGATCTGGGGGATCGTCGCGTCCAGTTGTGTCCCCGGTTGGGAGCAGGCGCACAGCATTGCCAAGAGCAAGGCGCTGATCCCACCGGCAACAACATGATTGTTGCGGTGTTTCTTCATGTTTCCTCCTTTTTCCATGATTGTGTACGCATCTACGATAGAAAAAAACTATAGTAGACAATAATAAATACGATGGAAAATAGCGTCTCAAAAGAAACATGTCCAATTCAAAAAAATGATCTGTCCCTCATCGTAAATTGACAAATGTTATGGTCTTGTAACGACTCTTTTAGGGCTATAAGAAGTTCTTTTGACGATTGATGTCGTTGGTAAAAAAGTTTTTTAAAAAGCTACGAAAGAAAAGAATGCAAAAAGAAGATGTTATGCTGTTTTCAGATAGTAATAATTATTAAATAGGATTTTAAACGAAAAAGGTCTTGCGGTTTTGAAACCAATGTGTATTATTAGCTGCATCAAGATATCAGGTTGGCTCAGGGAATGGTTCTCCGGGAAGGCCCCACTGGCTGCGTCTGTCCTGATATCACTATACAATTCAACCTCGAGGAGGAATACACATGAAAAGAGGGATCACTCTGTCGTTGCTGTCTGTCGTTTTGATGATGGCTTTTGTCTCAACTTCGCTGGCTTCGGATGCTGAGCTGCGTGGTCTTGCCCAAGGGATGTTTAAACCCATTCCCAAGTCCGCTCCGCAACTTAAAGAAAATCCTGCTTCAGCAGACAAGGTTCGCCTTGGACATATGCTTTATTTTGAACCTCGCCTGTCGGCTTCCCAACTGATCAGCTGCCAAACCTGTCATAATGTCGGGCTAGCCGGTGCTGATCTGCAGGAAACTTCGACCGGTCATGGCTGGCAAAAAGGGCCCCGTAACGCACCGACAACCTACAATGCCGTATTTAATACCGCGCAATTTTGGGATGGTCGTGCTGAAGACTTGGCTGCCCAGGCAAAAGGACCTGTTCAAGCCTCTGTTGAGATGAACAATACCCCTGCAGCGGTTATCAAAATTTTGAAATCTATTCCTGACTACGTTGCTTTATTCAAAAAAGCCTTCCCGGGCGAAAGTGATCCTGTCACTTTTGATAACATGGCCAATGCGATCGAAGTTTTTGAAGCGACTTTGCTGACTCCGAATGATGCCCTTGACCGCTTTATGGCAGGCGACGACAAAGCTCTCAGTGTTTCCCAGAAAAAGGGTCTCGAACTGTTTGTCAACAGCGGTTGTGTTGGTTGTCATGACGGCGTAAACATTGGTGGTAGTGATTACTTCCCGTTTGGTGTCGTTGAACAACCGGGTGCCGAAATCCTGCCTCCTGATGACAAAGGTCGTTTTAAAGTCACCAATACGGCTTCCGATGAATATGTTTTCCGTTCTCCGGCGCTGCGTAACATTGCTCTGACTGCTCCCTATTTCCACTCTGGTAAAGTATGGAGCCTTGATCAGGCTGTTGCCATCATGGGTAGCTCCCAGTTGGGCATGGAGATTAATGATCAGGAAGTCGCGCTTATTGTTGCGTTCCTTAACGGATTGACCGGCGATCAGCCGGAAGTTGTCCATCCGGTTCTGCCGCCGAGTACTAAGGCGACACCCAAGCCTGTTCTTCAGGTCAACATCAGTGCCGGACATTAACACTGAAAATCGCCCTGATTTTTGGGCATGAGTTGTCACGTCCTAAAATACGTTGACAGTTATTCCTAAGCCACCTCCCCCATGGAGGTGGCTTTCTTATGTACTTCTTCCGGTGTTTGCATATTCAAGCTAAGGTGTGGACGTAGGCGATTGTAAATAGCAACCGATTCGCGAACCAAGTCCTTCAGTTCCTGCAAATCACGGCACTTAAACAACAAAAACTCTTGCTTCAGAATTCCGTTTACCCTCTCAGCCAAAGCATTTTGATAACAATCGTAACCATCTGTCATGGATGGCGTTATATCATGACGCTTCAGCTCTTCCTGATAGATCGATGAGCAATACTGTAATCCTCTATCGGAATGGTGCAGCAACGATTTATCCGTCTGGCGTTGTCTGGCTGCTTGACGTAATGCCTTGACAACACTTTCTGCACGTAGATTGTCACTGACCTCATACCCCATGATTTTGCGGCTATAAGCATCAGTAACCAGCGATAGATAATGAACCCCTTCATCTGTTTCAACGTACGTGATGTCACTGACAAAGACTTGTTCAGCCCGATTGATATCCTGACTCGTGAGAAGATTCGGATATTTTTTCATCCAGTGACTGCTCTGCGTGGTCTTGATGAATCGCTTGACCGGTGGAACCAACAGCCGATGCTCTCGTAAATAATCAAAAAATCCATCCCGACCTAATTTGATGCTATGAGCATTAAATTTCGGTTTCAGCAGTGAGTACAGCTTGCGACCGCCCAACCTCGGCATGAACCGTCGCAACTCCATCACCATCTCTTTGACGGGAGCCAGCTCTGTGTTGCGCTGCTGGGTGCGTCTTTCTCTTTGATAAACGGCCTGCCGACTGATGCCAAGAAGCTTGCAAGCGCGGCTTAAACTTAGCCCTTTGTATTTTTGAATGCGTCTCGCTCCTTGGCAATATACTTTTTTCTCAAACTCATTCCGTGCTCAGAATCCAGGATATCAACAACTTCATTCAAAAGCAGATTGCGAAGACGTTCATCTTCAAGTTCGCGCTCAAGTCGCTTTATCTTCTGGGCAGGGGTCTCTTTGGCTTTGGGAGTTTTGGGCATAGCGAGCCTCACTGGCTGGGTCCAATCTAACTTTCCGTGCTTTCTTAACCATGTTAACACGGTTGAGCGACCCTGGATGCCATAGATCTTCTGGGCCTGCTTGTAGGTCATATCGCCTTTTTCTACGGCATCAACAACCTGCAATTTAAAGCCCATTGTGTAATCTCGTTGAGTCCGCCGACTCCGCTTGCTCTCTACTTTGTCCATAAATAAGTCTCCAATGTGTAAACTTATTTCAGGACGGGACAAGTCACACAAAAAAGCCCCACTTCGAATGAAGTGGGGCTTTTTTACGGAACGTAGAGTCCTGATTATTTCAACATTTTTATAGAGGGTGCATCCTGTTCTGTTTTGAAGCGAACAAGAAGATGTTTAAGCTGTTCCGCCTGACTCGAAAGTTGTTCAGCAGCGGCAGCGCTTTCTTCGGCATTGGCGGTGTTTTGTTGCGTCACCTGATCAATTTGTCCCAACCCTTCATTGATTTGAGAAATACCAACGGCCTGCTCTTTTGAAGCGGCAGCAATTTCGGCAACCAGGTCACTGACTTTAGTGATGCCGGAGTGGATCTCCTCCAAGGCCTCTGCCGTCACATCAGCCGTTTGCGCGCCTCGCTCAGCCTTTTGCACCGTTTCTTCAATCATCTCAGCCGTTTCATGAGCCGCTTTGGCACTTCGTGCCGCAAGATTTCTCACTTCTTCAGCAACAACGGCAAAGCCTTTACCATGTTGTCCTGCACGTGCTGCCTCAACTGCTGCATTGAGGGCCAGTAGGTTGGTCTGAAAAGCAATCTCGTCGATGACCTTAATAATTTTATTAATGTTCTGACCGGCTTCGTTGATCTCTCGCATGGCATCAACCATCTCCTGCATCTGCTGATTGCCACGCTGAGCTGAACTGCGTGCTTCAACGGAGAGGGTGTTTGCGGTGTTGGCATTTTCTGCTGTTGTCGTCGTCTGTGACGCGATTTCGTTCATGGTCGCACTGATTTCTTCAAGAGAAGCCGCTGATTGCGTTGCGCCTTGTGATAGCGATTGGCTCGAATCCGATACCTGCTCACTGCCACTGGAAATCTGCTCTCCGGCGATTTTGATATTTCCCATAACCTCTCTCAGGTTGTGAACCATGTCATTGAGAGCGATACCGAGTTCATCTTTATCGGAGTGGATTGAGATGTCATGAGTCAGGTCACCTTGAGCAATGGCTGTGGCCAAGGCGGATCGTTCACGGACACTTTCTACCAGTCCGTTGACAATGGAGAGCAGCTCCTGAGTCTCAGTGCGGGCTCCAAAGGCTTGGCAGGTGCGGCAGTCTTCTCCTCGTTGGGTGCGAATACAGTCTCGTGTTGCTGAGAATGAGCCGCTTTGTACCCAGCATTCGGTCACTTTGCCGTAGCTGGAACAGTTCGGTTCATTACATTGCATGATCTGAGCGCAATCAATAGCTTTACCCATATCCAGATCGACATCCGTATCTCCTTTGGATACCCTGTCAATGGTATCAATCGCCTTGCGAAGCGGCGCCGTGATGCTGCGCGAGAGCCAGAGGACGACGGGAATAATGATAAAGATGAAAATTGAGGTCATGGCAATGGACAAAGTTTTGAACGAGCTGGCAGATTCATTCTTGATAGCGGCAATAAATTTTTCCTTAGCCTCTTCGACATTGTCAATGTAGACACCTGAGCCGATGACCAGTTTCGTGCCGGGGATCATGGTTGCGAAAGAAAGCTTGGGTTGTAACCCCTTGCCAGGTTTATCAAAATGATATGTCACATAGCCACCACCCTGACGTGCTTGTTCTGTAAGGTCGCGAATGAAGTAGACGCCGTTTTCATCTTTGGTTGAACTCAAGTCTTTGCCGGTGAGATGTGGTTTGCCAGGGATCAAGACAATGATATTGTCCAGCGTGTTGACGAAAAAGTATCCACTGCCATCATCGCCATAACGGATGGGGTCGATCAGACGACGCAAGGCCGCAAACTGTTCCTGTTGAGCTTGAAGTGGACTGATTACTGCCGACACAAGCTCTGCGGTTGATTGAACCTGATCTTTGAGCTGGCGTTTATGTCCTTCATAAATGGCCTGCGAAGATTCATCGATGCCGAGGTTGCCGATTTTGTTCACGAGTGATTGAAAAGAAATACTATTGACCAGGGTGAAGAGCAGCATCAACATCACCAGAACGGCAACCTTTTTACCGATGGTAAAGGACTTAAAAAAAAGGAAAACCCGATGCATAGAACCTCCAGCAGAAATGGCATAGTGCGTTAAAAAGGATATTCTGAAAAAATAACATAGAGATTCTTTTAGACAAAGCTCAAATGAGAAATAGTTATTGGTTAAGACTTGCTCTAGCCGAAAGCAAAGCTGTTTGTTGTTGGCGTTGAAACCGTTATGATGGGCGAACAGAGTAAAAATCTTCTTACGTTTTTTGGAGAAAATTCATGGAAAACTCTTCTTCTGGTAAGCAGGGTGGTGACAAAAAGCCCGCGACTCAGGGAAACTATATGACCACCTCTTGCGCTGAACGGATCAAGGCGGAAATCAAGGATCTGCTTTATGTGCAACGTCCTGATATGGTTAAAACTGTCGCTTGGGCCGCGTCCAATGGCGATCGCTCGGAGAATGCCGATTATATTTACGGCAAAAAACGGCTCCGTGAAATTGATCGCCGTATCCGCCATCTGACAAAACGGATGGATAGTGCCGTTATTATCGATCCGGTCAGCCAGGTGACTGTTGCTAAGGGCCGCGTGCTGTTCGGTTGTACGGTCACAGTGGAGAATGAAGAGGGCGAAGAAAAAGTGTTGTCCATCGTCGGTGTTGACGAAATTGATTCGTCGCGTGGACGTATCAGCTGGGTTTCACCGATGGGACGCGCTCTTCTCGGCAGTTGCCAAGGGGATGCGGTGGTTGTCAAAACACCGGCCGGGGATAAAGAATATGAAATCGTTGAGGTGAATTACCTTCCGATTGTTTGAATCTGTCGAAAAACTGTGCTCCAACGGTTGACTTTGTTTTTGCGGATACTTATCTTCTCAAACGTCCTTTCTATCTTTTTAATCAGGAGGTTTTTGTTCCATGTCGAGCAATAAACACACTTTTAAGGCCGAGGTGAATAAGGTCCTCGACCTGATGATCCATTCACTGTATTCCAACAAAGAAATTTTCCTGCGTGAGCTGATCTCCAACGCATCCGATGCCATTGACAAAGCGCGTTATGAATCGTTGACCGACGCATCGATTGCTGAAGGCGGCGAGGTGTGGAAAATTGAACTGATTGCCGATAAGGAAGCCGGAACCCTGACCATCCGCGATAACGGCATTGGTATGACCCGTGATGAAGCCGTCGAGGCGCTGGGCACCATCGCTCATTCCGGCACCAAAGAATTCATCAAAATGCTTGAAAGCCGCGAAGTGGAAAATAACCCTGAACTGATTGGTCAGTTTGGCGTTGGTTTCTATTCCTCTTTTATGGTGGCGGATCAGGTGACGGTTATCACCCGCAAAGCCGGTGCTGATGCTACCCATGCCGTTGTCTGGAAATCAGATGCCGACGGCACCTATACCTTGGAAGATGGTGAAAAATCCTCGAAAGGGACGGATGTCATCCTCAAACTCAAAGAGGATGAGACCTCTTACCTCGAAGAGTGGGAATTGCGCAAGATCGTCAAGCAGTACTCTGATTTTATTGAGTATCCCATTGTCATGGAAGTGACCCGGACCATGCCGGATCCGGATGATCAAGAGAAGAGCGTCACAGAGGTCAAGGAAGAAACTCTCAACTCACAAAAAGCCATTTGGTTGAAGAGCAAAGATGAAATCAGCGAAGAGGAGTACAACGAGTTCTACAAGCACCTGTCGCATGATTTCACTGATCCGGCCAAAGTGATCCATTACCGCGCCGAAGGAACCACTGAATTCTCTGCGCTGCTATATTTGCCGGAAAAGCGCCCTTACGATATTTTTTACCAGGATTACAAGATTGGTCCGGCACTCTATGTGCGCCGTGTCCAGATCATGGATCATTGTGAAGCAATGTTGCCGACCTACTTGCGCTTTGTTAAGGGTGTGGTTGAGTCCTCCGATCTGCCGCTCAACGTCAGCCGCGAAATCCTTCAGGAAAACAAGGTGGTCAATGTCATCAAAAAGAATCTTATTAAGAAGGTTCTCGATACTCTGGCACAGATGAAAAAGGATGACCTTGAAGCCTATGAGAAGTTCTACGCCGAGTTCGGTCGCATTCTTAAAGAGGGCATCCATCACGACTTTGAACGCCGTGAGACTATTGCCGATCTGTTGTTGTTTGAATCCACAACGACTGAGCCGGGTAAAACCACCACGCTGGCCGATTATGTTGCGCGTATGGGCGAGGACCAGAAGGAGATTTACTACATTACCGGCAGTGATCGAGCCAGTGCTGAAGCTTCTCCCTATTTGGAGGTGTTTAAGGAAAAAGGCATTGAAGTGCTGATTATGACCGATGATTTTGATGACATCATCATCTCCGGTCTTGGCACCTATCAGGAAAAATCATTCCAGTCGGCGATCAAGGGTGATCTGGACCTGGGTGAAACGGACAAGGAAGAACAGAAAAAGACTTTTGGCGATTTGTTGGAACTGATGAAAGAAGAACTCAAAGAGTTGGTTTCCGATGTGCGGATTTCAGGGCGTTTGAAAGATTCTGCCGTGTGCCTGGTGGCCGGTGAGCATGACCTTGATCCGAAAATGGCCAAGATGTTTGAAGCCATGGGTCAGGATGTTCCCAAAGGACAGCGGGTTCTTGAAGTCAACCCCGGCCATGACCTGATTGTCCGGATGAAAGAGGCCTTTGCTGAAAATACCGACAGCGAACAACTTAAGGAGTATGTCGGTCTGTTGTATGATCAGGCTCTGTTACTTGAAGGAGACAAACCTCGTGATCCGGTCGCTTTCTCACGTGCTTTATCCCGTCTGATGGTCAAGAGCGCTTAGCCGAGATCGGAAGCCAGACACTGTTTTTAGCACCCCTGTGAATGAGATTCATTCCAGGGGTGTTGTTTTGTCGCTGACAGTTTCGACCTGGTCAATGCGCAAAAAAACATAAGGACCGATCTTCTCTGTCGAGATAAGCAGCTTGATGGTTTCTATCCCGGATAACCCATCCATATCGAGATAGGCACCCACCTGATGAAACGCGTCACCCGTTTCAGCCGTTTCACTGACCAGTTGATTGATTGTGCAGCTATGGCAATGGATGGTCTTGCCGCAACCTTCCGGAAGATGGGCATAACTGCAGCGAAAAACCTCGCCACCAACGCGTCCGTAGATCTGTTGCATCTTTTTACCTAATAACTGTTGCCCAGCCGTGTTGGTGTAGCGCACTCGTCGATCATTGCTGATGACGCTTATCGGCACTGGAATATCATCGAGAAAATCCGTCAGTTTTTCGCCACAATCGTAAAAGTTTTCCTTGATGCAGGTGGGGCAGATCCCGTGGCTGATCCGTTCTGAAGCGGATTGGCCCTCTTCGATGGTGCCCAGTTCACAGTGACAAAACGTACAGATTCTTTTGATCATGGCTTCCCCGCAGGCTAAACAGCGTGTCTCGTTCCTTCCTTTGTGGCTACCACGATTCTTTACGCGAGACAAGTAAGAATCCTGTGCCGCATTTCCCACACAAAAAAGGCCGATCCCAGGGGATCGGCCTTAAATGATTTTTCAGAAGATTTGATTACCAGTTCTCACCCAGAAGTTCAAAATGGGCTTGAGGATGGATGCAGGCTGGGCACAAGTGGGGCGCTTCAGTGCCTTCATGCAGGTAGCCACAGTTCCGGCAGCGCCAGACAACGGTCTCACCACGCTTGAACACCTGACCGCTTTCCAGATTGGCCAGCAGGTCACGATAGCGTTTTTCGTGTTGTTTTTCAGCGACGCAGATCGCACGGTATGCTGCGGCGATTTCCGGAAAGCCTTCTTGTTGAGCCATCTCGGCAAATGCCGGATAAAGTTCAGTGTGTTCCTCATTTTCACCCGTTGCTGCTGCGAGCAGGTTCTCTGCCGTGGTCCCCATGCGACCAGCAGGGTACATGGCAGTGATCTCAAGGTCACCCCCTTCGAGAAATTTAAAGAAACGTTTGGCGTGTTCTTTTTCCTGATCGGCCGTTTCAGCAAAGATATCGGCGATCTGAACAAAACCTTCTTTTTTGGCAATACTGGAGAAATAGGTGTAGCGTGTGCGAGCCTGGCTTTCACCGGCAAAAGATTTCAGAAGATTTTTTTCAGTTTCCGTTCCTTTGACGCTTTTGGACATCGTTGTTCTCCTCGTTATTGAACGTTCATAAAAAAGACCATGAAGGTCGCTTGTTGGTCCTGGAATGTTCTTACTTTTGCCTATAGGTATTTCTTATAAAATACAGAGGCATTACGTTTGTATGAGTCTTAACAGGAAAGAGCTTAACATGCACTTAAAATATATCTCATTGTTGTTGGCTGCCGCTAATCTGAAACGCATGGCAATGCGATTTTTTAAGCACTTCTAGTGCTTTGACTGACAATCGTGACAGATGCCGTGCACAATCAAACTGCGACGGTCAATTTGACCCCAGCGCTGTAAATCGTCCGGTAATTTAGACTCATCAACAACAGGCCAGTCAAAATCAAAGATGCGTCCGCACTGTGAACAGATGGCGTGATGGTGCTTACTCAGATCGGCTTCAAAATGTGCCTGACTCTCTGTTGTATCAACCTTATGAATCAAGCCATGTTCCGCAAGAGTGCCGAGAGTGCGGTACACGGTGTCAAGAGAGAGGGTCGGCATCCGTTTCAACAAACGGTTATGTAACGTTTCTGCAGTCGGGTGGTCTTTTGCCTTGACCAGCTCTTTATAGATTTCAATACGCTGTGGTGTGACCCGCAGATTCTTGTCCCGGCACGACTGTTCGAACGTCTTGCACGATTCTGTTTGTTGATAGATCATCGTAAACTCCGCAAATAAGAATAATTACTAGTAGAGTTGCTTGTTTCCACCTGTTTGTCAAGGTAAAAGCTCTTTTCCTGCGGTTTTGAGGAAAAGAGCTTTTACCTGTCTTTGACTTATTTGACAGAAAAACCGCTGAATGCAACACCGTGGTTGTTTTGATGATCTTCTGAGGCAGAGAAAATGACTTGGTACGCTCCTTTGGCCGGTGCTCGCCAGGTCGCGCTGAACAGACCGGTTTTTCCTGAAAACGTCAGAGGAATACGCCATTGCTGGTCAGAGTCATTCCGGATGAGGGCTTCGGCTGTGAACTGGTCGGCTGGCCACAAACTGTCCGCCTGAACCGGACAACCACACATCATCGTGATAAACGCTTGAAGAGAAACAGCTTCACCGACTTTGAACGATTGGTTGGGGAAGGGGGATTGGGATTGTACGACAAGACCGTAAAATTCAAAGATGATGCCGTCCCCATCAAGGTGATGGCCAGGTATCAGCCAGATGGTCTTACTCTGTTTGGTTGCGGATTGTCCGGCAACCAGAGGACCGTTGACAACAATTTCAACCTGAGTTGGCGTGTTGATATCAAGAGTTGTCTGGAAGGCTGCCGCGTTTTGGGTGCTGATGGTCTGATTTCTGGCAATGGGTTTTTTAAGCAGGATATCCGTATCGCCTGTTCCACCACTTATGGCACCGCTGGCTAACAACTGATGGCCAGGTAAAGCGTAGATCGAAACATCGACGGTGCCCATTGATGTGCCGATGAATTTGGCATCGTGAGCTTTTGCGCGAACTGTAAGACGTGTTTCGGTGGCCCACAGCGGTGAACTGAAAAACGCCATCAACAAAAGTACGGTACAAAGACATTTAAATGAACGCATGATGCAAATCCTTTCAGAAGAAGACGATCATATTTTTTACTAAGTCAGATCAAAAAATCCGTTTCTTCAACAATAGCACGCCCAACAATTTTTTCAGAGTGAGGGCTGATCCTGTTCATTTTAGTGAATCGGGTTGAGGCGTGGTGCAATTCGTGACCAAAGGACCAGCACTAAAAGTGCAACCGTCGTGGTGAGAAGACCATAGACGAAAACCGGGTGGGACCATTTCTGGGTGGCAAACGCCATGCACAGGGCACCGGAGATAAACTGATAAAACACCAGAAAAGAAGAGGCGGAGCCGACATCGGTTTTAACCAGTCCGAGAATCAGGTTGCCGCTGATCGGTCGACTGATGCCGGTGCTAAAGGAGAAAAACGCCATAAAGGCGAAGAAATAGAGAAAATGGCTTGCTCCCAGCAGCGTGACGCCTATTCCGCCGATCAAACAACCACAGATGGAAAGCGTGATGACGGTTTTATCGCTGATCCTTTTGACCACGTACGATGAGGCAAACGCGCCGCACATGGAACAAAGGGCATTGAGCCCAAACAACAGGCTGAACATCTTTTCAGACAGACCGTGCATGCTGATGTAATAAATCGGCGAAAATGCAATAAAGCCGAAGAACGGTAAAACCAGAATGCCCATGCTGATACTGGCAAACATGAATTCTTTATTGCGGAAATGAACACTGTAACGGGTCATCAGACGCTTTAGACTGATATGGAGCCGATCCTCAAGTGTTTCTCGAAAACTGAACGTGATCAACAATGTGATGCTGACCATCACGCCCTGCATGGCAAAGATGAAGCGCCAGTTGAAAAACTCCAGCAGCATGGCACCAATAATCGGTGCCACCATAGGGGCCACCGCGACAATGGTCATGACATAGGCAATGGCCTGATGACGTTCTTTGCCGGTAAAGCGGTCACGAATAATCGCCAGCACAATCGATGCCGGGGCTCCGGCTCCCATGCCCTGAAAAATTCTAAACAGGATCAGCCAGTGGGCGGAAGCGGCTGCCGCACATAAAAAGGATGTGATGACAAAGAGGCTGAGACCGTAAACAAGGATCGGTTTGCGGCCATATTTATCCGATAACGATCCGGAAATCAGAATGGATACGCTGAATGCGGCAAACCATAACACAAGTGTCAGATTAATCAGGTCTTTGCCCACTCCCCACGATGAGGCAATTTCAGGGATTGCTGCCAGATACATGTCGGTGGACAGTGGCGGTGTGGCCGCAAGAAGAGCCAGATAGATGATGTACAGAGGTTTGTGGCGTTCAATGGATAATTTCATAAGGGTTGTTTTTACAATAAAAGACACATAATCACAAATGTGTTTCTTGTTGCTGTCTTGTATTTTTTCACTGGCGCACGCCTTGAGCCTTGTCGATAATCTGCCGACCCATACTGCGAAAGACAAAAAAATGGAACGGCATCACACTGTACCAATAGAGTCGTCCCCACAATCCGTCAGGATAAAAATACGCCGTCTGGATCAGTTTGCCGTCATCCATGACAAATTCCAACCATCCTTTTCCGGGCAATTTCATTTGTGCCATGAGCAACAGGCGCTTGTCTTGTTCCAGATCAACGACTTTCCAAAAATCGAGGGCATCGCCGACTCTGAGTGTTTCGGTTTGACGCCGACCACGACTTAACCCGACACCGCCAAGCACTTTGTCGATCAATCCTCTGATATGCCAAAGGGGATCGTAAGCGCCCCAACCGTTTTCACCGCCCAGAGCACAGAACGCCTTAAAAACCTCATGTTGTCGCGAGGGATTAAACTGGAACACGCGTCGGTCACGCAATACCGCCTGATTGATGGACTCTTTACCCGAAATATCACAGGTTCCATCGGCGCCACTGTCACACCAGCGACTGAGGATCTGATTCTCTTCCAGTTCCTGCAAGGCGACAGTAAATGAATCCGGCAATGAGCGTGGCGTGATATGTGGGAAGTAGTGTGTTGCATGTGTGTTTTGCGCAAGGGTTTCTGACTTTAATCCTTCGATCAGGGCCGATGCCACGCTGTAGGGCACCGGTGTTAACAGTGTTAACCAGTATGATGAAAGGCGTGGGCTGAGCAACGGAACTTTAACCAGGTGACGTTTCAGATGCATACTGCGTGCAGCTTGATCCATCAGTCCGCGAAAATCGGTGGCATCCGTGCCGATATCAATCTGAGTACTGCCATCGATGTCTGTATCAATGGCTGCTTCCAGATAAGCCAGGACGTCATCCACCGCAATGGGCTGGGTTCTGGTGGTTACCCAGCGTGGCGTCAACATGATGGGTAACTTTTGTGTCAGGTGATGGATGATTTCAAAACTGGCGCTGCCGGCACCAATGATCACTCCGGCGCGAAACCAGATGGTTTGAATGCTATCAGGTTCGGCACTGAGGATTTCACCGGTTTCAATCCGGCTCAGCAGGTGTTCGCTGGCCGTTTCTTTATCGCCGAGCCCACCCAGATAGACGATTTTTTTGACGCCGTTTCTGATGCAGGCACGGCGAAAGTTTTCAGCACTTGTGCGATCACGCCTGGCATAATCCTTGCCCGCTCCCATGGAATGGATCAGGTAAAATGCCACATCAATGCCATTCAGCGCCTGATCCAGGGACTCTGGAGAGAATGTATCGCCTTGTATGACGTCTACCTGGCGGCGGGTGTCCGGTCGTATGCGCTGCGCATTACGCACTAACAGCCGTAACCGATACGTGTCCCGGGACAAAAGTCTCTCTTTAAGGCGACGTCCGATATAGCCCGTCGCTCCTGTAATTAAAACCGTCGTGTTGCAGCTTAGCATGATGGTTTGCTCCACGTGTGAAAGAATGTCATTGAGCGCTGTTTGCCCTCGCTGGTTTGACTTACTTCATAGTTTAGCATCATTTTCTTCCACCTCACTGTTGCCGAATAACTGCTGAAGTTTTTGTTGGCGAAAGTTGAAAATTTCCAGCAATTTTCTTTCCACCATGCGATGAAAAAAGGCACCGAATAACCCATAAGGAAGCTGATAATGTACGGTGTCCGTCATCAGCGTTCCGTTGTCGGTTTGTTCAAAATGATGCTGATGATGCCACAGGCGATAGGGACCACTGCGTTGCTCATCGACAAAGTAAAACGGTGGGCGGCACTGGGTGATTTCCGTTAACCAGCTCAACGGGAGTCCCGCCACAGGACTGACGCGGTATTCGATGATCAAACCGGAGTAAATCTGATCCGGCACCTTTGAGTAGACGACAAAGTTGAGCCAGGGCGGGGTGATTGTCGCCAGATTAAGAGGAGACGAAAAAAACTCCCAACAGTGATCAATTGAAACTGGGAGCTGTTGTCTGCGTTCAAGATGAAAAGTTTTCATGGTGACGTTCCTTACACGATTTCGTCGACTTTTTGAGCGTGAATCAGGTCTTTGTTGTTATTTTATCATTGTTTTTATTTTTGTCCTGGACAAAACTATTTCTTTAAATTTATAAGAGTGTTATGTGTTTTTTTTGATGGCTGATGTGCTGCCATATTCGTGGTCGATCAACAGGAGGCTATTATGACGTGGCAAAGTAAAAAATATCAGGAGACCCTTGAGGGGCTCAGTGGTTTTTTTGATGATAAGATCAAGAAGGACCCTCGGGGAACATTGCGGCAGGTCGAGGGCGAATTGAAAAATCTCTATATCCGCCTGGATCAGGATTGGACGGGACGGGGACCGGTTGGCGATACGGTGCAGACCGCAACCATTGCCGCGTTGGAATCTGTGCGGGCGCGATGCCTTTCACAACTGGAACAGGGGAAAAGGTAAGGAAAACCGGTCGGTGTACAGATTTCTACTGTTGCCGACCGGTATATTGAATCATCAGAGAACAACGCCCAGTGAATTGGGGGGGGAACTGGTTGTTAAAGGAAAATTTCGGTCGTCATCGGTTCATCACTGCAGGCCCTCATGCCGCGAATCTTGTCTTCATAGGCCGGTTGATTGAACGGAAAGGCATGTTGCGGACAACAGCGAACACACATCAGACACCGGATACAGTCGTCTGACATCTGCGGAATGGGATCAATGACAATGGCGTCCATGGGGCATTTGCTGACACAGGTTCCGCAGGCAATGCAGGCGGCAGGGTTGGCCTGCGGCGGTGGTGACCCGGCTTTGGCTTTGGCCAGTGATTTCTGAGCCGCATCCTGTTTCAGAGTCTCTGAGAGATAATCCAGGCGTTCAAGCGGCAATGACGGCACGTTTGGCTGGTTCAGTCGCCCAAGAGTTTCTTCGACCAAGGCCGTGATCTGTTCGGCATCCTCCTGATTGGGATGGCTGGCCCCCAGGGGACTGTCACATTTCCACATACACGAATGCACGGCAAGAATTTTCGCCGCGCCAATCACCGGGTAGTTTTTTTCGCTCAGACGTTGCGCCATCTCCATCAATGTGGTTCCACTGGTGACGCCGCCCCAGGTGGCAAAAGGGACACTGTAGGCGGTTGTTGCTTTCGGCAATGCGTCAATAAAATCGTCAATCAGTGGCAGGGCGTGATCACAATAAACCGGTGTGCCGATCCACAGGCAGCATTCGTCTGGCCAGTCGTTAAAAATGCTGCCGTTTGCCAGAGCCCGGCGTTGATGGTTCAGCGAAACCATTTTGACAGGCACCTGATGCTTATTGAGGGCCTGGGCGATCATTTCAGCGCTGCGGGCGGTGGTTCCTGCCGGTGAAAGAAAAACGATACGGTGTTCAATCATGTGAGAACCTCGTGTGAAAGTTGAGAGCTATTAGACGGTTCGAAAGCCGCTTGTTGCTCGAACGGTAGAAACAATTGTGTGTGCTCTTCCCGGTCATCATGGCGGGAAACCAGGTTGGATAACGTCAGTCCCAACAGGCGAACGGCGCGTTCTCCCGCTGCAGAATCATTGAGCAGGGTGGTGGCGATGGCCATCATCTCTGGGGCCAGGTGCAGTGGTTGATCTGCAGTATAGCTCAACGTTGTTTGTTGAAAATCGGCAAATTTGATTTTCAGTGTAATGGTTTGCGCTAGCGTTTGCTCATGCGCCATCCGTCCTTCAATTTTTTCAGCCAGAGCGGCAAGAATGGTGATCATCTGGTCGCGGTTGAAAATATCTTCACTCAGGGTCGTTTCGTTGCCGATTGATTTACGCTGTCGGTGCGCCATCACCGGGCGGTCATCGACCCCTCGTGCAATGCGGTAGAAAAAGTGTCCCTGCTTGCCAAACAGGCGCACCAGCTCCGATTCCGCGTAATTAAGCAAGTCCGCCCCACAGGTGATACCAAGGCGATGCATTTTCTTTTCCGTGACGTTGCCGACCCCGAAAAAACGCCGAATTGGCAGTTGGGCGATAAATTCGTCCGCCTGCTCCGGTGTAATCACGGTCAGCCCGGCCGGTTTTTGACAGTCCGAAGCCACCTTGGCGAGGAACTTGTTGTACGACACTCCGGCGGAGGCAGTCAGACCGGTTTCTCGAAAGATACAGGCGAGAATCTCCCGCGCCATCCAGGTCGCGGAATGTGGTTCTCTTTCGCTCAGAGTAATATCAAGAAAGGCTTCATCCAGCGATAACGGTTCAATCAGGTCCGTATAGCGGCGAAAGATGTCGCGGATCTGTGCTGAGACCTGACGGTACACGTCCATTCGGGGGCGAACAAAAACTGCTTGCGGACAAAGGCGGTACGCGCGTGAGGAGGCCATCGCGGAATGGACACCAAAGGCACGGGCTTCGTAAGAACAGGTTGCGACCACACCGCGGGAATTGGGTGGACCGCCGACGATGACCGGTTTGCCGCGCAGCTCTGCATGGTCACGCTGTTCAACAGAGGCGTAGAATGCGTCCATATCAATATGGATGATCTTTCGTTGTGGCTGCATGCTGTGATGATAGGACAACGGGAACAAGGTGTAAATGGTCGTTACGCCCTCTAAGGGTGTGGACTGCGTAAGACGAGCTGGAGAATTTCAGCAGGTTGCCACAACCGCATGCGTGGCCCCCAGGTGCCGGTACCACGACCAACGAAAAGATGGCTGTTGCCCAGCGTATAGTGGCCCTCAACGTAGGGGTAGCGCTGTTGGACTAAATAGTTGAACGGCCAGATCTGACCATTATGGGTATGGCCACTGATCATTACATCCGCACCCAAAGCGACAGCCTGTTCAACCTGCCAGGGTGTGTGACTGAGAAACAGGGTGGCCCCCTGTGGACGATTCTGCAAGGCATCAGGCAGCACGTGAGCAAAGCCTCCATTGCGCCGGGCGACCGTCAGATCGTCCACACCGGCGATGATCAGTCCTGGGGCCACCTGTTGCCAGGCATTGGCCAGACGATGGATGCCGGCCCGTTCAAACAGGGCCAATTTATTTTTGCCGTAATATTCGTGATTGCCGCTGACACCCCATAGGCCGAGCGGTACGCGCAGGGTGTTAAACGCTTTGATCAGGTCATCGGCCTGATCGCCGTTCATTTCAAAGATGTCGCCGACAAAAACAACCAGATCCGGTGACAACGCTTCAATTTGCTGCAAACGCTGTTGTAACCAATGGTGATCGAGGATAGGACCGAGGTGCAGGTCGCTGACCGCAACAATGGAGAGCCCATCAAGAGCAGGCGGCAAGGCTTCAACAGTGAGTTCGTAACGGCTGATGACCGGGGCGCGAGTGCCCTGAACCGTGGCAAGAATGCAGAGAAGCACACCGACGGCTAACGCTGCCGACAACAGTTGACGTTGAGCGCGACGAAACAGGAAGCCAAACAGGGTGAGTAGATCAATTGACAGAACCGCAACCAGTTCTATAAACAGAATACCGATCCATTGTCCCCAGATCCATTCGGAGACCTGGTGCAGGAAGAACACCTGCGAATGAAGCAGCCAGCAGAGGCTGAACAGGATCCAGATGAGAGCGCTGCCCCACAACATCAGACGTGTTTTCCACTGCCAGAGACAAAAAACCGTCGTCAGGCGCCAGGTCAGGTAGACGTGGAGCAGGGTACAGACGGTCAGAAACACGAGACTGAACATGACGTATCACTCCGGATTCGGGGGCGTTCTCAATAAGAAAGGTAAAAAATATTTAGAGGGACTTCTTGTCTCAGTAAGGCATCCGCAGAAGGCATCGTCCTTTTTTATGGCACGAGTATAACGCTATTGATAGGTCAAAGACTCAAAATCGTGCCAGGAACCCTAAATGAGCATATTCCCTAAACCTTTGTGCTCTTATCCAGGAGTGTCGGCAGGTGGGCGATGTAATCGTTGTCGCTACGCAGCAGGTGGCCGGTAATCAGCTCAACGGAAATATAATGGAGTAATTCGCTGTAGTCGGCGCGATTTTTTTGATACTTTTCGATCAGTTCCACCAGCCTCAATTCCAGCTGCTCATGTTCTGCACGATGCTTGTCTGCCCCAGGAAAATGAATCTGCTCAAGTAATGTTTCTTCAAAACGAAAATGCTCATAGTTTCTGCGTGCGAGTTCGGTGAGCTTTCGGTCCACTTCGTCCTTATCCCGTCGCATCAGAAATGCCTCAATCAACTCATTGCCGAGAGAAAAAAGGCCCATATGCTGTAAGTCGATCCCCTGATGCCCACAGCAGAACTTTTGGCTCCAGGAGAGTTGTAGAATATTGCTGATCGATATTGGCGGACAGGTTTCACTGCGTGCAAGCTGGGCAACGCGGACGCAATTACGTCCGCAATCTTTGGCCTGATAAAGCGCTTTATCACAACGCTCATACCATTGGTGAAAGGTTTCCTCCGGACTGAATTCAGCGACACCGATGCTTGCCGTGACAGGGATATTGTCAATCTCAAGACCTGCAATGGTCTGGCGGATTTTTTCTGCCAGTGCCGTGGCCTTGAGGATGCGGGTATCTCCAGCCACAAGGAGAAATTCTTCACCACCCCAACGGGCCAGACTGTCGGAGCTGCGGATTGCTGCAGATAACACCGTGGCCACACTTTTTAGAACCAGATCGCCAGCCGCATGACCATGGGTGTCGTTGATGTTTTTGAAGTGATCGAGGTCAATAATCAGCAGGCTGACCGGATGCCCGGCACGTTTCTGACGACCGATTTCATTATCGATAATCGGTTCTATGGCGTGGCGGTTGAGAAGACCGGTCAGTTTGTCTGTCTTTGACAGCCGATTCAGTTCGCGATTCTTTTCTTCGAGCGCAAGATGGGCGGCTTTGAGGGCTAGATTGCTGCGTCGAATCAGGACCTGTCGATAAAGAAGAAAGCCGACAAAGAGCAGAGCAACGACAGCCGTTTTAAAAATCGTTCGGCGATTGATGCCGTTTTCATAGGTGACACTGATCCAACGGCTGACAATGTTTTTGCGATCCTGCGGCGTCAGACTGCGAATCGCCTTGTTGAAGATCGGCAGCAAAGGGGCCTGGTCTTTTGAAATCAGAATAGCCTGGGCATCATTGCGTGGAATCGCACCGCCAATTTTCACCGATGACAGGGCCTGTTTCTGTATTGAGTAACTGATGCTGCCTAGAACACCGACGAATGCATCCAGCTCGTGATTCGCGACTTTTTGTAAACCCAAATCGAGTGTTTCCACCTCAATCAGCTGAATTTGTGGATAGATCTCTGCTAAGAACGAGGCTTCAGCCGAGTGGGCGGTCACCCCGATCCGTTCAGAGGCCAGGGTGTTGAAATCGCTCAGCGCTGACATGGAGCTGTGGACGGCAAACACCCGAGGTGAATCCAGATAGGGCAGTGTCGACAAATAGGCACTTCCGCTGGTTCCGGTAGGTGGATGTGCAGCAATAATATCACAGCGATTTTGTATCAACGCTGTAAGGCTGTCCTCGTCGTCTCCGATGGCAATGACATCAATCGGTGTCTGCAGTTCAGAGGCAAATAGTCGCATGTAATCAGCGACAATGCCATGATAGCTGCCCTTTCCGTCAACATGTTCATAGGGCAGATGATTTTGCTGGCTGCAGACACGGATCGATTTTTTCTGTGCGAGGTAGCGTTTTTCCTGAGCTGTCAGCTCGATTTTGCGTTGTTGTACGGGGGCTTGCTGAAAGTTCAGCCAGGAGGCAATAATGTGTGAGCGTTTTTGTTCCCCCAGTGTGGCGATGGCCTTGTTCATAATTGATACCAGTGGTGCATATTGGGGTTTGATCCCCATATAGATCGGGAATTGCGTCTGTGTCGCGAAGGCCGGCACCAGATTGGTGTAAAGATTTTTTTCAATCAGATAATGATAGTTTGCATAGCCGACAATGGCATCCACCTCGCCATATTGAAGTTGTTTGAGTTGTTCCTCAGGCGTGCGGGTGTGGACAATAGTGATGTTTTTAAGTGGGTCGAGATAATGCTCCAGCGAAGGATGACCCAAGGGGACGGCAACAGTCTTGCCTTCAAGGTCTTCCAGTCGGGTGATCGATTCAGCGTTTTTCTTGTGGGTAAAAACGATCAACTGGGTTTGATAATAAGGTTGCGTAAAGGTAAAAGCTTGTCGTCGTTCAGGACTGTCGAGGGTGACGGCAATACCGAATTGATCGTCTTGCTGAACACGTTGGTGTGTGCTCTGCAAATCCGGCTCAGTGACCAGATAAAGTTTTTGCCCGATGATTTCTCCCAGATAATCAAGGAAGTCGGGAATAATTCCAACGACAGAGCCATCCGACTTTTTGATGACAATCGGTTCGAGGCCCTCGCCCATGACAAAACTGATGTGTGGGTGGTGTAACAACCAGTGCTTTTCTTCAGCCGTCAGATCTATTTTTGACTTGGCTAAGCCGTAAAAGAGATGGCGAGGAACATGCGTATCGGTCACCAGACCAAGTTGGGCATAAGCGAAAAGAATCGATTCGATACGACGCGGGTCGATGGTGCCCAAGGGAATCAGATCTCTCATGATCATCCGATCCGTGACTTTGGCTTCATAGAGCAGATGTTCGCGGGAATGGTTCTGGCTGTTGTATTTGTCAAGGATCAGGTCAATGATTTCCTGAGGATGGTCCAGTGCATAATTCCACCCTTTCAAGGTTGCGCGAACCATTTTTTCAACCCGATCAGGATGATGGAGCAATTCATCATGACTGGTAAACAGATTGTCTCCGTAAAAATCGATGCCATAACTGCGTGGGTCAATAATATTGACGTCATAACCCTGTTGCTTCAAAGCATAGGGTTGATCACTCAAATAACCACTGGTGGCATCAATTTCACCTTGAACAATCCGCTTGAGATCGTAAGTGATGGGAACAGCATTGAACGGGTGATTGGTTGAACCGATCGTGCGGTTGAGCAGGATCTGGATCGGCGCATTGCCGGCACTCTCGAGATCGTAGGCAATGGTCTTCCCGGCAAGTTCGTAAGGGCTGAAAATATTGGAGTCGCTCAGAGTGATCAGGACCAAGGGCGAGTGCTGAAAAATTTGACTCAGCCAGACGACAGGTGCTCCTTTGGCATGACTGAGCAGCAGCCCCGTGTCGGCCGTGCCGTAGTCACAATCGCCGTCAACAACAGACTGAATAAAGTGCTTTTTTGCCGAGATATCACGCTCGACAAGATGGACATCAAGACCCTCGTCGGCATAAAAACCTTTTTCCAGTGCCGCATAATACCCGGCAAACTGAAAAGAGTGATGCCATTTCAGCTGAATGGAGACGGATTGTAACGGAACGGCATGAGACAGACAGGGGCTGAATCCTGTCAGCAGAATCAGAATCAACAGATTTCTCATGACGTGTCTTTTCAGCATAGCGCGGTCTCCATGCGACCATTGTTTCGAGCAACCCAGATCCATTATTAGGAATGATTTCAATAAAGGTAATAATTTTTATTAGATGAAATCAAAGACACAATACGCTTCAGGGTCATGTTTTGCAATGATGATCTGTGTGTCGTTTCTCATCCGAGTGCCAATCGGAAGACTGTTGCGGTGCAGATAAAACGATTTTGGTTGCAACTGTTTTCATTTTTTCAGTTTTTAAGAGGGTGGCAGCCCGTTAACGTATCAGGCTTTATTGTTTGAAGAATTTGTTAGGATGATGTTAGCGATAGGTATTCTCATGTGTCGTAGATGTCTTTGAAAAAGACCTATAGCAGATGACTACCCGAGGCTTTGTCAGGCCTTTGTTAAGAAATAAACCGTGAGAGGAGCAGTAACGAGGCATGATAACGTATTTTCCTTACGGATAGCGTCTCGGTTTCTCCACGTTTATTTTGATGAAAAAAGTTTTCATAGACAAAACTTTATGCTGACAAATCTATTTTTTAATGGACTGAGTTTCTTTTTTAGAATCTAAGCGCTTGTTGATCACAGAACTTTTAAGTAAAGTCTTAAATGGCATTAAATTTGTGATTAATCATGACTGATCAAACACACGTTGTTACGATTGGTGATGTTCCCACAACGGAAAAGTTCCTGACGGCTTCTAGCAAAAGAAGGACTGTCGCCAGGACATTTTTTCAATCATCTGCTCCAGATGGTGGAGGAACGCGATATGCTGCGACCCAACGTTCTGATCCTTTTGCTGGTTCTTTGCAGCCTGGTTGCTTTTTCAGCGTTTGCCTCTCCAAATCCCATGCCCGAAATGCAAACCGTTCGCGTCGGTATCGATGCCAACTGGCCGCCATTTGATTATTATTCATCCGAAACGGGCCATCAAGGGATCGCTTCGGATTACCTGAATATCGTGGCTAAAGACCTTGGACTCGTCATCGATTATGTCCCCGGCGACTGGAATGATGTGCTGGAGATGGCCAAGCGTGGTGAGGTTGACATGCTGGCTTGTGCTGCGCGCACCGAGCAACGGACTGCCTACCTGAATTTTACCCAGCCCTATATCTATATTGATTCTGCTGTCTTCGTGCGTAAAAGCGATGAGAGGATTCACCGTCTTACGGATTTGTCCGGTAAGACCATTTCTTTACCGCAAGGCAATTTTTTGCATGATTACTTTGTCAGTCATTATCCCCAGGTCAAACTGGTTCTGACGCGCTCCAATGAAGAAGCCCTTGAGTTGCTCGCGCTCGGAAAGGTCGATGCCTATGTCGGCAATCTTGCCGTGGGCAACTATTTTCTGGAAAAAAATATCCTCACCAATGTGCAGGTGGCATTCAAGGTCGATGCTCTCGGCAATGGTTTTTGTTTTGCCGTCAATAAAGAACGCACAGAACTGTATCAGGCCTTGCAACAATCACTGGCTCGAATTGATGAAAGAACGCATCGCCAGATTCGCCGCCGCTGGGTGGATTATTTTGCCAATCAATCTGCTGAGACAGTGGCCTTGACACCACAACAACGACAATGGATTGACACGCATGGTGTCATTCGGGTGGGCACAGGCAGTGCCTGGCCGCCCTATGATTTTCGCGAAGAGGATCATTACCGCGGAGTGGCACGGGATTACCTTGATCTGATCCATGAAAAAACCGGTCTGACATTTGATTATTCCATAACAGACACCTGGAGCGGGCTACAGAGGCGACTGGACGAAGGACAAATCGATCTGTTACCGGCCATTTATCAGCAAAGCTCCCATGACACATCCTATATCTTTACCACACCGTACATTCAGGCGCGCGAGTATTTATTTGTGCGGGATGATGAACAACAGATTGAGACTCTGGAGGATATTCGCCATCACATCGCTGTCATGGTGAAAGGCAGCGAGACCACGGAACAGATTCGTCGTCATTATCCGTCCGTGACCATCCTTGAAGTGGACACCATTGCCGAGGCTTTGGATGCGCTGATGAGTGAGCGGGCTGATTTTTATATCGACACCTTTAGTGCTGTAAATTTTGTCGCGAAAAAAAATCATCTTGTCGGGATTCGTGCTGCTTTTGCTGTCGATCTGGTGAATACACAACTCTCCATGGCGGTTTCTGCGCAACAACCGCAACTTTGTGCGATTTTGCAGACAGCGTTGGACAGCATCTCCTCGGCACAACGACAGCAGATCGAGCAGCGCTGGTTATCTGCCGATGACCCTCAACGAAAAACCGTCCAGCTGACGGCAAAAGAAACGGCCTGGCTCAAAACCCATCCCGTCGTGACGTTCAGCGGTGATCCGCAACGGGCGCCGACCTCTTTTTATAATGCGAAAGGGGATTATGCCGGAATCGTTGCCGATTATCTTGAGCGTATCAGTCAACGTACCGGCCTGCATTTTGAAGCGAGACGGCAAAGAGATCTTTCTGAGGCGATAGACGCGTTTTCAACTCAGCAGATCGATATGATTGACGCCACCGGCTATGCCACTGGTCGATTTGAGACCATGGATTTTTCCAGCGAGCATGTGCGCGTTGATCATGTCATTGTCGTGCGGCGTTCCGCGCGGCAGTATCGCCGTATTTCGGAATTGGCGCACCACACGGCCGGCTGTGTCGACGGTAACGTCGTCGCTGGGAAAATCCTTAAAGATGTCCCCGATATCTCTTTAAAGCGCTTTGCCAACGCCGCACGTGGCTTGAAAGCATTGTCACGTGGTGAGATTGATGCGTTTGTCATCGATTTGCCCACCTTTGACTACTACAGTGAAAAAGCCGGATTGAGCAATTTGAAAGTTTCCGGTGCCACGCCATATTCCTATTCGCTTTATTTCGGCATTCAGAAGAACCTGCCGGAACTCCGTGCCATCATCAACAAGGCGCTGCTCAGTATTGATCTGAACGAACGGCGGGAGATTTATCGCCGCTGGATCGCTTTTGATTACGAAGCCGAGGTCGATTATCGCCTGCTGTGGCAAAGTGCGGCCATCTTTCTGGTGATTATTGCCGCGACCCTGTTCTGGAACCGGCGTCTTAAAGCTGAAATTGGCAGACGTCGTCAGGCCGAAGCGGCTTTGCTTGTCGCCAAAGAAACCGCAGAACAGGCGACCCGGGCCAAAAGCGTCTTTCTCGCGCATATGAGTCACGATATTCGTACTCCGCTGAACTCCGTGATTGGTTTTACGGACATTCTCGACACCTTGATTAAAGATCCCATACAAAAGGGCTATCTGCGTTCCATCAAAATTGGTGGCAAAGCGTTGCTGGGAATTATCAACGATATTCTTGATCTGTCGAAAATTGAGGCGGGGCAGATGGTGCTTCATCGTGAAAGTGTCAACCCACACCAGCTGTTTCAGGATATGGAGCAACTGTTCCACGAACAAATTCGTCAGAAGAATCTTCGATTTGTCATTGATGTCGATGAAAAACTGCCCTCCTCACTGTTGTTGGATGCGGTGCGTCTGCGACAGATTCTGCTCAACTTGATCGGCAATGCCATCAAATTTACCGAACAGGGGCATGTCACATTGCGGGTCAGCAAAATCTTTCGGGATCAGCAGTGCAGTAAACTTGATCTGAAAATTGATGTCGAGGACAGCGGTATGGGGATTAATCCTGACGATCATGAGAGTATCTTCCAAATGTTCCAGCAGTCGAAAGGCCAGGATGAACGCCGTTTCGGCGGAAGTGGTCTGGGACTGGCCATCTGTCAGAAACTGGTGACCATGATGGATGGCGAGATCCACGTTTCCAGCACCGTGGGGCAGGGCTCAACCTTCAGTGTTGTTTTGCACACCGTTGATGTTGGCACCACGGTTCCGCGTTCGCGCGATAACGATGAGACAACGATTGTCTTCGAACCGGGATGTATAATGATTGTCGATGATGTGGCCGATAACCGACAGTTGATCCAGGCGGTATTCAGCGAGATGCCCATCCGTGTTATTGAGGCTGAGAATGGGCAGCAGGCTCTCGACCTGTTGGCCCGCGAAGCGGTTGATCTGGTGTTGATGGATTTGCGTATGCCTGTCCTCGGTGGTGAGGAAACCGCCGAACAGATGAAACGCAACGAGGCCTTGCGGCAGATTCCGATTATCGCCCTGACCGCTTCGGTTTTGGAGACGGAATTGGCTCAGCTTGAAAAAAGGGGGTTCGACGGTTATCTGCGTAAACCGATTGAGCGGAACGATCTGCTACGGGAAATGGCCCGTTTTTTACCGACGCAGACCGTGACGGTTGGCCGCGACGAGGTCAGTAGCGACCGCTGTCGTTTCAAATCCGCTGAACAAAAACGACAGGTTGTCAGTCGCTTGGAGAGTTTTGCTGTCGAGGCGGTTCAAATCCGTGAACAGGGTGATCTGTCGTTGTTTGAATCTTTTGTCGAACAACTGGCGCTGTTGAATAAAGAGTCTCCACTTGATCTCATGACGGAGTATTGCACGCGTCTGAGTCAGGCAATTGAAGGTGTTGATTTAAAAGAGGTGTACGGTCTGCTCGGGGATTTTTCTCACCTGGTCGAGGTTGTGCGCAATGGGGAGGTGATAAACCATGATCAATGATAAACCCGCCATCCTGGTTGTTGATGATGATCTGACGAATATCCAGGTGGGGATTCGGATGCTCAAAGAGGTCGGCGATTACCAGATGATTTTTGCCACAACAGGAGAGCAGGCGCTGGAACGCGTCAAAGAGCATGATTTTGACCTGATTCTGCTCGATATCCTCATGCAGCCCATGGATGGCTTTGACGTGTGTCGCCGCCTTAAAGCGGATCCGGCGAACAGTCACATTCCGGTCGTCTTCCTGACGGCTAAAACCGACAAAGACAGTTTGATTCAGGGCTTTGAACTTGGTGGTGTTGATTATGTCACCAAACCGTTCAATGCCCACGAACTCTGCGCCCGGGTCAAAACGCATCTGGAGCTCAAATGTTATCATGATCGTGATATCGAAGAGACCCAGCGTGAAATTATCCTGATGATGAGCGCGGTGTGTGAGTTTAAAAGCGTCGAAACCGGTCAACATATCAACCGGGTTGCGGAGATCAGTGCTCTGCTGGCCAAGCTATCCGGCTGTGGTCCGCAGATGTGTCAGGAGATCCGCTGGGCGGCGGCCATGCACGATGTCGGCAAAGTCGCCATTCCCGATGCTATTTTACACAAGCCGGCCCGCTTGACACCGCAGGAATTCGAGATCATCAAAACCCATACGGTGTACGGCTACGATATTCTGCGCCACTCCACCCGCAAGTTGCTGCGTAGCGCCGCGGTGATTGCCCATCAGCACCATGAACATTGGGATGGCAGTGGTTATCCGCAAGGTCTCAAAGGGGAAGAGATTGACCTGCGCGGGCGCATTGTGATCATCGCGGATGTGTTCGATGCCTTGTTGCAAAAACGGGTCTATAAACAGGCCTGGAGTTACACCGAGGTGCAGAAATATATGATGGAACGACGTGGAACCGAGTTTGATCCGCTGCTTCTCGATCTGTTTTTTGACCATCTTGATGCCATGATTGAAATTGAGGAACGCCTCAAAGATGATACACCGCGGCACCACAAGGATGATTGATGGGGGTTAGCCGCTGGTCAAGATGATTGCCCCCCCCCCGTTACCGCACTTTCGATTGCGCGGTAACGGGGGATCACTTTATTTCACTTCATACACCGTGGTGCTACCGGAAACTTCGTTGCCGACAATCAGCAGAGCATTGCCGGTCGGGCTGTCTTGCGCATCAACGAATTTCATCCCTTCCGGAGCAAGATCACCCGCGGCCTGCAGATTTTCTTCGATATCAACATTCAGGTCCCGGTTGAGGACGTATTCGACAAATTCAGGCGCAGTCGGATCATCGATGTTGTACATCATGATGCCGCCGGTGCGCTCCAGACCGATAAAGGCATAACGGTGACCGTTGGCGACGCCGAGAGCCAGAGCTTCAGGTTCAGGACCTTTGTCGTCGGAACGGCTGTCCCCCTTGTTTTCGGTATTGTCATTGTTGAAGCCGTCATAACCAAGCTGTTCGGCGGTGATCTGTTCAAAGTCATCGCCGGAATCATAAATCAACGCACCGGTGTCGGCATTCCAGATGGAGAAAGAGCGGGTGCCGAACGCATACAGTTCGTCGTAATCGCCATCGTTGTCAATATCTCCCTCGGTGGTGACGATTTTCAGGCGACCCAGTTGCTCTTCATCCTGAATGGAGGCGTCACTGAAAACCGTGGAATCGAGGGTAATATCTTCAACACGCGCTTCATCGGTCCATGACAGACAACCATCGTCTTCATCGTACAACAGTCCACCCAGAGCGATACAGACCACCTCATCATCGCTGTCATAGAAATATTCCCGTGAATCCCCTTCATTGGCGGTCACCAGGTAGTTGACACCGTCATGAGAGAAGGTCGCTACCGTATCCGGCATCGGCATGCCGTAAACATGCTGGCGGGGTTGGATATTGATCATGTCGTCCTTATTGCTGGCGTCGAGGCCATTTCCTTCAAGAGAATGGTCTTTAACGGCCAGACCATAGACCTGCTTAACGCTTGCGCTCGCCAAGTCAATGACAGCGATGGCATTGTTTTCCTGCAGAGAAACGTACGCTGTGCTGTTATCCTCGGAAACCGTGATGTATTCAGGCTCAAGATCTTGAGCTGCCGTGGTGCCGGCCGGACCGCTCAGACGAACGTTGGCATCACAGTCCGCTTCGCTGAACGTGATCTGAGTCCCGCTGTCGGCCGGAACTCCGTTTGTGATGGCAACCAGGGTCACTGTGCCCTGAGGATCATTGGCATAGCTGCCGGAAGGCTCTCCTTCATTGGCGCTCAACAGATAAGCACCATTGGGTGAAAACATGACATTGTCCGGCAGGGCACCGGCCGTGACGGTTTTGACAAAGGTCGCTGCACCGGTAGTGTCGAGGCTGTAGAAAGCGATGACCCCATTCGCCTGTTTGTCGTCATTTTCAACCGCGACAGCCATCAGATTGTCATGGACAGCAACACTGTTGATGCCACCGGCGGTAATCGCTGTGACATCAGAAGCGACATCAATCTGCTGAGCCAGGCTGAGGTTCGAACTGGTCAGCGGATTGGCCAGGACGGTGCTGCTCAAGGTCGAGGCATTGAGGATATCAACCGTATTGTCATCCGCATTGATCACCATGATCGACTGGCTGGCAACATGATAGCTGACAATCTCGGCACGCCCTTCATCGAGAGCCTGGTTTTCCGCATAACGACCGATCAGAGTCATCGATGCCGGCTCATTGGAGACCTTATCATCGTCATCATCGCTGCAGCCTGCGACTGTCAGGGTCAGGGCTGCACCGAACATGGCCAGAACAGACCATCGCTTCAACATGTCATGCATTGTTTTCCTCCTTGGTGAGATAAAAAAATATTTCCCTAATGTCAGTGCGATTCGTTAGACCGTTATTCGATCTCTGTTTGTCTGTTGTTTCATGGCAATGATGTTGCGTTTTGTTGGTGGGAAATGAGGGAAGGTGACAAAAACTAAAAGAATTGCTTCTTCTTGAGAACGCCCCTTGGTTGTGATTTTAGGCTTGAGATGCCAATGGTGAGAGGGGAGTGATAAACGAACTGGTATCGTTCGATCAGCTTCTGAGCAGTAGAACCGTGATTACGGTGAACACCAAGGCAAGGCTCCTTCGCCAGGTGACGGCTTCACGATAAATCAGGACCGAAAGACTCATGGCAATGATGAAGTGTAATCCCGTGATGAGGATAATTGCAGAAAGAGGGCCTGTCTCCAGCGCCGTGAGAAAGGCGTAAAAGCCGAGAAAATTCAAAATACCCATGACCATGCCCAGGGCAATGGCAGGGCGGTAGGCAGTTGCTGAGTGATGATCTTTTTTCAGTACGCTGGTTGAAGCACTGAACACGGTGCCGACGACATAGGATAATGCCATGAATGCGGCTTTATCCGTTGAGACGGCAGCCAGTTTACTGGACACCGAGGCAACGGTGCCGCATAAAATGCATACCCCAACAAGTAGCAGTCCACGCCGCAACGCCTGGGGGGTGGCCGCATCAACGCGAGCTTCCCGGCTTAACAGCAAGACCACGGTAAAGGCCAGCGCCATGCCGAGCCATTGAGGTCCACTTAACGATTCATCGAAGAAGATAATCGAAACAGCGACGACGCAGGCGAGGCTGAGGCGGGTCAGTGGGAAGATGATGCCTGCGCTCAGATAACGGAGGGCTTCTATGTTGGCCATGGTTGACAAGGTAAAAGACAGGCTGTTGGCCAAAGACAGCACAATCAGAGGCGATAAATCGGGCAGTGAAGGCGTTTGGCTGAGATAGAGCCCGGAGCTGAGTAGAGACACTGTTGCCATGAACACCGTTGTGACGATTGTCGATGGCAGACCATGATGGGCAGCGACTTTATAGAGGAAGCGCTGTGTTCCGAGAAGCAGCAGTGCCGCTAGACTATATCCGTACCAAGAGATCATGCGTGCATCTTACTCCGTAACCATTTTAGAACCCTACTGATTTCTGGTCAGTGTTGATTTTAAACTGTTATGTCAGCGATGGATTGCTCCTTTACGGAGCAGTCATGTGACTTTAGTTGATGTCGCGTTTTCAAGGACTGTCTATTTTTTAACCATTTGCAAAAATAGAATGCTGATTTTGCAACGTGATTAACAGCTGATTTCAACGCATTAAACGTGACAATGCCCGCATGGCGGTGTTTCAGAAGGAAATCTCTGATATTCTGAGACACTGGCATATCTCTTGCGTCTTTTGTAACCAGTTCGTTTGTTTAGCCGCTTTTTTTTGTCGAAAGTGTACCTTATGTACAGTGATGCGATAAGACATTGGGCCATGGATCTCAGCCATTCCGGTACACTGGCCAATCCGGATGGTGTCGGTGAAATCGGTTTAAAAGATGATCAGGCTGGAACGCGTCCGGCGGCACGTTTTGCCGTGATGGTTGAACACGAGGTTGTCACTCAGATCCGTTTTCAGGTGTTTGGTTGCGGTTTTACCATTGCCGCCTGTGCGGCCGCAGCAGACCTCGCCGAGGGAAAATCCATTTCCGATATTCTTCTCTTGACGCCGCAGCATGTCGATGAACATCTGGAAGGATTGCCCGCAGAGCGGGATTATTGTGCCGACATCGCGATTCAGGCTTTGCATGGTGCCGTGCGCAGTGCCATGGGCGCTGGCAAGGTGCAGGAAAGCTTCAGTCCGGTTGATGAAGACCAAGGACCGAAAGTGACGGCAGAAAATCCGTGTTATCAGGCATTGATGAACAGTGCCGCACCAGCCGGGATTGCTGACGAAGATCGCCATCTGTTTGCCTGCCTGCTGACCCTGGCGGCAGAAGAACCATGGCCCACGGCTGCAGCTCTCGGCCTGTCGCAGCAGGAATTCTCCGCTCTCTTGCACACGTGTTTTCCTGCCGTCGATGCGCACTTGCTATCTCATTGTCTGCCCGATCCACCTTCTCAGCCACAGCCAAATGAGGAAATTCGTGCTATTGTGTCTAAGCATCTTCCCGAGCAGGGCAGTGAACTACAATTGGCCATGGCGCATTGGCTGGCGTCAATGATCACGGCCCGAGCCGCCCATCCCGGGCATTTATGGGTGGCCATGGGCCTGTTTAAACGTCCGGAACTGACCGCATCCATTCGTCGAATTTTGCCGTCACTGGCGGCAGCCAACAACAAAGGAATGCGTTGGAAGCGCTTTTTATTCAAAACCCTGTGTGACCAGAACGGTGCTATGCTGTGCAAGTCACCTAATTGCGGTGAATGCAGTGACTATGCACTGTGTTTCGCCCCTGAAGAGACACAAGAGTCTCAATAAGACAACGAAAGGATCGATTGATGACCGAACTGGACCAGGCCCTTGCCGACTTTATTGAAGACGAACAAAAACAAGGTGCCTTTTACGACCTCGTGCTTAATACCAAATTTTATATTCCGGTCTATGCCGACGAGGAGGACAATGTCGGCAAAAAGGATATTCAAAAAGATGACAGCATTGAGCCGGTGATTCTTGAATCGGAAGGTAATCACTACCTGATGTTGTTTGAAAATGAGGAGCGGTTGTCTGATTGGGCTAACGAAAAGGTCAATTACGTTGTTCTTCCCGGTTTTGTCATTGTTCAGATGACTCCGGAAAAGCTCTACTGGGCGATGAACATGGGAACGGATTATCAGAAACAGTTTGTTCCAGAAGAAATCACGTGGCTCAAAGATGTTGTCCAGCAGAATCTGGAGGAAGCTGGGCAAGGGGAAGAGTAACGTCTCAGCAGACAAGAATTTTGATATAAGAAAAGAAAGGGAACCCGGCGTTGGGTTCCCTTTCTTGTGCCTGAATCAGTGAGGTCATGGTGGATAAGAGCGTACAAGAGCTTGGGCTGAATAAGGTTTGAAAAAATCTCAGTCGCACCCGTAGCTTCGGCGGTGATTAGGTTGCATTAAACTGGTCCATAAATCTCAGAACCGCTCTGAGATCTTTCTATCAGGTGAAAATCTCTATTCTGATTCAGAGCGATGATGGACCAATTGGCTTAAATAATCTTCGAGATACTCAGCGACGGCATAGCTTGGCAATTTGACCCCGCTTTTTTCAGCAAATCGACTCACCGTGCCATTAAGATGCCCCCCCAGATAAATTTCGTATCCTCCAATGGATTCTCCTGAAGAGTCTTTGATAAGGCAGCCCACCAACCCGATATCCGCTATAAACGGGTGGGAACAGCCGTGTGGGCACCCCGAAACGGCAATGGTTAGCGGCTTTTCCCACTCTGGAAAACGTTGTTCCAGCCTTTGGAGTAACTGCTCGGTGAACTCTTTGGTTTCACTCAGGGCAAACTTGCAATAGGTCAGGCCGGTACACGCGGTACTGTGCAGTCGCAATGGACCGGGGGCCGTTTGCAGATCCAGCGCATGAATTCCTTCAATCACGGCAGACAGCCGGTTTTTTGCCAGGTCCAACAACAGCAGATCCTGGGTTGGTGTCAGCCGGACCAGATCAATCTGGTGTTGCTCCATCAGGTCAACCAGTGTCGACACGGTTTCAGCTCCCAATTTGCCGCTGGAAGTTTTGATCCCTAATCCGATTCTGTCAGTCTGATGGCTGTCAAACGGGCCATAGTGGTGACGTTTTCCCAACGGGGTTAATTGTGGTGGTTGCCCGGTGCCCAGCACGAAATCCAGTCGGTTTTCCAGCGCGTCGCGGAACTTTTCCAGACCCCAGTCTTGAATTAAATGACGCAACCGGGCCGCTGATCGGTTTTCGCGATTGCCGTAATCGTGAAACAGGTGGGCGACGGCATCACTGACCGCTACCACTTGATCCGGCTGACAGCTACGCTCAAGGCGCAGGGCAAATTGTCTGCCGGAGCTGAGTCCGCCGCCGACGGCAAGGTCGAAAACGATCTTGCCGTCATGGGGAACGGCGACAAAACTCAGGTCCTGAATCTCGTGGCGAATGCAGTGGAGGCTACATCCGCTGACGGCAATCTTGAACTTCCGTGGCAGGTTGATCAGTGCCCGGTTGCTGTCAAAGTGTTGGTTGAGTTGTTTGAGTAGTGGACGAACATCGTACAATTCATCGGCATGGTGACCGGACGCCGGGCAACTAACAATATTGCGCACACAGTCGCCTGCGGCCATCCGTGTGGTCAGGCCGATCTGCTCCAGGTGGCCGAACAGTGCCTCCAGATCAGCCGGTCTCACCCAGTGCAGCTGGATGTCCTGACGGGTGGTCAGATCGAAACTGCTGCGCGCATAGCGGCGAGATAATTCAGCGACATGAGCCAATTGCTCGCGGCTGATCTCGCCACCTTCAAGTTTGATGCGCAGCAGTAGATACTGCCCCGGTGGGTCATCCTGATGTTTCTTTTGCGTGTAAAGACCGTAATACTTCATGCGGTCAATGGTGTCGGCACTCAATTCTCCACCATCACGGGCTTCATCAAATAATGTCGGCAGAACATCCAGACCGGATTGTTCCCGTTTCAGCCGTTCAATGCGTTGTGCTTTGGTTTCTTCAGCCATGGTGTTGTTCCTGTTCTATGTTACGTACTCCCCATTCTGGGTAGTGAGTACGAATATATCGATTCAGTTCAATTTCGGCCGGACTGTAGTGCCTGCCGCTGCGCTGCGTTTCAAGGCTTTCGACAATCATGCCGGCGGCAACCGTGTTGTTGGTTACCCGGTCAATGAGGATGAAACTGCCGGTGGTTGCATTATCTTCGTAGCGGTCAATGGCCAGAGCGTGACTGACCTCCACCTGACAACGGCCGATCTCATTGAGCGCCAGCTGTTGAGCCTCGTGCTGCTGCAACGTGTTGACATCCGTGCGTGAGAGGATGGTGTCAATACGAGCCGGAGTGAGTGTGGTGGCTCGTTTTAACCAGTACTCATGACCGGGAATCAGTGGTGTTTGATCCATCCACACCAGATCGGCAATCACACTGTGGGATTCAACCGCTTCCTCTCCCTGTTTTGCCAGCAGGTTGCCCCGGCTGATATCGATCTCATCTGTTAACGTCAGGGTCACGGCATCGCCGGTTGCGGCCTGTTGCAATGTGCCATCGAAGGTGATGATCTCCTTGACGGTTGACCGCTGCCCCGAAGGCTGGACGACAATGGTGTCGCCAACCCGGATCTGACCGGAGGCAATGGTGCCGCAATAACCGCGAAAATCAAGATGAGGGCGGTTAATGTACTGGACGGGGAAACGAAATGGCGTGCGCTCGTTTTCGTGGTCCAGCGGCAACGTTTCCAGCGTTTCCAGCAAGGGTTTGCCGTCATACCAACCCAGTGCGTCACTGCGGGAGACGACGTTGTCTCCACTCAGGGCACTCAAGGGTATGGCAGTGATGTGGGGAATCCCCAATTGCTCGGCAAACGAGCGGTACTCTTCAACAATCGATTCAAACACCTGCTGTGAATAGTCGACCAGGTCCATTTTGTTAACGGCGACAATCACCTGCCGGATGCCGAGCCGATGAACAATGAACGAATGGCGACGTGTCTGGGTTTGTACGCCATGACGGGCATCAATCAACAGAATAGCAACATCTGCTGTCGACGCACCTGTGGCCATGTTGCGGGTGTACTGCTCATGGCCGGGTGTGTCGGCAATGATGAATTTACGCTTGTCCGTTGAAAAATAGCGGTAAGCGACATCAATGGTGATGCCTTGTTCCCGTTCACTCTGCAGACCATCGACCAGCAAGGCGAGGTCCGGTGCTCCGCTGGTGGTACCAGATTTTCGACTGTCCTGACTGATGGCGGCCAATTGATCTTCGTACACGGTTTTTGAATCGTGCAGCAGGCGGCCGATCAGGGTGCTTTTGCCATCATCAACACTGCCGCAGGTGATAAAACGCAGCAGGTCCTTTTGTTTTTGGCGATTGAGATAATCGCGAATCGTTTCCCCAATGGGTTGTGGTTGCTGTGTCATTAGAAATACCCCTCAATTTTCTTTTTCTCCATGGACCCTGCCTGGTCCTGATCAATCGCTCGCCCTTGCCGCTCACTGGTGCGACAGACCACCATCTCCTGGATGATGTCGAGCAGGCTGGTGGCGGATGACGGTACCGCCCCGGTCAGCGGATAGCAGCCGAGGGTGCGGAAGCGCACCTGCTCCATGCGCGGTACTTCACCGTCGCGCAGCGGCAGGCGCTCGTCATCCACCATGATCAGCAGGCCATCGCGTTCAACCACAGGCCGCTGTTTGGCAAAATAAAGGGGAACAATGGGAATCTGCTCCTGATCGATATAGGTCCAGATATCCAGTTCCGTCCAGTTTGACAACGGGAACACCCGGATGCTTTCACCCTGGTGGACTTTGCCGTTGTACAGATCCCACAACTCCGGGCGCTGGTTCTTCGGATCCCAGCGATGGTTCTTGTCGCGGAACGAATAGATCCGCTCCTTGGCGCGACTTTTTTCCTCATCGCGCCGTGCCCCGCCAAATACTGCATCAAAGCGAAATTTGTTAAGGACTTGTTTGAGCCCCTGAGTCTTCATGATGTCGGTGTACACCGCACTGCCGTGTTCAAACGGGTTGATGCCAGCGGCCACGCCTTCAGGGTTCTGATGAACAATCAGTTCAAGACCCAGCTCTTCGACACGTTGATCGCGAAAGGCGATCATCTCTTTAAACTTGAAGGTCGTATCGACATGCACCAGCGGGAAGGGCGGCTTTGCCGGGTAAAAGGCCTTGATCGCCAGATGCAGCATGACCGCTGAATCCTTGCCGATGGAGTAAAGCAAGGCCGGATTATTAAATTCACTGGCGACCTCGCGGAAGATATGAATCGCTTCCGCTTCCAGCTGTTTCAGATGATTTTTTGTGCTCATGACGCCCCCCTGTTGTGAAGACCACACTCTTTGTGCTCCGGGTTTTCCCACCACCAGCGACCCTGGCGGATATCTTCGCCTTTCTCAATGGCGCGACTGCAGGGGGCACAGCCGATACTCGGGTAGCCTTTGTCGTGAAGGAAATTGTAAGGAACCTTATTCTGACGAATAAACTCCCACACCTGTTCTTCACTCCAGTCGAACAGCGGATTGAATTTGATCAGACCGTGCTGTTCATCCCATTCAGCCACTTCAATGTCTTCACGGGTCAGTGACTGGCTGCGGCGTAATCCGGTGATCCAGCCATTCAAGCCGCTAAGAGCGCGCTGTAATGGCTCGAGTTTTCGGGCTGCACAGCATTGACGACGGCATTCGACACTGGTGTAGAACAGATTAATGCCGTGCTGGGCGACCATCGGCTCCACCAGTTCAGGTCGCGGAAAATGGACCTCAATAGAGAGTTTCGGATAGCGTTGTTGCGTGCGGTCAAGCAGTTCATAACTTTCTGCTGGCAGGCGACCCGTATCCAGAGTGAAAATGCGGATTTTGGCACCTTGTTGAGCGAGAAGATGCGTGATGATCTGATCTTCTGCTCCGAGACTGGTGGCGAAGCCAACGGTCAAGTCCAGATGATTAACAATGGTTTCCAGCCGCTGCTCGACACGGTCATGTTCGAGCAGTTGGTGTTTATAAAGATCAAGTGACGTTGTCATGTCATGCTCCAATGGTTTTAAATGTGGTATTCGATCGGTGTTTCTTCCACTTTGCCGTAACGGATTTTGTTCCACAGCCGTTCATGGAAAAAATAGAGGGCCATCTTGGTGAAGACCTCAACCGAGCCGATCGATAGCGCCATGGTGAAATCGCCTGTAACAAAGTAGGAGATCACCATGGTGTCGATGGTGCCGGTAATGCGCCAGGAGATGGATTTGACAACACTCCGGGCTGCTTTTTCTTTCACGTTTTCCTCCTGAAATGACTAAAGCGGTCTGATGGAGGACATCATTGTCCGTGCTATTGCCCTGATTTCGCCCATTGCTGTGTGACTTCCCCAGCAATGAGCCAGCGCATTTTTATCGGGCTCTGACAACACGACATCACCTGACCAACCCGGTTGAAATCCTGGTGTTGAATGGTCGTGATATACGGTGAATGTGCTGTCATGATGTTTTCTTTTCTATAACCGATAAAAATGCTCAGGTATGCGGACCTGATGCGACGTTAAAAGAGTTCGCAGCCCGACTTTGATAAAGGCGGGGCTGTCGTGTGGGTCACGACAGATGAAGCGAATATGAAAGATAGAATGTTCTTTCTTTGCTCTTGGTTGCTATTCTGAGAAAAACGCTCAGGATTGTCAATCTTAAAGTTGATTAGATTTGTCGGATTAACAGATGCGGAGTTGAAATAGGATTATCGCAATAGAAGAATGAAGTTCAACGCGATTAATTGGAAAACAATAAAAACAAAGTGTTGTGTGGTTAGAAGATGGTGCTGCGGAAGAAAAACCAGGTCATTTATTTTATTTTCATGAAGGGAAAAATCACATAGAGAAGGGGAGTTGCCACAGGACAACTCCCCCTGAAAAATCAGTTCTTTTTGACAAATTCCGATTTCAGTTTCATCGCACCGATGCCGGGAACCTTACAGTCAATGTCATGATCGCCATCCACCAGACGGATATTTTTGACTTTGGTGCCGACTTTAACCACCAGCGAAGAGCCTTTGACCTTCAGGTCTTTGATCACCGTGACACTGTCGCCATCCTGCAGCACATTGCCATTGGCGTCGCAGATCTGTTTTTCTTGCGTTTCCGCCGATTCACCACCTGCTTGCGGCCATTCATGGGCGCACTCGGGGCAGATAAACATCGGGCCGTCTTCGTAGGTGTATTCAGAGTTGCATTTCGGACAATTGGGTAAACTCATAGCGCCATCCTGTTCTGTTTTCGGGCAAAATCAAAGAAACCGGATCATACGTTGCGCTGCCGTTCTCTCGCAAGGTTTTTCTTTTTTTTCTCATCGCCATGCCAAAGCGATGGTCTCCCTGATCATATCGGCATTATCCGCGAATCGGGGTGGAATGTAATTTTTTGTAAGGATCATAAGAGAAACGCTACAGGAGAGGTATACTGAAAGCAAATCCGAACCCCGATGTCTATTCCAGACCTCTCGAGAATGTCAGGAGGTTCCCATGAAACAGCCTGTTTTGTTGCGACATGGACTCATGTTGATCGTTAGCCTCGTTTTGCTGACGGTCACTATTTTGCCTGTCCGGGCACAAACGACCGATGAGCTTTATAGCTCTCAGGAACTGGCACAGATGCTGGCTCCGATTGCACTGTATCCAGATGCACTGTTGACGCAGATCCTCATCGCCGCGACCTATCCCATTGAAGTGATCGAAGCGGATCGCTGGTTGCAGCGCCATCCGACCCTGGATGACGACGATCTGGATGACGCGCTCTATGACAAAGAGTGGGACCCCAGTGTCAAGGCGCTGTGCCATTTCCCATCATTGTTATCGCGTATGAGTGAAGAAATCAGCGAAACCACGAACCTGGGCAATGCCTTTCTCGCTCAGGAGGGGGATGTCATGGCGATGGTCCAGCAACTGCGCGCCAAGGCCTATCGCGAAGGGAATCTCTATACCACCCGCCAGCAAAACGTCGTGGTTGAAAACGAGGTGATCGTTATTGAACCGGTGCGTTCCAGAGTGGTTTACATTCCGTATTATGATCCGGCGTATGTGTACGGCAATTGGTGGTATCCTGATTATCCCCCGTACTATTGGTCGCCTGCCAATGTCCGAGTCGGTTTGGGCGTGACTTTTTCTTCCGGCATCTCACTGAGCTTTGCTTTCTCCACCTGGAGTTATTTTGACTGGCCGCATCGTGTTATCTACATCAATCCTCACCAACACCCACGATTCGTTCACAAGGACCGTCATACGTCGCCAAAAATCTGGAAACACGCCCCGACACATCGGCGTGGTGTGGCCTACCGGGATAAGCATACCGCACGGGAGTATGGTCAGACACGTTATACCTATCCCCATAGCACCCCTTATAAAGGAGATCGCGGTTATCGCGACGACGATGATCGCCAACACTCACCGTCACTCCATGATGATACCAATCGACGTCGTGATGACAATCGACGTAACGACTCTGATTCGACTAAGGGGGATCGCGGTTATCGCGATGATGATCACCAACGCTCACCTTCATTCCATGATGAGACCAATCGACGTCGCGATGATAACCGACGTAACGACTCTGATTCAAGCGACGAAAGAAAGAAAAAAACGCTACAGCCTCCTGTCAGCAAGACGGTTGAGCCGCGTCAGCCTGTTCAGCGTGATGTGACTGTCAAAGAAAAGAAACAACCACAGATTCGCCAGACTGAGCGGGCACTCAAATCAACTCAATCGACCACTCAACAGATGCGCAAGCCGCTCAAGAAAAGCACTCAAAAACAGGAAAACGTTTTTGAGTATGTTGACGATGGCCGTAATGAGCGTCAGTCGAGCCAGAGGGGCAAAACCAGTCGTCAGAAACACTCACAAAAAGAGCAGAGACATTAAGTTCTGTTTTGCTGTCGTGGAGATAAGACCATGAAAAGTTGCTACAAAACGGTCCAGGAGCCCTCAGCGGTGTCGGTTTTCTCCGCTTCCTTTATGAAACCGGCCGTCACAGGTTTAGTGATGTTGACCCTCGCTGTTGTTTTAGTCTTGGTTGGGGGAGCAGGTGAGGCCAATGCGTTGACGCAGCAGTGCTTTCAGAGCCCTGAAAAGGCTGTCGATGCGTTAATTGAAGCGGCTCGTGCTGACGATGAAGAGGCGCTTGCGCGGCTTTTCGGGGCGGATGCGGATGCTTTGATCTCTTCCGGTGACCCGGTGGCCGATCAGCGTGGGCGAGACCGCTTTCTCAGGGCCAGCGAAAAGAAGTGTGTTCTCGAAACGATCAGTGACACTCAACGTCTTCTGGTTATCGGCGAAAGAAATTATCCCTTTCCGATCCCCCTGATTCAGGAGGAAAACGGCTGGTTTTTTGATACCGCTGCCGGTAAAGAGGAGTTGCTCAACCGGCGTATCGGCCGCAATGAGCTGCGTACCATCGAGGTGATGCAAACCTATACCGAGGCACAGCGTGAATATGCCGCCATGACACGCGAAGACGGCATTCCGGTGTTTGCCCGCTACCTCGCAAGTCATGAGGGGAAGAAAGATGGTTTATACTGGCCACAAGGCGACAATGAAGCCGAGAGTCCTTTTGGACCGTTGATCGCGAAAGCTGCGACTAAAGGATATCATGCGGCAGATGAAGGCGGCTTTGCCGATCCTTTTTATGGCTACTATTACACCATCCTCACCGCACAGGGCGAACATGCTGAAGGCGGGGCGTTTGACTACATCGTCAACGACAAGATGGTGCTTGGCTTTGCCTTGATCGCTTATCCGGCCCGTTATGGCGCTTCCGGGATCATGACCTTTATGGTGAATCAGGAGGGCATTGTTTACGAAAAGGATTTTGGCGAGGAGACCAGCGCACGCGTTGCTGAGATAACGAGCTTTGATCCGGACTCCAGTTGGCAGGTTTATCAGGCTGTCGATACCCCTCAGTGAGCCGTCGCGATTCAATAACACGGATAAGACGTTGCACAGCGCACCTGCCACATGGCAGGTGCGCTGTGTTGTGCTCGGACCGTTTTACACCTCAAGGGCTAAGGGTGCCTCCATCTCCAGCATGACGTCATAAGGTTCATCTGTGACCTCAATAGGCGCGGAACTCGTGCCTTTCTGAAAAAAGGTGAGGACATCAAGTAATTGCTGGGCGCTTTCATTCATCTGCTCGCCAATACTGGCAATGCGACTGACGGCATCCTGAGTCGTTCGACTTGATTCATCCTGAGCACGGGTGGCCTGCTGGATTTTATCCATCATCGATACCATGTCGCTGACTGCCGAAGAGATGTTGCCGAACGACTGATTCAGCTCACCAATCGTATGCTCGGAGAGTTCGGTGTTGGCCTGTTCGCTTTGTGTGGCACCGGTCATGGCCTCCTCGGTGCATCTCTTGATCATTTCTACCAACTGAGTAATTTCGTAAGCCGCTCTGCCGGATGAGTCGGAGAGGACTTTGACTTCGTCAGCCACCACGGCAAATCCCTTACCGTGAATACCGGCCCGTGCCGCTTCAATGGAGGCGTTGAGGGACAACAGGTTGGTCTGAAAAGCGATTTTCTGAATGCGCGAGGAAAACTCGCTGATCTGTTCTGAACCGCTGCCCAACATCATGATATCTTTGGTTAATTGTTTGAGGAACTGGCAGATGGCCTCCAAATCTGTGGTCGTTTTGCTGATGGATTTAGCCCCTTGGGTGGCTTTTTCATCCATGTGCGTGGTCAGTTCCATGGCCTGGGAAACATTGTCAACGACATCCTGGATGCTGCGACTGAGATCCTGATTGGAAAGGTTCAGATCGCGGCTGGACTCCGTGAGTTCGTTCATTGATGAACCAAGGGTTGTCGATACCGATTCCACCCGATTAACAAAACTGCGCAGGCTTTCAACCATGGAATGAACCGAATGGCCGAGAATATCCTTGTCACTTTTGGGCTCGACAGTGCGGGTTAAGTCGCCTTGCGCGATGTTCTGGGTGACCTGAATCACTTCGCCGATTTTATCGAGCATGCCGTTAAACGTGATGGCCACTTCTCCCATCTCCGTACCGATTTCAACATCAACCCGTTTGGTCAAATCTCCGGTCTGCGTGATGTAATGCATCGCTTCGATGGCATCAAGATGAGACATGCGGAAGCCATGTTCGGCGACATTCAGCCCCATGATCTCATCCTCACGCGAAACCCGCATGCCGCCGGTGGTGATGTCGATGGTTTTGACGACAATAAAACCGACGCCAAACGTCCAGACAAAGCAGGCGACAATGCCGATCAACTGAATTTCAATCTGATCCCAGCGGGTCAGATCACCGAGGAACTCCGGCAGGATAAAAAAGCCAACAGCCAGCGTGCCCCAGGCGCCGCAGATGCCGTGAACGGCAATGGCACCGACCACGTCATCGAAGCGGGCAACTTTTTCGATGAATTCAGCGGCAACATAAACAATCACACCGGCAATAAGTCCGATCCACATTGCTCCGGACGTATCGACGAAGGCGCATCCGGCCGTGATGGCGACAAGTCCGGCCAGCAGGCCGTTAGTCACCATCTCCACCTCAGGGCGTTTCAGTGGGCTGAACATCCAGCTGATCACCGAGGCGGAAACGCAGGAGAAACAGGCTGCCAGCACTGTGTTGATGGCAACCGGAGCGATGTCGGAGGACGCCTCCAGCGTACTGCCACAGTTAAAGCCAAACCAGCCGAAGAAGAGGATAAATGCCCCAAGAACCGCCATGGTCATACTGTGTGGTGCCAGTTTTCGGGCTTTGCCGTTTTCATCGTACTTGCCGATCCGTGGTCCGACGACAATCACGCCGACCAGAGCCATCCATCCTCCAACGGAATGAACCACCGTCGAACCGGCAAAGTCTTTGAATCCGCGTAATTCCAGCCAGCCCGCCTGATCGTAAAAAAGACCGCCCCAGGCCCAGTGGCCAAAGACCGGATAGATCACTGCCGAGATGATGGCGGAAATAATTAGGTAGGTGAGAAACTTGGCGCGTCCGGCGATGGCACCAGAGTCAATGGTCGCGGCGGTGCCGACAAAAACCGACTGAAAGACAAAAAATGCCAGCTCCCAGTGGTTATCGACATGCATGAAAAAATCGCTCCAGCCAAACCAGCCTTCGTGGCTGTGGCCAAACATCAAACCAAAGCCAACCATCCAGAATAAAATGGCGGCCAGAACAAAGTCGGCCAGGTTTTTAATCGCCACATTGATTGAATGTTTTGCAGCAGCAAGTCCGGCCTCAAGGCACATAAAGCCAGCTTGCATGAAAAACACCAGTGCGGCGCAAATCATCACCCAGATAAAATTGAGGTTGGTCTGCAGTTCAAGCAATTCCATGCGTCTTCTCCCCGTCGAGATTCATAAAAACAACACTGTAGAAAAAACATTCATTCTTTGAGAGGGCAAAAAATGAATGCACGGACAATAAAAAAAGCCCTGCACTGCTCGAAAACTCGGGCTATACAAGGCTTCGTTGCCTTTGGGGAGATACACCGTTGTATCATCGCTCATTAATTTAATAAGAAGTGTAAAATGTGAAATGGGGTTGTCAAATGCTGGAGAGGGATTTTAATGCGTGTCCAACTTGTTCTAATTAATGGATGGAACGGCGGAGGTGAGGTTACATCAGGGGGAAAAGAACAGGCCGTCAGGTAAACAGACGGCCTGTCGCAGAAATACATTCTTTTGCGGCGAATTAACCGGCGAGCAGGGCCTCGCCTTCGGCGCGCAATTCTTCCATCAAGCGGGGGTCACGCACAACAATGCTCAGCAGTTTTTTTGCGCGCTTATCCCATCCCAGCGCCATATACGTCTGGGCGACACGCAGTTGCCAGCGCGGGTTGTCCGCCTCCTGGCGGCAGGCACCGTTAAAGGTGTCCAGTACCTTGCGCAGTTCGCGCTTTTGGCGCAGCAGAAATTCGGCCAGATACAGATTCATGCCGCCACCGCCACAACCGCCAGCTGCAGGGATTTTACGGTAAAGAGCCTCGGCTTCGCTGAGTTGTCCGTTGGCTTCATGGAGCATGGCGCACATCAGGACAATGCGGATATCATTGTCTCCGGCTTCCAGCGCTTGCAGGCCATGGCTCAGCGCATTGTCCGCGTCATCCATGGCATGGTACACCACGGCCAGCTGGGCATGACAGAACCCGGCATCCTGGTTTTTTCCCATCATCTCGTGGATGAAGTCGATGGCAGTCTGGTATTTCTTCAGACCGATCAGGATGGTCACCATGCTCTCCGTGGCCAGCAATAAGCCGGGGTTTCGTTTCAGCGCCGAATACAACGCATCACAGGCTTTACCCCGCTCGCCAAGCCGCGCCATGATGCAACCGACCTCGAAATCAAACAGATCGTCCTGTTCACTGGCCGGCAGCTTGCCGAATACTTTCATCGCTTCGAGCTCTTCACCCTGATGGCCGAGCAGAAAGGCTTTCTGAAAGTCCGGACATTTCTGCTGGTAGCGAATCGCCAGCTCTTCGGGATAGCTGGTGAGGATCAGCTCCAGCTGGGCGTCAAAATCCGGATGGTCTTCATCGGCCAGAGCTGGTGGTTCTTCACTGGTGGCAGGCCCGCAACTGCTGCAGCTGCTACAGGAGGCAGAAGAGGCAGCCGGGGCAGCGTCAAACGAGATCGGTTGTCCCTCTTTGAGCTGTTGCAAGCCCAGGGCAACCTGTTGTTGCAGCTCTGTGGAAACCGCCTGGTGTTGTGCCAGCAGCAGGTGTTCTCTGGCGCGTTCGATCTGTTGATCGTTGAGCAGATACAACCCTTCATCGAGATTGATTTGTGCCAGGCTGTCACCGGCCTGAGCGGCCAAGCCATCGAGTTCTTTGCGCTCTTCTGCGCTCAATTCTGTGCCAGTTAATTCTTCGACGATCAGCAGGGCGTCGGCATAGCGTTGTTGAGAGACCGCTTTACGTAAAGCGGGCAGGTCATTTTTGCTGGAAAATAGTCGACTGAACAGTCCCATTCTGTGTCCTTTTCAGTGGTTGATAAGAGATGCCTACTTTAATGGCATTAGCCGCTGAGTGCAAGATGCAGATGCGCGTCTTTTTTGACCAACGATATTTGGTTCTGACAAAAACCTTCTCTCGCAGATAAAGGAAATTATTGGCTGGATGGGAGTGAAATATGACGCTTGTTTAGCTAGTTATCTCTGTTATCCTTTTTCGAGGGGGTAGCAAAGGTCTCGCGTCGTTTCCAACAGATTGAGAGTGCCTATGGGAACAGGACTGGTAACCGAATTACGCAAATTTGTTGCGCCGGAATTTATCTTTGGTGTGGGAGCACGCTTGCAGGCCGGACTTTACGCCAAAAATCTTGGCGCAACGACCGTGCTGGTTGTTTCGGATCCCGGTGTGATTGCTGCCGGATGGACGACCGAGGTGATTCAGTGCCTTCACTCCGAAGGACTGCAGGTGGTGCTGTTTTCTGATGTGACACCCAATCCGAAAGATTTCGAGGTGATGCAGGGTGTCGAGCGTTATCTGGAAGCCGATTGCGATGCCATTGTCGCCATCGGTGGCGGCAGCCCGATTGATTGCGCCAAAGGGATCGCCGTGGTGGTCGCCAATGGCGGGCATATTCTCGACTACGTCGGAGTGGATACCGTCAGCGAGCCCGGTCCCCCGTTGATCTGCATTCCCACTACGGCAGGCACTGCCGCTGATGTCTCACAGTTTGCCATTATCGTTGATACCGAGATCCGCAACAAGATTGCCATCATTACCAAGGCCATCGTGCCCGATCTGTCGCTGATCGATCCGGCCACGACCACCACTATGGACCCGTTTCTTTCGGCCTGCACCGGTGTTGATGCTTTGACCCATGCCATTGAAGCGGCGGTGTCCAATGCCCATTCACCGATTACCGACCTGCATGCGCTCAAGGCCATCGAATTGATTAAGGAGAACCTTGAAAAGGTGATCTCCGACCCTCTCGACCTGCTGGCGCGCGAGGGGATGACCCTGGGGTGCCTGGAGGCCGGGCTTGCCTTTTCCAATGCCAGCCTGGGGGCGGTGCATGCCATGGCGCATAGCCTCGGCGGCTTTTTCGATCTTCCCCATGGTGAATGCAATGCCATCCTGCTACCACACGTGATGGAATTCAACTTCCCGGCATCTGGCGACCAGTTTCGCAAAATCATGAAATGCCTTGCGCTGGATGGCCCCAAACAGATGACATCGCGTGAAGCACAAAAACGTATTCTGAATGAAGTGAATCGTCTGCGTCAGGCGATCGGTATTCAGCAAACCTTGTCGGAGCGTGGCGTCCACCGTTCTGATTTGGAGGAACTGGCCGTCAAGGCGTTGCGCGACCCATGTCTGGTGACCAACCCTCGGTCTGCAAAAAAAAGGGACCTCGAGGTGATTTATGAAGAAGCACTCTGACTTTGATCGCCATCAGCAGGAATTGCGCAAACAGGTTCTCGGCATGGGCACCAAGTCCGTGCGTAAATCTTATTATCCAACCTTGCGTAAGAAAATGGCTGAGTTGGAGCGCAATATGGCGTTGCTCGATCAGGCGAAGAATGCCATTTGCCTTCTTGAAGTGCCTTCCTTGACGGTGGTCGATGCCAATGAAAGCGCTCGAACCCTGTTTGACCTCAACCACTATCCAGACAGTTCACTCCTCGATATCATTGAAGTTCAGGCGGCTACGGCCGTTGAGGATTGGCTTCAGGTGGCCGGGGAGGGCAATCATTACTTTCAGCTCGAAAGCACGCTGTATTCCTCGGCTCAGCAACGCTACTCGGCGGCAATTTTTGAAATCTCTCTGACGACGGTGGAATTCAAAAAAACACGGTATCTGGTCTGCGTGGCACAGGATATCAGCGAGCGAAAGAAGATCGATCAGATGAAAGACGAAATGCTCTCTGCCGTCAGCCACGAGATGAGCACACCGCTGACGGCCATGATCGGTTTTACCGAATTCATGCTTGATAACGAGGTGGAGGCTGAACAACGACAGGAATTTCTTGAAATCATTCTCAAGGAGAGTGAACGGCTCAAAGGATTGATTGATAATCTGCTCAGTCTGCAACGCATGCGCGCCGGTGTCGGCTGCATCAATTTTACTCTGATTGACGTGCCCGCTTTGTTTGACGAACTCGGTCGACTCTTTGAAAAATACTCGTCAAAGCACACCATCCAAATCGAATGTGCACCATCACTGCCTCGGCTGCAAGCAGATCCTCTTTGTTTGCAACAGGCCCTTGAAAACCTGTTGTCCAACGCCATCAAATATTCACCTGAGGGCGGGATAATTACCCTGTCGGCTTGTTATGTACAGGGGCGGGTGGTCTTTGCCGTACAGGATGAAGGGGCCGGGATTCCCGCGCATGTCTGCGAGCAGATTTTCGACCGCTTTTTCCGCATTGACACCAAGAACGGCCAGAAAGTCGGTGGCAGTGGCTTGGGGTTGCCGCTGGTTAAAGAGATCGTGGCTCTGCATCAGGGCGATGTCTGGGTTGAGAGTGAAGAGGGCAAGGGCAGTACCTTCTCTTTCAGCCTGCCCTGTGATGAGGGGTAAACATCAGAGTTTCAGCTCGACGCGCTCCGCAACAAAAGCCGCCAACGATAAGACTGGCGGCTTTTTCATTTTTTGCCAGGCCGTGAAAGCGTATTTACTTGCCGTGAAAGTTTCGCTATGGTTTTGCAGGCTTTACATCTTCTCGACGATGCTTTTATTCCCGGAGGTTAGCATGCTGATCGCTGCAGAGCACATTGCCAAAAGTATCGATCTCAAACAGCTCGGATATCCGAAGTTTTCTTCCGACACGGCCATGACGGAAACCGTCAGCGGTGGTTATCTGGTGGTGTTTAAATATGGCGTCGTTGTTTATTTCGGTCTGCAGACTGCGGAACGAGATGCGCATAAAAAAGAGATTCATCATGCAGCCAAAAACATCCACTTATATCAAGAGACTGAGACGGCCACATTAGTTCAGAATGCTGACAAGATGACCGTTTATGACGGCAATATCTCTCTGCCCTCCATCAGCAAAGAGCAGGTGCTGGTCATTGCCGACATCCTTGGTAAGAGCGTGATTCTTTCCTGGTATGAGCATCAGGTCAATGAGATGTTTGAAACCATTGAGCCGATTGCCGAGAAGATGAAAAAAGGGAAGATCGTCAAAGGCAAAAAACAGCTCATTCGGACCCTTGGCGGCGCACTTTCCATTCAAAACGCCATGCTCAGCCGCATTCGCCTTGATGACAAGCCGGATATCCTCTGGGACATGCCGGAGCTTGAAAAGCTCTATCATCTGCTCAACAGTGAGTATGAGATTATCGAACGGTTGCAAGTGCTCGAAGGGCGTCTAAAGATGGTGACCGATACCATCAGCTTCAATACTGACATTCTTGATTATGTCAGCAGTCACCGTGTCGAATGGTACATCACGATTCTGATCGTGGTGGAAATCGTCCTGACCCTTTATGAACTGTTTCTCCGCCATCCATGATCGGTTAACGGGAAAGAACAGCAAAACCGGGAATTTTCAGATGTTCCACGTGCTCTCGTGTTTCGCGTGTTTTAAGGTATTATCAGACCTTATTGAGGCCTTTATCGTGAGGTTAAATCAAGGTCTTCGCTTCACGATGACTTCGCGATCAAAGCGGATAAAATCCACGATAAAAGTCAAAAGTCTTTTTGCCCTTCTGTCCAGCCCCCGTCTGATCTGTCTGTGGCCAACCGGGTTTTTCTCCGTGCCTCAGTGTCTCCGTGGTACATAGGGTTTAACGATTTCATCAGACCTTATCGAGGCCTTTATCGTGAGGCTAAATCAAGGTCTTTGCTTCACGATGACTGCGTGATCAAAGCGGATAAAGGCCTCGATGAAGAGCAAATGAAACCTCGGAAGAAAAATCACTCCTCCTCTTTCATCACGTAAATCTCACCGTCATACACGCCCTGAATATGAACATTCTGAGCGACCAGACTGCGCAAGTAGGTGATGGCGCCTTTCTCCACGGCCTGTCCCGGGACTAATAACGGAATCCCCGGCGGGTAGGGCGTCACCAGCCCGGCCGAGGTTCTGTCGATGGCCTGCTCATAGCTGACGCTTTCGCGTGCGCCAAAAAAGGCTTTGGCGGGCAGACAGTTCAAGGTGATCTTGGGCAAGCCTTCCAGCCGCTTCTTGCGGTTGCGTGAAATAGGGATCGCCGCTTTCTTCTGATCCAGTTTCTTGAGAGCATTGTAGAGGCGAATCACCTTTGATCGGGTGCCACCCAGTGTCAGCAACACCAGCATGGTCGAGTGGGTGAATTTCTCAATTTCCAGCCCGATCTCATCCAACAGATAACGGTGAATCTCATGCACCGAATAATCCAGCTTGGACACGTCGATGAGAATTTTTAACGGGTCATGGCCGACATTATCCTCTTTGAAATGAGGAAATGCCTGCTCAAAGTCCTCCATATCAAGGATCTTGATATAGCGGAAGTTCTTCGTCTGTTCCTTGAGTTCCGCCACCTGCTCCAGCAGGTCTTTCAGCAGACCATAGCCTTCCATTTCCAGCTGCTTATGACACACATCCAGCGAGGCAATAATCTGGTATTTAGGGGAGGTACTGACATAGATGCTGAAAATTTCATGGAAGAAGTCCGCATCAAAATCCGGGTCATTGACATGGATATAACTGGCCTGCGAAAAGGCGGAAACCACCTTATGGGCGGAATGGGTGATGTAGTCGGCCCCCGAATCAATCGCCGAGTAATAGCGAAACTTCGGATGAAACAGCGAATAGGCAAACCAGGCTTCATCAATAAACACCTTAATGCCTTTGGCATGCGCCATCTCGACCACGGCGCGGATGTCCATCAACAGTCCTTCGTAGGTGCAGCCGGTCAGCACGATCAGCTTGGCATCGGGATGTTGCTCAATGGCTTCGCGGATTTCCGCCAGAGTCGGCGGCGCAAAAATGCCGTAATCGGGATCAAGCACGCTGCTCAGATAGATCGGATCAGCACCCGCCTGTACCATGCCGTAATGTACGGATTTATGGCAGTTGCGGTCGACAATCACCTTGTCGCCACTACGCAACACCGTTTGCAAGATGACCTTGTTCGAGGTACTGGAGCCGTTGGTGACAAAGTAGGTCTTGGTCACTTCAAAGGTGTAGGCCGCAGCCTCTTGAGCCTTGCCGATGGCATAGGTACCTTCCGCCAGAGAGCCGAGCGAGTCCACGGACACCGAGAGGTCGCCGACAAACACATTGCGGCCGTAAAAATGATAGAAATCATTGATATACGGCGAGTTCCTGAAACTCAGTCCGCCGCAGTGACCAGGTGTGTGCCACGAATCGTTGGTTTCGGTAATGTAGTTTTTATAGGCCTTCCAAAATGGCGCCTGAGAGCGGTCATCAAAGTCGTTGAGAATGTAGCCAAGGATCGATTCCGGATCGAGGATGATATCGTCGCGGAAAAAGAACGATTCGATATCAATGGATTCATTGATGATATCCATCCCCTGATGTTCATTGCCGAGAATATAGATCGGCACCGAAACGCGGATGTTTTTAATGGCGGAAATAATCTCGACATTACTGCAATAGGTTTTCTGCTCGTCATCATTGATCCCTTCGCAGAATCCTTCGATATCCCAGCTTAAAACAACTGCTTGAATATCCCCATCGTCTTCGATCTGCTGGATAGCCGACGCAACAGTTGCGGCCTCAATGATTTCAATTGTGACATCGGTTCGTTCAAAATTACCGATGGAGCTGGCCATGTTTTGAACGATCTGTTCGAGCAGGTCGCGGTCGTCTTCGATGACTAGAATTTTGAGTAGGGGGAGGTTCATGGAGGCGTTAGATCCTAAATTTAGAGGGAAAATTGGGGAACTGTTAACGTTGTAAGGGGCCGCGGTACGATAAGTCAATTGAAAATTTACGCCTTGAAAAAACAAATGTGATGATAGTCAGGAAACTTATTCGAGATCGAATTTGAAAAGCAGTGTGGTTACAATTTAGAGGATTGTTTACAAAATAAATACTGGTGGTTCTACAGCTTTTTTATAGCCTTCTACAATTGTTTTTTAGGAAGATTTCTCCTTAGCAGTAGGCTGATAAAGCCAAAAGAGAATTTGATCTTTTGGCAGGGCTTCATACTGTTATCCGAATTCCATTACCATACGGGAAATGTATGAGATGGAGTTTGAAACAGCCTGACTGAAAGATGAGGATTGTCACATGTTTTTCGTGGGCGTATGATAGGGAAAACTCACAACAACTTGTTATATGTACAAAGCGGGGCCGTATGACTGACATCGCAACGATAAGCACGCTTCTTTCCAGCGTAAAAACTGCAACGGACATTGCCAAGTTCGTCAAAGACACCGACCACTCATTCGAAAGTGCAGAAATAAAATTAAAAATGGCTGAGTTGGTTAGCGCACTAGCTGACGTGAAGATTGAACTAGCCGATGTTCAGGATGAACTGAGAGCCAGAGACGAGAGGATCGCCCAGCTTGAGAGCGATCTATCCAAAAAGCAGCAAACGCGCTTTGATGGAAAAATTTACTGGATTGAAGGTGACGAAACTCCTTTCTGCACTGTGTGCTTAGAAAAAGATTCTAAGTATCATCACCTTACCTACATTGAGGCCGACTCCTGGGGCAGCAGGAAGTGGTACTGCAATGTCTGTGAAAATCAGTACTACATATAGCAAGCACATAATACGCGGGTCTATCCGACCCACAAAAGCTGTCGCTTTTGCGGCCGGCGAACCTTTAATGTTCGATGCTTACCAAGATGAAAGAGCCTGCACAAAAGGAATGTCTGATAGATGGCTAATATAATCGACAACTTGACTAAATGGTTTTCAGAGCGCCCCCAGTGGCTCCAGATCGCGGCTACTCGGCTACTCCAACAATCTGAGCTTACCGACAAAGATGTCTCTGAGCTCGCAACCCTATGCCAGCAGGAAGCCGAAGGTAAGCTGCCCAAAACGACCTGTTCCTTTCCTGCTACCGCGTTCTCCCCGGGCGCAGCAGGCTCCCTGCGTTTGTGTTCAATCAGTGATGTCGAAGGAGTAAACGCCCTTGCTCCGAAAAAGCCACTTGAGTTTGGCAAGGGCAATATCACGATTGTTTATGGCAACAATGGGTCAGGCAAATCCGGTTACGTCAGACTCCTCAAACATGTATGCGGAGCCCGCGAGACGGGTACCCTCCACCGCAATGTCTATAAGCCCGGCTCTGCCGTACAGAAAGCCTGCATTTCGTTTGAGCAGGACGGCATTCCAAAAAGTCATACGTGGTCGGGACAAGGGATCTGCGATGACCTCAACAGTGTTGATATTTTCGACACTTCCTTTGGCAAGGTGTTTGTCAGCAGCGAAGACGAGGTGAGCTACGAGCCGCCGGTTCTATCGTTTTTCAGCTCGCTCATCCTCGCATGCGAAAAGGTCGCATCGGCCCTGGATGCCGAGACCAACCGGCACCAGTCCAAAAAGCCGAATATCCCGACTGACAAGAAGGTAACTCCTGAAGGCATCTGGTACGAAGCCATCAGCGCCAAAACCAGCACCCAGGACATCGACAAGCATTGCACATTTGGCAGCGCTGACGAGACCGAGATGCAAACGCTGCAGCAGCGACTTGACCAAAAGGCACCCGCAGAAGAAGCGAAGCGGCTGAGAAATCAGAAACAGCACATCGACACTCTGGTCCAGGATGCCCAAAAGTATCTGGAGCAATTATCGGACGAGAATTACCGGCGGATCATCGCTGCCAAGAAGAAGTCGATCCTTAAAAAGACTGCGGCAGATACGGCGGCGCAAAAGGTGTTCTCCGGCAGCGAGCTGGAAGGCATCGGCTCTGATGTCTGGAAAGAGCTATGGGAAGCGGCCCGGAACTACTCCGTATCGGCTGCCTACAAAGAGGTCGAGTACCCGAATGTTGCTGATGGCTCCCGTTGTGTCCTATGCCACCAGACCTTGACCCAGGAGGCCAAGGAGCGGTTGATCTCCTTCGAAAACTTCGTGAAGGGCGAAATGCAGAAAGTCGCAACGGATGCGGCCAAGGAATACGATACCGCCAATCAAACTATCGAGGCGCTACCGACATCGGATACGCTGAAGACACGTATCGATGCGGCTGGCATTCCACAGGATGAAGTCGCCAGCCAGGTGACGGATTTCTTTGCTCAATTACAGGCCAGAAAAGACCTGCTCCCTGGGATCGATTCCGAAGAAGCCATTCCCAATCCGCTACTCTCACCGAAATGGATCGAAGAAGCCAACGCCCGCTCGAAGAGCCTCGGTGAACTCGCGGCAAAATATGACGAAGACGCCAAAAGCGACAATCGAGAGGAGATCAAGAAAAAGCTAAACAGCCTGCAGGCCAGAAAGTGGTTGTCTGAGCACCGCGCCGCTATTGATGAAGAAGTCACCCGATTGAAGCTACTGAACCAGATTCAGGAGGCCAAGAAGTCGACCAACACCAAAGCCCTGTCCCAGAAGAAAGGGGAGCTGGCAGAAGCCTTGATCACGGATGCGTTCGTGCAAAGATTCAACGCGGAGCTCAAGGCCCTTGGCGCGTCTCAGGTGAAGGTTGAGCTCGTGAAATCAAAAGTCTCCAAGGGCCGAGTCCTTCATAAGCTCCAGCTTCGAGGTGCCTCTCAGAGTGGTCTCGCCGATGTCCTGAGCGAGGGAGAAAATCGGATCGTTTCCATTGCGGCATTTTTGGCCGACGTCACAGGCAAAAGCAACCAGGCCCCGTTTGTCTTCGACGATCCAATATCCTCGCTTGACCAAAGCTATGAGGAGGCCGTGGTTCAAAGGCTGATCGAGTTGTCTCAGGACAAGCAGGTCATTGTCTTTACTCACCGCCTGTCCCTGTTGGGAACGGTCAGGCATTTTGCCGAGAAGAAGTCCGTAAAGCCCGATGTGGTAAGCGTCCGCTCTGCTGACTGGGGTACCGGAGAGCCAGCTCCCATTCCACTTTCACAGAGTGACATCAAAACCGCCCTGAACACTCTCATGAATCAGCGGTACCAGGACGCAAAGAAGGCGAGTGAAAACGGCGAATTCGAACATGCCGAAATCTTGCTGAAGTCGATATGTAGCGATTTCAGGGCATTGGTGGAGCGTTCTATTGAAAATGATCTGCTGTGCGGAGTGGTTCAACGATTCCAGCGTCCAGTCCATACGTTGAAGCTCAAGGATCTGGCTAAGTTGAAAGACGCGGATTGCAATCTCCTTGATTCGCTCATGACCAAATACTCCGGGTTCGAACACTCACAGCCAGCAGAATCACCAGTGGAGCTGCCGAAGCCAGACGATCTTCTGGCTGATATGAATTCACTGAAAAACTGGCGTGAAGATTACGCAAAGCGCACCGCTTGAGTTGCAAGGCCACAGGGTCAGGTCTTGAATTGTAATATTTCTGAAATCAAAAAGGGATATACCGCACTGTGACTCAGACTAAAAAGTGAAAGGCCTTCTGCACAAACCCAATGCAGAAGGCCTTTTTTATTCAGCTTTATTCAAAAGAAAGTCGATTAAACAATCGCCTTCATGCCTTGCATAGCGGCACGCAGTTCCTCACCGATCTCTTCGATGTAGTGGCTGCGGATGTCAGCATTGACACGTACCAGGGTGCTGTTATCCACGCTGGTGTCGGTGTTGTCCAGACCTTTGCCGATCACTTCAGTCGTCACGCTGGCCATGAAATCCTTGAGCAGGGGCACACAAGCGTGGGCGAACAGGTAGCAACCGTACTCGGCGGTGTCGGAGATGACGCGGTTCATCTCGTAGAGCTTCTTGCGGGCGATGGTGTTGGCGATGAGCGGAGTCTCGTGGAGTGACTCGTAGTAAGCAGACTCAGGCTCGATGCCGACTTCGACCATGCTCTCGAAGGCCAGCTCAACACCGGCTTTAACCATGGCGACCATGAGGATGGCTTTGTCGAAGTATTCCTGCTCAGAGATCTCACCGGCTGCTTCGGTCTGCTCAAAAGCGGTTTGGCCGGTCTGCTCACGCCAGGTCAGCAGGTTGATGTCGTCGTTGGCCCAGTCTTCCATCATGGTGCTGGAGAATACGCCGGTGATGATGTCGTCCATGTGCTTGCGGAACAGGGGACGCATGATCTCTTTGAGTTCTTCAGCCAGCTCGTAGGCTTCCAGCTTGGCCGGGTTGGACAGACGGTCCATCATGTTGGTGATGCCACCGTGCTTGAGGGCTTCGGTGATGGTCTCCCAACCGTATTGGATCAGTTTGACGGCGTAAGGGGCGTCGATGTCGTTTTCAACCATCTTATCGAAGCACAGCAGGGCACCGGCTTGCAGCATACCGCACAGGATGGTTTGCTCGCCCATCAGGTCGGACTTAACCTCGGCAACGAAGGAAGATTCCAGAACGCCGGCACGGTCACCACCTTGGGCTGAGCACAGGGCTTTGGCAATCTCCAGGCCGTCGCCGTTGGGATCGTTTTCACGGTGAACGGCGATCAGGGTCGGCACGCCGAAACCACGCTGATACTCGGCACGCACCTCGGAACCGGGGCACTTGGGAGCAACCATGATAACGGTGAGGTCTTTACGGATGATGGTGCCTTCTTCAACAATATTGAAGCCGTGGGCATAGGAGAAGGTAGCGCCTTCTTTCATCAGGGGAATAACAGTGTTGACGACGTCGGTGTGTTGCTTGTCCGGAGCCAGGTTCATAACGATGTCAGCGGTGGGCAGCAGTTCTTCGTAGCTGCCAACGGTGAAGCCGTTTTCTGTCGCGTTGATGTAGGACTGACGCTTTTCAGCGATAGCTTCCTTACGCAGGGTGTAGGACACGTCGAGACCGCTGTCACGCATGTTGAGACCCTGGTTAAGACCTTGAGCGCCGCAGCCGACGATAACGATCTTCTTGCCTTTGGCGTATTCGCAGCCACCTGCGAATTCAGAAGCGTCCATAAAGCGGCAGGTGCCGAGTTCGTCGAGCTTTTCACGCATGCTCAGGGTGTTGAAGTAGTTTTGACCCATGATGATTTCCCCCTTGAAATGTGTTGGATGATGGTTCTGTTATTTGTATTGCGATGTCACAGAATCCGTTGCAAAAGCTTCGGACGGTTCATTGAACAAACCCGTAACATCCTATTTTATCCGAAAAAAAGATCATAACGCACTTTAACGGATCGCTTCTGTTGCGTATATTGATTTGTTAGGTATATTGCATTGCATATCATGCAATAAATGGTGGGCCAAAAATGAATCGCAGGGGAGGCGATTGATGGATATTCAACACTTGGAAGTGTTTTTAGTGGCGGCAGAACAGTTACATTTTGGACGGGCCAGCCAGTTGTGCCATATGAGTCCGTCAGCGTTGACCCGCACGATTCAACGGTTAGAAGAACAGGTGGGAAAGCCGTTGTTTATCCGTGACAACCGCCATGTCTTTCTCTCTGAAGCCGGGGAGTTATTTCGCTCTTATGCCCGTGAAGCGATTCAGCAGTGGCGCTCTTTTAAACAGGAACTGCGCGACGATAATTATCTGTCCGGCAATTTATCCATCTATGCCTCCATTACTGCGGTGTACAGCATTTTGCCGGGAGTGTTAGAGCGTTATCGGCAACGGTACCCCGAAGTGCAGATTCACCTTCATTCCGGCGCGGCTGAACAGGCCATGGATCAGGTCAACAGTGGCGAGATTGATATTGCTGTTGCGGCTTTACCGGCTGGTAAACGTGCTCAGATGGAGTTTCTGCCGCTCACCACGACGCCGTTGGTGTTTATTGCCCCGGCCAGTGTTGATCCGTTGGAAGACCCGCGTTGTAATGGTTTGCTTGATCTTTCGCGGGTGAACCTTGTCGTCCCACAGTATGGCCTTTCCCGTGAGCGGCTCAATCAGTGGCTGAAGACGGAACGTGTGGCTGCCAATATCAGTTCTGAAGTGTCTGGCAATGAAGCGTTGATTGCTCTTGTACGTATTGGTGGCGGTATCGGTGTCGTGCCAAAGCTGGTGTTGCAGCGCAGTCCGTTCAGTTCTGAGGTACGCATTATCGACAAGGCGCCGCAGCTTGATCCCTACGAGGTTGGGTTGTGTTGTAATCGGTCGGCTTTGCAGTTGCCGAGTGTGCGGGCGTTTTGGAAGATGGCGGTGGAGCAGGCGACTGGGAAGCGGGTGGAGTAGGTATTGCTACATGTCTTAGATCGATGTCAAAGTCAATGTCTAGGTCGCCGGGACTCGCCCCGGCAGACGACATACTTTTGACTGGCCGCTCAAAAGTATGCAAAAACCGGCTGAACTTCTCCTGAACCTAGCTTCACTAACACTGAGTCTGTTTCCGATGTGCGTTACGGATTCGGCTTGCCTCCCTTTAGCTCGGCAAATCCAGCAATTCATCATCGTTGATGTAAAACGTTGATAACAATTTTTCGTCTTTATCTACCTTTGGTGTGGCACCGATCAAACGGGTGGGACGGTGCCCACCCTGCCGTGGTGTGATTTTTTAGCAGATCAGTTCTTTGTCATTGGATCGATAAACCCTTGTCATTCTACTGCTAAGTATTTGAAAGTCCAATAGATTACGCCGGAGGATCACACACTTGTGTCACACAGGGGCAATTCTTAGGATCACGTTCACCGATGGATTCTTTGTTGATCGAGATACTTTCTTCGACGCGTTCAATATCAAAGCCCGCCATTTTGTAGTTACCGATTTGCATCAATGGGCGGACAATTAACAGCGGCTCGTCGATCATCAATGCCAGAGCTTGTGCTTCGCTGACTTCTGATGGTTTCACTTCACCAGCTTTGACGCGAGGGTTGGTCGGGTTGAACCATTCTGCGATGGGCAGATCACCGAAGAACGGACGCAGGGTTTCTTCGGACCAACCGGTGGTCAACAGATCGCGGACATCCAGCTCGTGGCCGGACGCTTCGAGAATTTCTTTTTGTTTTGCATTGCCTTTGCAACCGGGTTTTTCCCAGAAAATAATGTGGGCCATGGTGTGCTCCTTGTCACGTCCTAAAATACGTTGACAGTTTATTCCTAAGCCACCTCCCCCATGGAGGTGGCTTTCTTATGTACTTCTTCCGGTGTTTGCATATTCAAGCTAAGGTGTGGACGTAGGCGATTGTAAATAGCAACCGATTCGCGAACCAAGTCCTTCAGTTCCTGCAAATCACGGCACTTAAACAACAAAAACTCTTGCTTCAGAATTCCGTTTACCCTCTCAGCCAAAGCATTTTGATAACAATCGTAACCATCTGTCATGGATGGCGTTATATCATGACGCTTCAGCTCTTCCTGATAGATCGATGAGCAATACTGTAATCCTCTATCGGAATGGTGCAGCAACGATTTATCCGTCTGGCGTTGTCTGGCTGCTTGACGTAATGCCTTGACAACACTTTCTGCACGTAGATTGTCACTGACCTCATACCCCATGATTTTGCGGCTATAAGCATCAGTAACCAGCGATAGATAATGAACCCCTTCATCTGTTTCAACGTACGTGATGTCACTGACAAAGACTTGTTCAGCCCGATTGATATCCTGACTCGTGAGAAGATTCGGATATTTTTTCATCCAGTGACTGCTCTGCGTGGTCTTGATGAATCGCTTGACCGGTGGAACCAACAGCCGATGCTCTCGTAAATAATCAAAAAATCCATCCCGACCTAATTTGATGCTATGAGCATTAAATTTCGGTTTCAGCAGTGAGTACAGCTTGCGACCGCCCAACCTCGGCATGAACCGTCGCAACTCCATCACCATCTCTTTGACGGGAGCCAGCTCTGTGTTGCGCTGCTGGGTGCGTCTTTCTCTTTGATAAACGGCCTGCCGACTGATGCCAAGAAGCTTGCAAGCGCGGCTTAAACTTAGCCCTTTGTATTTTTGAATGCGTCTCGCTCCTTGGCAATATACTTTTTTCTCAAACTCATTCCGTGCTCAGAATCCAGGATATCAACAACTTCATTCAAAAGCAGATTGCGAAGACGTTCATCTTCAAGTTCGCGCTCAAGTCGCTTTATCTTCTGGGCAGGGGTCTCTTTGGCTTTGGGAGTTTTGGGCATAGCGAGCCTCACTGGCTGGGTCCAATCTAACTTTCCGTGCTTTCTTAACCATGTTAACACGGTTGAGCGACCCTGGATGCCATAGATCTTCTGGGCCTGCTTGTAGGTCATATCGCCTTTTTCTACGGCATCAACAACCTGCAATTTAAAGCCCATTGTGTAATCTCGTTGAGTCCGCCGACTCCGCTTGCTCTCTACTTTGTCCATAAATAAGTCTCCAATGTGTAAACTTATTTCAGGACGGGACACCTTGAATAAAAAAGGCTGGACGATTTTTCGTCCAGCCTCGTTGCTGTCAGTCCTCTTACGTCGATGTAAGAATTGTTATTATGTCATACCTCTTCGGTTGCGGTCAAACCTTCTCCATTCGGACCGCTGGTCAGACAGAATTCCGGCGGCATCATGCTGATCACTTTCCAGCCGGGTTGTGGCTGCGGCGTTTGATCCTCGGTGAAAATACGGATGTTGTCCTTGCGGTCAATGGCAAAGAGCGGGATGGTGCCCTCAAACTGCTGATCGAGAAACTTCTGGTAGGTAAAGGCTTCAGTCAGCTTGGTGGTGTGCACTTCGCCGCCTTGTTCCAACATACCTTGCAGGCGATGGTAGGTGGTGTCGCGACTGAACAGACGTTTACCGCGATTTTTTGCCGTAACCTGCATCTTCTCCGACTTTTCTTTGTCCGAACGGGTTTGCAACGAATAGAGGTTTTCCTGGCCGAGATCAATACGGTAGTGCATGACGGCATTGACGTTGAGGGACTCGCGACTGGACAGGGCCAGCAAACGTCCAAGCCCGACCATGTCAAGGTGACGGTCGGCGTGCTCGGAGATGGCATTTCCAAAATAGGTGGGCAAAGCAGCCATGCGCGCTTTGGAGATTTTTTCCCAACTCGAATCGGCGAGCCGCACGCGAAAGCCGTTTTCAACCAGGGCTTTACCAATGGCCCGGGCGACAGGGTTGGCGCCAATGATCAGGAAACCGCGCGGTTCCGGCTCAGCCACACCGAGCCACAGGGCGATGGGGCGGGCTGTGGCACTTTGCAGCAGCACGGTGCCGATAATGACCAGAAACGTCAGTGGCACCAGCAGGGCAGCATCTTCAAATCCGGCCTGTTCCAATTGCAGAGCGAACAGGGCTGAAACGGCGGCGGCGACAATGCCGCGCGGGGCGATCCAGGCGAGCAGGTGGCGCTCGGGCCATCGCAACGTCGAGCCAATGGAAGAGAGCATGATGTTAAGTGGCCGAGCGAGAAACTGAATCGCCAAAAAGATGTACAGCGCTGACCAGCCGAGTTGTTTGAACGAGGCAAAATCCAACCGGGCCGCAAGGATAATGAACAGCAACGAGATCAGCAGGATGCTGAGGCTCTCCTTGAAGTCGAGAATCTCTTCCATATCGACATCGGGCATATTGGCCAGCCACATGCCGAGCACAGTGACGGTGACGAGACCGGATTCCGGTTGCAGTACGTTGGACAGGGCAAAGGTGCCGAACACCAGGGCCAGGGCTGAGACGTTGTGCAGATATTCCGGCAGCCAGTGGTGGCGCAGGAGCAGGCCGAAGCCGTAGCCGCCCGCCGCTCCGATGAGAAAGCCGACCAGCACGATATTGCCGAAGCTCATCAGGGTATGGCCGATGGCATCCTGACCGCCGCCGCTGATGATGAATTCGTAGACCAAAACCGCCAGTGATGCGCCGATGGGGTCAATGACAATTCCTTCCCAGCGCAGAATACTCGACACCGCCGCCGTGGGGCGTACGGTGCGCAGCATGGGTGCAATGACTGTTGGTCCGGTGACGACCGAGATGGCGCCAAACAGAAAACACAGCTCCCAGCAGATGCCGGTGGCCAGCCGCGTTGCCACGGTGGTGATGATCCAGGTGACCATCATGCCGAACGAACACATGTTGCGCACCACCAGGTGCATCCCCTTGATCTCGCGGAATTTCAGAGTCAGGCTGCCTTCAAAGAGGATCACGGCAACACTCAACGACACCATCGGAAACAGCAGATCACCGAGAAACTGATCCGGATTGAAGATTTTAAACGTCGGCCCGACCAGCAGGCCGGTCATGAGCAGGAAAATGATGGCGGGCAGTTTGACGCGCCACGCCAGCCATTGGCACAGGCTGCTGACGACAAAGATGGAGGCGAACAGGGCAACAGTGGTATCAATCATGACAAGGTCCGTCCAGAGACATTTCAACGAAAAAAAGAAAGGTCCAATCTATCCTGAACTGTCGGTCAACGGCAACGATAAAGCGCAGAATCAACCTCACCGCATTACATGGGAGACGTGCGAACAGCGGCAATAAAGTCGTCACTCGGTGGGTAAATATGCTATGAATCAATTTCTGATATGGAATGAGCACCGGGCAATCCGGTCTTTTCGATAAGGACACCCCTCTTGTGTCACATCAACCGACATTTTTGATCGCGTTTTGCGTTACCCTGTGGGCGATGGTGCTGCTTGCCTTCAAAGGGCAGAGGGCCATGCGAGATGGCCTGCAGTTTTCCCTCGGCGGACGTCAGTCCGGTGCCTGGCATGTCTCCGGGGCGATCACCGGCACGCTGGTTGGCGGTGCCTCCACAATCGGCACGGCACAATTGGCCTTTCTTTACGGGCTTTCTGCCTGGTGGTTTACCCTTGGTGCCGGGTTGGCTTGTCTTATCCTGGGGGTGTTTCTCGCCGTTCCCTTGCGTCGCGCCCAACTTGAGACCATTCCGCAGCTTATTGAACAGCATTACGGAGCCAAGGCCCGGATTGCCGCCAGTCTGTTTTCGGCCACCGGCATGTTTATCCAGATCGTCGCGCAACTGCTCGCTTGTGGCGCGATTCTAGCGGCCCTGTTCAATCTGTCCCTCGCCTGGAGCGCTCTTTTGGCCTCGGCCCTTGTCGTTGTTTTTGCCTTTGGTGGGATGAAAGGGGCCGGACGGCTGGGACTGGTTAAATTGTTTCTGATTTATCTGACCATGATGGTTGCCGGAGCCATGGCCTGGCAGCAGAGTGGCGGTTGGGCCGGTTATCGCCAGGTGTTTGCTCCTGAGCCATGGTTTAACCTGTTCGGTTACGGTGTGCAGGCCGGGGTGTCGGATCTTGTATCGATGCTGGTTGGCGTCATCTCCACCCAGACCTATTTACAGGCGGTGTTTTCCGCCCGCAATGAAACGGCCGCGCGATCCGGGGCGCTGCTCAGTGCCGTGCTGATCCCGCCTCTCGGTCTGTTGGGCATTACGGTGGGGCTGTTTATGCGTCAACACTTCCCCGGTATGGAGAGCGCCCTGGCTTTGCCCGAATTCATCCTTCAGCAGTTTCCGAGTTGGCTTGCCGGGTTGGCTTTTGCCACGTTGCTGATTGCTGCAGTGGCCACCTCGTCGGGTTTGGCTCTCGGTGCGGCGACGACATTGCGTGTTGATCTTATCGGTCAGCGTCATTGGGGCGGTTTATCCGATGTCGCGCAACGGCGCATGGTGATTCTGATGCTGGTCTGCGGCGCGTTTGTTTTGTTATTGGCCAATATGGGGTCAGCCATTATGCAGTGGAGTTTTCTCTCCATGGGCTTACGTGGTGCGACGTTGTTTTTTCCGGTGGTGTTTGCCATTGCCTTTCGACAGCATCACTTCCATCAGGCTGGTCACTGGTCAATCATTGTCGCACCGAGTTGCGTGGTGATCATGGGGCTGCTTAAGAGTCAGATGGTATCACCCTTGTTTGGCGGTTTGCTTTGCTCTCTGCTCATCTTCGTCGGAGCCGCGATAAAAAAGCGCCCTGCTGGTCAAAATGGCGGCGGTGGAGATTGATTTTTTTATCGGCAAATTATTGCGAAAAAAAGTTTGACTTCGATGCGGGCTTTTGTTAGAACTAACTCCGCTCTTACAGAGCACGAAAAAACGCAATGTGCGGGAATAACTCAGTGGTAGAGTGCAACCTTGCCAAGGTTGACGTCGCGAGTTCGAATCTCGTTTCCCGCTCCATTATAAAAGCCCGATCACCAATGTGATCGGGCTTTTTCTTTTTTATTCCGGCCTTTCTTCTTCGCGTGATGGCTTTGGTTCACAGCCTCGGCTTACTGTGTCATATCATTTTGGCTCAATATGGTGAGTTGGGTACATGTTTCAGCGAGAAGACGTGTCAGTGCAGCAGCTTTTTCTGTAAGTTCCTCAGCAGGCGCTGTGTGTTTCAACGCCTGATCAAGCGAGTTGGCGATTTGCTGGATTTGTATCAGTCCCAGCGTTGCGGCAACCCCTTTCAATGTGTGTGTCATCTGTTCGGCAGCGTCCAGATCTCCTACCTCAATAAAATGGCGGATGTTTTCCCCATCTTGGTGGTGATCATGTGCGAAGCGGAGCAGCAATTCCACCAGACGGTCGCTTTTCCCTCGGACACTTTTCAGGCCGACAGAGATGTCCAGGCCGCTGAGGGTGGCCAGCTTAGGGGCAAAAAAAGCCTCCTCCGATGGGGTTGTCTCTGTCTGTGGTACAGACGGTGACGTTGTTGCCTGAGAATCAAGCCGTGATGGCAGCCACTTTTTCAGAATCGCCCAAAGGGCTTCTGGATCGATAGGTTTGGAGAGGTACTCGTTCATTCCAGCCGCCATGCACCGGTCACGATCCTGATGCATGGCGTTGGCGGTAATGGCAACAATCGGCAATGTCGCACAGCCGGGCAAGGAGCGGATCGTTCGGGTTGCTGTCAGGCCGTCCATCACTGGCATTTGCATGTCCATGAGGACCAGATCAAACGATTGTTGTTGCACCATATCAACGGCCTCAGCACCGTTTTCGGCCACCTTGACATAAAAGCCGCCATCCTCAAGCAGATCCACTGCGACATCCTGATTCAGCGGATTATCTTCGACCAGCAACAGGTGTGCACCGGCAACAGCGCTCAGATCGATTTCGGAATCGTTCACCGATTGGCCATGAACCTGCGACTTATCTCGATCCATCCCCATGATGTTCATTACCGTATCAAACACCAGCGATGATGTGACCGGTTTGATGAGAATCTCGTCAAAGCCGATATTGCCTGCTTCACGGATGACATCTTCACGACCATGGGCGGTCACCATCACCAGGTGGGGCATCGGTGTTATTTCAAATTGTTTAATCATCTGGGCCGTGGCGATGCCATTCATCTCCGGCATCTGCCAGTCGAGAAAGACCAGCTGATAGGCTTTGGGTGTTCCCGCGGCTTGTCGAATTTCTTCAATGGCCTGCTGACCCGAGGAAGCGCTCGTCACCTTAAACGTCATGCTTTCAAGCAGACTGCACAGGACATGACGGGCTGTTTCATTATCATCGACCACCAGGACACTGATGCCGCGCAGATCCGGATGGGGTTTGAGCGACAGCGGCTTTTTGTGGCTTTTTTTCACGCGGGCAGTAAACCAGAATGTGCTCCCTTGACCCGGAGCACTGCTGACACCAACTTCGCCCCCCATCAACTCGGCGAGCCGGCGACTGATGGCCAGACCGAGCCCGGTACCGCCATATTTGCGGGTGATGGAACTATCGGCTTGCTCAAAACTGTTGAATAAGCGGTTTTGCTGCTCTTCGCTCAGGCCGATGCCGGTGTCTTCAACGGCGAAGTAAAGCAGCATCTCCTCGTCGAGCTGTTCACGTAACTCAATACGGATGATGATCTCGCCATGCTCGGTAAATTTGATGGCGTTGGTGGCATAATTGATCAGGATTTGGCCCAGGCGCAAGGAATCGCCAACCATGATCTCTGGAACCTTGGGATCGACGACGAAAATCAATTCAATTCGTTTATTGTCGAGTTTTTGCTGAAGCAGGGCGTCAAGGTTGGTCAATAATTTTTCCAGCCCAAAATCGGTATATTCCAGTTCCAGTCGACCCGCTTCAATCTTCGAAAAATCAAGGATATCATTGATAATGCGCAGCAGATGGTGGCCAGCACCCTGAATTTTTTCGAGGTAGTCGCGTTGCTTGGCATTCAGGTCGCCTTTCAGGGCCAGATGTGACATGCCGATAATGGCATTCATCGGTGTCCGGATTTCATGACTCATGTTGGCGACAAAGTCCGATTTGATCCGTGACGCCTCCTCGGCCATTTCTTTAGCGGTCAGCAGTGCCGCTGCAGCTTCGCGTTCTGCGGTGGTATCGGTGAAGATTCCGACCAGACCGGTCGTTCCATCGGGATGTTGCAAACGGCTGCCGGATAACCGTACCCAGAAAAGAGAGCCATCCTTTTTGACCATTTCAACTTCGTTACGATAGATTTCCCCTTTGGCGATGGTCGGGTAAACGCCTCTGCCGACCTCTTCATAGCTTGCATCATCCTGATACCAGATACGAGTTGGTTTGCCGACCAGTTCACCGGGCTCATAACCGAACATTTGATCCAACGCCGGATTGCAACGCAACACCAGACGGTCTTTCATCAAGGCGATTCCGGTAGTCGCCGAATCGACAATCGCCTGGAGTTCTTTGCGAACACGATCAAGTTCATCTGTTTTTGCAGAGAGTTCGCCGGTCATTTGCTGCAGCTCGTCGATAAACTGGTTGTGCCAATGGGCGGCAAGGGCAATTTCGTCACAGCCCCGTTCATCCAGCCGCCTGGTGAAATCCGCGTCACCAGTGGCAATCTCTTTGAGATGGACGACCATGGAATTCAGGGCGCCGGAAATGACGCGCCACAGTGTGAATAACAGCAGATTGACGAGAATGAAGCCTGCGGCGAGAACCAGCACGGAGCGTTGGAAAATACGGTCAGAAAACGAAATCAGATCTTCATGTCTCAGCGTCATTTCCGTCGCAAGTTCGTCAAGGCTTTCGATCAAGCGAATGCGGACTTCCCGCCATTTTTTTGTCTCCTGCTCGACAATCATTCGCGAGGCTTCGTCATGATGGCCATGATGGGCCAATTCAAGGACCTGGGTCCTTTTCTCCGTTAATTGTTGCCAGAGAGGCGGCAGCTCCTGCAGGCGTTTCTCGTGTTTGTCCAATCCCTTTGCCAGCGCGATGCCTTGAGGTAATAGGGCCTCAAAGCGGTGTTGGGCGCGGTTATAGTTGGCCGCTGCATAGGTATCGGCAGGGTTTAGCACCATGTTACGCAGTGCCTGTTCCGCCTGAAGACCGTTTGCGTAAAGATTGCTGACCGTTAATTGTAAAGCCTGATAGCGGTTGACGAACTCATCCACACGTTGCGAGGTCCCACTGACACCGGAATAGGAGATATAAATGGCACCACACAGAAGCAGGGACGACAAGCAGCCAAAAACGGTGAATTTACCAAGCAGGGGCAGTTTACGACACAGATTCATAACCCCTCCTCGTGATCTCCCGATTCAGGGACGTGTTTCATGAGTTTGCGTAGCTGAAGGTCGGCATCCTCAAAAGCAAAGGAATCGATCATTCTCCCCAGGTTGACAGCGCCTTCGCCGAAAGCGGCATTGATCTGTGATCGCAACGTGGCAAACAGGTTGGCCGCTTCCAAGTCGTCTGTTGCCAACAGTTCTTCCAAGCGTTCCAGTTCGAGGCGTAAATCCGTCCAAACTATGGACGTCTTCGGTCTCTCTGTTGGCAGGTTGTGCAGCGCAATCAGCAATGGTTCAAGCAGCCCGTCAAGTTCAGCCAGGTGTTGGTTGATACCGTCCTCTGTGTCGTTTTGTCTGAGACTCAATTCAAGACGTTGAGCACGCGACTGAAGGTCGATCAAGCCAAGTGTTCCGGCAACTCCCTTTAAAGTGTGGGCGAGACGCTGTGCCTCGGCTGATTCATCTTTGGCAAGAAGTTCGCGAATTTTCTGATGGTCTTGCGCATGTTCCTGACCAAAGCGTTTCAGAAAGCTGATCAACCGGTCGGATTTTCCGCGGACGCTTCTCAGACCGGCAGCGTAATCAAAGCCTGGAATGGCGGTTGGGTTAAAGGAAACTGTTTCGGCCACAGGTTGACTGTGAGGGAACCGTTTTGTTGCGCGTTGTTCTTCTGTTGGTTGCGGCAGCCATTCCAAGAGAATTTTGTAAAGCAGAACCGGGTCAACGGGTTTGGCGATGTGGGCATTCATCCCCGCGTCTCGGCAATTATTCTGATCTTCCTCAAAGGCGTTAGCCGTCATGGCCAGGATCGGTGTCTTTTGGTAACCGTTCAGGGTTCGGATGCGACGCGACGCTTCCAGCCCATCCATCACCGGCATCTGAATGTCCATCAAAATGAGGCCATACTGGTGTTGGCGCGCCTGTTCAACAGCTTCCAAGCCATCCTCCGCAACATCGACCTGCAGTCCAATGTTGCGGAGCAGTTCAAGGGCAACCTCCTGGTTCAGCGGGTTGTCTTCGACCAGCAGCACATGTTGCCCGGCATAGTTTGCCAGTTGTTGTTCAAGGCTGATCAGGTTTTTATTGTATTCACGCCCTTCCAGTTTAAGGATGCCCTCTAACGAGGTTTTTAACGTTCCTGGGGTGATTGGTTTGGCAATAAAACCAATAAAGCCATATTTTTCAAGGGTGGCTGCATTCAACAGATGGGTGCCACTGACGAGAACCAATTGTGGTGGCGTGATTAATCGCTCGCTGCGGATGAGTTTGGCGGCTTCAAGACCATTGGTTCGTGGCATTTCCCAGTCGAGCAAAACCAGATCAAAGGGGGTGTGGTTTTGGTCTGCCATACTGACCGCACCTACAGCTTCCATCCCCCCGGAGACTGCTGACACATCGCATTGCAGTTGATTGAGCATATAGACCAGAACTTCAAGAGCTTCCGGGTGGTCATCAGCGACAAGGACACGGGTTCCCGGCGGGATGGGTTGACGTGCTTTTTGCTCTTCATAGTCTGTGACTGTACCAAAGGGCAGATCCACCCAGAATCTGCTGCCTGAGCCGGGGCTGCTTTCCACACCGATTTGGCCACCCATGAGATCGGCTAGGCGCTTGGAAATCGCCAAGCCAAGGCCCGTGCCACCAAATTGGCGCGTTGTCGAACGGTCTCCTTGTTCGAAGGCTTCAAACAGGTGGCGTTGCTGGGCTTCTGTCATGCCGATGCCGGTATCACTGACACTGAAGCGAATCCAGACCGTGCCATCCTCTTCGTGGAGCTGCTGGGCATGGAGAGAAACACTGCCACTGGTCGTAAACTTGACGGCATTGGCGGAAAAATTCAGCAGAATTTGGCCAAGCCGCAGTCCGTCGCCATGCAGGTAGGCCGGGAGGTTGGTGATATTGGCGATAAACTCCAGCCCTTTATCAGAGGCTTTTTCCATCAACAATGAACGCACGGTGTCTATGACCCGTTCCAGTTCAAAGTCTGTTGGCTCAAGGGCCATTTTACCGGCTTCAATTTTTGAAAAATCGAGAATGTCATTAATGATACTCAACAGGTGTTGAGCGGCATCAGAAACTTTTTCCAATTGCTCAACCTGTTGAACACTGGCATCGCGTTTAAGCAGGTGGGTGAGGCCGATAATGGCATTCATCGGCGTGCGAATCTCGTGGCTCATGTTGGCGAGAAATGCACTTTTTGCCCGGTTGGCTTCTTCGGCACTTTCCTTGGCAATGCGCAGCGCTTCAGCAGCCTGACGTTCGGCTGTTACATCATCAAACATGGCCACGAGGCTGTTTTCGGCACCTTCTATTTGCAGCAATTTTGCTCTGGAGCGTGCCCAGAAACGGCTTCCATCTTTGCGACACAGCAGAATGTCCCCAGAGCTGTATTCTCCAAGCGTTTCCAATCCACTTTTGACCTCGTTACCGACCTGCTCAAATTTCTTGTCACTGGCATACCAGACGCGGGTCGAGAGGTTGAGCATCTCCCCGCTCTCATAGCCGAAGATCTCTTCCATCCTGCGGTTACAACGGACAATGATGCGGTTCTGAATCTGGGCAATTCCGCTACTGGCAGCGTCAAAAATAGCCTGCAGTTTCAGGTTGCTCTGTTTGAGTTCCAAAGTGCGGTCGAGAACCATATCTTCCAGTTGCTCGAGCAACTGCGTTTTGGCCAGTTCACTCTCTTCTGCACGTAATTTGGCCTGCAGCAGGTCTGTTTCATGCTGTTTGGCTTCAGAAATGTCTCTGACAATACCCACCGCATGCCAGGTGCCGTAGCGTTGAACGGATGAAAGGGAGAGGGCAATCGGGATCTCACGGCCATCCTTACACAGGGCATTCAGCTCAACGGTATTCCCGACCGCTGCTCCCGTACCGCTGTGGAGGAATTCAGGTAAGGCCCGATGATAAGAGTCTATATAGCGTGATGGCGCCAACAGCAGATGCAGGTCCTGACCGAGGGCTTCCTCTGCCGTATAACCAAAGACCTCGTTTGCCGCAGGATTCCAGTAGCTAATGGTTCCTTGGGGATCCATCATCAGAATGGCGTCACTGGCCGAATCGGTAATGCAGCGCAAACGCTCTTCACTTTCGAGCAATTCCTGACGGCTGGCTTCCGCTTCGTGGTTGGCCTGAAGCCGTTCCTGGGTCAACAGTACCATGCCGAGCTGATCTGCTATCTGGCAGCCGAAGATGATTTCATCGTGTTCCCAGTGGTGCTGTTGAGCAACGTGTTCAAAGCAAATGACTCCACGGTGGCGACCACCGGAAATGATACTGCAATCGAGCATTGCCGTGATGTTCAGTGGTTCCAGATAACTCTCTCGATAACCTTTGGTGCGCGGATCGTTACACGGATCATCGGCATTGACGTAACGTGATTGCTTGAGCGCCTGTAATTCATCGTGGAATTTTTCTTCCGTGAGGACCATGTCGCGACTGTGGTTCTGAGCCGACAGCTCATACAGGGAAAGGCAATGCAGCTCTGTCTGGTCCTGGCTGTACAGCCAGACTGAAACCCGTTCGATGTTGAGATGACTGGCAAGGATCTCCGCACATTCACGGGCAAACAGTTCAAGATTGCCGTCAACGACAGCCGGTGACAAAGCGAGCCCTCCGAGAATTTGACTCTGAAGCCGGAGGCGTTCTACCGCAGCCTGTTGTTCCTTCATGCGTTTTTTTTGTTCGGTGATGTCGTGCCAAGCTGCCGATAACACTTGGCGTCCTCCAAATCCAACACGCTTCAGTGTCAGGAAAACATCACGCAGCGAGCCATTTTTGCAGCGATGACGGGTTTCGATATGAATCTCAGCACCGGAAGCTACGTTTCTGCTGTTGTTTGCAATCTGACCCTGGCTATGTTCTGCCTGAATATCAATCACCTTAAGCCGTGAAAACTCCTCACGGTTATAGCCGAGATCACGGCAAGCCGCGTCGTTGAACTCTATGAATTCTCCGCTATCGATATCCGCGAGGACGATGGCATCAGTCGTTTGCGAAAACATGGTGGCAAGGAGTTGGTGCTGTTCTTCAAGAGCGGTAATCGCAGAGCGGCGATTGGCGGCATCGCAAATTCGTCGCAAAATGGCATTGATCAGAGCACGTTCTTCGGTGAAGAAAACCCCCTCCTGTTCAGGAGGCCGCTCTTCGAGATAAACAATGGTAATCTCCACAGGGATGTTGGTCAGGGTTGTTCCCTCAGTAGACTGTTGCCAGGGTGTTTCTGAAAACGCGGAGGTTGTAAAGATCTCCTTGCCAAAGCGAATTCGTGCTTCGGTGATCTCCGGGTATTGCCACCCCGCCGGTAATCGTTCGACTACAGCCTGCAGAACTGCAGCCAATGGTTGTGTATTGTCGTCTGTCAACGAGAAGATGTCATAAATGCAAGATTGTTCTTTGACCCGCTCTTTCAGCCGATAATGTTCTGCTGCCAGGGTCAGCTTGGCCTGTGTTAGCTCAGTGATATCGACCCAAATACCACTGATGCAGGTTTTTCCATCGATGTGCAGAATTCTTGCGGAGATTTTTAGATAGCAGATGGAGCCATCTTTGCGGCGGTGTTCCGTTTCAAATTCACCGCCACCGTTGGCTGTTAATTCAGCAATATGTTCGTCAAGCTCAGTGGCTGATCGGCTGACGATGACATCGTATAGGGTCATGGTGCTGAACTCTTCGCGGCTATAGCCCAGCATCCTGCAGGTGGAATCATTGAACTGGATAAAATCCAGGGTTGCGCAATCAACGATTAAAATGCCGTTGGGAGACTGCTCGGCAATTGAGGCTAAAATCAGTTTTTGTGCTTGCTGCTGGGCTTGTTCTTCTTTAAGGCGTTGTTCGGCGTTGATTTTGGCAAGCAGATTGTGGTGGAACGAAAGAACCGATGCCGCTAAAGGTTTCAACAGATTGTCAGCATTGGAGCTGATTGTTTCAATCTGCGGCAGATTGTCGGGAAGATGGTCCACCGTAAATTGTTCCAGAGCATCGGCGATTTGTCCCAGTTGGACGGAGAGTCGGCGCGTCAATAGCAGCCAGGCTGGCCACATGGCAATAAGTCCGAGAATGACAGAGAGAACGACTTTACCCATAAAAGTCTGGAAATGATCTTCCCGCTCTTTGCCATGACTGAAGGCGTGGCGGTCGATTTCGTCATCAAGTACCAGGGTTGAGGCGTGGAGCTCAAAATAGCGGGTATTCGTCTTCTCAATAAGGGCATTCAGGGGTGAGGTTTTACCGCCAGCGTTCACGAGAGTGAGGACGGATTGTTTATAAGCCAGATAGTCCTTTTCTACGCTCTGAAGAAGCAAGGTGACGTTTTGATCATGGTACGGCTCTTGGATCAATATACGTTGCTGCTTATCCAGGCTTTCAATCTGTTTGAGGAATCTGTGCCCCATGCTCCGATCAAGTTTCTGTTGGTCAAGGCTGTTCACCTGTTTTTGTACACTCAGTAATTGCTCTTGAAGACGGTCAATTTGCAGGCCGAGCGCTGAATCAACCGCCTGAACCTTGCTCAGACTATGAAGGTCGATTTTGAGAAAAGAGTAAAAAATACCCGTAAGCAGCAGTGAAATGACGGCGGCAAACAATACTGGAAAGAAGAAAAGCCGCTGTAATTTATGGGTCATTATTTTCATGGCATTACCGGTAGTATGATTAAAGATTGAGTTCTTTTACCGAGGTGCGTTCGAGTAAATGGCGGGTGATGCTGCCATACGAATTCCCTGTATTTTTAAGGCATGCCGAGGGCAAAATTGTCGGCAATATCAACAAACTGATCCTGTAAAATAAGGAATGCATCGACCACATCAGGATCGAATTGTTTGCCCCGTTCTTCCCGGATAATGGCGATGGTCTTGTCCATGGGATAAGGTTCTTTATAGGGCCGTTTGCAACTCAGGGCGTCAAACACGTCAACCAGGGCCATCAGACGGGCGGCAAGAGGAATCTCTTCCCCCGCCAGTTGTTCAGGGTAGCCGCCGCCGTCCCATCGCTCGTGATGATACAGGGCAATCTGATGGGCGATTTCCAAAAAAGCGAGGGACCCCCGACTCTGGGCGTCCTGCTGTTCTTCCGGATGGGCTTCGAGCACCCGTTGTGTTGCTTTGGCCAGGGCATCACCACCGATTTGACTGTGGCGTTTCATGACTTCGAATTCTTCGGGAGTCAATCGCGCCGGTTTGAGTAGAATCTCATCGGGAATACCCACTTTGCCGATATCGTGAAGCGGTGCCGCTTTGGCGATCAGTTGACGGTCTCGTTCGCTCAGTTCGGCTTTGAAGCGGGGATGATTTTTTAGTTGCTCCATCAACAACACCAGATATGTCTGGGTGCGGTGGAGGTGATAGCCGGTTTCCTGGTCGCGTGCTTCGGCAAGGGAGGCAAGGGCGTAAAGGGTAACTTCCTTGATCAGCTCGTTTTCGGTCATCCGGTGGCGGACCTCTTCTTCGAGCCATTCATTCTGATTTTGCAGGCGGTCACGCGCCACTTTCAGTTCGAGGTGAGATTGCACGCGGGCCAGTAAAATGGCCGGTCGAATCGGTTTTGTCACATAATCCACGGCACCCAGAGACAGACCAAACTCTTCATCCTGGTCTGAATCCATGGCGGTGACAAAAATGACGGGAATCTGGCGTGTCTCAGGATTGGTCTTGAGGCCGCGAATCACCGCATAGCCATCCATCTCCGGCATCATGACATCAAGAAGGATCAAGTCAGGACGTGGATCACTTGCCGCTGCTTTGAGCCCTCTTTGTCCTGAATTGGCCACTCTGACGCGATAAAAGCTCTGCAGAATGCCGCCGATGACTTCGAGGTTCTCTCGCGTGTCATCGACCACCAGAACCGTTTTTAAGTCGTGATTGATGGTGTGCTGCACCTTGCCCTCCCCATTGAGGTTATGTGGTGGTTTCCAACCATGTGAGCAGAATCTGGAAAAGCTGGTCAGGATCGACGGGTTTGCTGATGAAATCCTGCATCCCCTCGTCAAAACAGCTCTTTTTGTCTTCTACGCCGGCATTGGCCGTCATGGCCAGAATGGGCGTTGCGTCGTGTTGCACCATGTTGCGAATATGATGGCATGCTTCCAGACCGCCCATGACCGGCATCTGGATGTCCATCAAAATCAGGTCAAAGGTTGTGTTGTTTGCCACTGCGACCGCTTCAGCACCGTCCACCGCCGTGGTTACGACAAGTCCGACATCTTCGAGGATGTCCAGAGCGATTTCACGATTAATCTGGTTGTCTTCAACGAGTAATACCGTTTTGCCGCCATGGCGTTCTTTTAACAGCGACTCGGCATCCTGTGGGGAGGTGAGGGGCTTGGGTTGGCCTGAGGTCTCTTTTTGCAAATGCACGGTAAACCAGAAGGTGCTTCCCTCTCCGATAGTGCTTTCGACACCGCAATCCCCTCCCATTATCAAAGCCAGCTGGCGTGTCAGAGCGAGGCCCAGCCCAGTGCCGCCGAATTTTCGTGTTGTAGAGGCTTCGGCTTGTTCAAAAGAGGTGAACAGAAGCGGCAGTTTGTCCGGGGCAATACCAATGCCGGTATCTTTCACCTCCACACGCAACAGTGCGGTGGCATCGCTGTTCTCAGTCAGGCTGGCGTGAAGTGTGATCGAGCCCTGTTCGGTGAACTTGATGGCATTAGTGAGATAGTTAAGCAGCATCTGCTTAAGACGGGTCGGATCGCCAAGCACCGGGTGGTCGAGATTGATGAATGCATTCTTTAAAACCAGCCTTTTACCCGCGAGACGTTCTTCAAGCATGCTGGTTGTTTCGTGGATTAAACCGGTGAGATTAAGCGGCACAGACTCAAGGGTAAGTTTGCCCGCCTCGATTTTTGATAAATCCAGGGTGTCATTGATGACGGACAGCAAGTGCCGTGAGGCATCCTCGATCCGTAATACACGCGTTGTTTGCTCCTGTGACAGTCCCTCACGTTTGAGGATATGCACCATCCCAATTACTGCGTTGAGCGGTGTGCGGATTTCATGACTCATATTGGCGAGAAAGATGCTTTTCGCCTGATTGGCGTTATCGGAGTTTTCCTTGGCATGGCAGAGAGCCTGGTGGGTTTCCAGTAATTGTTTTTCGGCTTTTTTGCGACGACTGATTTCTTTGACCAGCTCGACCGTATGGGTTGCCAGGCGATCATACATGGACAGAACCGTTTCGATGACCAGCTTGATCGTTCCGGTCATTTGTTCTTCAGCAACTTTTTTGGCCTGATCCGCAGATAACCCGGACTGTAATGCCAAGACGGCATTGGCAAGCCTCTTGTCCGAATCGATGATATGCACAGCCAACCAGTTGGTCAGAAAAGACACAATGTCCGCGACAACATCATCAAACGGACGGATTGATTTTTCTGCTTCAAGTCGGCTGATCGCCTCAACAAACTGGCCATGCGTTTCTTCGTGGGCGCTCACCCAGGGATCGTTATTAAAGGCTTTTTTCCAGACCTCTTCTTCCGTTTGAAAATGGATGAGCGCATAGGCTTTGAGTTCATCGAAGATGGCATTCAATGTTGGCGCTTCAGATTGAAACGCCAGATGGCTGACCAGTTTGTTCAGCAGTTCAACAAGGCGCTGATGTTGTCGGTCTATTTTGGCAATTCCCGTGTCAAAGTTTTTATTCCAAGGGAAAATTTCAATGGATTCTAAAGTCATTTGCCCTCTCTCGTGTTACGCGCCCGTCTGGTCTTCTTCATGTTTAACTTTATCTTTATTTAAATTATTTTCTATGCAGGGGAGCCATTTTGTCTGCGTAATTTTGATAATATTTATTTTTATTTTAATTAGTTTGCGATTCTTGCCCGAAAACGCTTAAGCACATTGGGGGTGAATTCTGGACCCAACCGATTTACCTGATCGTCGATCACAACACGGATAACACGCCGGAGGCTAAAAATTAAAAGCCTCGGATAGGTTTTAATCTTGATATGAGCAATGGCTATGCCATGTAAACGGCGACTCCATAATCAACGGTTCTATCGTAGCTTTTTATTGGAATCATCCAGTTGCTGAGAGGACGAGGGGTATGCATAAACGTATACGATAAATTAAAAATAAAGGGTTTGTTCTTTAATTTCAGAGGGTTGTGTGTGTATGCAAAGATGTACGCGTATAACAAAAGTTATAGCCTCTTTGTCCATTTCAATCGTCTTATATGACTTGAGTGATAATTTTCTAGCTTCTTGCTGAGCCGAGAGGCCAGTGTCAGGGCAGGATCATCTCTGGAGTTGTTTTTGAATTTAGATTAATATTGAAAACATTCTCACCGCGTCGGCGAAGATTTTGTGGGCGCTCCTGTCACATGGGTCATCAATATTTGCTGGAAAGCCTGTTATGAAACATGCCAGTTTGAGCGTTAAAATTGTTGCTGTTGTCATTGGCGTTTCCAGCCTCATTCTCGCTCTGATTCTCCTCAATAATTATCTCGCTGCCAGGCAGTTGATGGTCCAACAGGCCGAAGAACACATTCGCTGTCGTGGTCGCGAAGTGGTCCTGCAGTTATCCAATGTCATCAAACCCATTGAACAGAGCGTCAAAAATATCGCCCTGACCCTCGAAGGTTCCCCGCTGAGCCGCGACGAAATCACCGCACTGCCTGAGCGTGTTGTTGCCAATAACCCCGATGTCTTTGCCATGGCAATTGCGTTTGAGCCGTATGGTTTTGATGCGCAGCAACACTACTTTGCACCCTACAGTTATCGCTCGGCCAAAGGTGACGTGCAGAACACCATGCTCGGTGGTGACGACTACCGCTACTTCACCATGGATTGGTATCTGCTGCCTAAGGAACTTCATCATCCCGTGTGGACCGAACCCTATTTTGACGATGGGGGCGGGGAGGCGCTGATGACCACCTATGCCGCGCCTTTTTATCGGCTAAAAGATGGGGTCAGAACCTTGGCTGGTGTGGTGACGGCGGATGTTTCCCTCGACTGGCTGCAAAAAGAGGTGTCGTCATTGAAGCTTTATCAGCACGGCTACGCGCTGGTGCTGAGTCGCAACGGAACCTATATCTCTCACCCCGTCACGCATTATATCTACAATGAAACCATCTTCAGTGTGGCCGAAGCGTTAGGGGATCAGCCTCTTTGGAATCTGGGCCGGGCGATGATCGACGGCAAAAGCGGCTTTCTAGAGCGCAACAGCCTGCGCGATAATGTGGCAAGTTTTGTCTTTTACACGCCGTTGCCGATTGATGGCTGGTCCGTGGCGGTTCTGGCTCCGCTGCATGAAGTTCTGGCCGATGTTTATCAACTGACGCGCAATACATTATTGATTGGTGTGGCTGGTTTTGCTTTGCTGGCGCTGGCCACGTTGCTGAGCATCCGCCGGGTGGTTCGGCCGATTCAGGATCTGTCCAGTGCGGCATTGACCATTGCCGGGGGCGATCTCGATGCTGAACTCCCTCAGTTTCAGTCCGGTGATGAGATTGGCCAACTGGCCGAGTCGTTTCGCTCCATGCAGAGCGCCCTTGGTCACTATATCATCGATCTTAAAGAAACCACGGCACACAACGAGCGGATTGATTCAGAGCTGCGCATTGCCCGCGATATCCAGATGGGCATTTTGCCCAAGCTGTTTCCCGCGTTTCCCGAACATGATGAATTTGAAGTGTTCGCCTCGCTGCAATCCGCGCGGGAGATTGGCGGCGACCTCTATGATTTCTTCTTTATCGATGAGCGTCATTTCTGTTTTCTGGTTGGTGATGTGTCAGGAAAAGGAGTGCCCGCTGCACTGTTCATGGCGGTAACCAAAACCCTGATCAAAGTCGTTGCCGAGCGGGAAGGGCAACCGCATCGCATTTTGGAAAAGGTCAATAACGACCTGTCCGAAGACAATGAGTCCTGCATGTTCGTCACCCTGTTTCTCGCCATCATCAATCTTGAAACCGGAGAGGTGCAGTACAGCAATGCCGGTCATCCGCCGCCGGTGCTGGTCACAGCGGAACACGCCACGCCCATCGCTTCGACCAATGAGCCGGTGGCCGGGGCGTTTCCCCAGATCCATTACACCTGCGGTTCAATGACCATGGCACCAGGAGAAACGCTGGTGCTTTACACCGATGGCGTCACCGAAGCCATGGACCCCGAGATGCAGTTGTATTCCGATGCGCGACTGATTGCGTTGCTCAACTCTCTGAGCCGTCAATCCGCATCACAGATTGTGCAGAGTGTGAACAGCTCTGTCACTGAGTTCGTTCGCGGTGCGGAGCAGTCGGATGATATTACCCTGTTGGCCTTCACCTATTGTGGTCAGCCGACAGAAGCCAAGGAGTCATAAGCCTTATGCAGTTTGAACGTGAAACCATTGAATCCTTCACCGTCGTTCGTGTCACCGGTCGCCTTGATGCCATCAGCGCACCAGAGCTTGATACCCAGGCCGCCTGCTGGCTTGAAGACAACCTAGTAAAGGTTGTTCTTGATATGAGCAGCGTCGAGTATATCAGTTCCGCCGGGTTGCGCAGCATCCTTGCTGTAGCCAAGCAACTCAAAGCCAAAGGTGGTGTGCTGCGTTTTTGCGGTTTGACCGGCATGGTTGCCGAAGTGTTCACCGTTTCTGGCTTTGCCAGCCTGTTTGAGATTTTCGAGACCTGCGATGAGGCGGTGTCCTGAGTGCCTGCAATGAACGCCATGCGCACAGCCGCCAGCCTTGAAGCCTATCCACAGCTTCTACATTTCATCGTTGAGCAGGCGCGGCAACATGCCGTGCCGGATGCGTTTTTTTTACGCCTGGAATTGGCATGTGAAGAGCTGCTGATCAATATCGTCAACCATGCCTATCCTGACGTTGAGGGAGAGGTGGAAGTGGTGTGCTTTGTTCAGGAGGATGAACAAGGAAAAAGCTTCAACGTGCGGATACGCGATTGGGGGGCGCCGTTTAATCCTCTGGAGAAAAAAACATCAGCCGTTTCTGATCTTGATGACAGCCAAATCGGCGGGCTGGGGATTCTGCTGGTTAAGCAGATGACCGATAGCGTCTATTACACGCGGGACAATGGCAGCAATGTCGTGACCATTACATTTTATCTTGCTGAATAGAAGCAACTACCGAATGTAATAGCCCGACACATGCCATTCACCATTGCTTTCAAGCATAGGTGTGACTGTCTCAACCGCATTCTTCTTGTGTTCAAATTCCGTTGAAAATTGAATGACCACATATTCGCCATCAGGTGCACCGGGCAATGATGTCATGTAAGTTTTTGATGTCATTTCTCTCTTGATGACAGCGCCAAATGCAGGGCGAGCACTTCCGAGTTGATTTTCCCACTGTTGTTTTGAGACCTGATTTTTAAACAATTGTGAGGTTTCATCCCAGCTTTCACCATATTGACCGGAATCGACGTACAGCAGGAATTTTTCTGCGGCAGAAACGGCTGCCAGTTCTTTGCTTTGATCTGCAAAGCCAGTTGACGCGAGGGTGAGGAACAGCAGGGCTGCGACGATTGGTTTGATTGCGGTAGAAAAGTTCAAAATGTCCTCCAATTTTTTGAATTATTTACTTTACCATCATGATCAGTGGTGATGCCGTTTCTGTAAGGGGAATTGCTGGATAGTTCAAAGACAACTCGAAGTAACTATCCTGCGTTCGGAGTTCTCAACTCGTGAACTTTTCATTTAACTTCCATCATACATGAATTATAGAAAAGTAGCCTGTCCCCTTTTCCCTTTTCAAAAAGGTAACTACACCACTTATGGTAAAAATAGATGCACCAACAATCCAATATGAGACAATATTCTCTGGATAAGTTTTTATGGACTTATTGGCGAAATACATAAAACATATCGCTCCAAGTCCAAATACCATTGAAATTACAGTCATTGCGCTTCTATTCATTTTCATCATCTAACGCCTAGGTCAGGAGCCGCTAGAGCTTCCACTGAATGTTTAAACTATTGATGGCTGCCAGGATGATGCTACTGTTCAAATTCGCCCGGCCCTGGTGGTCGCCTGCACTTGGATGTTATCGGTCTTTTATTTTTCAACAGCAGCCGCACCAAGAAACACATCATATGTAATTACATCACACTCAATATTGAATTTTTCGTATATCCTATCAGAAGAATTTTTATTAATTGGATGTTTATCCACTAACGATTCATATTTTTTATATCCGAGTATCTGTCTAACTTCAGTATCATCTTTAAAAGGGATGGTGATTTCTGATACAAAATCATCATTGTTTTTTTTAAAGAAAGTTAAAGTCCAAACGACCTCGGAATTATATGTTTCGCTAAATGATGTCATTTTTTTACTATCGATAACGCCGCAGTCACGGGACCAACACGGAGTGGAACAAACGTGTGATAAACTGAGCGCAGCGAAGCACATGGTTGTGGAGCGTAGTTGGTTCCCGTGCATTGCCTTGTTAAATGTTGGTGTCATTGTGAATTTTGGCCTCTAGCGCTTTGATATAAGGTTTTTCATTTAGATGGCTGGATACCAGTTTATAGTTTAAATAGACAATACCCAGCCATACGACAGAGGCTAGCAAGTATATGCTGTTGACCAAAGCGGCCAAACCTATAAGGACTACATTACAGAACACGAATATATTCCACTCAACGCCATATTTGGCTCGATTTCTTAGAGAGGCTTTAGAAGAGCGCTTCGATTTTTGAAGCTCTTCGATCCGAGCACAAAAGTCATTTATGGAATAGTCACAGTCTCGGTCTTTGATTGAGAAACATACTCCAAACTCCAATTGAACCTCATCCCAAAATGCATTGAATCTGCGAAGACCCGAAAAGCTATTTCGAAAAGCGCCTTTTCCCTTGGGGTCTTTCATTGGAAAATCAAAGAAATATTCCTTATCAAATTCTGCCCCAGGAACTTTTCTATGCTTTTCGAACAGTTCAAGTACGGTATTAATAGTAGCTTCATTCATGGATTACATTTAACGTGGTGATCAGCGGAGAGCGGTAGCGAATCCGCTGTATTAATTTGTTGGGCGGTTATTTATCTTTGCCGAGAACTACATTCTCAGCGCTTAAGTACAAATCCGTTTGTTCTTGTTCGAGCAAAAGATAAGTGCTTCTTTTTATGTCTTCGATTGCCTGGTTTTTTCTTAAGGATTGAGCTTTTTCCCATTCCTTTTGAGCTAATTCATACTGACCAATTTCCTCCAGAGCCACCGCAAGTTTGCCCCGGTCAATACTCTCACTGATCTTTCGCCCCTTAATGACAGTTTCTGTTGAGTTCATATTTTTGAAAACTAAGAGTGCGAGAGGGAAGAAAATAGATTCATCATTGTAATAAGTTTGATCATCCCTAAAAATTCTGAACCCATCATTAGCCTCTGCGTTGACAACAACCCATCTGTGAGTGGCGGCCTCAAAGTTTCGATTTTCGCGAGCGGCTTTTGCGGCCAAAAATTCCTGTTCGGTTTTCAGACCTGACAGGATCATTCTCACAAAAGTCGGGCGAACTTCTCTTACAAGTAAACTGGTAGAAAGTGTGCCTGCCAAAAAACCAAAAAAGAAAATCAATGACCAAAATATGTATCGATTAAATTTCTTCATTTTTTTCTTGTCGCCCAACGCTTGCCATAACCGGACCCAAAAAGCAGAGCGACGAAGGAGCGGCGCTTTTGGGGGTCCGAGTTTATGGCATTGTTATATGCGTTCTTCACGAAGCCCCATTTCCTTCTTCATCTCTTCGATCTTTGGATCCCAAACCATATCGTTTACACTTTCTGGAGATATGAACTTCTTCGCTTTATCAGATCTTAATAGTTCATGCATTTGATTGCTTTTTTCATGCCACAAATTAAATTGTTTATTCTTTATGGCATTAAGCGCCTCTGTACTATGTTCTTGATATTGAGTGGCAATTTGTAAAAACTCTTCTTTGTCTATGCTGCCAAGTTCTTCACTATTTAGTATTTCTTCTATTTTTTGCTTCCCATGCTTGTAACGTGATGCCGCTATAGCCTCCAATTCCGAAGATGATGCTTGAGTATTATTTGAAGATAAATAGTTTTCATAAGCTGACAATGCGAGTGATATAACAGCAAAGCTAAACGTTAATATCAGGAACAAACGAAGCAATTTGTACTTCTGAAGCTTGGTAAGATTAAGAAGTGCAGGTGCTTTTATCCATTCTTTGTACAAAGAAAGAAAAACAAACGCACCAACACCCGAGATACCAGTAAGACTAATTGCTAATTTCCAAATTTCTTCCACGATTATCTCCTACGAGCATCTAACGCTTGGCTCACTGGATGGCTGAAGCGCAGCGTAAGCCAGTCCGGTGCAGCCACTTGTTAAATTTTTACAGTTGCGATGCTTCGCTCTTCTGCTTTTGTTGTTTTTCAGCTTCGCTTTGCTGATTAAATGCTTGCATCAAATCGTCACGAATATAGTTCATAGACATTTCAAAACTCATATGCGGAGCCTCTAGAGTGATCTCTGTGCCTCCATCACGATATGTTGCAGATTTATTGCCAACGAATGGAATATTTTGGCTCACTCGCTTGTATTTACCGCCAAGAGTTTGATTCAGATAATCAAATTTTGACTTTGGGAGAGTAGTAAGAACCGCAATTAAGACACCCTTCGTATCAAAGATTGTTGTCACCGCTTGGAGGCCGTCAAAATTGATGGCTGACGTAGGAACTGAGTACATATTGCCGTTGCTGTACTTATTAGTGCCGGTATGCTGGATGTTGTAGAGCGACTTCAGCTGGCTTTCTGTGGTTTTACCCAGCTCCATATTAAAAATGGTAGGGTCTGCAAAGGCTACTGAGCTAAACAAAGATAGTGCAAGGGCGATTCTCTTTTTCATGGATTACTCCTTTTGGTTGGTTTGAAAATTTAACGACCCAGCTCAGGCGACCGCTGCCGCAGAGCGACGAAAGGAGCGGTGCGGTAGCGGGTCGACCTGGAGCGCCGTGTTAGCTGCTTTTTATCTCATACCCAGAATTTCTCAACTCAGTGTCTAGCTCGGTTTTCCAATTGCCTGCTGCATCCATTGTTATATAGACTACGCCACTAATGTCATTTGGCGTTTCAACATTACCCTTAACCAGAGCCGCCACGCGTGATCTGGATAATTTTGCGATTAGATAGCCATGCTCAAATACGACGTTCTGTCGAGCTCTCCATTTGTAGTTAAGGCTATCTCTCTTTGCTCCCACATCACATTCGGTGTACAAAACTATCCCAAACCCTACGTTACTGTAATGATCGATTTTTTCGATAATTGTTCTACCGCCACTGGCTTGTAAGTGAAGAATTATCGGCTCAAGCCCTTTAGACTCTACGTATGACTTAGCATCATTTTTTGCATGTTCATCGTGGCCATGCACGATAAACACCTGATCTTTATTGAATTCTGAACCTTCTTCAGCCGGCTTGTTTTCTGGAAAGTCTTGTGCCGGTGCTTCTTCTGTAGGCTTTGGTATGGTGTTTTCGCCAAACACCTTCAGAAGATCGATGTTCTTTATAGCCCAATGTGTTCTATAGAATTCAAACTCTTCAATACCTAATTCTAGAGCGACCCTTTGTATATCTTCCGCTGAAATGATTCCATAATCTTCGTTACGCTCAAAGATAACGCGGTAGTCCCGGCCAGAGGAAACTATATTCGTGATGCGGCCTACAAAAGCACCGCCTTCACAGTGCTCATGCATAAATAGAGCTTGGTAACCCTTTATTTCTCGCACTGCATCTGGAGTGAGAGCGCGATACCGCATTTGTGTTTCAGAGTCAGTGTACTCTAGAAAACGGGATGCTGAGACAGTTACCTCATTCTCTGTTTCAGCTGGGCCAATGTAGCCCATGAATAAGTTGTACATATGCCTCCGTTTTTGCAGCTAACGTAGTGATCAGCGGAGAGCGGTAGCGAATCCGCTGTATTGATTTGTTGTACGGTTTTTTCTGTATTCATGCCTCAGTCGCTGAATTTGCAAATTTAGCAGAATAGTCTTTTGTGACAATTCCTTTGCCTTTTCCCACAACACATTCTTGCACCCATGTCCATTTCCCTGGCGCGTACTGCCTTGGGTGACCACGACGTAGATGTACGCGTGGAGATGCATGTGTGCCATTAAGATTTGAACTTTCCTGTGATGATTTCGGTATTGAAAGCTCTAATGTCCAATGTGAAAAAATGGGTTGTTTTCCACGCTTCTGACGCGCTTTCTGTAATTTGAGTTCAGGGTTGTGTTCAACTCGTTTGACATTGTTGCAGCTTAGAGCTGAGAGGAAGGTTGATAGCACAAGCTTGTGCTCTTTCAATTCTTCGGCCACGATGTCGACAGCTGGAAAGGCATCAAAATTAGGGAAGGATGAGAGTGAATCGATAAAAATCACACCACGGATCATCCACTGCTTATACTTTCTCCGAAATGACATAATTTGCACTTTGTCCCGGACAACCACCAACATGCCTAAAATGATTTGCGTACCATCTGTGTGGGTAAAATTAAATTCAAACCAGCAGTCTGAAAACGGTGCCTTGACAAGCTCGTAGATAGGAGCCATTTCAGGAAATTCATCAATATCGCCCATGTCGAAGCAAATTGATTGCGGTGCGACAGCTTTGAACCCCCGAATGATTCTGTTGAAGTCTTCATCGCAAATTGGATCAAGGTAAAGAATATTATTTTGATTCACCGCATCAATCAAATCATGTAGGTGACACCCCATAATGGTTCCTATTTATTTTTTGCTGTACAACGCCAGCTTCACGCGCGGCGGCTTTTTGCCGTCGCTGTGAAAGCAGATGTTAGCTGGTGTTTCTCGCTCTTTCTTTGGATGGTTGCCCGGTGCATGTGCGTCATTAGCTCTATCTCCGTTTTTCACTTTCAAGCCTGGTCTCCAACAGTTTTTTTGCCAGTGGATGCAACTTCAAATCCTCGATTTGGCGCAATCGACTCTTGCCCACTCTTCTGTCTATAACAGCCAAGGTTTGAATCAACGGCTCATCCGAATTCAAAGCGTCGTCAATCCCCAATTCGTGTACAAACTTCCAACATGATTCATAGACATCCTGGCGACTCATCTCACCGTATTTCACAAACTGCTTGTCATACTTTGTCGCACCGCGAGGTCTGTTTTCTCCGGCTACGAACTTTCCCTGTTCTTCATCGAATACGGGACTCGTGTTCCAGAATGCCATTGTGCAAAAATTCGCAACTATCTTTTTATCCAGAGTGATCCACGCATGCCCACAGGTACAATTGCCATAACGTGTACTATTGATGGACACACGTTTACGCAGCGAATCACAGAACATTGACTCAATTTCCGATTTAAGCTTGGACCACTTCATTCTTTTCTCATTTTTGAGCTAGCGCCGTTGATTACTAGTCACAAAACACTGTCAACCAGCTAACGGTTCTTGATAACCGGCGGCGCCGAAATGAATAGGCTAACCACCGCAATTTTAGATTTTGTTTTTCGGACAAGCAGAGAGCTATTTCCCGTCCGGTTGATTGGTTAGAACGCTTTTGGTTTAATGCACTTTTTTAAGCGTGCCGTTTTCAAACTCAAACTTCAAACCTTCCACCGAAATAATATTGTTTTCTTCAACGATAAATGCGTCTGGTGCTGCTTTACGCAAAAGGTGCAAAATGTCTTTTTGATTCATATTTTGACTATTTTGAACGACCAGGGTTCCAAGTGTTTCTATTGATTTTTTTTGGTCGTCAACCGTCACTTGTTGATACGTATAAGTTATTCCCTGGTCAAGAATGCTCATAAACCAAAATATATTTGACGCAAGCAGGGCAACGAGCACAACGAAGAATGCAATTTTCCATTTTTTCATAATTTGTTTGCGTTCTAACATCGCTGATGAGGGGCGACGGTAGAACGGGACGGCCAGCACCTCATTTTTCGGGAAGCAGCCAGCTTCCTTTCGTCCCGCTCGATCATATGGTTAGGTTTCTTTTATAAACTTCCTTCTTTTTAAGAAGGAGACGAGGAAGAACACAAAAAGACTGGATAAGCATCCAACAAAAAATGACAACAGTAAATCAACAACCAAAGTAGATTTGCTTGACGATTTGTAAGTATTAAGTAGCTGCTGTACTGCTTCCTCGTTTATGCTGACAACTTTTTCTAAGCTTTGTTTTTTTTCAGACAGTGACTTGATGTCAGTATTTAATGTATTTAACCTGTCCTGTTGCTTTGATACGTAATTTTGTAGAATCGAAAGGGATGATTGTATTTCTTCAAGATTAGAAATTTGTGCCTGAATTGAGTCTGCCTTAGGCGCTGGTGGGACAATGACCTGATAGAGATAATTTGATGAAAGTGAGGCTACTATGCCGATAAATAAACCTACGAGCCACTTTTTCGACTTAATCTGTTTTTCTTTTAAGTTTTTATTTAACTCTTCTCTTGCAGCGGGGATCAACGATAAGCGCTCTACCATTTCGGGCAGCAGTTCATTGACCTTACTATAGTACTGTGAGGGATGAGTCGTTCCTTTTTTTGTTAGCAGTATCTGTAGCTTTCTAGCTAATTGAATTATTTCCTCATAGGCTGGAACATATTCAGAAATCGGTAAAGACCGATAGTCTTCTTGGAGCTGGTGTAAATCTTTCAAAGTGTATACTACTGCCATTTCTGCACAATCCGAAATGGCTCGCCAGCAATGCGCTTCTGCCTTATCAAGCTCCGCACTTGCAATCTCATCGCTGTCAGATGTCGATGCCTTTAGAATATGTTCACCGACATAGCGCAATTCATTAATGGCCGGCAGCCATATTTCGCCACCCATCCCCTTAATTTTGGACATTTCTGCTTTAGCCGATTCGTACAGTTTCTTTATGGCTTCAAGTCTAGTTTTTATATCGAAACTATTCATATTTTTAAAACCTAACAAGTTATTAGTACGTTTCTTGATATCTCATTTCGGTATCGCCGAAAATGGGTGTTTCCGGCTAACAATGTTACAATAAAAACATTAGAATTGGCACAAAAACCTGTAGAAAAAGAAATAACAAGTTAATTGTCTTTATTGATATCACATTCCATTCAGGATAATCAGGAAACGGGATATCATTGATGATCAAACTGTAGGGGGGCACTTTTAGGCGAGTTCGACGATTGGTGGGGCAGAGGATATTGTTACAAACAGAACAGCCCGACTTGAGTGGCCGGGCTGTTCTGTTTTGAACTGTGTAAATAAAAGGGCTTAACCTTGTTTGATCATCCGCGCAAGTTCTGCAACGCGTTGCACGGCCAGTTCATGTTCTTCCGGCCCGAACTATGTGCAAAGTTACCGCTTAAAATCCATTCTTTAGATGCCTCACGCCCGTCATCAGCGTCGGCGCGAAGCGCCGTCCGCTGCATCTTGTTGCTAGGCATTCGCGCGCGCACTATCGAAGCGCTGCGATGATCGATCGGCGCAGCACTGCCTGCTTTGGATCTACACCGTAACGTTGGAAGGCCTCCTGCCAGTCATCGTCAGTGGTCGGAGACTCAGCGGACGCGCCAAAATGTGCGCGATCCAGTAACACCATCTCCGAATCGTGACTCACACCGATATATTGGACCCATTTCACTGGCACTCTGTGGTAAGTGCCGTCCCCGCCGAGCACACTGACATAGTCTACGCGATTAATGCTGGAATACCCGGAGGCTGACACTCTCACAACGTGCATGCCGTCAGAATGCGATTTCACATGCGTCTTGAGGATACTGCGGGTGATGCATTTCGGGTGCTGAAATCGATTCTCGCCGAAGTAGTTTGCGATCGACTCATGCTCCCAGAATGACGAACTCCGTTCGTACACATCGCGATAGATGTCTGCATGCGAGCGGTGCTGCTGGTAGAGCGGGATGGTGAGTAGAGGCGCTATCCCAAAGAAGACCGACTTGAAAAGGTCATTTTGGTATTCGTTGAATATTTTGCGGGCGTATTCGAGTTCGTACGCGTGAAATTTTGTCGGGTCGGAGCTAATGTCCGTATCCCCCATGTGGAACGGGCGTACCAAGTTGATCATCTTGGCTTTTGTGAATGCGAAGTCATCACCGTAGCCCACCGTCTTGTCCTTCAGTAGTTTAACTATTTCCTGCTGCGCCAACGCTGTAAATAGGAGACGAAATTGCACCTCGTGATCACGATCCGTTGCGCCGAAGAGCGTGTCGAATTCACTGTTAGACATGATGGTGAAGCCGCTTTTCATACTGCGCGACTTGGCTTCAAGCTTTTTCGTGGCCCACGCCTTGAGCCAGTCGTTGATGATACCATCGTCAAGTCCGGAGAGGTCGGACGGCTCGCGGGTGAAACTGAGGTTGGGCGCCGCCTCGTTCCCGTAGATGACAAAAGCATCTTCAAGGAACACGGGAAATGGCTTATCCACCGTCGCGCGCAGCGTTTCAGATTTTGACACTGTTCGCGATCTACCATCGGTATCTTTCTCCGTTTCCGTCCAATGGATGGTGAGCGTTCCGGTGTAGGTTTTGGTACCTAACCGGTGGTTGAGTTTTCGCCCTATTATCAGCGGGTTACCGTTGAGTTCTCCACTGTGCGAAAACATCAACGACGAGTCTTGGTTGAACAGGTCAGTCCAGCCAAAGCTGTTGCGCAATTCATTCAGCCGACCATTAGAAAAGTATGGGTCAAGTTCGATCCTAGGGACAGTCTGCCGCACCAACTCAGCAAACATCCCCCAGTGGTACAGCTGATTAAGTGGTGCCACCTGCTTCCACGCCTCCTGCAACCTCTCGTCCAACTGTGCCTTGAGATTTGCGATGTGCTCATTGATACTCCCTATGCGTGGATTTAGTTGCCAGCGAGTTAGCACGATGCCAGTCAACGCACCGACTACGCTGCCTATCGCGATAACCCGGTCGGCACGATGAGCGAAGGCCATGATTGAACAAATGAATGCTGCCAGAACGATGGTGCCGCGGAGGATGCGCCACCATCTGCTACTGGAAATACCTTTCTTTATCTGAACCTCAAGAATGCGTACTTCCGCAACCGTTTTGACGTTGGTTCGCTCGTCAACGCCGGAGCGACGTACCAAGTCCTCGAAGAATTCCGAGACGTTGCGGGCGTGCGCCTCTTTAAGAACAGTCCGATAGAGATCAACTGGATCGAGGATATCAACAGCCATTAGAAAAACTTTTCTCGGGCAGCTGCCTTGGTTTCAGCAGAAGCAACGAACGGGATGCGCGTGGTGTAGCCAGCACGGGATGCGACGATCTGCTTGGTAGGCCAAGAGAAAATGTCCTGGTTCCAGATGGCAATCGTGTCGTTGTAGAGCGTGCGAGCTGCCGTAATCTCCTTCTGTAGGTAACTGTTCTGGCGCATGGCGTCGGCGATGGTTGCGTGAGCCTTAAGGTCGGGGTACGCCTCGAAGGCAACATTAATACGAGAAAAGATGCCGTCTAGTTGAGCCGAAGTCTGATTGCGGTTTGTGTTCGCTGACGCGGCACTACCACCACGGTAGGCCGCAATCGACTTCATCACGTCCTTGTCGAGATCGATCGACTTCGCGACGAGACCTACGACGTTTTGCAAGATCATCACGCGCTGTTCGAGGTAGTTGTCGATTTCTGATGCATTGGCTTGGATTCTCTGTTGCAATTGCTGGAAGTAATTGCGCGCGCTGATCTTCATGAACAGGAAGATCAGGCCGGGTAGGGCTCCAGCTACTGCGTAACCGATGGCGTGGAGCGCTGGAACCGTTCCGATAATGAGCATGACAATGCCGGGGATGGTGCCGACCGTCCAAAGCGCAATCTCGAAGATCAGCGATCCGGCACCGACCGTCGTTGGAATCTGCTTAGTGATTACGTTGATATCGCGCCCTTCCGACGATGTGGGTCCCGTGATCTCGTCCAATTCGTTCGCCATTCTTTTCTCCGTTCAGTTTCTGTGTAGGATGCCTAACAAGTTATTAGTTTGTTTCTTGATATCTCATTTAGGCATCGCTGCAAATGAGCGTTTCCGGCTGACAATGTTACAATAGAAACATTAGAGTTGACACGAAAACCTGCAGGATAAAGAAAAACAAGTTAATTGTCTTTATGGATATCACATGCCATTCAGGATAATCATGAAACGGGATATCACTGATGATTAAACTGTAGGGGTACTTTTAGACAAGTTCGACGATTGGTGGGGCAGAGGATGTTGTTCAAAACAGAACAGCCCGACCTTATTGGCCGGGCTGTTCTGTTTTGAACTGTGTAAATAAAAGGGCTTAACCTTGCTTGATCATCCGTGCCAGCTCTGCAGCGCGTTGCACGGTCAGTTCATGTTCTTCTGGTCCAGCAGTATCGAACCATTCGATGGGCTCCATGAACTCCCATTTGTTCTTTTCGGTGATTCGGTTGAGTTTGTGTTGAGCTCTGTCTAGCTATCTAGCGCTGATCCTATAGAGCCTATCTCTTGAACGTATCTCCAATGAATCTTATTTAGATAATTAGCAATGGTCTATCTGCTCAAAATCAATACACTTCTAGTTTTTCTATTCTAACTCAGGAGAATGATGATGCGTGTTGATGTTGCTTGTGAGTCTTTTCAAAACTATTGTCAATTTGTTAAACACCTCTCTCCCCATACGGTTCGTGCTTACCAAATTGACCTTGCGGAATTTCGAAATTTTATTGGCGGGCAAAATGAAATTGAAAAATGTGACAAGCACTCTTTGCGTGATTATCTTGCCTACCTCTACGAAAAACGAAAACTCAAAGCAACCACCATCAAAAGACGCATAGCCTGTCTTAAAGCCCTGTTCCATTGGCTTGAAGAAGAGGAGCTTGTCGAGGCTAATCCATTCCATCGCTTTAAAACCCGTATAAAACTCCCCTCGCGCCTTCCGCGTACCTTGAGCCGGCCAGTAATGAAAACCCTGCTTGATCATATTGAACGGCATCTTCCTTTTGATTTGTCATCTTCCGTCCAGGATTTTGAGATGAAAGCGTTTGCCAACCCGACAATTTTTAACCAACTAACTTTATTTATTTCCTTGGAGTTACTCTTTTGCACCGGCATGCGAATCGGAGAGCTGGTCAGCATCAAAATCGCCGACATCGACTTTGGTGAAAGATTGATCAACATCTACGGCAAAGGAGATAGACAACGCCGGGTTTTCCTTCCGAATGATAAAATTTTCAACCTATTAGAGATCTATTTACAGACCCGAATAGTGAAATCACCAGCCGGTGATCATTTAATTATCAACAGCCGTGGCAACTCTGTAAAAACGGAATTCATCCGTAAGCTTATCCATAAAAATCGGTGTGATGCAGGAATAAAGACACACATTACACCGCATATGTTTCGACACTCTGCAGCAACCTATCTACTCGAATCCGGGGTTGATATTCGTTATGTTCAACGGTTACTGGGGCATCAGTGCATTTCAACAACCCAAATCTACACACATGTCACAGATAAAAAGTTGCAGGAGGTGGTTTGTGCTTCGGGGTTTATGGAAATTTGATTTTTTACCGTGTGAGGAGGTGATAACTAGGAATTATCATGTGTCCGAAAAATAGTGCTGGAGGCCTGGAGCGAGTCCTCCCAATTTCTAAATCATTTGCTGCACGCTATGGTGCTGATCTTGCTATTCCCAATTGTCAGGGCAGTGGGGTTGGCAACGCATTAGTCTATACACGTTTAGTAGAAGAATGGGCTCGACATCTTGGTCGCCCAGTAAAAATAATTACTGCACCTCTTGCTCCGTCCGTTGGATGTGTTGTAAATGAAGATCCCTTTGCAATATGGCGTAATAATCCCTTTGTTTGGAAAATTCTTGATGGAGAAGAAATTGATCCTGCTGGCTTCCGCTTAGTGGACCAAGAAAGAAAAACCCTCATACAGGTTAATCACATCATTGAAAATATATGTTTTGCGTATGGTTTGAAGCCTCGTCGCCTACAACCTTCAATTTTCCTGACGCAAAATGAAATACAATGGGCATTGAATGAAACTCGCGAATTGAAAAGACCCCTTGTTTGCCTGCATCCTGGGGGAACTTCGGGGAGCAAGCCAGGCGCACCATGGCATCATACGTACTGGCATCATCTTATTGAGAAATTTAATAGAATCGCAGGTTTTTTTCAAATTGGCCGCCCGGAGTTTGGAGATCAAGACCTTGAACTTGCACATCCAGGTAAAACTTTGCGGGAGTTAATGGCGCTAATATCAATTTCTGATGTTTTTATCGGTTTTGATAGTAGTCCAATGAATATCGCCACAGGATTGGAAAAGCCGGTAATTGCGCTATTTGATATGAAGCAGAAATACGATTGTGAAAGCCGATATGACGAACTTAACATCCCATCGGTAATGCTTAGGTGGGCCTATCCTCAAAACCATAATTTCGGACTCATGCCAAATGACAACGGTGACGCTGCGTTAGCCTTTGTTTGCCATGCGCTGAAAACAGAGCTGGCTAGTTTAACCTATAACATATAGTTCTGGCTGCGATGCGGGAGCTAGCCTTATAACTCCTTTCATTTCTATTCCTTCCATAGCATAAAGTTTGGGATCAATCGTAAAAAAATCAAGGGCAGGAAACATCTCTGGCCACGTATTGCTCAGTTTTTTGGCATTAAGCAAAAAAGGGGTTAAAATATGTGGTCCGATCATATCAGTATGCAAAAGCAAATCGTTTGGGGGAGCATCCAAAACACTAGGGCAATGTCGGCGCAGCCAGCAGTTTGTCTTATGAAATAGAGGTTGTAAAAAATTAAAATCAAAATACTTACAGCGGTTACTAATCAAGATCAAGAGAGATTCATTGATGTGTCGCGCAGCCTCAAGGTCGCCAGCAAAAATTCTCGCAACAACCAAATTTGATCCAGCAGTTATCTCATCTCGAAAGCTTCCAAGCCAAGTTGCCTCCGATAAGCTGATCCTAAATGAATCTGCCGCAAGTACCCATGCTTCATCAAATAAAGCTTTTACCCCGTATGCCATTTCCAAAGGCGATTTAAGTGTTCGGAGAGACAGATGTTCAACAATGCTGCCCATCTCCTCTATATCCTTTATGGCACTATCCACACTGCCAAGTCGTAATTTAGCCAAAGCTCTAGCAAAAAGATTATGGGCTCTTTGTCTTTCTGAAGACGCGGTATCGCAAGCATATTCAGCAAAAATTAAAGCTTTTTCTGGTGCCGTTGTTGAGAGGAGAAAACTCAACTCTCCAAAGTTTACCGACTCTAAATCCTGATCATCATTTTTTGACACCATTTTTTGCAAAGAAAGACAGGCCGAGCCAAAGCGGGCGCCAAGCCCCACGGCGCCGATATAGGAACAGGCCTTGAGAGCACGATTTAAAAATCTTGCTACCTCTAGAGGGGTAGTAGACAGATCAAGAGTGGCTTTTGCGTTTTTTAAGTAGTCTTCCAAATCGATCTCACGTAAGGACAGATTAGAAAGATTGTGATGGTATTGCTGCATGTAGCCTGTACGTTCTTGCCGACTGAGCATATTGGTTGATAGTGCAGACAGAGCCTGCATATTGATCTTTTTATTCTTCTTAACAGTCAGGATATAATAGCCATGACTGAGGTAGGAACGGACATTTTCATGGAAAATACGAGGGGTTTTTGTACTTCTATTATCTTTTAATGTTCGATGTATTTGTTGGTGACATTTAAATAAGTACTCAAAATTTTCTCCTGCGAATTGAAGAGCTGCGTTATATGCTTCAAGGGCCTTCTCTGATTGTCGTAAATATGCGTTAAGCTGTCCTTTGCAAAAGGCCAATTGATAAGCTTCAGGACTATTTAGGTCAATTGGATTGATTGAAGCGTTTTCCATTCTCATTCGACTATTAATTTGCTTTTCTAACCACACTCTAGCAGCTAACCTCGTATATTCATGGGGGAAAATATAAGTATCATCAGCTATACGTTCTAATAGTCCAGCTTCTTCCAGTCCACTTAGTGAAGCGTCCAGCTTTCCAGATGGCTCCCCCGTTAAAGCCTGCAAAATATTGCGAGAGACTTCCTGTTCCAGAATGGACATCAGTCCAAGGAGGTATCCGCTCCAATCCCCTCCAGCAGCACGGAGGCGTTGGTCCCAAAAAGAAATTCTGCGAACCAAAATATCTTCAATCTTTACGCTTAAGCTAGATATATAATCACGAAGAGGTGCTAAACGAGGGAGATAATATTGAAGTTTATCTTTTTGATGGTTCCATGAGGGGACCAACATATCCTGTTCTGTTAATGCTTGAAGGAGATGTTTTATGAAAAGTGGGTTTCCTCCTGACTTTTTACAAATAAGTTCGGTAGCATTTTCAGCATCCAAGCTTACTAGCATTGAACCTATTTCTGCTGTTATTGACGTATGAGTTAGAGGCTTCAAATTTACGCGTTGCATTCGTGATGACAACGCATTGTTCATCCAGCTTTCCAGATGTCGCCAAGTGTCTCCAATATCTTCTTGGGTATCGCGCGCTTCTATGATTAAGCGAACTTGCCCCCACCCCAATCCCTCCAAAGCCGCAAGTAAAGAACGGAGCCCCGAGGCAACAGAATCAGACATGCGATGTGCGTTGCTCACAATAAGCAGAATGGGTTTGTTGTGAGCAACAATAAACTGAGCAATCAGCTGCATCAATATTTGTGGATCAGCGCCTTGCCATTTTCCGAGCAACATCAGTTCTGCCAAAGAGGATGCATCCTCCCGCGAGAAGCTTTCCTCAAAAGAGTCTGCTAATTGTTGAAGTAACGCTTTTAACAGCCCCTGCTCAGATGTCTCGAGAGCTGCTCTTATCTCTGGAGTAAAGGTCAACCAGACTATTTCTGTCAGAAAAGCAAGTTCTGTCTGAACTTCAAGAGGGGAGTGGGTCGTTTGAAATCCAAATTCTTTTTTTAGTCGGTTAGCTACTTGTTCACACAAAAATGTTTTTCCAACTCCCCCCTCTCCCTTAATAATGAGTATTTTTTGCTCTTCTACTGTCATCCAGATGTTAATGATTTGGTGAGTTTGTTTTTCTCTTAGATCGGGGAGATACAAGTTCATCTCGTCAGTTTTAAGTTTTGGGAATCCTTCGAGACATGTAAAACGATCAATTCCACTTGAGCTTGAAATAATCAATGATGGAGCGGGGAAAATATGGCCTCCAGGGAGTCTTTCCCGAGAAATTATTCCTACTAATGTTATAGTCTTATCGATTTTTCCCTTTATATCCAGAGGAATGTTAACTTCATCTATTTCACCATGATCAAAGCACAAACTGACATTTTCAACACGTCGACCAACAACTGGATTGCTTAATCGTACTGAGAAACGTAAAGAAGAATCCGGACGCAAAGAATGAGCTAGTTTATTCTTATTGTCTTTTCGAGCGACAATTGTGTCTCTAAACGCCCCAGTTTCAACTAATGTCCAATCGCATAATTCATTTGTGGCGCGATGGGTGATAGGTCGTTGATATTTCTGCTTATGGGATGGTATTGCTGACTGTTTGTTAAGGAATAAAGGATTCCATGTATAAAGAGCTGTAGCATTGCGCATTTCTTCCTGAAATAACCAATATGCGAAATCTTGTGCACCACGTGTAAGCTGTTGGTTAGATGCAATTACTAAAGATGTCGGTCTTTCCTTTAGAGCATGTAAATAAGAAGCACCAACTACGTTTAATGTTAAAGGACGACCATACAGCTTACATTCGATAAAATGCTGAAAAAATTTTTTTTCTTGAGTTCCTGCAGCTGCCACAGCATTCGGTATGCTTGGTAAAGGTGCAATCGGCACACGAATTAAAATATCAATCGGTTCCGCAATTCGCCTCTCTGTTTCAAATGGACCGCTAATAGTTTCTTTAGCCCAGCGAAGAGCTAAAGTCTCACAAAAGTCTTCAAATTCCGCACTTGTCAAATTTTGCGACGGATCAACATTATCCGATGCCAATTTTAGTAAGAGATTTTCAAAAATCTGCTGTTCCATATATCTTATAGATAATTCCTAGTTATCACTTGATTATTTTTTTTGAATAGTTTTTTTTTATAAATAGTTTTTACTATTTTAGAAAAAAATCGTCAACAAAGATGCTGCTGTTTTTCGTTTTTTACTCAGTATAAACAAGTAAAGCCCGGTCAGAAGAACCGGGCTTTACTTGTTTTATAATGTTGAATATTCTCAGCCTTGCTTGATCATCCGCGCCAGTTCAGCAGCGCGTTGCACGGCCAGCTCATGTTCTTCCGGTCCGGCAGCACCGAACCATTCGATGGGCTCCATGAACTCCCATTTGTTCTTTTCCGTGATGCGATCCAGCTCGCGTTGCGCGCCACCGGACCAGCCTGCCGCGCCGAAGCGCAGCACTTTTTTGTTCTGAATCTTTTTGCGGCGGAACATGTCCAGCACCCAGGACATGGGTGGGAACATTTCGTATTCGTAGGTCGGCATGCCGAGGATCAGGCCGGATGATTTCCAGGCTGAAGCGAGGATCATACCGACATGTTCATCAGGAACGCGGTGAACATTCAGGGGCACGCCTTCGCTTTCGACACCTTTGATGATGCTGTCGACCAATTTGGCGGTGTTACCGTACATACTGGACCAGATCAGGGTGATCTCTTCTTCGGCCGGACCGTTCATGTAACTGGCAAAACGCAGATAGGTATCAATGATCGCCTTGGGATTTTCTCGCCAGATGATGCCGTGGGACGGGGCAATCACCTTGATGTCGAGATCCTCAAGACGGGTAATGCCTTTGGTGACGAAGGTGGAGAAGCTGGCAACGATGTTGGCATAGTAACGCAGCGCCTCCTGATGGAAGAACTCATGTTGCTCGTTGGTGAGTTGATCGTCGAAATAAACATCTTTCACCGTGCCGTAAGCCCCGAAGCCGTCGCAGGAGAACAGCGTGCCGCTGCTCTGCTCAAAGGTCATCATGGTTTCCGGCCAGTGGATGTTGGGCGTTTCGAAAAACTGCAGCACCTTGCCGCCGCCGAGATCGAGTGTTTCCCCATCGGCGATGATGTGGGTGTTTTCGGTGATGGCAAAGAACGAGTTGAGCACTGACGCGGCTTTTTTCGTCAGGTAGATCTCAACATTGGGGTTTTCTTTGATCAAGGTCGGAATCCAGCTGGTGTGATCCGGTTCCATGTGATTGATGATCAGGTAATCAAAACTTTTCGGCGTCAGCTCGATGGACTGCAGCTCGGATTGAAAATCCGCCGGTTTATTGTCGATATCTTCGATCAGGTCGATGAGGGCAGTTTTTTCCCCTTTAACGACGTAACTGTTAATGGAGATGCCGTTGGGCATCGGCCACATGCCTTCAAACAATTGATAGCTTTCAAGGTTGACGGGTAAGCAGTAGATTCCGTCGCTGATTTGAACGGCGTTCATTTTAAATCGTCCTTTCGGTAGCTAAGCAATGAAGCAGGTTACTGCACTGGACCTGCTTGCACATGCGAATAAACCTCTGCGCCATTGAGAGGGGCATGACTTGAAAAAAATTACCTGACCAATATAGTCAAATTTTTTCAAGATGGCAACCCATTGTTTTTCCAGAGAAAACCGTATACTCCTTATGGCGACTGGAGCAACGAAATGTTGTCATTCTAACACAAACAAAAAAATTCTCCGTTAGCGTCGTGTTGAGTACTCAATTTTTGTCGGAGGTCGTTGGTATGGCTCTGGTTTTTCAATATGGTTCGAATCTCTCCACCGTGCGTTTGAATGGCGCGGATCGACTCAACGGTGGGGCGCAGGTCGTTGGTGTGGCGCGGACGGTGGCTAAGTATCATCTCGATTTCACGGTGTGGAGTGAGCACAATCTGTGTGCTGCGGCGGATCTGGTGGCGGATGAGGCCGGGCGCTCCATCTATGGTGTTCTCTACATGATTCCTGATGATTTGGTGTTTGGTTATCAGCCTCAGATGACTCTGGATCGGATTGAAGGGGAAGGGCACGCCTATTGCCGTCAGCGTATTGCGGTGATGGTCGATGATGATGCCGCAGAGCCATTGGAGGCCTGGACCTATCAGGTGATGACACCAGAATGGGACTTGCGCACCGAAATTGATTATGCCCGCCACCTGTTTATCGGTATGCGGGAGCATGGTTTCCCTGACGAGTATCAACAGTATGTGATGGCAAGGGTGTTGCGCAATCATCCGGCGTTGCAGGCTTCTCTCGATGCGTTATCCGCTTCGCTTGCAGCGGAGACTCGTACGGGGGCGCCGACACTCGCGAGGAACGCCACACATGGTCTTTGATTGCAGTGACGGGGCGAACTCCGTATAGTCACAATCAGAATTGATGTCATTGACAGGAGGGGGCATGAAGTTTTCCGGAAAAGACCTGGCGTTTGTCGGGGGAGCTGTTGCGGTGCTGGTTGTGGTGTTGTTGGGTACGGGAAAAAAACTGGGACCGGATGTGCCGGCCAATGCCGATCATCAGGCTTTCTTTAGCCAACTGGAGCGGGGGCAACGGCGCGTCGAGGTGGAGCAGGGCTGCCGTACGTGTCATCCGGTGGCGACATTGCCGCAAGCGCATCCTCATAAAGAGGAGTGCATGGTCTGTCACCAGCCGGGCTGACTCTGGCAAGACAGAAGACGTAAAAACGGGGGAGCGATCAGTGTCGCTCCCCCGTTTCTTTGTGACTGCGAATTTACGGTTACAGGTTGTCGGTTGTATCCGGTGTCGCAATGTAGCTCTTAATGCAGTGGTCTTCGCTCGGCAACTTGGTGAGGACCTGGCCTGCCTCAGTAAGCCCTTCAACGTAGTTGACTAATGACAGGGCATAATCAAGGTAGGTGTCGGTGCCCAGGCCGCGTTCTTCCTGAACGGTGCCGAAGGTTTCGTAGCCGTCACGACCGGCAGCGGTATAGCTGTTGGTGATGACCACATAGAGGGTGTTATCTTCGAGGCTGACATAACTGTCGCTGCCACGGGCTTTGAATTCCAGATTGCTCACCCGGCTACCGAAGGCCTGGGTAGCATCGACATCGTATTTCAGGGCGTAGGCATACGGGAAACCACCGGTTGAACCGCCCTGAGCGATGTTTTCAATGGCGTCTTCCAGTACTTGCTTGATTTCGGAACCGTACATGTCGATCTCATACAGGGTATTGGCAAAAGGCAGCAGGGTGTAGGCGGTATCGTAGGTGATTTCGCCGGTCATGACGCTGGTGCGGACGCCGCCGCCATTTTGAATGGCGATATCGGCATTGGGGTCCATCTCGTAAAAGGCTTTGGCGACCACCGGGGTGATATCGCTACCCAGCGGCAGGTTGACACCGTAGTAATCATGACCGGGAACACGGCTGAGAAGCAGGTCCTCACCGGATTCACCGATCACGGTTTCACCCAGGGCATCGACATCATCGGCATACTTGGCAATGATCGCTGCCACAGTGGGGTCTTCTTCGGTGATGGTCAATTGATCATCCGCATCAATGACCTGTTCGATCCCTGACAGCTCGTCACCCTCGACGGTGTATTCGTTTTCGTCGGTATCCTCACGAACAAAGGTATCGCCGAGTAGCAGGTGGGGCGTGCCGCTGCAGCTTTCTAGAACATCGCCACGGAAAGTGACATCGAGTTCGCCAAGCACTTTGCTGTATTCCCAGGCCTGGACGATACACACCTGGTCACCATCGGCGTTGGTGGTCATGGTCGGATAAGAGCCGGATGCGGACAGGTCGTAAGAGGAAAAGTCACCGAGCAGGGTATGCGAGTCACCGTCGATGATCACATCGATGTCGCTGACCTGGCTGGCCAGGGCCTGAACATTGTTGTAGCCGTAATGGCTGAGGACGATGATTCTGCCGATGCCCGCTGCGGTCAATTCATCCACGGCCGACTGAACGGATTCAACTTCGTCGTTGAAGGTGATTTCATCACTGGGCTGTGAAGATTCCTCGGTTTTGCCAGCGATGGTCACGCCGATAATGCCGATTTTTTCACCATCGACTTCCTTGATGACATACGGCGAGAATTTACCCTCCAGCACATTGCCTGGGGCCACTTCGATATTTGAGCTGATCACCGGCGCATCGAGTTGATCAATGAAGTCGGCCAGCCAGGCATCACCATCGTCAAACTCATGGTTGCCGATGCACATGGCGTCAAAGCCGATGGCGTTCATCACTTCAGCATCCGCTTCACCTTGAAACAGCGTGTAATAGAGCGTGCCCTGAACGGCATCACCGGCATGCAACACCAGATGGTTGTCGTTTTCAGCGGACAGTTCGTGGATCAGGCTGGCGACGCGCGCCATGCCACCCACTTCGCACTCGGTGCTGGTGCCATCCAGCGTCAGGTCGAGACTGTCGCTGTCGAGGTGGGAGTGGACATCGTTGACATGAAGAATTTTAACGGTGGTGCGATGGGGGGTGCTGCTGCCGTCGCCGCAAGCAGTGACCATCATCAAAATCAGGGCGATCAGTAGAAAGTTCACTAACGGGCGGTAGGGCATGGTAAAGCGTCTCATCCTGTGTTCTCCCAAGTTGGTATGAAAATGACGTCAGGGCACCGTAACGATGACCGATAAACGGGCCAAGTTCATCGGTCGAGGGTTAAGGTGGGATGAGAGAATGATTATGTTCTTAAGAAGTCCTGGCGACAACTGAAACGAATCTGAGGCGAGGTCTACAGCTTGTCCAGAACCAGTGATGCAAAGCTCAGAACAAAGAAAAAGCCACACATATCCGTGACTGTGGTCAGCAGCGGACTTGACACCAAAGCCGGGTCCATTTTCAAACGCTTGAGCAGCAGGGGGATTAAACCGCCCAGGGTCACAGCGACAATGGTGTTGACAGCCAGTGCGCCACCAACCACCAGACCGAGAAATGGATTGCCTTTCCACAGATAGGCGATGATGCCGAGCAGGATGCCTAAAGTAATGCCGTTGACAATGCCGAGGCTGGCTTCTTTGCCGAGAACACGCAGCATTTCTCCAGGACGGATCAGACCCAGGGAGAGCTCGCGCATACTGACGGCGACGGCCTGATTGCCCGAGCAGCCACTCATGTCACTGACCATCGGCAGGAACACGGCCAGAGCGATCACCGCCGACAGGGTATCCTGATACAGGGCAATGACGCTGGCGGCGACGATATTGAGCAGAATGTTGAGCGTCAGCCACGACAGCCGTCTCCCTGAACGGGACAGCAGCGGCATGGAACGGAATTCTTCACCACCGATAATACCTGAAACGCCGAGAAACTGACGAACACTGCGCTTGCGTCGGGCGTCTTCGACCGCTTCCGGCAACACGACGCCGACCAGTTGTTTGTCATCATTGACGACCGGCACGCCGAACAGAGCGTGTTCTTCAAAGAAGTCATGCAGTTCATCGAGACTGGCATTGACATGGATGGTGTAGGGGGTGCGGATCATCAGCTCATGAAGCTTGGTTTTGCGCGGTGGGAACAATAGATCGCGCATCCGCAGTACCCCGTCAAGCTGGTTGCTCTCATCGGTCACGTAAAGGTATTGCACGTTGTAATAGGTGTATTCGTCACGGTTGGTCTGGAAATCGTCCAGCACATCCTGCACGGTCTGGGTGCTGCGGAAGTCTAGATATTCCGATACCATCAGACCGCCGGCGGTATTGGGATCATATTGCAGGAATTGGCGCGCCTCTTCCGCTTCATCCGGCGTCATTTCATCAATGATGGCGTGCGCGTCCGCTTCGTCCAACTCACCGAGAAGGTCAGCGATATGGTCACTGTCCAGCTCTTCGAGGATGGCTGCAGCCTGTTGCGGCTCTAGATCTTCAATCAGATCGACGGCCTGACTTTCGGAGATCTCCTCAATGACTTCTGCGGCATCTTCAGGGCTGAGCAGGGTCAGTAAACTGCTCTGGTGGGCCGAGCTCAGACGCGACATGGCAAGGGCTGTGTCAGAAGGGTTGAGCTGGTCGAGCAGGGCAATAATCAACTCAACATTGTTCGCCTCAATCAGTTCAGCCAGCTGTTCCCAGGGGTGTTCCAGTTCGTCAAAGATCGGAGCGCTATCCATCATTACCTCGAAAACAAAAAGAGCATCAGATTACATGACCATATCCGGTTTCGCGCATGAAAACAGATTCTGATGGAAAAGGCAAACGGGATCAGAATCTTTACCTAAAGCGTTGATAGTGTTCGCGTAGTGGTGCTGGAAGAGCCAGCCATTGGTTGTCATCTGCAAAAGAAAAATCGGCAAATTCAAAGCCCGGTGCCACGCTGCAGCCTACCAACGTATAATCGCCGCAGCTTTCTGCGCCTTGAAAATCCCCACCGACAATTGTTGTGCAGTATTCGGCGGCATCGGGGCCGATGCACTGTTCCTCAATCGTTGCATCACGCCAGCGGACCAATCGCAGCGGGGCTCCTTCGTAGTAGTTCCAGACTTCGTCATGCAGCACACGGTGAAAGCGGCTGACCTGACCACGCACCAGCAGAAAGTAGATATGGGTGAGGGCGCTGCGCTGTGTTGTTGTGGCGGATGAGGTAACAATTTGCTCTGATCGGTAGACTTCGCGATAAAAGCCTCCCTCGGGATGAGGGATCAGGTTGAGACGGTCAATCAGGTGTTGCATAACGACTCCCTTGAATGTGAATGCGCGACGACGGGGTGTGACACTGAGCCACAGTGAGACGCTTTGCCTCATAATGCCGATTCGTCCAACGGGCCTTTTACGCCAAAGCCCCTGAGAACGAACGTTCTATGCTTGGCATGATCTCTGCTCTGTTGTTCCGCATCTATTTATACTTTTTTAAGGAGTATGTTATGCCAAAATTTGTTGTAGAACGAGAGATTCCTTCCATTGGTCAGGTGTCGGCTGAAGAGCTGCAAGCCATTGCACGCAAGTCGCGTGAGGTCCTGAACGACATGGGACCATCGATTCAATGGGTGGAGAGCTATGTCACCGGCGATAAGATCTACTGTGTCTATATCGCTGAAAATGAGCAGCAGATCCTTGATCATGCCGCCAAAGGTGGTTTCCCTGCCAACCGTATCTGCCAAATCGAAAAAATGATTGATCCAACCACAGCGGAATAAGTTTTAGCTGTTGGGCCTTCTTGACCGGCGTGGCTGCACCTTTTCTATTTTGGTGTGGTCACGCTTTTTTTGTGTTTTTAGCGTGCAAATTTTTCCCGCCTGAATTTATCTCTGCAAAGCTTGTTTATTTTTCCCCGTCTTCTTCACCCCCACAACAATTGCCACCGGTATATGTCGTGTATAAACGATATAGCATGCTTTTAGTCGGTGCCTGCGTGCTTCAATAACGCTCCCACTGAAGATGTTAAATTGCAGTTTTTTAAGGATTTATATGCAAAGATTCGTTTGACTTGTCAAAAGTGACTGTGATATTTAGTTTCCATAATGTACGTTTTAATTTGCATCTGACGTTTTAAGTATTCCTTTCTGTCTATTTTGCCGCACACTGACCTGACTCTCAGGTCTGCGGCGACATTTGGCGGACTCTCTGCCACCACATTCCACCCAATCAACGGGACCCGACCCCACAGAGCTGTGGGCCAGATATGGTCGGTGGAGCACGTTCGCGAACCGGTTTTACGCGTCACGGTGCCACTGAAACGGTCACAGTTCGTCTTTTCTGCTGTTGGCGGTTTTTCCGGCACCGCGCTTTATTTATTCGATGAAGTCATGTTTTTTCAGCAGGAGGACCATCCATGAAAGCTTTAACCCGATTATCTGTTTATGCGACCAGTTTGTTTATCGTGCTGGTCTTCGTCGGCACAGTGGTTGCTGACGATGCCGTTGTTCTCGAACCCGTTAAAATCACCGAATCGGTTCCGGTTGTCCAAACACTGGCCGAACCCAGTCAAACCGTCGAGGTTGTCAAGCAACCTGTTCAGCCGGTGTCACTGACTGAAGCTCTCGAACAGAAGTTTTTTGTCGAGTTTCAGAAGTCCGGCGAATACAGCTCCGAACCCTATATCCGTGGCCGTGGCACGAAAGGGGTGCCGGTTTATCTCGAAGGGATGCGGCTCAATGCCGGGCATAACGATTCCACCAACCTGTTTAATCTGACTGACGTTGAAGCTGTTGAGGTGTATCGCGGTCCCAGCGCGGCGACGCTGGGCATGGGCGCCATGAGCGGCGCCGTCGTCGTAAAATTTAAAGAGCCGGAATTCGCCGACAGTGCCGATTTTGTCACCGGAGGTTTTTTCAAGGCGAAAACGTCCCTATTTTCCACCTCCGGCTATTCAACGTCTCTCGGCGCGCGCGCGTATAACGACCGCTTCAATATCGCCATTAGCGGTGGTCTGTCTGATTATGACGACTATGAGGACGGCGACGGCGATGATGTCCTTCATTCCAACTATGAGACCTCCAACTACAACCTCAGCATGGCGATGAAGATCACTGACGACAGTTATTTTTATGTCCGTTACATGAACGACAAGGCCGATTCCGAAGACCCGTTTTCCCGCTATCAGAGCAATGGTATCTGGTTTTACACCGATCGTCCCAACGATGAAGGGGAGACCTGTTTTATTGGCTACAAAGATGCGCAACTGGGTGGTTTGCAAAATTTCCATCTGCAATTGTTTGGTACGGATCTGCATTATGACTTGAACATGAAAAAAGAAGCGGCCGTATCCGAGGTGCGTGAGCTGTTCCGCGACAGTGAAACCCGCGGTGGCAAGGTTTCGGCGGAAAAAGAGCTGGGCAACCATCTGTTGTCGTTTTCCGGCAGTTACTCACGGATGGAAATTACCAACGGCGTGCGTATGTACAATGCCGCGACGCAAAGCTGGGGCAACTGGATGAGTGCCTTCGGCATCACCGACGGTGAAATCAGCTCCACCATGGTCAATGTCGCCGACGATATGGTGTACGGCAAGGCCTTCTTCAACATGGCTGCTGGATATGAATTCGTGCGCCGCAAAGTGCATTCCAATGTCAACTCGACATCATTGTCCGGTCTGGTCCCGTCAGCGTTGCTGGACCAGGTGCAACAAAAAGATACCGATGAACGTGATCATCTGCTGTCGGTCAGCGCCACCGCCGGTTATGAATTTTGCCCGGCGTTTATCCCCTACGTGAAAGTGTCCAATGCCAGCCGTACGCCCTATTTCAATGAGGCCTATGGCAACAACCCGAACAATGGCTCTCAGGTGCCTAATCAAGAGCTGGATAACGAAAGTGTCTGGGGGGTAGATGTCGGCTTTGACGGTCGCATTGGCGGACTCTATTACACCAGTGCCTTCTACTATCAGGACTATACCGATTACATCGAACTGGTGCAGACCGGTTACAAAACCACAGGTGGTTTGCCGATTAAACAGTACATCAACCTTGATGATGCCACGGTCTACGGCGTCGAAGCGCTGCTCGGCTATGATTTTGGCGCTGATCTGTTTGTCGAAGCCGCTTATCTCTACACCTACGGCAAAAACGAAATGGACGATCAACCTCTGGCGTACATTGCTCCGCAGAAGATGACTCTGACCGTTGGTCAGCAACGTGAACATGGATTGAGCTGGTCCATCGAAGAGGTGATGGTGGATGAGCAGGATCGCATTTCAACGGTGAACGGTGAGGTCGCAACGCCTGGCTATGCCATCACTAATCTGGCTGTCAGCTATGCTTTTGCCGATATCGGCTGGATGAAAGCTCCAATGATGGCTTTTGAGCTGAATAACGTCCTTGACCGCGATTACCGTCAACATCTCGACAAGGTGTCGTCGACCTCCTGGTATCTGCCTGATGAAGCGGGTATCAACGGGGTCCTGTCGGTTCAGGTCGGATTTTAAACCATGCGTCGTCTGCTTCTGCTTGCCTGCTTCGCGTTGGTGGCGTTTCCCTGTGTGGCCAACACCTCCCAGGGGGCCCACGGGGACGCCCCACCACAGCGGATTTATGGCACAGCACCGCCCATCACCAATCTGTTGTATGTGCTTGGTGCGCAAGGGCTGATTGCCATCAATGCGCCGCTGCGCAATCCATCCAACAGTGCGGATGATCGCTTTCTGAGTGAACGGTTCCGCCAGCTGCCGGTTCTCGGTGGCTGGCATGGTAACCGTCATCCCAACCTTGAAGAGATTCTACGGCAGCAGCCGGATCTGATTGTCAGTTGGGATACGCCGTTGCTTCAGAGCCGGGTAGACGATGATCTGGCAAAAATCGGTCTGCAGGCGTTGGCGGTGAATATCGAAGATACCGCCAACTACCCGCAGGTGTTTCGTCAGCTTGGCGCGGCGATCAGCCGCAGCGAGCGTGGCGAAGCGCTGGCGGTCTGGGCGCAGCAGGAGATTGATGACCTGCAGCGTTTTGTCTCCACCATCCCGGTCAAAGAGCGGGTGCGGGTCTATTACGCTGAGGGACGCGATGGCCTGCAGACGGAGTGCGACGGTTCATTTCACGCCGAGCCGTTGACCTATGCCGGAGGACGCAATGTTTATCAGGGTCGGCAAACCACGGTGATGGGTCTGCAGAGCATCAGTATGGAGCAGCTGCTGGCCTATGATCCCGATGTAATTGTCGTGCAGAATGCGCTGTGGTATCGCGAATTGTTTGACGACCCACTCTGGCAACAGTTGACAGCTGTCAAGCATGGCCGCGTCGCCCTGGTGCCGAAAACCCCGTTTAACTGGCTGGATCGCCCGCCGTCTTTTATGCGCCTGATCGGGGGCCATTGGCTGGCCGCTTGTTTTTATCCTGGGCGTTATCCTTACGATGTGACGGCAAAAGCGCGGTCATTTTTTGAGCTGTTTTTCGGCGTGCGGCTGAACGATGACGCATTGAAACAGCTGATGTTTCCGCCAGCCACGGACGCCACGCTCGGTAAAGGAGGACAATCATGACGGTCAGTGATTCGTTATTGCAGCTGTTTCTCGGCGGTGGCGATTTTGTTCTGTACATCCTGCTTGGGCTCAGCGTCGTGACACTGGGGGTGATTTTTGAACGCCTTTACGCCTTTGTCTTGTTGCGTCGTCGCTATGCCCAGTTGAGCAAGCGCGACCTGCTGTTGTTCGGGCAGAAGCGGCTGACCGTGCTCGCCACACTCGGCAACAACGCGCCGTTTATCGGTCTGTTCGGCACGGTGCTCGGTGTCATCAAAGCCTTCCACGATCTCCATTTGCAGCAGGGTTCCGGCATCAAGGTGGTGATGGGCGGTATCTCCGAGGCCCTGGTGGCGACGGCCATGGGATTACTGGTCGCCATCCCGGCGGTGATTGCCTACAACGCGTTTTCCAAAACCCTGCAAACCTGGTTGCTGTTGAGGCAGAACGATGAATAACGAGTTCAATGCGGATCAGGAGATTTCTCAGATCAACATGACACCGTTTGTCGATATCGTACTGGTGCTGCTGATCGTATTTATGGCCACAGCCAGTTTTATCACCCAGCAGGCGCTGGAGTTGAATCTGCCCAAGGCACAGACGGCCGCCACCCTGTCGGAGACCGATCCCCATGTCACCATCAGCATTGATCCGCACGGTCAACTGTATGTCGATGATGAGGCGGTGACACGCTCAGAGCTGGTGCGCCATCTTGATCAGGCCAACAGTGAATGGCCGGTGCTGGTGCGCAGTGATGCCGGTGCCCGTTACGGCTTGGTGGTTGAAGTGATTGATCTGTGCAAGCGTCACGGTTTTTTTACCTTTGCCCTGGAGAGTCAGGACGATGATGAATCGCGCCATTAAATCTTCTCAGTGGCTGCTGCTGTCCTGGTTACTGGCCGCAAAAGCCATCTTGATCGCCATGGTGCCGCTGTGGTCGAGTAAAGCGGTTGGCTTGAGTGCGGTGAAGAGCACCGGATTAACCACGTTTCTGACGTTGTCGGCGGTGGTGCATGTCGGCCTGTACAGCTGGCTGGCAGTGCCGGTTGAGGTTCCGCTGTCGGTCGAGGCCCAGCCGATTACTCTGGTGAGTTTTGCTCCGTCTCCGGTCGTGGCTGCACCGGTGGCCACACAGCCTGCCGTACAACCAATTGTGCCTGTTGAGCCCATCAAGCCGTCGCCGGTTGTTGCGCCGCCAAGGCCGGTTGAGTTGCCGAAAAAGGTGGAGCCAACGGTTCCTGTGATCAAAACGACGGTCGAAAAGCCGAGTGAGCCTGAAACACCGCCCATGCCGCGTCAGGAAGAGGCTGTTATCGAGCCTGAGGTCACACCACAACCCGTGTCGGAGCCACCGGTTACCGCTGTCGTCGCCAATGAGGCCGAGCAGATCCAGGGGCCGTCAATGGTTTCAGCCGTCGCCGCTCAAGTGATCAATCCTGTACCGGGCATGACCGCAGAGGGCGCAAGGATGGCTTCTGAGCTGGAGCGCTACGTCATGCTGGTCCAACAGCAGGTGCAGGCGCATCTCCATTATCCGCTCAAGGCGCGCAAGTGGCACATCGAAGGCAAGGGCAAGTTCCAATTCGAGATCGCTGCCGATGGCTCTCTCAGCGATAACAAGGTCACGGTACTGGTCAGTTGCGGGCGACGCATGCTGGATCGGGCCGCGATCCATACCATTCGTGATGCCTCACCGTTTGCCGCGCCGCCGCAAGGTGCATTGACGGTCACGGCACCAATTATTTTTGAGTTACGCTGATGAATAATACCTCCTGCTCTGAAAAATGGCGTCCGTTATGGCGACGCAAAACGTCCTGCCGCTGGAGGCATTGGTCCTTGAGCCGTGAACGGCTGGTGTTTGTCGGCCTGGTGCTGGTGCTGCTGGCGGCAATGCAGGGTTCGCTGCTGTTGGGGAAATATCCGGTGTCGCTGGACGACTATCGTCAATTCACCCATTTGCTGATCACCGGTCAGTTCGATGCGGCACGTCAGCAGTTTGCCACCCTGTACAGTGTGCTGTTTGAAATCCGTCTGCCGCGCATTATCGCTGCCGTGGTGATTGGTGCCTCGCTGTCTGTAGCGGGCAGTACTTTTCAAGCCATGTTTGTTAATCCGCTGGTGTCGCCGGGTATTCTCGGTGTGCTGGCCGGGTCATCGTTTGGCGCGGCTCTGGGCATGGTGCTGCAGTTGCCGTGGCTCGGTGTGCAGGTGGCGGCGTTTGTGTTCGGGGCAGTAGCTGTGGCGACCGCCGTGATGATTTCACTGATCTACCGCAACAGCCGCAGTGTCATCATTCTCATTCTCGGCGGGGTGATCAGCAGCGCCTTGTTTACCGCGTTACTGTCCGTGCTCAAATACAGCGCCGACCCGTACGACACTCTGCCGGCCATTGTCTACTGGCTGATGGGCAGCCTGTCATTCAGCGACAAGGACACCATCCTGTTGCTGGCCGGGCCGATGCTGTTTTCCGTCGTCGTCCTCACGCTGATGGCCAAATATCTCAACGCCCTCAGTCTCGGCGATGAGGAGGCGCAGTCACTTGGGCTGAACGTGCGGCGCATTAAGGCGATAGCCATCACTTTGGCCACATTGGTCAGTGCGTTGTGTGTGGTGATGGCCGGAGTGATCGGTTGGATCGGCCTGATTATCCCCCATATGGCGCGGCTGCTGCTCGGTGCCGATAACCGCAAGGTGCTACCGGCCAGTGCCCTGATCGGTGCGCTGTTCCTGCTGGTGACGGATAACCTGTCGCGCACGCTGTTTGTCCATGAAATTCCCATTGGCATTCTAACCTCTCTGGTAGGCATCCCCATCTTTATCATCGTGCTGAAAAATGCCCGGGAAGGATTTTATTGATGGTTATTGAAGCGCGAAATATCCGCTTTGCCTACGGTCGCAAGCCGGTGCTGCAGGGGGTTGATTTTAACCTCGAAGCCGGGGAGGTGGTCTCTTTGCTGGGCCCCAACGGTAGTGGCAAGAGTACCTTGCTGAAGGTTCTGCTCGGTTTGCTGCATGGCCAGGGAGACGTGAGGTTGTTCGGCAGGCCGATCAGTGATTATCGCCGTCAGGAGCTGGCGAAAAAGATCGCTTACGTGCCGCAGATTCACCACATGCCGTTTTCCTATACCGTGCTGGATGTGGTGCTGATGGGGCGACTAGCCCATGGCGGGGTGTTTTCCAATTACAGCACGCGGGATTTTCATCTGGCTCACCAGGCTTTGGAGCAGGTGGGGCTGGAGGCGTTAGCGGGACAGTCGTTCTCGCGCATCAGCGGCGGTCAGCAACAGTTGGCTTTGATCGCCCGGGCGCTGTGTCAGCAGGCGGAGATTCTGTTTATGGATGAGCCGGTCAATGGTCTTGATTACGGCAATCAGATCAAGTTGCTGCGCTTTTTACGCGATTTTGCTAAACGCGGCACCACGTTTTTGAAAACCACCCATTATCCAGATCATGCGCTGGCCTGTTCCGACCGGGTGGCCATGCTTGATCACGGCAAGATTCTCGCTTTTGATCAGGTTGATCAGGTGCTGACTGCCGACAATGTGCAGCGTCTTTATGGCGTCGAGGTGGAGATTGCTCGCAGCCGCCACGGGTATCGCTGCTGCATGCCGCACATTTAATTTTGCCTGACTTAAAACAACGAAGGAGTAAACAGATGACGGATAAAGCAACAACACCACCAGCCGGAACGCGGCTGGTCACCGATATGGCCGGACGAAAAGTGATTGTCAACGAACGGGTGGAAAAGGTCTTCGGCTACAACCCGATGATTACCTCGCTGATGTATGCGCTGGCTCCGGAGAAAATTGCGGGTCACAACTTTCCCCCGTCACCGATGGAGCAGCAGGTTGCTCCGCAGTCTTATCTGGAACTGCCGGTGCTCGGTGTGCTGGGTGCGCTGTTCGGTGGTGGCAAACAGACCCTGAATACCGAAGCCATTCGCCAGGCTAAACCGGATGTGATCCTGTCGATGACGCTGTCGAAAATCGATGAACCGGAAGTACAGATGGCCGACAACCTGCAAAAGGAACTGGGCATACCGGTGTTGATCTACGACGGTGCTCTGGAGCGCAGTGCCGAAGTGATTCGGCGCGTTGGCCTAGTGATTGGCGCTGCTGATCGCGCTGAGGCTTTGGCCGATTATTTTGACAAAAAGTTGGACATAATTCAGAGCACGGTGGCGGCGATTCCCAAGTCGGCGCGTCAGAGCGTGTATTACGCACAAACACCATCCGGTTTGCATACCGAGCCACGTGGAGCACGTCATGCTGAGGTGATCGATCTTGCCGGTGGCATCAACTGCGCGGAAACCTATGAATTACGCGGTTGCGGACGCACGCCGATCAGCGCTGACGACCTGCTGCGCTGGGATCCGGAAGTGATTCTGGTGATGTCAGACGAAGGCAAATCCGAGGAGCGGTTGTTGACCCGTATGAGCGATGATCCGTTCTGGTCTTGTCTCAAAGCGGTGCAGAACGGTACCTATTACGAACCCCCGGGATTATTGTACAGCTGGTTTGACCGACCGCCCTCCATTAATCGTCTGATGGGATTGATCTGGCTGACTGCAGTGCTCTATCCCGAAAAATTCAACTGGGATGTCGCTGAGGAGGTTCGCTCATTTTATCGCCTGTTTTACCGTATGGAACTCAGTGATGAAAAGATTGCTGAAATCCTCGTCAACCCGCTGGGTGTGCGTCACAAAAAAACGGCTTGATGCAAAGGCTGCGGTGGTGGGTTCTTTAAGCGCCTCCTTCGTGTACCACCGCAGCTTTTTGCATCATGTTATCTCTGAGGATAAACGATCATGTCTGAATTTATCTGTCCGGTCTGTGAGCATCGCTGCCGATTGACTGAAGGAGAAAGCGGGCGTTGCCAGCTCTATAAAGTTTGTGACGGTCAACTGGTTGAACGCCAGCCCGATCATTATCTGGTCGCTTGTCCGATCTCCATTGAAACCATGCCTATGCTGCATTTTCAGCCTGGGGCCAAGTTTCTGCAATTAACCACGACCGGGTGTAATTTTGATTGCCCCGGCTGTATCTCCACGGTTTTGGTCAAGGAGATGAAAAGCGACAGTGCCGCTCTGGAAAATCTGTCCCCACAAATGGTGATTGATCGGGCATTGGATCACAACTGTGAAGGGATCGTCTTTTTGATGAATGATCCCTTGGCGGCGTTTCCCAGTTTTCTCTCCGTTGCCCGATTGGCGTTTCAAAGTGGTCTGAGTGTCGGTTGTTCCAGCAATGGTTATTTCAGCACAGCGGCTCTGGAGCAACTGTTACCGTATCTTGATTTTATCAATTTCGGCATGAAAGGCTTCAGCGACGCCGCCTATCAGGCGTGTGGCGGCGCGACATTGGCACCGGTGCTGCGTAACATCGAGCGGGTATACCGGGCAGGCAAACATATTGAAGTCTCCTGTGTCTATCAGCGATCGAATCGTGATGACGTGGTCGCATTGGCGCGTTGGTTAGCTGAGCTCGATATGACGATCCCTCTTCAGATGATGCGTTTTCTCCCTTTTGAAAGTGCGACGCTTGATGAGGAACCGTCGATTCACGAGGCGGAAATACTCTGCGCAGAGCTGCAACAGCAGCTAAACCATGTCTACCTGTTTAATTCCCCCGGCAGCAGCTACCTGCACAGCCATTGCGTGGAATGTGGTAGCGAACTGGTGTGCCGCGATTTCTACGGTCCCATGGGGGCGAAGCTGTTGGCGGAAAAGAGTCCGGCCCTGACGCTTGGCGCATGTCCCGGCTGTAACTGTGCATTACCGTTTACCGGCGATGTGGCCACAAGCTTTTATCAGGAAGGAGATTTTCAGGGCGGCTATCCGTTAACCCGGGCCCTGGAAATGGTCGAGGCTATGTTGATTGCCATGGGTGTGGTGCGTCAGCAGGATGTGGCACGGGCCTGGGAAGACCTGCTGCAGGGTGATGGATTACAGGTCCTGCATCAACAGATTCAGGACCCGCGCAATTATCTGGGCGCTCTACGCTATTTCGGTCGTCGGGCCGGACGACCGTTTGCTGCCGCGCAATTGGCCGATTATCTTGAACATTGGTTGGATGACCTTGATGTGTTGATGGCCGGTGTCCTGGAGAAACCAAGGGTTTACTATGCCATGGGCAAGCCGTTGTTTGCCCTCGGGCCCGGTCGTCTGGAGAACCGGCTGGTGGAACTGGCTGGCGGTGAGAGCCTGAATCGGCAACTCTCTCCCGGCGGTCGTCCCGGTCATCGTCTCAGCGTCGAAACACTCAATCAGCTCAATCCACAGGTGATTGTCATGTCGGCTTTTATGAGCTGCTCGGTCGATGAGGTGTTGCACGAGTGTAAAACTCTGGGCATCGATGTTGAAGCGGTACGAACGGGACGGATTATCGTCCATCCGGCTCCGGGCTGGGATTTTGGCAGTCCTCGCTGGATTCTCGGTTTGCTTAACATGGCAACGCTTTTCCATCCGGAACGCTTTCAGATTGATGTGATTGAAGAGGCACAACGCTTTTATCACCGTTTTTACGCCGTTGATTTTATTGCGGAACGGGTCAACCGCTCTTTTGCCAAACCCTCTTCGGATTGGCACTGGCGTGACCACAAAGAGACACCGGAATGTTCTCTGCCGTTTTTACCGGTTATCAGGCAGTTTGACGGTTGCTGACCTGATGTGATAAGTAGGGGAGAATTACGTGTGTAGCAGACAGATGTCTGTCTTAAACACGATCCCCATTAACCGTGACAAGGACCAATGACATGACCCAACAGGATGACGCGATCAAATGTATGGTGCGTGAATACCGCCAGAAACAAGGCTGGTCGCAAAAGGAGTTGGCTGAGCTTATCGGTATCAAACGGCAGGCTGTTTACGATATTGAAACCGGACGCTATCTGCCCAATACCGGAATCTCTTTGCGTCTGGCGCGTCTGTTTGGCTGCCGTGTCGAGGATCTGTTTATTGAAGAGATTCCCGAACAACAGCAAAGCGTTCATCTGCTCAATGGGGACTGCGCTCCGGATACCCGTGTCGCGCTGAGCCGGGTACGCGACCGTCTGGTGGGGCTGCCGCTCAGTGGCCATGATGCCATGCCGTTCGGTTTGCGATCGGCGGATGGTCTGTTGTCGCAAGATGGCAAACATGCCCGGATTTTTTCCCCAGCACAGACGTTGGATCACAACATCATTCTTATGGGCTGTGACCCGGCGTTTGAAATCCTCAGCCACCATGTCAACCGCTTGGTGAGAGATGCCCAGGTTTACTGTCGTTTTGCCACCAGTCGCCGTTCTTTGCGTGGACTTGGTGAGGGATTAGCTCACATCGCCGGTACCCATTTTCATAATCAGGATCACTCTGAATCCAACGTGATTGCCGCCAGCCAGGATCTGCAGCAGCGTCGCAGCAAGGTGATCGGCTTCTCTCTGTTGGAAGAGGGCCTGATGGTCGCCAAAGGGAACCCTTTGGGCATTCGCGGCGTTGCTGATCTGGTCCAGCCGATGGTGCGCTTTGTCAACCGAGATTGTGGCGCGGCCCTGCGCGTGCTGCTCGATGATCATCTGCAGAAGGCCGGTATCGCCGGACCGATGATCAATGGTTACCTGACGGAAGTGAACTCCCATCGTGAAGGGGCCTATCGTATTGCCTGCAATGTGGCCGACGCCGCCTTGGGACTGCGTGCCATTGCCGAAGCCTTTGATTTGGGGTTTGTGCCGTTGACGGCGGTGCGTTGTGATCTGTTGTTTCCCGAAGACCTTATTGATCATCCCACGGTTAAAGTCGTTCTTGACGTGCTGCATTCTTCCGCTTTACGCAAAGAGATCGACGCGTTGCCGGGCTATGAAGCCTCGGCAACGGGAAAAGTGATCGCTGAAGTCTGAAAATACGCTGATGTGTCCCAGGGATTCCAACGCAGCTGTCCCTGAAGCCTCCAGTGCCGGAGGGTTTTTCAATTTTTGATTGAGTACCTATCAGCCCGCAAAACGTTTCGGGCAGGGAGGCTGTTATGACTATTGACGCCAATAAGTTTGATCGTCTGGCTAAGACCGTTTTTGCTCCAGTGTATCCGGTGATTGCCGAGCAAATTCTGGCGACGACACAGGTGCGCGAAGGCTGTTGTCTTGATGTTGGCTGTGGCGCTGGCGATCTGGGTTTTGCCCTTTTGCGCCAAACAGATCTTTCCCTTGGTTTCGTCGATGCCTCAGCCGATATGGTCAAATTGGTGCGCAACAGTATCGACTCTCACCAGTTACAGCATCGTTGTCATGCGGTTTGCAGCGATGTTGGCCATGTTGAGGTGGCACCGGACAGTGTGGATTTGATCGTCAGCCGCGGATCGGTTTTTTTCTGGGAGCAGCCGGATCAATGCTTCCGCCATCTTTATCAGGCGTTAAAACCGGGTGGCTGGATGTATATCGGAGGCGGTTTTGGCGATCAGGAGATTCTGGACCGGGTGATTGACGAGTTTAAACAGCGTGGCGAAGAAGACAGCTTTCGTGCCCGCATCGAGCGCAACCTGGGAAGCCAAAGTCGACAACGGCTGTGTGATGCGTTGAATCGCGCCGATATTCAAGATTATTCGATTCGGCACAGTGATGCGGTTGGCTTGTGGGTGGTTGTGCAAAAGAGGTGAAAGGCCGTCTTTTTCTGTCTTTAACAACCGTCCAATGTGTCCATCTTTATAATGAGCGGTTTTGCGTGCGTTTTGCCCCACTTTTCTGATATATTGTCAGCTCATGTCTAAAGCGTGAAGGTCTGCCACGGTTGATTCACCTTCGAAGACATCCTTTTACTGACGGAGTCGCTGACACATGGAAGAACAGGTTCATCTTATTATCACCGGGGATAATCGCGATTCCCGCTCCGTTGTCATGACGGAAAAACGCTTACGTCGTTTGATTCGGACGGGGATTCTCTCCGTTCTTCTGTTTGCTGTTTTTACCGTCGTGTCTGTGCATACCCTGATTCACGATTATAACCGACAGCAGCGGCTCACCAATCTGGAAAGCCAGGTTCAATGGCTGTCCGATCAGAACAGTCATCTCCGGCACCAAGTTACTCTCCAACGCAGCGAAAAAAAAGAACTGCTCAGCAATGCGGTGAATCATCTTTATGAACGCAGCACGCAAATTGAATCGCTGTTGCAACAGGTTGGTGTTGAAGTCGCTGTTGAAGAGGATGTACCGACGCAGGAAGGGAGTGGTGGTCCCTATATTGAAGTGGGCAGTGGCAATCCGGATGATGCCTTGTTTTATTCCGGTCAGCTGCTTGAACTCGCGGATCAGGTGCCGTTAGGGCGACCCAGCGAAGGCTATCTCTCTTCGAGCTTTGGTCGGCGTCGTGATCCGTTTAATGGGCAAATCGCTTTTCATAGCGGCATTGATATCGCTCATTTCACCGGAACCAAGGTCTATGCCACCGCCAGCGGTACTGTGGTTAGTTGTGGTGTGGTTTCCGGTTACGGAAAAATGGTCAAGATCAAGCATAATGATCGTTTCACGACTCTTTATGGTCATCTGCAAAAAATTTATCTCAAACCCGGAACCAAAGTGGCTCGTGGCGATGTGATCGGCACCATGGGCAATACTGGCCGTTCCACCGGCCCACATCTTCATTACGAGATTCACGATAACGGTCGGGTGATTAATCCTTACGCGCTGACATTTCTTCGGTAATTTTTGACCCTCGAACTGTGGAGGTAATGATGTTTTCGTCCTCATCGAACAAAAAAGAGACCCCTGAAGCGATCACCACGATTATTGGTGAAGGTACAGAAGTCACCGGCGATCTAGTTTTCAAAGCGACGATGCGCATCGACGGCCAGTTTGACGGCAATCTTACCGGTGACCATCTGATTATCAGCGCCAGTGGCAAAGTTGTCGGTGATGTCAGTGCCAAAAGCTGCATCTGCCACGGCCAAGTGACCGGCAATCTGTCTGTCGATGAATTACAGGTGAAAAAAGGCGGCAACGTTGACGGAACCATTACCACCCGGGATCTCTCTGTTGAGTCAGGCGCTTTTCTCGATGGCGAAGTGAAATTAAAGAAGAAAGAGCTGCATGTGGTGGAGGATAAGGCCAAGGCGGCCAAGGACAAAGGGAGCGCTGCCAAGTAAGCAGCCTGCCACTTTTTCATAGCAAGACGTGAAATCCCCACCTGATCAGGTGGGGATTTTTTTTGAGCTGTCGGCTTTCTTGAATTCGATTTCAACAAATTGAGATCACTTCAAACGGGACAAAGGATCAGACGTGAACAAAGTGCTGATGATAGACCAAACCGACGGATCGAGCTTACGTAGCTAATCTGGCGTAAAAGGGTAACCAAAAAGAGAAAATCCCCACCTCCATCATCCACGTAGAATGATTAAACAATCCATTGACAGGACAAATGCTCCGTGTAATAAGTACAATGAAAATATGGTAATGTTTTCTCCGTGGATTCATCAATCTCGAATCACCGATGAAAAAGATATCCAGCTCATTTTCCATCTTTTGCCCTAAATATGCTGATAGATGGAAAATATCGGAAGTGCAAAACATGGGAAATTGCTTTCCATGTTTTACGTCAAATATTTTAATAAATGGAAAATTTTCCACCTATAAACACTGTTAGATTTCAAAATGAATAATTCAGAAGAAAAAATTAAAAGAAATCTTCACTTAGGAATTGTCCTTAACCAAAATGTTAAAGTTTGGCGGTACATGGATCTTCCTAAATTCATGTCTTTGCTCGAAAATGAGGCGCTATATTTTTGCAGAGCCGACCTTTTTCTTGATCCGTTTGAAGGGTCCATTACAAAGCCATCCGTTGAGTTTAGGGAAAAAGTTTGGCGTGAAAGCATGCCAGGCATTTCACAAACCTCCTTGGATAACTTTCAAAAATTCCATAAGTTTCGCCTCAAAGAAGAAAGGAAAAATTTCTTCATAAACTGTTGGCATATGAATGATCATGAATCTATGGCTATGTGGGACCTTTATGGGGTTCATGGTCAATCAATAGCCATTCAAAGCAGGTATCATGTATTAAGAAAGTGCTTACCTGAAAACCAAGGTGCATCAGGTCAACCGCTAGAAAACCATGTCGACATTGGCCTAGTTCAGTACCTAGATTATTCTCAAGACTCAATGCCGCAAATTTACTCTTTTGACCCTTTTTTAAGAAAACGAAAATCCTACGCTCACGAACAGGAAATTCGCCTTTTCTATCAATCTCCTTCCCAGCCAGGTTCATATACTGAGGAGAATGGAGAAATTAAATTCACACCTCAGGATGGTAATTTTCAACCTTTTGAAAGTGGGAAGCTTTTCAAAACAGACCTTAACCTACTTATAGAAAATATATTTCTATCTCCATCATCACCATCTTGGTACAAAGAGTTAATTGAAAAAATTTGCGATAGGTACAATTTTAATAAAGAAGTAAAACAATCTGGCATGAATGAATCGCCACTGTATTAAGAAATCTAACAAACTAATCAACCGGACGGAAAATGCGTCTGCGCTAAATTGAAAAGCAAAATCTAAAATTGCGGTGGTCGGCAAGCAGTTCGTCGCCGCCGGTTATACTGAACGTTATGCATAAAAATGAACGTTACGGATAAGGTTATCGAAATAATCTTGTACCACGCTGGTTCCACAAATGGCGAAATAAGTGAAGACACACTAATTGAAGATGGTCTAGGTGTTACTGGTGATGACGCATGGGAGTTAATTGAAGACTTCCAAAACAAATTTGATGTTGATATGAATTCATTCGAATTCTCACTACATTTTGGACCAGAAGCAGGTTTCCACGTAGCAGAAGAATATGGGTATTATCCAGTTTCATTAAAGCATTTAGTTGAAGTTGCAGAAGAACGCAAGTGGAAACTGCCTGTACGCAGTGAAGAGCACTACCTAAAATACCTGAAGGACAAAAGGAAACAACGAATAATATGGCTGGTATTTGTAGTTGGCGCCATTACGCTCTTAATCTCATACGAATTCAGTAGAGGGGCATCTGGTTGCTAAATGCATAACAAGCGCATCAAGATCGTTCGATCTCACTCACTGGGACGCCGCTACTGCGGCGCCCCTTATGTAGGTCGTTAGCTGGAAAAATAAGGTATTCGTTTGAGTATTTGGAGTTCAACGTTTCTTGGGATATCTGCATGGGTACTATTTGGTATTTATAAAACATGCATATCAAATCAATTATTCTGGGATGATCCACAATCTGCTTATCATATAATTGGAACGTACTCTATAGATGCAGCAGGTGTATTTACAATTTTGTCGGCAATTTTTAGCACCATAATTTTTATTAAAAAAAGAATACAAAACATACCTTAATAAACATAATTATCAGCTATTCGATTTTAGTATATTTATTTGGACCAGTCTTAGCTTACTGTTTTGGATTCGGCTACTAAACCAGCTAACAACTTAATCAACCGGACGGAAAATGCGTCTGCGCTAAATTGAAAAGCAAAACCAAAATTGCGGTGGGTCACGTAAGCTCGCGTCGCCGCCGGTTATCATGAACCGTTAAGTGGTCCCAGCATGAAGCAAATACCAACTGAAGAGGATTGGGGTGATTACCAGCGAGGACGAATCGAAGATCTCGACGTCGCTTACGCTCATGATGTTTTTATCGGTAAAAGTAATTCGGAGATGCTACCGGAGTACAAAGATCATGTTCTTATGAGATCTGAAGATTTGCATTGGATGCCTAAGAAGCCATTCCAATACTATATTTTTGGTTTCCGTGATTATGTAAAAAATGGAGATGTTGGGTTCTATGAGAGCTCTGATGCTGCAAGTTCGTTCCTAGAGCTAATCCTTCACAAGCTCAAAGAACAACCAGATCATATACTCCCAGTTCTACCTGAACTGTTTAAAGACATCGAATACATCGCTAATAATCAAGCGTTGTACGATGCAGACGAAGATATATATGGAGATTTTACAGAGCTTCTGGCAGAAATTAAGCATTATGAAAATGTCACTTAACAACACTGTTAGGCTTCTAGGGGGGACATTCTATTTTACCCTGGGCAATAAAAAAATATTTCTCAAGTAAATCAGTCGGTTAAGATTTAAGCCTGTTTTTTCACGCACCTGTCCCATTGTGTCTATACCGACGTTGTCCCACATCTTGGCGAATCTTGAGCTTCATCGTTACAAGTATCCGGCATCCCCTGCCTGCAGTGGGAACAGGGCCGCCTCAGCATTCCTTATCCAAGCTTCAAGATTCCAGTGAGAGGCCCTTGTTTGTCCCGCCCGAGGTCCATGCCTCAACGTTGTTGATCGGGCTCTTCTCGCCGCCGACTGCTTCAGGAGTAATTACGTCCTTGTGAAGCAGTCAGAATCAAATGCCTGGTTCCGTTTCATCAGGGTCCAGGCAATAATCAGCATTTTGGCCGCCAGCTTGACCCGCATCTTTAACTTGATGCCGCGTTCCATTTCCCGTCCTTTGAGCAGGCCGGTAAAGTAGCTGCGGATGGTTGCATCTTTGTAGCTGGCAATTTGTGCCGCCTGCACCAAGGCATAGCGCAATCCGGCTTTGCCTTGTTTGGAGATGACCGGTATCGCGCTGTCGCTCTTCTTGCCGCTTCGCGAGGCGCTGAGATCCAGTCCCGCCAAGCGCAGGACCTGCTTGCGGCTGGTAAAACGATTGGCATCGCCAATAGCCGCCAGGGTCATGGCCGAGACGATTGGACCAAAGCCGGGGATTGTCAGCAGACAGGCGTAGGCCGGGAACGTTTGCGCAACGTCCTTGAGTCGTTTTTCCAAGTCACGCTTGATCTGGCGCACCTGACAGAGCTGCTCGACCAGTGCGCGTCCCTCCCAGGCTGCCGACTCGGGCAAGGCGCAGCCGACGGAAAGCTGACTGGCCTGCCAGATGGCCTCTAACAGGCGTTCTTGAGCCATGGAGCGTTTTTGCATCTGGTAGCCCCGGCGAAAACCTTCAAAGGACATCGCGGCAATATGTGCCGGGTCAAAATCGTTGGCAATGAGATCGAGAATGAGACCATCTTGTCCGCCTTGGGGCATCTGACTGTCCAATTCCGGGAAATACTGGGCCAGTAAATTGTTGCGGATGCGCATTCGCAAGCCGTGTTCCTGCTTTTTCAATTTAGCCCGATAAGCAAGCAAACTGCGTAATTCACGGATCGCATCCTCGCCAGGATCATAAAATTGACAGCGCCCCTGACTAACCAGATCAGCAATATTCGCGGCATCTTTGGTGTCGTTTTTGTCCCAGCGACCATCGAGCAACGTTCTGTTTTTGGCTACGGCAACATTGGAGACATAAACAACCTGCTCGTTGTTGCGAATCAAATATTCCGCCAGTGGTTTGTGATAAGAAGCTGTCGGTTCGACACCATAGACGCATTCTTTCAACGTATGCTTCACCATCAGGCTATCCGCCATGGACTGAAGCTTTTTAAAGTCTTCGATGGTATTGTAAAAGATCAATTTCTTCCAAAGCGTCCTGCCGTTTGCATCGCCGAAGAAAGCATGATGTTTATCTTTGGCAATATCAATCCCGACCACCAGCGTCGTTTTGCCGCCGCGAATGGATTCGCGCAACCGCCTGAACTGTTGCACCCTATCTTGTGCTTGCGTCATAAAATGCCTCCTTTGCGTAAACGTTGCATTCGTTGACCATTACACAAAATGGAGCAGGAAACAGGCTGTTGTTTTACTATGTTTTTTTATAATTTCCGGGGATTTAATTCGCTTACAATGTTAGATATAACGTTCTTGCTTTATTGCTCTTATCATCGGTAATGAGGGACGGGATGACGATGTGTGTCTCGACTGAAGTCGGCGAGATGTAGATTTTTAAAAAATGGGTTCTGTTATAAACGCAATAACGCTCCTTTTGTCCCCACCTTAAAGTGGGGCTTTTTTGTCTAGTGGTTTTCAATCGCTGCTTGGCGTCATCACTTGGTTCTTAATGATCGCATCAGCGGGTTTTGACTTTAGCGATGACATTTAACGTATCGCCCATACCAATTAAACTTCCGAAAATTGAAAACGGCGCCAGTAGAATCGTAAAAAGGGTTTTGTTCTTTTTAAAGAACTTTTGCCCTTTTTCCGTTTTGATGTACTGAGATAACGCTTCTGGTAAATAAAAAGGCGATGGCGTCTGGTAGACTTTTACAACCTCAAAACCCGTGTTATTGATAATCTCTTTGATTGATTTTGGTGTGAAAAAATTACAGTGGATAGGAAGCACCCAAGACCATTTTGTGCCGAATAAATATCTGCCTAGAGAATTTATATTGGGGACGATCACCAACAGACAACCGTCTTTGTCAATATATTCGGTTGCCTTCTTCAGCATTGATCTCGGGTCTTCAAAGTGCTCGATAATATGTCTGAAAATGATAAGGTCGAATTTCTCAGAGAACTGACACTCTTCAAAGTATTGTTGAATGATTTTTAGACCATACTGTTTTTCAGCATATTCTGCACGAGCGGGTGATGGCTCAATGCCTATGCAGTCAAAACCAGATTCTTTATAGCATGCGGTGGTCCAACCTGTGCCGCAGGCGACATCAAGAAGTCTGTTCTTGTTGGGTGTGATCTGTTTTTTGATTTCTCTGATCTCTTTATCGATAAACACTTTTTTGTATAAGGTTTTAAGCAAAGAACTGCCGCGCATCTCTCCTGTACCCTCAAGATGCCGATCTTCAAGATGAATGATTGGCAGGGGGCGGGCGAAAATAAAAGAACATTTTTGACAGACATATAAAAAAGAATCATGTCCATCCGTATAGCGATAATTGATGTCAGTTACGTTCGTACCACAAGCAGGACAACATTTCTCTTCGCCAACAGCAGTGTGTTTGCAAAATTCAGCCACCGATTTTCCTCCCAGACAGACAATATATTTTGAGCGTTACTATACCTAAATAACGTTAAGCTGACTTTATAAAAAATAAGGTGTTAATTCCGCCACGCTTGTTTCTATCTTTAGGTCACAAATGATACGCTGTAAATCAAAGGTGTCGTAGGATTCGAACCTAGACTTAACAGAGTCAAGACAGGCATGTCTTTGTTCAAGTTGTTCCGTTGTAGAAATCGAAAGCAGTTTCAAAATGGATATTTCACAAGTAGCCAAAAGTCGATATCGGGAAAGAATTTCAGGGGCAAATGCTGTCATTGAAACCACCTTGGGAACCATCGAAATAGAACTTTTTATTCGTCAATGCCCGGAAGCCTGCTGGAACTTTATAAATTTAGCCGAAGGCCGACAGATAACGAAAAAGAACGGCCCATTCTTTGACGGCATGATATTCCATCGTGTACTTCGGGATACGATGATCATGAGTGGATGTCCCAATGGTGATGGAATGGGTGGCCCTGGGTATCGTTTTGCTGCTGAATTCGATGCCTCATTGAAACATGATGAAGAGGGCATTCTCTCCATGGCAAATGATGGCTCTCCACAGAGCCAGGGGAGCCAGTTTTGCCTTTGGCTCGAACCCGCACCGCATTTAGATGGACGACATTGTGTTTTTGGGAAGGTCATAAAATGCATTGACGTTGTCAGGAACATCAGCCATCAACCGCTTAACTTCGCGGACTGTCCCACACCTGATATTGCCATAAAGTCTGTTCGAATCATCAGGAAAAGGACTTTGTTGGGAAGAGTATTGAACTATTTGATATTGTCAGAGAATACTGATACCTGATCGACACCATTTCCTTTAGTTTATTGAGCTTTTAAATAAATAAAGGCCGAGTAGAGTCTGCGGGGCTGGGGTGGGTGGTAGGATGATGGAGAGTTCTTGGAATCCGATTGAAACGGCAGTGTTTCGTGAGTTGACGAGTCAGGTAAATTAGTACAGGAGAAAGTTTAAAGCATATTTACAGCATTTTTAATTTTTTGTTCAAAAAATACATTGTGGGAAATAATTCAGTCATGATTAAAAAACAATTTATTGACTATCTATTGCTTTTAGCAATAACGGTCCTGGTATCAGCCTGCGGCACTTCAGAAAATAATAACAGCTACTCAGGTGAGGACACATCAGAGACCGAGGTGGGTGACATCTATACCCTTTCGTATGAACCGGCATCCTGCTCAGAATCAGACCAGCGAGACTTTATTAACAAAGTGATGCACGATGTTTATCTTTGGAGTGAAGACACCCCCGATGTGGATGTCGACTCATACGCATCGCAAAGAGAACTGCTGGATGCTCTCGTTTATAACGATGAAGAATGGAGCGGTATCACGACTCTTGAAGAATATGATGCACATATGGCTGGAGAAGCCGTCGCGATTGGCATAAAATTTACCGACCAAGAAGGTATGATCTATGTGACACATGTTTATCCTGATTCTCCTGCAAAGCATGCAGGTCTCCAGCGCGGATACGCACTGACCAGCATAAACGGCTACCCCGCGGCAGACATCATAAACAATGACCTGTGGGATGAAGCATTAGGACAAGATGTTTTGGATCTTGACTATATTGACAACGACAGTAAGGCAGGATCCGTTTCAGTTACCAAAACAACCTTTACGGAAAGCTCTGTTGCGGCATATAGCATACTTACCAATTCCACAAACGGTAACAAAGTAGGCTACCTGAACTATCTGACATTTAACGACAATTATTCATCGGACTTAGCGGAAGCATACACAGCCTTTGCGGTGAACGATATCAGAGAAATAGTTGTTGACCTGAGATACAACATAGGCGGAAAAGTCTATGTTGCTCTGGCCCTGAGCAGTATAATCGGCGGTACAACTGTCGCTGGCCGTCCCGCATATTCAGAACTCTACAACGACCACTATTCATCATGGGATACACAGCACTCTTTCGCATCGGAGAACACGCTGAATATCGAAAAAGTTGTGTTCATTGTCACAGAGAGCACAATGTCAGCAAGCGAGCTTATGATCAACATGCTCAAACCCTATATGGATGTCACCCTGATCGGCTCAACCACAGCCGGCAAACCAGTGGGCAGTTTTCCGATCGAATATTGTGGCAATTATATAAGACCTATTGCATTTAAATTGGTGAACGCAAACATGGAAGGCGACTACTATGATGGTTTTCCTGTTACATGTTCCGCCACTGACGATGTAACACACCAGCTGGGTGATAGAAATGAAGGTATGCTCAGCGCCGCTATGACATATCTTGAGACCGGCTCATGCCCCGTAGAATAAAATTAACACTTGATGGTTGTATGTCCCATAATCACACTAAATTGTAAAATTTTAGGTCAAAAAAGAGAGACACTTCCCTGTTTAATTTGCACCAAGCCTTGCACATGTGCCCGCCTAAAGTTGACAAAACACCAAAGCGGATATGTCCGGTTGGGATTTATGTCAAGGAACTTGGCCTAGCAATAATGACAAGACACTGCAATTGGCTATGATTATGTCGATTTAGCAACCTTTTTTCAGCAAACAAAGGAATGTCGTCTGTCGAGGTGAAACCCGGCGAGCTAGATGTTGAATTTACGATTTTAGATTTGGAGTCAAGCAAGAAAAGAAATGGCTGGGGTGGTAGGATTCGAACCTACGGATGACGGAGTCAGAGTCCGTTGCCTTACCGCTTGGCGACACCCCAGCAAGAACGCATCCTGCGAAAGCGGATGCGTTTTGTGTCTTACGGCTGGGGATTATGGATCAGATCGGATGATGAAGTCAATTTGTTTTTCTGATATTTCTTGCTCGAATAGTTCACTCCTGATGGGTCAGTCTCAGCAGCTCATAATAGAGCCTGTTATCACTGTAGAGCAGCTGGGTGAGACCAAAGCGATTCTCTGCGTAGGCGAGGTTGTATTGGCCGAGATGGGTGAGGGTGATCAGCCCTTCGTTATACAGAGCCCGCGCATCTTCGTAGTTTGATTCCGCCAGCACCACGGCTTCTTTTTGCCGTGCGATTTCCTCAACGAGATCATCGTGCTGGCGGCTCAGATTGGTCAGGCTGGTGACCAAGTGCTTATAGGTCTTCTGGTGTTGCGCTGTGGCCTGCTGTGCTTGTGCCCGTGCCTTGGCATAGGTATTTTTCGTTTCGCCGCCATTGAGGAAGTTCCAGTCCAGCCGCACACCGACTGTCCAGGTTTCATCCAAATCGTCATGATGATCACTTTCCCCTTCACCATTGGCCGCCAATGTCAGCGTCGGCCAGAACTCTCCAGCAGCCATGGTTTGTTGACGTTGATTGGCTTGCTCACTGGTGGCGATGGTGCGCAGATCAATTTGCATCCGCTCTTCAAGCTGGCTGGTCAATTGCTGCAGAGAGAGAGCGAAATTCTCTGGTGATGTTAGAGCGGTTTCTGGACCCAGCAGGTCTACAGATGGTAAGCGACCAAGCAGGCGGTTAAACGTGGTCATTGTGACGAACAGGTCACTTTCGGCCTCCTGAAGATCGTTTTGCGCCTGCGTAAGGACCATCTGAGCTTCACGGACATCGAGTTGTGGTGCGGTGCCGACAGAGAATTTGGCCTGCGCATCGGCCAGCTCTTCCTGGCGTTGCTGGACACGGTCTGCTGCAATTTGTTTGATCTCCTGCTGACGTTGCACATCGATAAACGCCAGGGCAACATCGCGGTCGAGATCACCCCAGGCGCTTTGTTCACTGTAAGCGGCTAACTGCTGCAGGTTGTCGCGCAAATGGGCGCTTTGCCAGATGCGACCACCGGCAAAGAGCAGTTGGCTGGCTTGGACACCAATGGTCACTTCGCGGTTAGGTGTGGGGATAAATGGGTTACTGGCATTGCTGTCAATGTGAAACCAGCTGGCGTAGCCGTCCAGCTGCGGACGAGCAAATGCGGTAGTCCGTCGGGCATCGGCATCGTCGGCCAGACGTTGGCTGCTGATGATCTGACTTTGCTCCGAGTGGTGCCGGGCCATCTGTTGGGCATCTTTCAGGGTGATGGCCTGAACGGGGGTGGTCAGAATGATAACCAGTAGCAACAGGACGGCTAATCTTCCGCCTGATGGTGCTGTCGTTTGCTCAGTCGTATTATTCATCACGCTTCTCCCGCTGGCGTTGTTGTTTCAGGGTTTGACGCTGACGGCGGCGCATAAAACGTTGCACCCGCTCTTTGGCGATTTCCGTCAATTCATATTCCACCGGAATCATCAGCAGGGTCAGCATGGTGGCGCTGGCCAGACCGGTGGCGAAGGCGGTGGCCATGGGTGCCCAGGTGATGGATTTATGGGGAATACCGATGGCCATGGGCAGCATGCCGAGCATGGTGGTCAGGGTGGTGATCAGTACCGGGCGCATCCGCGCACTACAGCCGTTGATGACCGCTTCACGCAGTCCCACTCCACGCGCCCGTTCCTTGTTCATAAAATCAATCAGAATCAGCGAGTCGTTGACGGCGACACCGGCCAAACCGATCACCGCCATGAAGCTGCCGATGGTGAACACCGAGCGGGTAAAAAACATGCCGAGCACGACACCGATAAAGGCAAAGGCGATGGCCGACAGAATAATGATCGGTTGGATGTAGTCATTAAACTGCGAGGCCAGAATCAGATAGATGGCCAGCACGGCAATGACAAACGCCGCCGCCAGTGAGGTGTAGGCGCGGGCGGTACTTTCAAACTCACCGCCAAAGGCGATACTGACGCCGGGGTAGCGGTCATTGATGGTATCAAAATAGCGTTGGGCCAGCACCTGCACCCGGCTGGCGGAGAGCTGCGATCCGGTGCGGATGTCGGCGGTGATGGTTAATGTCGGTTTACCGTTGTAACGGGTGCGGGCATCCGGTTCCTGACGGTAGTCGAGATTGGCGAGGTCGCCGAGCAGAATCGGCTGCTCGCTGTGCTCGATGATCGGAATGGACGCCACCTGTTCCGGATTGAGCAGACCGCGCCCGGAATCCTCCTGGCGGGCCAGTTTGACCATCAGGTCGATCTCCTCGCGGGTGGTGCGGTAATTGCCGGCCTGCATGCCGTTGAGTGATCCGGCAATCAGCCGGGTGGCGTCACTGCTCGACAGGCCGTATTCCAACGCGCGATCCCGGCGTACTTCGAAGTTGAGCACCGATTGGATGGCGGCACGGTTGTCTTCGAGATTGAGCAGATCGGCGAAGGTCGGGTCGTTATGCAGATAGTGGAGCATCTCGTCGGCAGCAGCGCGGGCCTGGTCGATGTCCATGGCCGACAGTCGAATGTTGACCGCTTTACCGGACGGAGGACCGGTGCTCTCACCAAATACCTGAATGGTCGGTCGTCCCGACCATTGCGCGGCATGTTGCTCCACATATGCCTCGACCTGATCGTACATTTGGTCAATATAGGCGGAGATCTGGTCATTGCCGGTGGGCAGATCCATCTGTTTTTGCGGCGGTAGTTCCACCACCACCTGACCGTAATGCTGAGCACGATGGACCTGGTAATCCTGATCTTCCTTGAGTCCGGCGCTGCCACTGGTGGACAGGGTCTGACCGGGGCCGAGGTTGAGCAAATAGCTGGAGATATCGCGGATCACCTGATCGGTGCCTTCCACCGACGTGCCGGTCGGCATGTCGACAGTGACATGGTAGCGTAGGTAGCTGTCCTGATAAAACTTCACCTTGATCAGCGGCACAATGCCGGTGACGGATAACATCATCATCACCATGGCGATGATAAACGCGCCACTGATTCCAGCCATCGCCCACCAGCGGTGTTTGAGCAGCAGGTTGAGCAGGACGCGATAGATTTTCCACAGTGGAGCAAACGGTCCTTCCTGCAGATGATGGTAATCCCCTTCGGGATGGAGATTGGCGGTCATCTGACGCGGGCCGTAATCGAGAATATGCACCGGAAGGATAAACAGCGACTCCACCAGCGAGGCAAACAGGGCAAAGCTGACCGCCTTGGGGATGACGCTGAAAAAGTCGCCGGTGCTGCCGGTCATAATCAGCATCGGCGCAAAAGCGCAGATCGTGGTCATGGCGGAGCTGATAACGGGCAGAAACACTTCGCTGACGCCGTCAATAATGGCGGTACGCCGCGTCTTGCCCATGTAGAGATGGCGGTAGACGTTTTCGATGATGATGACCGCGTCGTCAACGATAATCCCCGACACCAGCACAAACGAAAACAGGCTGATGGTGTTGATCGATTCACCGGTCAGCTTGACGATGATGATGGTGGCCAGAAACGAAAACGGGATACCAATAGCCGTGAGCATGGCATTGCGGAAGCCCAGGGTCATCCACAACACCAGAGTGACCAGAATCATCCCGAGAACCATGTTGCCGCCCAGGGTACGAATCGAGTCGTCGATTTCAATGGTTGAATCGTTAGTCAATACCGTGGTGACGCCGTCGCGCTGATGCAGCTGATTAAAGCGTTGCACCTCTGCTTTGACGGTTTCGGCAATGGTGATGGCGTTGGCCTCATCCTGCTTTTTGACCTTCAGCTTGACCGTACTCTGGCCGTTGACCGTGGAGATCAGGTCGGGTTCGCGGTGCGACAAGCTGGCACGGGTCGCCAGATCGCGCACGCGGATGAAGTTGCCGTCGCCGTCGCGGCGCACGGCCACATCGAGCACCTGCTGCTGGCGGTCAAACACTTGGCCGGTGTCGAGCAGAGTATTCTGACCCTGCTGGCGGTAACGGCCGCTGGGGATCTTGACGTTGGCGTCGGCAATGGCCTTGGCCACCTCTGCAAAGCTGATGCCGGTGTCGCGCAGCCGCTGCGGGTCGATATGCACCTGAAATTCCTGATGATAATCCCCCTCCAGTGCCACTTCCTGTACGCCGTCCAGCTTGCGCAGATCACTTTTCAGCTCCTCAGCCAGCAAGGTCAGGCTGGTGTTGGACAGATCGCCGATCAGATTGGCGATAATGACCGGCTTCCAGTCCTGGCTGTCAAGATAGGTGAAGATCGGGTCATCGACCGTGTCCGGCAATTGTTCGCGCACATTGAGCACGCGCAGGCGCAATTCGTCGTAGAGATGACGATAGTCGGTGTCGTCAATGAATTTGATGAGGATCGACGACACGTTGCGCATTGACGTTGACTGCACGTATTCGACGTTTTCCAGTCCGTCGATGGCTTCCTCAATCTCACGCGTCACCAGCTGCTCGACATCGCGCGCCGAAGCCCCGTAATGGATGGTGGTGATCACCACTTTGCCGATGGCCACCGGCGGCAGGTTTTCCACCGGCGTGTTGAACAGACTGTAAACGCCACTCACCATGAGAATGACGAAGATGACGTTGATAAAGACCTTTTGTTTCAGGTTGAGATTGACGAAGTTTTTCACGGCTTGTCACTCCCGCCGTCAGGGGTTTGATCGCGTAGTTCAACACCGGGTTGCAGCTGTTCCGACGGGGCAATGCGCACCCAATCGCCCTGATGATTGAGAATGGCAATCTCGATGGGCTGCGGCTTGTCCACCCGGACCACCTGGGGATGATTATAGCGATCACTGACGGCAGCAAGCGGCACCATCAGACCCTCATCAGCTCTGTGGATGGTCAGCTCAAACGGCAGTCCGCCACGGTGTTCGCCGCTGAAGTCATCAATCATCAGTTCTATGGCGATCTTACGGGTTTTTTCATCGAAAGCCGGGCTGACACTGTGCAGGTGGTAGCGGACGGTCTGGCCATCCAACTGGGCCTCGGACGGCTGACGGAGGGCAGCCAGTTCCTCGCTGGTGACCGACAGGGGGATCAGCAACTGGCGATAATCACCGACATCCATCAATGGTGATCCGGCGCTGACCAGATCGTTACTGTCGATATAGCGTCGTGACACCAGCCAGCCGGAAGGGGCCGTCGGGCGATGGCGTTTCTGTTGCTCCAAAAGGGTCTGGCGTTGCACGTTGAGCTGCTCGAGCTGCTGCTGTTGAAGGCGTATTTCAAGCAAGGACTGATCACGTTGCTGTTCCATCTCGTCAAATGAACTTTCGGAGACGCGTCCTTGAGCGACAAGCGTTTTGCGGCGGTTGAACTCTTTTTCCAGCCAGGCTGTTCGCGAGCGTGCCTGATCAATTGCGATGCGGGTGCGCTCAATGGCTGAGTCGTTTTCCCTCAGTTGCAGATCAATCCAGGTTGGATCGATCTGAACCAGAGCCTGGTTACTGATAGTGTCGCCAACCTCGTAATAACGCGTGATGATGACGCCGGAAACTTCTGCGGCGACAGTTGCCGCGTTGATCGGGCGACTGTAGCCACGCAGGGTCTCGTCACGAAAGCCTTGCTCAACGCGTAATGTGTCGGCTAGAGCCGGTACGATCATCAACACGCAAACCCATAATGATGTGATCAGAATAACCTGTGATTTTTTCATGGTGTCTCCAAGGGGACGGCTGTCAGTCGGGCCAGTTTCAATGCGGTTGAAGGTGACGATTCGTCCGGCGCAGACCGTAGCCCGTTGATCGCCATGGTGATCAGTTGCCTGAGATTCTCTGCCATATGCTTGGTTTCGATATAACCCATATACCAGCCGGAAATGGCCATGCTGTAGTGATTGTAAAAAATAATTGCCGCACTGAGCGCATCCTTATTGGCGGCGATCTCACCTTGAAGCTGGCCACGTCGTACCAGACCGACGACGGCATTGAGGTAACTGTTATCCACCTGATGGCGCTGGTTAATCGACGGTTTGACCGGAAACAGTGATTCGCGATACATCAATCGGGCGATTTCCCGATGTTGCAAGACGTAGTCGAATTGACACATAAACAGGGTGAGGATCTGCTCGATAATGGGCGCGTTTTCATCGTTGCGCTGTTCAAAACGTTCAACCAGCTGGCGACGTTCGTCACTGATCATTTCAATCAGGATCTGCTCCTTGCTCGAGAAATAGCTGTACACCGTTCCCTTGCCGATCTCGGCCTGGCGTGCCAGGTCTTCGATGCGCGTCAGTTCAAATCCTTTGCGGATGAACAGCATCCTTGCTGCATCAACAATGGCTTGCCGGGTCAGTCGTTTATTTTCTTCGCGCTTGCCACTCATAGGTCTCCTGTTGTGCCGGTATGGTCTCTTTTCGTCGTTTGACTGTAGGAGAGTGTTACAGGTGTGTCAATAAAAACTTGACTGCGGTCGAGTTTTTATTGTGGCGCATCGTTATGGAACATCGTGTTCCAGTTTGAGACAGTGTCACGGCTGTAACATCCCGAAACTATTTCGTCATTACTCGCGTATATAACGAATTTGCGCCGTTTTAATCCTTGGAACGGTTGTTGCTCTGTGTCTGTCCCATCTGTCACAGAAATTGTTTGCCTGCCGTTGTGTAGCGTTGACTATAGCGCTTCATCAAAATGTCAGTTCCGGCGGAAAAACAATTTCAACTTGGAAAATTCAATAAGGAATGGAGAAACCTGATGAGCAAGAAACTGCAACAGGCCCTGATGTCCTATCTGACGTTGGGCGCCGCTGTCGCTTTGATCACCATGACATCTACGTCTTGGGCCGCCCCATCTCCCAAAACGACCTACGAGTTGGGAGAAATTGTTGTCTCAGCTGAGAACAACGAAACGGAAAAAGTCGCGACGCTGTACACTCTTGACGCTGAGACCCTCAAAGACCGCGGTGTGAAAACCCTTGAAGAAGCCCTTGTGCTGGTGCCCGGTGTCTATGTACGTTACGGCGCTGAAGGCGTGCCGCGTATTGATATCCGTGGCTTCCGTACGCGTCACGTACTTTTCCTGCTCAACGGTATTCCACTCAATTCCACCTATGATGGCCAGTTTGATCCGCGTACGGTTCCCGTCGAGATCATTGAAGAGATCAAGGTGACCACCGGCGGCGGATCGGTGCTGTATGGTTCCGGCGGCAATGGCGGTATCATCAACATCATTACCAAGCAGGGCCAACCGGGTCTGCATGGTGCAGTGGTTGCTGAAATCGGCCAGGAAGACAGTGCTCTCGGCCGTCTGAGCCTGGTCGGCGGTACGGAAAAAGTTCATGCTTTTGCCAGTGTTGGTCGTATCGACCGTGATGGCACGCCGTTGTCCAACCATTTTACGCCGACCGACGCCGAGGACGGTGACGAGCGTGATAACAGCGACTTCGAACAAACCAATGTCTTTACCAACCTGGATGTGCAGGCAACCGATAACACTTTGGTGGGCCTGACGGTTAATTACCAGGAAGGGGAGTACGGTAAACCCGCTGTCACCAATTACGATAAAAACGATTCGTTTACCAAAAAGCCGAAATATCTGCGTGTTGATGACAGTGAGGGCATTTCCTCTCAGTTGGCTTTCAGCCATACGTTTACCAATGTGATCTCCATGCGTGGCTGGGGTTTTTACAACGAATTGGAACTGGAAGAGAACCGTTACGACGATGACAGCTATTCTTCTCAGGACGTGAAGGGTGCTTATCAGTCGAAGAGCACCACGCGGACTGCTGGTGGCGCGATTCAGCTGAATGCTGATTTGCAGGATGCCGGTGGTCTGACTCTGGCGCTGTCAACCCAGAATGAGGATTGGGAAGATAAAGGCTTTGAGGTTGTTAAAACCGCAGAGACCTATAAACACAATGAAGATGTCGATCTGTACAATGTGGCTCTGGAGTATGAAGTGGCTGTGGGCAATAAAGCCGGGATGGTTGCCGGTATGGGGTATCACGCCCAGAATCGCAGCAGTGGTGGCGATGAAGATGCCTATTCTTACTTGATCGGCTTCCATTTTGATCCGGTTGTTGGTACGCGTCTCAAGCTTAACCATGCGCGCAAAGTCCGTTTCCCCTCTATCAAGCAACTCTACGATATCGACAGTGGTAACGAGAACCTGGATGCCGAGCACACCATGCATTATGAGCTGGGTGTGGAGCAGGCTCTGCCCGGTAAAACTTTGTTCAGCATCACCGGTTTCATCAATGATGCCAAAGATTTCATTGAAAAAGATGAGATTACTGGCATTAACAAAAACGCCGATGAATACCTGTTCCACGGTTTTGAAGTGGCTCTGGAAAACGAGAGCATCGACGATCTGTTGCTGCGCCTGAGTTATTCCTACCTGGAATCAGAAGACCGTTCCAGTGGCAGTGAGATGCACCAATTGCAGAACCGTCCGCGTGACCGGGTAACCTTTGAAACCATTTACGACATGCCATGGAACATGAAAGCCCAAGCTTCTCTGCAGTATGTGGCCAATCAATATTCCTATGATGATGATTTCAACCAAAGACGTACACCGGCTTATACCCTGGTGGATGTGAAAGTAGCGCAGAAGCTGCTTGAAGAGGCTCTGGAACTGTATGTCGGAGTGAATAACCTGTTCGATGAAGACTACGAGCAGAGCTATGGCTTCCCACAACCGGGACGGTATGTCTATGGCGGAGTGGAATATCACTTCTAATCCTGATCGCGCCGTGGTGCTGAAGCTGGAGGATTTCAGTTTCAGCTACCAGGCGGCACAACCGATCCTTTCCCGGATCAATCTGACCATTCGTGCCGGTGAGTGCCACTGTGTGTGTGGTGCCACCGGCCAGGGGAAGTCGACCCTGGCTCTGGCCATGAAAGGACTGCTTGACGAGGGAACACAGCAGGGGTGCGTGTATAATCCAGCTCGACGGCACGAAGGGGATCTTCCTTTTGCGGCTGTCGGGCTTGTTTTGCAGAATCCTGAAACCCAGCTCTTCGCTCGCAACGTTGGTGTGGAGGTGGCGTTTGGCCTGGAAAACGAAGGCGTCGATCCAGCGCAGATGCGGTCGCGTGTTGAGTCTGCACTGGCTCAAGTCAATCTCAATCTTCCTTTATGCACGCCAGTCAACCAGCTGTCCATGGGACAAAAATATCGTCTCTTGGTGGCATCCGTGTTGGCATTGCAGCCGCAGGTGTTGATCCTTGATGAACCCGTAGCGCAACTCGATGAAGAGGGCCAGCAGCAGTTGGTGCGGGTGGTGCGGCGATTGCTTAAACAGGGGATTTCCGTGGTGTTGTGTGAGCATGAACCGCAACCCTTTGCCGACCTCATTGATCACTACTGGACGTTGTATCAGGGCGGCTGTCTGGTATCCGGGCGTTTGTTTGGTGAAGCCGCTGTGGCCCTTGAACGCGAAGAGGCGGCAAACGTACCCACCAGCGATGAGGTTGTGGTGGAAGCCGAAAACCTCAGTGTCGGCTATGAAGGGAAAACACTCTGGACGGGAGGTTCTTTTACTCTTCGTTGCGGAGAAAAAATGCTGGTGTGTGGTGACAATGGCTGTGGCAAAAGCACCCTGATGCAAACACTGTGCGGTTTTCTCTCTCCCCGTCATGGTGAATTGCGGGTGCTGGGCCATTGTCCCTCACCCCAACTTTTGCAGGGTTCAGCCCTGCTGATGATGCAGAATCCCCATAAACAGTTGACCGAAACCAGTGTCTGGGAAGAGCTCAGCATGAGCCATCGTCTGGCCGGACATTCGCGTTGCGATTGTCGTCAGGCCTGCGAGCAGGTGCTGGAGCAGTGCGGGATCAGTCACCTCAAAGACGCCTCTCCGCATCAACTCAGTTATGGTCAGCGTCACCTTGTCGCTCTGGCTTCCGTCCTGGTTGCCCGGCCCAGAGTGCTGCTGATGGATGATCCGTTTGCCGGACTGGATAGCGTTTGTCGCCAACGGGTCCACCGGCTGATTGATCAGTATTGCCAGCAGGGAATGGCGGTGATCTGCGTCAGTCATGAGTCTGGTGATCACGACATGATTTTTGATCAGGTCTTCGCCATTCGCGGAGGTCATTTTGAAGCGCAAGAACGTTGATGCTCTGTTTATGACCGCGCCGATACTGGAAACACCTCGCACTCGAATCAACATTCCGGCCGGTGTTCACCTGTTCATCACGATTCTTTTGTCGAGCAGCGCATTTCTGGTGCGCGATGTGCAGTGGATTTCAACCATGATCGCCGTCAACCTTGGGTGGATGGTTGTGTGTGGTGTGCCCTGGCGTCAATTAAAACGCCTTGTGCGTCCGTTTGTCATGCAGACGATGATGTTGCTGGCGCTATACGGTTTCAAACAAGGCCAGCAGGGTGTGTTGCCGGCCGTTCAGGTGTCGTTGCAGCTGATGTTAACCCTGATGCCGCCCATTGTGTTGAGCTGGTGTGTGCCAGCGTCGCAGATGGCGCGCACCTTTTCGCGCTGGATGCCGGATCAGGCGGCCTTTGTACTCTCGGCGAGCCTGCATTTTTTTCCGATGGTTCTTAGTGAATGGCGCATTCTTTATCAGGCCCAGCAATTACGCGGCGTTCCATTGTCGTGGCAACAGCTGTGGCGACCGTGGCATTGGCCACTGGTGTTGCGTTGTCTGGTGGTGCCCGCCGTGGTGATCGCCATGACTCTGGCGCATGAAATCGCCCTGGCTGCCAGGGCACGCAACTTCAGCAGTGGAAAGCGCAGCTGCTGGATGGAGGAAATATGAAATCAACACCTTTTCTGGATCGTCTGCCTTTACGTGATGCCTTGTTTCTCGGTTTCTGCGCCGGGGCGATTATTGTTTGCAAGATCCTGTTTCGCTGGCATTTGGGGATTTCCGGCCATGCCATGTTTTTTACCCTCATTGGTCTAATGGTGGCACGTAGTTGTGTCTCGTTTCGTTGGGGAGCCACGTTGACCGGTGTACTGGCTGGGCTGATGGCCATGACGCTTGGACTGGGCAAGGGCGGGCCATTAATCCTGACCAAGTTTGTTGTCCCTGCACTGGTGATTGACGGAGCCTTACTGTTATTCCCCTTGGCGTTGTGGAGTGTGGCGACCTGCGTAATTGTGGCTCTGCTTGCCGGGAGTACTAAGTTCTTTCTCAGCTGGATACAGGGAACATTTCTTGGTATGGACAGTACGGTGGTATTACAGCGTGCCGCCATTGATGGTGTTGGCAGCCTGATCTTTTCCTTTTTGGCCGCGTTGTGCGTGCCACCGCTGTTACGGCAACTCAAGGCTCGCGGCGTGATCCGGGATTTAACACGATAATGGAAAAAATGATGAAAATTCTTGTTTCGATTGACGATACGGACAACCTGGAAAGTTGTGGCACCGGTGAGTTGGCTACACAGATTTCCCAGACGATTGAAGAAGAGGGCTGGGGGCATTGCAGTTATATCACCCGGCATCAGTTGCTGGTTCATCCCGATGTGCCGTACACCTCGCACAACAGTGCCATGTGTTTCGAGGCGACCATTGAACCGGAGAACCTGGGAGCGATCATCGACTGGAGCAGTCAGTTTCTGGCCAACAACAGTGCCGAAGGTTCTGATCCCGGTTTATGCGTTGCGGTCGTTGATGCCTTGGCGGATATCGAGTCATTAATTGCCTATGGCCAAAGCGCTAAACTGGAAGTATTGAATAAGGCACTGGCCTATCAAAGGGCAGTTGAGAATGGTCTGCATCTGTCTGAGCATGGTGGCACGGGGCAGGGCGTGATTGGCGCTTTGGCGGGGATTGGTTTACGCCTCGGCGGTATGGATGGCCGCCTCAAAGGCAAGGTGGCTTTCACTGGCGACAGGGTAACTTTTACAGCCGAAGAACTTAAGGATCATCCGTGGATTGATGTGGTCGAGACAGAGGAGGGCGTTGCTGTTGATGATTCCACGCAGGTGATGCTGGTGGATAAAGTCAAGGTGGTGCGATTGCGTCATCAGGCCGTGTTGCTGGTGGAGCAGAATGAGCAGGGGCAGTGGCAGACGTTGTCGCGGCAGAAGTTGAAGAAGTATTAGGTTTGTAGCTGAGGTATTCAGGCGAACAGTATCCGTTCTCGATACTTGGTACGCACGTGACGTGGGCTTCCGCGCCCACACGTCGGGCCACTTTTGCGTCGACAAAAGTGGCGCAAAATCGACTTCCGTCATTGCACCCTGTCGGGTTCCCTCTCTTCAGTCGCTTACGCCGTGATGTCGGCAAAAACTCGGCCTGTTTGCAACAGTCCTCAAACAGTTTGCCGACGACCATCACAGCGACGCTCACTACATTCGGCGTTGCTGAACGGGAGGGCTTGGTTGCAAAACAGGAAAGAGTGGCGAGGGTAATGCCACGGAAGAAATAGAGAGAGGCGCAAGAACGTTATCAACGTTTTACGCCATAGTTGATGAGTTGCACGATTCGCCGTTCTAAAGGGCGGCGAGCCGGATTCGTGAAGCATTACGGAAACAAACCCATTATATGTGGGTCTGCGACCCCCGGAGGGCCGGGTCTAAAAGCCGGTTTTGCATCCTTTTGTCGGCTTACAAAAGGATGGCGCCAGCCGGGGCGAAACCCGGCGACCTTGACTTTGACCTTGATCTTATCCAAAAAAACAATCAGGAGAATCGCACATGTGGTTAGACCTCGAAAACGGCACCCGTCAATTCAACCCAGGCCGTCACAACGACGAAGCGGCGGCTCAAGCCGCCCAACAGTGCGGAAAATTTCACGCCGATGATGAAGATGAGTGGGTCGCCGATGAAGAGGTATCCTGCTTTAATTGCCGCTACCGGCGCTGGACAGTGGAGAGCTTCCACTGCCTGAGAACCGTTTAGCCACAGACAAAACCAGACACAGTCAGACGATTATTCTCAAAGCGGTCGCCGGGCCACAATCCCGGCCAGACTACCCCCTTTGTGCGATGGCTCGATTCCTTCTTCGTGACAAAGAATTTCCCAGCCTGAAAAGATCTCCAACAATTCCCCCGGCTGCAGGCGGTGGTCCGGATTACCGCCCTTGCTACCAAAATTCCCCGCATCACTGAACGTGCGAATTATCATCACGCCACCGGGTCGCACCTGTTGCATAAAATGGGGCAGTTGTCGGCGGTTGAGAAAGAAAAACTGCAACACCAGATCGTAGTTCAGATTCAACTCAAGAGGTTGATCAAGATCATGATGAAGCATGGTGACCTCCGGGCAGGCTGATTGGATCTGTTGCAGCGCCTCAACGGAGCTGTCCACTGCCGTTACCTGCCAGCCGTGCTGCTGCAGATAGACGGCATTGCGTCCACGGCCACAGGCAATATCCAGCGCTGTGCCTGTTTCAGGCAGCAACGGCAGCACCTTGAGCAGCCAGTTGTCGGCCTGCAACGGCCGCTTCTGGCGTTCTTTCCAGCGTTGATCCCAGTCAGAAGTCATTACAAACTTCCCAGTGACGAGGGTGGCCGTTGTTCCGGTTGCGGATGGCAGGTGCCGTTGGGATTGGCCGGACGGGGCGATTCAAGGTCCTTCAGCTGCAGATCCAGAGCGTGCACCGAAATCTGGATTTCATACACCGACAGTCCGAGGGAGATCATCAACAGCACCAAACTCAGGGCGAAAACAACTTCTCCGGCCAGGATGAGTTCGAAATAAAACAGCAGCATCGCCAGCACACACAGAAACAGGCTGGCAATGCCCATGGTCTGCATGGTGCGGATGAGCAGGACCCGTTTGCGCAGGTTTTTCAGCTGGCCGAACAACACATGGTCATGGTTGTCGCGCCATTCGGCATACAGGCTGCGGATCAGCGCGGCCAGGGTCAGAAAGCGGTTGGTATAGGCCAGCAACAGCAGCGAGATTGCCGGAAACAGCAGGGCCGGGGTGGTCAGAGTGATTTCCATATTGGATCGTATCTCCTCAGATGTCTTCCAAGCCAACAATAAAGTCCCAATGCTCTTTGCTCACCGGAGTGATCGACAGGCGATTGCCTTTACGCAGGATCTGCATGCCGTCGAGTTGCGGATATTCTTTGAGTTCCTTCAAGGGAATGACCCGTTTGAAATGGCGCACATAACGGATGTCGACCATGAACCAGCGTGGCTTGTCGCCATCGCTTTTGGCATCAAAGTATTTGCTGCTCGGGTCAAAGGCGGTGAAGTCGGGATAGCCCTCCTTGACCACTTCCATGATGCCGACGATGCCGGGCTCAGCGCAGTTGGAGTGATAGAAGAACACCAGATCGCCGATTTTCATGTCATCACGCATCATGTTGCGCGCCTGATAGTTGCGCACGCCGTCCCAATGTTCGGTCTGCTGCGGCATCTGTTGCAGATCGTCGATGCTGAATGCTTCCGGTTCCGATTTCATCAGCCAGTATTTCATGCCGTCTCCTGTTTTGTTTTGCCGTAAAAGATCGTTCATGACTGTCATTGCCCATGTATTTCCGCTATCATAGCAGTAATTGTTTTTATCACCAACTCAACGTAGCACTGTGGTGTTCACGCAGAGAGGAAGCCTCATGGAAGATCGTATTAATGATCTGGAAAGCCGCATTGCTTTTCAGGAACACACCATTCAGGAATTGCAGGATCTTGTCGCGACCCATCAGAAACAGCTTTACGATATGGAAGAAGCTCTTAAAGTGATGGCGCGGCGGCTCAGCCAGATGTCGTCAGCCTCCTCCGGGGCAGGCAGTAGCGACGATGAACGTCCGCCCCATTATTGATCACTGGGTTTCGTGAAGAGGTTTTATGAGCAAACGACGTATGCCTAAAATTGGACTGGCGCTGGGCAGTGGTTCTGCGCGAGGCTGGAGTCATATTGGGGTGATTAAGGCTTTGGCTGGCATCGGGATTGAGCCGGATATCGTCTGCGGTTGTTCTATTGGCAGTGTCGTGGGGGCGGCTTATGTCAGTGGTCGCCTTTCCCAGTTCGAAGAATGGGTGCGCTCTTTAACGCGCATGGATGTCGCGCGGTTTTTTGAGCTGGATTTCTCTTTGAGCGGCTTTGTCGATGTAGAGCGCTTGCAGGGCTTTTTTGACGACTATGTGATGGACGACCAGGCAACCATTGAATCACTGGAGAGATCATTTGCCACTGTGGCGACGGATCTGGAGAATGGTCGGGAGATCTGGTTTACCGAAGGCTCGCTCAATGACGCCATCTGGGCCTCCATCGCTTTGCCGGGAATTTTTCCGCCGGTTCGTCACCAACATCGTTGGCTGGTGGATGGCGGTCTGGTGAACCCGGTGCCGGTGTCAATTTGCCGTGCACTGGGCGCTGAAGTGGTGATTGCCGTCAACCTGAATGGTGATATTGTCGGCAAACACTTTACTCGTATCGAAACGGAAACCTCGCTGGAAAGCGAGATGGAGAAAAACAGCTTCACCACCCAGATCAGCAAAACAATACGTGATTATTCGTCCGCGCTCTTCCCGGCAAAAGACAAACCAGAGGCCCCTAAGCCCCCAGGTATTTTTGAAGCTCTGGCCGGATCAATCAATATCACTCAAGATCGGATTACCCGCAGTCGCATGGCCGGTGATCCGCCCGATTTTCTGCTGACGCCGAAATTGTCAAAGATTGGTTTGCTGGAATTTTATCGTGCCGATGAAGCGATTCGTGAAGGGGAGGACTGTGTCTTACGTCAGAAAGAACAGTTTGTCAGTTTTCTGAATCTTTAGCTGGTTCACGATATCTGTTGTGTTGTCATCGTGTAAAAAGAACAGGTTAGGCCGTTCCGGTGTTTGTTTTTATGCCTCTCTTGTTTTAGACTGAAATAAATAGCGCACGGAGTCGGGAGGGCAGAGCATGGCATTAAAAGCATCCGTAGAAAAATGGCAGAACTGGCTGGCCACCGATTTGTGGGCTGATGACGGCAAACGGGGCTGCTACGATTTTGTCCGGGTGTTGGCGGCTGCCGTGATCGGCTTTCGACGACGCAATTGTATTCAGCATGCGGCCGCTCTGACCTTCAATACGCTTCTGGCCTTGATCCCGTTACTGGCCATCATGTTTGCCCTGCTCAAAGGGCTAGGTGTCCATAACACCATTGAGCCGCTACTGCTTAAACAACTTTCTGTCGGCTCCGAAGAAGTTGTCACCAATATCATCACCTACATCAACAACACCAACGTGGCGCGCCTCGGTTCAGTCGGTCTGGTCATGTTGGTGTTTACGGTTCTGGCATTGCTCTCCAATATCGAGAAGTCGTTCAATGATCTCTGGCAGGTGGAGGAAACCCGGTCGTTGTTCCGTCGTTTTGCCGATTATTTTTCCGTCGTCACCCTGGGGCCGCTGTTTGTTCTCGCTGCCATCTCCATGAATACCTCGATCCGCAGTCAGCATGTTGTTCAATGGTTGTTGAGTAAGCCGGTGTTTGGTGATGCTCTGCTGATGTTGTTTGAGGTGTTGCCGTTCTTTGCCATTTGGGCGGCGTTTATCTTCCTTTACATGTTCGTTCCCAACACCAAAGTGAAGTTGTCGTCTGCCCTGGTGGGCGGCATCAGTGCCGGCAGCCTGTGGTTGCTGACCCAGTGGGCGTATATCAATTTTCAGTATGGGGTCGGCAAGTACAATGCCATTTACGGCACCATGGCGGCCTTACCAATCTTCATGATCTGGCTGTATGTGTCGTGGATGATTACCCTGTTGGGCGTGCAATTATGCTGGGCATTTCAATCCCGTTGTCATATCAGCCGTTTGCTGGGAAAAGGGAATCGCGATGACGAGTGGGAGCCCATGCATGTTCTCGAATTGCTGGTGTTGATTTACAACCGGTTTGAGCAGGGAGCAGAGCCCTGGCCTATGGAGGACTTGCTCGAAGAGGCTTCCATGCCGACAGCGCAGGCTCATCTGGCTCTGGAGCGTCTCAAAAGCTGTGATTTGGTCGTGCTGGCGGATGATGAGAAGACCGATGCCTTGCTGGTTGTGCCGCAAAAATCAGCGCAATCTATTGACCTGACGCATGTTCTTGAACCCCGGACATCACAAGCTCTTGGTCATGAGGTTCGTGCTGTGGTTGTGCCGCTCAACCGTTCATACCATGACTATCTGGCAACCTTCAATCTGCCCGAGTTGGTTCACAGAACATCACGTGAAGAATCTTCTCAGAACAACGCCTGATCAATCGCTGTCAATCCTGCCAACGCACCAAGGGCAATGCTGATGTTCGGCGCGCCGATCTCCGCTTCGCGGGGGTTGATGCGAATGGCCCGAGCATTGGTTTTACGAGCCAGTGTTTGGGTTAGATGACGGATGGTCGGCACGGCCGTGCCAGCACCCATTTCAACAATCACCAGCCGCTTACCGTTATGCCGGATCAAAAAGTCGTTGAAACGACTTTCCTGCGCGGCGGTGCGTTCATCAATCCACGAAAAATCACCGAACATGAGAATATTGGGGCGGGCAACCTCACCGCAATAGGGGCAGCGCGGCAGGTGTTGAGCGCGCATGGTGGTGAAATCGACAGGAATCTGTTCAGTGTTGGGCCAGATATCGTGACGGCAGGGGCGCTGGCATTGCAGGTGATGGATAGACCCATGTACTTCGACGATTTTCTCCTCGGGGAAGCCTGCTTTCTGAAACTGGCCGTCGACGTTGGAGGTGACGACAAAGCTTTCCACGCTGAGTTGTTTGATCCATTTTTTCAGTAGTGCAAAGCCCTGATGGGGAACGGTGTCGCGATAGAGGTTGGTGCGGTGGCCGTAGAAGCCCCAGCCGAATCGCGGATCACGTGAAAAATGGATCGGGTTGGCGGCCTCATAAAAATTGATGCCGAGATGCTGATACATGGGATAAGCGTTCCAGAAACCTTCATCACCGCGAAAGTCGGGAAGCCCCGAATCAACGCCCATGCCTGCGCCACTGGTGATGACGAGAACTTCAGCCTGCTTCATCGTCTCAATGGCCTGTTGTAAAGAGCTCTCCATCGTCACAGCCTCCTTTTTGCACTGTTATTGGACCTTATTAAGATAAAGACAATGACGGATAAGGGCAAGCTGCAATTCGGAACCACATCAGTGGATTTAATAGGCTGTTGAAAAACAGACTGTGGAGTCCATGGATGGGCGATCAAAATCATGGACATGCTTTCAATTCCTTGATTTTGTGAGCAAGCCGAAAATCGCATTTTCGGCTTGCGTCGTTGAAAAAAATCCCCGGACGGGACTTTTTTAACATACTGTCAATAAACAACGCCTGCCGAAGTGAACCTTGGCAGGCGTTGTCTGATGGTAAGGATGGGATTTAGCCTCGTGCCGATGATGTTGCTTTCGGTCGGCTATTCCAGTGCCTTTTGGGGGCGGTTGAGGTGGTTCTCTTCGGGCGCTGCGTGCGATTTTTCACCTGGGGTTCAGGTCGTTTCGAGCATTGCTTTTCGACGTTGCTCGGCTCATAGCCGACAATCACCTCTTTACTGATCGGCCGCTTGAGAAGGCGTTCGATATCCCGCAGTTGTTTATTTTCTTCACTGCACACCAGAGAAATGGCTTTGCCACTATGCCCGGCGCGACCGGTGCGACCGATACGATGCACATAGTCTTCCGGGACATCGGGCAGTTCGTAATTCACCACATGCGGCAGTTGATCAATGTCGAGACCGCGTGCTGCAATATCGGTGGCAACGAGGACCCGCGCTTTGCCCGATTTGAAATCGGCCAGTGCTTTGGTGCGGGCACCCTGGGTTTTATTACCGTGGATCGCCGTCGATTTGAGCCCGTCTTTTTCCAGTTGCTGGGCGAGGCGGTTGGCGCCGCGCTTGGTGCGGGTAAAGACTAGCACCTGCTGCCAGTTCTGTGAGCCGATCATATGGGAGAGCAACTCTCTTTTGCGGCCTTTATCAATCAGGTGAACGGTTTGCTCGACTTGTTCGGACGCCGTATTACGTCGAGCCACTTCGATCAGCGTCGGCGTTTTTAACAACGCGTCAGCCAGCCGCTTGATATCATCAGAAAACGTTGCCGAAAACAGCAGGTTTTGACGTTGCTGAGGCAGCAGGGCCAGAATCTTGCGGATATCGCGGATGAAACCCATATCCAGCATGCGATCAGCCTCGTCCAGAACGAGAATTTCTACCTTGGACAGATCGACGGTTCTTTGTGACACATGGTCCAGCAAACGGCCGGGGGTGGCGACCAGAATATCCACGCCTTTACGCAGCAAGCTGATTTGCGGATTGATTTTTACACCACCAAACACAACGGCAGAGCGTAACGGCAGATATTTGCCGTAACTGGAAACACTGGCAGCAACCTGAGCGGCCAGTTCGCGGGTCGGTGTCAGAACCAGGGCGCGTACCGGACGGTGTCCTGAGGCAAGTGGCATTTCACTGAGCCGTTGCAACACGGGCAGGGTGAACCCGGCGGTTTTACCGGTACCGGTTTGTGCGGCGGCAAGAAGATCGCCACCTTCGAGGACGGCGGGGATAGCATTGGCTTGGATCGGGGTGGGGCTACTGTAACCTTGCTCGGAAACAGCACGAAGCAGTTCGGCCGACAGGCCGAGGTCGTTAAATGAACTCAAAAAATGTACTCCAAAATGGTAACCAGCCTATCCAGGGCAATGCCGAGGAACGGTCGATGAGGCGGGAGACGTTATAACGGGTGTCAGGGAAATGTCGCAAATAAGAGATACTACCGAGGACACTACAAGTGCCGACCGATGGGCACTGAGAAAGTTGAATACTAACAGGTTTGCTGCGTCTTGTCTAATACTATTTCTGTGCGAAGTCATCACAGATTTGATTATAGGTGGCGTGATGTGATTATTTTGGCGACATATTCCATTTGACGCGCATATTGAATTTTGAATATGATGTATTAAAATTAAAAACAGTGTTTTAAAATTGACTTTTTTATGGAGGAGATCATGGCAGAGCCCTGTATTTTAACGCATCAACAGGATCAAATTGGTTTTATTACCTTAAATCGCCCCGATCAGATGAATACCTTTACCCCGGAATTTGCCGCGTTACTTGACCAGGCGTTGTGGAATTTTGAGCGAGATGAAAATGTCCGTGTCATTGTCATCAAAGCTGCGGGAAAACATTTCTGTACTGGTATCTCTCTCGATCAGTTCAAGGATAAAAGTGCCCTGGAGTATCGCCGTTTTCTTTACGAGATCGATGCGTTTTACCATACGCTTAATCGTTTGAATACACCGACCATCGCCTCAGTGCATGGCTATGCACTGGCCAATGGCGCCGGATTGTCGTTTGGCTGTGATCTGACGGTGGCGACTGACTCGGCGACATTTGGCACGACAGCGATCAATGTCGGCCTCATCTGCCTGGGACCGGCAGCGCCCATGACCAAGCTGATTGGTCGTAAAAAGACCATGGAGCTGGTGTTGACCGGTGAGATGATCAGCGCGCAAGAAGCGGAACGTCTGGGATTGATCAATAAGGTGGTGGCCGATGATCAGCTTGAAGAGGAAACCTTGAAACTGGCGCAGAAGCTGGTGAAGAAGAGCCCGCTGGCGTTGAGCATTGGCAAGGAAGGGCTGCGTCGTTTGCAGGATGTGCCGTATCATCAGGGATTGGAAAGCATGGATGATCTGTTTGCTGCCCTGTGTGCCACACAGGATGCTGAAGAAGGGGTGCGGGCCTTTCTGGAAAAACGACAACCAAATTGGCAGGGGCGGTAAGATTTCCTGTTCACCCTTGGACTCCTCTGCCCTTTGGGTGGGGAGTCCAAGCCATGTGTTGTTGTCATAAGGGGTTGTGTGTATTTTTATGCTATTTGTGAAATCAACATATAAAATAAGCGTTTATTTTTAATGGTTTATCCATGTTCGGCTTGCCGAACACATTAAGTTTTTTCCTGCTTGGTCTGGCGTATTTTTGTGATGAGATCGTTGAGTTGTCGGTATTCTTCTGTCGTCAAAGATTTGTTGCCATAGAGCATAGCGCTATAGCGTTGGGCAAAAGCCAAGCAGTCAGGGTCCTTCAATTGTTTGGCCTGTTCTACAAGGCCACTGGTCATGACTCCTGTGTCCACTCCATAACGTCGCTGAAGGGCTTTCAAGTAGCGACTCAACAGTTTTTGTTGCACTGTTATCCGTCTGAATTTAAGCAGCCACCAGATAAGGGTCAGACTCAGAAATAGAGTCACCAATGAAACTGTCCAACGGATCAGATCGTCACCTGATGGCAACAGCTGCTTCATTTTCGAGCCACTGTGACGAACCAGGTTGAGCTGGCTGTTTAGGTCGTAACTGATGATCATCTGCGTCCACAAATATTCCAGGCTGTCCATGGTTCTTTGTGCCAGTGACAGCCCCTGTTGGCGGGAGGCCTGCAGGGCAGTTGAGGCATTGATCGCCAAACGACTGGGATCGATCCGTTGCCATTGCTGATCAACCAGAGCTTCAACCCAGACATGGGCCAAGTCTTCAGTAATCAGATAGTAACCACCAAGATTGTTATATTCCCCGCCATGATAGCCGCCGACCAGTCGTGCCGGGATATCGCACAGGCGCAATAATAGGGCAAACGACGACGCAAAAAATTCACAATAGCCACGTTTTTTGACAAACAGGAATTCATCGACAGGCGCTGTCGGGCCAGGCAAGTCGGTCGTTGCATAGCTAAGCTGTTGTCTGAGAAAGAATTCCTCGATCAGGTTAATCCGTTGCTCTGCCGTTGTTGCCTGTTGACGAATCTTTTCTGCCAACTCAGAGACCCGTGGTGCCACAGTTGCCGGTATTTGCAGGTAGGCATCTAAATCAGGTTTTGATTGGAGCAGCCACTTTCCACCAACTCGTGACTGACAGGTGTAACTGACACTTTTATTCAACGGCCAGCGAGATAGATACACTTGATCGCTGGCGTGCTGATGGCGAATGCCCGCTACGTTAAAAGGATGATCAAGGGTAAACAGAAAACGTTTATCCGTAGCGGGCAGGGTGATGGTGCAGGAAACCGGTTCGCCGTCAACCAATTGTGACCGCTCCGGGCGCAGGGTTTTGCGAAACCATGTTGTTCCATCAATGGTGTTGAGAACAGTTCCCCGCCAATAAAGGTCAATTGCATCCATTTGAGGGCATTCGGCACGAAATGCCAGAGTTTTTGCTGAAGAGTTACTGGCAAAGGCTCCAGGCTGTACTTTGTCACTGAATCCAGTCGAAGCAGCCGGTTGCGGGTTGAGGAAATTCCACAATGGAAACTGGGTGCGCGGCAAAATGACAAACAAAACCATCATCAGCAGTAACGAGCCGATGGGAAGAATTGTTGCTGTTTTGAGCAGCGTGGTCATCTGTGCGCGATTGAGCCGCAAACTTGGGTCGCGATGGAAGAAGGTGAGAAGAACCAGACCGATGGTGACACCGACAATCATCAGGATCAACGCCGGAAGATACATCATACTCAAACTGAGCAGGGATGACCCGGCCAGACAGAATAGCGACAACACAAAAATCTGCAGATAATGGCGTCCCTGCTTTTCCGTCACCAGACGGATGCTGAGTAGCAGAGCAAGCAGGTTAACCGCCGGTGGTACGACGTTGTTCAGATTGAGTTGCGCCAGATAGATAGCGAAAAAGGTAAAGGTGAGCACCGTTGCCAGTTTGTGGCCCAACAGATAATGCTGACGGCGGTCTGAAATAAGTCCGCCAACACAGGCTGCTACCGTCACAATCTGAACAGGAACATCCAGCCAGCTGAACAGCGGCAGCAGACCGAGCAGGACTACCAGATAGGTGAGGATGTCGAGAGGGACTTTAATCCTGACCATAGGTTGCCAGCTCCTTGAGTAGATGTATTTTATGGCCCTGACCCAGTGCCGGTGGCAGAACATGGTCGTTGAGTTTCAATCCCACCGGCTGGTTACGGCGCATCAGGTCATTAATCAAAAACGAGGCGCAACGCAATTGCTGCTCCAATCCGGCGCCGGGCAACGCCAGCGGGTTGATTTCAATTGGCGGTTGCTGGAGGTCGGACAGTTCCTTGATCTTGAGGCTGTCGTGACGTGCTGTAAGCTTCCAGTGGATCATTTTTAACGGTTCCGTGCCCTGATAATTGCCGATTCGGCTGATGTCACCGTCATGACCTTTGTTCAAACTGTCCACGCTGCCTGCGTTTTCAATCTCATTTGACGTAACGGAATAGCGACAGGCGACCGGACGGGGAAAGACGAGGATCGTCTGCTCAAGATCGATGATGCGGCGACGCACAAAGAAATTGATGGGAAAGGTGGAGCGGATGATCACACCGTGCTGGGCATGGGCTCCGCGGCCGCTGAATGTCACCGGGACGCCAATACTCTGCTGTTCCCCTTTTTTGACCACCGACAGATGTCCGCTGCCCGCTTGGTCCTCAAACGAGATATCCAGCAAAAAAGCCGGTAACAGGCGTCGCCCATTAACCAACCGCACCCGCAGCAGAGTTTCCAGACCATCGTAGATCTCATCCGGAGGCTCCAGGGTAAGCTGCAGTTTTTTTAGGTTCCAGTGGCCGAGAATACCAGAAACCGACATAAAACCGAGCAGGGCCGACACCATCAGATAGAGCAGGTTGTTGCCGGTGTTGACCGCGCCGAAGCCGAGCAGCAAAGTCATGATGATGTAGAGCGTTCCCGCTTTGGTCAGTTTCAGACCATAGGAACGGGTACGTTGTTGAGAATCGATACCATCACCTCACGTTTGTTCAGGGATTGATGCTCACTGCGCAGAATCAGCCGGTGAGCGCCGACCGGTCCGGCAATCAGTTTGACATCTTCGGGAATGACGTAATCGCGTCCATCCAGATACGCGGACGCTCGTGCTGATATCGCCATACTGATCGCACCGCGGGTCGAGATACCCGCACTGATGTAGCGGTGGTTGCGAGTGGCTTCGGCAATGGCCAGTAGATAATCGACCAGCTTGTCGTCCAGGTGGATGGCCTGAACCGCTTCTTTTGCCAGATGAATGTCTTCACGGCTGAGCAGCGGTTCAATCTCCAGCATTTTTTCGCGAATACCGCCGTTGAGAATGATCTGCTTTTCCAGCTCCGCAGGTGGGTAACCGATACCAGTTGTGATGAGAAACCGATCCAGCTGCGATTCCGGCAACGGATAGGTGCCAATCTGCTCGGTCGGGTTTTGGGTGGCAATGACCATGAACGGCTCGGGTAGCGGATAACTGACGCCCTCAACCGTCACTTTGCGTTCCTCCATGGCTTCAAGCATGGCACTCTGGGTCTTAGGCATGGCGCGGTTGATCTCATCCGCCAGCAGGATGTGATTGAAAATCGGTCCCTTGATAAAGCGGAAACCGTTTTTTTCGCGGTCGAAGATCGACAGACCGGTGATGTCCGAGGGCAGCAGGTCACTGGTGCATTGGATACGACCGAACGACAGACCCAATGCGCGTGATAAGGCCAGAGCCAGGGTGGTTTTCCCCAGTCCGGGGATATCTTCCAGCAACAGATGGCCGTCGGACAGCAGGGCGATCATGGCCAAGCGCAGGGCTTTGACTTTACCTTGCAGGTAACGGCTGGCCAGGGTATCGATGACATTTAATATCTCAGCATGTTTTGCCAATTTCTCTGTCACTGTGTCTCCTGAGGGATCTGATGAGTGTGAACGTATTTTTATAAGCTGTGTTGACTATAGCATGTTATACAAGGGGCGAAAATATTGACCCGTGAAAGAGTCCGGCCATAACAAGCCGGCTAGGAGAATAATTTATGACCATCTGGGTGGATGCTGATGCCTGTCCACGGGTGATTAAAGAGATTCTGTATCGTGTGGCACAGAAGCGGCAGATTGTACTGATACTGGTGGCAAATCAGCCGTTACGCACACCTGCCAGTCCGTATATCTCATCGCGCCTGGTCAGTGCTGGTTTTGATGTTGCCGATGAGCAGATTGTCGCATGGCTGGTTGAAGGGGACCTGGTGATTACGGCGGATATTCCCTTGGCTGCTGCCGTGTTGAAAAAGGGCGGCCATGCAATCAATCCGCGCGGGGAATTGTACGATGCCGATACCATTCAAGAGCGGTTGGCTATGCGCAATATGATGGATGAGTTGCGTGGGGTTGGTGTTGAGACCAGTGGGCCGGCAGCGTTCAGTGCGGCGGATCGTACCGCGTTTGCCAATCAGCTTGATCGGTTTCTGGCGCGGCATTGCTGATGCGTTAGCCCACGTCATGTGCGCAGCTTAAATTCTTTAAGGTCGCCGGGTTTCGCCCCGGCAGGCGATATACTTTTGACTAGCCGCTCAAAAGTATGCAAAAACCGGCTGAACTTCTCCTGAACCTGGATTAACCGACAATGGGCCGGTTTCCGTTATTCTTCACGGATTCGGCTTGCCTCCCTTTAGCTCGGCAAATCGTGCAACTCATCATCTTTGGTGTAAAACGTTGAAAACAGGTTAACGCAACTCTCTATTTCTTCCGTGGCACCTGTTAAACGGGTGGGCGGTGCCCACCCTGCCAAAGTTTGTTATTTAGCAGTTCAGCCCTCCCGTTCAGCAGCACCGAATGTAATGAACGTTAGCGGCGCGGTGGTTATCGGCAACCTGTTTGAGCGGTAGCGAGTTTTGCCGATATCGCGATGTAAGAGAATGAAGTGAGGGAACCCGTAAGGGTGCAATGACGGGAGTCGATTTTGCGCCCCTTTTGTCGACGCAAAAGGGGCCCGACGTGCGGGCGCGGAAGCCCGCGTCATGTGGGTACCATCATTGTGAACGGATGAAATTGGCCAGAGCGGTTCGCTCCAAATGACGAACCATTGAAGATCAAAGTCAAGGTCGCCGGGTTTCGCCCCGGCAGGCGACATACTTTTGACTGGCCGCTCAAAAGTATGCAAAAACCGGCTGAACTTCTTCTGAACCTAGCTTAACCGACAATGTGTCTGTTTCGGTTATGCTTCACGGATTCGGTTCGTCGCCCTTGAGGTCGACGAATCGTGTAACTCATCATCTTTGGTGTAAAACGTTGAAAACGGTCTGATATCGCTCTTTATTTCTTTCGTGGCACCGATCTAACGGGTGGGGCGGTGCCCACCCCTTCGATAGTCTGATATTTATAAACCGAGCCTCAAATTTACGAATTCAGTGCCTTCTTCACATCCTCCGTTTTACCAATCAACACCAGCACATCGCTGTCCTTGATGGTGTGCATTGGCGGCGGAGCGACGATAAACTGATCGGAAATGACATCTTTGATGGCGATTACCGTTACGTGGAAGCGCTGACGTAGATTGAGGTCGACCAGCGTTTTGCCGATGAAATGGCGTGGTGGTGCCGTTTCAGACAGGGAATAGTCTTCAGCCAGAGGGATGAACTCCAGCAGGTTCGGGCTTGACAGACTGTGGGCGATTCGCCGGGCCATATCTTTTTCCGGGTAGATCACCTCGCTGGCGCCCACTTTTTCGAGAATGCGACCGTGGTCATCATCAATCGCTTTGACCAGAATACGAGGCACTTTCAATTCTTTGAGATAAAGGGTCATCAGCGTTGACAGGTGAGAACGTTCGCCTGTGGCAATGATCACCGCATCCATGTCCGTGACGCCTTGAGCATCAAGAAAATCTTTACTGCAGGCATCACCGAGAATGGCGTACGAGCAAACCTCTTTGACCGCCTGAACTTTTTCCTTGTCGGAATCAATCGCCATCACCTCATGCCCTTGAGAGTAGAGGCTTGATGCCACATGAAAACCGAAATTACCCAAACCGATGACGCAGAATTTCTTTTTTTTCGGCATAATTTTCTCCCTCAACCGATCATGATATTTTCTTCGGCATAACGTGGTGCCGTTGAACGGGTGCGACGGGCGATGGCAAATGCCATGGTCAGTAGACCGACCCGACCAATAAACATCAGGGCAATAACGATACATTTACTGGCAATATTCAGCTGGCCGGTAGAACCCATGGAGAGACCGACCGTACCAAACGCCGAGACCGTTTCAAACATGAAGCCGAGAAACTCTCTCGGATTTTCATGCGCCCAATCGGGACTTTGCACAATCAGCAAACCGAACAGTGCCAGACCGATGACGATAATCGCTAACAGAAACAGGGCCAAGGCCCTGGAGATGACCTCTTCAGGAATGGTCCGTCCAAAAGCATTGGTGTTGGGATTACCCTTCAAACGGTTGTAAAACAGAATAAACAACAGCGCCAGGCAGGTGGTTTTAACACCGCCGCCTGCGGAACCTGGCGAAGCACCGATAAACATCAAAAAAATCATCAGAAACAGTGTCGGCACCCGGAACAGGTCGAGATCGATGGTGTTGAATCCGGCAGTGCGTGCCGATACCGACTGAAACAAGGCGATCCAGGTTGCTTCCCCCAGAGACATTTTGGCAAGAGCATCATGGCGCTCCAGCCAGCCGATGGTCACAGCACCGTAGATGATCAGAAACAACGTCGTCCAGATAACCAGCTTGGTGTGTAACGAAAAACGTCGTGGCTGTAACGGGTTCGGTCGCGGTTTACAGGCCTCGGCCAGTTCGCGGATGACGAGAAAGCCAATACCACCGAGAATGATCAGCGCCATGATCGTCAGATTCACAAGCGGGTTGTTCCGGTAGCCGATCAAGCTGTCAGGAAACAATGAAAACCCGGCATTGCAAAAGGCGGAAATGGAATGGAACACCGCACTGTAAAGACCCTGTTTGAAACCAAGATCCGGGATGAAAACAATCGCCAGTAACAGTGTGCCGAGGGTTTCGATAATCAGGGTCGTCAAAAAAATACTGCGGATCAGATCGCGCCATGAGCTGACTGGTGTCGGCAGCAGGGTTTCATTGATGATCCAGCGACCACGGATACTGACGCCGACCCGTAAGTAGATGAACAGATAAACGGAAAAGGTGGTGATTCCCAGACCACCCACCTGAATTAGAGCAAGAACAACCCCCTGGCCAAAGCCGGACAGTCGTGTTCCGGTGTCGACGACACTCAGGCCGGTGACGCATTGCGCGGATGTCGCTGTGAACAAAGCATCTAGGAAGGACAGGTGGGGGCCGACCGCTGCCAACGGGGAATACAGCAACAACGCTCCGGCCAGGATGGCGACACCATAATAAAGCACCAGTGCTTGAGCAGGTGTAAGAGATTTCAGCGACTTGTAAGACATTCACACTCCGGGGGAAAACGGTGATGTCATCGTACAATCCAATGATCGCAAAGCACCGCATCCTAACACAATTCAGCAAAAATGACCATGAAGAGAACCGTTTTGCATTTTTACCGTGTTCACCGTACTCTTAGAAGATTGAACTGATTAAAAGAGGTTTCTTGATGCTTAGCAGCCTGAAAAAAAGTGCCCTCTCGTTTGCTGCCATGATGCCGATGATTTTTGGTGTCGTGGGGCTGGTGGCCATGTTACAGACTCTGATCCCGCCGCAACGGTTGGTCAGCTTCTTTACCGGTAATGCTTTTGTCGATACCTTGATCGGCACTGGCTGCGGTGCCGTAGCCGCTGGCAATCCGATTGTCAGCTATCTGCTTGGAGGAGAAATGCTGGGGCAGGGGGTGTCATTATATGCGGTGACCGCCTTTATTCTTGCCTGGGTGACTCTCGGTTTCATTCAGATTCCTATGGAAGTAGAAGCCTTTGGCGGGCGCTTTACCTTGATCCGTAATCTTCTGGCGTTTTTGGGTACGTTGGCTGTGGCGACGTTAACCAGCATGACCGTAGGGTGGTGGCAATGAGTGGCCAGCAGAGCGCTTTTAAACTCAAAGGTCTGCGTTTTCTGTCGCTGGTTGGGATTTCCTATCTCTCTTTGACCTTTACCCATAGTGATCAGGCCCTACAGGCGTTACAGCGTGCCGGACAGATTCTGGGTCAGATTCTACCAATCATTGCACTGGTTGTTGTGATTAATGCTTTGATTAACTGGTGGTTACCGCCGAAAAAAATGGTGCGGTTGTTCAAAAAACATGGAGCACGACGCGGCTGGTGGATCGCCATGGTGGCCGGGATCATGAGCCATGGTCCCATGTATTTGTGGTATCCGATGTTATCTGATTTGCAGCGTGGCGGCATTCCGGAAGGCGTATTGGTGACTTATTTCTATGCCCGCGCTGTCAAACTGCCGTTATTACCGCTGATGGTTGATTATTTTGGACTGTTCTTCACGATTGTTTTGTCCGTCTATATTCTTATCGCAGCCTGGTTGCAAGGGCTGACCATGCAGTTTTTTAACCGTCATTACGAAAGGGCGGGATTCGCTGTAGAGACTGAGGACAGATAATCTTCCAGCAGCGTAAGCCCTTTTTCTGTTAACCGGCAGCGGACCGCCTGACGGACCACACTATTTCCTCGTGACAGAGATGCGCTGTCAACTGGCTCACCACCCACTTCAAGATAGTTAAGCCAGAATAAGGTCAGTAACCATACCTCTTCGACGAATAAGTCCAGCTCTTGTCGGGGCATCGGGCGTAAAATCCCTTGCGCTACGCTGTTTTCAATCGAATGACGCACAACGCCAAGCATCATGCGATGCGTGGTGACATGGCGTTCCTTTAAAAGCGGGTCGTTGAGCAGCAGGGCCGTCAACTCTCTCTTGAAGAATCTGTAACGCCAGTTAAACCGCTGGATCATGGCAAAGGTTTCTTCCATGGCCTGCAGTGATCCGGGTGGAACACGGGTGATGATCTGCTGGTAGTTTGACATCCCTACCTCGTCCATCTGTTCGTAGATGGCGCGAATGATCTCTTCCTTATTGCGATAATGGTAGTAGAGATTTCCCGGGCTGATGCCCATGGCAGCAGCGATATGATTGGTGGTGACCGCTTTGGTGCCCTGCTCGTTGAACAGGGTCACAGCAGTTTCTATAATGCGTTCTTTGGTGGTCATGTCAGGCAGAATACGCCGGTTGCCCTCAGTAATCAAGATGTGCCCGGCGCAGTCGCTTGAGAAAACGCTGAAACAGCCTCAGCCGCAACAGCAGACCGTGGACGCCGAATTTTGCCAATGCCGGTAACACGCGATACAGAGGCACGGCCTTTTCATACAACCGGGCCATCTGCTGATAAAACTCCACGGCCGGCAAGCGAGTGGTAAAAAGGCTGTGCAGCATGTCGAACATCTCCGGTTGGCGGGTGAGCAATTCCTCCTGCCGTTCACGGTAGAGTTGGGTGCCGGGCAATGGCGTCATAACGGTAAAGGTCGCATAGGTCAGTTTCAGACGGCGGATATAGCGGATCAGTGCGTCAAAGTCGTCATGTGAATAGTCCGGATCAACCATAAACGAAGCGTACATCATCACGCCGAGCTCTTTCAGGATTGCAACGGCCTGCTCCTGCTCAGCTACCGTCACTCCTTTATTCATCCGTTGCAGCCGTTCATCAGAACAATCCTCCATACCGACAAATACCTGTTTGAGACCGATCTCTGCCCACTGGCGAAACAGCTCGGGATGATGAACAATGGTGTCCACCCGTGCATAGAGGAAGTAGTTTTTGTGGATGCCGGCCAGCTGAATCTTCTCCGCCAGTGTTGCCATTCGTTTGCTGTCGCACATCGACTCATCATCGCAGAAGAACACATTGGCTTCGTCGATCCCTTTCAGTTCTTCAACCACTTGATCCGGGTCACGCCGCAGATATTTACCGCCGGTAATTGACCATAGTGCACAGAAGTTACAGCGTGCTGTACAGCCCAGTGAGGTACGGACGGATGCCAGAGGTTTGAACCATTCGCTGAAATAATGATCGCGATAGTGTCGGGTCAGGTCTCGCGCCGGAAAGGGCAGGGTATTGAGGTCCGTATAGGGCCGCTCTGGAGAATAGATCATCCCCTCGTGCGATGGCAGGGCGAGTCCCGGGATCGTAAGTAACGCACTGCCGTGCTCAATCGCCGTGACGATTTCACGCAGGGTAAACACCCCTTCGCCAATCACCACGGCATCAAAGCAATCTTCGTTGAAATCCTCCGGTTGCACGGTGGCGTGATGACCGCCGATCACCACAAAACAGCCCGGCCAGAGTTGGTGTGACTGCAGCGCCAGAGAGCGCACCATGTTGACCTGGCTGGTAAATGCCGTCAAGCCGACGATATCCGGGCTCCAGTCTCGGGCAATAGCCGCGATGTCCGGCTCGATACGGGCATCAATGATGCGGACGTCATGATTGTCGAGGAGCAGACCTGCAGCCAGATATTCAAGAGCCAGAGGTTCAAACAGATAAATCTGATCCATCAATGGTTCATGACTGGCGGGTTGGATCAATAAAATTTTCATGGGACCTCCATTTTGTTTAGAGCTATTGCCCTAATAGAGTATTTGCTCTATTTTGGCAAGTCCTTTTTCTCTCAGGCAGAATCTGTGCGTTTCGAGCGATCTCTTTAATCCTGTTTGTGTTGTAGATTTGTAAACTTTACAAAGGTTTACTTGCTGCATGCCGATATGAGGGATAGGTTTTCATATAGAGAAAGGTTCCTTAAGTACATACTTTCGGCGATGAATTCGCTTCACAAGGCCCCCCGTTGTACATACGCATACGATGAGGTGCTATATACGTGAGTTCCTGTTTCACCAGAGCACCGGACACTCAGCACAAAAATTATTGAATAGCAGGCCGGATGCCTGCGGAAAGAGGAGGGGAGCATGGATGTCTCAAGCGTTACTGCAGCAAGCACACTCACCAGTGGGCAAACGGTTAACAAGGTAGGCACTCAGTCCGCAACCAGTGATGACAATGAAACAAGTGTCACCGTGATGGCCGGAGGTGATACGGTAGAAATTTCCGATGAAGGACGTTCCTTGTCTGTTCAGGCCTCTGAAGAATCAGCCACAGCGGAGAATGAGACAGCTGACAGTGAGACAGAGGAAACTTCTGAAGCCTCAGAGGGCGGTGGTGGAACTGCCGCCGGTTCAGCCTCGGAAAGCAGTAGTGATACCGAGGATGAAATCAAGGAATTACAGGATGAAATAGCTGCCTTACAGCAGGAAATAGCTGCCCTGGCCGCCAAAGCATCAACGGATGACACTGCTAAAGCACAAATGCAGGCCAAACAGGCTGAACTGTCAGCGTTAATGGCGGAATTGTTTGAGCTGCAAAACGCCTGATTCCTTAGAAAAAGAAAAATTAACAGCCATTTTATTTTCAGCAGACCGCTGGTTTCGCAGCGGCCTGCTTTTTTTATCTGCTTTTTAGAATAAAAAGATTGTTTCCAGCCTATTGTCAAACACTTGGGATGTGTTGTAGTATTATAATGTTAGTCTGAGGTACTTGAACTTTCACTAAATTGCGTTACTCTTATCCTATAGTGTGCGATACGCAGTATCAGGCCACTGACGGTCTGTTCGCGGGAGCCGGTTATGAATGTCTCAGCACTCACCAGTACCACAGCCAGCGTAGCTCAATCGACCGTTGCCACGGTTGATGTGAAGGCGGCTCAACCGAGCCAGTCTGAAGCGCGTTTGACTGTTCTTCCTTCGGGGGATACGGTGCAGATTTCCGCTGAGGCACGCTCACTTTCGGCGCAAATGCCGCCTGTCATGCCGACTCCTTCTTCCAGCCCATCCCGCACGACGACACGCTCCTCCTCGGCAGATAATCCGACGCAATCACAATCGACGACATCCCCATTGCGCTTGGTCTCCCGTGAAGACGGCACTGTGGATGGTTTGACCACGACATCCGCTGAAGACGTTCCGGTGACGCAAGAAGGTCAGGTGATTCTTGCCGAAAACAGTGGTCAGACCATGCAGCAAGCTCAGGAGCAACCTTCAGCCGAGCAGAAAACTTCTCCGGCACAACAGGTGGAACAACAGGCCGAAGAGGAAGAGCAAACGGTCGAAGAAGAAAATAAAAACGAAACCCAGATTCGCGAAGTGGAATCGGAAATTAATGGTGCACGTCGCGATATTACATTCCTGGTTGGACGTGCTGCAGTCAATGAAACTGCTCGTGATCAGTTGCATGAAAAGAAAACCGAGCTTTCCGAACTGATGGTTGAACTGTTCCAACTGGAAAGTGTTTCACAAAATCCTCTGCAGTGACGACTGGTTTTGCCAGCCATCACTCTTTCGTGGGTCGCCGGAATACCGGCGACCCTTTTTTGTCAGCGGACTGAGGTAATTCGTGAAGACTGAGTAAAGGTTCGATACAAACTACCACCACTGTAGCCACCGTTATCAAATAGCCCATCTTCGTCGTCAGCTGAATCATTCCCACCCAGATAAAGATTGTAACTGCTGTTAAGAGACAATTCAGGAGAAGAAAAGACAATGGATTGATAACCTTTGGCCGGTTCGAAGGTGAACAGTTCGTTGCCAGCGCTTGTTTGTAGAGAGATCAGTGTCTCAGCGGATTGCCAGCTTGTCAGAGTCACCTTAACTGTATTTTGTGTGGAACTTGTCCCAGGTGCCTGGGCCATGTTTGCACTGCCCACCGCCAACAGGAACCCGCCATTAATGACAAAGCTGCGGTCATAGTCGATGGCACTATCGCCACTGCTTGTTGGACCGTTGACCAGCACCGTGCCGTCATTCATGACAATCGAGCCATTGACATCAATGCCGTCACCATCGGCATCGACGACAATGTAGCCACCATCAATGGTCAACGTTCCGTTCGTATCATTGGACCCGTCGTCTCCGTCAGCTACATTAATGCCGTCATCGCTGGCTACAATATGCAGATCACCGTCACTGATGGCGATGGAACTCCCTTCAACGCCTTCGTAGCTGGTGGTGACTGTCAGATCGCCACCGGAAATGGTTACCGTGCCGTCTGCATGGATCCCATCATCCGCCGTCGCTAGAGTGAACGTACCACCGGTGATGGTGACAAAGCCATCGGAGTGAATGGCATCATCAGCACAGTTGAGGGTAAATGTTCCGTCGTTAATCGTTGTTCCGACCCCTGATTTTATCCCTTTGGCCGAATCATCGTCCGAAAGGGAAGCCGTGTGGCCCCCGGCACAGGTGATGCTGAAAACCCCGCCATCAATGATGGTCTGAGTTTCTGCCTGAATGCCATCCGCGCCGCAGTCAAGATTAAAGGTGCCACTTTCAATGGACACATATCCCAGCTCTTCATCTTCGTCCTCACTTGATTTCAAGCCATCTCCTTCGACGTCAGCGGTAATGTTTGCATTGCGGATAACAAGATAATCTTTGCCGATCACGCCGTCATCGACAGATGTAATGAACAGTGTTGCCTCTTCAATGACCAAACCATCTTTGCTTTTAATGGCGTCGTTGTACAAACCGGTGACGGTGAGGCTTCCTGATCCTGAGATGACTAAGTCATCTTTGCTGAACAGAGTTGCATCCGGCTCGTCATCACCATCTTCAAAAGTGTAATCGCTGGCATCCGTCAGATAGTTAGCGGAGTCATCGTCAAGAATAATAGACGTCAGTTCCGCCCCGGCAATGTATAACGGTGAAGAGGTCGAGCAGCTAACGTCAATACCGTCAAGGACCAGGCGAACCGTTTCTTCATCTTCACTGTCGACGATGATCTGCCCATCATCCAGTGAACCCGTGATCTGGTAGGTACCGCCCGCAGTGATTGTTACAGTCGTGCCATCGACCGTCGCCCCATTACCGGAGACGGAAATCGTTGTTTCTAACAAGGTGATGACCGTATCGAGACTATCATCCCAGTCTTCGTCGCTGACAACGTCACTCTCATCAATGACGACAGTCTCCGCACTGTCCTCATCCGTTGTCGTTGTATCGTCTTGGCTGGACGTGTTTGTGTCTGATGTCGAGGTTGTGGTGGAATCAGAGCCTCCGCCACCACCGCAAGCAGAAAGAATTATCGTCAGAAAAAAACTCAAAAATAAGAACGTCAGTGTGCGATAGGTTGTTTTCATGGCACTCCTTTTTGTTGCAGACCATCGTTAGCCTGCCAGGGGAATGGAAGAAGATTAATGCCCAGAAGACAACATACCCGTTTTCTAATAATGAGCCGATTTAAGTTGTGTAAAGGCAAGTAAAGGGATGTTAAGCAGGACGTGGCAAAAAAAAAGGCGCTCCAAGTCAGGAGCGCCGGACAAATTCACCACAGCATGTCAGTCAATGAAATCAAAATGGTTTGGTAGGGTTTGGGCTCAGGGCTGTTCCAACAGGAAACCGCCCTTAGTTGGCACCTCCGAACATCGGTGCCAGTTTTTTCCATAAACTCTTGCCCTGTTTCTCACAGGCTTCACGCGCGCACTCCAGAGCCAGCTGCAACTCATGGCAATCTTCTTCGTCGTGCGGTTCCATGGCGTGATAAAAAATCCCCGCAGCCCGTGCCTGACGCAGGAAGCCAACCGTCGCATCGTCTGCCAGCAGAATGATTTTCAGATGTTTCTGCAGATAGCGGAAAATCGGAATCACATCCAGGGCACAACTGCCTTCAAAGGTTTTACCCAGCAGCATGATCGCGGCATCTTCTTCGCGCAGCGCATCAATCGCTTCATTGAGGGTTGTCACCGATTTGGCGAGGCATCCGGCCTGCTCAACGCATTGCTTAAGAGCAGCGGTTTCAGCGGGAGACTGGTAGGCAATAATCACGGGTAACATGGTTCGCTCTCCTGTGTGAGAGGCGATGCCCCGGTTGTGGGAGCCGGGGCATCCAGTGCAACGGTAACCTCAAAAGCGATACTTAGTGTTTCTGCTCGGCGTGCTCTTTGGGGCTGGCCACCGCTTTGACGATGCCGAACATCACCAGAACTGCCGGGACCAGTTGCGCAACGACGATCAGGGCGCAGAAGCCGAGAAACGCCCAGACCAGAAATCCGCTGTTGTCCACGCGGCCAGCCGTGGTAGCGGCAAAGGCCGAGGTGGAAGCGATCAGGGTCAACAGAGCAGTCAGAGCGATGTTTTTAAGTGCTTTCATGGTTTGGGTTCCTTTCGTGTTTTTGTGCTGTGAATAAAATTGAATAAAATAAAAAGTCTTAAGCGTTGTGCTTATGGCTGTGATCGTCGTGGTGTCCAAGAACGCCCTTGACCATACCGAAACCCATGACCAGGGCCGGGATGAGTTGACCGACCACGATCAGACCGATAAAGCCGAGGAACAGCCAAGTGAGGATGCCACTGTTTTCCCCTTGTTGACCGGCAAAGGCCGGAACGGCTGCGAGAGCAAGAATGATCAGGCTGGTGGCGATTTTTTTCAGGGCTTTCATGACGTCCTCCTATGGTTATGCAATCTATGCTGCTTGTACTTGTGAGTGAGTGTTGTGCGTCGTACTTGTCTTCCTGATATAGCGAGAGACGTGCCAAGAACGTGAGAAACGAGAAATAAGATTGTAACTATCAGAAAATATTAGATTTTATGGTGGGGGTTTTTGGGATGACGATGTGGAAAAAGCAGGACAGTGTATAGTGAAAATATGCTTTTCAGAAAGAAATCAGCCATCCATTGTTGTCTAAAAAAGAATCAGATTGAATGATTTCGATAGGTTATCTTAAGTATGGAAAATCCATACGTCGTTTTTATCATCGTATATTTTTTTATGCGGCAGAGAGACCTTCAAAAAGCCCATTGAAAAGGTACCCTCAGATGCCGTTTAAGTCTGAGCGCGATGGCCGAGAGTAATAAGCACCTGATGACCATCTGGGGTGGCTTCATTTTTATAGTCCCAGCCCAGTTTAGCCGTCAGTTGGGCGGTCAGCTGCAGTCCCAGGCCGAAACCGAGATTCTCTTCGTGGTCAGCGCCACTCTCTTGAAAATTACAGATTTCCACTCGGTTGCCAGTTTGCGTGATGGTGATTGTGCCCTGATAGGTATGCTGAAAGGCATTGCGCAGCAGATTGCTTAGCACAATCCGGGCAGCCGGTTCGGAGACCCGGATCAAACAGGGGGCCGTCTCGACACGGGTGGTGATGGCGTCATTACTCAGATACGACAGTTCAGCGACCAACAGCTGAATCAGTTGTTCCAGATCAATGGTGTTTTGTGGGAGGGACTCTTCCGTCTCTTGACGACTCAGCCACAACAGGGTTTCGGTGACATGCTGCATGGTCAGGCTGGCGCGATCAACACGATCCACCACCTGTTTCTGCCGAGGGCCAAGCGGCTGGCTGGCGTCCTGCTCCAGTCGGTGCATCAGTTCCATATTATTCCGAATAACGCTGATCGGCGTGCGCAGTTCGTGGCTGATATGGCGCAAAAAGCGGTGCTCCCGTTCGAGGCTGTCATGAACGGAGGAAGAACTGCTGCGAATCAGTTCGGCCAGCTGATTGAGATCGGCATAGGAAAAATCCGGGATCGGATCATTGAGGTTTTCCGGGCTCAGTTGGCGGGCCCAGACACCGAGAGCCGCTACCGGCCGGGAAAAACGACGCGTCAGCAACAGAATGATGAGCGCTAAGCTCGCAGCCGTTCCCACGCTGATAGTGATCAGGGTATGCAAGGTTTTTCTGACATTATGACCGACCAGAGGCGAGGCCATGTCGTGGGTCAGGCGACGGCTGATGTACAGGTCTTTATGGGCGACCTTCAAGCGCATGACAAAGAGAATGGCATCCGGTGGCCTGAGCCAGTTGGTGTCTTCATATTTGTACAACACACCTTTTTTTTGCGGCGGGCTGGTGAAGTTTGACTGGATTTCGTACGGCATATTCTGCCACTGTTCGGCAATCGCATAGCCGCTGAACTGATTGAGCCCCTGTTGTTTTTCCTCGGGAACGGAATCCACAAAACTCAGGGCTGCTTGTTCCATGTTGCTGAGCATGCTGTTGTCCATGCCTTGAATAAAATAATGCACACTGAGCATGGAATAACCGATGACCAGCAGAATGGCCAGCAGCAGAAAAGCCAGGGCGACAGAGAGTTTAAGACTGAGGCGGTACTTCATGACGGTGGTCCTTGAGGATGAAGCCCTGGCCGGGCAATGTATGAATCAGCGGCGTGGCAAATGGCGTATCCACTGACTTGCGCAGATTGTGGAGATGCACCTTAAAGCTGTTGCTGTCCGGCAGGTTTTCTCCCCATACCGACTCCAACAGGGTTTGCTTGGTGACCATGGCCGGTGAGGCGCGCAACAGCCGTTCCAGCAGTTGCCAGCCGATGGGCGACAGTTTCAGGGCGATTCCTGCGCGCGTCGTCGTATGTTCGGTCACATTCATTTCCAGGTCGGCGCAGCGCAGAATCTGGGACTGGCCACTGCGACGGCGCGCCAAGGCTTGCAACCGCACCACCAGCTCCTGCAACTCAAACGGTTTGACCAGATAATCGTCGGTTCCGGCCTGAAACCCGGCCAGCTTGTCATCCAGCTGATCGCGGGCAGTGAGCATGAGGATCGGCGTGTCATTACCCTGGCTGCGCGCTTTCTGACAGACGCTGAGACCGTCAAGCCGCGGCAGATTGAGATCGAGCAGGATGGCATCGTAGTGATGGTCCGTCATCAACTGTAAGCCGGACAGGCCGTTGCTGGCGTAGTCGCAGCGGATCTGTTCCAGATCAAGGAAGTCGATGACGGTCTCGGCCAAGTCGAGATCGTCTTCAATCAGTAATACATTCAGCATGGCTGGGCTCGTTGCTCGGGAAAAAGAACTGCTTCACGCGGGCCAGCAGCGTGACCACATCGTGGTGAATCATCAGCAGGGTCGGGATCAGAATCAATGTGATCACTGTAGCAAACATGATGCCGTAGGCAAGAGAAACCGCCGCCGGAATCAGGAATTGCGCCTGTCGCGACGTTTCACTGATCAGTGGCACCAACCCGCCGAAGGTGGTCAGCGAGGTCAGCAGCACGGCGCGCAGACGGCTGCGGCACGCTTCGCTGATCGCTTCATGCAGATGCTCGGTGTCGCTGCGCAGCTCGTTGAAGGTGGAGACCAGCAGCAGGCTGTCGTTCACCACCACGCCGCTCAGGGCAATGATGCCGTTAAGCGACAGGATGCCCAGAGTCAGATCGTTGAGCCAATGACCGAGGATCGCGCCGAGGATGCCGAACGGAATCGCCGTCATGATCAGCAGCGGCTGAATATACGATTTCAGCGGCACGGCCAGCAGGATATAGATCAGCAGCAGAGCCAGCAGGAACATCTGAGCCATGGAGGTTTGCGTCTCGGCCTGTTCTTCGGCTTCTCCGGCAAAGTGCAGACTCAACCCCGGATAATTGCGGGTCAGCTCCGGCACCAGCTTTGTTTTCAGCTGGCTGACTAAGGCCGTGGACGAGATGACGTCCTTGTCAACATCGGCGGACAGATACACCGCCCGCTTGCCGTCGATGCGGGTGATGGAATCACGGGTGTAACCGTAGCTGGTGGTGGCCACGCTCGACAGCGGCAGCACCGTGCCGTCCGTGGTGCGGATGCGGGTTTTCAGCACATCGGTCGGCGTCTGGCGGTCGCCGGCCGGGTAGCGCACCCGCACCTCGATTTCATCCGTATTGCGCTGATAACGTTGCACCACCTGGCCGTCAAACGCCTGCAGCACCTGGCTGGCGAGCATATCGGTGGTCAGGCCCAGAGCATAGCCCTGCTGATTGAGGGACAACAGCAACTGCGGCTGGCCCGGTTCCAGGTTGTCTTCCAGGCCGCTGACGCCTGGCACGGCTTGCAGATAGGCTTTGATCTCTTCACCCGCCCCGCTGAGGATGGCATCGTCATTGGCGCGCAATTCGATGCGCACCGCATCGACCATGCGCGGCGTGTTCTGGATGCTCAGGGTCAGAGCGCCTTCCGGCATACCGGCCTTGTCCTGCCACACATGGGTGAAGGTGTTGATGTCATAGGGCGCATCATCCGCCAGTTCCACGGTGATTTTTCCTGCCTGATCCGATTCCGACAGCAGTTGCAGGCTGGAGATGTGCGAGCTGTCTGTGACGCCGGACAGCTCACGGTCCGTGGCGTAGGCCAGCTGTTCCAGGCGGGTGAGGTTGCTATGAGTCTGGCCATAGCTGGCGTCGTTGCGCATGGTCAGCTCAGCGCGCACCGTATCGCCGGGGATGTCGGGGAAAAAGCCCATGCGCACCGCACCGGTAAACGGCATGGCCACCACCAGGGCAAACAGGGCCATAAACACAATGGTCACGGCGTAGCGGTTGTTGAGCGCCCATTCAATCAATGGCTTGTAGATGCGCTGGCTAAAGCCGTTGAGCAGCTGATCCGCCCCATGCTGGACATGATACCAGCCGCGCGCTACGGGATTATGACTCGGGGCGCGGTGGGTGTTCAAGTGCGCGAGGTGGGAGGGGAGGATCAGTTTCGATTCGATCAGCGACAAAATCAGGCAGATGGTCACCACCACGGCAAACTGGGCATACAGTTCGCCGAGCTTGCCGCTGGTCATGGACAACGCATAAAACGCCGCCACCGTGGTAAACACACCGAACATGGTGGGCACCGCCACCTTCATGGTGCCGAGGATGGTGTTGTTCAACGTGTCGCCATCGCGGCGGCGGGTGGTGTACACGCTTTCGCCGATGACCACCGCATCGTCGACCACGATCCCCAGGGCCATGATAAAACCGAAGGTGGTGAATTCATTCAACGACAAGCCGGCAAATGAATCGCCCATGAAAAACAGCGTGCCGAAGAAGATAAACGGCAGCCCCATGGCCACCCAGAACGCCACCGACAGGTTGAGGAACACGGCCAGCAGGGCAAACACCACGGCGATCCCCGACAGGGCGTTGCGCACTAGAAGATTCAGCCGGTCACGGATGTTTTCGCTGCGGTCATACCAGGTGTCCATCTGCACCGTGGTCGGCAGCTTGCCTTCGCTGCGCCATTGGGCGACAACCTTGCGCGCGCCTTCCACGGTGTCGGTAATGTCATCCTGACCGGTAGTGATCACCTCTACCGCCAAGCTGGTGTGGCCATTGTAGCGCGACAAGACGGCGGTGCGGTCATCGTAGCTGTCGAGGATGGTCGCCACTTCGCCGAGCAACAATTGACGACCGTCGTTGCCGGTGAGCAGGGGAATATTGGCAAACTCCTCCTTGAGATAGGCTTGCTGCGATGCCTTGAGCTGCAGATACATCTGTTGTTCATTGAGCACCGCGGTCATGGTGCTGGAGGATCCTTGGTTAATAGCATCCTCCACGTCGCTCAGCGACAGACCGTATGCCTGCAGGCGACCTTCGTCGATCTCAATCATCATCATCGGATCGAGCCAGCCGGAGATCGTGACCTCACTGACGTCGACGTCACTGAGCAGATCAGTTTTCAGATCATCTGCCAACTTCTGCAACGTGTAGCGGTCGACGTCGCCGTAAAGCTGAATCCACAATGCGTGCTCCTGGCGCTCATCTTTTTCGATGACCGGATTTTCCGCATCGGCCGGAAAGTTGGAGATACCATCCACCTTGGCTTTAACATCACGCAGCAGAATATTGAGATCGTAGCCGGTTTTCTTCTCCACGGTGACGCTGACGCCGTTGCCGGTGGAGGTGCTGGTGATAGTCTTGATGCCGATGACATCTTCCAGCTCATCCTCGATCTTCATGGCCAGCCCCTCTTCGGACTGCTTGGCCGAGCCGCTGTTATAGACGATGGACACCGACAGCGAATCCGGCTCCATGCTGGGGAAGGCTTCCTTGCGCAATGAGGTCGACTGCACCACGCCGAGAACGATGATCAGAAACAGCAGCAGGTTGGCCGCCACCGAATTGTGGGCAAACCAGGCGATGATCCCCTTGTTTGTCTCCTTGCCGTTCAACGCATTCATGACGTTATTCTCCCTCCCAGGTCACAGCCATGCCCTGGGTGTAGCTGCTCAGCGGATGGGACAGTACCTGTTGCGGTTGCTGCGCCAGATCCGTCGGCGGCTCGACATAAATCATCTCATTGCGGCTGAAGCGGGCTTCGGCGCTGAAACAGTCGAGGGTGTGTTGTTCGGTGACATACCAGATTTCACCGCGTTGGCTCAGAGCGCTGGCCGGCAGCTGCCACAACCCTTCGATGGTGCGCCCGTCGAGCTGCACGGTGACAAAGGTGCCGGCCAGCAACGGGATGCTCTGCTGTAACGGTTGATCCACAGCGATGATCAGGGCCTGCTGGCGGGTGGTTTCATCCATATGCTGTTCGCTGCGGATCACATAGCCCTGCCACTGGCTGTGGTCCTCGACCCGGGTGATGTCGACCGGCCAGTGTTGTTCGATCATGGTGTCGACATCCGGTAGTTCCTTCCACTCTTTGGCGGACAGGGCGATGCTGATCTCGACCCGGTCGGTGCTGTAGAGAGTGGCCACCTCGCCACCTTCCTGAATGAACTGACCCGGTGCCACGGCACGGCTGATCACCACCGCAGCAAAGGGCGCGACGATGCGGGTATCGGCCAGATCCTGGCGGGCACTGACCAGCGCAGCCTCGGCTTGGCTGACGGCCGCCTGGGCCGCCTGGCGTTGCGGCTGGCGCAGCACCAGCTCCGAATCGGGTTCGCCCTCCATGCCCGAGGCCTGCCATTCGCGTAATGCCTGTTCGCCCTCGCGCAGCTCTTCCAGCAGACTGACGTTGGCGGTTGCCAGGGTGCTCTCGGCCTCGGCCACGGCGGCCTTGTAACTGCTGTCTTCCAGCTGGGCGAGAACCGTCCCGCTCGCCACCTGCTGTCCGGCTTCAAACAGCGGATTGACCTGTTGTACTTCCCCGGCAACCTGGGCGGTCAGACTCAGGGCGTAATGGGCGGTGGCCGCGCCGTACCCGGTCACCAGAGACTGATAGGCCGCCGGTGCAACCGTCACGACGGAAACCTCGGTTTTCGCCACCTCCGCCAGCGGCGCGGTGATCTGCTGATTCATATGGTGTTCAATCAAAACACCGTTCATCACAATGACGCCCACCAGGACGACGACGGCGAGAATAACCAGAATAAGGCGACGTTTCATGATTCCACTCCAAGTCCGAGCGCCAGGCCGAGGGTAATGCGGTTGGCCAGACGTTGATAGATCAGGTTGTTCAGTTGATCCTGTAAATCGTAGGTTTGTTGCTGCACGTCCAGCAGGTCGAGAATGGTGACCAGCCCCTGACGGTAGCGGGTCTGGTAATGGGCGAGGTTGCTGGTGGCGTGGTGCAGTGCGCTTTCCACATGCTGCTGGCGGCGTTGCAGCGAACGCTCAAGGCCGACGGCATTGCCGATCTCTTCCACGGCGGTGAGTAGGGTCTCGCGATAGGCCTGATAGCTCTGGGCGACGTTGAGTTCCGCGGCCGTGGCGGCTGCCTTGAGTGCGCCGCCCTGATAGAGCGGGGCGGTGAGTTGGCCAAGCATCGACCACACCGGATCGGTTAGCAAAGCCGAACCGGGAGAGTCGGCCACGTCTTCCAGTATGGCCTGCAGATCAATACTCGGCAGCAAATCCTTGTAGGCGGCCTGACGGCGCAGGTCGGCAGATTCAATCGCGATATAAGCGGCCTGCAGGTCTGGGCGGCGGGCTAAACTCTGCTCTGGGAGGTCGGCAAGAGGGATGATCACTTCATCGTAGTTATCCGGCATGTGATAATCAGCGCTTTGCGCACGACCGAGCAGGGTGTTCAGTGCGCGTTGCTGTTGAGTCAGGGTTTCGCGGTACTCTTCCAGGGTGGCCCGGCTGCTGGACGCCGAGCTGGCGGCACTGTCGAGATCTTCCAGTGTTCCCAGTCCGCTGCGGTAGCGGGAGCGGATGAACGCTTCGTTTTTTTCCAGCACGGCCAGCCGCTGTTGTTCAATGGCAATGGCGCGCTGCTGGGCGGTGAGTTCCAGCCAGGTGGACATCACTTCCGCGACCAGCGTCTGGCGCACGCCTTCCACCAGCGCCTGCTGTTCGGCGACATCTTTAAGGGCTGCGGCATCGGTATTAGCCAGCTTGCCCCACAGATCAACTTGCCAGCTTACCGTCAGCGAGCCGCTGTAGCTGGCATCCGTGTCTTCGGTTTTATCGCCACTGAATCCCGCCTCCAGTTGAGGCAGGCGTTCCGCGCGGCTTTGCAGCCGGTCCTGTTGCAGGATCTGAAAAGCCAGCTCGCTTTGGCGCAGGCCCGGATTGGCTTGCAGAGCCTCACTGATCAAGGAATGCAACTCCGCAGAAGGGATCAGGTCAGTGAGATGAGTGATGGACTCGGCGGTGGCGTCATTCTGCCAGGCCGGGATTTGCTGCAATTCCACAGTGCGCTGAGCGTTGTACTGATCCATCTGACTGTGCAACGAGGCACATCCGGTGAGCAGCAGCGTTGTCAGGGCAATAAAGAACCAGCGTTTGTGTAGGTCGATGTGTTTCACCGTAAAACTCCCATTGTCAGGTGTTGGGAGCTTCATGGTAGCGCGGGGGTGGTTAATGATGGGTTAACGTAGAAGAGATTTTACCACGGAGGCACTGGGACACGGAGAAAGTCAAAAACAAAATCTTTATTAGCCTTGCAATGAAGGCCTCGATATCTTCGGATAAAAACTAAAAAGCTTTGCACTTCGCTTTTCATCAAGGATCTTATCAGAACGGATCGTGAGGTCATCGTCAAGCAAAGGTCTAAATTTCTGTTTCCGGGTCTCTATGGTGAGAACTGATTACAACAAAAAAAGCCCCGCACAATGTGCGGGGCTTTCTAACGATCAACAGTGACAAAATGATTTAGATTTTGCACACGTTTGCTGATTGAGGACCTTTTTGACCTTCAGTTACGTCAAAAGAGACGCGGTCGCCTTCAGCCAGGGATTTGAAACCATCGCTTTGGATTGCAGAGAAATGCACAAATACGTCAGGACCGTTGTCCTGCTCGATGAATCCAAAACCCTTAGTGTCGTTAAACCATTTTACTGTACCTTCTGCCATGTTCTTTTCTCCATTGTGTTCCCGTAGGAACTTGCTTCTGTGTGTCTGCTCTCGCGATAATAAAAAAACACATGCCGAAAGGGCCTGTGTTTTTATGAGCCAGTCTGACACCTTGCCAGGCTGGTGAGAGCTAAATTAGCGACACAAACTTACTTAAGATGAAGGCACACTAGCATGGGTGTACAGGCAGTGCAAGCTGTAAGTTGTTTTCAATGCGTTTTTTTCGCAGGTGGATGGGCGGAGATACTCTAATCCAGTTTGATATCTACCTTTACTTCACCGCCGCTGACGCTGTCTTTCAGGTTTTCCGCCTTGTCATCCGTCAAAACACCCCCAGACACTTTGACCTTTTTGTCTGCTTTGCCGTTTTTAAGCTGCTTTGTCGGTGCGTCAGCGTGCAATGAAGTGTCTTTGGGTTGTGACAACGATTCCAAGGTCGTCTCATGAACGTCGAGTTTGACCGGAGCCGGTGGTGGGACGGGCACTTCCTGTGGAACAACCGGTGTAGGGCGCGGTGTTTCTTTTACAGGCTCTGCAGGTTTTTCAGGAATGGGTTTGACCGGCGTCGGCACCTCATCGTTTTGAGTGTGGCAGCCCGCCAACAGAGCGACAATGACTATGATCCAGGCAAAATGCTTCAACATGACCTGATAATCTCCCGTTAAATTTTTTGTGCTGAATGCTCACGGTGCCGGGCTGCACGATGTGCGATTAACACGATACCAGTGAGGACAATCAACAGCATAACAAAATACCAGAGGAATTGCTGTGAGGTCACGATGAAGGTGTGTCGTTCCAGTTGTGTTTCGCTTAATGTCGTTGGCGCCTGTTGTTTAAACCAGGCATAGGCGCCGGTATAGGCCAGGCTGATCGCGGCATAGGCCAGATTAAAACTCAGACCGCGAAAACTCAGTACTGTGGCGCGCATGTGTGAGGGCGTCACCTGATTAAGATAGTGGCTGCCGAAAAACATATTAAACATAAACACCGCAAACACCAAAGCCATGGGCAGTACACCATACCAGGGGAGAAACAGGCCAAAGGTGGCGCAGCCAATGATCATCAGCGCACTCATCCAACTCAGATTAGCCACCGGTCGGAAGCGGCTGGCCGCATACATTGCCAGCGGCGGGATAAAATAAGCCATCACCGACATGGACGAGCCGATGACGCCGAACAACGCCTCGGGAATGTCGATCATGCGATAATACTGGCTGTTAAGGGTCAGCAGCATGCGGATGATGTGGTCAAATAGCATAGTAAACAGAATAATGCCGAGGGCGAACGGCGTGTGCCAGATCCACTTGGCGCTGTCGATGATCAGCCGGGTGGTGGCAAAAGCTGTGGCAAAAAAGCCCTGCTGCTCTAGTTTTTCGGTATTGGGCGGTTCGGTCATCTTCACAGTCAGCACCAGCGTAACCAGGGCTGAGCCGAGGGTGAGAAGCAACGGATAGCGCATGGTGTCACGCAAGGTCAGTTGGCCGCTGATTCCGATCCATCCGGCAATGCGGTTGAGGAGTTCAGGGTCGTAGACCAGTGCACCCATCGTCATGGCGACGATAAAGCCGATCTGCTGGACTTTGAGCTGCATGTCAAGCACCTTGGGCCACAGATCCTTCTGCCCGACAGCCACCAGCGTGTCGTAGGCCAGCGCTTCATCCGCGCCGCTGCCCATGGCTTCCGACGCGCCACTGAGCAGGCGATTGGCCAGAAACAGATAAAAAATCCACTCCGGCTGGGTGCTGGGCGCAAAGCTGATCAGCGACAGTTCGGCAATCATCAGCAGTGAAGTGGCAATCAGCAGCCGGCGACGACCGAACAGGTCGGCCAACGCGCCGGACGGAACTTCCAGCAGCACGATGGTCATGGCCCACACCACGTTGAGCAGGGTGAACTGCTCAAGAGTCAGGCCAAAGTCGAGAAATAGAATCGTGAAAACAGGATAGTAAAACCGCGCGTTGTAAAACACCCGGAAGGCGATAAACAGCTTGATATTGGCGTGGTTGAACGGGGCGTTTTCAAAACGTTTGATCATAAAGTCGGCACTATCAGGGCCGCGATGGCGGCAGTTAGAACGGGTAGGGCGTCAGCGGGATGATGTTCAGCCGTTGTTATTATTGTTGTTGTTATTGTTATTATTATTGTTGTTGTTATTTGAACTGGTTGGCGATGAACTGCCACCCGTGGCTTCTTTGCCCTCAATCCGGATTGTCCCGTCACGGAAAAACAGCGCACTGTTCAGGCTGGCGATGCGGTTCCCGTCGAAATAAAAGACTCCGCTTGTTACCGCCACCGGCAGGCGAAAAGTCATGGTCAGTGTTTTGTTGCGGTACACTTGCACCCCGTTTTTACTCGCCACAACGTATGAGTTTTGCTTGTTTTCGGCAAAATCTTTAACGATGTATCGTTCAATACCTGCTCTTTCCGCAGAATCTTCAATGCCGGCAAACGTCATAAAACGTTCCAGATTATTGGCCAGACGGAAGAGTTTATCTGAAGAGATCATGCGTCACCCCAATAAAATTCCAGATTCTGAAACGGCAGATTGATGGCCTGAATGTGGTAAAAGGCATTGGCTCGTTGCTTACGATAATGATAATCGCGTAAAGCCTGGGTGGTTACAAACAGATTATTTAAAATATCCGGGTGGAACAGTTCGCCGTGCATATTCAATAACGCCATCAGATCGAAACAGACGTAGTCTTCATGCTCGGAACTCGGCTCAAGATGGCGAACATAGCGTTGATAGCTGAACAGGTGCTCCTGTTTAGTCCTCTGCTCATCACCATAGACCACGGGCGTATCACGCAATAGCTGGATAAAGAGGGGATTATCGACCGGGTCAGCACCGTTGACGGCAAACAGCGATTGCCTGACACATAACTGAAGACTGTCGTCCGCATACAGATTAAACAGCACCCGATCGGCTTTGAGCAACTGGGATTCCAGCGCAAAGTTCTGTCCGTTATGGATAATCATAAACGCTTCAGCACTATAGAGTTCACGCAAGATCGGATCGTTCTGAATCAACGGCCAAAGGGCGTTTTTGTCCTCGTATAAATCATTTGGCAGCACCAGCTGCAGCGGTGGCAGTCCCGGAGTTTCAAGGCGGTCCGAGAGGGTGTTGGTGTGAACCTCCGCCTCGTAATCCGCCACCACGCGCAGCTGTTGTTCATCCGTCAGCGGCGGATAGGTTTCCGGTCCATCACGATAGATGGCTTGCTGCAGTGCGCAGGTGTAGGACTTCGCCTTGTTCTGCTGACGCTTGACAAACGGACAACCGGTTTTGCACAGATGCAGATAGCGACAGGCTCGGCACTCTGGATAGAGAGACGCCTGCTGATGATGGCGTTGAATCGTTTCATGGGCGTTATGTAGTAGGTGGTTGACCGGTTCTGTCAGTAGGTTGCCATAGTAAAAGGTGGGATCACTCATTCCCCGGACACAGGAGCACAGATCGCCGTTGCCCTGCAACAGAAAGAACTTGTCGCCGCAGTTTGCCGCATTGGTGCAATAGGCTGGGGTGAACTCGTCAAACCAGTTGCGCCGCAGCCCCTCCTCAAGGTCTGTACCGAGAAACGTGGTGCGCATTGTCTGATAGAATTCAACCTGTTCCTTTTCGCTGAGCATCTGCGACACATCGCTGCCGGGCGCATCAAAGCCGAACATGAAGTTGAACTGATTCATGTCAAAGCCGAACTCACGGTGAATCCGCCAGATATCGTTAATCAATTCCGGCAGGCGTTGAAAATGGTCGCGGTAGATGGTTGCGGATATCTTTTTGGCGTGCGGATAGTGCGCCAGCGCTTTCAGAGCCGTTTCAATCTGCGGCAGGGTTGATTTGCCACCCGCGTCAAGACGATGAGCCGCATGCAGGGATAAGGGCAGGTCAACGCTGCCGCTGATCGACACCCGATGCTGGATGAAAAGATCTTCCAGGGCGACAAAGTTCAGCAGATTGGTTTTGATATGCGGAGAAAACTTGCGAAAGCCCTGAGCCGTCAACAGGTCAAAGTGGCGGCGGTAGTGAGCGTTGATTGTCTGAAACAGGGCCGCGAGTGTTTCCGGCGGCAACACCGTCACCTCGCCACCATGCAGAGAGAGGTTAAATGGAACGACATCCGCAGCCAGCAGACGTTTCAGGGCTGTTTGCAACGTGGTCACAGCCCGTTGTGCATCGTCACGCAAATTCGGTTGCCTGGTCTGCTCCCCTAAATAACAGTAACTACAGCCCATATTGCAACATTGGGTGGGGGCGTAAAGCAGGTGAATAAAGCGCGTCATCCTATTCGAATATCCCTGGCAGGGCCTCAGCTGGAAAAACGCTTTTGAGCTTGTCGACGACTTTTTCCAACTTGGCTTTTTTGTTTCTGGCGATTTTCCAGTCTTTTCTGGCATTGGTGGGAAACAGGTCTGCTTCGATGGTGCACGACTCCTGCTTGCTATGAATAACGCAACGCTCTGGTGTCACCTGAACCTTCTTGATGCTCTGAAAATAAACAACCTTGTCCGCAACGATAATAAACCGGTTGGTAATGATGATTTTACGTCGCATCGAAGGAGCTGTGACGAACCCCCACACCAGAACCACGATAGCCAAAATCGGCACAGCCGGTAACAGCGGCCAGTCGAAAGCGACAAAGGCCACGGTGAACGCGATTATTACCGTGAGTTGCGGTAACCGCAATGGCATCCCGGGTTTCTGATCATATTTATATGCTGCAAAACTGTTGGCCATGCGTACCTCTGAAACTGTCTTGATTAGCAACTTTCAGATTACAGGAGGCGCAAGTTGGCGTCAAATGTCAGATGTTTGCTAAAGGTGCGATGCTGCGTTTCTTTTTATAAAGGCAACATCAGGGCCGCAATGGCGGCGGTCATGCTGGTGGCCAGCGTTCCTGCCAGCAGCGATTTGATCCCGAGGCCAACAATCTCATGACGGCGCTCCGGGGCCATGGCACCCATGCCACCGATCATGATACCGAGGCTGCCGGGGTTGGCAAAGCCGCACAGGGCATAGGTCATGATGTACAGGCTGCGCTGGCTCAAGGTGCCCTCCGGCAATTGGGTCATATTCAGATAAGCGACAAACTCGTTGATCACCGTCTTGGTGCCAAACAGCGCTCCTGCCGCAGGAGCTTCCTGCCATGGCACCCCTAGCAGCCAAGCCACCGGAGCCAGCACAGTGCCGAGCAGACTCTGCAAGGTCACGCCCTCAAAGAAGACGGCAAGCAGGCTGTTGATCAAGGCAATCAACGCCACCATGACAATAATCATCGCTACGATGTTGATCAGCAGTTGCACGCCCTGCACCGTACCCTGGGTGACGGCATCCATGCTGCTGCGCACAGTGGTGTCTGGCACCAGCGTTGCATGGGTGGTGTCGTCCTTTTCCGGCACCATGATCTTGGCAATCACCACCGACGCCGGGGCGCTGATCAGCGACGCGGTGAGGATGTGGCCCATGATGTCTGGCAACACCGAACTGAGAATGCTGGCATAGAGTACCATCACCGTCCCGGCAATGGTCGCCATGCCGCAGCTCATCAAGGTAAACAGTTCACTGCGCGTCATTTGCTGAATATACGGGCGGATGATCAACGGCGATTCCACCATGCCGACAAAGATATTCGCCGCCACGCCCAAACCTTCAGCCCCGCCAATGCCCAGGCTTTTCTGCAACAGCCATGAACAGCCCTGCACGATGCGCGGCAATATCCGCCAGTAAAACAGTAATGAGGATAACGCGCTGATTAACAGCACCAGCGGCAAGCCACGAAAGGCGAGGATATACGCGCTACCGGGAAAAGGCTCCTGAAACGGCAACGCACCACCACCCAGATAGCCGAACACCATGCTGGTTCCGGCAGCTGTGGCGTTTTCTAACGCCAGTACCACTTTGTTCAGCACCAGAAACAGGCTTTGAAACCACGGCACATGAAAGAGCAGGGCCGCGAGAACAAGTTGCAGCACCAGGCCGATGATCACCAGTCGCACTGGAAAACGGCGCCGTTGTTCGCTGATCAGCCAGGCAATGAGGATGAATACGCCGAGGCCGAGAAGAGGTTGCAAGGGCATTTATGGGACTCCGCAAAATTTAAATTAGGTCAATGTGTGGCTTTATCATTAGAAGGTGTGGTGGTAATGTGGCTGCTATTGTTTTTTAAGAATCAAAAGTTCCCGATTCCATAACATGTTTGAAGGGGTCGAAAAAAGGGAAAAGAAAACAATGGCCTGTTTTGATTGCAAATGATGGGTGGCCCTGAGATATGAGATTTTGGGGTTTGTGCGAATGTTAAAATGTCCCCTGCTGTTCCTTAGATAGACTTTGAACCGGGATAGGCAGATCTGCCTATCCCGTGAATGGCAATGGCCATTACGGTTGTAACATGTTGAAGTGTTTGGTAATGGCAGAGTCATCAGTATTTTAGCGTGGAATGATATATAGCTCGGACATTCTGTGTTTGCAGTTTTATACAGAAACTGTCCATTTATTGTTATACTTTAAAATAGGAGCTAACTTTGTCCGATGACAATAAAAAATCAAGTGATCTAGTGCTTAAAGACGAAAATGGTCTGGTCACTAGCCTTGAAGTTAAAGCGAGTAAGTCAAAGTCATTATATACTAACGCATTTATTAGCAGCATTTTTAAAGACATTTCGGATAGTGCGTCTGAATCTATCAGTAAAAGTTTGAATGACTTTACAAAGAATTTAAATAATTTTATATCATCAAAAACCAGCCACTCCAATAGACCAAAAAAAATTAGAGATCTAAAGAGTTGTTATGAAAGCGAAAACTTAGTCCTTGTGCTGGGAGCAGGCGTGTCTATGGATTATGGCCTGCCGGCATGGGATGAACTGCTACGAAGGCTTTTGGCCAAAACACTCGAAAAAGATCAACAAGAAAATAAAATTATTTCTTTATTGTTCAATACTGTTTTTGGTCCAAATGCTCTTATCGCAGCAAGATATTTGAAGTTGCATTTTGAGGAAGAGACAAAAGCTGGTGGTAGAAAGTTTCCTTTTGAAACTGAAGTCAGAAATGCACTCTATGAAAACCTAAAGGATATTGACAGCGAAACATATAAAGCAATCCGAAAGCTTTGCGTCTCACCAGGTAAAGGACCTAACTTAGACTCAGTTATCACATACAACTATGATGATATTTTAGAAGAAAGTCTTAAAAAGTTAGATCTAGGAATTAAACTTAAAAGTATCTTTAATATTGGCATGAACGCAAGGAAGGATGAATTGCCAATTTATCACGTTCATGGTTACCTGCCTAGGAAAGGAAATGTTTCAGACAAAAATTCAGTTGTCCTGTCAGATGATAGTTACCACAAGCAATATATAGACCTATATCATTGGTCAAACCTTATACAAATAAATAAATTTAAAGATTCGAATTGCCTTTTTGTCGGGCATTCTTTTGCTGACCCAAACTTGAGAAGACTTTTAGATATTGCTAAAAGTCAACGTGGACACGACAAAATACAACATTATCTAATAAAAAAACGATATGACTCAGATGAAATAAAATTACAACTTTCTGAGTTGAGTCAAGGAAATAACAATTTTAAAAAATTGATCTCTGAAGAAAATATAGATTCCATAGCCAATGGTCTTGTTGAAACTGTTAATCACTTTGAGGAAAGTGACGCAAGGTCATTTGGGACGGAGATAATCTGGGTAAACTCATATAGTGAAATATGTCAAGTATTGTCTGAAATAGCAGAATAAGTATAACAATGAAATCAAGCGGACGGAAAATGCGGGTGACTAAATTTGAATAATTCGGTGGTGGTTTCAGCGATTCGTTGCCGCCGCTTATCTCCGCCGTTAGAAGGCCTAGGGGTATTGCAGGCCCCCTCAAGGAAACATGAGAAATCAAAGCCTATACGACTCTGTTTATAGTGAGGACAGAGCACCAATTCTCATCGGCAGAGAACAAGAGCTGGAGTCGCTACGTTCCGCAATTCTGGACAAGAAGCATTCAGTTATTGCCATAACTGGAAACAATGCGACGGGGAAAACTCTGCTTTGGATGCACTTCCTCAGAACACAGGGAGCCGAACTCGCTAAAGATACCGAAGTTATATCAATCCATCTATAGAAAAGGGGACAGATTTATTTTATTTCAGATACTCATAACTCAGGATAAAAAATCACTATGCCTCGATCAGCCCGCCTCGTAATTCCAAACTATCCTCACCACGTCATTCAGCGTGGGCATAATCGCCAAACCGTTTTTGCGTCTGACGATGACTATACGTACTATTTGAATAGAAAAGGGGACAGATTTATTTTATTTCAGATACTCATAGCTCAGGATAAAAAATCACTATGCCTCGATCCGCCCGCCTCGTAATTCCAAACTATCCTCACCACGTCATTCAGCGTGGGCATAATCGCCAAACTGTTTTTGCGTCTGACGATGACTATTCGTACTATTTGGATAATCTTGCGCAGTGGAAAGAGACTCTTAAATGTAAGGTCTATGCCTTTTGTTTAATGACCAACCACGTTCATCTGGTGATTGACCCCGGTGAGAATCCTGAAAACCTCGGTAAACTGATGAAGCGTGTGGCAGGTCGTCAGACCCGGTTTGTCAACAGGTTGGAGGGACGTAGCGGCAGCCTGTGGGAGGGCCGTTTCAAGTCGAGTCCGATAGACAGTGACTCCTATCTTTTGTCCTGCTGCCGCTATGTGGAAATGAATCCTGTCGCAGCCGGGATCTGTGCGCATCCCGCCGAATATCCCTGGTCAAGTTGTCGCTCCAAACTTGAGAGAAAATATTTCTCCTGGCTGGATTTTGATCCCATTTATCTTGACCTTGGTAAAAATGAGACCGAAAGATCGGAACATTACCACGAATTTCTGGAAGCCTCGCCCTCCACTCAGGAGCAAGAAACCATCCGTCTTGCTGTTCAGCGTGGACAGTTAACCGGGGGAGAGCGTTTTGTTGATGAGATTGAGCAAAAGCTCAACCGACGTATTGAATTGCGCGGTCAGGGAAGACCTCGGAAGGTTGATAAATAAATCTGTCCCCTTTTTGTGATAGTGCTGCGTTTCAGGAAAGCCCGAAGAATGTTTGCACCGCTTTCGACCTCGGTTTGCTTTACCGCAAACAAGGGAAGCACGAATTGGCCTACGAATATTTTGAAAAAGCATATACCGGAGATCCTAGTTATTGGGCGGCACCGGCTATTGCATTGATCCCTGATTCTCTTGTGGAAATGGGTGAATTTGAGAGGGCGTTAAAGCGGTGTGATGAATTGCTAGAAGAAAATCGGAATAAGAGGCGTATTGTAGATAAACTCTCAAAAGTAAAGAGAGCAATTCAACTTTTACATGGAAAGAATGAAATTTAAAAAAAACAGGAACCGTAAGACAGGATGGAGTTTCCTCCATACACATTCGATGGAATAACCTGTGGATGCATCGTATGGTGGGAGTTCCGGGGACAGTAGGAGTTCCGCAGTGGGAGTTCCGGGGACAGTATAGAATGGCGCTAGTTTAAGGGAAAGAGCAGCAAAAACGGGACTGTCCCCGCACGGGGGCTGTCCCAGGCTTTTGCGGTGCAAACCGCCACCGTTCCATGGCCCGTAAACATCTGGGACAGCCCCAGGTAGGGCTTGGGTCAGCCCCGAGTTTACTACAGAATTGCTTAAACTAGCGCCATTCGGGACAGTATACTTATCTTTCCACCTTGGAAAATAGAATGTTTTCTTCGGGTGGAAAGTGCAACAGAGACATAGGCCTTGCTATTCGGAAACTAAGCGTGCTACTGTTTGGTTACTTAAGCTAAGTTTGTGGAAATTTTTATCGCTCGCCAGGTGGACAAGGTGTCGATCTGGATCAAAAACACAGGCCCTCTTGGGCGTGTGTTTTTTTGTTTGTTGATAGAGCGGGATTTGTACAACAAAAAGGTTCCAGAAGGAACATGGAGAAAAAAATGGCAGAAGGTTCAGTAAAGTGGTTTAACGATTCGAAGGGCTTTGGATTTATCGAACAGGATAATGGGCCTGATATATTCGTCCATTTCTCAGCAATTCAAGGCGACGGCTTTAAATCTCTGGCTGAGGGCGACCGCGTAACTTTCGACGTGACCGATGGTCAAAAAGGTCCCCAATCTGCGAACGTGCGCAGAATTTAGTTCGGATTTTTCATAAATCAGCAAAGGGGCCTCGCAGTTATTTGCGAGGCCTTTTTCTTGATAGTAAGACCCCTAACTATCTGCTCACTGCTGCAGTGTGAGCAAACAACCTGATAGAAGGAGCAGCTCGATGGCCAAAAAACCGAATTACGGTTATGAAAAACGCCAGAAAGAACTCGCAAAAAAAACTAAGAAGGAAGAAAAGAAAAAACGTAAATTAGAGCAGGACCCACAAGACACCCCCTTGGAGACCTTGGACCAAGACTAGCAGGGTGTTGAAAAAGTTCCATCCTGGAGCTTTTCGACGACGCAAGCCGAAAATGCGATTTCTGTCTTGCTTACAAAATCAAGCACTTAAAAACATGTCCTTGATTTTGGTCGCCCGTCTATGGGCTCCACAGGCTGTTTTTCAACAGCCTGCCAGGTCAAAAGGTAATAATCCCTTCAATATACCTGATCCCAGCTTTAATCCTCTCCCAGTCTCTTTGCTCCCCTTTTTCAGCCAACTTCATGTCATTACCACACGAAAGGAGATTGCCATTGGCCTCTCTTGATTTCGAGCTTGAAAAGCATAATTTTACAAAATATTACGAGAACAACAGACCTCTTTTTGAGGAGGCCAAGAACGCTTATATCAGTGTGATCAAATCACTGATTAAACAGGCTGATGTCGGCGAGGTGACTAAGGTCGAAGGCCGGATCAAGAATAAAGAAGAGTGCATCAAAAAGTTTCAGCGCAAATACCAAGATAAACTCGAAGCAGCTGACCAGCCCTATGAGATCAAAAACTATCTGTCTGATTTGATTGGACTTCGCATTGTCTGCCTCTATGAAGATCAGATTGTGGACGTCTCGAAACTCTTGAAGAATCATTTCAAGATCATTGACGTTTCGGATAAAATCTCGGCTATTGAGAGCACCGAGGATTTGTTCGGTTATAAAGGGCTACATATGGATCTGTTGTTTGCCAAAGAGATGGCTGCCTTGCCAAAAAATCAGCCATTCGCTGAGTATCCCTTTGAAGTTCAGATCAGGTCATTGATTCAGGACGCCTGGAGTGTGCTGGACCACAAAATCAAATACAAGAAATCAATCCCCAATGATCTTAAGCGCAGGATCAATGTTCTTTCCGCCCTGTTCGAGCTGGCCGACCGAGAATTCAAAGAGATCCGCAACGCCACCACCGAGCTGATCCAACAGGCGACAGTTTCGCCGCTCGGTGATGTTCTTGAAGACAACTGTGAAGCTCCAGGGTCCGCTGCAACGGAAACCGGTGGAAAAGCGTTCAACGTTTTCCATTTCCTGCGGGTCGCCGGGCATTTTTTCAAGGATTTTGAGTTTGAAGACTACAAGGTTGATAACTTTGTCCAGGACATCCTGCGGCTGGATAACGGTTTTCAAAAGTCGACCCTTCACAAAAGCTTGGTCGAAAACCTGAAAACCGTCAAAGAGTATCGCGATGACTTCATTGCGGGAACCCCTGAAAGCACCTTCAGTCCCTATACTGTGATCAGGCATTGCCTGTATCTCTACGATCAGGAAAACTTTAAGCGGATATTGTCCAAAGGATCGACCAGCCGCTTTGTCAGTTGGTTAAAGGACAACCCTTCAACCCCCGGATAGTTTTTTTGGAAAACGAGCAAAACCGGGCTATTGCTAATCTGTGAGGAGCAGCTATCCTGTCCCTTTATGGGAAAACAACTGCAAAGTGAATTATTTGCAGCGCATTGTTTTCTTGCCATCCTCAAAAAGAATTTCGACCTTTTGCGCGCCGAGCAGGCGCTGCACCTGGCCGAGTCCGAACACGGGGTGCATGATCAGGGCGTTAACCTTATAACTCGCGGTCATGGAATAAATCTGCGCTTTAGCGCTGTCCATACCCGGCAGTAAGGCCTTCCATTTTTTTCGCTCAGCTGCACTCTGTATGCATTCGGCTTCCTTAGTCCTGATGGCGGCTTTCTCTGCCGGGGTCTTCGATATTGTCGGCGGCTTATATTTGTGCTGATGTTCGCAGGTCTTACACTGGACATTATCCGGCCCTTCGTCGCTTATTGAGACGATGACATGGTTTCTGTTTTTGCGGCATTTCGTGCAACGGGCTTCAATTGGATCACCAACAGATAATGTGGACTTTGTCATAACGAGACTCCTTTGTTTGGACTACCAAGAAGGTCCAATAAAAACCAGAGAGATGGCTGGAATCTACAGGGCAGACTTGAACATGGGTGCGCCAGTTGTATCATCCGGCGCGGCGGTCAGAATTCATTGCTTCATACCGTCACATTATCTCCGTACTACGGATGTGAAGCAATGTGGAGGGTTGAGAGGGGGACTTGTAACGGCTATTAGCTAATCATACACAGTGGCGTCGAAAAAAGATCATTGTTTTTAAAATAGACAGCTTATTCTGTTGTCCATTTCCTTTTTTTCTTGACGGAAAAGGGGACAAAATAGAATGTCCCCAGGGTGGTTTCTGTCTCAATCCTTCTATTGGAGCTTTGCATGTTTCTGATTCGATTGACTTTAGCTCTTGTTGTTTTGTTTGTCCTGAGTGGTTGTTCTGCCAGTGTGAAGGTTCCTCATACTTCGTTTGGTTCTGAAAAATTGCTCAAAAGTCTGTGGTGTGATGATCAACTGGCAGGATCGGATAGCGACCTTGCTCGTATGACGTTATCTGAACCTGATTTGCGCCCTCCCGCACGTCTGGAGCCGAAACACGTGCTGCCACCTGTCCCGGTCGATCATCAACAGGTGATTACCCGGATTGAGCCAGTAAATGGTCGCAAGGTGATTGCCTTAACGTTCGACCTCTGCGAACGCGCTCCTCACTTGGCCGGGTATCGCTATGAGATCATCAATTACCTGCGTAGCCAGGGCGTGAAGGCCACCTTTTTTGCTGGCGGCAAATGGATGCGCAGCCATCCGGATAAAGCGATGCAGCTCATGGCCGACCCGCTTTTTGAGGTGGGTAACCACGCCTGGACCCATGGCAATTTTGCCCTGATGAATGAAGAGGAAGTGAGGCAGCAAGTCGATTGGACGCAGGTTCAGTATGAGTTGTTGTATGAAAGACTGGCAACACGTGCAAGGCAGCGTGGTCTGGAGCAGGAAATGGCCTTTGTGCAACCCGCTATGCGGCTGTTGCGTTTGCCCTATGGCCGGAACAATGAGCATACGGGCGATATTCTTGCCGAGATGGGACTGCCGATGATTCAGTGGTCTGTGGAAGGGGAGCAGGATGAGCTGGAACGTACAGTGGAGATGCTGGTCGAGTGGGATTTGAGTAAGGTACAACCCGGTGCGATTATTTTGATGCACGCCAACGCTGTCCCGCAAAAGACACATCTCCTCGTGCCGCAATTAGTCCCTGCGTTGCAGAAACTCGGCTATGAGTTTGTTACCGTTAGTGAACTCCTTGAAATGGGTCCTGTTGTGACAGTATCGGATGGCTATTTTGATGAGCCTGGCGACAATTTATATGTGGATGACTTGTTCGGTGGCAAGGGAACTCTGGGGAGGGTTCAATAAGAGTGAGAATGATCGAGGAATCATGTAGGACGTTCTTACTTTATTGCTCTATCGGAGCAAAACGTAGAAGATCATGAGGTGTAAAAGATCTGTCTTTTTTCTTGAGTCATTACGCCTGCTGTCATGGCAAGGACGGTCCATGATGTATTGCCTTATAGCCCTGCCAATTTGTCTGCCGCTGTTGTTAATGGCTGCGAAGCATCGTTTTTTTACTCTCTCGAAGATGCTTATTCTGAGTGTTTTCCTGATCCACGGCGGGGCAGCATTGGCGACGCCTGCCCAGGCAGCAGCATACCCGCCCGGAGAAGTGTTGCACTACGTTCTCAAGTGGGGTGTGATCCCGGCCGGAAAAGCGACCCTGTCAGTGGAACCGTTAGAGTCGGTAGACGGAACGCTGTGCCATCATTTCGTTTTGCAGGCTCGCACCAACGATACTCTTGACGTGTTCTTTAAAGTCCGTGACCGGATTGATGCATTTGCTCAATATGGCTTGCAGAGAAGTCACTTATATCGCAAGAAGCAACAGGAGGGGCGGCATAAAAAAGATGTTGTGGTTCGCTTTGACTGGCAGCAGGGAACGGCAACGTATCGCGACAAGGATAAAGAGAAAAAGCCGATTGATCTGTTGCCCGGCAGTCTTGATCCGTTATCGGCTTTTTATGCTCTGCGTAACGAACGGCTGGTTGTTGGTGAAGCCCTGCGGCTCGCGGTGACGGATGGCAAGAAGAACGTGCTTGGCGAAGCCCGTGTGATTCGTAAGGAAACGATAACGATTGCGGATCGTGCTTATCCGACCATTTTGGTTGAACCGGACCTGAAACAGGTTGGTGGCGTGTTCAAAAAGAGTAAGGATGCCAAAATTCAGGTTTGGCTGACGGATGACGAGCGGCGTATCCCGGTACGGTTAAAGAGTAAAGTTTATATCGGCAGTTTTATTGCTGATTTAATCGATCAAGAGTTGCCTGCGGCGATGACAGGCCCCTCTGGGTGACCTGACGTGGCGGGTGAGGGGGGCCTGAAATGGGTTATAACCCAACGGGTAAAAATACCGTTGAGGCGGCAGTGCGCACAATAAAGTTGATTGACCGATTCCACTTCTGGCCGGCGATTAACGCCATGGTGTCTTGCAAAGAGATCAGTTGTCCAAACAGCCGTTCATAACTTAGGTTCTGCTCCTCACCAGGCTGATTATTGGTCCAGATAATCGGCTTGCCATGCTCATCGACCCGTGCTTTTAACCGCCACACTAAAATTTCAATATTACGGGCAGAGTTGTACAGCGCCTGCGGTTCCAGATCGTCCAACATGAAGAATTCAGCCTTGTTGCCGTAGGAGGTTCTGATCATCGAAAGAAGGCCAGTCATCAAGGCAAAGACTCTGTCTCCAGCATAATGCTCATCCAGTGCTAATAACATGGCATCCGTACCTAATCTGCCATCGAGCTGCGGAAACGATAAATTGCGTTGCTCGTTGAACAGGATATCCATGGCCTGGCCGAGAGTTTTCTTTCCCCCTCGCGTTAATTGAACCGGATTTCTGTGATAAAGCTTTTCCGTCAATTCACGCATCAGTGATTCCGTTCGCTGAATATGCAGATCAACCACCATGTCGATATCGGTCTTAGCCAGGTCAGACAGATGGACCGGTGTGGCTGTGCATGAGCACACATAAAAAGAAACGAGAATGATGAAAAGAAATGAGATGGAAGGTCTTAACACGCGGAGTCCTGTTTGGTTTGGTGTTTGTATGGATTCTGTCAAATTCAAGGCGTGGAGTCCACTCGTCAATTTGTCAAAAGAGTGTTAAAGGGCTAAAAAGGATCACCGTGTTGCTATATTATTAGAATGCATTCTGATAGTGTTGTTTTTCCGTCAGTGACGGTTTTTTACCCTTTAAAGATTTTTGTTCGGCACGTTTATCCTTTTCAGGAGCTCATATGAGCCTTTGCACGATTACTTGTCCACATTGTGGTTTCAGTAAAGATATTGACCGTGATCCTGCGATATTACAGGGCAAGACGGTTACATGCCCGCAGTGCAAGAAGTCATTTCCTTTTACGTCGTCAGAGTCTGCTGCTCCCGAATTGCAGGCCCGACCAGAACAAACTATTCTTACTTCCGCGCATGATCCAATCAAAGAACCTGAATCCGTAAGTGCACCTCAGCACAAGGTTTGCCCTACCTGTGGCAGTCAGATTCATATTAAAGCTGAAATCTGCCCGAAATGCGGCGTACGTGTGGCCCCGCCGCGTACCATGGTCAACAAGGTTGCCTTGCTGGTGATCACGTTTTTTCTTGGCGGACTGGGCGGGCATAAATTTTACCTGAAGAAGAATCTACAAGGGGTGTTGTACCTCTTGTTTTTCTGGACGTATATCCCGACATTGGTGGCGTTTGTTGAGTTCATTCTTTATGCCTGCAAGAGTGAACCTGAATTGCAGGACATCTATCCTGAGACCAGCACCGGTGGAATTTTCATTGTCCTGCTTGTGCCTGTGTTACTCGCTATCGTTGGCATTCTTGCGGCCATTGCCATTCCTCAATATGTGGCCTATCGACAGAGGGCAGGTAATGTTGCCGCAAATACCGCATTGTCCACCTGTCAGGAACGCGTGCTAGGGTATTATGCTGAAAATGGAATGTGGCCAACCGACGCCAGCCAGCTGCAATGTCAAGCGACGGAGGGTGTTTATCTCTATTATCTGGCAAATGACCCTGATGACTATCAGTTGATCAGTTATTCTGAACATGGCAACAAGGCGTTTGTGATCAATGAGGATGATGTTGAGGTCGTTGAGGTGGATAAAGCTGAAATCAGAGCGGAGCTTACCAACGAAATTGGTGCCGAATCGTTGGCGCCGGGATTTTATTTTGTGAAGTAGAGAAGAAAGAGCAAAGTGTCTATGGAAAAAATTATTCCTGACAATTCTATTGAAAAAGAAACCAATGATATAGATAACGGTATTGAAAGCTCAGAAGTTCTTACGAGTAATCTTGAATCGAGTAGTCCAGAATCATCATCTTTGGTGGGGAAAATTCTTCAGAATTCTGCACTGATTATCGCTACCATTACAGCCGTAACTTATTTTTTTGGTTATGCAGTATACCACGGCTATCTTTCATATTGGGGTTTGTTAGGAAGCATGTTTCCTATCTCGATGGAAGAAACAATCATTCATGGTGTAATGAAGTCATGTTTGCTCGGTATCGATAAGTGGGGTTATTTTTCTAAGATTATTTTTATTTTTTTCGCATTTTATCTTGTAATGTTCATACTTTTCTTTGATAAGCCATTTCAGTTTGTTTCAAAATTATTTAGCAAAGAAAATAATGAACAATCAATAAATGAACGTCATCGTTTTTTACTAAGTGATTTTTTTAAATTTCTGTTGCGTCTTCTTGTTGTTGTCCTTGTGATCTTATCTGTGCCCTTAACATATAATTATGCTTACGAGCAAGGCAAAGATAGCGCTTTTAGAGAACAGAAAAAAATTCTGAATGGTGAAGCAGCAAACATACCATTTAAATCGATTCGATTAAGCTATTCCGATCAACATGGACATGTGAAAAGCGTAAAAGCGTACCCTCTGGCAGTGTCGGCATCTCACCAAGCCTTTTATGTGAATACTGACGTTGTTGTTCTCCCCGCCAATCGTATTCTTGAAATAAGGAATATTGGTGGCGTCTCAAATCCGTAGGGAACTTTTTGCAATGAACTTCGAAACCTTACGCAGCTACCTCTTATCCAAACCGGCAGCCGAGGAAACTTTTCCTTTCGATGAAGAAACCTTGGTGCTGAAGGTCTGCGGAAAGATGTTTGCCTTGCTGAATATCCACGGCGAACCGTTGCGGGTGAATCTGAAGTGTGATCCTGATAAGGCGGAAGTTTTGCGTGAGCTGTTCCCGGCAATTATACCCGGTTACCACATGAATAAGCGCCATTGGAATACGGTGATCCTTGATGGCTCTATTTCAGACGAGGAGATCTTTTCGATGATTGATGATTCGTATGATCTGGTGGCGCAGGGGCTGCCGAAATCGAAGCGGCCTGTTTGATTTCGTTTCAACCTTGACGAAAGTCGCCGGTTTCTTTACCTTCGTCTCTATGAAGTAATTTCCTTTCAAAAGCGCGTCAGCGCATCTATTGAGCACATTTTGAGTGCAGCTTCTCCTCTGGTTTCAGTGGCAACAGGAGAAGTGTTTCTCGTTCTTCCCTCAAAAATCAAAGCCTTCGTTACACGAGCCAATTCCCGTTGTAACTGCGTGGCGTTGTGCTTTTTATACGTTAAAGGAAATGACTATGTTTGAATTTTTACAACAGGTTGATAGCAAGCCTGCTCCATTTGAATTTTATACGGCTGAGACGCTGTGGAATGATGCCCACATTTCTCAGCAGATGCTGCAATTTCATCTTAACCCTGATCTTGAACCGGCCTCCCGCAATCAAGGGTTTATCGAGGCGTCTATCGACTGGATGAAAGAACGGTTCAGAATTGGCCCGGATTGCCATATTGCCGATTTTGGTTGTGGTCCAGGTCTTTATACGCTGCCGTTTGCCGAGCTTGGCGCGTCGGTGACTGGGATTGATTTTTCACGACGCTCTATTGCGTATGCCAGAGAACAAGCCCTGAACAAAGGGCTGGATATTGACTACCGTCAGCAAAACTATCTCGATTTTGCGTCAGAGAAACGCTTTGACCTGATCACTTTGATCTATTGTGATTTTTGTCCGTTGAGCCCGGTGCAAAGAAATCAGCTGATGGAGGTTTTTCATCGACATCTCAACGATGACGGGGCGGTGTTGCTGGATGTGTTCTCGCTGCAGGCGTTTAACTCACGTCAGGAAAACACCTGTTTTGAACGGCGGTTGATGGATGGTTTCTGGTCAGATCAGGACTACTTTGGTTTTGCTAAAACGATGAAATATGCGCAGGAAAAGGTATGTCTGGATAAATACACCATTGTCGAGATGAGTCGACAATGGCAGGTGTACAACTGGCTGCAGTATTTCAGTCTGGCGTCGGTAAAGCGAGAATTTACAGAGAGCGGTTTTGAGATTACGGAATATTACAGTGATGTTGCTGGAAACGCTTACCATGAGGACTCTGAGGTGATTGCCCTGGTAGCGAGGAAAATCTGATTCAAATAGCGAGCGGGCTCTTATGGCAGAGCCCGCTCATTGTAATGATGGTTGACCGTTTCCGGCGTTCTGCCGGAGATCGGTTACTCAATTACCGATCATCCTGCCTCTTTCGTTTGGCCGACATCACTGTCCGACACATTTTATGAAACCCTTTTTCTCGGCTGCGTCGCTCGGCTATGGTTTCACTGTTGCGTTGCTGTTCGGCTTTGAGCTTGAGATAACTCGTCAGTCGGCGTGGATCAAGTAATCCGTTTTCCAACGCATTTCTCACGGCACAGCCGTGCTCCGTCTGGTGGCTGCAATCGTTGAATTTGCAGTGCCGGGCCAGTTGCTCAATCTCTTCAAACAGGTTGGCAATACCCTCTTCACAATCGGCCAGTTGCAGTTCACGCATCCCCGGATTGTCGATGAGGATGCCACCTTCGGGTAGAAAGTGCAGCGACCGCGCTGTGGTGGTGTGACGACCTTTGGCATCATCCTCGCGGATGGTGGCAGTGGCTTGATCCGTGTGTCCACTCAGGGTGTTGATCAGGGTGGATTTGCCGACCCCGGATGAGCCGGTGAGTGCCACAGTCTGGCCGCAACCGCACCAGGAGAGCAACACCTCGCAGGAGGCACGGTCGAGGCTGTTGACCGCTTCGACCAGTAGATCCCGTTTCAGGCTGCGGGTCTGGCTGATGTAAGAGGAAATATCGTCTGTCAGGTCGGTTTTGGTCAGCACTACAATAGGCTGGACGTCCGCTTCATAGGCCAGAGCCAGGTAGCGCTCCAGGCGTGACAGGTTAAAGTCCTGATTGCACGAGGTGACGATGAATAGCGTGTCGATGTTGGCGGCAATCAGCTGTTCTTTGGCTTCAAGCCCTGCGGCCTTGCGGCGGAACAGACTTTTGCGCTCGAGTAGGCGGTGTGGTTTGAGACTATCACGCGCCACCAGGAGCCAGTCGCCTACGGTGGGGCGCTCAATAATGTCCCACTGTTGCCATGTTCCGGGAAGAGTGAGCTGATTTTGACCTTGATTGGAGATGACATCGATGATCGGGCCATGAACAGCGCAGACGCGACAGGGAAAAGTGCTTTCCAATTCGTCGAAGTCGAGTTGTTGTTGAAAATAATGACTCCAGCCCAGTTGTGGGAGGGAGTGTATGTGTGCGTTCTGAGAGTGAGACATGGAAACCCCTCGGTTCATTGTGAATCGTCGTGGTGCGGACACACAAATGGCATCCTACTGTGTGGTCTGCACAAATGAAATGGGTTTCTATTCAGTTGAAACCCGGCGTCAACCGGGCAAAGAGGGGAAGTCAGTGGGGAGGTGAATCGTGAACGTTAAGCCACGTATCCTCTCTTTGCCCCAGACAAACTCACAATCTCCATGTAAATAACTCCTTTCTGATGTTTTGTGTACGCTACCAGCCGGTTTTTTGTTCGTCAAGCGTCAATGGCACCTTAAGCGGGCAACTTTTCGAATTTGGTGACCTTGTCGAGCGCTTCATCCCAATTGGCTTTGTCGGATAGAAAAATGTGCGCTGTGGGTTGAAGGGGCACGTCACTGTCCAGGCAGCCTGCCGGGACCTGAAGGAGTCTTTTATTGAGTTGAACGGGCAGGGCGGACCCGCAAATGGCGCAAAAGCTTTTGCTGTGGCGCGTTTCCGGCAGGGTGAAGGTGGTGATGTTTCCCTTGCCGGAAAGCCAGGTTAATCGGGCTGTGTTTGAAAAAAGATTGGCGGCATGGGCGGAACCGCTGTCTTTGCGGCAGCGTTGGCAATGACACAGATAAAAGGTGGTGAACTCCCCTGTGATTTCAAAGGTGACGTTACCGCACAGGCACGATCCACTGAATGTTGTTTCCATCTGCTGTCCTTCTTTGTTGCGTTGCTGAGCAAACGATTTCATCGAATTGATGTGACCAGTTTAAGGTGAGGTGAGCTTAAATCTCAATGCTGATCTGCTTGTCGGCATACAAGGCAAAAGAGGTGTCGCTCTGTTGATAGATAAAAGCCCGACGTCCGCTGTCATTGATCTCAATCACGCCCATCGCAATCGAAAGGTCAAGTATGAAGCCTTCATGCACGGAGCTTTTCTCTGTGCCATTTTTCTTCGACGCGTGAACCGAAAGCAACAGGTTGTTGTGACTCGCCATGAGTCGTTTGTCCTGGCAGCGTTCTAAAAGCGCCACGCAGGACAGATCTATCACCGGAATCCGGATGTTCTGTTGTTCTAACGTGAGGACTTGCAGACCATGGCTCAGATTAGCATAAATCAGGTGATCCAGTTGGGCCGTGGACCCGTTGTGTCCCAACTGGAATAGCGAGGCCTGATTGGTAACTTGACCAACGATGTCGTTGGTGGCAGTGGTCGTCACTTCAAGGCCGGATAACAGCGTGGCCAGGTCATTGTGGATTTTTCTCAGGCCAAGCTGGCGAAGCTCCCGCTCGGCACTGACGTGGTCAACACGGATAAAACTGTAGTTTTTCTTAAGATGTGTCACCAGTTTGCGTAGGGCGACAAAGCGTCTTTCAGGTCGTTTCAGGGCACGGTGTTTTTTTCGCTCTGATTCGGCGCGCTCTTCAACCGTTTGATATCTGTCGGCAAGCCGTTGATATTCGAGAACGGGTTCGACCCATTGGGTTGGTTGTATGTCAAGACGTTTTTCCATAACGGACACTGGCTCAAAATGCCATCTCCTCACTGGGTGATAAACAACTATCTTCGTTTTATCGGCTAGTTACGGGAGAAACTTTAATTTGGTGGACGAGAAGATGTTCTTTAATCGCTGGTGAGGAGGGAGGAGGCTGCAGAAAAAATATGGAGAATCTGGAATTAAACCCCGGTCGGCAGCTTTGAACGCATCATGTCGCGCCGGTCCAATTTTTGACCATCGACGATAAACGTACCGTCTCCGACAGCGTGCAACGTCCGCGTTTCTTTGCGTTGTTCGTCGAACCAGGCTTCGAGTCCTTCAAGGACCACAATATGCTGGTTTTCTATGACCTCAGTGATTCGACATTCGATATTCGCCAGGCACTCCTTGATCAACGGTGCCTTGACATGTTCGGCCTGTAGAGGCGTCAGATCAAAGGCTGTAAATTTATCCGTGGTGCTGCCTGAGCAGGTGCCGATGCCGACAATTTGGTCGAGCAGGTCAATGGTGGGGATGGCGATGACGCATTCTCTGGTTTGGGTCAAGGCGGTATAGGAGTAGTTCCATGGGCCGGTGGTCAGGGCAAAGCTGGGTGTAAAGTCCATGACCATGGTCCAGGAGATCGTCATGATATTGCTCTTATTGCCGTCGTGGGTCGTGACCAGAACCACAGGGCCAGGTTCGAGCAGGGTAAAGGCTGTATGGATATCCATCTTTTCCATGATTCACACCTTGTGCTGTAGGTTGTCACTGCCAGTATAACCTGCCTGCACCGGATTGCCATGGTTGAATCCGATGCAGGCAAATGAGAGGAAGACTAATAGCGGATTTCGTAGCCCGCTTTGATCAGGCGTCCCAGCCCGTAGTATTCCGAGGTGGTGGAGCCGCCGGTGACCACCTCTTCATCAAACAGATTGTCGACACTGAAGGTGAGGGCACCCACCGGCAGTTGATAGCGGCTGTACAGGTTGACGGTGAGTTCACTCTCCAAATCATCTTCGCGATCATTGAGGTTGATGACATCGGCATTCAAGGTCAACACGCGCCCCAGATATTTGATGCCGAAGGCCGTCTGCACCCGTGGCCCCACCTGGGTCAGCTCGCCGTCACTGTCGTCGGCTTTCGGGTTGGCGACAAAGCCGCGCGCGGAAAAGGACAGGTTCTTCCACATTCCCTGCTGGTGGTGAAAAGGGGCGTAGACCAGCTGCCATTCGATGCCCTGATTTTCGTAATCTCCGGCATTGTAGTAACTGTTCATGCCGTCATCGCGCTCGTAAGAGATGATTTTATCATCGAATTTCATCAGAAACAGGGCCACGCGCAGATGCACGGCGGGGTGGTCGTATTTCACGCCGGCTTCATAGCTCCAGCCTTCTTCCGGTTCCAGGTCGGGATTGCCGACGCGGGTGGCCGTGGAATAATACTGGTCGTTAAAGCTCGGGGCGCGAAAGGCTTTCCCGGCATTGGCAAACAGATGCAGGGCTGAGGTCACCTCAACGTTCAGCCCGGCACTGGGCAGAAAACGGCTGTAGTCGCAGGCGCCGTCGTAGCCGTTGATCCATTGCTCGCGGGCACCGGCACTGACGATCAGCCGTTCAAAGAAGGGGCGTTTGATCTGCCAGAACAGGGCGCTGTCATCGCGGGCGTGGCGACCGTAGGAGTAGTCGTAATCGGCCACCCGACGGATAAAGTCGGCACCGACCGTCTGCTCCAGGGTCAAGGCCGTAAAGCGGTAATCACCGCTGAGGCCGTAGTTGTAGGTGCGCCTTTTTTCCTCCGGGGCACTGGGGGAGGTCTGGTTTTTGGTCAGTTCATCAAAGGAATAGAATCCCTTGACGGTGACATTATCGGCCTCGTAGCGGATATCGGCGAAGTGTTTTTCCTGATCCTGGTCGTAATACGTCGGCTCCTTGCTCGGGCTGTCATAGCGTTTAACAAAGCCGGTTTCGATGGTGGTCACCAGATAGTCGAGGGTCCAGTGTTCAGCCGGATGGTAGTTGAGGCTGGCCGACAGCTGATCGGTGGCCTGCATGTCGTAACGGTAGGGGCTTTTGGTGGCAAAACTGCGGTAGATGGTGTCGATGCCGTCAAGGCGCTGATAGCGGGCACCGAGGTTGAGTTTTTCACTGGTCAGGCCGACGCTGTGGTTCTGATAGCCGAGTTCGCCCAGCTCGACGCCGGCGTAGGGTGACAGTGGTTGGCCGGGCTGGCGGGTGATGATGTTGATGACGCCGGTCATGGCGTCGGCACCGTACAGAGTTGAGGCGGCGCCGGTGAGGATCTCAACACGCTCGATCTGATCGAGGCCGATGGCGTTGAGATCGTAGCTGCCGCCGGAGGCACTTTGGATCGGCACGCCGTTGATCAGCACCAGTTCACCGTCTTCGAGGCCGCGAATACTGACCTCGCTTTTCATGCCCATGCGGCTGACGCCGAGTGGGGCCAACGACTTGTAGGATAACGCGCCACTGCGTTTGAGGGCATCAATAACGTTGTTGCCGCCGGATTCCTCCAGTTGCTCGGCCGTCAGCACCGTGACGAAGCGAGCACTCTGCTGTTCGTTGACCGGATAACGGTCGGCGGTGACGACGATCTGACCGAGGTCATAGTCCTGGGTCGCCTCTTTGGCCCACACCGTGCCGACCATGCCGAAGCACAGCAGGGCTGCCACCAGCCAATTCCATTGCATTGTCTTCATGGGGTACGCTCCTTCCCAAATCTTCCTTGGGTCCGGGCGTAAAAAAGCCCAGACCGAATACACATCGACCTGGGATATCCCTTTTCTATCCACAAGACATTCAATACGTCTCCCTGCCTTAGGAGCGCGTATTACTAAATTTCAGACAGGTCTTCTGACTTCCAGATCATCCTACCGGCCACGTCTTCCCACCGAATTTCGGCAGTGACATCAAGCGGCTTTCGTCCCCGGTTACAGCGGCGGGCCCGTCCCTGAATTGCACAGGGTTCCCTATTAAGCTCGTGAGAGCATCTGAAATCGTATGTTGTTGATCACCAGTCCAAGCCTGGAACGTTGATCAAATTGCTTGATGGTGTTTATCAGTTGCGCCTATGGAAGTCAACTGGTTGTTGCCAAGACGACTGACAAGGAACCGACAAACTGGAAAATCAGCAACTATTTCTCGACCTCTTGTGGTAATTTTCTTGAAAAATGCGGCCATTTGTTTTCTACTTTTCTCCGATTCGTTCCCTCAAAACTGTGGGGTTGACGGATGATAGATAAAAAGAGCCTGTGATTGAAGGAAGACGGTGCAATTCCGTCGCGGACCCGCCACTGTGAGGAAAGAGCATTTTCCCAGCCAGATACTTCTTTCACCGGCTATAACTGGCTGCACCTCGCGGATACAGGTTCTCAGACAGGCCATCATGCGTTCAAACAGGGCTGTTAGCTTTTGTTGAGTTATGCCCCGTTTACAGTTTCTCTCACATCTGTCACCATGCCTAGAGGTGTTCTCGGGCGTCTACAGGTTGTGGAACGCCTGTCGTGTATTAAAAGGGGAAACTCCGGTCGGAGAAATTCCCGCCTCTATCCCGTGGTTCAACGCCTGGTGAGGGATATTCATGAGCTACGATATCGGTAGTAAAATCAAAGAACTCAGAAAGACTATGGGCATCACATTGCAAAATGTCGCTACCCAGACCGGTTTTTCTCCTGCGCTGATTTCACAGATCGAAAACAATAACGTCACTCCCCCCATTGCGACATTGTCGCGTTTGGCCGATTTTTTTGATGTTAAAATCAGCTTTTTCTTTGAAGAAGAGCCGTTGGTTCATTACGAGGTGGTGCGGGCGGATAAAGGCTACACAACGAACAATCCGCATTTTATTTATAAGTCGCTGGTCGGCGACAAGTTGAAAAAACATCTGAAAGCGTTTTCCGTCACTCTCTCTCCTGAGGATTATCACTATAAATTGCCGGACAATGGCCGTGACAAGTTTTTGTTTGTCAAGAAAGCCAGCCTGTCTGTGAATGTGGGTGATGAAACCATCGACCTGGAGTGCGGAGACTCCCTCTACCTTGATGCGACGGCAACCTGTCAGGTCTGGGCCAGTGAACAGACGGCACAGTTTGTTGTTGTCTTGTGCCTGTAATTATCCGTATTTTTTGAAAAACTTGCGCTTGTCGAGTAATGTTTTATTCTTTTGATAGGCATTGCGGATCGTCGGAATTACTGGGTTGTTTCCCAATGTCTCTGATGGAAGCAGTGCTTTACTCAAAGAATTTCAAGATGGGCGAGCTATGTTTAGTGATGTCTTTTCAACCGGGTGGCGGTTTCTGTTTTTTGTGTCGGTCATGATCGCGCTTTGTGGCTGTAGCAGACTATTGCCACGTTCGCAGGAAGTGACGCAGTCGAAATGGCACAGCTTCGAGCAGATCAAAGGCGCCTATGATCGGATTGAGTCGGGAAACAGCATGACGGAACTGGCGGCGTTGGGATTCAACCTGGAAAAAACCGCCAACATGCAACGGCTCAATTACACTGAACTGGCGTCACTGTTTCAGAACCTACCTCAGAATGGCCTGGCGCCGGAGTTGCAACGCTGCCTGCAACGGCCTGATGATTGTCAGGCCTATGTCTATGACTTAAAACGGCTGAAGTCTAAACGGGTTGGAAATTTTTGGGCGGACTTCTTCAATTTTCATCGCAAAACGGATATCCATGGCTGGCATTTTAAAATGTTGCTTGTCCTGAGCGAGAACGAGGTTGTCTATAAGCTATGGAGTGGCACGCCAGCCATTAAAACCGTCCACGAAGAGCGTAATCCTCTTGGTCCGTTGCAAAGTTCAGGGGATAGATTGCTGCGCCTTGCGTATGAGTGATGTTTTACTGCAGCCGCACCCCGCATGGCGTCTTGACAGATTTCTTGGCGGTTTATTCCCTACCTGACGTATTTCAGGATCTGCCCTTTAAACGGTTCGTCCAGATAGTCGATTGTGTCGGGTTTATATTGGCTGTGCGTATAGCCCAGAGCGACCATCCTTTTGCTGAATCGTGCATGGTGGCCACGTCCTGGATCAACCAGAATAATCGTGCAATGCGTTCTGGCATGCTGGTTGATAAATTCAGATAACAGCTCGACATGCTCTTGCTCGTAAAGAATGTCACTGCCGATAATCAGGTCAAAAAGGCCGAGTCCACTTTTCTTATCTTCCCACCCCGTTCGGACAAATGGGATGTTTTCGTCTTCGTTAAGACGGGTGTTCTTTTCGAGAAATCCTTCAACTTCCGGATGGTAATCGGTCGCTGTAATGTCGGCTTTGCGGTGGTTGAGCACCAAGCTCGACAGTCCGATGCCACAGCCCACTTCAAGTATGCGCTGATCTGTAATTGGATAGTTGAACATATGATGGGCAAGAACATTGCCTGATGGCCACACTTGGCCGAAGAGCGGCCAGACAGCAGATGAGATTCCCAGCTGTTCGGCCAGGCCTTGTTCGTCGCTGAATTGCTGACGGTCACGAAGGATTCGGACGTGGATGTCCACTTCACCGAATTCGATGGTCTGGTACTTAACACGCAATGCACCCATGTAATACTCGTGGGGTAATTCATACGCAACGCATCAACAGTATGCGAATTCGCTACGTAAAAACAGCCATGGCAAAAGATTATGAATTTGCAGGCCTGGGAAAAGGACAGCGTTGTAAAATAATGCAACGCTTAAATGTGCAGGAGCGATCCGAGTGGCAGGTTGAGATTGCGCTGTTATCCCTTCTGAGAGCTGCTACGGTGATTTTTCGGCTCTATTTAACCATACGGTTCAAAGAACAGAGAGATGTTTTCGCGAGAACCTTTACTATTTTACTGACTATAAGTTGTTTGGCGTTTAAAAGATACTGGCGAATTCTTTGATCCGGTGAGACAGGTGAGAACATGTAAGTTCCGTAGAAGGCTTCAAACTCAGACAGAGATTTTCAAAAGTCTGAGATTGGGCGTCCTTTCCAGGTGAAGAGACCAAAATCAGAGAATTGCTTTGCCCAGCTGAGTTTCGATGCAACAATAAAGTTTTCGTCGTAAATTCTTCAAACATCAGGAAGATTCCATCGCCTTAAACGGTTTTTTCATGGCCTTCATTGAACATAATATTTTAAAGATCTACCTGATCAAAGCAGCACGCTGGCTGATGCTGACAACGCCGTTTGTACCGTTATTTATTGGCGCAAACGGTATTGATAAAAGCGGCTACAGTGTCTTGGCGTCGATCCAGGCACTGGCGATTGTTTTTTTCGAAATCCCTTCAGGTTACCTGGCGGATGCCATCGGCCGCAAGAAAACACTGATTCTCGGTTCTGTACTGGGTGCGCTGGGCTACATGATCTATGCGCTATCGTTTTCTTTTAGCGGGTTTTTGCTGGCCATGGTCGTGCTGGGTGTCGGTCAAAGTATGATTTCCGGCTCCGATTCGGCGATGTTATACGAGACGCTGGTGGCGATGAATAAAACCGGTGAATATTCGCGCTATGAAGGGCGGGTGATCGCTTTGGGCAGCTTGCTTGAGACCCTCGGCGCACCCCTTGGTGGTTTATTGGCCGTGGCCAGTTTACGCTATCCGTTCATCGCGCAGGCGGTGGTGGCGTTGATTGCCTTACCCGCAGCATTGACTCTGGTTGAGCCGGAGCAAGAGGCACGCATTAAAGGCCGGTCAATGAACCTGCTCCCGGCGTTGAAACGTTCGCTGTTGCTGGACCGGACGCTGTTACTTCTGGTGGTGTATGCCGCCCTTGTCGGTGGCGGGACCTACACCATGGCCAAGGCGATTCCTTACTGGTACAGCGACGCCTTTGGACCATCTGCCATGCAACTGGGATTGTTCTGGAGTGTGCTTAATCTGAGTGCGGCGTTTTTTTCTCATCGTGCTCATCACGTGGAGCATCACCTCAACAAAATCGCGTTCATGGCCCTCGTCGGTGGGGTGGTTTCCGCCAGTTTTTTGGCTCTGGGGTCTTTATCCGCCGCTCCGGCCATGCTCGTATTGATTCTGTTTTACTGTACACGGGGGCTGGCGACACCGATTCTTAAAAACTACATCAATGAACAAACGGATTCGCAGGTTAGGGCGACGGTTTTGTCGGTGCGGATGTTTCTGGTCTACGTGATCTTTGCCGCGCTGTTCCCTTTGATGGGCTGGGTTGGTGACCACTCTGGATGGGGTACGGCTTTGACCTGCGTCGGCGTCATCTTTGCCGTGATTTACGCTTGTGCACTTCTGATTTTTAGCCGAACGGAGATAAAAAGAGACGTGTAGATCGTTCTTGCGTATCAGACCTGATACGTTAAGGTTTACGGTAATCGCTTTTTTCTGCCAGAGCGAAAGGAGAGAATCTATGACCACGAAGACGAATCCAGCAGGGCAGATTATTTACGTTTCCCATGGCGGTGGTCCGTTGCCTTTGCTGGGCGAGCCCAGTCATCAGAAGATGGTCGAATTTATGACAGGGCTTTCTTCGACGCTGCATCGTCCAGAGGCGATTGTGGTTATCAGCGCGCACTGGGAAGAGCCTTGTGTTACGGTGCTCGGCGCGGCGAATCCGTCATTGTATTACGATTATTACGGTTTTCCGAAGGAGTCCTATGCGATTGAGTACCCGGCGGCAGGGCATCCGCAGCTGGGACAGCGGATTGTCAATTTACTCAATGATCAGGGCATTCAAACCCAGGTTGACGTGCAACGCGGCTTTGATCATGGGGTGTTTATCCCCCTGAAACTGATGTATCGCGATGCGAATATTCCGGTGCAGCAGCTGTCTTTAGTGAAGGGCCTGGATCCCGCTAAACATATAGCGATTGGTCGCGCTTTACGACAATTGAAGGAAGAAAATATTCTGATCATCGGCTCAGGGTTTTCGTTTCACAATTTACAGGCCTTTGACTGGCAGGGTAGTACGACAACAGATCCACATAATGATGTGTTTCAGAACTGGCTTGAGGAGCTTTGTACGGGTGAACTCACTCAGGCTGAACGGGAACAGCTGTTGATCGAGTGGCAGAAGGCACCAAGCGCGCGTTACTGTCATCCACGTGAAGAACATCTGATGCCGCTTCATACCTGTGTGGCCCTGGCCGATGGACCGGCTACGAAAATTTTTGATGATTATATTCTCGGCAAGCGGGCAATCGCGTTTAAATGGTGACCGATGCGTACCGAATTGTTACGACAAAACCGTAAAAAGTTGACTTTGTCGCACGCATTTCAAGCCCATTACACTGCTGACGTCACATCCCATGACTTTTGCCGCAACAGATGCTCTTGAACAGCAGCTGTTTGAGCTGGGTTTTAAACGAGGTTGTTGTCGTTTTTTTCACGTTTTGTTCGTGTCTATGCGCTGGCACTGATTCAGGGAAAGCCCGGTCGCTGTGATGGAGCTTGTGTTGAATTAGATAGTCCGCTCCTTGGTAATAGGCCTCCGCCAGCTGCACATCTTCCTGTTGCGGATCTCCTTGAAGAAGCTGCTCACTGTGCCATGGGTCGTTAATTTGTGTGATGATCTGTTGCGGTTCCAGAATGACCAGGCTGTTTTTACGATAAAGGCCGAGTTTCTGATAATTACCGATCAGAGCACGCGGTTGATAGGTCGAGGCCAACAGGTCTTCTCCGAAAAAATGGCTGGTGTAGTTAATATGCAGCAAGCCTAACAACGTCGGGGCCAGATCAATCTGGCTGGCAACTTGGCTATAATCCCTTGCTGCAATATGTGCCGGAGCATAAATAAACAGCGGAATGTGGTAGCGGGCAATGGGAAGACCGACTTTGCCGGCACTTCCGGCGCAATGATCGGCAACGACGACAAAGATGGTGTTGTCGAACCAGTCATGTTGACGGGCCTGAGTGAAAAACTGCTCAAGGGCATAGTCCGTATAGCGTACTGCGCCATCGCGTCCCGAACCGGACGGGATATCGATTTTGCCGTCAGGGTAGGTGTAGGGGCGATGATTGCTGGTCGTCATTAGCTGAAAGAAAAAGGGCCGTTGCGCGGCAACGGCTTTATCCGCCTGCTGCAGGGTTTTGTTATAGAGATCCTCATCACACACCCCCCAGGCGTTTTTAAATGTAATCTCCTCGTCGCTGTAATCCCCTTCGTCAATAATCCGGTAACCGTTACCGGAGAAAAAGGCGTTCATATTGTCGAAAAATCCCCGCCCCCCGTAAAGAAATGCCGTGTCGTAGCCCTGCTGTTTCAATACGCCGCCAAGACTGTAAAACGGCCCGTTATCCGGACGCTTGACCAGCGAACGGCCGGGAGTCGGCGGCAAGGATAGGGTGATGGCTTCCAACCCTCGGGTGGTACGGGTGCCGGTGGCGTATAAGTCGGAAAAAAACAGGCTTTGAGTGGCCAGACGGTCA